>JANNOZ010000008.1:0-18729 GCA_031399525.1 Actinomycetes bacterium | reverse complement strand
TCCCGGAAGGGGGCAGGCATGATCCGCTGGTAGAGCGTGCCCTGGTAGATGTCACGGACGTTGAACTCGATCGGCGGGTCGTCGGGGGCCTTGTCCCACAGCTGCATCACGACGTCGAAGACCTCGTCGTGCAGCTCGGTGGAGTCGGCCGCGTGGAGGCCGTAGCCGGCGAACTCCAGCGGGATGCCACCGCCGCCCAGCCCGAAGATGAACCGGCCCTTCGTCAACTGGTCGAGGAGGTTGGCCATCTCGGCCAAGCGCGCCGGGTGGTGCAGAGGGACGACGCAAATCGAGAAGCCGACGTAGGCCTGCTCGAGCTGGCCGGCCAGGTAGGAGGAGATCATGAAGTTGTTGGAGTGGGCGCCGTAGCCGGTGAAGTGGTGCTCGGTGGTGTAGATGCAGGCCAGTCCGGCCTCGTCCATCCAGTGGGCCTGCTCGATGACAGCGTCGAGCATGGCCGTGTCCTGCTCGGGTGCGCTGGTGATCGGGTTGAAGCCCGAGCTGATCTTGAAGCTGTTCGGCACCTGGTTCCCCCTGTGTGTCCCGCCGCCGCCCACACCGGATCGACGTCGAATGTAACGATGTCTCAGACAGCCCCGGGCTGGCAAGCCCGGCCCGAGAGTGGGTGCTGAGTAGCCTCGCTCGCCTTGCCCGAGCTGCGTGCGCCCAAGGGGATGCTCGACGTCCTCGCCCCCGAGTCGGGGCGGTGGGCCGCGCTGGTGGCCACCTTCGCCACCCACGCCGAGCGGGCCGGGTTCGGCCTGACCCTGACCCCGGCGGTCGAGTACGCCGAGGTGTTCGAGCGGGTCGGCGCGTCCACCGACATCGTCCGCAAGGAGATGTACGACTTCGAGGACAAGGGCGGGCGCCGCCTCGCCGTGCGCCCCGAGCTGACCGCCTCGCTCATGCGGGCCTTCGCCGAGCACCGCCCGCCCACTCCGTGGAAGGTGTGGACGGTCGGCGCCAACTTCCGCTACGAGCAGCCCCAGTCGGGCCGCTACCGCCAGCACCACCAGGTCGACGCCGAGATCGTGGGCACCGACGACCCCGACGCCGACGTCGAGGTCATCGCCCTGCTCGACGGCTTCCACCGGGCCCTCGGCCTCACCCGCCGGCGCCTCTTGCTCAACTCGCTGGGCGACGCCGAGTGCCGCCCCGTGCACCGGGCCGCGCTGCGCGAGTACTTCGAGGCCCACGCCGGTGAGCTGTCCGAGCAGAGTCGCCAGACCCTGGCCCTCAACCCGCTGCGGGTTCTCGATTCGAAGCGTCCGCAGGACCAGGAGATCATCGAGGCCGCCCCCCGGATGCTCGACTACCTCAACCAGGCCTGCGCCGCCCACTTCGCCCGGGTCACCACGGGTCTCGACGCCCTGGGCATCGCCTACGAGCTGGCCCCCCGCCTGGTGCGGGGTCTCGACTACTACACCCGCACCACCTTCGAGTTCGCGGCCGACGCCCTCGACGGGGCCCAGAACGCCATTGGCGGCGGCGGCCGCTACGACGGCCTGGTCGAGCAGCTCGGCGGTCCGGCCGGCACCAGCGGTGTGGGCTTCGGCGCCGGGATCGAGCGACTCCTGCTCGCGTGCGACGCCGAGGGCACCTTCGACGCCGACACCGTCGCTGCCCCGTTGCACGCGTTCGTTGTCGATACCGCCGGCACCGAGGCCACCGCCTTGGCCGCCGAGCTGCGGGCCGCCGGTCTGCGGGTCGACCGGGCCTTCGACGGCCGCTCGATGAAGTCTCAGATGAAGGCGGCCGACCGTTCCGGAGCCCAGGTGGCCCTCATCGTCGGCGCCGACGAAGCCGCCGCCGGCACCGTCACCGTGCGCCCGTTGCGAGCGGCCGGGGGCGCCGGCGACCACGCCACCGAGCAGGTGGCGGTGGCCCGGGATCGGATCATCGACGAGGTCAGGAAGAGGACGACATCGTGAAGCGCACCCACTACAGCGGTGAGCTGCGGCTCGAGCACGTCGACGCCGAGGTGACGGTGTGCGGCTGGGTTGCCCGCCGTCGTGAGCACGGCGAGCACCTGGCCTTCGTCGACGTGCGGGACCACACCGGGCTGGTCCAGTGCGTGGTCGACGGCTCCGTCGACGTGCGGGCCGAGTACGTGGTGGCCGTCACCGGCACCGTGCGGCGCCGGCCCGAGGGCACCGACAACCCGGCCCTGCCCACCGGCGAGGTCGAGCTGGCCCACTGCCAGGTCGAGATCCTCAATGTGGCCGAGCCGCCGCCGTTCCCCTTGGCCGACCGGCCCGGCGGGGGTGGCGAAGCCGATGTCGACGAGATCGTCCGCCTGCGCCACCGGTACGTCGATCTACGGCGCGAGCGCATGCAACGCAACCTGCGCATCCGGGCCACCGTCAACCGGGTCCTGCGGGCATCGATGGACGAGCAGGGTTTCGTCGAGGTCGAGACTCCGATGCTGTGGACGCCCACCCCGGAGGGCGCCCGCGAGTTCGTGGTGCCAGCCCGGCGCCAGCCCGGCAACTTCTATGTGTTGCCCCAGAGCCCTCAGCTGGCCAAGCAGCTGCTCATGGTGGGTGGAGTCGACCGCTACTTCCAGATCGCCCGGTGTCTACGCGATGAAGACCTCCGAGCCGACCGCCAATACGAGTTCATGCAGCTCGACCTGGAGGCGTCCTTCGTCGACCAGGACGACGTGCTCGGCTTCGTCGGCGAAGCGGTGGCCGCTGCCACCGAGGCCGTGACCGGCCAGCGGCCGTCGATCGGCACCATGACCTGGGCCGAGGCCCGCGACCGCTTCGGCACCGACAAGCCCGATCTGCGATTCGCCATGGAGCTGGTCGAGCTGACCCCGGTGTTCGCGGCCACAGAGTTCAACGCCTTCAAGGCCCCCTGCGTCAAGGGCATCCGGGTGCCCGGGGCGGCGGCGGCCCACGGGAGGGGCCGTCTCGACGCCCTCACCGACCGAGCCAAGGCGCTCGGGGCCAAGGGCCTGGTGTGGCTCAAGGTGGGCGCGAGCGGTCAGCTCGAATCGCCGGTGGCCAAGTTCCTGTCCGAAACCGAGCAGGCCGGCGTGGTCGCCGCCCTCGACGCCGACGCCGGCGACCTCCTACTGGTGGTGGCCGACGAGCACCCCCTGGTGTGTTCGGTGTTGGGGGCTCTTCGGCTCGACCTGGGCCGGCCCGCCGGGGCCGAGAAGGCGCCGCACCAGTTCCTGTGGGTCACCGAGTTCCCGATGTTCGAGGGCCTCGATGACGACGGCAACCCGGTCGCCGCCCACCACCCGTTCACCATGCCGCACCCCGACGACCTCGACCTGCTCGAGAGCGACCCGCTGGCGGTCCGCTCCCAGGCCTACGACCTGGTGCTCGACGGCTGGGAGCTGGGGTCGGGCTCGATCCGGATCCACCGGTCCGACATCCAGGCCCGGGTGTTCTCAGCCCTCGGCATCTCCGACGACGATGCCGCGGCCCGCTTCGGATTCTTGCTCGGGGCCTTCCGGTACGGCGCCCCTCCCCACGGGGGATTCGCCGTCGGCCTCGACCGGTTGGTGGCCCTGCTGGCCGGCGAGGACAACATCCGCGAAGTGATTGCCTTCCCCAAGACCCAGTCAGGTATCGATCCGCTCACCGGCGCCCCGGGCACGGTCGACGCCCGCCAGCTCGACGAGTTGGGCATCCGCACCCTCCCCAAGAAGGCATAGCCGGCCGCTCACTGGCGGGGCATCGGCCCCATCACCCCATGGTCTCCTTCCTTGGGGGAGTCGGGGTCGGGCGGGGGCAGGACGCCCATGAGCCGCGGGGCGATGGAGCTGCAGTAGGCCTCGACCTGGGCCACCTCCCCCTCGTCGAGGACGTCGATGATGGGCGCCTCGGCCACGTCGGTGGAGTCCTCGATGGCATCTCGCAGGGCGTGGCCGGCAGTGGTGAGGGACAGGTCGGCGTCGAGCAGGCCTTCGTCCTGGAGGGCGGCATAGCCCGCGGCCGACTCGGCTGGCCACCATCCGTACATGTAGGCCATCTCGCCCCGGGGCATCCACCCCAGCTTGCGTTCGGAGATCAGCAGCATCTCGAAGGGCTGGCGGCCGGCGACGGTCCACGCCGCGATGTGCGACTCGCCCCGATGTTCCCGAAGGCACTCACAGGCCCGGAACATGGCGCCGAGCGGATGTTCGGGCCACGGTCGCTCTCTGAGGGCGCTGGAGATCGGGTGGCCGGCCACGGGGGCGGCATCGACGGCCCGGCGCAGGATGGCGGCGACCTCGTCGGTGCCCTCGGGCGGATCGCCCAGCGCTTCGGTGAGGAAGGCGACGACGGCAATGTCGCGGGCGGCCAGCAAGGCCTGAGGGGTCGTGGCTGCCCACACCTTGGGTACGGCCACCGCGACCATGTCGGGCTGGAAGTAGGCCAGTACGGCGCTGACCGTCGTCGGCGGGACCGCCCCCATCGCTGCGGTGCGTTGGGCCAGGTAGACCGGCATCCTGTCCGGCACCCCCAGGTCGTTGATGGCCCGGTACACCCCAGGGGAGAACAGGGCCGAGATGGCGATGGGATTGATGGCCTCGTGGAGGCGGCGTTCGAGCATTAACCGCAGATCCCACCACGTCGCGCGACTCGGCGCACGCTGACGCGGCCCCATCCGCCCGTTCTCCGGCGGATCCACTACCTGAGGCGTGGTGGATACGCCAAAGAACGGGAGGGGAGGGCGCCGGTAGGGTCGGGGCGGTGCCGAGCCTGTTCGACGCCGCTGCCGACCGGCACCGGGCGGCCCGGGCTCCGCTGGCCGATCGCCTGCGTCCCCAGCGCCTCGACGACGTCGTAGGCCAAGAACACCTCCTCGGCCCGGGCCGGCCCCTGCGGGCCCTCATCGAGTCCGACCGCCTGAGCTCGATCCTGCTCTGGGGTCCCCCCGGCACCGGCAAGACCACGCTGGCCCGGTTGGTGGCCGCGGCCACCGAGCGTTCCTTCGAGCCGCTGTCCGCGGTCAGCGCCGGCGTGAAGGACGTCCGGGAGGTGGTCGAGCGGGCCCGCCAGCGCCTGGGTGAGCGAGGCCAAGGGACGATCCTGTTCCTCGACGAGGTCCATCGGTTCAACCGGGCCCAGCAAGACGCCCTGCTTCCCAGCGTCGAGGACGGCACCCTCACCCTCATCGGCGCGACCACCGAGAACCCGTATTTCGAGGTCAATGCGCCGCTCCTCAGCCGATCGACGCTGTTCCGGCTCCATCCCCTCGACGCCCCGGCCGTTCGCACCTTGCTGCGCCGAGGGCTCGATGCCGAGGACGCCACCGCCGAGGACGCGGCCCTCGCCCACCTGGTCGATCGGGCCGCCGGCGATGGTCGGGCCGCCCTGACCAACCTCGAGGTAGCCGTGGCCCTGGCCGCGACCCGCCAACCGGGCGACCCCCACCTGACCCCGGTCGTCACCCTGGCCGACGCCGAGGCCGCGGCCGATGCCCCGGCCCTGCGCTACGGGCCCGACGAGCACTACGACGTCATCTCCGCCTTCATCAAGTCGATCCGGGGCTCTGACCCCGACGCCGGTCTCTACTGGTTGGTGCGCATGCTCGATGCCGGTGAAAGTGCCCGTTTCGTGGCCCGCCGCCTGGTGATCCTGGCATCGGAGGACATCGGCATGGCCGATCCGCACAGCCTGCTGGTGGCCAACGCTGCGGCCCACGCCGTCGAGCTGGTTGGTCTGCCCGAAGCCCAGCTCAACCTGGCCCACGCCGTGGTCCACCTGGCCACTGCACCCAAGTCGAACCGCATCACGGCCGCGCTCGGAGCAGCTCGGGCCGACGTGGCCGCCACCCCGAGGGCGCCGGTGCCCCCGCACCTGCGCGATGCCCACTACCAGGGGGCCTCGACCCTGGGTCATGGCCAGGGCTACCGATATCCTCACGACGACCCGAGCGGCTGGGTGCGTCAGCAATACCGCCCCGACGAGGTCGCCAACCATCGCTACTACGAGCCCACCGCCCACGGTCACGAGCAGGAGATCGAGCAGCGCATGAGCGAACGGACCACCGACGGCGGCCGACGATGACCGCCAGCGACCTGGCGGCGGTGCTGGTGTCGATCGCGTCGATCGCCACGCTCGTGCTGGTCGTCCTGGCCGTGGTGTGGATCAATCGCACCCTCACCTTGGTGCGCCGAGTGGCCGAACAGCTCGAGGCCAGCCTGCCGGCGGTCGCCGAGCTACAGAAGACGGTCGACGCGGCCAACGCCGAGCTCGAGCGGGTCGACCACTTCCTCGATTCGGCCGAGGCGGTGACGGCGACGGTGGGCACCGCCTCTCGCCTGGCCCTGGGGGCGGTGTCGAACCCGATCATCCGGGGCGCGGCCATGGCTGCCGGCGCCGGCCGGGCTGCCGGGTCGCTGCGCCACCGGCGCCGGCAGGAGTAGCGCGGTGTTCGTTCGTCTCCGTTGGCTGCTGACCGGCGCCGGCCTGGGTGCCGGGGGAGCGGTATGGCTGAACCGCCAGGTCCGACGCCGTATCGACCGGTACCGACCGCCCGCGGTGGTGGCGCGGGTCGGCGCGGCCGGCGGGCGTTTGCGGGGCGACGTGGCTGGCGCCCTGGGGGACGGTCGGGCCGCCATGCGGGCTCGCCACGACGAGCTCCAACGTCGAGTCGATGCCGTCGTCAGCACCGCCCCGGAGCCAGCTGGGGCCCAACAGGTCGACCGGTAGGCTCAGCGGTCCATGCAGGCCGACCAGCTGCGCTCGTTGTGGACCTCGTTCTTCCAGGCGAAGGACCACATCGTGGTGCCCTCGGCCAGCCTCATCCCGCACGATCCGACGATCTTGTTCACCGTGGCCGGGATGGTGCCGTTCAAGCCCTACTTCGTCGGCGATGAGCAGCCGGCGTTCCGTCGGGCCGTCTCCATACAGAAGTGTGTGCGGGCCGGCGGCAAGCACAACGACCTCGACGAGATCGGTCGGTCGGCCCGGCACACGACGTTCTTCGAGATGCTTGGCAACTTCAGCTTCGGCGACTACTTCAAGGTCGAGGCCATCCCGTGGGCCTGGGAGCTCATCACCGAGGGGTTCGGCTTCGACCCCGAGCGGCTCTGGGTCACGGTCCACGTTTCGGACGACGAGGCCGAGGCCATCTGGCGCGATGTCGTGGGGGTGCCGGCCGAGCGCATCCAGCGACTCGACGAGGACAACTTCTGGCGTATGGCCGACACCGGCCCGTGCGGCCCCAGCTCGGAGATCTTCTGGGACAAGGGCCCGGCCCATGGTGTCGATGGCGGACCGGCTCACGGCGCCGACTCGCGGTTTGTCGAGTTCTGGAATCTGGTCTTCATGCAGTTCAACCAGAGCGCTGACGGCACCCGGGCGCCGCTGCCCAAGCCCAGCATCGACACCGGCGCAGGTCTCGAACGGGTGCTCAGCATCAGCCAAGGCGTCGACTCGGTCTACGACACCGACGTGCTGGCTCCGTTGGTCGAGACCGCACAGTCGCTCAGCGGAGTCCGTCTCGGCACTGACGAGCGCAGCGATGTGTCGCTGCGGATCTTGGCCGAACACGCTCGCACGATGACCTTCCTGGTCGCCGATGGGGTGTTCCCTTCCAACGAGGACCGCGGCTACGTGCTGCGCCGCATCGTGCGCCGGGCCATCCGTCACGCCTACCTCCTGGGGGTCGAGCGCGACGTCACCCCGGCGCTGGTGGCCACCACGGTCGAGGTGATGGGCGCGGCCTACCCCGACCTGGTAGCCAGCGCCGACTTCGTCACCGACGTGCTGGTCCGAGAGGAGGCCCGCTTCCGACAGACCCTGAAGGTGGGCGCGGGCATCCTCGACGAGGCGCTCGATGCCCTCGAGGGCGCCGATGCCCGCCTCGACGGGGCCGTGGCCTTCCAGCTCCATGACACCTTCGGTTTCCCCCTCGAGGTGACCGAGGAGATCGCCGCCGAGCGAGGTGTGACCGTCGACGTCGAGGGTTTCGACCAGTCCATGGCCGCCCAGCGAACCCGGGCCAAGGCGGCCCGAGCCACCAACGCGTCCCATGCGTCCGGCGACGCCTACCGGGCCCTGCTCGACGCCCACGGCCCGACGGAGTTCACCGGGCGTGAGAACGACACCTCGACGGCGAGGGTGTTGGCGGTGCTCCCGGTGCCCGACGAGGCCGACGGCATCGTCGAGGTCTTCTTGGACCGCAGCCCGTTCTATGCCGAGGGTGGCGGCCAGGTGGGCGACACCGGCACGATCACCACCGACACCGGGGCGGCCGAGGTTCTCGACACCAGCTACGCGGTTCCCGGGCTGCACCGCCACCGAGCCCGGATCCTCGACGGTGAGCTCCACGACGGTCAGGTGGCCACCGCCGCGATCGACCGCCCCCGGCGCGACGCCATCCGACGCAACCACACCGGCACTCACATCCTGCACTGGGCTCTTCGTGAGGTGTTGGGCGACCATGTTCGCCAGCAGGGGTCGCTCGTGGCCCCCGAACACCTCCGCTTCGACTTCTCCCACTACGAGGCCCTCACGGCCGACCAGATTCGGGCCATCGAAGACCTGGCCAACGCCGAGATCCTGGCCAACGATCCGGTGCGCCACTACGAGACGACGATGGAGGAAGCCTCCAACCTCGGCGCCATCGCCTTCTTCGGCGACAAGTACGGCGACATCGTGCGGGTGCTCGAAGCTGGCCGGCACTCCGTCGAGTTGTGCGGCGGTACGCACGTGCGGGCCCTGGGCGACATCGGCCCGGTGAAGATCGTGTCGGAGGGCTCGGTGGGGGCCAACCTGCGTCGTCTGGTGGCCACCACCGGTGCTGGCACTCTCGCTCGGGTGCGCGAGGACGAGGCCCGCCTCGACCAGGTGGCCAGCCTGTTGGGGGTACCGGCCGACGAGGTGGTCACCGGCGTCGAGAAGCGTTTGGCCGAACTCGACACCCTGCGCCGAGAGGTGCGTGACCTGCGCCGCGACGCGGCCGGAGCTGGCGCCGGAGCGCTGGCCGGTCTGGCGGTCGATGGCATTGTCGTGGCTCGCCGCGACGGGATCGGCCGCGACGATCTGCGTGATATGGCCATCGCCGTGCGCAACGAACCCGGAGTCCGGGCCGTGGTCCTCGGCGGTGCTCCCGATGGGGGAGGGGTGGCGCTGGTGTCCGCAGTCGGCAAGGACAGCGGCCTGGTGGCGTCAGACCTGCTCGTCGCCGCGGCCAAGGCGGTCGGCGGTGGCTGCGGCAAGGCCCCCGAACTGGCCGTGGCCGGCGGTCGCGACGTGGCCCGCATCGACGACGCCCTCGACCTGGCCCGGGTCGCCGCGGGCATCTCCACCACCCGATCGTGAGGGCCCTCGGCCTCGACCTGGGGTCGGTGCGTATCGGCGTGGCAGTGAGCGACTCGGGCGGCATCTTGGCCAGCCCCCGGGCGACCATCGAGCGCAGCCCGGCGGGGCACCCGGCCGACCACGCCGAGATCGCTCGGCTGGTTGCCGACCTCGACGTCGGCCACGTGGTGGTCGGGCTCCCGCTCTCGATGGACGGCACATGGGGCCCAGCCGCCAAGGGAGCGGCGGCCGAGGCCGATGAGCTGGCCCAGGCGTTGTCGGTGCCGGTTTCGACCCATGACGAGCGGCTGAGCACGGTCCAGGCCGACCGGTCGCTGCGGGCCAGCGGCCGGCGCCGCCGAGACCGACGCGCGGTGATCGACCAGTCGGCGGCCACGGTGATCCTCCAGTCCTGGCTCGACCGCGGTGCGCTGCGATGAGCGGCGTCTTCGACGACGACGAGTTCGACGACGAGTTCGACGATGACTACGACGGTCGGCCGGGTCGGCGTCGACGGTGGCCCATGGTGGCCGGCGTCGTGGTGGTGCTCGGCCTGTTGGCGGCCGGCGGGTTGGCTGTGTGGGTGAACCGCCAGATCGATCCGCCTGGCTCGCCTGGCCCTGCGGTGGCCGTCGATATCGCCGACGGTGCCTCGACCGCTCAGGTGGCCGAGTTGCTGGCCGACTCGGGAGTGGTCGCCAACGCTCGGGTGTTCCGCCTCTATCTGCGGACCACCGGCGACCTGACCATCCGATCCGGCAGCTACATGTTCAACACCGACGACTCGATGGCACACGTGCGCGACGTGCTGGTCGCCGGCCCCACCCAGACCTTTGCCATGGTCACCGTCCCTCCAGGGTTCACTCTGGCCGAGACCGCCGATCGGGTAGCGGAAAGCACCGGTCTGAGTGCCGACGGGTTCCTCGCCACGGCGTCGTCGGGCCAGATCGTCACCCGTTACGGGCCACCCGGGGCCACCAACCTCGAGGGGCTCCTGGCGCCGGACACCTACCGGGTCGAGGCCACGGCGACCGAGACCGACGTGGTCACCCAGTTGGTCGGTCAGCAGGACACGGTGATGGCCGAGGTGGGCTACGACGACGCCGAGGCTCTCACCGGCTACAGCGCCTATGAGGTGTTGATCGTGGCGTCTCTGATCGAGGCCGAGGCCAAGGTCGACGGCGATCGAGCCAAGATCGCCCGAGTCATCTACAACCGTCTCGACGCCGGGATGTCCCTCGGTATCGACGCCACCGTGTACTACGCCCTCGGCCGCCGAGGGGGCGAGCTGACCCGGACCGATTTGGACGTGAACTCGCCCTACAACACCAGGAAGTTCACGGGGTTGCCACCGACCCCGATCAGCCTCCCCGGCCGAGCGTCGTTGGAGGCGGCCTTGCGTCCCGAGTCTGGCAACTGGATCTACTACGTGTTGGCCGATGCCGACGGGCGCCATGCCTTCTCTTCGACCGAGGCTCAGTTCAACCAGGACGTGGCCGACGCCCGGGCCAAGGGCCTGTTGTGAGCAGCGCGGGCATCGGCACCGAGCCGTGGCGCCCCTCGGCCCGGACCCGGCTGGCGGCGGTGATCGGCGAGCCGGTCGGCCACTCGCTCTCACCGGCGTTGCACAACGCAGCGTTCCGGGCCCTCGATCTCGACTGGGTGTACCTGGCGTTCGAGGTGGTCTCCGGCGACGCCGGCCGGGCCCTGGCGGGGATGTCCTCGCTCGGCATCGACGGGATGTCGGTGACCATGCCCCACAAGAGCGACGTCGCCCGTCTTGTCGATCGCCTGTCGCCGATCGCCGCCGAGTTGGGTGCGGTCAACACCGTGGTCCGTCGCGACGGGCGTCTCGTCGGCGAGAACACCGATGGCGACGGCTTCGTGGCCGCGCTCCGGGCCGACGAGGGCATCGATCCCGAGGGTCGACGGTTCCTCGTTCTCGGTGCCGGTGGTGCCGCCCGAGCCGTGGTGCGGGCGGTGGCGGCGGCCGGGGCCGACGAGGTCCTGGTGGTGGCTCGCCGGCCCGAGGCCGCCGAGATGGCCGCCGCCCTCGGTCACCACGTCGGTCGGGTCGGCCGCATCGAGCAGGCCGGCGAGGTCGACGTCGTCGTCGACGCCACCCCAGCCGGCATGAGCGGAACGGCCGACCGGCTGGCCATCGATCCCGACCGCCTGGCCCCAGGTCAGCTCGTGGTCGACCTCGTGTACGAACCGTTGGTGACGCCTCTGGTGGCCGAGGCCCGGGCCCGAGGGGTGGCGGCCGTGAACGGCTTGGGGATGTTGGTCCATCAGGCCGCGGCGGCGTTCCGGATGTGGACTGGCGAGGACCCGCCTCTCGAGGTTCTCTCGGGTGCCGCCCTCGGTGCCCTGCGGGCTCGCAGCACCTGAGGGCCTGGTCGCCGGCTGATTGGCGAAAATCGCTCTACTCGGTCGCCGGACCTGCCGATACCACCCGGGCAGAGAGGCGATCGGAGGTCAACATCGTGTCCCTACAGGGCACCCTCGACACGTTTGCGCTCCCCGAGGTCCTACGGCTGCTCGCGTCGACCAACAAGACCGGCCGTTTGACCATCGACGGGGATCGTGGCGTCGGCAACGTGTGGATGGACGCTGGTCACGTCGTGGCCGGCGACAGTGAGCACACGAGCTCGCGGGCGTCGTTGGTCGAGGTCGTCTTCGAGCTGCTGCGGTTTCGCTCCGGTCGCTTCGTGTTCGAGGCCGACCAGACCACCTCGGCGGCCGGCGCCCCGGTCGACGTCGAACCGACGTTGGCCGAGGCCGAGCAGCTGCTCGGCGAGTGGCAACAGATCGAAGCGGTCGTGCCATCGCTGGCCTGCGCGGTGTGGCTCACCCCTGAGCTGTCCCGTTCGACCGTGGTCGTCAACGCCGAGCACTGGCGCCTGCTCGCCACGGTGGGTAGCGGATCGACCGTCGGTGCGGTCGGCGATCGCTTCGGTATGGGAGAACTCGAGGTGTCCCGAGCGGTCAAGGAGCTGGTCGAGGCCGGCCTGGTCAGCGTGAGCAGCCGCCCCGAGCCCGAGCCGACCGCGGCGGCACCAGGGCGGCCGGCGGCTTCCTCCCCGCCCGCCACGCCCATGGTCTCGGCGTCGTCCCTGGCCCATCTCTCGGCCGAGCCAACGTCGGTCGGGTCCGGTCCCGAGGATGAGGACGCCAGCAGCGAAGACGGTCCCTCCGGTCCCGACCTGGCCCGCCAGTTGGCTGCCCTCGGTCCTGACGCGGCTCGGGCCGTTGCCGCGGCAGCGCGAGCGGAGACTCCCGAAGAGCGGGAGGCGGCGCTGGCCAGCATCGAAGGCGAGCTCGACGGCGTGCCCATCAGCCGAGGCCTCCTGCTGAAGTTCCTGTCCTCGGTCCGCTCGTAGTCCCATGGCCACGGTCTCACCGCAACCCGACACGGACGACTTCGTCGTCGTCGATGAGCCGGCGGACTTCTCTCGCCGCCGCATCGGCGAGATCCTCGTTGCCCGCGGTGCGGTCAACGAAGAACAGCTCCGGATGGCCCTCGTCGAGCAACGGACGTCCAAGAAGGTGCTCGGCCAGATCCTGCTCGATCAGGGCGCCCTCACCGAGAACGAGCTGCTCGCCGCTCTCGCCGCCGAGGTGGGGATGGAGTTCGTCGACCTTTCCGAGTACCCGATTGATCCGAGCGCGGCCAGCGTCATCTCCGAGGCGGTCGCCCGACGCTTCGAGGCGCTTCCGATCGGCTGGGATGGTGACGTCCTGCTCGTCGCCATGGCCGATCCGACGAACGTTCTGGCCATCGATGACATCCGAGCGATTGCTCGGACCGACGTTCGCCCGCTGGTGTCGACCCATGCCGCGATCGCCGAAGCCATCAACCGGCACCATCGCCTCGACGCCGACGTCGAGGATGTGGCCGCCTTGGCGCTCGACGACTCGGATGACGTCGAGGACCTCGGTCAGCTTCGGGCCATCACCGAAGATGCGCCGATCGTCAAGCTGGCCAACCTCCTGATCCGTCAGGCCATACAGGACCGGGCCTCGGACATCCACATCGAGCCGACGGAGCGGGACGTCCGGGTCCGATTCCGGGTCGACGGCGTGCTGCACGAGGTGATGCGCTCGCCCAAACGTGTCCAGGCCGGGCTGATCAGCCGGCTCAAGATCATGGCCGATCTCAACATCGCCGAGAAGCGCCTGCCCCAGGATGGTCGGGTGTCGGCCGTTATCGGTGGGCGTCAGGTCGACCTTCGGGTGGCCACCTTGCCCACGGTGTACGGCGAGAAGGTGGTCATGCGGGTGCTCGACAAGGGCACCGCCCTGCTGGACCTGGAAGACCTCGGATTCCTCCCCGACATCCTCGCGCGCTACCGGACCTCCTTCACCCGGCCATACGGGACGATCCTGGTCACCGGTCCGACCGGATCAGGTAAGTCGACCACCCTCTACGCCACCCTGAACCAGCTCAACGACCCGGCCAAGAACATCATCACCGTCGAAGACCCGGTCGAGTACCGGCTGGCTGGCATCAACCAGGTCCAGATCCACGCCAAAGCAGGACTCACCTTCGCCCTGGCTCTGCGCACCATCCTGCGAGCCGACCCCGACATCGTCCTGGTCGGGGAGATCCGCGACCGCGAGACCGCAATGATCGCCACCGAGGCGGCCATCACCGGTCACCTCGTGCTCTCGACCCTGCACACCAACGACGCGGCGACGACCCCGGCTCGGTTGGTGGAGATGGGTCTCGAGCCGTACCTGGTGTCGAGTGCTTTGGACTGCGTGGTGGCCCAGCGCCTGGCCCGCAAGCTTTGCGAGCGCTGTAAGGAGAGCTACGCCCCGGCGCGCGCCGACATCGACGCGTTGGGTTGGGATCTCGGTCAGCTCGAGCTGCCTGCGCAGCTGTTCCGACACGCCGGTTGTGGGGCCTGTGGCAAGACCGGGTACGCCGGGCGATTTGCCCTGCACGAGGTGATGCTCATTAGCGAAGAGATCGAGTTGATGATCGCCGAGCGGGCCCACTCCGAAGACATCCGCAAGATGGCGGTGTCCCAGGGCATGCGCACGCTGCGGGAGGTGGGCATGGCCCGGGTGCTCGAAGGGTCTACGTCAATCGAGGAGCTCCTCCGCGTGGTCGCCTGAGGCGGTGTCGGCTGCCCGTTCAAGTTGACCACGCCCCGTGCCGATTATGGGCACTGTGCGTGGCATGGCACTGACCGGATACCGAGGGAACGGCGTGTCCGGGGCCATTGTCCTGGCCCGGAATCTCGATCCGAGCACTCGCGCCTCGTTGGTGAGCAGCCCCGATGTGGAACTGGTCACCGGCGATGGGCTGTTCCTCCTCGTCGGCGCGGGGGCCGCGACCCGTTCGGTCTCACGGGCGGCGGTCGAGGCGATCGAGGCTGAGATCGCCACCGGGGAGAAGGTGCTCACCGCGGTGCGAACCGCCTTCGCCGCCGTCGAAGCGACCCAGCGTCAGCTCGACATCGCTCGCCGGGGGCTGCGCGACGCCCAGGCCGAACTCGACCGAGCCCTGGCTCGACGGCGGGCCGCGGCCGCAGCGGTGCGAGCCGCCGAAGACGAGCTCGCCCGGCTGGTACCCGTCGTGGTGCACGACCCGATCGCGCCGCCTCTGGACCGGGTCGGTGGGGGGCGGCTCACTGGGTTCGGCGATGTCGTCGCGGTGGGCGGGGCGACCCAGATGACAGGGCCCGTGGACGCCGAGTCGCAGCAAGCCATCGAAGCGCTGGAGGCCCAACTGGCGGCCCTCGCGGCTTCACTCGACGGTGCCGAGACGGCGGCCCGTCGGGCGGTCGAGGACGCGCAGGTTGCTCACCGCCACGCCGAAGCCGAGCGACGGCGGGCGAACAGCTTGTTGGATTGGCGGGTGGCCGAGGCCACCTCCTACCTGGGTCCCGGCGTTGCGGTCGCCGGAGATGGACCAGTCGCCTGGCTCATGGCCCTGCGGGCTCGGATCGACGACCTCGATCTGCCCCTCGCCCGAACTCGTAGGGAGAACGACCGAGTCGGGGCGCTGGTGACCGCGCTGGCCGTTCCGGCACCAGCAGGAGACGGGATTCGGCCTCCGGGAACCAACGCGCTGGTCCTGGATCTCACCGAGGGCTCGGTGCTCGACGCCGAGGAGGTCAAGCGTCTCGTCCTCGAGGTGTCCTGGACCCGCCCAGTCGCCTGTGTATCGCCCGACCCGGCATTGACGGCATGGGCCGTCGAACTTGGTCCGGGCACCGCCATCGTGGCGCCGACCCTGAAGGGCCAGGTCGTGGCCGAACTCATCCACCGAGCAGCGATGCGAGAGGAACCCTGATGTCACTTCGCATCCCGGTGAGCGCCAAGCTCGTCGCCGCTCTCGCTGTCCCACTCGCCGCCCTGGTAACGGTGTCGTTGATCGAGGTCCATCGCAGCGACGAGCGTGCCGATGCCGTCGTCCGTCAGGCTGCTCTGGCCGAGGCCACGACCGGGCCCGGAGGTGTGGTCGCCGCGCTGCAGGACGAGCGCGACCGAGCGGTGGCCGACCTGGTCGGAGCCGAGTTGGGCGCCGAGGTGGCTCCCGATCTTCTCTCCGAGAGCGAGGCCCGGGCCGCCACCGATCAGGCCATCGAACAGTTCGGCCAGACAGTGGAGTCGGCCCCGAGCGAGGTCCAAGTGGCCTATCGGCCGGCTCAAGGTGCCCTGGCCGACCTGGCCACGCTCCGAGCTCGATTCGATGACGGCTCCGTGGCCACGCTCGACGAGGTCACCCAGACCTACGCCGAGCTCTCCGAACCCTTCGCCCTGGCCACCGACAGCCTGGTGAACCAGATCGACGACGGCGAACTGCGGGCCGGAGCGTCGATCCTCGGCGGTATCGCGAATTTGGCCGATGCCGAGGGCGATCTGGCCCAGGTGCTGCTGGCGACCAGCGGCAGCACCATCGGAGGCACCGCCGGTGGGGCGACCACCGCCAACCTGGTGGCCCTCTCGTCGGCGTTGACCGAGGCCGAGCAGTGGCGAGACGCCATCGCCGCCGATGCCGTCGGGCCCTACTCCCGGGTGACCGACGCGCTCGAGAGTCCGGCTCGCAGTGCCCTCTACCGGTCGGCCGATGACGTACTGGAGGGAACGATCGCCACCAGCGACGAGCTGGTGGCCGCGGTCCAGGAAGTCACCAGCGACCCGACCGCCAACCTCACCAGCCTGCGCGGGGAGGTGGCGACGGAGCTGAGCGCGCTGGCCGATCAGAAGGTGGCTGACACCCAGAGCGAGCAGCGACTGGTCCTCCTCCTGGCCGTCGCCGCCCTCCTGTTGGCTGACGGTGTGGCCCTCGGGGCGAGCCGGTCGATCACGCGACCGCTGCGCCGCCTCACCGTGCAGGCCAACGACATGGCCAACCGTCGCCTCCCGGCCGCTGTCGGCGAGGTGCTCGACACGCCTCTCGGTGACGACGTCGTCATGCCCGAACTCGCTCCGATTGATGTCAAGACGCGCGACGAGGTGCGCGAGGTGGTCAAGGCGCTCAACGTGGTGCAGAGCAGCGCCCTCGCGCTGGCCACCGAGCAGGCAGTCCTGCGTCGCAACATTGCCGACGCCTTCGTCCACCTCGGTCGGCGAAACCAGAACCTCTTGGCCCGCCAACTCGAGCTCATCACCGACCTCGAGCGCGACGAATCGGATCCCGACTCGCTCGACAGCTTGTTCCGCCTCGACCACCTGGCGACCCGAATGCGCCGCAACGCCGAGTCCTTGCTGGTCCTGGCCGGGCTACAGCAGACCCGGCAGTGGTCGGCGCCCGTGACGTTGAGCGGGGTGGTGCGGGCGGCGATCGGGGAGGTCGAGGAGTACACGAGGGTCGAGTTGGCCCTGTTCGACGAACCTCGGATCCAGGGGTCCGCCGCCGCCGACTTGGCCCACCTCCTCGCCGAACTCCTCGAGAACGCCCTGGCCTGGTCGCCTGCGCCGGTCGCGGTGGAGGTGGTCGGGCGGCCGTCCGCCGACCTGTACCGCCTGCTCGTGATCGATCACGGCGTGGGCATGGCGGAGCCCGAACGGACGCGAGCCAACCGGCGGCTCTCGGGCGAGGAGTCCTTCACGGTTGCGCCGTCTCGGTACCTGGGCCACTACGTGGCCGGACGGCTGGCCCAGCGACTCGGCGTCACCTGCCAGCTGACCGAGACGATCGGCGGCGGCGTGACGGTGGAAGTGACCCTGCCGGTGGCCATCTTGGTGCGCGACGACGCCCCGTCCGATGGTGGTGGGGTCCCGGCTCCGAGCGCGACGAGCACGGTCGAGGCGCCGATCGAGGCCGTCTCCGCCCCCGATTCGGTGCTCAGTCGCCGGGTGCGAGGATCTCGTCTCGCGGAGTTCGGTCTCCCGCCAGTGGCCGACCCGGTAGCGCCACTCGTCGTCGCCCCGTCCGCTCCAGTCCAGGCCGAAGCGCAGGACGAAGACTCTCGCGATGCGGAAGCGGTGCGAGATTTCTTCGCGGCCTTCCGCGCCGGTACCGAGTCGGGTCAGCGCGATGGAGCGATTGGCGAGTCGCCCTTTGTGGACCGGGCCGAGGGGTCCCGCTTACCGCAACGAGGAGGCCGATCATGACGAACGCGTCGGCCTCGCTCAGCATCGAGGCGCAACGTTTCAACTGGCTTCTCGACAACTTCGTTTCGTCCATCGCTGGGGTCACCGACGCCGTCGCCGTGTCGGCTGACGGACTCCTCATGGCCCGGTCCTCGGCCATGCCATCGGCTCGGGCCGAGCACGTTTCGGCCATCGTGGCCGGACTCGTCAGTCTTGGTCTGGGTGCGTCACGGAGCTTCGGCTTCGGAGCGCTCCAGCAGGTGCTGGTGATGCTCGAACGGGGCACGCTGTTCGTATCGTCGATGGCGGCGGGCGGTTGCCTGGGCGTGGTGGCTACCGCCGGAGCCGACATCGGGTTGGTCGGCTATCAGGGCGCCCTGTTGGTCGAGCGCAGTGGGGCACTGCTCACCCCGGAGCTGATCGACGAGCTTCGCTCGACGGTGTTGCGGTGAGCGTCGAAGGTGACAGGGTCGACGGGCCAGGTGATCTGGTTCGTCCCTACGTCATCACCGCTGGTCGGACGGCGCCGAGGACGTCCACGCTGCGCCTCGAAACGGTGGTCGAGGTCTGCTCATCGGTCGCGTCCTCAGCGGCCACCTTCGAACACAGGGCCATCCTCGACCTGTGCGTGCGACCGCTGTCGATAGCTGAGCTTGCCGCCCACCTCAGCGTCCCGGTCGGAGTGGTGTCGGTGCTGGTCGACGACTTGGTCTCCGAGGGGGCGCTGGCCGTGCACACGGCCGAGCCGATCGATCTCGAGATCTCCGCGCTGCAGCGCATGATCGAGAAGGTCAGGGCCCTCTAGATGGTGACGGTTCGCTGATGTCGGTGGCCAAGTTCGTCGTCGCCGGTGGCTTCGGCGTGGGCAAGACCACGTTCGTTGGCGCGATCTCGGAGATTCCGCCGCTGACCACCGAGGCGGCCA
>JANNOZ010000015.1:0-115817 GCA_031399525.1 Actinomycetes bacterium | reverse complement strand
CTCGGCCACCCAGTCGTTGTAGGCCCGCAGGGAGGCCAGGCCCAGCTCGGGGTCCTTGAAGGTCGAGAACCGCTGGCCGGCGAAGCCCCACACCATCGACGGGAAGCAGATCGACACGTCGACACCGTTGATGTCCATGTCCCGGATGCGCTCGTCGATGTCCCAGGTGCCCTTGCGCATCTCGTCCCACCGAGCCGGCGCGGCCAGCCCGTCGAAGGACGACTGGGGTCGGCCCGACACAGCGTTGCCGCCGATGATCGGACGGCGCTCGTGCTCGACCTGCCAGTACGGCACGCCGGTGTCGTCGTAGACCACCTTGGGGGCATCGGCCGCGTGGCGCGCCGCCACCCGCCCCTCGAAGGTGTCAGGGGGTTCGACCAGGTGGTCGTCGACCGAGAAGATGGTGAACTCGCGGGCCCGGGGCTCGGGGTCGGCGTCCAGTTCGAACTCGACCCGATCTCCGCCGGCCCCGGCATTCCGGCCGATGGTCACCAGCTCTTCTTCGAACGTGCTCGACATGTCGTACCCCCCCCGGGACGTGGTCGTGCTTTCCCCTGACGGTAGTCAGTTAGCCAATGTGAAGTACAGCGGCCGGACCTTTCACTCCGTAGGCCCTTAGTCAGTACTCGAAGCCCTCCGGGCCTTGTGGGCGGCGACGGCATCGTGGTGGTCGACAATCGGCCGCGGGTAGCGCAGATCCCGGCGCTGGTCGATCGTCGGCTCGTGGATGTCGGGAGAGGCGAGCGGGGAGAGCTCGGGGAGATAGCGGCGTAGGTACTCGCCGGCCGGGTCGAAGCGTCGACCCTGGGTGGTCGGGTTGAAGATCCGATGCGGGTTGGCGTCGGTGCCGGTGCCGGCCACCCACTGCCAGTTCAGCTGGTTGACGGCTACGTCACCGTCGACCAGCCACCGCATGAAGTGGGCCGCGCCGAGCCGCCAGTCGATGCCCAGGTCCTTGGTGAGGAAGCTGGCCACGACCATCCGGGCCCGGTTGTGCATTTCGCCCTCGGCGAGCAGTTGGCGCATACCGGCATCGACCATCGGGTAGCCGGTCTGTCCGGTTCGCCAGGCTTCGAAGCCGTCCTCGTCGTGCACCCATTGATCGCCGCGGTCGCGGTAGTCGGCGCGCGAGGCGTCGGGCCGGGCGGCCAGCACCTGGTGGAAGAAGTCGCGCCACGCCAGTTGGCGCAGAAAGGGGTCGGCTGCCGGACGGTCGCGGAGCCGGCTAGCCACCTCGAGGGGAGACAACGTCCCGAAGTGGAGGTGGGCGGCCAGATGCGAGGTCCGGTCGCCAGCTAGGTCGTCCTGCCCGTCGCGGTAATCGGCCAGGCCTCCGCCGGCCAGCCAGGAGCGGAGCTGGTCGGTCCCGGCCGTCTCGCCCCCGACCCGGCGCTGGGGCGACGGAGTGCCCGCCACGAGGGCGTCGAGCGTCGGGAGTTCGCCGGTCGCCACGTCGGGTACCGCACTCAGCTCGGTCGGGGTGGCGACGACGGGTCGCCACGGGTGGGCCAGCCACCTTCGGTGATAGGCGGTGAACACCTTGAACGTGCCGCCTCCGGCCGGTGACACCGCCCCGGGGTCCACCACGGTCACGCCCGGGTGGCGGACCAGCTCGACGGGCAACGCTGCGAGGGCGTCGGCCAACCGGGAGAGCCGACCTCGGGCGTACCCGCTGACGTCGTCGGAGACGTGTATCCCAGAGGCGCCGACGGCCGTCGCCACTGCGGTGACTTCGGCAACCCAGTCGCCGTGACGCACGACGAGCTCGCCTCCGAGGCGTCGCAGCGAGCTATCCAGATCTTCGAGGGCGTCGAGCAGGAATCCCACCCGGTTGGGGCTGGCGTGGGTTCCTCGCAGGGCCACGGGGTCGAACACGAAGAGGGCGACGACCGGTCCCGAGGCGGCTGCGGTGGACAGGGCCGGATGGTCTCGCACCCGCAGGTCGCGGGTGAACACGACCAGCGATGGGCGGGTCGTCACCTCAGCGCTCGACGATGGTGACCTGTTCGCCGTCTCGCTCGGTCAGCACCCATTTGCAGCGAGCCAAACAGCCGTCGAAGGCATGGCGAGAGAGCTGGTTCCACTCGTTGAAGCGGTACTCCGACTCACAAGACGTGCACCACCACACGTCGAACGGCTGGGCCCGGGGCATCACTTCACTATGGCCCCCCGATGCCGCCCTCGCACGTGTCGTGGTCGGGACACCCCCGGTGACCCTGCACTGTCGACGGAGGCGCCTCGGATCAAGTGGGCGGTCGTCTCTGCCGATACTTGGCAGGCATGCGGCGGACGTGTCGGACTCTGTGGGGCATCCGAACCGTGGTCGCGGCCGTACTCGCCGCGGTCGCCCTGGTGCTCGGCGGGCTGTCGGTGGTCGAGTCGCCGGCGGCGGCCTACCCAGGCGCCCCCTGGTTCGAGCCAGGTAAGCCCTACAGCGCCAATTTCCCCGACCCCTCGGTCATCGAAGTCGGTGGGACCTATTACGCGTACGCCACGGTGACCGGCGGGTCGTACGTGCCCGTGATGACCTCGACTGACTTACAGACGTGGGTTGCCCGCGAGGCCTACGCCCCCTACGTCAACGACGGCCTGCCGAACCCGGCGTCATGGGGCCTGGCCGAGGGGTCCGACCCCCTCAACAAGGATGTCCACGCACCTGGTGTCGCCCAGATCGGCGGACAGTTCGTCATGTACTACACCGTCGGCGTCGCCCACAGCGCGAGCATTGCCAGCAGCGACGGCTGGCGACGGTGCATCTCGGTGGCCACCTCGACGTCGCCGCTCGGCCCGTTTGTCGACAACTCGACGGGCCCGGTGGTCTGTGACGCCGACCCAGGCGGGTCGATCGACCCGCAGCCCTTCGTCGACCCTTCCACCGGCACGGCCTACCTCCTCTGGAAGAGCGAAGGTGTGCCGGGCTCGCAGCCCACCCGCATCTGGGGCCGACAGCTCGACGCCGCCGGTACCGGCTTTGCCGCCGGGTCGCAGCCCACCGTCCTGGCCTTCACCGATCAGGGCTGGGAAGGGAACCTCATCGAGAACCCGTCGATGGTCCGCTACCAGGGTCAGCTCTACCTCTTCTATTCGGGCAACGACTGGGAGTCGGCCAACTACGCCATGGGCTCGGCCCGCTGCTCGACTCCGTTGGGCCCGTGCGAGAAGTCGTGGTCCAACCCGCTGCTGGCCAGTCGTGACGGCCAACTCGGACCAGGCGGCTCCTCTGCTTTCATCGACGCACAGGGCAGGTTGCAGTTGGCGTACCACTGGTGGAACGCGCCCTACAGCTCCTACCCGGCCTACCCCGGGTGCGCGGCCACATCGACCTGCACCAGCCAGGGTCAGCGCCGACTCGGGATCGTCGAGCTCCACCCGACGTGGTACGGCTTCGAGGCCGGGGGCGATCCTCCCCCCTTCGGCGGCGACCTGGCCGTCGACGTGGCTTCCACGCCATCGGGGCAGGGCTACGTCATCGCCGGTGCCTTCGGGCGAGTCAACAGCTACGGAGACGCGCCAGCGGTGGGTTCGATGGCCGGGGCCACGCTCAACTCGCTGATCGTCGACGCGGCCATGACCCCGAGCGGCGACGGGTACTGGCTCCTCGGTGGAGACGGCGGGGTGTTCTCCTTCGGCGACGCCGCGTTCTACGGCTCGACCGGCTCGATCCGTCTGAACCAGCCGGTGGTGGGGATGGCGGCGACGCCCTCGGGTCGGGGCTACTGGTTCGTCGCCGCCGACGGCGGGGTGTTCTCCTTCGGCGACGCCGCCTTCTACGGCTCGACCGGCTCGATCCGTCTGAACCAGCCGGTGGTGGGGATGGCGGCGACGCCCTCGGGTCGGGGCTACTGGCTGGTGGCGAGTGACGGCGGGATCTTCGCCTTCGGCGATGCCGCGTTCTACGGCTCGACCGGATCCCTGGCCCTGAACCGACCGGTGGTGGCCATGTCCGCGTCGCCTAGTGGATCGGGGTACTGGTTCGTCGCCTCCGACGGTGGGATCTTCGCCTTCGGCGATGCCGCGTTCTACGGCTCGACCGGAGGATTGGTGCTGAACCAGCCGGTCACCGGGATGGCGACATCGCCAGCGGGGACTGGATACTGGCTGGTGGCGTCCGACGGGGGGATCTTCGCCTTTGGCGGGGTCGGATTCTTCGGCTCGCAATGACCGTCCCGGACGGTACTGTTCATATTCCAGTCAACTGAGGTTGGTCAGCCGTTCAGGTCGCCGGCCTCGTCCCAGGGGGGACTCTGATGCTCGCTTACCTCGATGCCGGTTCGGGAAGTCTCATTGCGTCGCTCTTCGTCGGCGGATTCGCCGCGATGGCGGTCTTCTTCAAGATGCAGTTCCATCGGTTCACCGGCGTGTTCTCCCGGAAGGGTGCGGTCGGGTCCACCCCTGAGGTGACGCCCGACGCCGAGTCGACCGAGCCCTGATCGCCCGCTGGCGTTCCGCCAGATCGAATCGGCGACTCCATCACGGTGACTTCACTTCGTCGAGACCCCGGATCGTTCCGCGATCCGGAGGCCGTCGTGTTCCATCTCGGCGACCGAGTCCTTCGGGGACTGGGCCCGCAGGCAGCCGCCGATTGGCAGATGCTGGCGATGACCGAGTTCTTCCCGGCCGCCATGGCTGCAGGCCGAGTCGTCAGGACCACCGAGGTCGACAGTGCGCAGGTCGCCGTCGAGGGCTGGACGACCGTGCTCGAACACGAGCCCATCCCGTTCGTCAGCTACCCCTCCGAGTGGACCTTCGAGATGTTGGCCGACGCCGCGGTCCTGCACCTCGACCTCCTCCTGGCTGCCCTCGACGAAGGGATCTCGCTCAAGGACGGTTCGGCCTACAACATCCAGTGGCGGGGGGTGACCGCCACTTTCGTCGACGTCGGTTCCTTCGAAGCGGTCGCCGGGCCCTGGCCCGGCTACCGCCAGTTCTGCCAGCTGTTCTTGTACCCGCTGATGCTCGAAGCCCACCTCGATGTGCCATTCCAGAAGTATCTGGCCGGTCATCTCGACGGGCTCCCACCGGCCGACATGCGCCGACTGCTGGGCGGGCGGCACCGCTTCAAGGCGGGAGTGATGCGCAACGTCACGTTGCATGCCGCGGCCGAACGGCGAACGACCCGCAGTACCCAGAGCGTCCAGGCCGACATGGCCGCGGCGGGCTACTCGGTGGACTTGGCCCGCGCCACGGCTCGGTCCCTGCGCAAGCTGGTCCTCAAGCTTCGGTCGTCTCGATCGGCCTCGGGCTGGGCGGCCTATCGCAGGACCTGCAGCTACAGCGACGAGGACGCGGCGGCCAAGGCCGACTTCGTCGCAAACGTCGCCGAGTCCCGGCGGTGGTCACTGGCCTTCGATCTCGGGTGCAACGACGGTGCCTTTGCCCGGATGGTGGCTCCCCATGCCGACTCGGTGGTGGCCGTCGACTCCGATGATGTGACCGTCGGCGCCTTTTACCGCAGCTTGCGGACCGATGGTCCGGCCAACGTGCTGCCGCTCGTGGTCGATCTGGTCGATCCGACACCGGCGCGGGGATGGCGGGGAGCCGAGCGGCTGGCGTTCACCGACCGGGGTCGTCCCGACCTGGTGCTGGCGCTGGCGCTGGTCCACCACCTCGTGATCGCGGCCAACGTGCCCATGGCCGAGGTGGTCGACTGGTTCGCGTCGTTCGGGGCGACGTTGGTCGTCGAGTTCGTCGAGCCCCACGATCCGATGGCCCAGCGCCTCCTGGCCAACAAGGAACCGGGCCAGCACGACGACTACGGCATCGAGGAGTTCGAGAGCCTGCTCGACGCGTCGTTCGATGTCATGGCCCGCCAGCCGTTGCCCTCCGGGCGCCGGACGCTCTACGTCGCTCGGCCTCGGTCGTGACCGATCTCTCTCCCGCAGTCGAGGCCAGCCCCGTGGTCGAGAGCCGACGCCCGTCGGTGCGGGCGTTCCTCGAGCTCTTCGCGTTGGCCGGATTCGCCGTCACCCAGCCGGTGCTCGACGTCTTCGGCCAAGCCCCCGATCTGTTCATCGTCGAAGACGCGTCCCGGTCCGACATCGTCCTGTTCGCCCTGGCCGTTGCCCTCGTGCCCGCGGTGGTCCTGTTCGCCATCGAGTCGGCCGTGCGTATGGCCAGCGTTCGGGCCGGACGCATGGTGCACCTCGGGTTCCTCGGCCTGCTGGTCGGGTTGTTCGCCGTCCAGGTTCTCAAGAAGTCCGATCTGGTCCTGGGGGCGGGGTTGGTCCTGGCTTCGGTGGTCGTCGCAACCGTCGCCGTCGCCGCTTTCCAGCGGATCTCCGGGGTTCGCACGTGGGTGCGGTTCACCGCCGTAGCCCCCATCGCCTTCGTCGTGCTGTTCTTGGTGTCCTCGCCGGTGGGAAGCCTGCTCAGCGCCGGGGAAGCCGTCGCCGTCGAGGTGGGCCCGGTCACCAATGCGAGGTCGGTGGTGATGGTCGTGTTCGACGAGTGGCCGGCCAACTCGATGATCAACGGCGCTGGCCAGATCGATCCCGAGCTGTACCCGAACCTGGCCGCGTTGGCTGGCGACGGTGTGTGGTTTCGCAACAACACCACCGTGGCCAACGCCACCACCTACGCGGTGCCGGCCATGCTCACTGGACGCGATCCGGTAGCCGATTCCCAGCCCATTGCCTCGGCCTACCCGCAGAACCTGTTCACGTTGCTGGCCGGCTCCTACGACCTCGAGGTGACCGAGTCGGTGACCCGGCTCTGCCCGTCGACGTTGTGTGACGGCGACTTCGTCGACGATCCTGACGCGGCCGTCTCGTCGACCTCGCAGTCGGCCGAGGACACGACCGGGGTGGCGCCACTGCTCGGCGAGGCCACCGACACCTATCGCCAAATGGTGTCACCCAACGACGACGACCCGACCGTGGGTACCCAGTTGCTCGAGCAGACGCAGGCCAGCCCGGCATCGACGACCACGACGACCAGTGGGATATCGACCGAGGATGCGGTGAAGCAGGCCGAGGCGTCCGTGTCACAGAGCGGACCAGGTGGCTTCGCTGGTCCGCCCCAGCAAC
This sequence comes from Actinomycetes bacterium, assembly GCA_031399525.1. Lineage (GTDB taxonomy): Bacteria > Actinomycetota > Acidimicrobiia > Acidimicrobiales > CADCSY01 > JANNNX01. The sequence continues at coordinate 108,792 of JANNOZ010000015.1, read as the reverse complement.
GGCCCGAGACGTTCTCCACCTTGGTCGACTCCATCGAGGCGAACGAAGAGCCCACCTTGCACTTCCTCCATGTTCAGGTGCCCCACACCCCCTACCGGTTCCTCCCCTCGGGCCAGAGCTATGGCGCTGGCGGGTCGGGCCCCGGCGCCGACGTCCTGGGGGACCGCAGCACCGAGCAGTACGAGGTCGACTACGACCGCCAGCGCCTGTTGTTGCAGGTCGGCTACGTCGACACTCTGGTCGGCGAATTGGTCACCCGGTTGAAGACGACGGGGCTCTACGAGGACTCGGTCATCGTCTTGACCTCCGACCACGGCACTGCGTTCGTCCCTGGACAGTCGACTCGGGACATCACCGGGCCCGATCCGCTCCCCGAGGACCTGTACGCCGACATCCTCTACACCCCACTGCTGATCAAGGGCCCGGGCCTCGACACCGGCGAGGTGCGAGACGACAACGCCATGAGCATCGACGTCGTGCCCACGATTGCCGACATGGTCGGCGTCGAGATCCCTTGGGATCTGGACGGGATCTCGTTGCGGAGCGCGACCCGAGACAGCACCGAGAAGCACTTCCACAAGGTCGGCACCAACGGTGGTGGCGGAGGGTTCGGCGGGTTCGGCGGGGGGATGGACCTCGGTCCGGCGGTGACCTTCGACGCATCGGTGTACGGACCGAAGATGCTGGCTCGCAACGTCGATACCCTCCTGCGCGGTGACAACCCGGGGCATCGACTCTTCGACATCGCCGAGCACGGCGACCTCGTGGGTCGAGGCACCGCAGATATCGGGGTGGGTGCGCCGAGTGGACTGCATGCCGAAATCGACGATGTCGACGACCTCGAGGCCAACTCGACGGCCGACGGCACTGTGCCGGCCCAGGTGGTGGGCGCCATCGACAGTGGTCTGGCTCAGGGCCAGCAGGTCACCGTGGCGGTGGCCCTCAACGGTGTCATCGCTGGCGTCTTTCCGACATGGGTTGACGGCGCCGTCCGGCATCGGATCGGGGGAATCCTCGATCCGTCCCTGATCGCGCCGGGCTCGAACCGAGTCGAGCTGTTCGTGGTGGAGGGCGCCGGTCTGACCAGGACGCTGAGCCTCGTCTCGATCAACTGATCGACGGGCCGGAATGGCCGAGCGAACGCAGTGCCGAACGGGCGGCGTGGTGGCCGGACATGCCGTGGACACCAGCGCCCGGAGGCGTGGACGCCGAGCACAAGAACAGAGAGGGGTCACCGGTGGCGTAGGGGTCGAGGGCGATCCCCGGTCGGAACACCATCTGGAGGCCCGACGCGCTGCCGCCGGCGATGTCACCGCCGACGTAGTTGGCGTTGGCCGCCGCCATCTCGACCGGGCCGGCGACCGCTCGAGTCCGGACGACCTCGCGAAACCCGGGGGCGAAGCGCTCGAGCTGAGCCTCGATCCGGGTCGTCATGTCCTCGGTGCAGCCGGCGGGAACATGGCAGTAGGCCCAGAGGGTGTGCTGGCCTGACGGGGCCCGGGTCGGATCGACCACCGACTGCTGGGCGACGATCACGAAAGGTCGATCGGGCAAATGTCCGGCCGCCACCGCCCGTTCGGCTCCGGCGATCTCCTCGAGAGTGCCACCGAGGTGGACGGTGCCGGCTCGGCGGGGGGCCTCGGCGGTCCAGGGCACCGGGCCCGACAGCGTGTAGTCGACCTTGAAGCTTCCGGGCCCGTGGCGGTAGCGCAGCAGGCGGCGGCGCATCCGTCCCGAGAGCCGGTGGCCGGCGATGGCGACGAGCTGGCGGGGGTTCACGTCGAACAGCACCAGACGCGACGGGGGGAGGTCGTCCAGGCTGCGCACGACCCGGTCGCACTCGACGGTCCCGCCCAGCTCGCCGAGCAACGAGACCAACGCGTCGGTGATCCGCTGCGAACCACCTCGGGCCACCGGCCAACCCTGGACGTGGACGCTCGCTCCCAGCACCACACCTACCGCAGCCGACAGGGGTCGGTCGAGGCGAGTGATGGCGTGGGCGGCCAACCCGGCGAACACCGCCTGGGCCGGCCGGGTGCGCAGGTCGCGGTAGGCCAGCGTGGTCGCCGCGAGCATGGCTCGGCGACCGAAGGCACCGAGGGCAATCGGATCGCGGGGGACCCGAAGTGGGGGACCGAGTATCTGGTCGGCCACGGCGTCCCAGTGCTCGACCACACCGCCGAGAAGACGCCGCCACCGCCGGGCGTCGTCCATCGAGGCACCCGACTCGTCGATCGAGCGGACCAGGGCCGCAGCCCCGCCGTCGTCGAACGGGTGGGCCAGGTCGACCTCGGGGTGGACCCACTCCAGGCCGTGGTGGTCGAGCGGGAGCGACGACAGGTAGGGCGACGCGATCCCGAGGGGGTGCACGGCCGAGCAGACGTCGTGCACGAAGCCTGGCTCGGTGAGTTCGGCCGAGCGGGCGCCGCCGCCAGGCGTCGATTGGGCTTCGAGCACCAACACCGACAATCCGGCCTGGGCCAGGGTGGTTGCCGCGGCCAGGCCGTTGGGGCCGGCCCCGACCACGACCGCGTCGTGAGCGGGACGGTTGGCCATGGCGGCACGTTACGTGGGAGCGATCGGTAGCCTGGCCCCGTGCCTGCCCCTGTTGTCACCGTCACCGACGCCGCCCGAGACTTCATCGTGGCGCTCCTGCGCACCGAGCACGACGCCGACGAGCTCGGCCTACGTATCGAGATCACGGGGGACACCGGGCGTGAGTTCGTCTACGACCTCACGTTTCAGGTGCTGAGCGAAGCCGACGCCGACGACCAGATCGATCAGGTGGGCGAGCTCACGGTGGTGGTGGCCGCGGCGTCGATCGACGACCTAGCCGGCGCCACGCTCGACCACGTCGACCCCACCGGTCTGGTCATCCGCAACCCCAACCGCCCGAGGCCGGCGGTGCGCCACACCGGCCCTCCTATGGTCGAGGGTTCGGTCGAGTTCCGGGTGCAGAAGCTCCTCGACGAGGAGATCAACCCCATGCTCGAGCAGCACTCGGGCTGGGCCGCGCTCGACCACGTCGAGGGCGATGCTGCCTACCTCGTCATGGGTGGCGGGTGCCAAGGATGCGGCCTGGCCGCGGCCACGTTGGCCGCCGGAATCGAGCAGTCGTTGGTCGACGCCATCCCCGAGATCGAGCGGGTGGTCGACGTGACCGACCACGCGTCGGGCGCCGCCCCCTATTACGACCCGGCCACGCTCTGAACCCGGCGGGCCCGCACCCGCCACACCACCAGGGCCACGACGGCGATCGGCGCGAACGGCACCGCCGCCCCGAGCCCGACCAGGGCGATGGTGATCGCCGTGACCAGGCCCCGCCACCCGGCGGACAACCCGTCGAGGAAGGTCGGGCGGTCCGAGGTAGCGACGGGTTCCTCTTCGGTGAGCGAGATGGTCACCGTGGCCAGGTCGACCTGGTCGGCGAGCACCCGGCGCTGGCCCTGGAGTGACTCGACTTCGGCCTCTCGCCGGGTCAGCTCGGTCTCGACCGCGACCACGTCGGCCACCGTCGTGGCTTGGGCCAGCAGGGCGCGGAGGCGGTCGGCACTGGCCTCGGCGGTAGCCAGCCGACCGTCGAGGTCGACCACCTGGGCGGTCACGTCGGCCACCGATCGCTGGATGCTCGAGACGGTTCCCAGCTCGCCGAACTGCTCGAGGGCCCGGTCGAACTGATCAGGTGGGATCCTGACCACGATGGTGGCGTCGGCCTGACTCACGCCCTCGGGGCTGGCGAGCGGTTGAGGGTCGCCCCCCTGCCCTCGGCTCTCGGAGGCCACCAACCCGCCCGCCGCAGTGGTGATGCGACGGACCGCGGCACTGCCTTCGTCGACGTCGTCGGTGCGCACGACGAGGTTGGCCGTCTCGATCACCTCGCGGTCGGCCCCGATCGGACTGGCACTGTCGACGATGTCGGCGTCGATCGGCTCGGCCGAGGCGGTGACCGTGCCGTCGAGGTCGCCGCCGCCATCGACGGCCGGCGCAGGCTCTACGGCGCCCGTCGAGCTGTCACTAGCCGAGGACCCGTCCGCCGAGGACGAGCCCGAGTCGGAACATGCGCCGACGGCGAGGGCCAGGACCACGAGGATCAGGAGTAACCGGACACGGACACGGGTTGGGGCCATGTCACATCCGACGTTCGCCGACCCCGATCGGTTCCGTCGTGGGGTCGGGGAACCTCAGCTGGCAGGAACTGCGGGGGCCAAAGCCTTGGTCACGGCCGCGGCGACTCCTGCACCGTCGAGGCCGAGCTCGGCCAGGATGCGATCGGGCTTGCCCTGGGGGAGATAGGCATCGGGCAGCCCGAGCACCAGGGTCGGGGGCGCCCGGTGGGACTCGACCAGGTCGCCCAGCGCGACCGCCGCCTGACTGCCGACGCCGCCCAGGCGGATGCCGTCCTCGACGGTGACCACGAGGTCGTGGTCGGCCGCGTCTTCGAGCATCACGACGTCGAGGGGCTTGGCTACACGCACGTCCCAGACCGTGGCGGAGATTCCCTGCTCGGCCAGCAGGGTCGCGGCCTCAGTGGCGGCACCGAGCATTTTGCCCACGGCGAGGATGGCGACCGAGCCGTCGCCGGCGCGGACCCGGCGGGCCGAAAGTCCCGACCCGACTTCGTCGTCGCCGACTTCGGGCCCGGGGGTCTTGGGCCAACGGATGGCAATCGGGCCGTCGATGATCGAGAGCGCCTCGTCGAGCATGACCTCGAGCTCAGCGGTCGAGGACGGGGTGAACACGGTCATCCCCGGGACCTTGGTCAGCAGCGCCAAGTCGAGGACGCCGTGGTGACTGGCCCCGTCGTCGCCGGTCACCCCGGCCCGGTCGACGCACAGAACGACCGGTTGGCCGTGGAGCCCGAGGTCGAGGTTGACCTGGTCGAATGCTCGGGTCAGGAACGTCGAGTAGACCGCGACCACTGGCCGTAGGCCCATCATGGCCATGCCCGTGGCCGTGGTGACCGCGTGTTGCTCGGCGATGCCGACATCGAGGAAGCGGTCAGGGAAGCGCTCCTGGAAGGGGAGAAGGCCGGTCGAGCCGGGCATCGCCGCGGTGATCGCCACGATGCGTTCGTCGTCGGCCGCGGCCCGCACCAGGGCTTCGGAAAAGGTGGCGGTGTAGCTCGGCCCGGACGGCCCGGTCACCGACTTGCCGGTGTCGGGGTCGAAGCCGGACACGTCGTGGAGTCGCTTCTCGTCGTCGGCCTCGGCCGGTGGATACCCCCGACCCTTCTGGGTGAGCACGTGCACCACGATCGGGCCGTCCCACTCAACTGCATGGCTGAGGGCCCACTCGAGCTCTTTGACGTCGTGGCCGTCGAGGGGCCCGGTGTATCGGATGCCGAGCTGCTCGAAGAACGGCGGCGGCTCGAGGTACTCGCGGACCGCGGCCTCGGCCGACTCGAGGCTGCGCTCGGCCCAGTTGCCCACCACGGGCATGGAGGTGAGGGCCCGCCCCAACCGGGCTCGCTGCCGGGTGAAGCGGGGGTCGAGGCGCAGGCGGGTGATGCTCTCGGTCAGCAGTGAACGGGTCGGGGCGTAGGAGCGGCCGTTGTCGTTGAGGACGATGACCACCCGATTGCCGGACAACCCGAGGTTGTTGAGACCTTCGTAGGCCATACCTCCGGTGAGCGAGCCGTCGCCGATGACCGCCACGACCCGGCGGCTGCTGTGCTGCAACTCGAGTGCGGTGGTCATGCCGTGGGCGTAGGCCAGCACCGTCGACGCGTGGCTGTTCTCGATCCAGTCGTGTTCGGATTCGGCCCGGTTGGGGTAGCCCGACAGCCCGCCGGCCTGACGCAGTCGGTCGAAACCGCCTGCCCGCCCGGTCAGGATCTTGTGGGGGTACGTCTGGTGGCCGGTGTCCCACAGCACGATGTCGTTGGGGCTGTCGAACACCCGGTGCAGGGCGATGGTCAGCTCGACGGCACCCAGGTTCGAACCGAGGTGGCCCCCGGTGTGTGAAACAGCCTTGACGATGAAGGCGCGTATCTCGGCCGCGAGCTGGTCCAGCTCTTCATAGGTGAGCCGGCGAAGGTCATCTGGCCCGTGGAGCTCGTCGAGGTGCATGGCTCGACCGACGCTAGCCCTCGTCCCACGCCGGTTCGCCTCGGCGCCGGTCGTACCACCTCAACGACACGTACCAGGCGACCAGGACGATCAGGGCGCCGCCCAGGGCGTCAAGCCAGTAGTGATTGCCGGTCACCACGACGGTGGCGAAGGTGAACAGCGGGTAGAGGATGGCGAACACCCGAACCATCGGCGTGGGCAGGACGGCCCACATGGCCATGGCGCACCACATGGCCCAGGCGAAGTGCAGGCTCGGCATGGCCGCGAACTGGTTCGAGACCTCCTTGAACACCCCATGGTCGAACGACCAGGGACCACCGAACACGGCCAGCGTGTCGACGAAGCCGAAGTCGTCCGGCAACAGCCTCGGGGGCAGCAACGGGAAGGTGGCGAAGCCGACCAGCGCCAGCCCGGTGGTCCACGCCAAGGTGGTGCGCCAGCGCGGGTACTCGGGTCGGTGGCAGACGTAGATGTAGACCAGCACCCCGCCGGTGACCGCGAAGTGCAGCGTCCCGTAAAAGACGTTGAGGGTCTTGATGAACCAATTGAACGAGAGGAACGCCTGCTGGACCGCTTCCTCGTGGAAGGACCCCAAAGCCCGTTCGATGGCGATGATCCGCTCGGCGTTGGTCAGCGCAACAGCTTCGCTCACGGCCTGGGAGCCCACGTGGTTCCGCACCCACGTGTAGCCGAGGTAGAAGGCGACGACGAACGCCACCTCTTTCCACCACCGCAACCGACGACTGCGCAGATCGATGATGGACGGAGAGGCCGGGGCGCTGTCGTGGACGTCGTCTGACGCCGCGCCGAAACTGGGCTGGGTCCGCATCCGGTCGAGCGTACGCCGGTGAGCCGCCCGACGAGACGTGGAGTCGATTTCGACCTGCCACACTGGCCGGATGCTCGACGCCGAGGTGTTGCGCCAAGTCCTGGCCGTTGCCCTGCAACGAGGGGGCGACTTCGCCGAGGTGTTCGTCGAGGACAGGCGGTCGACGTCGGTTCGCCTCGACGATGGTCGGATCGAGGAGCTGACCTCGGGTCGTGACCGGGGCGCAGGTATCCGAGTGGTCGTCGGGGACACCACCGGGTTCGCCCACACGACTGCGCTCGACCTCGAAGGCTTGGTCGCCGCAGCCACCGCAGCCAGTGCGGCGGCCCGCACCGGTGGGGGTGGCACGGTGGTAGCCGATCTGTCTCGTCTGGGCGTCTCGCCGGGGTCGGTCCGTACCTATCCGGAGAACGTCGCCAAGGCGGCCAAGGTCGAGTTGCTCGGCCGGGCCGACGATGCTGCCCGTTCCACCGGCGACGCCATCCGCCAGGTCACCGCGGCTTACGGCGACAGCCGACGCCGGATCTTGGTGGCCAACAGTGACGGGCTGTGGGCCGAGGACGACCAGGTCCGCACCCGGCTGGTGGTCAGCTGCGTGGCGGTTGGTGACACCGGGATGCAAACCGGGTTCGAGGCCGCGGCCGGCACCGTGGGTTGGGAGCTGTTCGACGACGAGCCGCCCGAGTCGGTGGCCCGTCAGGCCGCCGAGCGGGCGCTGGCCAAGTTGGCGGCCCGGCCCGCGCCGTCCGGTTCGCTCCCGGTGGTCATCGGCCCGGGTAGCGGGGGCGTGCTCTTCCACGAGGCCTGCGGCCACGGGCTGGAGGCCGATCTGGTGGGCAAGGGCGCGTCGGTGTTTCGGGACCGGGTGGGCCAGCGGGTCGCGGGCCCCGGGGTGACCTTGGTCGACGACGGCACGATCGCCCGTGAGTGGGGTACCGCCGCCATCGACGACGAAGGTCATCCTGCGGCCGGCAACGTGCTCATCGAGGACGGGGTCCTCACCGACTACATGTTCGATTTGCTGCGGGCCCGGAAGGAGGGCCGGGAATCGTCGGGCAACGGTCGGCGTCAGAGCTACCGCCACCTGCCGATGGTCCGGATGACCAACACCTTCTTGCTGGGTGGCGACGAGGATCCCGAGGCCATCGTGGCCGGGACCGAGCGCGGTGTGTACGTGGCCCGGCTGGGCGGCGGTCAGGTCAACACGGCCACTGGTGATTTCGTGTTCGGGATGGCCGAGAGCTACCTCATCGAGGACGGCCGGATCACCGAGCCGCTGCGGGAGGGCAACCTCATTGGCAACGGACCCGAGGTGCTCGGCGCCATCGATGCAGTGGGCAACGACTTCGCCATGGGGTTGGGCGGGGGCACGTGCGGCAAGGACGGCCAGTCGGTGCCCGTGGGGGTGGGCCAGCCCACCCTGCGGGTTGCCGCCATGACCGTCGGGGGAACCGCGGCGTGAGCGCCGCGAATGTGGCCAGCGGCGTGAGCGCCGCGAGTGTCGACCAGATCGACGTGGGACCCGACGCCGAGGCACTGCTCGAGCTGGCCGATCGGGTAGTGGGCTGGGCGCAGGACGGTGAGCAGGTCGAAGCGTTCATCGGTCGCAGCCAGCGCACGTCGGTGGTGGTCTACGACGGTGAGGTCGAGTCGCTGTCGCAGGCCACCTCGGCAGGTATCGGCGTGCGGGTAGTAGTCGATGGGCGCCAGGGGTTCGCCTACGCCGGCAGCCTCGACCCCGACGTGCTGGCCGAGACGTTGGCCGAGGCCCGGGACAACGTGGTCTTCGCCGCTCCTGACGAAGCCAACGGGTTGGCCCGACCCGACGGGGTAGCGGCGGCCGCCCTCGACGTCTACCGCCGCGACCTGGCGGCAGTGCCGACATCGGACAAGGTCGAGCTGGCGCTCGAGCTCGAGCGCCGGGTCCGGGCCGGCGACCCTCGTATCCGGGGAATCCGCCAGGCGTCCTACGGCGACTCGATCGGCACCGGCGCCATCGTCACCAACACCGGCATTCGGGCCGTCGGGGCATCCACCAGCAGCCACGTGGCCGTGCTGGCCCTGGCCGGTGACGGCGCCGAGACCCAAACCGGTGGCGGCGTCTCGGTGGGTCGGCATCCCGACGAACTCGATCTGGACGAGGCGGCCACCGATGCGGTCACCCGGGCCACCCGCATGCTCGGGGCCCGCAAGGCGCCCACCCAGCGATTGACGGTGATCCTCGAGCCCGAGATCGCCGCCGCGTTCCTGGGCATCATCGGCTCGACGCTGTCCGGTGAGGCGGTGCTCAAAGGCCGGTCGCTCTTCGCCGATCGCCTGGGCGAGCGGGTCGCCGCCCCGTCGCTCACCTTGGTCGACGATCCGACCAACCCTCAGACCCTCGCCGCCGACCCCTTCGATGGCGAGGGACTGGCCTCTCGGCGCAATGTGTTGTTCGACGCCGGGGTCCTCCACGGCTTCTTGTACGACACCTGGTCGGCCCGCCGGGCCGGCACCACGTCGACCGCGTCGGCGGTCCGGGGCTACAGCTCGACGCCAGGCGTCGGGGCCCGCGCCCTGTCGGTGGTACCCGGTTCGCTCGACCAGGAGGCCCTCCTGGCGTCGGTCGGCGACGGGCTCCTCGTGCAGGGCGTGACCGGGCTCCACTCGGGGGTGAACCCGGTCAGCGGTGACTTCTCGGTCGGGGCCGAGGGGATGATGGTGCGAGGTGGTTCGACGGCCGAGCCCGTGCGGGAGATCACCATCGCGTCGTCGCTTCAGCGGATGTTGCTCGACGTCGTCGAGGTTGGGGCCGACCTCGAGTGGCTCCCGGGAGGTACGGGCGCGGTCAGCATCGCCATCCGTGACGTGTCGATGTCGGGCGCCTAGCGGTCCTGGTCCGAGATCAGCCTGAGCCTCGCAGGGCCAGGGTGACGATTCCGGCGCTCAGCGCGTAGGCGACCCTGGCCGCGTCATCCTCGACGACTGAGAGGGTGACGACGCCCTCCCCGATGCCGATCACCCGGGCGGCCTCGGCCACCGCCACCGTCGGGGTGTCGCCGCCTTCGGTCGGATCGAAGGTCGCCAGAACGTCGACGACGTCGCCCACCTCGACGGGCAGCGATGCGTCGCTGGCGGGCACGGCGATGCCCCGCTCGCTGTCAGCCACCAGGGCGGCCAGGGCCGATCCGGCGCTACCGACCCGGCCGGACACCACGATCTCGCCCCGGCTGATCGGCGTAGTGACGACCTGGCCGTCGACGGCGCCGTGCAGCGCCGAGTCAGGCACCACAGCTATTGGTAGCGCCACCAGGTCGGTGTCGCCGGGGCCGAGGCGCTGTCCGGGGGTGAGGTCGACCTGGGCGACCAAGGTCAGCTCGGTCGACCCCCAGCGGTCGGCGGCGTCGGCGGCGTCGGCGGTCAGCCGCCCGACCACGCCGACGGTGAGCACGGTGAGGGCGACCACACCGATCCAGTAGGGGCCGGGCCGGCGGGGAAGCCCGACGGGCAAGAGATGACGACGCGGCACGTGACGCGCTCCTCCACGAGACAACGAGTGGGGGGAAGGGAGCGGGACTGCGGGTGGTCAGGCGGACTTGGCGTCGCCGCCGGTGCCCGCCGGCGTCGCCGCGGGTGGGGCCGGAGCCGGGGTGGTGGTCCCGGCGCCGTCGCTGCTGGTCGAGCTCTCGCCCGACGATCCTTCGTTGCCCGACGCGCCAGTGGTGGGCCGGGTGGCCGAGGACGAGCTGCGACTGTCGGTCCGATAGAAGCCGCTGCCCTTGAACGAGACACCGATGCTCCCGTACACCTTGCGCAGGAGGCCACCGCAGGCCGGGCACTCGGTCAGCGGATCGTCGCTGAAGCGCTGGACGACTTCGAGATGTTCGCCGCAGCTCTTGCATGCGTACTCGTAGGTGGGCACCGGACCTCCTCCCTGGCGGACGAGCACGAGAGTGTACCGACGACCTGGCCTTCCTACGATGGCCTGGTGGCCGAGGTAGCTGTCGTCGTCGTCGCCTACCTGCTGGGCACGATCCCGACTGCCGCGCTGGTGGGTCGGCGCTTTGGTGTCGACCCATTTCGGGCTGGATCGGGCAACCCGGGCGCGTCGAACGTGTATCGGACCGCTGGGCGGCGAGCCGGCGCCCTGGTGTTGCTCGGCGACGGGGCCAAGGGCGCCGGAGCGGCTGCGCTGGGCCTGGCGCTCGGTGGTCGTCCACTGGCCTTTGCAGCAGCGCTGGCTGCCGTGGTCGGCCATGTCGCGCCGGTGTTCAGACACTTCCGCGGCGGCAAGGGTGTGGCCACGACCGCTGGGGCCGGATTGGTGGTGCTCCCCGGGGCGACGCTCGCGCTCGGGGTCCTGTGGGTCGTGGTGGTGAGAGTGTCGGGCCGGGCGTCGGTCGGCTCGTTGGTGGTGGCGCTGGCCATCCCGGCCGTGGTCGCGCTGGCCGGTCGACCATGGAGCGAGGTGGCGGTCGGCGCGCTGATCGCGGTGGTGCTCCTCGTACGGCATGCCGAGAACGTCGAGCGACTCCGCCGGGGAGAGGAGCTTCGCCTTCCCCCGAGTGGCTGACGAGGAACGGTTTGCCACACTGGTCGGCGTGACCACCTCCACGACCGTCCGCAAGGCCGTCATCCCCGCTGCCGGGCTCGGCACTCGCTTCCTTCCCGCGACGAAGGCGCAGCCCAAAGAGATGCTGCCGGTGGTCGACAAACCCGCCATCCAGTACGTCGTCGAAGAGGCCGTTTCCGCCGGGATCCGAGACATCCTCGTCATTACCGGCCGGGGCAAGCGGGCATTGGCCGACCACTTCGACCGGGCCCCCGAACTCGAGTACGAACTGTCGGCCGCCGGCAAGCTCGAGGCCCTGGCCGAGGTGCACGCGCTGGCCGAGATGGCCGACATTCACTTCGTGCGCCAGGGCGAGCCCCGGGGTTTGGGTCACGCCGTGGCCGTGGCCCGTCAACACGTGGGCGACGAGCCGTTCGTGGTCATGCTGGGCGACGATCTCTGGGTCGACGACGCCACGGTGCTCAAGGGCATGTTGGCCACCTTCGAGCAGCGGTCGGCGTCGGTGGTCGCGCTCAAGCGTTTCCCGCCCGACGAGCTCAGCGCCTACGGGTGCGTCGAAGCCACGCTGGTGTCCGACAACATCGTGGCGGTGTCGAGCCTGGTCGAGAAGCCGGCTCCGGGAGAGGCGCCCTCGGATCTGGCGGTGCTCGGCCGCTACGTGTTCACCCCTGAGATCTTCGACGCCATCGACCGGACCGCACCAGGCAAGGGTGGCGAGATCCAGCTCACCGACGCCATCGCCCTCCTCCTCGAGGAGCAGGATGTCTTTGGCTACATCTTCGAGGAGGGCCGCTACGACGTGGGCAACAAGCTCGACTACCTGCGGGCCACCGTCGAGCTGGGCGCGGCCCGACCCGACCTCGGGCCGGCGTTCCGCCAGTTCCTGGGCGAGTTCGTCCGTAGTCACGGCATCACGTGAGCTTCCTCGGCCCGACGGGTCGGCGTCGTCCACCTACACTCGCCCCGTGACCGACCGGTCCTTCACCCAGCTCGATCCGCTCGGTCGGGCCCGCATGGTCGACGTCTCGCCCAAGGACCCGTCCCACCGTCGGGCGGTAGCCCGAGGTCGGGTCTTCATGGAGCCCGAGACCACCTCGATGGTGGCCCGAGGCGCCATCACCAAGGGCGATGTCCTCGCGGTGGCCCGGGTCGCCGGGATCCAGGCGGCCAAGCGCACGGCTGACCTGCTGCCGCTGTGCCACCCCCTGCTGGTGGGGTCGGTGGCCATCAACTTCACCATCGACGACGCCTTCATCGAGGTCGAAGCCCAGGTCGAGACCATCGACCGCACCGGGGTCGAGATGGAGGCGCTCACCGCCTGCACCATCGCTGCTTTGACCATCTATGACATGTGCAAGTCGGTCGATCGCACGATGACGGTGGGCGAGGTCGCTCTGTGGGAGAAGACCGGAGGCCGGTCCGGAACGTTTCGTCGGCCGGTTGCCGACCCAGACGGGCGTTAGCCAGCTCGCCGGGAAAGTGCTGGTCAGGGCGGTGCCGAGGTCAGTCCGGCTGGCGCTGGCCATCTGTTCGTAGTACAACTGCAATCGCTGTAGCGCGAACGTAACCCGACGTTTCCTCGGGAACCGGGCCACTGAGTGAGCGAGGCGGAGCGAGTGCAACTGTTGGTGCTGTTGATCCTGGCCATGGTGTGGGCGGTTGTGTTGGTGCCCCCGTTCTTGCGGGATCGTGACCAGACCCGGCCGGCCGACTCGATCGGGGCCTTCAACCGCCAGCTGGCCGTGCTCGGTCGGGGTCGTGGGTTCGGGTCCGCCGTTCCCAGTGTCGCCGTCTCGGCTTCGTCGGTGATGGCAACGTCGACCCGGGTCGGGCGCACGCCGGCTCATGTTCGCAAGCGTCGTCGTGACGTCCTTTCCGCCCTCCTCGCCGCCACGGCCGGCTCCCTCGTGCTCGGCCTGGTCCCTGGGCTGGGGGTAATGCTCGTGTTGGCCCTGGGTCTCGGCCTGCTCACCGCGGGATACGTGGCCCTGTTGATCCGGGTCCGAAACACGTCTGCGGTGAGGGCGGCCAACGTCCACCACCTGCGTATCACCCGGCCGAGCGTCCAACCGGCGCCGATCTTCCTGCGCCGCGTCGCTGACTGACGAGGTGCCCGCCGGCGCCTTGTAGGCTCGCCGGTCCCTTCGGGGGTGTAGCTCAGCTGGTAGAGCGCCACGTTCGCAACGTGGAAGTCGGCGGTTCGAGTCCGCTCACCTCCACTCCGGTCGCCCGAGACCGCTGACGTTCGAACCGAACGCCTGCAGGTTCAGGTGTCGACCTCGATGCCAATCAGGTCGACGGCATCGTCGTCCGAGAGCAGGCCGTAGACGACGAACGCCCGGACGAGGCGACCCGTCCCGATCAACATGCGAGCGGCTGGCGCGCCAGCGATGGCCTCCTGGAGCTCGTCGAATCTGGCGGCGAACTCGTCGACAATCGTCGGCAGGTCGAAGACGAGGAAATCTGTCGCCGATGCCTCGCCGTTCGGCCCTCGGTCCGATCCGAGCTGCTGGTCGAGCTGTTCGAAGAAGGCGGGAGCGACGCGAACGACTCGGCGATCAGTCGCCATCGACGGCGGGCACGCTGATGCCGCGCTCTGCGAGAAGGCGACGGCCCTTCTCTCGAACCCGCGCGACAAAGTCCGGGTCCAGCCCGGAGAGGTCGTCCACGAATCCCTCGCGAACGATCCGATCGCGCTCGGCTGGCGTCATCTGTTCCAGCTCCTCAGCCGTCCAGATCCCGTCCTTCGGCACGATCACCACGGTACAACTCGGCTGTGACGGCGAGGTCCAGGAGGGCCTGGAGGTTCGAACTTCGTCCGCTCACCTCCACTCAGGCCGCAACAGAGTGGTGACGTCGACCTCGAGGGCCGCTACCAGCCGCTGTCGAATCGGTCTGCGTTGGGAGCGTGGTGCTGGGGCCTGTTGGGTGTGTTGGGTGTGTTGTTTCCGCCCAAATCGGTTCTCGGCCTGCGGAGCGCTCTTGTTGCGCACCGCAACGGCAACCGTTTCACGTGGATCGTCGCGTCGTTGTGGTGTGTCATCACCGCCGCTAGCGGTATCGCGTTCTGGGTTGGTGCTTGGAGGCCCTACGCGTTTGAGTAGGTGTCCGGGTTCGGATCCGGGCGGTGTTGGCCAGGCGCGCCAGGGCCAGGATCGAGGCGTGGCGCGAGATCTTGGAGCGCTTCGTGGTTCGAACGTCGTCCCCTTAGGACCACCAAAAGTGTCAGGTTCGAACCATGACAGGACCGAAGGGACCGTCGCCCGGTTCTTCCGGACAGGGGTAGAATGTTGGAGCGACACTTTCTCTGGAGGTGTCCTTCTTCGTCCTGAATGCCTTCAACCAGCTGAAGGGTTGCCAAGTCGTCCCGGACGGCTTGTGCGACCTCCGTCCGAACCGCCGAACCGATCTTCTGCCCATCCTCATCGCAGTCAAGCTCGATGTGCCCCCACCTCCCATGGCCACGCCGAGTGTGTTGGCCACGGAGCGCCGGCTCGCACCGCCTCCTCCAGGAACTCCGACGGTTGCCGGAGCCGCAGGTCCCAACGGGCCTCGGTCGTAGGCGAGCGCCGACGTAGTCGTCGATCGTTGGTTAGGAAGTAGCTGCTGCCCACGCCGACGGCATCAGCGACGTGCTCGGCATCCATCAGGGATAGGCCGGCACGTTGCACCTCAGCAGCGGGCGGGCGCCGAGTGGGATCTGGAACTCGGTACTCAGCCGGTTGGCTATCGCGCACAAGTACATCGACAGCGACCCGGAGCAGCCCGGCGCTGTCGGGTGCTCGTTCGATCTCCGCATACAGGGCCTCCGAGAACGTGTAGATCGTCGAGCGCCAGTAGGGCGCGAGAGTGACCAGCCAGTAGCAAGCCCAGACCTCCCTGAGCAGCCCGGCGATCATGGGTCGAAATCGCGGTGGGGGAGCACCTGCCTCCGCCGCATTTGCATGAGCGCGTGTGGCAAAGGCATCGGTCACCAGATCGATCACGTTGCTGTCGAGTGAGACGACGGGCATGCGACGTTGAGGATGCCGCGTCGGACGGACTCCAGTCACCCGATCACGCCCACACGCCAGGACCTGACCTCCCGCCGTCAGGCGGAAGGCGCTTCCTGTTCGAGTGCGCCGAGATCGACGGCTCGTTCCGGTGGCACCTCTGGCGGCGGAGGCGCTTTGCCTGCCGGCGCGAAGCTCTTGATCTCACTCGCGATTCTGTAGAGGATGTTGTCGACCGTGGAGACTCGCTCCGCCATTGGGATGTCGACGGCTTTGTAGCGTCGGTCCGCATCCCGCCAGGCGATGATGCCGGCACCCTCAAGGTAGGTCTTCACGAGCGCCTGCGACTCGGTGACCATGCGCCCGATGTCGTCGTTCGGCCGCACGCGTGCCGCTCAGAAGAAGTATGTCTTCGGGAAGACGCTGCCGCGCCACACGTCCCAGTGGTCGATCGCCGTAAGGTGCTGGCGACGGAAGAGCTTCAAATCAGTCGCCGCGAACTTCAACTCCTTGCGGCGATTGGTCCAGTCCGCCATGGCCCCGCGGGCGGGGTCACCGGGTGTCGGTGGTGCCCCGGTGACCTTGGTCTCAAGACAGATAAGCGGGTCGACCTCGCGGTCCGGCCACGCGACATCGATTTGGAGTTGGCTTCCACTCCATGGGAAAAGTGGAAAACCCGGCCCTCGTGGGGCCGGGTGGGTTACGCACCGCAAGCGGTGCGCTGCGAACAGTATCGCAGCAATGGAAGTCGTCAACAAACGTTCTGAATCACCAGCTCGTAGGCCGGCTCACCCCGCTGACCGGATTTGGCATTTGATGGTTCTTGAAGTCGGCTTCCGTCAGCTGGTGCCACCAGTGACGTCCGACACCGTCGCTCGGCTTCCCGTGGAGATCCCCGGCGAGTTGGTTCTTCGACGGATTCACCGTCCCGACAGGCACGAGCTTGCGTGCCTCCTGAACGGGGTACCGAAGATCGCTGTCGTTCGAGAAGACCACAGCAGCGTCGACCTGCTCCGTGAAGACGTCGACCAGCAGGTGCGACGCGACGTTGACGTCGGAGCCCTTCTCCTCGCGGTGCGCATAGGACACCATGAACATTGCGTCGGCCACCTGCTTGTTCGCAGTGGTCTGGACCATGACCGGCCAGTCGGCCGTGGTGATGATGGGTCTGCCCTTCGGTCCCCGGGTTGCGAGAGGCGCAGTCTTCACTCGGGCGACGTAGTGGCCGAGCTCAACGTGGTCCACGGTTCCTGCATTCTGAATGGCGCGCACGTAGGCGTCCTGATCACGACGTCCGTCTCGGTTCGTGGCACCGTCGATCAGCGCAGTGCAGTAAACGACACGGTTGATCGTGGCGTCCGTCCAGTTGTTCCGCCTGCCGACGAGGTCGGTTGCAAGAGATCGGAGATCCAGCCATCGCCATCCAGCGGTTCCTCGGCCGCAGAGCGATCGCCCGCCGAAATAGACGTTGAAGCCGTCGATGTAGACCCCGACCCTCACCGGTCTCCCTCCGGAGAGCCCTTGAACTGGTTGAGCGCCTTGAGCGTCTTCATCGTGGCCTCGTAGCCGAGTTCGTCTCCCGAGTACCGAACCTCGTACAGGCCCTGGAGGTTGGAGGGCAACGCCGCTCCGTCCTCAACCAGCAAAATGAAGTGGTCGCCGTACAGGGCCATCGCTGCGCCGATCTCGATCAGCACGTTCTGGTTGAGGATCAATCGCTCGTTGCCGTCCTGGTCGAGAAGGCGCTCCTCGGGCTTGACGTGGATGATGCCGGCCCCACACGAGCGCATGTCGTCCAGAACCTTCTGCGGGACGGGCTTCGAGACCGACTCGCGTTCCACCGACACGACGGGTTCGAAGTCGCCGAACGTCAGGAGCTCCTTGAGCTGGTCGACCACCCGTCGGCTCTTGCCGTGCGAGACGAAGACCCGACGGTTGCGCGCCGGATTTGCCGGGAGCACAGGCGTCTCTGCTCGCTGCGCAGTCTCGTCCTGGCTGACGCGCGGCATCTTGGGGTCTTCTGCGTCTTCGGACTCCTCGATCGGGTCGGCAGCGACGTTCCGTTCCTCTGAAGGAATGCGGTCGGCCCCTTCGAGGTCGACGTAGGTCTTGTCCTTGATCACCTTCAAGAACCCGGCGAAGCGGGCGTTCTCGAGGATGAGGTCACGGACTCGTTGGGCTGCGTCGTCAGGCACGTCCATCGTGCTGAGCACGTTGTAGGCGATGGACTCGCTCGGCAGCGGGGACCCGTCGTACTTCTCGAGGAAGCGTCGCACCACGGTGGGCGTCAAAGCCGCCTCCCGGATGCCGAGTCGGTCAGCCCCCTCCTCGAGAGGTGCAACGATTTGTCGCCCGAGCGGCGTGAGTGCGATCTCGGAAGCGTTCGGTCCGCCGTCCGTCAGTCCGTAGCCGATGGCCGCACCGCACAGGTCGCGGAATGTTCCCGACGTGGGTGACATCTCGAGCCCGGCTGCAACGTCGAGAGGGCGAGCCGGGTCCTTGCCGTACTGATCGGCCAGAACGTGCGGAACCCGCAGGGCGTTCTCCAAGGTCGTCCTCGGGACGTCGCTCTGGCTGATGTACGTCCGCTTGCCGGCCAGTGACGGCATGCTAGCAGTATACGTCAGATACAGCTAATACATTCGGCGCGATATTCTGGTCGCCCCCTCAGCCCAGGATCAGCCCGGCGATCTGTTCGGCGGGCTCGGCGTGGAGCGGCGGGTTGGTGTGGCGGTAGCACTGAGCGAAACGCCCTGGAACAGAGTTCAAGTCCCCCCTCGCCCACCCTCCGAGACTTAAACCCTTCGGACCAGATCGGCTGCCAGCACAGTCAGCGCGGCGAGGTTCGAACTTCGTCCGCTCACCTCCACTCAGGCCGCAACAGAGTGGTGACGTCGACCTCGAGGGCCGCTACCAGCCGCTGTCGAATCGGTCTGCGTTGGGAGCCTGGTGCTGGGGCCTATTCGGTGTGTTGTTTCCGCCCGTATCGATTCTCGGCCTGCGGAGCGCTCTGGTTGCGCGCCGGAACGGCAACCGGTTCACGTGGATCGTCGCGTCGTTGTGGTGTGTCATCACCGCCGCTAGCGGTATCGCGTTCTGGGTTGGTGCTTGGCCGGTTGATGCGATGAGCCTCGTGGTCATCCCACCCTCGTAGCCATCGCTATCGATCTCCAGAGTTCGTGTGTGGACGGCGGCCCAATAGGGTGTTGAGTCTCATTCTTACTACGATGACTCCGCCGTCGATCACCGGAGGTGCCCCGTGCCTACTCGCTTGGTCTGTGTTCTCGTCGCCTGCGCGGCGCTGACCGTCGGTGCATGCAGCTCGGACGGGACCGACGTCGACGATTCGAGTGGTGGGGCCCAGATCCAAGTCGTCACCGCGTTCTTCCCGCTGGCTGAGGCCGCGGAGATTGTGGGTGGGGACCTGGTGGAGGTGACCAACCTCACACCGGCGGGCGCCGAGCCCCATGGCCTCGAGCTGACCACCGGGGAGCGGTCCGACATCGAAGACGCTGACGTGCTCATCGTCATGGGCCGCGGGTTCCAGCCCGCGGTAGAGGAGGTGGCCGAGGCTCGATCGGACGGGGTGACCGTCGAGATGCTCTCCGCTCTGTCCGTGGGTACCGACTCGCCGGACTCGCTCGACCCGCACGTGTGGCTCGACCCGGTGCTCATGGCCGACATCGTCGACGAGACGGTGAGCGCCTTGTCCCAGGCCGATCCCGACAACCAGGCCACCTACCGGGCCAACGGCGATGCCTACCAGGGCGAACTGGCCGCCCTCGATACCGCCTTCGCCGAGGGCCTGGCCGACTGTGCCAGCGATGTCGTGGTCAGCGCCCACGACGCCTTCGGATACCTCACGGTCCGCTACGACCTGCGCCCCGTCGCCATCGCCGGTCTGTCGCCCGACCAGGAACCCAGCGCGCAGCGCGTGGCCGAGCTGGCCGACCTGGTGAAGGACGAGGGCGTCACCACGGTCTTCACTGAGGAGCTGGTGTCGCCCAAGGTGGCCGAGAGCCTGGCCCGTGAGGCCGGTGTGACCACGGCCACGCTCGACCCACTCGAGGGGCTGAGCAAGGCGGACGCCGACGCCGGCAAGACCTACCTCTCGATCATGGAGGAGAACCTGGCGGCGTTGCGGACTGCCCTTCGGTGCTCGTGACGATCTCGTCACCGGGTGCCGCCGTGGATGCAACCGGTTACCGTTCTCACCCTGTGGGCACCCGACCGGAGATCGCCTCGGCATCGCGCCCTCGGCCGCTGACCCTCGAGGGCGTTTCGTTCTCGTACCGGTCCGACGTGCCGGTGCTCGACCACGTCGACCTGCACGTCGCCGCCGGTGAGTTCGTGGCCCTGGTCGGACCCAACGGCTCCGGGAAGTCGACATTGCTGCGCATCGCTCTGGGCCTGCTGCGGCCCGACGAGGGCGAGGTCCGGCTCTTCGGCGAGCACCCCGAGCAGCTGAGTCAGCGAGGTCGCTTGGGCTACGTGCCCCAACGGCCGGGTGCCGGAGAGGCGGTCTCGGTCACTGTCGAGGACTTGGTCCGCTCCGGCCGGTTGGCCCGGGTCGGCTGGCGGGGCCGGATGCGGGCACCGGACCGGGAGGTCGTGCGCCACGCCATCGCCGCGGTCGGCCTCGATGACCAACGTGACCGCCGGGTCCGCGAGCTGTCGGGGGGTCAACAGCAGCGGGCGTTCATCGCTCGGGCACTGGCCGCCGAGCCCGAGCTGTTCGTGCTGGACGAGCCGGTGGCCGGAGTCGACGTCGAATCCCAGATGCTGTTCCGGGCCTCGTTGGTGCACCTCCTCGAACACCACCAGGCGTCGGTCCTGCTCGTCTCCCACGAACTCGGGGCCGTCGCCGATGACCTCGACCGAATCATCGTGCTCAAGTCGAGCATTCGCTTCGACGGGACCCCCGACGAGCTTTCGTCGTCGGGAGTGGCGCTCGGGGTGCACCGGGCCGATCTGCCGCTCTGGCTCGAGGGCGTCGTGTGACCCACCTCCTCGGCGCTGCGTCGGCCTTGCCGTTGCCGTGGCCCTTCGAACGTCAGTACATGCAGTTGGCCTTGGCCGCCGGGCTCGTCATCGGCGCCTGTGCTCCCCTCGTCGGCGTGTTCCTGGTCCAGCGCCGGCTCTCGCTGCTCGGTGACGGCATCGGGCACTTGGCCTTCGCCGGGGTGGCCGGAGGAGTGGTGCTCGGTGTGTGGCCGGTGTGGTCGGCGCTGGCCGTGGCCACCGTCGGCGCCGTCGCCGTCGATCGTCTCCGCAGCCGGGGCCGGACCCAGGGCGATCTGGCCCTGGCCATCTTCTTCTACGGGGGCATCGCCGCAGGTGTGGTCCTGCTCGGACTGGCCAACTCGGTCGACCGCGACGTCAACGCCTACCTGTTCGGCGCCATCCTCACGGTGGCGCCGTCCGAGGTGTTGGTGATCGTCGGTCTCGGCGTGGTGAGCGTCCTCGCCGTCGTGTTGTGCGGTCGGGCCCTGTTCGCCATGGTCCTCGATGAGGAGTGGGCTCGGGTGGCGGGCCTGCCAGTGGACGGCCTCAACCTCATGTTGGCCGTTCTCGTGGCCGTCACGATCGTCGCCAGCATGCGGGTCGTGGGCATCCTGCTGGTCGCCGCGCTGATGGTGCTCCCGGTAGCCTCGGCGCAACTCGTGGCCCGCTCGCAACGGTTCGTCCTGGTGGGCTCGGCGGCCATCGGCGTCGTCTCGGTGGTGGCCGGTTTGACCCTGGCCCGCCTGTGGGACCTGGCCCCGGGAGGCACCATCGTGCTCGTCGCGGTCGGGGTCTTCGTGGGGACCGTTGCCGTCCAGTCGATCGCCGTTCGCGTCCGGCGGGCCCGTGGAGGGCGGGCCACCGAACCGGTTCTCAGTGATTCCCATATCGGCTGGTAGCGTCGGGCGATGGCCGTCGATCTCCACGAAACCGCAGCGTCGCGCCTTCGAGACGTCGACCAGCGTTACACGCCGAACCGGCGAGCGGTCATAGAGGTCCTGGCCGTCGCCCCGGCGCCGCTGACCATCCCCGAGATCGTCATGAGCCGCCCGGGGATTCCCCAGAGTTCGGCCTATCGCAACCTTGCCGTCCTCGAACAGGCCGGCGTCGTCCGCCGCCTCGTGACCAGCGACGCCTTCGCTCGCTTCGAGTTGGCCGAGGATCTCACCGAGCACCATCACCACCTGGTCTGTTCGGTGTGCGGGGCGGTCGAGGACTTCTCGGCCCCGTCGGGCCTCGAGCGGAGCATCGCCAAGGTCATGGCCTCCGCCGGCAGGTCATCGGGCTTCGATGCCGCCTACCACCGGCTCGACTTCGTCGGGACCTGCGCCCGCTGCGCAGCCTGATCGGGGGGCGTAGCGTCGAGTCCCCGGCAACGGGCCGGACTGGGAGGGCATGCGATGACCGACGTGGATCCCGAGGTCCACCAGCTTCTCGACGCCGTTCGCCAGCGTCGGGCCGACCTCTACGACGACCTGGCGACGCTCGAACGGGCCATTGCCGCGCCGGCGCCGGGTCGGGAGGCGGCGTGGGGCAACGGCGTGGCCGCTGCCCTCGGGCTGGTCCGAGCCGAGTTGGCGGCGCACATCGAACTCAACGAGGGGCCCGACGGTCTTCACCGCGAGGTGCTCGAGGAGTCGCCTCGCCTGCACCACGCCGTCGATCGCCTCGTCGAGGACCATCACCGCATTGCCGAGGTCCTCGAGCACGCCACCTCGCTGGTGACCACCCGCCCCGCGGAGCTCGACGAGGGCTGGGTCGGCGCCGTGAGAGAGTCGTGCACGACGGTGCTCGGCCTCTTGGCCAGGCACCGCCAGCGGGGTGCCGACCTGGTCTACGAGGCGTTCGGCACCGACGTCGGCGGCGAGACCTGAACATCGGATGAACCGCCTGCTCGCCGGCCCTTTCCGTTCGAGCATGGCTGATCGCGAGTGTTCTCGCTACGCTGCGTCACCCTCGCGTTCACCTGGAGATCCACGTGCCCGATGCCAGTGATGCCGCGCCCTCCGACGAGCAGCGGTACCGGCTGCCCCGCACCGTCCTGCCCCGTCGATACGAACTGACCCTCGAGCCCGATCTCGGCCAGGCCACCTTTGCCGGAACCGAGGTCATCACCGTCGACGTGGTCGAGACCACCGACGAAATCGTTCTCAACGCCCTCGAACTCAGCGTCGACCATGTCTGGGTCGAAGGTGCCGGTGAGCATCGAGTCGACGCGGAGATGTCCCTCGACGACGACGACCAGCGCCTGACCTTGCGCCTGACCGAGGCCATCGCACCGGGCGAGTGGTGGATCCACGTCGCCTTCCGGGGTGTGCTCAACGACAAGCTCCGGGGCTTCTACCGCAGCGTCTACACCGACGCCGACGGCGAGCAGCAGGTGATCGCGACCACCCAGATGGAGGCGACTGACGCCCGCCGGGCCTTCCCGTGCTGGGACGAACCCGACTTCAAGGCCGTTTTCGCGGTCACCTTGGTGGTGCCCGATGGGCTGCTGGCCGTGTCCAACGGAGCCGAGACCGCCCGGGTGCCCGCCGGTGAGGGCCGGGTCGCCGTGCACTTCGCCGACACCATCCCGATGAGCACGTACCTGGTGGCCTTCGTCGTCGGTCCGCTCGAGGCGACCGAGGCGGTCGACGTCGACGGGACACCCCTTCGGGTCATCCACCAGCCCGGCCTGGCCCACTTGACGCCGTTCGCCCTCGACGTCGGCGCCTTCTGCCTCCGGTACTTCCGCGACTACTACGGGATCGCCTATCCCGGCGACAAGGTCGACCTCATCGCCATTCCCGATTTCGCCTTCGGTGCCATGGAAAATCTGGGCGCCATCACGTTCCGTGAAGCCGTGCTGCTCATCGATCCGGCCACCGCCAGCCAGTCCGAGGTCCAGCGGGTGGCCGATGTCGTGGCCCACGAACTGGCCCACATGTGGTTCGGCGACCTGGTCACCATGCGGTGGTGGAACGGCCTGTGGCTCAACGAGGCCTTCGCCACCTTCATGGAGATCGCTGCGGTCGACGCCTACCGCCCCGAGTGGAAGCGTTGGATCGCCTTCTCCAACGAGCGGGCCGCTGCGTTCGGTGTCGACTCGCTGGCCAGCACCCGGCCGATCGAGTACCCGGTGCACTCGCCTCAGGATGCCGAAGGCATGTTCGACGTGCTCACGTACCAAAAGGGGGCCTCGGTCCTGCGCATGCTCGAGCAGTACCTGGGACACGACGCGTTCCGGGCCGGCATCCGGCGCTATCTCGATCGTCACGCGTTGGCCAACGCCGAGACCACCGACCTCTGGGACGCGCTCGAAGAGGCCACGGGCGAGCCGGTCCGCCGGATCATGGACAGTTGGATCCTGCAGGCGGGCTTCCCGCTGGTCTCGGTCGAGGCCGCCGGTGAAGGCAAGGTCGAGCTGCGCCAACACTGCTTCCGGTTCCTGCCCGGCACCGACGATGCTTCCAACGCAACGTGGTCCGTGCCGCTGATCTTGCGCGACGGCGGTCCTGACGCTCCCCGCCCGGTCCTCTT
Organism: Actinomycetes bacterium; assembly: GCA_031399525.1. Taxonomy (GTDB): domain Bacteria; phylum Actinomycetota; class Acidimicrobiia; order Acidimicrobiales; family CADCSY01; genus JANNNX01. Next base: position 84,825 of record JANNOZ010000015.1, on the reverse strand, counting down.
CGACCAACGCGAACAAGTCGTCGAAGTGGCCGACACCGACTCGCTCGTGCTCAACGCCGGCGGTCATGGCTTCTACCGCGTCCGCTACGACGACGTCCTGCTCGGCTCGCTCGAGGGACGGCTCGACCAGCTCGAGCCCATCGAGCGAGCTCTGCTCCTCGAAGACACCTGGGCCGCAGTGCTGGCTGGTGACACCGAGGCTTCGGCTTTCCTCGACCTGGCTCAGGCCTATGCCGGCGAGACCGATCGAACGTCGTGGCTCGTCCTTTTCGGGGCGTTGTCGGCCATCGACCGCATCCTCGATGGTGACGCCCGGACCCGGTTCCAGCACAGAGTCTGTGATCTCACCGGTGGGCTGGTCGATCGTCTGGGGTGGGAGCCCGGTCCCGACGACGACGAACTCGTCCGTCAGCTCCGAGGCACGATCCTCGGTCTGTCCGGGGGGCTCGGCGCCAACGAGGTGTTGCGGCAGCAGGCAGTAGCGGTCCATGACCGCTACCTCGCCGACGCCTCGTCGGTCGAGCCGGACGTGGCCGCGGCGGCGGTTCAGCTCATCGCCGCGGCGGGCACTGACGGTGGTTACGAGGTCGTCCTCGAGCGCTACCGAGCAGCCACGTCGCCCACCGAGGAGCAGAGGTATCTCGCTGCGCTGGCTGGTTTCCCGACGACTGGGCAAGCGCAGCGGACCCTCGAGCTGGCCCTCAGCGATGGGGTTCGGACCCAGGACGCCCCGTTCCTGCTGGCATCGCTCCTCCTCAACCGCAGCGTGGGGCCTCAGGCCTGGGACTTCGTCAAGGAGCATTGGGACACCATCAGCGCCCGCTTCCCCAGCAACATCACACCCCGAATCCTCGGGGGGATCACGGTCCTGTCGACCCCAGAGCTGGCTGCCGACGTCCGGGCGTTCGTGGCCGCCCACCCGTTGCCCCAGGCCCGCAAGCAGATCGACCAGCACCTCGAGCGCCTCGAGGTCAACCTGGCCTTCCGGCGCCGGGAGGCCGAGCGCCTGTCGGCGGCCCTGGCCTGATCGATCAGAGCCGTCGGAGCTTGGGGAACTCGATGGCCGGGCAGCGGTCCATGACCACGATGAGGCCGGCGGCTTCGGCTCGGGCCGCGGCGTCCTGGTCGACGACGCCGAGCTGCATCCAGACCCCCTTGGCGCCGGCGGCGATGGCTTCGTCCACGTGGACGCCCGCGTCGGCGCTGCGCCGGAAGATGTCGACGACCTCGACCCCTTCGCCGGCAGGGATGTCGAGCACGCTGGGATAGGCCGTCTCGCCCAGGACGGTGTCGAGTGCGGGGTTCACCGGGATGATCCGGAAACCCCAACCCTGGAGACGACGGGCCACCCGATGGCTGGCTCGTGACGGATCAGCCGAGCACCCGACCACAGCCCAGGTATGGGTCGTGGTGAGGAGAGTTTCGATGTCTCGCAGCTCGGCGGGAGACGACTGCACGGCGCACAGTGTGCCAACCCAGCGGAGTGCAGGTCGGACATAGTTCCATCAGGCGGAACTTGGAGCGAGGCCGAACCGTCGGGGTGCGGTCAAGCTCGTCGGTCATGGCCGGAGACACTGCTCGGGACATCGTCGTGCACCAGGCCCGGGCCTCGGTGGAACTGGGACCGGCACGCACCAAGTTCGTCACCGTGCCCATCGACGGCGGACCCGTGCCGATGGGCATGCGCGACGAGGTCGCAGATCACTACGGCGTGCTGGCCGGTAAGTACCAACCCCATGCCAGCACCCTCGACTACGTCGTCGGGGCCACCGCGGCGTGCCTGGTCGGCACCTTTGGCGGCGCGCTGAGCGCCCGGCACATCCCGGTCGCCGACGGTCGGCTGAAGGCGGACGCCACCGGCGACCTGATGGTGGACGGGGGTACGCTGCTCATCACGCGGATCGACGTCCGCTACCGCTTGGTGGTCGAACCCGGCACCGATCGTGCCGCCATCGAACGGGCCCACCAACACCACCAACAGGCCTGTCCGGTCGCACGTTCGCTGGCCGGCAGCATCGAGATCACCACCGCAGTCGAGGTGGTCGAGGAGGAGGGTCGACGATGACCGTCACCGACAAGGCCGGTGCCCTGCAGTCGTTCTACGACAGCCTCGAAGGCACCGAATCGTTCCCGTTGTGGCTCGAGCTGCGCAACCTGTTCTCCCGCCAGCCCAATGTCGCCGCGGTGCCCCACCTGTGGCACTACGACGGCATCCGGGACAAGTTGCTCGAAGTGGCGCCGATCCTCTCGGCCCAGGAGGCCGAGCGACGGGTCCTGATGCTCGTCAACCCGGCGCTCAAGGACCGCTCGGCCACGGTCAACACGCTCTTCGCCGGCATCCAGCTCATCCTCGGCCACGAGACCGCACCGGCCCACCGCCACGCGGCCAATGCCTTCCGCTTCATCATCGAGGGCACCGGGGCCTACACCACGGTCAACGGCGAGCCGGTGAGCATGCGACCCCGCGACCTGTTGCTCACCCCCGGGTGGGCGTGGCACGACCACGTCAACGAGGCCGACGACTGGATGTGTTGGCTCGACGGCCTCGACTTCCCCCTCGTCAACCTCATGGAGTCGTCGTTCTTCGAGCTCTACCACGAGCGCCAACAGGAGACGACGGTGCCGGCCAATCATTCCGAGCGCCTTTACGCCCACGGCCGGCTCAATCCCAAGTGGGATGCCGTCGACCCCTCGGCCAACTCGCCTTTGGCCTGCTACCCGTGGGCCGACACCGAAGCAGCGCTCCGGGAGATCTCGGCGGAGACCACCGGATCGGCCACCGACGGGGTGCTGCTCGAGTACACCAACCCGCTCAATGGCGGTCCTGTCATGCCCACCATCTCGTGCCGGATCCAGCAGCTCGCGCCCGACTTCCACGGCGAGGCCATCCGCCGGACGTCGAGTTCGATCTACCACGTCGTGGAGGGTGAGGGCCGCTCGATCATCGACGGCCAGGAGATCGTGTGGGGCGATCGCGACATCTTCTGCGTCCCCAACTGGGCGACCGTCGAACACGTCAACACGTCGAGCACCCAACCGGCCATCCTCTTCTCGTTCACCGACGAACCGGTCCAGCGGGCGTTGGGCTTCTACCGCGAGGCTCGGGCGGCCAGCCAGGCCTGAGGCCTGGTCCCGTCCCGGCCGACGAAGGAGGCACCGTGCGGCTGGCCCGCTTCGATGGTGGCCGGGTGGGCGTGGTGACCGGTGAGGACATCGTGGACGTCACCACGGTGGTGGTCGGTCACCTCCGATCCGACGGCGCCGCCGCGGGCCTCATCCACGAGCTGATCGGCTCCGGCGTCGTGCTGGGCGAGTTGTTGGCCGAGGAGTCGCTGGCGGAGTTGCCCACCCGCCCGCTGGCCGACGTCGCCCTCGACGCGCCTCTGCCGCAGCCATCCAAGATCGTGGGGGCGCCCGTCAACTATCGGTCCCACATCGCCGAGATGGCGCTCGACACGACCATTGCCGACTGGGGCATGTTCTTGAAGGCTCCGTCGTCGGTGATCGGACCGGGCGAGGACGTCTGCCTGCCCTACCTCGACCAGCGAACCGATCATGAGGCCGAACTCGGTGTCGTCATCGGTAGCCGGGCTCGCCGAGTGCGGCCCGAGGAGGCGATGGCGCACGTGTACGGCTACACGTGCTGTCTCGACATCACGGTGCGGGGCCGCGAGGACCGCAGCACCCGCAAGTCCTTCGACACGTTCACCCCTCTCGGCCCGTGGATCGTGACGGCCGACGAGGTTCCCGATCCTCACGACCTCGACCTGCGCCTCTGGGTCAACGACGACCTACGTCAGAGGTCCAACACGTCGCTGCTCATCTTCGACGTGGCCTGGCTCGTCGCCTACACGTCCTCGGTGATGACCCTCGAGCCTGGTGACGTCATTGCCACCGGCACCCCGGCCGGCGTCGGTCCGCTCGTCGACGGTGACCGCATCGCCCTCGAGATCGGCGGGATCGGCCGCCTCGAGGTAGGGGTCACCGCTCGGGGCGCGGTGGCCTACGACGACCGGCCCCTACCTCCTGGGGTCACAGCGAAGGCGTCGGGCTGACCTCGGGTTCGGTGCCGCCTTGGTCGAGTCGGAACGGCGGGTACTGGTCGGTCATCAACGCCGCGTAGGCGACGACCCGGAAGACCCACCGGTTCAACCCGATGATCAGATCGAACAGCCGCGGCGGGTAGCGGCCGGTGAACAGCAGGATCACCGCGGCCACCAGCACCAGCACCGAGAGCAGACCCACACCGGCGTCGCCTTGATCGCCGCTGCCCATGAACCCGGCTCCGGTCACGATGGCGACCACGACATATTGCGGGATGGCCAGCAACCACCACTTGACCAGGACCAGACCTCGCGAGAGGTGGTCTGGATAGGCGATCTCGAAGGTGGCGGGATAGTCAGCCGCGCCGAGTTGGAAGGGCGGGTAGCGATCGGTGCCGAGTCCACCGGTTGAGGCGTAGTAGATCACCCGCCACGTCCAGCGCAGAACACCCACGTTGAAGTGGAAAAGCCCCTTGGGGTAGCGGCCGGTGAAGAGGATGGCGACACCGGCCACGAATGTCACGACGACGAAGGCCAGCCACAGGAACGCCAACACGATGAAGTGGGGAATGGCGAGGAACCACTTGACCAGCCATTGCCATCGGGAGAGCCCGGGGTCGATCCACGCCTGAACCGACACGGGGCTGGGCGCCGGCGATTGGCCGGGTGCACCTGTGGAGGCGCCAGCCGCCATCGTCGCACCCGATCCGGGCTGAGTGTCGTTGCCCGTGGCGCCGACCACGATCAGCACGACGGCGATGACCGTCACCAGCAGACCGACGACCACCAGGGTGGCGATCAGGCCCTCGACGAAGCCGAACTTGGCTCCGACGGTGACGGTGGCGGCGACGCCGGGCGAACCGTCGGCATTCATGACGACCACGGCCCAGCGTCCGCTGGTGGCCGTCCAGCGAAGGTCCTGGGTGCCCGGGCCTTCGGCCGAAGCCACCCAGAAGTCTTCGTCGGCGGGCGGGTCGAGCTCGCTGGTGCCCGCCGTCGTGCGGTACCGAGGGGTACGGCCGTCCAGATCGACGACCTGAGCGTGGGCGACGCCGGCCAGGTAACGATCGACAGAAGCCTGCGGTCCGATCCCCACGAAGACGTCCCGGCCGGTGGCGCTGGCCACCTGGAGGCGGAGGTCGGGGCTCAGGGCGTCGAGCACCCAGTCCGGTGAGCCGGGATCGGCGCTCAGGTCGAGGTCTTCGGCGGTGATGGCCGCGGTAGTCGTGGCCAGCGAGTCGAGGCCCACCTCGAAGTAGCCGTCGTTGCGTTGGGTCGCGGCGGCGCCGAGCGCCACCCCTCCGAGGAGCATGCCGACGCCCGGGAGGATCAGCAGGCACCCGACGACAAGCGCAACGATCCGTGCCGGTCTCATCTGGGACTCCTCTCCGAGGGGCGCCCCCCGGTGGTCGAACCCCCAGGGTCACCCACCTGCGGTCCCGCCACCAGTGACGAACGTCCCGTCACCTCGGGTCGCCGCCGGACCCACCCAGCGGGTCCGGCGTCGGACATCTCCTACCATCGCCGTCGATGCGCACCCTCGACCCGCTGTTCTCCCCCCGCTCCATCGCCGTCGTCGGCGCCTCCGCAGCCCCGGCCAAGGCGGGCAACGCCCTGCTGGCGGCGTTGGGGGCCTTCCCCGGCGGGCTCTACCCGATCAACCCGCGGGAGGACCAGATCCTCGGCCGGACGGCGTACCCGCGCCTGACCGATGTTCCCGACCAGATCGACCTGGCCCTGCTCGTCGTACCCCCGCCCGCGGTGCCCGCGGTGCTGAGAGATGCAGCCGACGCCGGGGTGAAGGCCGTGGTTATCCACGCCGGTGGGTTCGCGGAGAGCGGCACCGAGGGAGGTGCCATCCAGGCCGAGATCGAGGCCATCGTGGCCGAGACCGGGCTGCGGCTTCTCGGACCGAACACCTCCGGCTTCATCAACCCGGTCGACGAGGTCCGGGCCTGCTTCATGCCGGCGGTGGCCGAACTGCCGGCCGGGTCGGTGTCGATCGTGGCCCAGTCCGGAGGGGTCAACATCGCGCTGGCATTCCTGTGCCGGGACGAAGGAGTGGGGATCCGCCTGGCTGTCGGGTTGGGCAACGCGGTGGACGTGGGCTTCGTCGACGTCCTCGACCACCTGGCCGGCGACCCTGAGACCCGGGCCATCGGCATCCACGTCGAGGGCTTGGCCGACGGGCGGGCGGTGATCGAAGCCATCGAACGGGTCACCGAGTCGGTGCCGGTGGTGGCCCTCAAGATCGGCCGCGCCGACGTCGGCGCCTTCGCCCAGTCCCACACCGGGGCCCTCACCGGCGACTTCGCCCTGGCCCGGTCGGCTTTGGCCCAGGCCGGAGCGGTCGTGGTCGATACGCCCACCGAGTTGGTCGACGCGGTGCACGCGCTTTCCCAGGGACGGATGGCCCCGGCGGCCGACCCTGGGATCGCCGTGGTGACCGGCCAGGCCGGACCGGGGTTGATCATCGCCGACGCGCTCCGCACGGCCGGCGTGTCCGTTCCCGAGTTGCAGTCGGCCACGGTCGCCCATCTGGGCACCTTGCTGGCGCCCATCACCTACCAGCGCAACCCGGTCGACACCGGCCGACCCGAAGCAACCTTCGCCGAGGTCGTGGCGACGGTCGCGGCCGACGACGTGGTCGACGGGCTGATCGCCTATGGCCTGGTCGAGGCGTCCTTCGATCCAGTTGCCGCGCTGGGGCCGAGCCCAGTGCCTTCGGTCTACGTCACCGAAGGGGCTCGGGCCGACCTGGCCGTGCTGCGCCCGGCTCTCGAGTCCGCCGGGGTGCCGGTGTACCTCAGCCCCGAGCGCGGCGCCTTCGGCGTCGCGGCACGCGTGGTCGACGCACGGGCCAGACTCCGCCGGTCCCAGTCCGACGAGCGATCCGAACCCGTCGGCGTACCGGTGGCCCCGCTGGGCCCGGCCCCGCTGGACGAGGACCAGGCCAAGTCGTTCTTCGAGGCCCACGGGGTGGTCATGCTGGCTCGTCGCGCCTGTGCCACTCGGTCCGAAGCGGCAGCTGCCCTGGCCGCGCTCGGCGGACCGGTGGTGGTGAAGATCCTCGACGCCGAAGTGCTCCACAAGTCCGACGTGGGTGGGGTCCATGTCGGGGTGCGAGATCAGGCCGGACTCGACGCCGCGCTCGACGCCATCGACGCCATCAGGCCCGGTCGCCCGGTGCGCTACCTGGTCGAGGCAATGGCCGCCCCGGGGGCCGAGCTGATCGTGGGCGGGGTGCGTGACGCTGTGTTCGGGCCCGTCGTACTGCTCGGCGTCGGCGGGGTCCTGGTCGAGGCCGTCGACGAGGCGGTGCTCGGATTGGCACCCCTCGGACGAGCCGACGCGGCCGACATGGTGGCTCAGTTCCCCGTGCCTCGAATCCTCGACGGCTACCGGGGCCAGCCCGCGGTCGACCGGGCCGCCTTGGCCGACCTGCTCGTCACTGTCGGCCGGGTCTTGGTCGACCACCCTGAGATTGCCGAGGTCGATCTCAACCCGGTGCGAGGAACCGCGGACGGACTGGTCGCCCTGGACGCCCTGATCCAACTGGGCTGAGCGCCGTCTCTCCGGTCGACATCGCGCCGGGCGGCCATGATGACCCCATGAGCACCATCAGCGACCTCGATGTGGTCTGGTGTCGGGTGCCCCTCGGCGCCGGCCGGGGTGGATCGGGGGCCACGGAGGTCGATGTGGTGCTGGTCACCCTCGTCGATGACGACGGGGTGACCGGGACCGGCTTCACCTATGCCCTCACCGGTGGGGCCGAGGCCATGGTGGCGCTCATCGACGGGTCGTTGCGGGCCCTGGTGGTGGGCGTCGAGATCGACGCCTGGGACCGAACCTGGTTCGAGGTGTGGGACCGCACCCACCGACTTGGTCGCGGCGTCGCCGTCCCCGCCCTGTCGGCGATCGACATCGCGGTCTGGGACCTCCGGGCTCGGCGGGCCGAGGTGCCCCTGCACCGTCTCCTCGGCGCGGTGCGTGACGAGGTGCCGGTATACGGAAGCGGCCGGGCGACCCACCACATGACCGTCGACGAGCTCATCGAGGGCACCCGTTCGTACCTGGCCGAGGGCTACACCGCAGTGAAACTGCGAGCGGGGGCCACATCACCCGAGGAGGACGTCGCCCGGATCGAGGCGGTCCGAGACGCGGTGGGTGACGACGTTCGCCTCATGGTCGACTGCAACGAGCGTCTCGATGCCACCAGCGCAATGTGGCTCGGCCGGGAGCTGGCCGAGCTGGGTATCTGGTGGCTGGAGGAGCCGTTGCCGGCCGACGATGTGGCTGGGCACGCCCGTTTGGCTCAGCGCATCCCCATCCCGCTGGCGGTAGGCGAGCACCTGATCGGCCGATTCGAGTTCGTGGCCTACCTCCACGCCGGAGCAGCCGCAGTGGTGATGCCCGATGCCCCCTTGGTCGGAGGTGTGAGCGAGTGGATGCGCATCGCCACCGTGGCCGAGGCGCTGGGCGCCACGGTGAGCCCCCACTTCCTGCCCGAGTTGCATGTGCACCTAGCTGCCGCGGCCAAGGCGTGCACGTCGATCGAGCATTTTCCGCTCATCGACGACCTGCTGTCCGAATCGCTGGTGGCGGTGGACGGGATGATGACCCCGCCCAACCGGCCCGGGCACGGTATGGCCTGGGACCTCGACGCGGTCGATCGCTATCGGCTGAGATGAGGGTCAGTTCTTGTCGTCGAGAGGGGCAACGAGGTGGTGGATGAGTAGCTGCACGTCGCCCGGCCCGCTCATCGGCGTGAGGCCAGCCACGCCCATGACCGGGACGGCCTCTAGGCCGGCGTGACGCACCGCGGTGGCCGGGAACCCCGATCGGGTGCCCTCGGGGGCGGCGGCAATGACGCTCAGGACCGCAGTGGGATCGATGTGGGCTTCGGCGAGGAGACGCTCGAGCAGCGACGAGGTGACGTCGGCCAGCGTGGTCGCATCATCAGAAGGTAGGGGGGCTCGACCGGCGATGGCGTCGACCACTCGTCGGGGCACCCGGCCAGCCTAGGGGAGCCGCCCTGAGGCCCCATCTGGGGACCCGGTCCCAGATGGGACCGCTGCGGTCCCATGACCTACCGTTGGAAAAGTGTTTCGCTCGCGAGAAGTAACTCCGGTCACCGTCGCTGGACTGCGGTTCGAGCCCGCGGCCGCCGACGAGCCCCCGGTGACGTCGGCCTGGGCGCTGCTGCGCCAACCCAACTTCGGCGTCTACTTCGTCGGCATGTTCGTCTCGAACGTCGGGACCTGGGTGCAGGCCATCGCTGCTGCCCTCTACGTGTATCGACTCACCGGCTCCAACCTGCAGGTCGGGCTGATCACTTTCGCCCAGTTCGCGGCCAGCATGGTCTTGACGCCGTGGACGGGCGGGATTGCCGATCGCTACGACCGGCGACGCCTGTTGATCGTGACCCAGGTGGCGTCGGCGGCGGCCTCGGCGTTGCTGGCCACGTTGATCTGGCTCGACGTCGGGGGCTTCCCCGCGGTGTTCGCGGCCACGATGCTCCTCGGCGTGGCGACCGCCTTCTTCACCCCGGCCGTGAAGTCGTTGTTCCCGTTGCTGGTGGCGCCGGCGAACGTCCGACTCGCGGTGGCGCTCGATTCGGCGACCTACAACTCGTCGAGGGCGCTGGGCCCGGTGGTCGGCGCCGTGCTGGTGGCCACGGTCGGCTTCTCGGCGTCGTTCTTCTTCAACGCCGTCTCGTACTTCGCGTTCGCGGCCGCGTTGCTGGTCTTGCGGCCCCGCCCTCAGGCGAGGGGCAACCGCGGGCCCACTCGCCTGGCGCACTACGTCGAGATCTTGCGGGCTCGTCCCGAGCTCCTCGTGCTGCTCGGCATCACCGCCGGGTTGTCCATGTCGACCGACATCCCCGGCACGCTCGGTCCGGCGTTCGTGACCGACGTCTACCACCTACCGGATACGACCGCGGGCTGGCTGCTCGGGGCGTTCGGGGCCGGCGCCGTCGTGGCCGCCTTCCTGGTGGTGCGGCACACCTCCACCCCCTATCGGTGGATGGCGGTGATGCTCGGCCTGCAGGCGCTGGCGTCGTTCGTCTTCGCCGGATCGACCGTGCTCGCCGTCGGCCTCGGCGCGATGTTCTTCGCCGGATTGGGCTTCCTGGCCGGACAGACCGGGGCGTCGACCGAGTTGCAGTCGGTGGACGACTCGATCAGGGGCCGGGTCATGGCCATGTGGTCGCTGGCGTTCATCGGGACCCGGCCAATTGCCGCCGTCATCGACGGTGCGTTGGCTGACCGCTTCGGCGTGCACGTCGCCGCTGCGGTGCTGGCCATCCCGGTGAGCGCGGCGGCGATCGTCGCCTGGATCATGCACGTGCGCCGAGAGCGGACACCGGCGACCGCAGGTGTCGCGGCGGCCGCTCAGCGGGGGGAGTAGAGCACCAGGGTCGGCAGGTCGTCGCTGCTGGGGACGACGCAGCGCAGCTCGTGGGCCCCCTCGGCGATGTCGTCGACCCGCCGACCCGATGCAACCAGGGCGTCTCGGGTCGCCACCAGGTCGGCGACCTTGAGCATGATCACCGGCTCGTCGGCCACCCGGTCGGCTCCGGCGAGCGACAGGCGCCCGCCGGCCAGGTCGAACTGGGCCCACCGATCACCGTCGACGAAGGTTGGTTCGACTCCGAGCAGTTCGGTCCACGCAGCGACCGCCGCGCCCATGTCGGCGACGGGAATCGCGGTGCTGAGCTTCTCGGCGGGCATGGCAGACCTCCAGGTGGGCTACGGGTGGCGCGTGGGTTCAGTAGGCGTCGGGCGCCTCGTAGAAGTACGGCAGCTGGATGAAGTACGCCTCGGTCTCATCGGCGTCGCCTTCGAGCACGACGTCGTCACCAACCTCGACGAGCAGGGCGCCCTGCTCTTTCACCACATCGTCACCGACGCGCACCGCGCCCTTCATGACGAAGATGATCACCGGCGCCTTGTGACCACCGACGTGATGGTTGGCGCCTCGGTCCCAGCGCAAGAAGCCGAGAGCCAGGCCCCGCTCGTTGAGCACGCCGAGGAGCTTCTCGGAGACGCCGGGCTCGCCCTCGACCGGCAGGTACTTGTAGGCGTGGGGGTTCATCAGCAGCGGCCGGTCGCTGCGAGCTTCGGGGTATTCGGGGTCGACGCCCTTGGCCCAGTGGAACACGGCCTCCCAGGAGTCCTTCGACTGCTCGACACCGTTCTCGTCGGTCCAGATGTAGCGGCCGTCCTCGAAACGCCCGCTCTTGCGCAGGGCGGAGCCGGCGGCCTCGACCTGGTCATAGGTCATGAAGCCGACGCCGCTGGGCCCACCCATCTGGAGGGTCAACACGTAGGGGTGGTTCTCGACGACCTGGGGCCCGTACTCGGCGCCCTCGGGGTGATACGCGATCCACCCTTCGGGGATGTCCTGGTCGGGGGAGTTGTTGTAGTCGCCCTGCCAGGCGAAGCGGATCTGGTCGTGGTTGTGGCTGTGCCGGGGGGTGTAGTACGGCCCGTTGAACCGGGTCAGGTTGAACTCGTACGTGCCCGGCGTGTTGACCTTGCCGGTGAAGAGCCGGTTGAACTGGATGTCACCGTCGCGGTGACCACCCATGTGGACGAAGTCCTGATCGGCGAGGTGGGCGATCTTCATGGCGAGCTCCTCTGGGTCGGACGATGAGCCCACTATAGTTAGTCACCTCATGATTAGCCACCTTCCGGCTCTGGGTACGGTTGCCACCGAGGCGCCCCGCCCCGGCCCCACTGTCAGGACCAGCACCGAGTACCCCGTGGGCCGCCTGCTGGTGCGTATCGGCCGGGTACTGCGGACCCGGATCGACGCCGAGTTGGCTGACCACGGTGCCAGTGCCGCGGCCTACACCATCATGCGCGAAGTGGTGGCCGAGCCCGGGCTGAACCAGCGCCAGCTGGCCCAACGCATTGGCGTCGAGGGGCCCACCCTGACCCGACAACTCGAGCGTATGGAGCGTGACGGGTTTGTTCGGCGGCGTCGCGACCCCCAAGACAAGCGGGCCGTCCTGGTCGAGCCGACCGAGGAGACCGGCGCGCAGTACGACGCCATGGGCCAGGTCATCGACGCGTTCGAGGTGGTGGTGACCGACGGGTTGAGTGCCGATGAGAAGGCCGAACTTCGTCGGCTCCTCACGATCGTGCGGGCCAACCTCGGGGTGGATTGAACCTCAGGCGTCGGGGGTGACCGCGACGAGCGCCAGGTCGAAGCGGCAGGCCTGGGTGGTGCCGTAGGCATCGCCTGGACCGGGTGAGACGACCAGGGGGGCGTGGACGGCGCCGATGGCGTCGTCGTCGAGATAAGGGTCGTCGGCCAGGTAGAGCGCGGTGGTGAGCCGGTGATAGGTCGGATGCACGACCCGGAAGTGCACGTGGGCGGCCCGCCACGTGTTGCGCCCGAGCGCGGACATGAGGTCGTAGACCGGACCGCCTGGGATCTCGTAGGAGATCGGAGAGACCGTGCGGAACTGGTAGGTGCCATCGGCGTTGGTGCGCAGGCGGCCGCGCAGGTTGAACTCGGGTTGGTCAGGGTCTTCGTTCTCGTACAGCCGGCTCTCGCCGGTCTGCCACACCCATACTTCGGCGCCGCCGATGCCCGCACGAGTCGTCGCGTCGGTGACCGTGCCGTGCACGGTGAGGCTCACGCCCGGCTCGTCGTCGCGACAGATGGTCACGCCCGAGTCGGTGAGGGGTACGTCGGCCCGGAAGAACGGTCCCTCCGGGTTGGGTCTGGTTCCCCCAGCATCTGAGCCGTGCCACAAGGCGTCGAGGCGGATCGAGGTGTGGGTCATGTCGGCCAGCAGCTCGAACTGGTCCCGGGCCCCGACCTCGGCCAGGAAGCTCAGGATGTCGTGCCACTCGAACTCGTCCAGGTCGTAGGTCTCAACCAGCTCGTCGACCAGCGCGTGCAGCGAGCGCACGGCCACGTCGAGCAGCTCTCGTCGTCGGGCGATGTCATCCATTGGACCCCCTCCTCACCGAGCCGCCGACTCTAGGCCGCAGGCCGGCTTGGTGGTCAGGCCAGACCGACAACCCCGCCGGACGGAGGCGTGGCGCCCATGGAGCCAGCGAAGCCAGCATCACCGAAGGCGAAGACGCCGCCGTCGTCAGCGACGAACCAGTAGCCGGCGCCCGAGGGGGTGCGCGACATCGACACGACGGGCCGGTTCAACCTGATGTTGCCGGTCGAGCCGTGGAAGGCGGCGTCGCCGAAGGCGAAGATGCCGCCATCGGCTGCGACCAGCCAGTAACCCCGACCCGATGCCGAAGGCGCCATGCCCACGATGGGTGCGTTGAGGGGCGTTCCACCCATCGAGCCGTAGAAGGCGGCGTCGCCGAAGGCGAAGATCCCGCCGTCGCTGGCGACGAACCAGTAGCCCCCGCCAGTGGGGGTCGAGGCCATGGCGACGACCGGTGCGTTCAGGGGCAAGCCACCGGTCGAGCCGTAGAAGGCCGCGTCGCCGAAGCTGAACACGCCACCGTCGGCGCCGAGAAGCCAGTAGCCCTGACCAGTGGGGGTGGGAGCCATGGAGACGATGGGGCTGTTGAGGCCGCGACCGTTCATCCCTCCGGCGTAGATGGCGTTGCCGTAGGAGTACACGGCGCCGTCGGCTCCGGCGACCCAGTAGCCGCCCCGGTCGGGGGTGGGGGCCAGCGCCATGGCGTTGCCGATGCCCATCGGGCTACCCAGGTTGGGGGCGGTGCCGAATGCGTGCACGGTTCCAGACCGGTCCAGCATCCAGTAGCCAGCAGTGGTGACGATCGGCGGGACGCCGCCACCGGTTCCACCAGGGCTCTCGAGGAACCCGAGGTTCTCGTAGGTGCCGCCGAGGATCTGGGTCGAGTCGCCTCCCAACCAACCGTCGAGGACGGTGGCGTAGACGCTGCGGAAGTCGACGTTGGCCACCAGGTTGTCGTGGTTGTCGAGCTGAGCGTCGGCCAGGCCGGGCTGGGCGCCGTAGAGGCCGCCCCGCACCCGGCTGCCGATGGCCAGCAGGGTGCTGGCCGTGCCGTGGTCGGTGCCATAGGACTCGTTGTCGAAGGCCCGCCGGCCGAACTCGGAGAAGGTGAGGATCGTGACCCGGTCGGCCCACGCTGGCGACAGAGTTCGGTAGAACTCGGCCACCGCGGTGTCGAACTCGCTCATGTTGGCGCTGTGGCGGTTGCGCAGGTCGTCGTGGTCGTCGAAGTCGCCGAAGGCGGTGTTGATGACCCGGATGCCCAGGTTGGCGTTGATCAGTCGGGCGGCCAGGGTGAGTTGGCGGGGTAGGTCGCCATCGGGCAGGTCGCCCACGTAGGCCGAGTTGAGCCGGGTGCCGAGGTCGACGGTGTCCCGCCCCGAGCGAGCCAGGGTGTCGGCCAGGGTCCCCAGGCCACTGGACTGCGCCGCGTAGGCCGTGACCGCGTCGTACTGCTTGGTCTGCCAGGTCCGGGTCCGGTCGACTCCGAACGCGCCGTTGATCGACTCGGGCAGGCCGGTGGCCCGGGTCGTGGCGCCGACCAGGTGCAGCGGGATCGACGAACCGATGGTCACCGCGTTGAGGGCGTCGGGGCCCAGCCCGTCGAGGTAGCGCCCGATCCATCCGGTCGACGCCGACGAGGTCCGGTGGCCCCGCATCCAGATGGCCATCGAGTCGAAGTGGGACAGGTTCGGGGTCGGGTTGTTGTATCCGACCCCGCGGATCAACGCGACGTCGCCGACGTCGTAGCGGGATTTGATGCCGGTCAACGAGGGGTGCAGGCCGAAACCGGGGGCGACGGGGAGGGTCTGGTCGGCCGACCAGGCCGTGCGGCGTCGCAGGTCGTAGTAGCGACCGTCGCCGTGGGGGATGAGGGTGTCGAGGCCGTCGTTGCCCCCACCCATCATCACCAGCACGAGGATCCCGTCGGTGGGCCCGAGAGGGGCTGCGGCTCCGGCCACATCGCCCAGCCAGCTGGGCGCCACGATGGCCGTGCCCGCGCCCAGGGCGCTGAGTTGGAGGAACCGACGCCGGGAGAGACCGCGCGGGCTTTGGTCGTCGGGAAAGGACAATCCGGCGTAGTCCGGGCCCCAGCGTTCGAGATCAGCCATGTCGCTTGTCTCCTCAGGCCAGCTGGAACTCGGGCGACAACAGCGCCAGGACGATGAGACCCACCCGCTCGGACCACGAATCCCATGGCGGCCCATTCCGACGGATCTGGGTGACGAAAGCCTCGAGCGAAGCTCGGGTGCCAGCACTCGGCCGGTCGATGCCGAACGCATCGAATACCAGCGACGCGGTGGCCGCCGGAGATGGTCGGCTGGCGACCGGCACGTCATCGTCAACGGCCGCCAGGAACGTGAAGTCGTCGACCCCGGCGGTCTCGTGGGTCAGGGTCCAGCCCAGGTGTTGGGCCCAATCGGCCTTGGCCCAGAAGGCCGCCGAGGAGATCCAATAGTTGTTTTGGCGCCAGCCGCTGACGTTGGGCGGGTAGAGAAGCTGCTGGCCCATGTCGCCCATGTACCAATCGGGCCGTACCTGGCCGGGGCCTTGACCGACCGACAGTCCGGTGCGTCGCAGCGAGGCGACCAGGTACTCCACCGGGGTGAAGACCAGGCCCTGGGTGGCCCGGGCCGAGTAGAACTCGTCCCGGTTGAGCATGGTGCGCAACAGGGCGGTGATGTCGAGGTCGCTGTCGAAGAAGGCGTTCTCGAGGGCCTGGGCGACGGCCGCCTCGGGGTTGGGGTAGGCGAACCAGGACCACAGCTTCGAGGAGATGAAGCGGGCAGCTCGGCGCTTGCGGACGGCGTCGTCGGCCAGCATGTGGTCGATCAGCTCGGGGCCGTCCCAGTTGCGGGTCACGCCGAAGATCGTCTTCGATCCAGTGTCGTGCTTGTCCGGGTGGAACTGGTAGCGGTGGTCGTCCCAGCGGACGACCCCGTGGCCGGTCCAGGCTCGGGCCGAGTCGGCCACGTCGGCCTGGGTGTAGAGCTGGTCGACGCCGAGGACGAACAGCTCCATGAGTTCGCGGGCCAGGTTCTCGTTGGGGGAGCGCTTCTCGTTGGGGTCGTTGTCGAGGTAGAGGATCATCGCCGCGTGTTCGACCACGCTGTGAGTCAGCGTGCGGAAGCTGCCGAAACCTTGGCTGCGGAAGATCTGGTTCTGCTCGAACATGATGAGCGGGTCGTCGAGCTTGTCGTTGCCGGTAGCGAAGTGGTTGTGCCAGAACAGCACCATCCGCTCCTGGAGAGGGGCCGGCGTGGTCCGCATCCGCTCGAACCACCAGTGCCAGATGGCCACCAGTTGGTCCCAATGGCTGTCCGAGGTGGTCAGCTCAGGGGGAGCGACGACCGCCGGGGCGCCGCTGAGCGTGAGGATGGCGTCGACCGCAGTGGCCCGGTCCCGACCGGTCAGAGCGGCCACTTCGGCGGTGGAGCCGCCGAATCCCGTCCGACGGAGGAGGTGGGCGGCATCGGCGCTGCTCAACTGGGCCACGCCCAGGTTTTCGACCTCGCCGGGTCAAAGGCGCATGGGCAATTCGGCCCGGGATTACCTGCCGTCTCAGGGCTTTCTGTTCCCCTTCACACCCTCTCGATCGCCGGCGGCAACGGCCTACGACCGTGGCCTCCTTCGTTCTATGGCGGATCCACCACCTCCACGGTGGTCGATCCGCCGAAGGTCGGGCCGGCCCCTCGTGGGGCCCTTGTCAGCGGCTGAGTGGGGTGACCGACATGGTCTGGTCGGCGGCGCCCAGGATGATGGCGCCGGTGCGCTCGTACCATGCCTCCTGCAGGCCGCCGTGGGCGGTGATGGTGTGGATGTCGGCCCGGCACGTGGCCAACTCGTTGCCCCGGTGGATGACCGATGTGGCTGCCATCGTGCTCAGCCGCTCCACGAACTGCTTGCAGGCGGTGGCTGCGTGGGCCTCCATCAGCCCCGAGGTGGTGCGCAGGTGGGCGGGGATCGACTCGGGGGCGCCGCCGCCGCGGCACCAAGCGGCCCAGGCTTCGTCGAGGATCTCGTAGAACCAGGACCGAGCTGCCCGAAACTCAGCGTTGGCTCGGGCGTACTGGTCCTGGACCACCGGGCGAGCGCTCAGCGTGTTGGAGACCGGGGCGCCGAGCTGCTCGAAGAGCTGGCGACCGGCCTTGCCCCGGGCCAGGTCGACGAAGGCCTCGTCGGCATGGCGGGCCACACCCAGCGCGACCACGGCATGGCCGGCCACGGTCACCGGGTACGGCATCGGAAGCACCGGCAGGTCCATGAGGCTGAATGTCCAATGCTCGGGGACGAAGACGTCCTCGACCGTAAAGTCGCCCGAGTGGGTGCCCCGCATGCCCATGGTGTCCCATGAGCCGTCGATCACCGACACGTCCTCGGCCCGGTAGAACGCGGTACGCCACATTGGTCGACCGTCCGGCAGGGTCATCGGCGAATCGGTGCTGGGGTCATGCACGATGAACCCGCCGACGAAGTGAGTTGCGTGCAGGCTGTTCGAGCCGAAGCTCCAGCGCCCGGTGACCCGGAAGCCGCCCTCGACCGGATACGCCTTGCCCGACGGCGGAGGTGATCCCGCAATCACGGTGTAGGGGTCGGCAATGACCTCCTTGGCCCCCTGCTCGTCGAGGAACGCAGTCAGCGAGGTGGCCGCCCCGTTCACGAGCATGGTCCAGCCGACCGAGCCGCACCCCCGGCCGAGCTCCTCCATGGCCAGGAAGACCGAGGGAAGGTCGGCGCCGCCGCCCCCGACCACCTCTGGGGCCATCACCGTGAGCATCCCGACGTCGCCCATCTGCTTGATGATCGATGCCGGCACCCTCTGGGACGCCTCGATCTCACCGGCTGCGTCGCGCAGCTCGGCTTCCATGGAACGGGCCGTCTCGACCAGCAACTGGCCCTTGGCCGTCGGCACGGTCCGGGGTTCGGGGTAGGGCGTGTAGTCCTGCAGTTCCGACATGGTCGACCCCCGACGTCGTGCTCGGCGCTAGGACGTGGCCGAACCGTGAACAGTGTTCACCAGAACCTACCGACTGACAATCCGAAGGTCGACCGACCACTCCCCGTAGGGTGCGGCCGGTGACTTCGGTGCTGATCCTGGCCATCGACACCAGCCGATCGGCGTCGACCGGGCTCCAGATCCTGGTCATCGCCGCCGGTTCGTTCCTGCTCTACCGGGTCCTGCGCCGGGTCATCCTGCGGTCGGCCGGGCGGGTCCCGAGCCGGCTGCTCACCAGCCGGTCCCAGCTCCGAGCCCGGACCATCGCGTCCACCCTCACCAGCGTCCTCGCGTGGGTGATCTCGGTGACCGCCATATTGGCCATGCTCGGGGCCACGGGCGTCAACCTGGCGCCCTTCATCGCCGGCGCCTCGATCGTCGGGGCCGCCATCGGGTTCGGCTGCCAGACCCTGGTGCGCGACTGCCTGAACGGCTTCTTCCTCGTGCTCGAGGATCAGATGGGCGTCGGCGACGAGGTCGACCTGGGTGAGGTCAAGGGCACGGTCGAAGCGGTGGGTCTCCGCGTCACTCGGCTTCGGGGCACCGATGGTGTCCGGTGGTACGTGCCCAACGGCGAGATCAAGCGGGTGGGGAACCGCTCTCAGCCGGGCTGAGCACCACCTCGACGAGCAGGTCGTTGATCGTCGGGCCGGCGTCGGGGTCGTCCACCAACACCAGCTCGGCGATCCGTCCGGCCTCGCGCACGTCGTCCTGGGCGAGCCCCAGCGCCGCCATCAGCGCGGGGGCACCGGTCATCACCGCCCGATCGACGTCGGTGCGCAGCGATCGCTTGGCCGCGGTCTTGGCCTTGCGAACTTCGCCCAGCGCGTCGGCGGCGACCCGCAGCACCATCGGGTCGGCATCGGCGCCGGCGATCGTCCGCAGCGGCTCGGCGCTGGGCCACGAGGCCCGGTGGATCGAGCCGTCCTGCCACCACGACCACACCTCCTCGGTGACGAACGGCAGGAACGGGGCGAACAGTCGGAGCTGGGTCGACAGGGCCACTCGCAACGCCGCGGACGCCGACGCGGCGGCGTCGTCGCCGAACGCGCCGTACGCCCGGCCCTTCACCAACTCGACCACGTCGTCACAGAACGACCAGAAGAACGACTCGGTTCGTTCGAGGGCTCGGGTGTAGTCGTAGGCATCGAACGCGGTGGTGGCGTCGTCGACGACGTCGGCCAACCCGGCGAGCATGGCTCGGTCGAGAGGATGGCTCACGGCGTCGGCGCCCGGGTCGGATCCGGCCAGCCCGAGGACGAACTTCGAGGCGTTGAGCAGCTTGATCGACAGCCGCCGCCCGATCTTCATCTGGCCGAAGTCGGCCGCCGTGTCGGTGCCGGGCCGCCCGCTGGCCGCCCAGTAGCGCACTGCGTCGGCGCCGTACTCCTCGAGGAGGGGGAGGGGTACGACCACGTTGCCCTTCGACTTGGACATCTTCTTGCGGTCCGGGTCGAGCACCCAACCGGAGATGGCCGCATTGGTCCAGGGCAGCTCGCCGTGTTCGAGGTGGCTGCGAACCACGGTCGAGAACAGCCAGGTCCGGATGATGTCGTGGGCCTGGGGCCGCAGGTCCATCGGGAAGGTCCGGGCGTGCAGGTCGGGGTCGTCCTCCCACGCGGTGGCGATCTGGGGGGTCAGCGACGATGTGGCCCAGGTGTCCATCACGTCGGGGTCGCCCACGAAGCCTCCGGCTTGGCCCCGCTGGTGCTCGGCGTATCCCTCGGGCGCTTCGCTGGCCGGATCGACCGGCAGCTGGGACTCGTCGGGGGTGATCGGGTTGTCGAGGTCGACGGTGCCGTCGGCGGCCACCGGGTACCACAACGGGAATGGGACCCCGAAGAACCGCTGGCGGCTGATCAGCCAGTCGCCGGCCAGGCCCTCGACCCAGTTGTCGTAGCGGGCCTGCATGTACCCCGGGTGCCAGGCCAATGCTCGACCCCGGTCGAGTAGTTGGGTTCGGAGGTTGATGTCACGGCCGCCGTTGCGGAGGTACCACTGGCGTGACGCCACGATCTCGAGCGGTCGGTCACCCTTCTCGAAGAACTTGACCGGGTGGGTGATGGCCCGGGGCTCGCCGATGAGGTCACCGGACGCAACGAGAAGCTCGACGATCGCCCGTTGGGCCTGGCGGACGGTCTTGCCGGCCAACTGGGCCCAGGCCTGCTCGGCGTCGGGGGTGTCGAGGGGGACCGGGGGCCGCTGCTCGATACGTCCGTCTCGGCCCACGATGGCGCGCACCGGAAGATCGAGCTCTCGCCACCAGGTGACGTCCGTGGTGTCGCCGAAGGTGCAGATCATGGCCATGCCCGTCCCCTTGTCGGGGTCGGCCAGGTGGTGGGCCAGCACCGGGACCCGCACACCGAAGAGCGGGGTGAGCACGTCGGTGCCGAACAACGGCCGGTAGCGCTCGTCGCCGGGGTGGGCGACCAGGGCCACGCAGGCCGGGAGCAGTTCGGGCCGGGTGGTCTCGATGAACACCGGTTCGGACCCGTCCGCTCGATGGAAGGCGATGCGGTGGTACGCGCCGGGCAGCTCGCGGTCTTCGAGTTCGGCTTGGGCCACGGCGGTCTGGAAGTCGACATCCCAGAGCACGGGGGCCTCGGCCGCGTAGGCCTCGCCTCGGGCCAGGTTGCGCAGGAAGGCCCGCTGGCTGGCTCGGCGGGCCCGCTCGTCGATGGTGGCGTAGGTCATCGACCAGTCGACCGAGAGGCCGAGCCGACGCCAGAGGTCCTCGAAGACCTGCTCGTCTTCGGCGGTGAGCCGCTCGCACAGCTCGACGAAGTTTCGTCGCGACACCGCAACCGCGTCACCTGACGCGCCCCCGCCCGAACGGGGCGGCTCCAGGTCGGGGTCGTAGGGGAGGCTCGGGTCGCAGCGCACGCCGAAGTAGTTCTGGACCCGGCGTTCGGTGGGCAGGCCGTTGTCGTCCCAGCCCATCGGGTAGAAGACGACGTCGCCCTGCATCCGGCGGAAGCGGGCGACCGTGTCGGTGTGGGTGTAGCTGAAGATGTGTCCGATGTGCAGCGAGCCGCTCACCGTCGGGGGCGGGGTGTCGATGGAGAAGACCTGGTCTCGCCGAGCGCGACGGTCGAAGCGGTAGGTGCCATCGGTCTCCCACTGGGCCGACCAGCGGGCCTCGAGGCCGTCGAGGGTGGGCTTGTCCGGGACGGTCATGGGTCGCACCGTATTCGCCTCCGGCCCCATCGCTACGCTCCGGCGCCGTGCTGCGCCTCCACGACACCTCCACTGGTCACGTCCGCGAGCTGGCCCAGCGCGAATCGGGGAAGGTGTCGATGTATGTGTGCGGCGGCACCGTCTATGACGAGCCCCACGTCGGGCACGGGCGCCTGTTCGTGGTGTGGGACGTGCTGCGGCGCTATCTCCAGTGGTCTGGCGTCGAGGTCCGCTTCGTTTCCAACGTCACCGACATCGACGACAAGATCATCCAGCGGGCCAACGAGCAGCACGTCTCCACTGACGACATCGTGGCCCGCTACGAGCCGACGTGGACCGCAGCCATGGCCGCCCTGGGCGTCGCGGCACCCGACGACACCCCTCACGCCACGGACTGGGTGGCCCAGATGGTCGACCTGGTCGGCCAGCTGGTCGAGCGGGGCGCGGCCTACGAGACCGCCGACGGGGTGTACTTCTCGGTCGAGTCGGTTCCCGGCTACGGGTTGCTGGCCCGCCAACCGCTCGACTCGTTGCGCTCCGGCGCACGGGTCGAGGTCGACGACGGCAAGCGCTCGCCGCTCGACTTCGTGCTCTGGAAGAAGGCCAAGCCGGGCGAGCCGACGTGGCCGTCGCCCTGGGGCGACGGGCGCCCGGGTTGGCACACCGAGTGTGTGGTCATGTCGCTCGGCCTGCTCGGGGACGGCTTCGACCTGCACGGTGGCGGCATCGACCTGGCCTTTCCCCATCACGAGAACGAGCGGGCCCAGGCCCTGGCTGCCGGCCACGAGTTCGCCCGGCACTGGACCCATTCGGGCCACGTGGTGGTGGGGTCGGAGAAGATGTCGAAGTCGCTCGGCAACTTCACGACGCTGCCCGACCTGTTGGCTCGGATCGAGCCTCGGGCATTTCGTCTGCTCCTGCTCCAGGCCCACTATCGGGCGCCCCAAGAGGTGATGGGTGAAGCCATCGATCGGGCTCGGGCCGCGCTGTCGCGCCTCGACACCCTCGACCAGCGCGCCGTGGCCGCCCATCTGGCCGAGGTGCCGGTTCCGGCCGAGCACCTCGATCGGTTCCGGGCAGCTATGGACGATGACCTCGACACCCCCGCCGCGGTGGCGTTGATATTCGAGTTGGCCCGGGCGGCCAACACCGCCCTCGACGAGCTCGAGCACGACCGAGCGGCCGGCCTGGTCGCCGCGGTGCGGGAGCTGACCGGGGCCTTGGGCCTCGAGCTGCGGGGCGGCGCCGACGTCCTCGACGAGGACACCGCGGCTCTCGTCGCTCGCCGAGACACGGCTCGTCTGGCCCGGGACTGGGCCGAGGCCGACGCCGTACGCGACGAGTTGGTGGCCGCCGGCTGGCTGGTCGAAGACACCGCCGAGGGCACCAGAGTCCGCCGACCCTGATTCCAGAACGCCGAACCGGACGAACTGGGCGTGATTCCGTGCGCTATGCGTACGGAATCACGCCGAGAACGGGGGGTCGAAGGTGATGACGGTGCGGGCCGCGGCACCCCGGCGCATGACGTCGAACGCCGACTCGACGTCGTCCAGGCTGATCAGCTGCGAAACCAGAGGGTCGAGCTGGAGTTTCCCGGCGGCCACCAGGTCGAGGACGAGGGGCACGTCTTGGTGCACGTTGGCCGATCCGTACCAGCACCCGGTGATCGACTTGGCCGCCATCACCAGCCCGAGCAGGGCCGGCACCTGGACCCGGGCGGTCATGGCCGGGAGGCCGACCAGCACGGTTTGACCGCCGCGTCGGGTCATGGCCACGGCCTGGTCGATCGTCTGCTGGAGGCCGATGACCTCGAAGGTGACGTCGGCGCCCCGCTCGCCGGTGCGCGACTGCACCTCGCTCACCGGGCGGGTGCTCGACGCGTTCACCAACACGGTCGCGCCCATTGCCTCGGCCAGCTCGAGGGCGGCCGGGTTGGTGTCGATGGCGATGATCTCTCCGGCGCCCGCCACCCTGGCTCCCTGGATCACGTTGAGGCCGACGCCCCCACACCCAATGACGGCCACGGTGTCGCCCTCGGCGATGCGGGCGGTGTGTAGGGCAGCGCCGACGCCGGTCAGCACCCCGCAGCCGATGAGGGCGGCGTGGACCAGGTCGAGATCGTCCGGTACCCGCACGGCCCCGGAGGCCGGGATGACTGCCTCGGTGGCGAACGTGCCCGCTGCCGCGAGTTGGTGCACCGGCCGGCCGCCTCTCGAGAGGCGGGTGGTGCCGTCGAGCAGGCACGCCCCGGTCATGGCCACGTCGGCGGCCTTGCACAGGTGGCCCTGGCCTCGGACGCAGAAGAAGCACGCGCCGCACTGGGGCACCCAGGACACCACGACGTGGTCCCCAACGGCCAGTCCCTCGACGTCGGGCCCGACCTCGACGACCTCGCCGGCGCCCTCGTGGCCCAGCACGATCGGCGTCACCGCGAGCACGACGCCGTCACGGATCGACAAGTCGGTGTGGCACACGCCCGACGCCCCCACCCGGATCCGGATCTCGCCGGCCCGGGGGGAGTCGAGCTCGACGTCGTCGACGATCTCGACCGGGTGGCCGGGTGAGCTGAGCACGGCGGCGCGGACCATGGCCCGAACCTAGAGGCCCCGTTCGCGGTCGTCGCGCTCGGCGGCTCGCACGGCGTAGCCGAGGATGATGGAAGGGGCCAGCACCACGCAGCCGGCGACGAGCAGGACGATCACCGTGGTGGCGAGCAGCGAGCTGAAGCGGGTCAGGAGTCCGACGACCACCAGGACGGTGGCCGCGGCCCACAACAGGTACCCCACCCGTTGGGCCAGGTTGACCCATCGGGCCACGGTGGCCCGCTGGGCCCGCACCGGGTCGGTCACCGGGGGCCGCTCGTTGCGACACCCAGGTCGGCGAGGAGCTCGGCGAGCGCCAGGTCGAGGCGGTCGAACGAGAAGGAGGCTCGAGCCAGGTCCTGGTTGGTGTCGAGGATCTCCTCGAGTTCGTCTCGTTCGGGCTGGGTCATGACTCGGCGAAGGTCGTCGACGTCGCCGGCGCCGAACCAGCGGAACCCGAGGGCGGCCAGCTCGTCGGCCACCGGGTAGTCGCCGACAACGACGAGGCGGCGGCGGAGCGCGGCTTCGATCGGAGGGTTGCCGAAACCTTCCCAGTGCGAGGTGAACAGGACCACGTCGGCGGCAGCGTAGGCGTCGTCGAGGTCGGCGGGGCCCCGCAGCACCCGGCCACCGAACCCGGCGAGAAGGCCAGCCAGCTCTCCGTCGTAGCCCTCCTCGGCCGGACCGGTCAGCCAGTAGGTGGCGTCCAGCGCGCCGGACACCTTCAGGGCGGTGGGGATGCCCTTGCGCTCGATGGCCCGAACCGGATGCAGGGCCAGGTCCGTGTGGTCCTCGACGCCGAGGCGGCGGCGGGTCCCGTCCCGATCACCTGGAGCGGGGTCGGGGTCGAAGCCGTTGTAGATCGTGCGGGCGTCGATGCCTCGGTCGGCGAGTTGGTGACGGGACAGCTCGTTGATGGTCACGTGGCGCCACGCTCGATCGTCGGGGGGCCATCCGGCCACGTCGGCGAAACGAGCCCGCTGCCACGGCAGGTCGTGGTGGTGAAGCACGGCGGGGCGGCCCTTCAGGTGGGCCGCGACCAACTCGGTGGCCGACGGCCGCAACGGAAGCGAGCAGAGGTTCTCGACGATCACCAGGTCGACGTCTTCCAGGGCGTCGGTCAGGGCCTGGTCGGCGTCGACGGGCGCCCCGGTCACCTCGGTGGGGGGCCACGCCAACGCCTCGACGAGGCGGTCGACGGCCCCGGCTCCGGCGACCGTGACCACGCGGTGCCCGAGGTGGGTCAGGCGCCCCCGCCACGTCTCGGCGACGACGGAGACACCGTCGAGGCCGCCCAGGCGGAACGACAGCAGGGCGATGGTGGCGACTGGCCGACCTCAGTGCTGGCCGGCGAAGCGCCGGTTGGTGGCGTCGAGCACGGCCCGCACGATCGCCTCGTGCTGTCCCCCGCTGCGAACCGGCGCCGACCCGCTGAGGAGCTCCTCGTAGGGCCGGTGCACCACCACGACGGTGACAAACGCCACCGGGCGCCCGCTGACCTCGAACACGGTGGCCGTCTCGACGTGGACCGAACGGTCGAGCTGGCCGAGTTCGGAGAGCGCGGCGAGCGTCGCCTCGGCGACCAGCCGGTACGCGGCACTGGCCGCGACGGACCCTTCGGCTCGCCCGGTGACCAGATCGGCAGCCCGTCGCAGGGTGACCTCGCACTCGTAGTCACCCTCGGATCGGGATGCGACGACCCGCTCGACGACCGTACGGGTGGTCGCCGGGGTGTTGGTCAGTTGGACGAGGTTGTGATGGGGCGCCAGGCGAGGAGTCGGTTCCGGGGCCGCCACGGCCGGCTCGGCCTCGGCCGGGGCGGGGGCCGGTCGGTGATTGGTCGCCGACTCGGTCGTCGACTCGGTCGTCGACTCGGTCGCCGGCGTGGGGCTGGGTGGCGCCGAAGCGATCGTGGGCCGGGACTCGGAGCCGCCGGGCTCTTCGAGTTGGACGACCGAAACGATGCGGTGGTCGATGTCGAGGCCGAAGCTGGCCATGGTCACCGACTGCACGTCGCGGACGATCTGCTTGGCCGCCTTGCCGGGCGCAGCCAGCACGTGGATCTCCACGGGGTAGCCGTCGGCGCCAGCCACCAGCCGAGCGGCTCGAACGTCGGGGATGCGACACAGCTCGCGTTCGACGGCGACGAGGTCCAGATCCATGTGCGGCAGAGTACTCACTCTCCGTGGTGGTACGTCCAAAGCCGCAGGTTCAGCCTCGTCGGCGCACGAAAGGCACCAGGGTGCCGCCTCCCGAGACCATCAGCTGGTCGAGGTCGAGACCGTCCGCGGCCTCCTGGAAGACCTCGCCGGCAGCCACGGCCTGCCCGACGGTGGCCGGGCGGGTGGCGACGAGCTGATGGAGCTGGGCCGCCACCCGACGGGTGTTGCCGTCTCGGGCACCTCCGGTGACCAAGGCCAACGCATGGTCGGCCCGGCTCGGGTCGCGGCCGACGATCTCGTCGAAGGCCACGGCCACCTTCACCACCGCGGCATCGATGCTCGGGGCATTGGCGTCGGTGCCCACCTTGGCGGCTTCGATCAGCTCGGCCACGTCGGTCGGAAAGCCTGCGTCTCGGAGCACTTTTCCCGCGGCCAGCGCAACCTCGGCCGGGGTGGCCGGCTTGCTCTCGTCGACCTCGCCCGGTGCCGGCGGGTCGTACTGGACGGCCCCGAGCCGGGTAAGTCGGGTGGCGGTGACGATTCGCTCGCGGTCGCTGCGTCCGAGGCGGAGTTGGCGACTGATGGCATCGGCGTAGTGGGCCGACCGCTCGGAGTGCCCGAGCGGCGCCTGACCCGACAGTTCGGGCACCAGACCGAGGGCCTGCACGGTCTGTCGCAGGGCTTCGTCGCCATCCGAGTAGCGCTCGAAGGAGAACCGGGTCACGAGGAGAGGCAGGGCGGCGGCGACGGCCATGGCCACCCCGACCCGATCGGTGGTCATGGCGATGAGCACCGCGGACGATGCGAGGGTCAGGTAGGCCGTGGATGCGCCCATCGGGTCGAGGTGGTAGCCGTCGGCTCGAACCACCCGGGTCACTGCCAAGTCGGCCATCACGTAGGTGCAGCTACAGACCATGGCGACCACGGCGGCGTCGAGGTCGGGCCATTCGGCGAGCAGCGCGGTTCCCGCGCCCACCACGGCCAGGCCGTCGGTGGTCAGGCGCACGGCTGTGTCCCGGCCCCGAGCCAGGCCGAACTCGACGGCTCGAGCGCCGGCGGTCAAAGCCGCGGCGACGAGAACGACGGCAAGCGCCTGGGCCGGGTCGATCAGCCCGGGCAGGGCCATGACGACAGCGGCGCTGAGCGGAACGGCGGCGTCGACCCGGAGGCGGATGGGCACCGTCGAGACCACGGCGATGAGCAGGGTGAGCCCGGTGAGACCCAGCGCCTCGCGGGTCTCGGCCTCGCCGGTGAGGCTCATGGCCGCGGCCAGGCCGAGGGTGATGCCGGCGGCCAGAGCAGCGACGAAGGCGATCAGGTGGCGGTGGTCGGTCACGTCAGCCTTCGGCCTCCCCGGCCAGGTCGCCCAGGCCAGCCGATCCGACGCCGGTGACCGGCGGAGGCACCGCGAAGTCGTGGGCGTCGGTCTCGAATCCGGCTCCGTAGTGCTCGCCTCGGCGTTCGATGGCTCGGATGAGGGCTTCGGCGCACTCCGGGTTGAACTGGGTCCCCGAGTTCTTTCGGAGCTCGTCAAAGGCCACGTCCTGTTCGAGGGCTCGGCGGTAGGACCGGGTCGACGTCATGGCGTCGAAGGCGTCGGCCACCGAGACGATGTGGGCTTCGAGGATGAGTTCAGCGGGCGTGTCCTCGTCGGGCGCGTCGAAGTGGCCGTGCTTGTCCGACGCGGTGACCGCGGTCTCTCGTAGGAAGTCGATCCGGCCGAGGATGCCCACGCCGACCTCGTTGTGCCGCTTGACCACGTCCCATTCGTCGGGGGTGAGGCGTCCAGGCTTGTTGAGGAGTCGGCTGGGCACGGCCAGCTTGCCCACGTCGTGGAGCAGGGCCGAGCGGCGCAGGTGCTCGATCCGGTTCGGGTCGAGTCCCAGCTCCTCGCCTACGTACACCGCGAAGGTGGCGACCCGTTCGACGTGGCCCGCGGTGTAGGCGTCCTTGGCCTCGGTGAGGCGGACGAAGACCCGCAACGCCGATTCCTGGGACTCCTGGAGCCGGAGGAACGTGGCGAAGGTCCAGCGACCGATGAGCAGGGGGAGGATGGCGAACATAGCGGCCCCGGGCCCGAGCTTGGCGGCCAGCTTGCCGACGAGGAGGCCCAGCACGCTGAACGAGAGCGAGTTGGGGATGGTGGGCCGCAACTGCGACCACAGCACCCGCACCGGTTCGCCGTAGGTCATCGAAACCGCCGGCAGGATCAGCGCGGTGTTCACGACCTCGAAGGTGATGGCCGTGCCCAGGATGGCCAGTAGGCCTTCGACGCCGGTGAGGTCCTGGGTGGCCTGGAAGAAGCAGGCGGCGGCCACGGTCGCGGTCGAGATGCTCCCAGCGTTGACGGCGACGACATCCCATCGGCGGCCTTGGATGTGGTCGCGGTCGAGCGAACCACACGCGGCGATGAGCGCGACTCCGAGCAGGAGGCCCTCGCCGTCGTTGGTTCCGGCCAGAACCGGCAGGCTGGCCATGATCAACAAGATCGTCGGGCTCACGGCCAGGCCCTGGTGGAGCACCACCGGGCTGTTCTCGGAGGCGATCACCAGGCAGCCGAACCCGACGACCACCCACCAACTCGGCCACCCCGCGGTGGAGGCGAACACGGTCACGCCCACGCCCAGCGCGAACACTGCGGCCAGATAGGCGTTACGGGTGTTCATAGGGCGTCTCCGGGGTTGCAACCGAGGGCGAAGGGAGACACGGCGGGACCGCGCGTCGGTGTGTCGGACTACTTCATGCGGACCCAAGCTCCGGTGGTCAGGAGCAGGGTGGCGAGGCCGGTCACGAGTGCGATGAGACGTGCGCGAACCTTCATGGCGAAACCCCCTTTCGAACTGAATTCCTCAGTCGAGGGAAGCGCTCTGGTCGCTGGTGGCACTTCGCTGGTTTCCAGCGCGATGCCGCCGTCTCTCTCTTCGTTCTCAGTTGTCAATCGGGCCGTCAGGTACTCGGGCCCTACGTCGTACATCGGTCAACCACGACGAGAAGTTGAGGCCCCTACTCCACCCAGGACGGGTGGCACCGTAGCCGTACTCGGAGCCTCAGACCAGGGTGTCGGCTGGTTGCCGGGTCGACGTCGATCGCAGGTCGATGACCTGGTCGCGGCCCCGGCGGGCGACTCGGGCCGGCTTGAGCAGGCGGAAAACGACGTTGCCGGTGCCGGCAGCCAGCACCAGATCGCCGAACGACAGGATCTCGCCAGTCGGGCGCAACGGGATGATGTCGCCCAAGAACATGAACTGCTCGTCGCCGGTCTCGAGGTGGTGCTTGTTGTCCTGCACCTGCGCGGCCAGGTCTTCGTCGGGCGAGGCACCGACCGCCAGCACGGCGTCGACTCCCACCGGCATGCCGTGGTTGGCCACGATGACCAGAGCGTTCATGGCCAGACCGATGAGCACGATCGGCATCCCGACCAACCGCAGGTTGGCCACGACGAACCCGCCGAGGGCCACATACGATCCGACCACCCAGACGAAGGCGGCGTCGCTGCTGACATCGAGCAGCGTGGGCGCTGCCTGTAGGGCGACGCCCACGAACAGGAGCCACCAGAACCGGAAGCTGACCTCGGCGGCGTTGGCCACTCGCCCACCGAGCATCAGGGCGGCGAGGGCTCCCACGACGATGGCGACGAGCAGGCTCACCGGCGGAGCGTACCGACCCCGTGGTGAGCCGGCGGGACTAGAGGTTGGTGGGTAGGAACGAGTTGAGTTGCTCGAAGCACACGACCAGCGCCAGTGCGAAGACCGGCAAGGCGCCGGCGTAGACGGCCCAGTGGCGCCAGCCCCGTATCCCTCGGGTCATCAGCCAGGTCCCCATCCAGACCAGGCCGGCGACCAACGCCCAGAACGTGGCCGCGAGCAGCGCGGTGGACTCGCCCTCGAGGCTGGGGTCGGCTTCGGCCAGGGTGGAGGGTCCGGCGGGCGATCCCGATGTGTCGGTCGCGGGCGGCGGTTCCGGATCGCCGCTTGCGCTGGTGTCGAGACTGGCGGTGACGATGAGGCGTTGGCTGGCCGAGTACTTCGGGTGGCAGGTGGTGAGGGTCAAGGTGGCAGTAGGTGTCGGGTCGAGCACTTCGACCTGGTCGGGGCGCACGACGAACGACCGCTCGACCAGGTAGCGGAACTCGCCATCGGCGGTGGTCAAGATGATCTCGTCGCCGGTCTCCAGCTGGTCGAGGTCGCCGAACGGTGCCCCATAGGTCGTGCGGTGTCCGGCGATGCCCACGTTGCCCAACTGGCCCGGGAGGGGAGTTCCGGCGTAGTGGCCCGGACCCTGGCGCAGATCGGAGACGGTGGTGCCTTCGACGACGACCTTGTCGACACCGATCGCCGGGATGGCGATGGTGCCCACCGCTTGGCCATCGACCAAGGCCACCGCGGTCGTCGTGGTCGTGGTGGTGGTGGTCGTCGACCCCGACCCTGACCGGGTCGTGGTGCTGGTCGTGGTCGGGGCCGCTGGGGTGCTCGTGGTGGTGGCGTTGTCGAGCTGATCCCGCAGCTCTGACTGCGACCGGGCCTCGTAGAGCCCGGTGCCCCACAGTTGGTACGCCACGAACAGCAGCGTCAGCACCCCGGCGGTGATGAGCACCCGGCCGACGCGGCCCAGTAGTCGCGCCCATGGCATGGTCGGAGGGTACGGCGTCGCGAGCCGCGTCCCAGGCGCGGCCCGCGTTGGAGGGACCCCAGGGCCACCGGTAGCGTGACCGTCTCGCATGGACCCCGCTGTCCGTCTTCGCGCCGCCGTCTGTCTCCTGGGGCGCTTCCCTGCGTTGGCCGGTGTCGACCTCGAGGTCGCGCCCGGCGAACTGGTGGTGCTCCGAGGGCCCAACGGCGCTGGCAAATCGACGCTCCTGCGCGCCCTGGCGGGGCTGGTTCCGGTGGTCGACGGGGAGGCCGTCGTCTTGGGCCACGACCTGCGGGTCGACCGGAGGTCGGCTCGGCCGCGCATCGGGCTGATCGGTCACGCCTCGGGCCTCTACGACGATCTGACCGTCGCCGACAACGTGCGCTTCTGGTGTCGGGCATCGGGGGCACCGGCGGTCGATTCGGCCGCGGTGACCGACGCGTTGGCCCTCTGGGGCGTCGCCGGGCGTCTCGCCGGAGTGGTCTGTGGTCGGCTCTCGGCCGGGCAGCGGCGGCGGGTCGCCCTGGCCCTGTTGACCGCCCGTTGGCCTGACCTGTGGCTCCTCGACGAGCCTCGGGCCGGGCTCGATGCCGACGCCCAGGTCACCCTCGACGACCTGCTGGCCCGAGCCCGGGCCGCAGGCACCACCGTCATCGTGGCCAGCCATGACGACGGATGGGCCGAGTCGCTCGGCGCTCGGGTGGTGGGCATCGTCGCCGGCACCACCGGGTCGGTGCCGGCGGTGTCGGCGCAGAGGGAGCCAGCCCATGTGGCGTGACGCGTTGGCCGTGGCGGCCAAGGACCTTCGCATCGAACGCCGATCGCGGGTGGCCACCCACCAGGTGCTGCCCTTCGCCCTGGTGATCCTGGTTCTCTTCGGGTTCGCCCTCGACCCCGATCGCGGATTCCTCGCTCGGGCCGCATCGGGTCTGTACTGGTTGGCCGTGCTCCTCGCCGTCGTCCTCGCTGCCCAGCGGGCCGCGTCGATCGAGTCGGGCGATGGTGTGGCCGATGCCATGCGCCTCTCCGGAATCGATCCCGCTGGCGTGTTCCTGGGCAAGGCCCTGGCCGTCGCCGTCGAGTTGGTGGCTCTCGAGGTCGTGTTGGGCTTCGGAGTCGTGGTCCTCTACGGCGTCGACCCGTCCGGGCTCGGTCTCCTGGTCGCGGCCGCCGGTCTGGCCACCGTGGGATTGGCGGCCGCGTCGACGGTCTACGGCGCACTGGTCGGCGGCACCCGGGTGCGCGAGACCCTCTTGCCCTTGCTCTTCTTGCCCGCCGCGGCGCCGGTGCTGATCGCCGCCACCCGGGTGACCGACGAGGCGCTCGGTGGCGCCGTCGTAGGTGCATCGGTCGGGGTGGGCGACTGGCTCAGCCTCCTCGGGGTGTTCGCGGTGCTCTACCTGTGCTTCGGGGTGCTGGCCTACGGCCCGTTGTTGGAGGACGCATGAACGAGTCTCGGTCCCGGACCGGCTCGGCGCTCACCCTCGGGTTGGGCATCGCGGCCTGGTCATTGCTGGCGCTGACCATCGGGCTCGGTCTCGGGCTGCCCGAGACGGTCGAGCAGGACGTCTACTCGCGGCTCATCGCCGTGCATCCGCCGGTGGCGTGGGCCGCCTACATCGCTGCCATCGTGACCGCCGGAGCCAGCCTGGTTTGGCTCGTCCCCCGGACCCGCAGCGAGACGGCCGATCTGGTCGCCGGGGCGTCGGCCGAGATCGGCGTTGTGTTCACCGGGCTGATGTTGGCCACCGGGTCGATCTGGGGTCGACCGACCTGGGGCGTGTGGTGGGTCTGGGACGCCCGGCTGACGACCAGCGCGCTGATGCTCGCCGTCTACGTGGGCTACCTCGCCATCCGTCGGGTGCCCGACGCCTATGAGGTGCGGGCCAGGCGTTCGGCCTGGACGGCGATGGCCGCAGTCGTGATCGTTCCGGTCAACCATTTCGCGGTCGAGTGGTGGCGCACCCTGCACCAGGGTCGGTCGCTGGCCCAGCTGACCCCGGGCGACGACCTCGACGGAGCCTTCATCGGCACCATGTTGTTGGGCTTCGTGGCCATGACCCTGCTGTACGTGTGGCTGCTCATCCACCGGGTGCGGGTCGAGCGGATGACCAGCCGGCTCGAGGACGAAGCGCTGGCCGACGCCATCGAGGCCCGGCGGGCCGAAGCGGTGGGGGCGAACTGACGTGGGCTACGTGCTGAGCGGCTACGGGCTGACCGTCGGTGTGTTGGTGGCCTACGCCGCCTGGGTGCTGCGCCGTGAACGTGCGCTGGCTCGTCGTGTCGAACCTGGTCGGGGGCCAACCGGCGAGGAGTTGCAGTGACCGATACCGACCCGGGCCCGGCGCCCGGCCCGACCGCAGCCGAGCCGTCTCGGCCCGGTCGGGGGTTCGATCGTTCGCGGTTGCGACTGGGGATCGTGTTGGCCCTCGTCGCCGGTGCAATCGCGTTCCTGCTCATGCAGGGCCTGTCCAACGCCACCACCTTCTTCCTCAACGCGGACGAGGTGGTGGCCCAGCGACCCGACATCGACGGGCGCCGGGTACGCCTCCAGGGCACGGTGCTCGAGGGTTCGGTGAGCGAGACCGGCGACGGCTACGTCGACTTCACCGTCGAGTACCACTGCGAGACGGTGGCCGTGCGCCATCAGGGCGACCCTCCCGAGTTGTTCAAGCCCGGGCTGCCCGTGGTGGTCGAGGGTGAGTTCACCGCCGGGTCCGACACCTTCGAGAGCGACCGGATCATCGTCAAGCACACCGACGAATACCGCGAGAAGGAATCCGACCGGCTCGAGCTGGCCGAAGCGGACGTCTGCCCGTGAACGCAGTGCTCGGTTCGGCCGGCATCGCCCTGGGCTTCGCCGCCTCGGTGCTCGGGGTCATCACCCTCGTGGTGGGCATCCGGCGTCAGCGGCCCCAGCTGCTCGCCGCGGGGCGCTCGTTCTCGACGTTGATCCTGGGCGGCGCGGTCCTGGCCACCCTGGCCATGGAGCGGGCGCTGGTCACCCACGACTTCTCGCTGGTATTCGTGGCCGACAACGGCAGCCGGGCCACGCCGCTGCTCTACGCCGTCGCTTCGCTGTGGTCGGCTCTCGAGGGTTCGATCATCCTGTGGGTGCTGGTCCTGGCCGGCTACATCGTCGCTGTTCGCTACCGCTTCCGGCGGCAGGCCGACGATCCGTTGGTGTCCTGGGCCCTCATCGTCCTGTTCGCCGCCTCGGCCTTCTTCTTTGGCTTGATGTTGGGGCCGGCCAACCCGTTCGAGACCGTGGCCGGAGCGGTGCCGACCGACGGGCCGGGACCGAACCCGCTGCTGCAGAACCATCCCCTGATGGCCATCCACCCGCCCTTCCTCTACCTGGGCTACGTCGGTTTCACCGTCCCCTACGCCTTCGCCGTGGCCGCCCTGATCACCGGTCGGGTCGGCGAGGGATGGCTGTCGGTCACCCGCCGCTGGACGTTGTTGGCCTGGGGCGCACTGACCGTCGGGATCGTGCTCGGTGCCTGGTGGAGCTACGAAGTGCTCGGGTGGGGTGGGTTCTGGGCGTGGGATCCGGTGGAGAACTCGTCGTTCCTGCCCTGGCTCACCGGGACCGCGTATCTGCACTCGGTCATGGTCCAAGAGCGGCGGGGCATGTTGCGGGTCTGGAACCTGTCGCTGCTGATCGCCACCTACTCGCTCACCATCCTGGGGACGTTCCTGACCCGATCGGGCGTGCTCGACTCGGTGCACGCATTCAGCGAGTCGGACATCGGCCCGTGGCTCTTGGCCTACTTCGCCGTGGTCGTCTTGGTCGGCGTGGGGCTCATCGGCTGGCGGGGCGACCGGCTCCGGGCCCCCGGTCGGATCGACTCGCCGCTGTCGCGCGAAGGGGCGTTCCTGGCCAACAACGTGCTCTTCGCCGCCTTCGCGTTCGTGGTCCTGCTCGGCACCGTCTTCCCGTTGCTCATCGAAGCGGTTCGGGCTGATCGGATCTCGGTCGGTACCCCGTACTTCAACCGGATGGTCGGGCCCATCGGCCTGGCCCTGTTGTTCATGATGGCGGTCGCCCCGGCGTTGCCGTGGCGGCGGGCCTCGGGTGAGGTGCTGGCCAAACGCCTGTTCTGGCCGGCCTGGGCCGGCGCGGGCGCGCTCGTGGTGGCGGTGCTCAGCGGGGCCACCGGGCTGG
Source organism: Actinomycetes bacterium (assembly GCA_031399525.1). GTDB lineage: Bacteria > Actinomycetota > Acidimicrobiia > Acidimicrobiales > CADCSY01 > JANNNX01. The sequence continues at coordinate 50,100 of JANNOZ010000015.1, read as the reverse complement.
GCCCGTTGCTGGCGTTCGGGCTGGGCGGGTTCGCCGTCGGGTCCGCGGTGCGCCAGCTCGTCCTCGCCGCCCGGGCGTCGCGTCGGGCCGGCGGGTCGCGGTGGCGCGGTGTCACCGGTCGGGCCAACGGCGGGATGATCGTGCACATCGGCGTGGTCATCGTGGCGGTGGCCTTCGTGTCGGCGACCTCGTATCAGACCAGTCGCCAGGTACGCCTCGAGGAAGGCGAGTCGGCGCGGGTCGGCGGCCACACCATCACCTACCTGGGCATCGAGCGGACCGAGACGGCCCAGAAGGCGGTGACCAAGGCCCGGGTCCAGATCGACGGCGGTCAGGTGTTCACCCCCGCCGTGTCGGAGTTCCCCAACGCCACCCAGACCATCGGGACGCCCTCGGTCGACTGGGGCCTGCGCCACGACGTCTACCTGACGCTGCAAGCGGTGCCCACCGAAGAGGGCGGGGCCGCAGTGATCGGTGTCATCGTCGAACCGCTGGTCAGCTGGCTGTGGATCGGCGGTCTGCTCATGGCGGTTGGCACCGCCCTGTCGGCCTGGCCCGGGGGCCGGCGTCGGCCGACCGATCCGTCGACCATGTGGTCGGCCTCCGCCGGACCCGAACCCGAGCCGGCCACCGCGTCGAGCCCTGACGACCCCGTGGCCGTCGGCTGACGTGGTCGCCCTGGCCCCCGACGAGGCGGAGATACCCCGGCGCCGCCGGGGACGACTCGCGCTGTGGTCCTCGGTCGCGGTCGGGGTGGTGGTCGTCGCCCTCATCGCCCTGTTGGCCACCCGCGACCCTTCGGGGACCCGGTTGGCCAACAGCCCACTGCTCGGGAAGTTCGCTCCTGACGTGTCGGGGCAATCGATCATCGTCAGTCCCGATGGTTCCTCGGTGCCCACCTTCGAACTGGGTGACCAGGAGGGTCGGTGGGTGATCGTCAACTTCTTCGCCACCTGGTGCGTGCCCTGCCAAGAGGAGCAGGACGACCTGGTGACCCTCGTCGCCGATCACGCCGAGGCCGACGACCTACGGGTCGTGAGCATTGTGTTCTCCGACACCGCAGCCAACGTCGAGCGCTACTTCGCCGAGCGGGGTGGGGACTGGCCGGTGATCGATGACCCCGACGGCCAGATGATCACCGACTGGGGTGTCACCGCGGTGCCCGAGTCCTACATCGTCGATCCGAACGGCTACGTGCGGGCCAAGATCACCGGCGGTGTGACGTCGCAGCGGATCGAGCAGCTCCTGGTCGACCTCGGCGGGGCGAGCTGAGATGTATCGCCGGCTCGGTTGGATCGCCTTGGCCGCAGTGGTGGGGATCGCCTTGTTCGTCGGCACCCGCCCGCCCGAGGCGCCGCCGACCTCGACCGAACGGGCCGACGCGCTGGCCGAACGAATCCGGTGCCCAACCTGTAGGGGCCAGTCGGTGGCCGACTCGGACGCTCCGGCGTCGGAGTTCATCCGTGAAGAGATCGCCCGGCAGGTCGAACAAGGCCAGTCCGATCAGGAGATCGAGGACTACCTGGTGAGCCGCTACGGAGACGACGTCCTGCTCGTCCCCCCCCGGTCGGGGTTGGCGTCGCTGGTGTGGGTGTTGCCGGTCGTCGCCCTGGTCGGCGCCGGTGCCGGGTTGGTCGTCGTGTTCAGACGCTGGGGCCGAGCGTGGGTCGAGACATGAGCGCCCGAACCCCCGCCCGGCCTCGCCTCGATGCCGACGAGCTGGCCGCCCTCGAAGAGGAGCGCACCTTCGTGCGAAGGTCGCTGGCCGATCTCGATCGCGAGTACGAGGCCGGTGATCTCGACGAGGCCGACTTCGCCGCCCTGGGTGACGACTATCGCCGCCGGCTCGAAGTCCTCGACTCCTCAATCGCCGATGGTCGGGCCGCCTTCGCCGAGCGGCCGAGGCCCAGCTGGGGCCGACGCCTCCTGGGTGTCGGGGCGGTGGTGGTGCTGGCCGTGGGGGCCGGTGTCGCCGTGGCCGCTGCCTCAGGTACCCGCCAGGCCGGCCAGTCGATCACTGGCGACGTCCGCCAGAGTTCGGCCCAACTGCTGAGCGAGGCGGCCACCTTGGCATCCAACGGCGAGTACACCGAGGCCTTGGAGCGCTACGACGAGGTCTTGGCCGACGATCCCGACAACGCCAACGCCCTGGCCGACCGGGGTCTGCTCATGGTCACCATCGCCCAGGGGGCGGGGGTCAGCGAGACCGGCGAGCTGGCCGCCGAGGGCCGAGAGTCCCTCGATCTGGCCCTGACCCTCAACCCGGGCAACCCCCGCTACCTCTTCTATCTCGGCTTGGTCCGCCGCCTCGACGGCGACGACGCTGGCGCCCGCGCTGCGTTCGAGGAGGCCCTGGCCAACGACCCGGCTCCCGACCTCAAATCGCAGATCGAGGAGTACCTGGCCGCGATCGGCTGAGGGCGATCAGCTCGGCGGGGGATGGTGCACGGCCCGGGTGATGTCTCCCTCGGCGTCGGCCTCGATCGTCCAGGTCGATCCCTTCTTGACCGACCACTCGTCGCTGACCAGTTCGACGCCCCGACCTTCGAGGCGCACCAAAACCTCGGGTATCACGTCGCCGTGGCTGCACAGCACGGCCTCGACGCCCTGGGCGAGGAGGTCCTCGACCAAGCAGAAGGCATCGGTCAACCGCGCCCCTTCAGCCAGGCGGGAGTCGGGTTCGATCTCGATCCCGAGGTGGTCGGCGAGGGGAGTGACGCTCTGAACGCAACGGAGATACGGGCTCGAGAGGATGCGGCTGACCGGTCGGTCGCCGAGGAGCGCGACCAGCGCGTCGGCTTGACGCAGCCCAGGTTTGGTCAGGGGACGTTGGTCGTCGGGTCCGACCCACTGGCGACGCACGCCAGCCTTCGCATGTCGCACGAGGTGCACCGCCACGGTGCCCGGAGCGTAGCGACGCTTGGCCCGGGGGAGGGGTCGCCCGGGGCCGATACGGTCCTTGCGGTGCTGGCCTGTGTGCTCGATGGAGTCGACGTTCCCGTAGTGCAGCGCGTGGCGCCCGATCCGGTGCCCGGGCCCGACGAGGTGGTGGTGGCGTTGGCCGCGGCTTCGGTCAACCATCGAGACCTGTGGATCCGCCAGGGCACCTACGCCGGGCTGCGATTTCCGATCATCCCCGGCTCCGACGGCTGCGGCCAGGTGGTGGCCCTCGGTTCCCGAGCCGACCCCGACCTACTCGGGCGGCGGGTGGTCATCGACCCCACCATCGGCTGGGGAGACGACCACCGGGTTCAGACGAGCGAGTTTCGTATTCTTGGTCTGCCCGACGACGGGACCTGGGCTGAGCTGGTCCGGGTGCCAGCGGTCAACGTGGTCGACGCCCCAGATCACCTCAGCGACGAGGCCGCGGCCGCCTTGCCCTTGGCCGGGGTGACCGCCTACCGGGCCCTGTTCGCCCGGGGCGACGTCCGGCCCGGCGAGCGGGTGCTGGTCACCGGGATCGGTGGTGGTGTTGCCCTGTTCGCACTGCAGATGGCCGAGCGCATCGGCGCCGAGGTGTGGGTGACGTCGAGCTCGGCTGCCAAGCGGGACCGGGCGGTCGCCCTCGGTGCGGCCGGCGGCGTCGACTACCGGGGCGCCGACTGGGCCGAGGAGCTCCGGGATCTGGCGGGTGGTGGGTTCCACCTGGTGGTGGACGGGGCTGGGGGCGAGGGCTTCGCCGAGCTGGCCGGCGTGCTCGAACCGGCCGGTCGCCTGGTCGTCTACGGCGCCACGGGCGGCAACCCTCCCTCGGTCGACCTGCGCCGGCTGTTCTGGCGTCAGATCGACCTGCGGGGCACCACGATGGGGTCGCCCGAGGACTTTCTGGGGATGGTTCGCTTCGTATCGACCCACCACCTGACGCCCGTCATCGACTCGGTGCTGGCCCGGGCCGAGGTCGAAGCGGCGTTGGCTCGTATGGCGGCGGGCGATCAGTTCGGCAAGCTGGTGATCGCCTCGCCGGGCTGATCAGGTGGTCGCAAAGCTGACGGTGACCGTGAGCTCGTCGGTGCCGCGCACGACGGCCAGTTCGAGCGAGTCGGCCGGGCCCACGCCGTCGAGGACGCGGTAGAGCACGTCGGCGTCGACCAGCGCCTGGCCCGCGGCTTCGGTGAGCAGGTCGCCCTGGGTCAAGCCGCCTCGGGCCGCCGGAGAGTCTGCTTCCACGCTGCGGACCAGCAGGCCGTCGCGTTCGGGCAGCCCGACCGATCGGCGCAACCGGCGGGCGACGGCCGCCGGGGCCAGGGCCACGCCGAGGACGGGGCGCTCGGGCGATGCGCCCGACGCCAGGGCGTCGACCCGAGCTCGAAGGGCGTCGTCGGTCGGGACGGCGAGGTAGAACCCTTCGCCCAGCCGGGCCGTGTCGATGCCGACGAGGCGACCGTCGGGGTCGACCAGCGGTCCGCCCGATGATCCCCGGGCGAGGGGCGCGGTGTGTTCGAGGGCGCCGGCGATGCGGCGGCCGCGGGGGCCACGGAAGGCCCGCTCGGTGCCGGTGACCAGGCCAAAGGTGACCCGCAGGCCTCGGCGGCTGCGACTGGCCGCGAAGACGATCGAGCCGGTGGAAGGACCGTCGGAGGCCCACTCGATGGGGGTCACGTCGGCCGTGTCGACCTCGAGCACAGCCAGGTCACCGTCGGCATCGACACCGGCGACCGTGGCCTGGACTGCCCGTCCGTCGGCGAAGGTGACGGTGGTGGTGCGGTCCCGCAGGTTGTGGGCGTTGGTCAGGACATGGCCCTCGGATACGACGATGCCCGATCCCCGGCTGTGCCGGCCGATCGACACGGTTGGCGGTCCCACCCGATCGGCCACGGTGCGGGCAACCTGTTCGAGTTCTGCGATGACTCCCATCGTGCCTCCCTCGGCGCCGGGTCGTCCGGCTAGTAACTTGTGAAGTGCAAGCGACTATAGAGGGTCAGTCGGCGATCACAACCCGGAGGTCGAGCCCATGGACCGAGTGCTCCTCGAGGAGGCGCTGACCAGCGTCGGTGATCGCTGGACCCTCCTCGTCGTGTCCGCTCTGCTCGACGGTCCCCGGCGCTTCGGTGACCTGGGCGACGCCGTCGGGGGGATCGCCCCCAACGTGTTGAGTGCCCGACTCCGCCACCTTCAGCGGGAGGGCCTGGTCGTCGCGGCCCGCTACTCCGATCGACCGGCCCGCTTCGTCTACGAGCTGTCGGCCCCGGGTCGAGATCTGGCCGACGCCCTGCGGTTGCTGGCCGAGTGGGCCGGGCGTCGGGCCGGTGCCAGCGGCGGTGACGGCGGCGGCGAGGTGGTCCACGGCCTGTGCGGCACCTCCCTCGAGCACCGTTGGTACTGCCCGACCTGCGAAGCGACGGTGGCCGATCCTGACGCCGACGAGCTTCGCCACGCCTGACCCCCCCCCTCGCCCCTCGTTCTATGGCGGATCCACCACCTCCACGGTGGTAGATCCGCCATTGAACGACGGCTGGGGTGTTCAGCGGTTCCCGAGAGCGCGCAGGTCGCCGAGGACCTGAGGGAGGGCACCGATGAAGGCGGCGATGTCGTCGTCGGTCGTCGACCAGCCGGCCGATACCCGCAACGAGCGGGACGCGTCCACGCCCATGGCTTCGAGGACCGGCGAAGGCTCGAGCAACTCGGACGAACACGAGCTGCCCGAGTGCACGGCCACACCGGCCCGGTCGAGGCCGAGAAGAACCGGTTCGGCCTCGACCCCGTCGATCGACAGGCACACCAGCCCGGGGAGCCGACCTGCCGGGTCGGGGTCGCCGAGCAGGCCCACACCGGCGCCGAGTCCGCCGGAGCGGGCCGCGTCGACCAGCCCGGCGCCGTGGGTGGCCAGGTCGGCCGTCTCCCTGGCGAGGCGTTCGTCGTCGGCCAGGGCGCGGGCCACGGCCCCGAAGCCGACGGCGCCGGCGATGTTCTCCAGTCCCCCTCGACGGGCCCGCTCCTGGGCGCCCCCGACCAGCAGCGGCCGCAGCCGGAGGCCTCGGCGCACCAACAGGGCCCCGACACCCGGGGGCCCGCCCAGCTTGTGAGCCGACACCGACAGCAGGTCGGCGCCCAGGTCGTCGAAGGCGATCGGGGTCCGCCCGGCGGCCATCGCCGCGTCGACGTGGACCAGCACCCCTCGGTCCCGGCAGGCCGCGACCACCTCGGCCACCGGCTGGCGGGTGCCCACCTCGTGGTTGGCCCATTGGAGATGGACCAGCGCGGTGTCGGGACCGATGGCCTCGATGACCGCGTCGACGTCGACCCGCCCCATGCGGTCGACGCCGACCTCGGTCACTTCATCGGCGAAGGCCAGCGACGCCTCCCGGACGCAGCTGTGCTCGACGGCCGACAGCACCACGTGGCGCCCCCGTTCGAGGGCCATCCACGTGGCGGTGACGCACGCTTCGGTGCCACCACTGGTGAACACCACCTCGCGGGGACGAGCACCGAGGAACTGGGCGACCGCATGGCGAGCCTCCTCGAGGGCGCCTCGGCCGGGGATCGCCTCGGCGTGGAGCCGTCCTGGGTCGGCGCCCACGCCGGCGGTGACCCAGGAGGCCATGGCTGCCGCAGCCTCTGGGCGTAGCGGGACGCTGGAGGCGTGGTCGAGGTAGTGGCGCCCGGCCATGGGCGAGGTGGCGTTCAGGACCGGACGCTGGTGATGCAGGCGTCGTCACCCTGGGCCCGGGACTTCTCGGTCGCCGTCTCGGTGTCGGCGAAGAGGCCTTCGAGCATGCCCCGCACGATCCCTCGGTCGACCGCGCACACCACCGGGGAGGCGACCGAGGCCCCGCCGAACGGGCAGTGTTCGGCCACGATCGACAGCTCGTCGTCGCGGTCCTCGGTGTGGGCCGCGAAGCCGTGGGCGGTCAACGCGTCGGCCACGGTGTGCAGTGCCGAGCGGACCGAGCGCTGCCCCTCGGTCAGTCCGACCGAGCCGGCCATGGCTCGTCCGTAGTCGGCCCCCACCTCTTCGGCCAGGGCCTCGGCCGTGGCCCGGGGCAGGGTTTCGAGGGTGCGGGCCAGCAGGGTGAGGACCAAGTCGTCTTGGCGGACGGTGACGTCGAGGGACATCTCCGGCCCCGAGGTCACGTAGCGCTTCGACGGGCGCCCGGCCGACGCCGGGCCACCGGATTCGGTGGTGGTGCGACCCACTTGGATGTCGAGGTGGCCGCCAGCGGCCAGCTTGTCGAGGTGGTGGCGAGCCACGTTGGCATGCACCCCGAACTCGCTGGCTACCTCGGACGCGGTGACTCCGTCGGGGTGCGATCGGGCGAAGAGGTAGATGCGGCGCCGGGTGGGGTCGCCGAACGCCGCGGTGATGGCGCTGACCGCGGCGGAGAACTCGTCGGGCGACAGGGTTTCCGGCGAGCGGGAGGCTCCAGCCACCTCGATAGTGTAGGCCGGCCCGTCCTCCTTGCCCCTGGGGGAACTTCCAGGGCCCCACGCGAAGGTTCCCCGATGCCCGTGACCGTCGAAGCTGTGCGCGCCGCCCTGGCCCAGGTGGTCGACTCCGAGCTGCGCCGAGATCTGGTCGAGCTCGAGATGGTCGGCCCGGTCGTGGTCGACGGCAACCGGGTCGACGTGACCGTCCTGGTCCCGGTGGCCGAGCATCCCCAGCCCGAAGCCCTGGTCCACGGGGTCCACCAGGCGGTGGGGGCGGTCGAGGGCGTGACCGACGTGCGGGTCGAGCTGGTGTTGATGACCGACGATGAGCGCAGCGCATTGCGCCAGCGCCTCCAGGGTGACCCGGCCGCTTCGGCGGGCAGCCAAGACGCCCACGGTCATGCCGAAGGTCGGGCCATCCGATTCGCCGACCCGTCCTCGCCCACCCGGGTGCTGCTGATCGCGTCGGGCAAGGGCGGGGTGGGCAAGTCGTCGGTCACCGTCAACCTGGCTGTGGCCTTGGCCCAGCGGGGCAAGCGGGTCGGGGTCATCGATGCCGACGTGTGGGGCTTTTCGGTCCCCCAGATGCTCGGGGTCGAGCACCCGCCGATGGTGATCGACCCCCAGCTGGTCGTTCCCCCCGAGGCCCACGGCGTTCGGTGTGTCTCCATGGGCTTCTTCATCGAGGACGACCAGGCCGTGATCTGGCGGGGCCCGATGTTGCACAAGGCCCTCGAGCAGTTCCTCACCGACTTCTGGTGGGACGACCCCGACTACCTGATCATCGACCTCCCCCCCGGCACCGGAGACATCTCGCTCTCGCTGGCCGGGTTCCTACCCAAGGCCGAGGCCTACGTGGTGACCACCCCCCAGCCTGCCGCCCAGCGGGTGGCCCAGCGATCGGGGGTGATGTTCCAGAACGAGAAGATTCGCATCCAGGTGCGGGGGGTCGTCGAGAACATGAGCTGGTTCACCGGTGACGACCAGACCCGCTACGAGCTGTTCGGGGCGGGAGGGGGCCAGCTCCTGGCCGACCGCCTGGAGGTGCCGCTGCTGGCCCAGGTGCCGTTCGTGCCCGCCCTGCGCGAGGGCGGCGATGTGGGCCAACCCATCGTGATCGCCGACCCCGAGGGCGATGCCGCCCTCGCCTTCGCCGGGCTGGCCCGTGTCATCGACGACGACCTGGCCCCCACCCGCCGCTACCGCCGAGAGCTGAAGCTGGGCTGACAGCGTGCGGGGTGGTGCCGCCTACCATGGCCCGTCCCAGTCGCTGCCGCCTACCCCCATCGCCATTGTCAGGAGCGCATTGCCATGGACATTCGTATCGGGGTCACCTACTCGGCCAAGGAGTTGGTGCTCGACCTGCCCCAGGGTTCCGACCCCAAGTCGGTCAAGGGCGACATCGAGAAGTCTCTGGCCAAGGAGGACGGCGTGCTGTGGCTGACCGACGAGAAGGGCCGCCAGGTGGGCGTGCCGGTGGCCAAGATCGCCTACGTCGAGATCGGCTCGCCCAAGGACGAGCGCCCGATCGGCTTCGGCTCCTGATGCGCCGACACCTCTAGGCGATCGCCATGGCCACGTTGGCCGAGATCGCCCGTCGTTACACCGACGTCGACGAGGCCGACCTCGGCCACCTCCAACGACTGATCGGACAGTGGGCGCCGCTGGCCGACATGAGCTTCGCCGACCTCATGTTGCTGTTGCCGGTGACCAACCCGGCCACGCTCGGCTCGGCCGAGCCCGGGTCGTCCTTCGTCGTCGTGGGCCAGATCCGGCCGACGACCAACCAGACCGTCTACCGCCACGACTTCGTAGGCGCCATCATCCGGGCCAGCGACCGGCCGCCGGTGGCCGACGCCATGGCCGGCGGTGGCATCGTCGAAGCCGAGGTCGAGCTGCCCGCCCCCTATGAGCGGATCCTCGAGATGGCGGTCCCGGTGCGGGTGGGGGACCGGGTCGTCGCCGTGTGCACGTGTGATGCATCGATCGACACCGGTCGTCGGGCCGGCGAACTCGAGACCGTCTACACCGAGGTGTTCGAGCGCTTCGCCCGCATGATCGCGGCCGGGTCGTTCCCGTTCGCGGCCGAGGAGGGCGAGACCGAAGAAGCGCCCCGGGTCGGCGACGGCGTGCTGGTTCTCGACGACCACGGCCGGGTCGACTACGCCTCACCCAATGCGGTCACTGCGCTCACCCGGGCCGGGGTGACGACCAACGTCGAAGGCTTGCGGCTGGCCGACTTCGGCATCGACGAGTCGGCGGTGGCCACCGCCTACGCCTTCGGTCAGCCCATGACCGAGGAGCTCGAGTGGGGCCCGCAGGTGTCGATCATCTTGCGGTGCATGCCGATGCTCGACCGGGGTCGGGTCACCGGGTCGTTGGTGCTGCTCCGAGACGTCTCCGAGCTGCGCCACCGCGACCGGCTGCTGGTGTCGATGGATGCCTCGTTGCGGGAGATCCACCATCGGGTCAAGAACAACCTCCAGACCATCTCGTCGCTGTTGCGCCTACAGGGCCGCCGGGCCACCTCGCCCGAAGCCAAGGACGCCATCGACGAGGCGGTGCGGCGCATTCGGACCATCTCGCTGGTGCACGAGATCCTCTCGGGCGACGCGTCGGACGAGGTCGAGTTCGGCGAGATCGTGCGACCGGTGGTGCGGATGGTCGAAGAGGAGCTCATCGACCCCGATCGGCGGGTGACAGTGACGATCACCGGCGATGCCGGCAGCGTGCCGCCCGAGGTGGCCACGCCGTTGGCCGTGGTGCTCAACGAGCTGCTCCAGAACACCGTCGACCATGCCTTCCCCCGGTTGGTCGAGGGTCATTCGTCCGGGCCGTTGGCCGACGGCCACGTGGTCATCGACCTGGCTGACGACGGGCGGGAGTTGACCATGCGGGTGTCCGACGACGGGGTGGGCCTTCCGGTGGCCTTCGACCTCGACCAGTCGCCGGGCCTGGGTCTGTCGATCGTGCGCAGCTTGGTGACCTCACAGCTCGACGGGACGATCCACCTGCAGCGAGGCGACGGCTCCGGTTCCGGCGACGGAGTCGGACCTGGCACCGTGGTCGAGGTCCGGGTGCCCATCGCCCCCCACGACAAGGCCTGACCGAGGAATCCGGATTCGGCGCAATCTGGAGCTCGGCGGGGCCCTCAGCCCACTGAGACTCCAGGGTTGGAGTGTTCTCCGGCTTCGGTTACCTGTCCGTCGTCGAGCTCCTCGAGGAGCTTCTCGCCCTCGATGTCGACGTGCGGGAGTAGGCGGTCCAGCCATCCCGGGAGCCACCAGTTGGCCTCGTCGAACAGGACCATGGTGGCCGGAACCAGGATGAGGCGAATCACGGTGGCGTCGAGGAACACGGCTGCGGCCAGCCCCAGCCCGACCATCTTGATGGTCGGATCGTCACCCAGCATGAACCCACCGAAGACGCTGACCATGATGGCGGCCGCCGCGGTGATCACCCGGGCAGAGGAAGCCACGCCCGACACGACGCTCTCGTGGGAGTTGCCGGTGCGCAGGTAGTCCTCCCGAACCCGGGAGAGGATGAACACCTCGTAGTCCATCGACAGGCCGAAGAGGATGGCGAACATGATCGTCGGCAAGAAGCTGATGATCGGTTGGGTGGTGTCGATGCCGAGCAACTCGTTGAACCAGCCCCACTGGAACACCGCGACCACGACCCCCAACGACGCGGCGATCGACAGCAGGATGCCAATAGCAGCTTTGATCGGAACCAGCACCGAGCGGAAGGCGAACATGAGAACCAGGAACGTGAGCCCGATGACCACGGCCATCAGCACCCAGAGCCGGGACGACAACTGATCGGTGATGTCGATGTTGACGGTGGTCGCCCCAGCCACGAACGTCGTGACACCGGATACCTCCTCGATGGGCGGCAGCACGTCGTCACGCACGTGGTGGACCAGCGAGCTGGTGGACTCGTCGATCGCCGACCCCTCGGGGACGATTTGGAGTACCGAGGTGTCCCCGGCCTGGTTGGTCCGAGCACCGGTCACCGACACCACTCCGTCGGTGCCGGCCAGTGCTGTCTGTACGTCCTCCAGGGCTGCTGACGCCTCGGAGCTCGAAAGACCGCGGTGGTCCACGACCACCGAGAGCACGGCGTTGGCGCCGGCGCCGTACTCATCGGCGATGGTGTCGTACGCCTGACGTCGACTCGTGTCGGTGTTGGCCACCCCGGCGTCGGACATCGCCGTGCGCAGGTCGAGCAACGGTGCGGCCAACACGCCGATGATCAGGAGCCCGACCGCCAGGGACAGCCATGGTCGCCGGGTGACCCAGCGGGCCCAGCGGGCACCGAGCGGCTCGGTGGCCGGGTTCTCGACCTCGACGCCGATGCCGAACACGTTGAACCGGTTGACGTTGGCGCCGGCGAACCCAAGAAGGGCGGGCAGGAAGGTGATGGCGATGAGCACCGCCACCATTACCGCGGCGGCGGTGGCCATACCCATGAAGGTGATGAACGGAATGCCGACCACCGAGAGCCCAGCCATGGCAATGACCACCGTGGACCCGGCGAAGACAACGGAGCCGCCAGCGGTGGCCAACGCCCGACCAATCGACTCGTCGACGTCCATCCCTGTCGCCAGCTGGGACCGATGACGGCTGACGATGAACAGCGCGTAGTCGATGCCGACGGCCAGGCCCAGCATGAGGGCGAGGGTCTCGGCCACCGATGGCACCTCGGTGACTGCGGCCAGCAGGAGGAGCACCGAAAGACTGGTGCCGACGCCGACCAGGGCGGTGAGCAGAGGCAGTCCCATGGCCAGGATGGAGCCGAAGGCCAAGAGGAGCACCACCACTGCGACCGCGAGCCCAATGGCCTCGGTGGTGCCGCCGGGCTCGGTGCGGGCCTGGGCCGTGGCCACCTCGCCGCCGATCTCGACTCGGAGTCCGTCGACCGACGCGGCCTCCGCCGTCGCCGTCAGGGCATCGAAGTCGGCTGCGTCTACCTCGACGGCTTCGGTCGAGTATCGGACGTCGAACTGGGTCGCGGCTCCCGACTGGGAGACCGCTCCGGGGCCGAAGGGGTCTTCGACTGACGCCACCCCGGGCAACGTCGCCACTTCGGCGGCCAAGGCCTCGACGGCGCTGCGTTGGGAGCCGGCCAGGTCGTCGCCCAATACGACCATCGTGGCCGCCGACCCGGCGAGTTCGGGGAAGCGTTCCTCGAGCAGGTCGGCGGCGTCCTGGGACTCGGTGCCCGGAAGCGAAAAGGTTTCGACCACGTGGCCGCCGACCGTCGCCATCGCTGCCAGCAACACCACAACCAGGCCGACCCAACCGACGACCACCCGGCGCCGGTGCCGTGCTGACCAGCGTCCCAACCGATAGAGCGCCCTCGACATCGCCTTGTACCTCCCGTTCAGCCGACTCGCACGACAGTAGTCTCTACTGCTGTCATATCTGACAGCAGTAGAGACTACGGTAGGCTGCAGGCGATGGCAACGCGAGCCAATGACACCCCTGAATCCGGGGCCAGGCGCACGGTGACCAAGGGCGAGACCCGCAAGACCATCGCCGCGGCCACCGCAATGCTGGTGAACGAGCTCGGCTACCGGGACACGACCATCGAGCTGATCGCCGAGCGTGCCGGGGTGTCGTCGCGCACGTTCTTCCGCCACTTTCCCTCGAAGGAGTCCGCCCTCTTCGCCTTCGAGGAGTCCTGGGCCGAGGTGCTGGCCGACGCTCTCGACGCCAGCGACCCCGAGCTCCCGATCTTCGAGGGTCTCCTGTCCGGGATCCGGGCTGTCATGGGCGAGGTCGAGAAGGATCGCGCCCTCCTCCTGGACATGTCTCGCCTGGCCGACAGTGTCGCCGCGGTTCGGGCCCACCTGGTCCACGACATCGGGACCCAACTCAAAGAGGTGGTGGCGTCCTGGGCCGAGCGGCGCCTCGGCGTCCCGGCCGTGATCGATCCCCGCCCCCTACTCCTGGCCGGGATGGCCCAGGCGATAGCTCGCAGCACCATCTACCGCTGGCTCGCCCACCACGGGTCTCGTCCGGTGCTCGATCTCCTCGACGAGACCGACGAGGCCCTCCTCGACCTGGTCCGCCACGCCTCGGACTCCTCGTTAGCCCGACGTGACCATCACCAGGCGTAGGACGTCGGGGACGTAGCGGATGGTGAGCGTGTCGACCTCGCCCAGGTAGTCGCCGTCGAGTTGGTAGGGGACCGGGCCCAGGCCGGTGATCTCCACCCCGTCGATGTCACGCTGGAACACCGCCTTGCGGTGGCGGCGGGCCCGCGCCCCGCCGCGCAGGGCCGAGCTGAACACGCTGGCCAGCGTTCGGGTCGACAGCGATCGCAGCACGAACACCGACAGCCCGGTTTGCAGGGTGGCCTTCGGGTCGATGTCGAGGGCACGGTTACCCAGGTAGGTGTACGGGTTGGTGTTGAGCACCACCGCGAACATGGCGTCGTCGACCTCGGTGCCGTCGGGGAGGCGAGCCTCGAAGTGGGGACGTTGGCGGTCGTAGTGGCGGGCCCAGGTGGTGATCGTCGACAGCACGAAGAGGGGGTGGCCGGCATAGCGCTTGAGCGACCCCTGGCGTTCGACCTGGCGGACCACCGCCGCGTCGAAGCCGATGCCTGCGTGGAACAAGAAGTAGCGGCCGTTGGCCTCGCCCAACCCCACCCAGTCGGTGCTGCCCCGGGCGAGCGCATCGAGCAGCTGCCCGGTCGCCTCGATCGGGTCGTTGGGCAAACCCAGGGTGCGGGCAAAGACGTTGGTCGACCCGCCGGGCAGGACGGCCAGGGCGCACTCGGTGCCGGCCAAACCGTTGGCCGCCTCGTTGAGGGTCCCGTCGCCCCCGAGCACCACCACCACGTCGGTCCCGGTGTTGGCCGCATGGTGAGCCAACCGGGTCGCATGACCCCGCCGAGACGTCTCGGCCAGGGTCACGTCGTGGTCGGCGGACAGCGCCTTTTGGATGACGACCCGGGTGCGGGCGGTCACCGACGACGCAGCGGCATTGACGATCAGGGTGACCTTCAGAGGCCCCCGACGGTATCGGACGGGCTCACACCAGCGGCCAGGGGTAGCACCGGGCCGACTCGTCGGCCACCGGGTAGCGGGGTCGGGCCAGCACCGACTCGACCCGGCGGCGCAGGGCGGCCAGCTCTTCGGGGTCGAGCAGTCCCGCCAACGGCCCGGGCAGCAGATCGACCAGACGAGCGATGTCGTCGACCAGAGACGGGTCGATGGGCTCGCCGCCGAACTCCCAGATCACCGTGCGCAGTTTGGGCTCGGCGTGGAAGCACAAGGCGTTGTCGATGCCGTAGACGGCGCCGTCCCGACTCAGCAGGACGTGGCCGCTCTTACGGTCGGTGTTGTTGGCCAGCAGGTCGAATGCAGCCAGGGCCCGGAAGCGCTCGGCCAACTCCGGATCGTCGGCCACGGTGAAGTAGTGCTGCTCGAAGTCGGCGTCCACGAAGCGCTGCATCGACCCCTCGCCCAGCGGCCCGTCGCGCCGAACGGTCTCGGGCACCAGGTCCCAACCCAGCAATGCCGATAGCTCGTAGGCCGCGACCTCGCGCCGGTAGAGGCCGCCGGGAAAGTCCCACAACGGTCGCTCACCCCGAGCTGGCTTGTACACGGCACTGATGGCCTCGTCGTCGAGGGTGATCTCACACAGGTAGGTGCCGTTCGAGCTCCAGGGCATGCGGCCCTGGATGGCTACCTCGCCGTCGGCGAGCAGCCTCAGTGCGCGGCGTGCCCGTTGGTCTTCACGCACACGTGGCCCTCCGGATCGATGGGCCGCCCGCACAACGGACAGGTCGGGCGGCCCGACGACACCAAGGTGGCGGCCCGGACCACGAACGCCTCGACTTGGGCTCGGGTGAGGACGAACACGGCGATGCCATCGCCGACGTCGGGAAGCGGGTTGCCGTCTTGGTCGGCCACCTCGACCTCGTCGGCCCGGACCACGAAGCGGTCGCGGTCGTCATCCCAGATGACGCCGATCTGGCCGACGGTCCACTCGTCGAGCACTGGTTCGAGCAGGTCGAGGGTCGGGGGGACCTCGTCGCGCTCGGGCGTGGGGAGGTCGGCGAGGAGCCGGGCCAGGTAGTCGGCCAAGGCCGCCACTTGGGTCTTTTCGACCTTGAGGGTCACGACGTGGCCGTCAGCGACGGCTTGGAGGTGGAAGACCCGCTGACCGGCTGGACCGACGGTCCCGGCAGTGAAGCGATCTACGGTGTGGAACTCGAACGAGCTGCTCATGACGGTTGCAAGGCTCCGAGGCTGCCGCTGGTGGTGTTGACGCCGAGCACCATTGGCCCAGCCGGTCCGTACACGATGACGGTTACCGAGCAGGGTGAGATGGCGATGCGCTGGAAGAGGTCGAGGTGCGTGCCGAGGGCGTCGGCCACTGCGGCCTTGATCGGATCGGCGTGTGAGACGGCCACGAACGCACCGCCCCGATGACGTTCGGCCAAGTGGGCGAGGGTGTCGGTGATGCGCTGGTGCATCTCGGAGAACGACTCGCCTCCCGGGAAGCGGAACCCACTCGGGTAGCGCTGGACGGTCTGCCACTCGGGTAGGGCGGCCAGATCTTTGAGGGCCTGGCCGGTCCACTCGCCGAAGTCGCACTCGAGCAACCCTCGGGCCGGTGTGGCCTTGAGGCCGAGGGTCTTGGCAATGGGCCGGGCTGTCTCCCGGGTCCTTTCGAGCGGCGAGGTGTAGATGGCCTGGATGCCCGGTGCGTCGGCCAGTCGAGCAGCCACGGCCTCGGCTTGGGCCTTGCCGTCGTCGGACAAGTGAAGCCCCGGCGCTCGACCGGGGAGAGTCGAGCCGGTGGTGGGGGTCTTGCCGTGGCGGACCAGGAAGACCGTGGTGACCGGGGGTGGCGGGGGCGGGGTGCGACGGCGGGCGATCGGCTCAACCTACCGTCTGGCCGTGGATTCCCTCAGCCGGCTCGAGGCCGACATCGTGGCCTGTCGAGCGTGTCCTCGGCTGGTGGCCTGGCGTGAGCAGGTGGCGCATGATCGCCGAGCCGCGTTCGCCGACGAGGAGTACTGGGGCCGACCGCTCCCGGGCTTCGGCGACCCGGCCGCCGCCCTGCTGGTCGTGGGGCTGGCGCCCGCCGCCCACGGCGGTAACCGCACCGGTCGGGTGTTCACCGGCGATCGCTCGGCTGACTGGCTGTTCCGGGCCCTGCACCGAGCCGGCTATGCCAATCAGCCGGTGAGCGTCGCCCTCGACGATGGTCTCGAGCTGACTGGCGCCTGGGTCAACGCCGCCGTGCGCTGTGCCCCACCGGCCAACAAGCCGACCACTGACGAGCGCGAGACGTGCCGACCCTTCCTCCAGCGAGAGCTAGCCCTGCTCGACCAGGTCAAGGTGGTGGTGCCGTTGGGCGCCTTCGCCTACCAGGTGGTGGCGGGCGAACTCGGGGTTCGACCTCGACCCCGCTTCGGGCACCTGGTGGAAGTGGCGACGCCCGCCGGGCCGACCATCGTGTGCTCGTACCACCCCAGCCAGCAGAACACCTTCACCGGAACCCTCACCGAGTCGATGCTCGACGCGGTGTTCAGCCGAGCCCGGGCCCTCGGCGCCTGAGGGACCGGCGACCGGCGACCGGCGACCGCAGTACCCCCCACCAGTTCTCGGATCGATACCTGTCGTACTTCGTTCTCGGCTCATCGCCTGTCGGAAGCCGACAGCTATTGATCCGAGCGTGATCGGCGACAGCTATCGATCCGAGATTCGAGCGGCCGGTCGGGTCAGGTGGTGGGGTCAGCCGATGCGGGCGCTGTCGCCCTCGGCGGGGAGGCGGCCCGGGGCCTCGACCGCGGTGGCCGGCCAGCGCTTGCGGGAGCGGGCGGCCAGCTTGTGCATGAGGGCCACCGCCCCCGGGTCGTCGTCGGCCGGGCGGGTCTCGATGACCTGGGCGGCGACCATGGCGTCCATCAGGTCGCGACCTGCGTCGGTACGCACGATCGTGAGGGTCCAGTCGTTGAACGCGCCGATGCCCCCGGTGGAGATGTCGGCGTGCTCGGCGGCGAAGTCGGGGCAGTGGACGCATCCCTCGCGGGTCCAGGCGTGGCACTCCTTGAGCGGCACCTCGTGGTAGCTGCCGTCGCGCATCCAGATCTGGAAGACGCCCTTGATGTTCATCTTCACCATGTCGGCCCGGCGCAGGCCGTACTTGGCTTCGAAGAGCTCCTCGAAGATGGCGTCGTCGAACGTCTTCGAGCACAGCAGCCCGATGTTGAGCACGAACCGCCGTCCGACCTTGCCGATCTTGCGTGACTTCATGACCGGGACGGCCGAGGACTGACAGCTCATCCCGACCAGGGCGATCCGCTCGGCGCCGCCCTCGATGGCCTCGGGGTAGGCGAGCGTGTTGGCCGAGTAGGTGTAGCGGGAGCCGGACGAGGCCAGAACATCGTCTCGGGTTCGGGCCACGCCTGGTTTGGCCAGCCAGCTCGAGCCGTCGCCCTCGAGGTAGGAGACCAGGGCGGCGTCGATGACGTCGTGCTCGAGGGCGTAGACGAGCAGGGCCGACACGAGTCCGCCGTCCTGGCCGGCGGCATGCAGCTCGGGGTCGGTGGCTCGGGCCAGCACCACGTCGCGGGCGATTCCTGACACTTCCTGGTCGGCCCGGGCCCGACCGAACAAGAACGTGTCGGCCTCGACCTCCCAGGCCCGAAACCGGGGACAGGCCCGGGTGCAGGAGGTGCAGCCTCGTTGGCCGTGCCCGCAGTCGTCGGGGCCCAACTCGTCTTCGAGGTGGAAGGGCCGGTATCCGCCCTGAGCGTGCTCGTAGCCGATGACGTCGTGGGGGCAGGCGATCACGCAGGCCGCGCACCCGGTGCAGGTCCCAGCGGTGACGACCTCGGCGTACAACTCGGCCCACTGCGGCGTCCAACGTTCGCGGGAGGAGGGGGCGGGCGACTCGGTCACAGACATGGGGGCGCAGCCTAGGCAGCAGGCATGGTGCCCACGGCCCGATGGCGTGGGACACCACCCCATAACGTTGCTACGGTCTGCAACGCTCTGTTGCAGCGTTCCTCGTCCTCGTCTTCGTCGTCGTGTCATCACGGAGGTCTCACCCGACATGCGTTTCTCCACCTTCCACACCCCGATCACCCCGGGCCCCGAGTACGACACCCAGGTGATCGACGCGCTGTTGGAGCGCATCCAGATCGCCGACGAGGGCGGCTTCGCCTGCATCTACGGACCCGAGCACCACTTCGACGACTACACCGCCTACGGCAACAACTTCGTGCTCATGCCGTACCTCGCCGGTCAGCTCACCCAGGCCTACGTGGGCTTTTCGATCTGCGTGGTGCCCATGCACCACCCGGCTCGACTGGCCGAGATGGCCAACCTGCTCGACCAGCTGGCCAAGGGGAAGTTCATCTTCGGCCTCGGCGGCGGCGGCATCCCCCTCGAGTCCGCCGGTTTCGGCCTCGAGACCGCCGACCAGGCCGACCTGCACGACGAGGTGTTCGAGGTCGTCATGCAGCTCTGGGACAAGAAGCCCGAGGACCCGCCCATCGACTTCGAGGTCCGCGACCTCTACCGGGGCAAGCTCGTGCAGCGGATCATGCCTCGGGCCTATCGACCCGAGGGCCCGATCATCAAGCTGGCGGGCGTCTCGCCGGATCGGATCGACAAGGCGGCCAAGTACGGCTGGGCCGCGTTCGCCTTCCCGCCGATGCTTCCCGTCCTCAAGCAGAAGTACGTCGAATACGGGCATTCTCCCGAGACCATCGAACGAGCCCTGCAGTGGACCTCCGCAGGCGGCAACGTGCACGTGGCCGAGACCGACGAGCAGGCTCGGGCCGAGCTCCGCACGGCGCTGGTGGATCGGGCCCGATGGGTCGGTGAGCAAAAGGCGCTCGAAGAGCAGCACATCAACTCGTGGATGCACCTCAAGCCGGGCATGGTCGCACCCGCCTACGACTCCGACGAGTACCTCGACCGGGTTATCCACGGGAGCCCCGAGACGGTCATCGAGAAGCTCAAGCCGTTCGCCGACATGGGCTTCAGCGAGTACGTCATGGAACTCGACCTCTCGATCTCGACCCCGGAGCGCCAGGAGAACACCAAGCGGGCGTTCCAGCTCTTTGCCGACGAGATCGTGCCCTTCTTCGACAACTACGAGCCCGATGCCGAGGCCGGCGAGGTTGCCCTCAAGGAGATGCAGGAGCGGATGGCGGCCATGTTCGGCGGACCGCCTCCGGGCGCCGACGCCGAGCCCGAGTCAGCTGACGCCTGAGCGTCGAACTGGGCGACAATGGGGCCCATGACCGACACCTGGACCGACGTCACCCCCGACGTCACCAACGCCGACGGTGATCACGAGCGCTTCGCCCACTACGTGCGGGCCAAGAAGGGGACCAGTGCCGAGGCGCTGGTCCTCGAAGCGCGTATCCACGGCTTCCCCGTCGAAGCCCTGTGCGGCAAGCGCTGGGTCCCCAGCCGCGATCCCAAGCGGTTCCCGGTCTGCCCCGAGTGCGCCGAGCTGGCCAAGGGCCTGCGGGGCGCAGGCTGACACTCGGATCAATAGCTGTCGCCAGTCAAGCTCGGATCGATAGCTGTCGGGACCCGACAGGCGGTGATCCCAGAACGAAAAACGACAGGCCGTGATCCGAGAAACCGCTGGCGCCCTCGGCAGGACTCGAACCTGCGCACACGGCTCCGGAGGCCGATGCTCTATCCGCTGAGCTACGAGGGCGGGGGTCGGGCATCGTACCCGGCCCTCGCCGACGGGCTCAGTCGAAGAAGGTGTAGGAGACCTCGGTGATCTCGCACCTGATCGACGGGTCCTCGGTCTGTTGGAGGGTGCTGATCGACCATCGAGCGTCGCCATCGACGGCGATGCTGTCGGTGTAGCCGCTCTGCGTGTCGATCTGGATTCCCGACTCGTCGGTGAAGGTCACGTCGATCTGGAAGCCCTGACGGGTGTCGGACGTGTTGGTGATGATGCCCGCGGCTTCGACGTAGCCGAACTCGTCGATCTCACACGAGGTCATCTCGATGTCGTAGTCGTCGGTGTCGGCCTCGCCGAAGGAGTCGTCGATGAACTCGTCGGTCTCGTCGGCGGCCCGGTTCACCACCAGGATCGAACAGCCGGTGGCCACGACGCCGAGCAAAACCACGATGGCGCCGACGATGAGGGCGACCTTGACACAACCAGACATGCCCTGCTGGCCCGGCGGTGGGCCCGGCGGCTGGCCATACGCGGGTGGCTGGCCATAGGCCAGGGGTTGGCCATAGGAGGGCGGCGCCTGGCCGTATCCGGGCTGCGCGTACCCCGGCTGGGCCCCGACGGGCTGCCCTGCACCAGCGTCAGGCGGCGTGGGATCGGGCGTAGGAGCGGCGGCCGCCTGAGGCGGGTACCACTTTCCGTCAGACGCTAACCACCAACCGTCCCCCTGCGATGAGTCACTCATAGCCAAGACCGTACGTCGCTGACGCGCGCCATGACGGGGATCGCCCGAGCCCGGCGCCGGTACGCTCCGGCGCCCATGGCCCCGCTGCCTCTGCACCTGCTGCCCGACACCGCCACGGTCGGACCCGATGGGCACCTCGTGATCGGCGGGGTCGACGTGGTCGAGCTGGCCGACGAGCTGGGCACCCCACTCTTCGTCTACGACGAAGAGCACCTGCGGAACCGGGCCCGAGCTGCGGTCGACGCCTTCGGACCTGGGGCGACCTACGCCAGCAAGGCCTTCTTGTGCCGGGCCATGGCCCAACTCGTCCACGACGAAGGCATGGCCCTCGACGTCGCCACCGAGGGCGAGCTGCACGTGGCTCGGGCCTCTGGCATTCCGGCCGACCGACTGATCCTGCACGGCAACGACAAGTCCGACGCCGAGCTGGCGCGAGCGCTCGACGAAGGTGTGGCCCGGATCGTGGTCGATTCCGACGACGAGTTGGACCGCATCGAGGCGCTGGTTGCCGCCGGCCACCGGCGCCCGTCCGTGCTCCTGCGGATCACTCCGGGCGTCGAGGCCCACGTCCACGAGTTCGTCCGCACCGGGCAGGACGACTCGAAGTTCGGCTTCGGGCTGTCCAGCGGCGCCGCCGAGGCGGCCGTCCAGCGGGCGTCGGCGTCGGCCGCGGTCGATCTCGTCGGCCTGCACATCCACATCGGCTCGAACGTGTTCGCCTTGTCCTCCTTCGCCGAGGCCGTCGAGGTCATCGCTCCGTTCGTCCGACGTACCGCGCTGGCCGAACTGTCGCTGGGCGGCGGCCTCGGGGTGGCGTACGTAGAGGGCGAGTCGGCGCCGTCGATCGCCGAGTGGGGCGAGGTGCTGCACGCCGCGGTGGCCGACGCCGGCCTCGACGTTGCCCTGTCGGTCGAGCCCGGTCGGTCGATCGTCGCCGGCGCCGCGGTGACGATCTATCGGGTCGGGACGATCAAGGACCTACCTGGCATTCGCACCTATGTGTCGGTGGACGGGGGGATGAGCGACAACCCCCGACCCGTTCTCTACGGCAGCGGGTACGAGGCCTTCCTGGCTCGGTCTGTCGACGCCGAGCGTCCCCGTCGGGTTCGGGTGGTGGGCAAGCACTGCGAGTCGGGCGACGTGGTGGTGGCCGAGGCCCAGGTTCCCGACGATCTGGCCGTGGGCGACCTCCTGGCCACCCCAGTGACGGGGGCGTACGGGTACTCGATGGCCTCCAACTACAACAAGGTTCCCCGCCCCGCGGTGGTGTTCGTCGCCGACGGCCGGGCCCGCGTCGTGGTGCGCCGGGAGACCCTCGACGACCTCTTGCGGCTCGACACCTGACCCTCCCGGGCTGGGAACGAGATCGGGGTGGCTCGCGGCGGCCGGTACGGTGAGCGGCCCATGAGCGAGGCGACGGTGCGAGTCGGGGTGCTGGGGTGCGGCAACGTGGGCGCCGCCCTCATCAACCTCCTCGGCGACCAGGCCGAGGTCATCGCCGCCCGCACCGGTTTGCGTCTCGAGGTCGTGCGGGTCGCCGTGCGAGACGCGAACAAACCCCGAAACGTCGAGCTGGCCGACGGGGTCCTCACCCAAGACGTCGACGCCGTGTTGTCCGCACCCGACGTCGACCTGGTGGTCGAGTTGATCGGCGGGCTCGAGCCGGCGCGCACGGCGGTGCTGAGGGCGTTGGCCGGGGGCAAGCCCGTGGTCACGGCCAACAAGGAGCTGGTGGCGACCAACGGGGCCGAGCTGTTCGAAGCGGCCGAGGCGGCGGGGGTCGATCTTCTCTTCGAGGCGGCCGTGGCCGGTGGGATCCCCATCATCCGCCCCCTGCGCGAGTCGCTGGCGGGCGACACCATTCGCCGGGTCATGGGCATCGTCAACGGGACCACCAACTTCGTGCTCACCCAGATGTCCGAGGCCGGCACCTCCTACGCCGATGCACTGGCCGAAGCCCAAGCGCTGGGTTACGCCGAGGCCGACCCGACCGCCGACGTCGAGGGTCACGATGCGGCGGCCAAGATCGCCATCTTGGCGACCATTGCTTTCGGGGTGTCGGTGGTGGGCGCCGACGTCCACCGCGAGGGCATCACCGACCTGACCCCGGCCGATATCGCCGCCGCCCACCGCTTGGGCTGCGAGATCAAACTGCTGGCCATCGCCGAACGACACGATGTGGCCGGCACCCATCCCGAGGTTTCGGTCCGGGTCCACCCGGCCATGGTCGCCCGGGCCCACCCTCTGGCATCGGTCCGGGGGAGCTTCAACGCCGTGTTCATCGAGGGCGACGCCGTGGGCGACCTCATGCTCTACGGCCGGGGCGCCGGCGGCGATCCAACCGCCACCGCGGTTCTGGGCGACCTCATCGACGCCGGGCTCAACCTGCGCAAGGGGGTGCACGCCAGCATGGGGCGGTTGCCCCGGGCCACGGTCCGTCGCCTCGACGAGGCCCGGTCAGCCTTCTACCTCGACATGGATGTGGCCGACCGTCCCGGCGTGCTCCACGCCATTGCCGGGGTGTTGGCCGACCACGGCGTTTCGATCCGCTCGATGGAGCAGCAGGGCAAGGGCGACGAGGCCCGTCTCATCTTCATCACCCACGTGACCTCCGAGGCGGCGCTGCGAGCGACCCTCGACGCCCTCGACGGTCTCGACGTGGTCGACCGCATCTCTCGGGTCCTGCGGGTCGTCGGCTCCGACGAAGGATGAGGTACGTCTCGACCCGGGGGACGGCTCCGGTGCTGGGTTTCGCCGACGTCCTGCTCGAAGGCTTGGCCGTCGACGGTGGCCTGTATCTGCCCGAGGCCTGGCCGGCTCTCGACGTCGCCGACCTCGCCGGGCTGAGTTACCCCGAGCTGGCCACTCGGGTCATGGCCCCGTTCGTGGGCGGCCCGGGCGGGATCGACCTCGACACCTTCGCCGACCTGGTGACCGAGGCCTACCGGACCTTTCGGGTGGACGAAGTCATTCCGGTGGGGCCCCTGGTCGACGACGTGTGGCTGGTCGACCTGACCCAGGGGCCGACCTGGGCATTCAAGGACGTGGCGCTGCAGGTGGTGGGTCGTCTCTTCGACCACGTCCTGGCCGCCCGCGGCGATCGGCGCACCATCGTCGGGGCGACCTCAGGCGATACCGGGGCGGCGGCCATCGCCGGGTGTCGAGGCCTCGACAGCCTCGACGTGTTCATCCTCCATCCCCACGGTCGAGTGTCGGAGGTGCAACGCCGACTGATGACGACGGCGCCCGACGCGAACGTCCACAATCTGGCCGTCGAGGGGACCTTCGACGACTGCCAAGACCTGGTGAAGGCCCTCTTCGCCGACGTCGAGGTCCGGGCCCGACTCCGGCTGTCGGCGGTGAACTCCATCAACTGGGCTCGGCTGATGGCCCAGATGCCCTACTACGTGTGGGCCTCAGCGCGGATCGGCGCCCACTCCGAGGGCCTCCCGCTCTCCTTCGCAGTGCCTACCGGCAACTTCGGCAACGTCTTCTCCGGGTACGGGGCGGCTCGCCTCGGCCTCCCACTCGACCGACTGGTCGTGGCGTCGAACCGCAACGACGTCCTGTACCGGTTCCTCCAGAGCGGGGTGATGGAGGCCCACGAGGTCGACCCGACGATGAGCCCGAGCATGGACATCCAGGTGTCGTCCAACTTCGAGCGACTCCTCTTCGAGATCTACGACCGCAATGCCGCCATCGTGTCCGAGTGCATGGCCGAGCTGCGCGGCACGGGCCGCTTCAAGGTCGATGCCGAGCACCTTGCTCGCATCCGAGCTCGCTTCGACGGGGCCCGGGTCGACGAGGCAGCCACCGTGGCCACGATTGGTGAGGTCCACGACCGCACCGGTCGCTGGATCGACCCACACACTGCGGTGGGAGTGCGGGCCGCCCTCGACCGCGGCATCGGGGTAGGCCCGGTCGCCGCCTTGGCCACCGCGGCGCCGGCCAAGTTCCCCGAGCTCTATCGCCGGCACTTCGGCGTCGAGATCGAGCCTCCGGAGGGAAGCGATCCCGAGCTGCTCACTCGGTCCGAACGGGTCACCGTGGTCCCCGCCGACTACGACGCCGTGCGCAACGTCATCGTCGCCGCCGCCCGTCCCACTCGCTGAGTGCCCTCCTAAGCTCGCCCGGGTGAAGTACGTGGTGTGCGTGCCCGACGGGTGCGCCGACGAACCCCTCGCCGCACTCGACGGCGCCACCCCGCTCGAGGCGGCTCACCTACCCACCTTGACGGCGCTGGCCCGCCGAGGTGAGGTCGGCGCCGCCGCGGTGATCCCTGTGGGGCTCCCGCCGGGCAGCGACGTCGGCAACATGAGCATCTTGGGCTACGACCCAGCTCGCTACCACACCGGTCGGGCGCCGATCGAGGCTGCCGCCCTGGGCCTGCGCCTCCAGCCCGACGAGGTGGCCTTTCGGGCCAACCTGGTCACCATCGGAGCCGACGGCACCATGGTCGACTTCGCCGGCGGGCACCCGTCGACCGAGGCTGCGGCCCCGGTGCTGGCGGCACTGCAAGACGAACTCGGTGGCGACGGTGTCTCGTTCCACGCCGGTGTCCAGTACCGCCACATCATGGTGGCGCCGGCATCGTTGGCCGAGGCCACCTGCGTTCCTCCACACGACCTCTCCGACCGCCGGGCCATCGGTCCCGAGGGTCCGGCCGGGTCCAAGCTCCAGGCGTTGATGGACGCGTCCCGCGCCGTCCTGTCCCGCTTCGATCTGGACGCGACGCAGATCTGGTTGTGGGGCCAGGGCGCCCAGCCGCAGCTGCCCACGTTCCGGGACACCCACGGCGTCCACGCTGGCCTGTGCACCGCGGTCGACCTGGTCCGGGGCCTCGGTGTTCTCACCGAGGTCGACGTGGTCGACGTCGAGGGGGCCACGGGTTGGTACGACACCAACTACGAAGCCAAGCGCGACGCCGCGCTCGACGCGCTGGCCAGTGGGACCGACCTCTTCCTGATCCACGTCGAAGCCACCGACGAGGCCGGTCACGCCGGCGATCTCGACGAGAAGATTCGGGCGCTCGAGAATTGGGACCGGCGCATCCTCGCTCCCTTGATCGAAGGGCTCGACGCCCTCGGTCCGTGGCGCCTCTTGCTCCTGCCCGATCACGCCACCCCGGTCGCTCGCAAGACCCACACGTCGAGCCCGGTGCCCTACCTCCTCGTCGACAGCGCGCAGGACGGCCCGGGCGGGCGCTACAGCGAGCCGGCGGTGGCCAACCTCGATCCGGTGGTCGGGCACCTGCTGCTGCCCCGACTGGTCTCGTCGAGTCGATGAGCGCCGGGGCCGAACCGGCCACCCCGATCGACTGGCGCTGCTATCGCCATCCCGAACGCGAGGCCGGAGTCCGGTGCACCCGGTGCTCCAAGCCGATTTGTCCCGAGTGCATGATCACCGCGTCGGTCGGGTTCCAGTGCCCCACCTGCGTGAAGGGCAGCGGACAACGGGTTCGCACCATGCGCTCTCTGGCTGGCGCCAGTTCGTCGCCCTTCGTCACCATGACGCTGATTGGGCTCAACGTCGCCGTCTACGTCCTCGTCATCGCCACGGGGGGCAGCCTGTTCGATGGCGGGGGGACACTCTCCAACGACCTGCTCCTCTACGCCCCGTTCGTGGCCGCAGGCGAGTGGTGGCGGCTCTACACGTCGGGGTTTTTGCACGTAGGCCTGATGCACCTGGGCTTCAACATGTTCTTGCTCTATCTCCTGGGTCAGCTCCTCGAGCCGACGCTGGGGCGCACCCGGTTCGCGGTGCTCTACCTGGTGGCGTTGGTCGGCGGGTCGCTGGGATCGATGGTGCTCCAGCAGGACGTGGCCGCAGCCGGAGCGTCGGGCGCCGTATTCGGGTTGATGGGGGCTGCGTTCGTCGCCTACCGCCAGCAGGGGATCAACCCGATGCAGACCCAGATCGGTCCGCTACTGGTGCTCAACCTGTTGCTGAGCTTCGTCCTCCCCGGCATCGCTTGGGGCGGTCATCTGGGTGGCCTGATCGCCGGCGGTGTGGCCGGCGCCATCTTGTTCGCCACCGACGGGGCCGATCGGGCTCGGCGGACGGCCGGCACGGCAGCATGCGTGGCTCTCGGCGGCGGACTGACCTGGGCGGCGCTGGCGGTGGCGTCGGCAGCAGTGCGCTGAATCACACGTAGGCGAGTCTGGTCGCATCGGGTCAAGTCGCCGGGTACGATGCTCGAACCGCGATCGCTCACCCCCTCGGCGCCCGGCGCCTACGGCTGTGCTTGCGCACTCCTGAAAGCCGAGCGAGCTGCGGTCTGGCCAGCCGAATCCCGTGCTAGACGGCCGGGCCGGGGGCCCCACACGTCCACATCGACCTTCTCGAGAGGTGCGCGCCATGAGCGAACCCGTCCTCGAACGATCTGTTCTCGAACGCAAAGAGCGTGAAGAGCTGCAGACGATCGCCCGAGCCATGGGCGTCGAACCGGCCGCCCGGGCCCGCAAGGCCGACCTCATCGACGCCATCCTCAGCGCGGCGGGGATCACCGAGGCGGCGCCTGCGTCGGTGGTGGCCTCGGCCGAGGGGGCCAGCGTGGAGGACGGCGCCCAACCTGCCGCAGCGGTGACGCCGCGCCCTCGCCGCCGCAGCACCCGGGCTCCGGCCACCGTCGACGCCCTCGTGGCCGAGGCCGACGCTGGCGCCGTGGCCGCAGTCACCGTCGAGCCCGAGCCGGCACCAGAGTCGGTTCCCACTGACCCATCGGCGACGGTGGCCACTAACGGCCACGTCGAGTCCACCCCGTCGACCTCGGCCGACGACGGCGAGACCGACGATGGGCCCAACGTCGCGGCGGTCTCGCCCGACAGCTCAGGCGAGGCCCAGCCTCGCGTCGATGACCAAGACGCCGAACCGGCCAACCGGCGGCGGCGGCGAAGGGGTCGCGATCGCGACCGGGGCCCCGACCGCGACGAGCGCGGCGACGAACAGGTGTCGGTCGACCCGGTGCCCGTCGAGGGTCTGCTCGATCTGCGCGACGACGGGTACGGGTTCGTGCGCACCAAGGGGTACCTGCCCACCAAGGACGACTCCTACGTCTCGGTCAAGCAGGTCCGCCAGTACGGCCTGCGCAAGGGCGACGTGATCGCCGGCTTGGCCCGACCGGCATCGCGCAACGAGAAGAATCCGGCCCTGCTGCGCATCGAGTCGGTCAACGGCAACGACCCCGACTCGGCCCGTGACCGCAGGCGCTTCGAAGACCTGACCCCGCTCTTCCCCGACGAGAAGCTGCGGCTGGAGACGCCGTCGGATCCGTCGAACATGACTGCCCGCATCGTCGATCTGGTGGCGCCGATCGGCAAGGGTCAGCGGGGCCTGGTGGTCTCGCCCCCCAAGGCCGGCAAGACCACAGTGCTCAAGCAGATCGTCAAGTCGATCGAGACCAACAACCCCGAGGTCCACCTGATGGTCCTGTTGGTCGACGAGCGTCCCGAGGAAGTCACCGACATGCGTCGGTGGACCAAGGGTGAGGTCGTCGCCTCTACCTTCGACCGGCCTGCGGAGGAGCACACCATGGTGGCCGAGCTGGCCATCGAGCGAGCCAAGCGGATGGTCGAGGGGGGCGCCGACGTCGTCGTCGTCCTCGACGGCATCACCCGGCTGGCCCGGGCCTACAACCTGGCTGCTCCGGCGACCGGTCGCATCATGTCGGGCGGCGTCGATTCGGGGGCGCTCTACCCGCCCAAGAAGTTCTTCGGTTCGGCCCGCAACGTCGAAGAGGGTGGCTCACTGACCATCTTGGCCACCGCGCTCATCGAGACCGGCTCTCGGATGGACGAGGTGATCTTCGAGGAGTTCAAGGGCACCGGCAACATGGAGCTGCGGCTCGATCGGCGTCTGGCCGAACGGCGGATCTATCCGGCCATCGACGTCGATGCCAGCTCCACCCGCCACGAGGAGCTGCTCTTCGACCGCACCCAGCTCCAGCAGGTGTGGCGGGTGCGCCGAGCGCTCAACGCGCTGACCGCCGAGGGGGCCAGCCCGGGTGCCGCTCTCGAGCGCCTCAAGGACGGCATGAAGACCTACCGGACCAACGACGAGTTCCTGTCCGAGGCGGCCAAGACCAGCACCACCTGAGCTCGTACTGCTCGCCCTGCTGGGTGGATCTGCCGGTCTGCCCCCTAGACTCCGAGGCCCCTATGAAGCCTGATCTCCATCCCCAGTACAACGTCGTGGTTGCCACCTGTTCGTGTGGCAACTCGTTCGAGACCCGATCCACGGCCTCGGCCCTCCGGGTCGAGCTGTGCAACGTGTGCCACCCGTTCTTCACCGGCAAGCAGCGCCTCGTCGACTCGGGTGGGCGGGTCGAGCGTTTCCAACGTCGCTACGGCGCCCGGACCGGGCGCAGCGGGCAAGCCGGCGAGAGCTGATCCGGCCCGGCGGTGCTCGATCGCCTGCCGTCTTTCGAAGCTGAGCTGGCCGACGTCGAGGCCCAGCTCGCCGATCCCGACGTCTTTGCCGATCACGATCGCCTCCGGGTCCTGTCCACCCGGCACAAGGAGCTCGAACCGGTCGTCGCCGCCGGTCGAGCTCTGGTCTCCGCTCAGGGTGACCTGACCTCGGCCCATGAGCTCTACACCGAGCTGACCGGCGCCGATCGGGAGCTGGCCCAGGCCGAGGTCGAGGCGGCCGAGGCCCGGGTGGCCGAGTTGGAGGAAGAGCTCAAGCTCCTCCTGCTGCCACGAGATCCCAACGATGGCCGCAACGTCATCGTCGAGATCCGCGGGGCCGAGGGCGGCGAGGAAGCGAACCTGTTCGCCAAAGACCTCTTCGAGATGTACGTGGCCTTCGCGGCTCGCCGGGGTTGGAAGCTCGAGACGTTGAGCTCGTCGCTGTCCGACTTGGGTGGGTTCGACGAGGTCGTGTTCCGGCTCGTGGGCGACGGAGCATGGGCGGCCATGAAGCACGAGGGGGGAACCCACCGGGTCCAGCGGGTGCCGGTGACCGAGAGCCAGGGCCGAGTGCACACCTCGGCGGCCACGGTGACGGTTCTTCCCGAGGCCGAGGAGGTCGACGTGGCCCTCGACCCGTCCGACTTGCAGATCGACGTGTACCGGTCGTCGGGGCCCGGGGGCCAGAGCGTCAACACCACCGACTCGGCGGTGCGCATCACCCACAAGCCCACCGGCATCGTGGTGGCCATGCAGGACGAACGAAGCCAGATCCAGAACCGGGCCAAGGCCATGGCCGTGCTCCGGTCCCGGCTGCTCAAGGCCGAGCAGGACCGTCAGGCGGCCGAGCTGTCCGACCAACGCAGGGGCCAGATCGGCGGCGGCGGACGCTCCGACAAGATCCGGACGTACAACTACAAGGAGAACCGGGTCTCCGACCACCGAATCGGCTACACCAAGCACAATCTCGATCGGGTGCTGGCCGGCGAACTCGACGACCTGGTCGACGCCCTGCTGGGCGACGAACGAGCCAGCCAGCTGGCCGGCGACGGGTGACCCAGCCGACCTGGCGGTCGGCGTTGGCTGCCGCAGTGGCCGAGGTGGGTGAGCTCGACGCCCGCCGCTTGGTCGAGCGGGCCAGCGGGTACGACAGCGGGACCCTGATCGTTCACCTCGACGAGGTGCCCACGCCCCAGGCTCAGCGCCATCTCGATCAGATGGTCGACCGACGCCGTGGAGGAGAGCCACTCCAATACGTGGTGGGTGCGTGGGGCTTTCGCCACCTCGACCTCTACCTCGACCGCCGGGTGCTGATCCCCCGACCCGAGACCGAGCAGGTGGTCGAGGTGGTCATGGCCGAGCTGGCCCGCCTGGCGTCGATCGTGTCCGAGCCGACGGTGGTCGACCTCGGGACCGGCTCGGGCGCCATCGCCCTGGCTGTGGCCTCCGAGGTACCCGCCGCGTCGGTGTGGGGCACCGATCGGTCGGCTGAGGCGTTGGCCGTGGCTCGGGCCAACCTGGCTGGTATCGGCCGCCCGGCCACCCGGGTCCAGCTGGCCGAAGGAGACTGGTTCGAGGCCCTCCCCGGCGATTTGGCCGGCACCATCGACCTGGTGGTCTCCAACCCGCCCTACGTGGCCGCCGACGACGAGCTGCCTGCCGTCGTGGCCGAGTGGGAGCCCCGCAGCGCGCTCGTGTCGGGACCCACCGGCCGAGAGGCCCTCGAGCACCTGGTCGACGAGGCACCAAGCTGGCTGGCCTCCCACGGTGTGCTCGTGCTCGAGCTGGCGCCGAAGCAGGTCGCGACGCTGGTCGAGCGGGCGGTCAGCCGGGGCTACGCCGAGGTCGTCGTACACCCCGACCTGGCCGACCGGCCCCGAGCGCTGGTGGCCCGCCGATCATGACCGGGGTGCTTCGCTCGGCCGACGATCCGACCGCGGTGGCTCAGGCCGCTGAAGCGTTGGCCTCCGGGGCGGTGGTCGCCATCCCCACTGACACCGTCTACGGCATCGCCGCTGACCCGTCACAGCCCCAGGCGGTGCAGGCCCTGTTCGCCCTCAAGGACCGGCCCGAGGGGGTGGCCGTCGCCCTGCTCCTGGCCGACGTCGACCAGGCCCGCCAGCTCACCGACGCCTTGGCCTCGGGCCCCGCTCGGCGGTTGGCCGAGCGCTTCTGGCCCGGGCCCCTCACCCTGGTCGTCGACCGCCGGCCCGGCGTGTCGTTCGAGCTCGGGGGCGAGGCCTCGTCGATCGGACTGCGAGTCCCGGCCCATGATGCCGTCCGGGCCCTGGCCGCGGCGGCCGGACCGCTCGCGGTCACCAGCGCCAATCGACATGGCGACCCAACTCCGTCGACCGCGGCCGAAGTGGCCCGAGGGGTGGCCGCATCCGGGTTGCTGGTCCTCGATGGCGGAAGATGCGCTGGCGATCCGTCGACCGTGGTCGACGTCCGGGGCGGCCAGGTCGAGGTGCTTCGGGCCGGCCGGCTCCCGGTCGAGAAGGTGTACGCCGTGCTGGCCGAGTGAGGGTCCACCATCCCAGGCCGACGCGCTCCTACCGTTCTTCTCGTGCACGTCACGCGAGTCCCCGAGAACCGGCTGCACGACCTGGTCCGGCGCCACCTGGCACCGGTCCTCGGCGGCCACGGGTTCCGCTCGTTGCCCGACGTCTTCGCCAGCGATCAAGGTGAGGTGGTCTGGCTCCTCGAAATCGAGACCGCGCCGTGGAGCAGCGCCGAGCAGCTGAGCTTCACGGTCTCGTGGGGGGTCTACGTGCCTGGGTTGCCCGCGGCATTGGGTGAGGAGGGCACTGCCCGTCCTCATGCGTGGGACTGTCCAGTTCATGGCCGCATCGGCGAACGCTTTGGTGGGCCCGACGCCCGTTGGCTCACCGTGCGTTCCTACCCGTGGCCAGTCGATGGCGTGCGTCCGGTCGTTGAGCTGCTCGACGGCCGCATCGGTAGCGAGGTGGTTCGTCTCATCGAGGACGAAGCGCTGCCTCAGTTGGGCGACCTCTCCACCCGGGCCGAAGTGCAACAGCACTTGGCGTCGATCATCGATCTCCGTGCCGGTGCACCCACACCTGAAGAGGTGCGCAAGATCCGCAGCGTCATCGGTCTGAGCCTGCTGCAGGGCCAGCGAGACAACGCCAGCCGCTGGATCGACTACCTCGAAGCCCGCTCGATCCGCACCATCGCCCCCGATGTCGTGGCCGAGCGTCTCGCCGACCTCCGTCGGCGCTGTGCGTCTTAGGCGCCGGCGGCGCGGTGCTCCTTGAGCGCCGCTACGGTCTGGCCGACTCCGGGGGGATCCAGATGGTGACCGAAGAAGAGTACGTGGCGTCGGGCATGGCACTGGTGCCTGGTTGGTTCGACCAGTTCGATGCCTGGATGTTCAGTACCGTGACCCGCCTGCAGAGCGAGGCTGGGCTCGGTGGCGACCTCCTAGAGATCGGCGTCTACGCCGGGCGTAGCGCCATCCTGCTGGGCTACCGGGCGCTCGAGGGCGAACGGGTGTTGGTGTGCGACCTCTTCGGCCAGGAAGCGCCCGACGCCGTCAATCGAAACGAGATGGCCGGCGTCTACGGTGACTACCGGGTCGACCACTCGCTGTCGCGCCAGGCCTTCGAGGAGCGTTGGAGGGAGTGCCACGAAACGCCGCCGGAGATCGTCCATGGCCCGTCGAGTCTCCTGGCCGATCAGTTCGGGGATCGCCGATTCCGCTTCGCCCATGTCGACGGAAGCCACATCTACGAGATCGTGGCGGGTGACATCGAGTACTGCCAGAACACGGTGATGCCCGGCGGGATCGTGGTATTCGACGACTACCGGTCGCTGCACACCCCCGGTGTGTCCCGGGCGGTGTGGGAGTCGGTTCTGGGTTCGGGGCTGGTGCCGATCGCCGCGACGGCCAAGAAGCTCTACGCAACCTGGTCCGGCAGCGACAACCCGGTGACACCCGCCGCCCTGACCGCGGCCCAGCCCCCGCTCGAAGGACACGAGCTGGTGGTCAGCGACCTAGCCGGTCAACCGGTGGTCATCGTGTTGCGAGAGGGCTACTTGAGCGATGACGACGACGACGTCGTGGAAGCAAGCTGGCGTCGAGCTGCCCGGGCGGTGACCCCGCCCATCGTGGTGCGAGGTGCTCGGGAGCTGCGGGACCGGTTCGACCGCTCGCGCTGACGCCCTCAGTCAGGGGCGCTGGAGGATCATGCTGACCTCGATCGTCCCAGTGTCCTCGACCGACAAGAAGGGCAGATCGGGTGGGGTGATCGCGTAGTCGGCCAGCGCGATCTCCAGCGAGCCGACCACCACCAACTGGGACCCGTCCCAACGAGCCTGCATCGGGAAGGTCACGGTCTGGGTCACTCCGTGGAGTTCCAAGGTACCGACCGCATCGACCTCGACAGCGGCGCCGATGTCGGGCACCGGGTCGAGCTCGATCGGCTCGGTCAGGGTGAAGGTCGCCTCCGGAAACGAGTTGGTCTCCAGCCCTGAGGTCTTCATCAATTCGTCTCGGCGGTCGCAGGTCAGGTTGACCCCGGGAGGAACGTTGCAGGGGTCGCTGGCCAGGGTGGTGAGGTCGACGCTGAAGGTCGCCGCGCTGACGGTGCTGCCCTCGATGGTGACCGTCCCGGTGACCTGGCCCGAGCGGGCCACGGCGGGCTCGACCGGGGTGCTGACCCCGCTGAACGTCTCGTCGATGCGGTAGCCGCCGTAGGTGTCGGGGTTGGCTACGACAGTCCAGATGCCCTCGGGGCTGTCGCCGTCGGCCGTCGTGTCAGTGCCCCCGTCGACGGCATCGAGGCTGGGCGGCGGCGGCGCATCTTCTTGGAAGAAGACGACCCATACGGCCGTGGCCCCGACCACGGCGACGACCAGTCCGACCGCAACCAACACGATTCGCTTCAGCGTTCGACTCATCGGGACCGTCCTTCGGTGAGGGAGCTGACCGGCGCACCCTACGCGGCTGGGCATCGGCTGAGGAGGCGGCCCGTAGACTCCGGCGACCTACCTTTCGCTCTGGAGCCCAGCATGACCCTCGACCGCGACACCGAGCTGTTCGACCTCATTGCTGCCGAGGAGGTGCGCCAAGCCAGCACCCTGCAGCTCATCGCCTCGGAGAACTTTTCGTCTCCGGCAGTGCGGGAAGCAACCGGCTCGGTGCTGACCAACAAGTACGCCGAGGGCTATCCCGGCCGGCGCTACTACGGCGGCAACCAGGTGGTCGACCTGGTCGAAGATCTGGCTCGCGAGCGGGTCAAGGCGTTGTTTGGGGCCGACCACGCCAACGTGCAGCCCCATTCGGGAGCTCAGGCCAACACCGCGGCCTACCTGGCCCTGCTCCAACCCGGTGACCGGGTGATGGGCATGCGCCTCGACCAAGGGGGTCACATCACCCACGGGCTGCCGATCAGCCTGGGCGGTCAGATGTACGACTGGGCCGCGTATGGCGTCGATCCCGACACCGAGCGCCTCGACTACGACCAGATCCGCGACGTGGCCCTCGAGCATCGACCCAGCCTGATCGTGGCCGGCGCCACCGCTTACCCCCGCCAGATCGACCCGGCGGCCTTTCGAGCCATCGCCGACGAGGTCGGGGCCCGCTTCCTGTTCGATGCAGCCCACATCGCCGGGCTCATCGTCGGCGGCGTGCACCCCAACCCGGTGCCGGTGGCCGACGTGGTCACCTTCACCACCCACAAGACCCTCCGGGGGCCCCGAGGCGGATGCATCCTGTCGACCGAAGCGCTGGCCACCGACATCGACCGGGCCGTGTTCCCCGGGGTGCAGGGTGGGCCACTCGAGCACGTAGTGGCGGCCAAGGCGGTGGCGTTCCGAGAGGCGGCCCAGCCCGACTTCAAGGACTACGCCGCCCAGGTGGTGGCCAACGCCGGCGCACTGGGTGAGGCGCTGAGCGCCCAGGGCTTCCGGCTCGTGTCCGGTGGCACCGACAACCACCTCCTACTGGTCGACCTTCGGCCGTTCGATGACGAGCTCACCGGTCGAGACGCCCAAGAGGTCCTCGACCGGGCCGGGATCACCCTCAACAAGAACCAGATCCCCAATGACCCCCGCAAGCCGGTGCACACCAGCGGCATCCGTATCGGCACCCCGGCCATGACCACCGCGGGGATGCGGGAGACCGACATGGCCACGGTCGCCGACCTCATCGCCGAGGCCCTGCGAGGCCGCTCCGACGAGGCGGTGCTCACTCGGGTCCGGGCCGTCGTCGCCGAGCTCTGCGCCGCCCACCCGGTCCCATAGCCGCCGGTTCTCGGATCAATAGCGGTCGAAACTCGAACTCGGATCAATAGCGATTGGGTCCCGAAGGGCGGTGATCCGAGTTCGGGCTCACTCCCAGACTTTCCAGGGGGCGCTGCCCGAGTCCCACATGGACTGGAGCAGCTCCTTGTCCCGCAGGGTGTCCATGCACTGCCAGAACGACTCGTGGCGGTACGCCATGAGCTGGCCCTCTCGGGCCAGGCGCTCGAGGGGGGCTTGCTGGAAGGAGGTGTCGTCGTCGTCGATGTAGTCGATGACTTCGGGCTCGAGCACGAAGAACCCGCCGTTGATCCATCCCTCGCCGGTCTGGGGCTTCTCGGAGAACTCCACCACCTTGGCGTCGTCGAGCTCGACGTGGCCGAAGCGGGCCGGGGGCCG
The DNA here is from genome assembly GCA_031399525.1 of Actinomycetes bacterium. Lineage (GTDB taxonomy): Bacteria > Actinomycetota > Acidimicrobiia > Acidimicrobiales > CADCSY01 > JANNNX01. Next base: position 14,239 of record JANNOZ010000015.1, on the reverse strand, counting down.
GACGGCGGTGAGGGTGGCCAGCTTGCCGTGGGCCTTGTGGAAGGCGACCAGATCGCTGATGTCGACGTTCGACACGCCGTCGCCGAAGGTCATCATGAAGGTGCCGTCGAGCGTGTGGCGGATACGGCGCATGCGTCCACCGGTGTCGGTGAGCAGCCCGGTCTCCACCAGCTCGACGGTCCAGTCGTCGCGGTGAGGCTGGTGGAGCTCGACCTGGCCGCTCTTGGTGTGCACGGTCACGTCACCGGCGAGAGGCCGGTAGTCGGCCATGTAGCGCTTGATGTACTCGCCCTTGTAGCCCAGCGCGATCACGAAGTCGGTGAACCCGTGGTGGGCGTAGGTCTGCATGATGTGCCACATGATCGGCTGCTCGCCGACGAGCACCATGGGCTTGGGCTTGTCCTGGGTTTCCTCCGACAGGCGGCTCCCGAGCCCACCGGCGAGGATGACGGTCTTCACGGGATGCTCCTCAGCTCCAGCGCAGCTCGGCGGTCAGCCGGCCGCCTTCCAGCAACAGCTTCACCTGCTCGAGGCGGGTGAAGCGAGGACCAGTGAGGTCGTGGAGGGTCAGGTCGTTGGCCTGGTAGCTCTCGAACAGTTGGGCGGCGCCGGTGGCCACCGTCCACTGAGGTTGGAATCCGGGGACTCGGGCAGCCAGCTTGTCGAAGTTGACCCGATAGTCGCGCAGGTCGGGTCCGGCGTTGGCGGCCAGGGTGATGTGGCTCCCCGGCACCGTGTCCTCGACGATGCGGGCGACCTGGCTGATCTGGTAGTTCTCGCCGGGCTTGCCCACGTTGAACGCCTCGTTGTGGATGGCGTCACGAGGGGCTTCGGCGATGGCCAGGAAGGCCCGGGCGATGTCTTCGACGTGGACGAGGGGGCGCCACGGTGTGCCGTCGCTCTGGAGCCGCACCTCGCCGGTGGTGTAGGCGTAGCCGACCAGGTTGTTGACGACGATGTCGCCCCGCAGCCGGGGCGAGGCGCCGTAGGCGGTGGCGTTGCGCAGGTAGGTGGGCGAGAAGGAGTCGTCGGCCAAGGCGGCGATGTCCTGCTCGGCCAGAACCTTGGACTCGCCGTAGGGGGTGACCGGGTAGAACTCGGCTGACTCGTCGAGCTCGTCGTCACCACCCTTGCCGTAGAGCGAGCACGACGAGGAGAACAGGAATCGCTCGACTCCAGCGTCCTTGGCCGCCTGGGCCAGCCCTACCGATGCCCGATGGTTCACCTGGTAGGTGAGGTCGGGGTTGAGGTGGCCGATCGGATCGTTGGAGATGGCGGCCAGGTGCACGACCGCGTCGGCGCCTTCGAGGTCGTCGGCGGTGGCGTCACGGACGTCCTTGTCGATGGTGGGGACCTCGGTGACCGGGGTCAGGTCACAGCCCCGGTACAAGCCGGTGTCGAAGCCGATGACCTCGTGACCCGCGGCCTGGAACAGCGGCACCAGCACAGCACCCACATAGCCCTCATGACCAGAGACCACCACTCGCATCGAATCGCCCTCTCGTGTGTCTGCGTCTTGTCGCCCGCGCCGCTGCGGGGGCGATGTTCGGGTATCGACCGGGCTAGCTCGCGACCTGACCCCGAATCTCTTCGAGGCTCGGCATGGCCCGAGCGACGTGGCGGCCGATCTCCAACGAGGAGGTGGCGGCCGGCGAGGGGGCGTTGCACACGTGCATCGAGCGGGGACCGTCGACGATCAAGAAGTCATCGACCAGGCTCCCGTCGGCCCGCAGGGCCTGGGCCCGAACACCGGCGTGGGTGGGGACGAGGTCGTCGGCCTGCACCTCGGGGACGAGGCGCTGGAGACTCTGGGCGAAGCGGGCCCGACTGAATGAGCGGACCACCTCGGCCGCGCCAGTCCGAGCGTGGCGTCGGGCCAGGCGCCAGAAGCCGGGGTAGGACAAGGTGTCGAGGGTGTCGGTCAGGCTGATGGCGGCCTTGGTGTAGCCCTCCCGCTTGAGAGCCAACACCGCGTTGGGGCCGGCGTGGACCGTCCCGTCGATCATGCGGGTGAGGTGGACACCGAGGAAGGGGAACGCCGGGTCGGGGACCGGGTAGATGAGCCCTTGCACCAGGTGGCGTCGGGCCGGAGCCAGCTCGAAGTACTCGCCCCGAAACGGCACGATGCGGGCCTCGGGGTCGGCGCCGGCCAACTTGGCCACCCGGTCGGAGTGCAGGCCGGCGCAGTTCACGACGAAGCGAGCCATGACGGGTCCGACCTCGGTGTCCACCACGGTCTCCTGTCCGGCGGGTCGGATACCGGTGACTCGGGTGCCGAGGCGCAACGTGGCCCCGCGTTCGGTGAGGAGGCGGGCGTAGGTCTCGGTGACGAGGGTGTAGTCCACGATGCCGGTGCTGGGCACCCACAAGGCGGCGATGCCGGCGGCATGGGGCTCGTGCTGGCGGATGCCCTCGGGGCCGAGCCGCTCGACCTCCAGGCCGTGGGCGATGGCCCGCTGGTGCAGGTCATCGAGGCGACCGAGTTCGTCGGTCTCGGTGGCCACGATCAACTTCCCGCAGATCTGGTAGTCGATGTCGTGTTCGTCGCAGAACGCCTGGAGGGCGGCGTTGCCCTGGCGGCAGAAGCGAGCCTTGAAGCTGCCTGGCTTGTAGTAGATGCCCGAGTGGATGACCCCGGAGTTGTTCCCGGTCTGATGGTGGGCCCAGGACGCCTCCTTCTCCAGTACCGCGACCGTCGCGTCGGGGTCACGCTCGGTGACGGCCAGGGCGGTGGCCAAGCCGAGGATCCCTCCCCCGACGACGACGACATCGACGCTCATGTGCTGGTCACCTCAGCCATCGGCCGGTTGGGGAATGCAGGACCACACGAGGGTACCGACCACTCTCCGCTCGGGCGAGTGGCCACAGCCCGGGCCTTCTTGATCCCTCTGAGGGCACTTCAGCCCCTCTCGGCTGGTCTCATTGCCACTCAGAGTGGTGATTGGTACCGTGGCCGGCGTTCCCTTGGCGGTTCTCCTGGAGGCGTTCGTGCCCGACGACATCCCGATCTTCGTCCCCTATCTGGGCCCCGAGGTCGAAGCAGCTGCCCTCGAGGCCATCCGCGGTGGGTGGATCGGTCCCGGGCCGGTAACGACCCGGTTCGAGGCCGAGATCGCTCGGGTGTGCGGCGTGGGCGAGGGCGGCGCCGATCGGCGGGTCGTCGCCACCAGCTCGGGCACTGCGGCCCTGCACGCAGCCAACTTGGCCGTGGGCATCGGACCCGGCGACGAGGTCATCATTCCGGCGTTCGACTACGTCGCCGGTCACCAGGCCGTGTCGATGACCGGCGCCGACTTGGTGCTGTGCGATATCGAGGACGCCACCTGGGGCGCTGATCCGGCATCGATCGAACGTCTCATCACCGATCGAACCAAGGCCATCGTGCTCGTGCACTTCTGCGGCGTGCCGGCCCGTACCGACGAGATCCTGGCTCTGGCTCGGGCCCGAGGAATCCGAGTCATCGAAGATGCGGCCCACGCCTTTGGCACCCTCGACCACGGTCGACCCATCGGCTCGTTCGGTGACCTCACCTGCTTCTCGTTCGGCCCGGTCAAGATCGTCACCTCACTCGAGGGTGGTGCAGTCATCACCGGGTCGGCTGACGAAGAAGACATGATCCGCAGCTTGCGGGTCCTCGGGATCGATTCGGACGTGTCGGCCAAGTACCAACGGGCCCGCGACGTCCAGTACGACGTGCTGCGCCAGGGCTACCGCTACCACCTGGGCACCATCTCGGCGTCGATCGGGCTGGCCCAGGTGGCCCTGCTCGACACGTTCATCGCCAACCGGCGCTCGTACTGCCAGCGCTATGCCGCGGCGTTCGCCGATCTCGACGCCATCGGCACCCAGGACACCGACTGGGAGGGTGTGAGCCCCTTCGAGTTCGTCATGCGGCTGCCCGACCAGGAGACCCGCGACAGCCTGATGAAGCACCTGCGCGAGCTGGGCGTCGGGGCCGGCAAGGCGTGGATCGGCGCCCACGAGACGACGTTCTACCGGGACTGCCGGCGTGACGAGCTACCGGTCACCGAGGCCGTCAGCCGCGAGGCGCTCATCATCCCGCTGCATTCGGTCATGGCCGACGAGACCGTCGAGCGGGTCATCGACGGCGTGCGCTCGTTCTTCGTCGGTTCCTGAGGTTCGGCTCCCCGAGCGCTCAGGCCTGCCGGGGCTCGGCGTCGGGCACGGTCACCGGCACGATGCCCACGGCCGCTTCCACGTCACCCTCACCGTCGACTTCGGCTCGAGCTCGACGGACATCGGGGTGCAGCACGGTGTAGAGGATTCCGGCCACCGCAGCGAGGAGGAACGGCAGCGCCGCGGCAGCCCGGTCGGTGTAGGACGGCACCAGGGCGACTCCCGAGAGGATGGCCGTCCACATCCACAGGATGATCACGGCTCGCCGAGGACCATGGCCCAGGCGCATGAGCCGGTGGTGGAGATGCTCCTTGTCGGCCTCGGCGAAACTTCGGCCCTGTCGGGTGCGCCGGGCCACGGCGAACACGGTGTCGAGGATGGGGACCCCGAGGATGACGAACGGAATCACGAGGGGTGCGAAGAAGAAGTAGGTCTGGCCGGTGCCTTCGGTGGAGCGTCCACCGACCAGCAGGGTCGCCGCGGCCATCAGCAGGCCGAGGAGCAGAGCGCCGCCGTCGCCCATGAAGATCCGGGCTGGGTTGAAGTTGTGGGGCAGGAAGCCGAGGCAGATACCGAGCACGATCACGGCCAGCAGGGGGCTCACCGTGTTGGCCGGCAGCAGGCCCTGATCGAAGAGCCTGTCTGAGTAGACGGCAAAGGCCCCGGCGGCAATGGCCACGATGCCTGCGGCCAAGCCGTCGAGTCCGTCGATCAGGTTGATGGCGTTGGCCATGCACACGACCCACAGCACGGTGACCAGCGGGGCCATGTCGGCCGACAGCACGTAGGTCTCGGCGAAGGGGACCCGGAAGTAGAGCATGGTCACGCCGAAGAGCGAGAGGGCGCTGCCGGCCAGCACCATCCCGGCGATCTTGGCCGGGGCGGTGACCTCCCGCAGGTCGTCGATGACGCCGACGCCCAGGATGATCGCCGCCGCGATCACCACGCCGAGCGGCTGGGACTGGTCGGAGAACACGGGCTGGAACTGGTCGAGCCGAGCGGCCGTCGCCATCGCCGCCAGGAAGCCACAGAACATGGCAATGCCGCCCAGGGTGGGCGTCGGTCGCTGGTGTGGCCGCCGAATGTCGGGCGGCACCACCGCGCCGATCCGGATGGCGACCCGGCGCACCAACGGGGTGGTGGCCACCGTGACCGCGAAGGCGACGAAGAGGACCGTCAGGTAGGCCGACATGGGGACCCAAGGATCGCACGGCTGGGCCCTTCGGTCCGACCGGACAGAAGCCCCGGTCAGCGGGTGATCTTCCGGACCTGCTAAAGGCGACTGTCGGTCAGGTCGTTACCAGACACATGCAGAGCGTCACGAGATCGTCATATTCGTCCATCGGGCGGCGGCTCCAGACTTTCGGACCGCTGCTCGTCGTCCTCGCACTGATCGCGGGAGTGTTCGCCCTCTCGTCGCAGGTCGGAGCCCGAGCACCGTTCGTCGGCGTGGCGTCGATGTCCACCGGTAGCGGCTACTGGGCCGTCGACAGCAACGGCCTGGTCGACTCGTTCGATGGCGCCACCTGGCACGGTGATCTGGAAGGGGTTCCCCTGAACCAGCCCATCGTCGACATCGACGCCAACAACTGGGATGGCGGCTATTGGCTGGCCTCCACCGACGGTGGCGTGTTCACCTTTGGCGACGCCGCCTACGTCGGCTCGATGGGCGGCTTCGCCCTGAACCAGCCGGTCGTCGGTATCGCATCGACGCCTTCGGGCGCCGGCTACTGGCTCGTCGCGGCCGACGGCGGCGTGTTCGCGTTCGGCGACGCTGCGTTCTACGGCTCGATGGGCGGCTCGCCGCTCAACGACCGGGTGGTTGGCATCACGGCCACTCCGAGCGGCCACGGATACTGGATGGCCACCGCCGATGGCGGTGTGTTCTCCTTTGGTGACGCCATGTTCTACGGCTCGATGGGTGGAATCACCCTCAACCAGCCCGTCGTCGGCATCACCGCGACGCCTTCCGGCGCCGGCTACTGGCTGGCCGCCAAGGACGGCGGCGTGTTCTCCTTCGGCGATGCCAACTTCAACGGCGCCGGTCACGGCACCGCCCTGGGCACGGTCATCGCCATCGACCACACCCCGGCCGGGTACCTCCTCCTCGACTCGGGCCTGACGGCGTTCCACTTCGCCGTCGGGTCGCCCCCGCAGGCCACCTCGGCCACCCCGACCGGCCCGGACCGGGCCCCGGAACCCACCCCGTCCTCGCCCGATCCGAGCCAGGTCCAGGGAGACAATCCGACCCTGGTGTTCGCCGATGAGTTCAACGGCGCCTCGCTGGACGGGTCCAAGTGGGATACGTGCTACCCGTGGGCCTTGACTGGCTGCACGAACGTGGCCAACGGCGAGGCACAGTGGTACGAGCCCGGTCAGGTACGGGTGTCCGATGGGCAACTGCACCTGGTGGCCGAGCCTGGTGGTCAGAACGGGTACGCCTACAAGTCCGGGATGGTGACGTCATCTGGTCAGTTCGACTTCACCTACGGCTACGTCGAGATGCGGGCCACGGTGCCCTTCGATGCCGGAATCTGGCCGGCCCTGTGGTTGCTGCCCTCCGATGGGTCCTGGCCGCCGGAGATCGACATGATGGAAGCGTTCGGGGCCCGCGATGGGCGGGTGGCCCAGACGTACCACCTGGCTCAGGGCGGTTCGGTCGCTCGCTGGTCGCAGTTGGATACCACTACGCCGCACACCTTCGGGTTGCTGTGGGAGCCCAACCTGCTGGTGTTCTACATCGACGGAGCTGAGGTGTATCGCACCACCGAGGGCGTGACGGCGCAGCCGATGTACGTGTTGGCCAACCTGGCCGTCAACGGCAACGGAGTGGCCCACTGGGGTCAGCTGGTGGACGGCTCCACCCAGTTCCCGGCCACCTTCTCGCTCGACTACGTGCGGATCTGGCAGTAAGCCCAGCGAAGTGCAGTGACCGGGCCTCCCCCGGCGGGTGCTACGGCAGCCGTTCGGGGGGAGGCCCGGTGTTGTTTTCGAGGGGTGGGGGGCGACATTCGTGGCCAGGCCGGGCCGTCGTAGGATCAGCCGATGTCTACGCCGCCGGCCCTGGCGTCTCGTCCCGACGAGCGCCCCGAGGGCCCGGTCCGACGGAGACGACGCTTGGGGGCCGTGGCCGTCGCGGTCGTCGTCGTCGTCGCCGGGGTGATCGGGGTGAGAGCCCTGACCCGGCCGAGCGAGAGCCCTCCCGTTGTCGGCGCGGAGTTGACCGACACCACCTCTCATGTCGAGGAGGTGATGGGCGCCGACGCGGTGTTGTACTTCAGCGACGACTTCGACGGCACGACCCTCGATGGCACCCGCTGGAACACCTGCTATCCGTGGGTGGTCGACGATCAAGGTTGTACCAACACCGCCAACGACGAGGAGCAGTGGTACCTCGCTCAGCAGGTGCAGGTGGGCGACGGCGAACTCCGCCTGGTTGCCGAACGCGAAGCCGTTCAAGGGACCACACCTCAGGACGGCACCAAGACCTACGAGTACCGGTCGGGGATGGTGACCAACGCCGGCCACGCCGACTTCTTGTACGGCTACATCGAGATTCGCGCCACCATCCCGTTCGATGCCGGGTTGTGGCCCGGGCTCTGGCTGGGTCCCTCGGACCAGTCCTGGCCGCCGGAGGTCGACATCCTGGAATCGTTCGGTTCTCGCGACGGTTCGATCGACCAGACCCTGCACCGGGTGGGCAAGTCAGTGGTCCACAAGACCGAGATCCTGGGCCGACCCGACGACCCGCACACGTTCGGCTTGTTGTGGGAGCCCGGGCGCTTGGTGTGGTATGTGGACGGGGTCGCCACCTTCGAGGTCACCGAGGACGTGCCAGACCAGTCGATGTACCTCTTGGCCAACCTCGCGGTCGGCGGCAAACCGACCACGGCCGTCGACGAAGAGACGGTTCTGCCCGCCGCGCTGTCGATCGACTGGATCAGGATCTGGCAGTGACCGGCAGTGGTCAGAACGCGCCGTGGCCCCGGAGGATCGTCGGGATGGTGCGGATGAGGATGGCCATATCGGTGGCGAAGGACCAGTTGTCGACGTAGTAGAGGTCGAGGCGTTCGTAGTCCTCGAACGACGCGCTGCTCCGTCCATGGACCTGCCACATGCCCGTGAGGCCGGGCTTGACCCGGAGCCGTTCGTGCAGCTCGGTGCTCCAGTCGGCGATCTCCGATGGCAGAGCCGGCCGGGGACCGACGATGCTCATCTCGTTGCGCAGCACGTTCCAGAGCTGGGGCAGCTCGTCGAGCGAGGTCTGGCGCAAGAAGCGACCGACCCTGGTGATGCGGGGGTCGGCCGCCATCTTGAACAGGGGGCCGTCCGCCTCGTTCAGGTGTCGCAACTGCTCGAGGAGTTCTTCGCTGTCGCGAACCATGGTTCGGAACTTGTAGATGAGGAAGGGATCGCCATTGCGCCCGACCCGGATCTGGCGGAAGAAGATCGGGCCCCGGCTGTCGAGCTTGATGGCCAGCGCGATCACACACAGCACTGGCGACAACGCCAGCAGGCCCAGCCCGGCGATGCCGAGGTCGGTGGCCCGTTTGGCCGCCGAGCGCCACCCGTGGCGCGACACCGGCTCGATGTAGACCACCGGGAAACGGCCCAGCGGGCGGACGGTGAGACGGTGTGAGGCGATGTCTCGCAAGGTCGAGGACAGCTCGACGTGAACGCCGGCGTCGGTGAGCTTGCGGATGAGCCGGTTGGAGACGGCCAAGTCCATGGCCGTGGCCGCGATGACCACCCCACTGGCACCGGACTTCTCGACCACGTCCATGGTGTCGGCGAACGTGCCCAGGATCGGCACCTCGGAGTCGACCCGGCACGTGTCGTCGACGAAGCCGACGACCTGATAGCCCAGGGTCGGGTCGTCGGTGAACATGCGGCTGATGGCGATGCCTTCGGGGTTGCAGCCCACGATCACCACTCGGCGCAAGAGGTGGCCCCGGCCCCGAGCCCGGGAGAACACGGTTCGGGCGATGGCCCGCTCGGCGGTGAGCGACACCAACACGGTGACGAAGACGAGGGCCAGCCAGCCGCGTGAGGCCTCGAGGTTGGCCAGGAAGGCGATGACGGCCAGGCCGATCACGCCGGCGGTGGTGGTGCGTACCAGGCGATGGAACTCTTCGATGGAGCGGGTGACGAAGCGCGATTCATAGAGGTGGTAGTGGGAGAGGATCGCCGGCCACATCGGGAGCGAGAGCAACGACAGCCAGGCGATGGGTTCGAACTCGACCGGGGTGGGGGTGCCGGTGGCTCGCAGAGCAGCAGCCAGGGCCAGGGCGACGGCGATGGCGACCAGGTCGGCTGACATGAGGCTGAACTTGGCGGGTACATGAAGACGACGGCGCCGGGGCGACGCGTCACCTGGGGCGTGTTGGGTCCGGTCGGCGTCGCCCTGTTCGGACGCGACCCGCAATCGAGGCCGGGTGGTGGTGGCGGTGAGGGGGTGCTTGAGCCTCCCCACCAGCGGGCGGGTGGACGACATCAGATGACCGCCCGGTTTAGGACAACCCCGACGCCGACCCCGAGACGGCCCACGAGGCCGATGACCCTTCGGATCTCGGCGTCGGTCGTGGCCTTGGTGGAGGCGACGATGACCACGGTGTCGACGACCGAAGCCAAATAGCCGACAACGCTGGTCTGCTCGAGGGAGGGAGCGTCGATGACGATGGTCCATCCGTCGGCGCGCAGCTTCTCGACCGCGGCCAGAGCGTTGGAGGAGACGCGGTTGTCGCCCTCGGTGATGTCAGTGGTCCAGAGCCCAACCGTGTTGGTCGTGCGCAACGTCGGCGGCGTCCCGTTGGTTTCGAAGCTCCGCTCCGAGTCGGGCACGAGGGCCGGTTCTTCGATCAGGTCGGACCGGCCGAGGTCGAGCGGGATCAGCACGGTCCGTCGCCCGCCAGAGGCGAAGGTCATGGCCAGTCCGTTGGCAATGGTCGACTTTCCCTCGCGCGGCCTGCTGCTGGTCACCAGTAGCGAGAGGCCGGCGTCGGGCGCCTGGCCCAAGGTGACCTCGTTGGCCATGCGCTGGAACCGTCGACGGATGGGCTCGCCCATCGTGGACGGGTCGCGCAGATCTCGCGAGGTCGGGATCTCCCCGAACACGTTGAGGCCCGGGATGGCGTCCTCGAGCGAGCGTTGGTCCTGCGGTCGTCGAGCGAGGTGGTCGATGACCAGGGCCATGCTGAAGCTCACGACGAGGCCGAGGACCATGCCGCCGACCAGCCGATAGGGCAGACCGGGAGGCTGCTGGGCTTCGCCGGAGGTGGCCTCGTTCACGACGGTGCCGCCGCCGGTCTGCAGTTCGCGGGTGGCCGACAGCGTCTCGCTCTGGGCCTGCAACTCGGCCAGGTCGGCGCCGGCGATGTTCTGCTGGGCCGTAATGGTGGTGGCCACAGGCGAGGTCGGCGCCACGGTCTGGGCCTCGGCCTCGAGTGAGGCAATGCGGACCTCGATGGCCGCGATCTGTTGAGCGACGGCCTCTATCTCCTGTTCGATGGCGGCGATCTGGGTGTCCCGCTTGACCGACAAGAGGGCGGCGGCGGCCGCGTTGGCGGTGTCGATGGCCTCCTGGGCCGAGTCGCCAGTGGCCTTGATCTCCAGCAACTGGGTCGTGCCCTGCTGAGACGCGGTGACTCGGCCGCCGAGTTCACCAGCGGTGACGTTCCCCAGACTGTCGGCGGCCGTCTGGAGCACTTTTTCGGAGGTGGCCTCGTGGGCGAAGGTGGCCATTCGCTGCTCGAAGGCGTCGGCTCCCAACAGGGTATCGTTACCCGAGGCCGCATCCTGGACGTCGGAGACCTCGACATCCACTCGGGCCACGTAGGTGGGTGTACCTTGGGCCCCGAGCACGACGCCGAGGAAGGCCCCCACGAGCACGCTTGTGAGGACGAGCCACCGGCGGGCACGCAGCGTGGTCATCGCCAGACGCAGGTCCATACGAGATCAGTGGCTTCCTGGACGCCGGATCGGCATCCCGATTCGGGGCGTCGGTGCGACGAACGCCGAGGTCTGAGGGGGCACGGGAGTCATGGTAACGACATTGGAGAGCAGACGTGCCCGCTTTCCGGTGGCGAACGGAACCATTCGCCCAAGCTTCATACAACCACGTTCGGTGGTCATGATGCGGGCTCCTGGCGCAGCCCCGGGGGAACCGCAGCCGGATCGGGTGCTGCGACCGAGCGCCGGGACGCCAGCCGCCGCCCGAGGGTGATCATCGGCACTTCCACGAGTCGATGCAAGGACTCGCTGGCGGCCAGGCTGGTTCCGAAGGCGAGGATCGTGAGCAGGATGCGAGCCGTGAGCGTCGTTGGATCGTCCATGAGCCCGAACGGCACCACCTGGCCGAGAAGATCGTGGGCCTTTGGGTGGGCGAGGAGCAGGAAGATCAGCGCGTGGGTCAGGTAGAAGGCGTAGGAGAGTCGTCCGAGGTGACGCAGTGGGCGGGTCGAGAGCCAGTGGGTGCCGAAGCCCGATGAGGTGGCCAGTCCGACGACGAGGATGCCGACGGCGATGGTGAAGGGGAGAGACACGCTCGAGCTGGTGAGCACGAGGGTGGCGGTGGTGGCGGCGAGGATGATCCAGGGTGAGGAGAGGACGCGGAGGCGGTCGAACCATCGGCGGTGGTGGAGCAGCATGGCGGCGATGCAGCCCAGGAGGATGGTGGCGTAGGGGGCGACGAGGTCGCGGGCGTTGTGGGGGGTGAGGAGTGCAGCGGTGGCGATGATGGCGAAGAGGCCGACCGCGAGTTGGGTTCGGTATCGGCTTCGGGCCAGTAGGACGAACCCGATGATGGGCCACAGCAGGTAGAACTTCTCCTCGATGGCCAGCGTCCAGGCCACGACGAAGGGGTAGTCCTTGTCGTTGAGAACGATGGGGAAGTCCTGGAAGTAGAAGAGATAGGCCGGCAGGTGGCTGTTGAGCTGCCGGGCGGTGGCCCCCCAGTTCATGAGGTTCACCACCACCAGGTTGACGGCCAGCATCAGGTAGTAGAGGGGGAGGATCCGGAAGATCCGCCGCAGGTAGAACGACCGCAGGTTGAGTGAACCCTTCGCCGATTCTTCCCGCAGGGCGAGCATGGTGATCAGGTAGCCCGAGAGCAAGAAGAAGACTGTGACGCCCCGGTCGCCTCGGCCCATCCCGGCGACCAGTCGTCCCGGCGAGTGCCACATGAACACGGCCAACATCGATACTGCCCGCAGCCCGTCGAGGAAGGGCAGGTAGCGGCGAGACTGGTACTCGTCGTAGGTGATGGCGTTGGCGTCGATGGCGTTCATGTGTTGCCGTTCCCACGCAACCCGGCAGCCGACGGTACGGCAGCGACGGCAGCCGATCGACGGTTGGCGATTCGTCGGCCGAGGGTGATCATCGGTACTTCGAAGAATCGGTGCAGAAGTTCGCTGATCCCCAGGGTGATGACGAACGCCGCCGCAGTCATCAGGAGGCGGGACTCGAGGGTTCCGGGGTCAGAGAGAAGCCCGAACGGCGCTCGGTCGAGGATCTCCAGCGACCTCGGATGTTCGAGGAGCAGGAAGACGATGCCGTGGGTCAGGTAGAAGGCGTAGGAGAGTTGTCCGAGGTGTCGCAGTGGGCGGGTCGAGAGCCAGTGGGTGCCGAAGCCCGATGAGGTGGTCAGGCCGACCACGAGGATGGCGACGGCGATGGTGAACGGGAGGGCGATGAGTGAGCTGGTGGCGACGAGGCTGACGATGGTGGCGGTGACGATGATCCAGGGTGAGGAGAGGACTCGGAGGCGGTCGAACCAACGGCGGTCGTGGAGCAGCATGGCGGCGATGCAGCCCAGGAGGATGGTGCCGTAGGGGGCGACGAGGTCGCGGGCGTTGAGGGGGGTGAGGAGTCCGGCGGTGGCGATGATGGCGAAGAGGCCGACGGCCAGTTGGGTTCGGTATCGGCTTCGTGCCAGTAGGACGAACCCGATGATGGGCCACAGCAGGTAGAACTTTTCCTCGATGGCCAGACTCCAGGCCACCGCGAACGGGTAATCGAATCGGTTCAGGACAATGGGGAAGTCCTGGAAGTAGAAGAGGTAGGCCGGCAGGTGGCTGTTGAGCTCGCCATCGTTCGGCAACCAGGGGAGGCGGTTCACCATCACCAGATTGACGGCCAGCATCAGGTAGTAGAGGGGAAGGATCCGGAAGATCCGCCGGAGGTAGAAAGCTCCGAGGTCGAGGTAGCCCCGGGTCGACTCTTCCCGCAGGGCGAGCATCGTGATCAGGTAGCCCGAGAGCACGAAGAAGACGGTTACCCCCCGGCCGCCCCGGGCAAAGCCGAGAAGCGGCCCCGGTGAGTGCCACAGGAACACGGCCAGGATCGACACCGCCCGCAGCCCGTCGAGGAAGGGTAGGTAGCGGCGAGACTGGTACTCGTCGTAGGTGATGGCGTTCACGAGTCGGCCAGGTCGAGGGGGCGGAGCTGGCTGATCCAGTTGTCGGCTGGCGCGGCCCAGTCCCGATCGAGGGCGTCGCCTTCGGCGTCGGCCCATTCCTGGGTAACCGAGGCCGGGTTGACGAGGGCTTGGGCGGCCTTGAGGACATAGCCCGGTCGACGGACTAGGCGGGCACACGCCAAAAGTGATGTGACCATGTCCCGCCGGTGCCCTCCGCGGGCCGCCAACTCCGCGATGTAGCTGGCGTCGAGCAGTTGGCGCCGTCGGGTGGTGGCGGCATCGGCGGGTGGCAGCTTGGCCCGTACCGACTCGAGCGAGGCCGCCATCGCTCCGATCTGGTGGCCGCTCGAGCTGGCCGACATGCGATAGGCCAGGAGTGGTCGGTCGACGGCGGCGAGCGGACTCTCGGCGGCCAGGCGGGCAGCGAAATCCCAGTCGGCGGCGAGATCGGTGGACGGATCGAAACCACCGATCGCCTTGGCCAGGGCGGTGGCCGCCATCATCCCCGAACCCCCGCCGGGGATGACGCCGTCCTCGCAGAGGAGCTCGTACACGGGGCCGCTGGGCGGGGGACGGTGCGACTTTCGTATCACCCGCTGTTCGTCGACGTAGACCGCGCCGAGGCAGGCCCAGCGGGCGTCGGGTTGGGTGGCCAGGGCGTCGAGCATCGAACGGAGGGCGTCGGGG
>JANNOZ010000028.1:0-60166 GCA_031399525.1 Actinomycetes bacterium | reverse complement strand
GGCCGGCCCGCCCCGCGCTGCGGTTGTCCCCCCCGGGCCAGCGCCTGTACGCCCACCCGGTCCCCGCACGCCAGGTCTATGTGGGGCTGGAACCCCCGCCCCAGATCGCCGGCGGAGATGGCCGGGCCGATGGTCGACTCGACTAGTCGACGCCGGACCATCGCGTCGTCGAGCGCCCGGTCGTAGATCTCCACCCGCCCCCGGCCCCGATCCTTGGCCCAGTACAGGGCCAGGTCGGCTCGGCGCAGGAGCGTCTCGGCGTCCTCGGTCCCGGCGCTGAGCGCCACGCCGATGCTGACTCCGACCGAAATCGGCCGGCCGTCGACGTCGATGGACTCGGCCAGCGAGGCCTGTAACCGTCCGGCCAGGGCGGCGACGGCCTCGAGATCGACGACCCCCTCGCTGCACACCACGAACTCGTCACCACCCAGGCGAGCCAGGGTGTCGGTCTCTCGCAGGACCTGACCCAAACGCTGGGCTGCCGTGCTGAGCACGATGTCGCCCACCCGGTGCCCGAGAGTGTCGTTGACGACTTTGAAGCGATCCAGGTCGCAGTAGAGGACGCCGACGGTGCCGCGGCCCCGCCGGGCTCGGGCCAGCGCCTCTTCGACTCGTTGGACCAGGAGCGCTCGGTTGGGCAAACCGGTGAGATGGTCGTGGCCGGCGAGGTGCTCGAGCTCGGCCATGAGCCGAGTGCGCTCGGTGATATCGGCGACCATGGCGATCACGCCGACGAGTGACCCGTCGTCGGCTCGCAGTGGTGCGGCCGAGAGCCCGAGCTCCAAACTGATCCCGTCGTCGCGGGTGTAGGTGACATCGAGCTCGGTGGCGTCGTGACTCACGACCCGCTCCACCAGGTCGCCAAAGGGCAGGGACGACGGGTTGGCCGACGCCGGCGCGGCCCCGTCGGCGTCGGGCCACCCGAACAGCATGGACGCCGCCGGGTTCCATCGGTGCACCGAGGCGTCGCAACCGAGCTCGACCATGGCCACCGGAGATGCTACGAAGACCCGCCGCAGGCGGTCCTCCCGGTTGCCCAGCGCCGCAGCGTGGGCCAAGGCGTTGTGACGACCTCGCAACAGGCCTCCCACCACCAACGCCAGCAGTGCCGAGAGCGCCAGCCCACCCAGGAGCACGACAGTGGGCTCTCGCTGCTCGGCGGGAAGGACGAAACCTGCCTCGGCGCTGAGATCGAGGCGCCAACGTTGGCCATAGACCGACACGTACTGAGACCCGCGCCGACTGGTCTCGTCACCGTCGCTGCCGGCCGACTCCGAAACCGGCACCTCGTTCTCACCGGCGTTGGCCTGGGTGATCGAGAGCGCCACCCCGGACACGTTGGCCCGCAACAGCACCGAGTCGGCGAGCTGGGCTCCGTAGAGCGGGATCGCCACCCAGCCGACCAGCGGACCGTCGGTACTGCCCGGCTCTTGAAGGTGGGCGGCAACGATGAGGAACGAGATCCGCTCGCCGTTGGCCGCGTCGACGTCGAACCCGATCAGTTCACCGAAGTCGAGCACCGGCGACAGCTGGGCCAGCCCGGTCCGGTCGGCACGATCGAACGACTCCGCGATGGCCGGTACGTCCCCGGCGGGCAGCCCGATGCACGAGGGACACACGCTGATCGGTTCGAGGAGTCGGAGCGTCGCGGTACCCGAGCCACCTTCCAGAGGCTGGGCCCACAGCAGGGCCAGGGCGTCGGGGTAACGGGTGGTCAAATCGAGCGCGTCGACATAGGCCCGGAACTGCGTGGGCGTCACCTCTCGCTCGACCGCGAACAGCCCCGCGGCGGCCTGGGCGACATCCTCGTAGCGGGTCAGCTCGGCCGTGGTGGCGTCGCTCACCTCCGCGCTGGCCTGGGCGAAGCGGGCGTCGAGCTGGCGGTCGATCGACTCGCGGTTCTGACGGGCGAGGGTGAGGGAGGCGGCTGAGCCAGCAGCCAGCACGGCGGCGGCCATGACGACGTATCCCACCCTCGACCACACCGAACGTGGTCGAGGGGCACGACCGCTTCGAGAGGTCGCGCGGGACGAGAACCGCATGGCCCAAGATCGGCAACTTCGGCCGTCGGGTTGAGCCCGGCCCGACCGATGCCGAGTCGATCAGAGGCGAAGCGGCTCGGGAGCCAGCTCGCCTGGGCCCTGAAGGGCGTCGAGCTCGTCGACGGTCATGAGCACATCACGAGCCTTGGACCCGGTCGAGGGACCGACCACGCCCCGCTGCTCGAGGAGGTCCATGAGGCGACCGGCCCGGGCGAAACCCACCTTGAGCTTGCGTTGGAGCATCGACGTCGAACCGAGCTGGCTGCGAACGACGAGATCCATGGCCTGCCACAACAAGTCGTCGTCGTCGCCGGCACCTCCGCCCCCGCCGCCGCCCATCGACGTCGGGCCGCCGAAACCGCCGTCTCCTTCGATGACGCCGTCGGGAGTCGCTGGCGCGGCCGGCGCCTGGCGACGCCAGTGGGCCACGACCTTTCGCACCTCGTCCTCGGACACCCACGGGCCCTGGATCCGTTGGGCGATCGACGACGACGGCCCTATGAGCAACATGTCACCCTTGCCCACCAGCCGCTCGGCCCCGATGGTGTCGAGGATGACCCGGGAATCGGTCGCAGTCGACACGGCGAACGCCATGCGGGCCGGGACGTTGGCCTTGATCACCCCGGTGATGACGTTGACCGACGGGCGTTGGGTGGCGATGACCAGGTGCATGCCTACGGCCCGAGCCTTCTGGGCGATACGGCAGATCGAGTCCTCGACGTCTCGGGCGGCAACCATCATCAGGTCGTTGAGCTCGTCGACCACGATCACGATGTAGTCGAGCCGTTCGTACTCGGGGATCCCCGGGTCGTCGACACCCTCGACCTTGGGTCGAGCCAGATCGCCGCGGTCGTAGGACTCGTTGTAGCTGATGATGTCGCGAACCCCGACCTCTTCGAGCAGCTCGTAGCGCCGATCCATCTCCCGGGTGGCCCACGACAGCGCGTTGGCCGCCTTCTTGGGGTCGACCACCACCTGGGTGAGCAGGTGGGGCAGGCCGTTGTATTGGCCCAACTCGACCCGCTTGGGGTCGATGAGGATGAGGCGCAGCTGATCAGGCGTCGATCGCATCAGCAGCGAGGTGATCATCGAGTTGATGGCGCTCGACTTGCCGGCACCCGTCGCCCCGGCGATGAGCAAGTGAGGCATCTCGGCCAGGTTGACCATGAGGGGCCGACCGCTGATGTCTCGACCGACGGCCACCGCGCACGGATGGGTCGCCTCACGCGCCTCGGCGCTGGACAACACGTCGCCCAACGCCACCAGCTGGCGCTGGCGGTTGGGGACCTCGACACCGATGGCGGAGCGGCCCGGGATTGGGGCGAGGATGCGCACGTCAGGCGACGCCATGGCGTAGGCGATGTCCTTGTGCAGCGAGGTCACCCGGGCCACCTTCACGCCGGGGCCGAGTTCGAGCTCGAAACGAGTCACCGTGGGGCCCACCGTCATGCCCACCAGGCGGGTGTCGACACCGTGAGCGGCCAAGGCCCGTTCGAGGTTGCGACCCTCGGCCTCGACGGCCAGACGGTCGACGGCCTGGGCCTTGGAGGTCTTCAACAACGACATCGACGGCAGCTTCCAGCTGCTCTTCTTGGCCGCCGGCCCGAGGTCGATGGCCAGCTGCTCGGTGTCGGTGGGCATCTGGATGGAGGCGGCCGGGAGCCGTACCTCGGCGTCGCCGGTCGGTGCCGGGTCGGTCGGTGTCGCCCTCGGCTCTTCCTCGGCCGCATCGTCGAAGAGGAGGCCACCGAGCACTGGCACGGGGCGCTCGGGGGCGGCGCCATCGGCCGCATCGTCGGCCCGCCGGGCCCGGGTGGACCGGGCTGGCGCTGGCGGATCGACTGGGGCGGGAGAGACGATTCGGGCCACCAGGGGCTGGATACGCCGAACGGCGGTCGTCGTCAGCGCCCGTACCCGGTCGGTGAGCGCCGGCAGGGACGTGCCGGTCACGGCCAAGAGCCCACCGAGGACGATCCCGGTCAACACCACCGCGGCCCCGGGAGTGGCCAGGGCCGAGCGCAACGGGCCGACCAGCCCCCGACCAACCCAGCCTCCGGCATCGCTACCAGCCTGGCCGACGAGGTGGGCGAAGCCGGCCACGCCGATCAGGGCGAGCGTGGCACCCACCACGACCCGTGGCACCAGCCGACGGCGCTCGTCGTGGGCCAAGAGGTAACCGATCACCACCAGGGCTACCGGCACACCGAGGCGGGCCGCGCCGAGCAGGGTGTCGGTGGCCCGGCGAACGGCCTCGCCCACCGGGCCGGTGGCGTGCACGTAGATGCCCAGGCCGGCCAACACGCCGACGACGATGACCACCAGACCCCAGGTGTGCGGGCTCGAAGCCAGCACCTGGAGCGCAGCGCGGCCGCGGACGCTCAGACTGGGCCGTCGCCCTCGGCGGCGGGCCGGGGCGCGGCGGGCGCTGGACGTCCGGGATCGGGTCGTCGCCACAGTGTCAACAACGCTAACACCAGCCACTCTGGCCCCAGGTGACTCCGCTGGAGCCTCAGGTGACCTCGCCGTGGGTGCGGCAGTGGGCCCGCCAGCCCGAGGGGGTCACGGTCACCGCCAGCCAGGTGCCGCACGCCCGGCAGTACCGGGGCGGGTCGAGGGCGGGGAGGCAGCCGGTGCACTCGGTGGCCGAGCGCCCACAGCCGGCGCAGTAGCCCGTCTCGGTGATCAGACCACTCCGGTGAGGGCACCCACAGGCATGGCCAGGTCGTCGAGCATGCGCAGGTCGTCCTCGGCTGATCGACCCAGCGTGGTCAGGTAGTTGCCGACGATCAGGGCGTTGATGCCCGAGGTCATGCCCATGGCCTGGAGCTCCCCCAAGGTGATCTCCCGCCCGCCGGCGAAGCGGAGGATGACGTCGGGCAGGGCCAGACGAGCCAGGGCGATCCAGCGCAGGGCGTCGAGCGCCCGCAACGGGCGGCGGATGGCCAGCGGGGTGCCCGGGCGAGGGTTGAGAAAGTTGAGGGGCACCTCGGTGGGGGCGAGTTCAGCCAGCTGGCCGAGCAGCTCGAGACGTTGGCCGTGGGACTCCCCCATGCCGACGATGCCGCCGCAGCACAGTTCCATGCCGGCTTCCTGGACGACTCGGCAGGTGTCCCAGCGCTCCTGCCAGGTGTGGGTGGTGACGACCTGCCCGAAGAACGAGCGGGCCGCTTCGAGGTTGTGGTTGTAGCGGTGCACGCCCCCCTCGGCCAGCCGTCGGGCCTGGTGGGCGTCGATGACTCCGGCCGACACCGCCACATTGAGTCCGGTCTGGTCGCGGACCGCCGGCACCAGTTCCAGGATGCGCGACAGCACCCGTTCGTCGGGTCCTCGGATGGCCAGGACGATGCAGAACTCGGTGGCCCCAGTGGCAGCCGTCTCCTCGGCAGCCCGCAGCACATCGTCGGTGTCGAGGAACGGTGTGGCCTTGACCGGGGTGTCGAACTGGGCCGACTGGCTGCAGAAGTGGCAGTCCTCCGGACAGCCTCCGGTCTTGGCCGAGACGATCCCCTCGACCTCGACCATCGGCCCGCACCAGGCCAAGCGGACCTGATGGGCCAACGACGTCAGCGCTGGCACCGACTCGTCGGCCACAATCGACAGCGCCGCCAGCTCATCGGTGCTCAACCGCCGCCGCTCGTCGATCAACGCCCGCTCGGCCTCGGCCAGTAGCGACCGAGCATCCATGGGCCTCAGGCCTCCATGACGACGGGGACGATCATCGGGCGGCGCCTCGTGCGGTTGTTGACGAACTGGCCCAAGGCCTTACGGGCGTGGCGCCGCACGGCGTCGAGGTCGTGGGTGTCGCCGGCTTCAATGGCCACCCTCACCTCCTTGCGGGCCTCGTCGAGCAGGTCCTCGGCCTCTTCGGCGTGGACCCAGCCCCGGGTGATGATCTCGGGTCCGGACACGATCTCGCCCCGGTCGACGTCGATGGTGACGATGACGACGACGACGCCTTCTTCGGCCAGGACCTTTCGGTCGCGCAGCACGCCGTGGCCGATGTCGCCGATGCCCGATCCGTCGACATAGAGGTAGCCCGAAGGCACTCGTCCCACGTGCGCCAGCCCGTTGTCGCCCAACACCAGTTGGTCTCCGTCGAGGGAGATGAGGACCTGTTCGGCCGGCACGCCAACCGACTCGGCCAGGCGGGCGTGATGCACCAAATGGCGGTACTCGCCGTGGACCGGGACGAACCACTCGGGCTCGGCCAGCGAGATGAGGGTCTTGAGCTCTTCGCGCTTGGCGTGACCCGACACGTGGACCTTGGCCAGCCCGGTATGGACCACGTCGGCCCCCCGGCGGTGGAGCCCGTCGATCACCTTGGACACCGAGGACTCGTTGCCCGGGATGGGGTGCGAGCTGAGGACGATCAGATCGTTGTCGCCCACCTTGATCCAGCGGTTGTCACCGGCAGCCATGAGCGACAACGCCGACATGGGCTCGCCCTGAGAGCCGGTCGACACGATGCACAGGTTCTCGTCGGGGATGTCGCCGGCGTCGTCGATGTCGACCAGGGCGTGATCGGGGATGTGCAACAAGCCCATGTCGCGGGCCAGGCGCACGTTGCGGCCCATCGACCGGCCCAGGGTGGCCACGGTGCGGCTGTGGGCCACGGCCGCGTCGGCGATCTGCTGGATCCGGTGGATGTGGCTGGCGAAGCAGGCCACGATCACCCGGCGTCCTCCAGCGGCGCCGATCAGGTGCTCGAGGACCTCGCCCACAGCCCGCTCGGAGGTGGTGTGGCCCGCCTCTTCGGCGTTGGTCGAGTCGCCCAGCATGAGGCGGATGCCTTCGCCCGCCCCCAGGGCGCCGATGCGGGCCAGGTCGGTGGTGCGGTTGTCTACTGGCGTGAGATCGAGCTTCCAGTCGCCGGTGTGGAAGATGACCCCCTGCGCGGTGTGGAAGGCAACGGCGAAGCCGTGGGGCACCGAGTGGGTGACCGGGATGAACTCAACGTCGAAGGGCCCGATCGTCACCCGCTCGCCGTCGCGAACCGGATGCAGCGAGGTCTGCTTCAACAACCCGGCTTCTTCGATACGACCTCTCGCCATCCCGAGGGTCAGGGCCGAGCCGTAGAGCGGTACCGAGATCTCCCGCAGGAGGTAGGACAGCGCCCCCACGTGGTCTTCATGACCGTGGGTGAGCACGCAGCCGTCGATGTCGTCAGCCCGCTCACGAAGCCAGGTGAAGTCGGGCAGGACCAGGTCGACACCGGGCATGTCGGTGTCGGGGAACATCAGCCCGCAGTCGATCAGGACGATCCGCCCGTCCTGTTCGATGGCCGCACAGTTGCGGCCGATCTCGCCGAGCCCACCCAGGAAGGTGATGCGAACGTCTTCAGCCATGGAGCCCTTCGGTGGTGGGGAGGTCGTAGCCGAGGTCGGCCAGTACGGCATTGGCCCACCCGTCGAGGCCTTCGGGCGCGGGGCCGAGCGGGGGCCGGCACTGTCCCACGGCCATACCGAGGGCCCGCATCGCCGCCTTGGCCGGCAGCGGGTTGGGAGCGGCGTCACTCGATTCGAAGGTGTAGCTGTCGAGCAGCTCGGCGTTGATCCGCCGGGCTTGGTCGACGTCGCCCTTGGCGTGCGATCGCACCAGCTCGGCCATGCGCTCGCCGGCCCAATGGGTGGCGACGCCGACGACCCCGACCGCGCCGACGGCAACGAGAGGCAACGTGAGCCCGTCGTCACCGCTGTAGAGCTCGAAGCCAGCCGGGGCCCGGGCGATCATCCGGGCCGACTCAGCCGGATCGCCGGCCGCGTCCTTGACCGCGACGATGTTGGGGACCTCGGTGGCCAGAGCCACCAGGGTGTCGGTGGCGATCTTGCGTCCGGTACGCACCGGGATGTCGTAGAGCATCACCGGCAGGTCGCCGGCGGCGGCGGCCATGGCCCCGAAGTGGGCGGCGAGGCCGTCTTGATGCGGGCGGCTGTAGTACGGGGTGACGGCCAGGACTCCGGCGATGCCGACGTCGGCCGCGCGGGACGTCAGCTCGACCGAGTGACGGGTGTCGTTGCTGCCGGTACCGGCGATCACCGGGACGGTGACGGCCTGAGCCACTGCTTCCCAGAGGGCCAGCTTCTCGTCGTCGTCGAGGGTGGGGCTCTCGCCCGTGGTCCCGGCCACCACCAAACCCTCGTTGCCGTGGTCGACCAACCAGCGGGCGAGGGTCACCGCCGCGTCGATATCGAGGGCGAGGTCGTCGTCGAACGGCGTCACCATGGCGGTGAGCACCTCACCGAAGCGGGGCATTCACGGAGGCTACCCGCAGCGCCCGCAAGGCCTGGCTGGCCAAGGACAACCAACCCCACCACCGCGAACTCGGATCGATACCTGTCGTCCGACGAACTCGGATCACCGCCTGTCGGGTCCCGACAGCTATCGAGCCGAGTTCGGTTGGCGACAGGCCGTGATCCGAGTTCCAGGGGGGCGGGGGCGGGGCGGGGGCCTCTGTGGTCCTCCCCTAGCATCGCCGGGTGCCCGACGTCGTCGTGACCGGACCCAGCGGACTCAGTGCCGCCGAGGTCGCCGATCGGGTTCGACAAGGTCAGACCAATGCGGCCGACGATCGCACCAGCCGCAGCGTCGGCGAGATCGTCCGGGCCAACGTCCTGACCCGTTTCAACGCCATGCTCGCCGTGCTCTTCGGAGCCATCGTGGCCACCGGCAACCTGGCCGACGGCCTGTTCGGCTTCGTGGTGATCATCAACAGCACCATCGGGGTGACCCAGGAGCTGCGGGCCAAGCGGACCCTCGATCGTCTGGCTCTGCTCAACGCGCCGACCGCCCGGGTGGTTCGAGACGGGGCATCGTCGGAGATCCCCGCGACCGACGTCGTCCTCGGCGACCTGGTCGATGTGGGCACCGGCGACCAGATACCGACCGACGGACACGTGGCCAGCGCCGACGGCCTCGAGGTCGACGAGTCGTTGCTCACCGGCGAATCCGACCCGGTGGTCAAGGCGGCCGGCGACCGGGTGCTGTCGGGATCGTTCGTCGTGGCCGGCACCGGCCGGTTCGTCACCGACGCGGTCGGCGCCGACGCCTACGCCCGCAAGTTGGCCACCGAGGCCCGACGCTTCACCGTGGTCAGCTCGGAGCTGCGCGACGGCATCGACCAGCTGTTGCGCTACCTGACCTGGGTGATCGTGGTCATGGCGCCGATCTTGCTGTGGTCCCAGCTCCGCCAGGACCTCCCCGGAGGCTGGGAGGAGGCGGTCACCGCCACCGTCGCGGCCCTCGTCGGCATGATCCCCGAAGGCCTGGTGCTCCTCACCAGCATCACGTTCCTCCTGGCTGCCCTGTCGCTGGCCCGTCGCCAGGTACTGGTGCAGGAACTGCCGGCGGTCGAAGGCCTGGCCCGGGTCGACGTTGTCTGCCTCGACAAGACGGGGACCCTCACCGACGGCACGGTGGAGTTCGAGGCCCTCCACCCCGTCGGCGAGCGCGCCGACGACCTGGGCGCGGCCGTGGGCGCCCTGGCCGGTGCCGAACGGGGTAACGCCACCCTGCAGGCCTTGGCCGACGCCTTCGAGGCACCCGCCGGATGGGTGCGCACGGCGTCGGTCCCATTCTCGTCGTCTCGCAAGTGGAGCTCGGTGAGTTTCGAGGAGCAGGGCCACTGGGTGCTCGGGGCCCCCGAAGTCCTGGTCGCGGACGGAAGCGACGCCCGGGCCCAGGCCGACGAGTTGGCCGCCAGCGGGCGTCGGGTGCTGCTCGTCGGCCGTACCGCGGCCCCACCCAGCGCCGATACCGGCGTCGGGGAGATCGAGGCGGTGGCCCTGTGCACCCTCGCCGAACGGGTCCGGCCCGACGCGGCCGACACCTTGGCGTACTTCGCCGAGCAGGGTGTGACCTTGAAGGTCATCTCCGGCGACAACCCGAGGACGGTCGCGGCCATCGCCGACCGCGTCGGCCTCGACGGCGAGCTGGTCGACGCCCGAGAACTGGGGCACGAAGCCCCAGAGCTGCGGGACGCGGTCGAGCGCTACACGGTGTTCGGGCGGGTGACACCAGAACAGAAACGGGCCATGGTCCAGGCCCTCCAGGCCAACGGCCATGTGGTGGCCATGACCGGCGACGGGGTCAACGACGCGCTGGCCCTCAAGGACGCCGACATCGGCGTGGCCATGGGCTCGGGGGCCCAAGCCACCCGGGCGGTCGCTCAGCTCGTCCTGCTCGACGGTCGCTTCGACCGGTTGCCGCCGGTGCTGCGTGAGGGCCGCCGGGTGACCCGCAACGTCGAGCGGGTGGCCAATCTGTTCGTGACCAAGAACGTGTACTCGATCGTGCTGGCCCTCACCGTGGCCGTGCTCCAGTTGCCGTTCCCGTTCCTGCCCCGCCATCTCACCTTGATCAGCGCCCTGACCATCGGCATCCCGGCGTTCTGGCTGGCCCTGGCCCCGGACGCCGAGCGCTATCGCCCCGGCTTTCTCCGCCGGGTCCTGCGTTTCGCCGTGCCCTCGGGGACGATCACCGCAGCGGCGGCGTTCGCCGCCTACTCGCTGGCCCGGGCCGAAGACGTGGTCCCCGACCAGGCCAGAACGGCGGCGACCGTGGCCCTGGTGGTCGTGGCCCTGTGGGTGTTGGTGATCTTGGCCCGCCCGATTCGGCTCTGGAAGCTCGGGCTGGTCGGTGCCATGGCCGGCGCGTTCGTGTTGGCTCTGGTCATCCCGTTCGTGCGCGACTTCTTCCTCCTGGAGATCCCGATCGTCGTCCTGCCCCAGTCGGTGGCCATCGGCTGTGCCGGCGCGTTCGCGGTCGAGCTGGTGAGCCGCTGGGCCCTCGACGACGCCACGTCGTCCTAGGCACCCCTCCCCTACGCTGCCTGCCGTGGCCGAGACGACCGAGGGACCTCGCCGCATTCCCTTGCCGGTGCTGCTCACCCCGCTGGTCTTCCTCACCGTCGTGGCCACGGTGGCCGACGTCATCGGTCCGAGCCTGATCACCGAGCGCCCCTTGCTCCAGGTGTTCCTGCAGCCCCGTAACCGCTACCTGATCCTGGCCGCGCCGCAGGTCGACGCCTGGTCGTTCTTCCTCGTCGGGTTCTTCCGCCTCGTGCTGACCGACCCGATCTGGTACCTCCTCGGCCTCCAGTACGGCGACGCGGCCCTGCGCTGGGCCGAGAAGGCGCTCGGTGAGGACGTCGGCATCGTCTCGCGTCTGGTGAAGTGGTTCCGGGTCGCCGCTCCGGTGGTGGTGTTCGTCGCCCCGTCCGGATACATCTGCCTGCTCGCCGGGGCCACCGGCATGCGGCTGCGGACGTTCATGCTGCTCAACGTCGGCGGCACCGTCACCCGCCTGGTGCTGTTCAAGGTGGTCGGCGACGCGTTCCGGGACCAGTTGCTCACCCTCATCGAGTGGATGCAGCGCTACCGCTGGTGGCTGGTCGGCATCGCCTTCGTGTCGGTGGCCTTCTCCACCGTCCGGGCCCGCCAGGCCGGAACTCTCGGCACCGTGTCGGAGATCGAGGCCGAGATCGAGGCGGCCGAACGAGAGCTGGCGGCCGAAGCGGCCGAGAGCACCGACGGCGAGGACCAGGCGTGACCGAGAGCCAGCGCGGTGTCGCCGTGGTCACCGGCGGGTCGAGCGGCATCGGCGCGGCCACCGCTCGCCAGCTGGCCGGGCTGGGCTTCGACGTGGTCGTCGGAGCCCGGCGGATTCCCGAGCTGACCGCGGTGGCCGAAGAGATCGGGGGCCGGGCCGTGGCCCTCGACGTCACCGACCCGGCATCGATCGACGCGTTCTGCGCTTCGATCGACCAGTGCCGGGTGCTGGTCAACAACGCGGGTGGCGCCCTCGGGCTCGAACCGGTCGAGCGGGCGGTCGACGCCGACTGGGAGTGGATGTACGACGCCAACGTGCTCGGCCCGATGCGGATGACCCGGGCGCTGCTGCCCCAGCTCGAAGCGAGCGGGGACGGCCATGTGGTCATGATCGGCTCGATCGCCGGGATCGAGCCCTACGCCGGGGGCGCCGGCTACAACGCGGCCAAGTTCGGGCTGCGGGCCATGACCAAGGTGCTGCGCATGGAGCTGCTGGGCCGCCCAGTGCACGTCACCGAGATCGATCCGGGCATGGTCGAGACCGAGTTCAGCCAGGTCCGGTTCAAGGGCGACGCCGGCCGGGCCGCGGCGGTCTACGCAGACACCAACCCCCTGACCGCACACGACGTTGCCGAGTGCATCGCCTTCGCCGTCACCCGTCCGGCCCACGTCAACATCGACTCGATGCTGGTCATGCCGAGAGACCAGGCCGGACCGGGCCAGGTTCATCGCGGCGGGCGGCGCTGAGCGCCTCGTGGCTCAGGCCGTCGCTACCGTCGGCTGACCACCGCCAGTGGTGGGGGCTGGAGCGGGCGCCGCGAAGGTCTCGTCTTTCGACGTCCTCAAGGCGTGGACGAAACCGGCGACTGCCAGCAGCGCCAACAGCGCAGCGACCAGGTAGGCCACCGTGGCCACCTGCGCACCCTTGACCCCGAAGACGCTGAAGCCGAACGAGGTGAGCAGGAGCCCGCGAAGGGTCTCGCCCTTGAAAAGTGATTCGCGCTGGGAGTTGATCGACGTCAGCTCCTCCTGAAGGCTGGCCAGCTGTGGATCGTTGGCCTCCCTGGCCGTCGCTACCTGCTCCCTGAGTTCGCTCTGGGGCTCGCCCAGATCTGCGTAGGTCTGGCCGTCAGCGATCGATTCGAGATGCAACCCGATGAAGTCGTTGGCGTAGCACTCGGCCTGCTTGCCAGTGGTCAAATCCTGACCGGCGTACTTGACCAGGCAAGACGACTGGCGCTCTTCGTCGGTGAGCGCGTCTGCGGCAGGGAACGAAATGTTCTGTTCGCTGAGCTGGTCGTGCACGTAAGTCTTGGCGAAGTTGGCGTTGCTGGTCATGACCAGGCCGAGGATCACCAGGAGGCCGGCCAACGCCATCCCCCCGATGCCGAAGAGGATGTCGAGCGTTCTGCGTTGCATGGGGCCAGCTCACTGTTCGGGGACGTGACAGATCACCCCTCCCCTACCCCGTTGGTCGACGTTTGAAACCGCAGGTTGTCGGGCGGTCAGCTCCGCCGATCGACGAGGGCGGCGTCGAGGACGTCGACGATCTCCAGGAGAGGTCGGATGGTCCGAGTCTCGGGATGCTCCTCGGCCAACGGGGTCCCGGCGATCAACGCACACATCGCGGCCATGCCCTCATAGGTGATCCCGGGGAGGCCGACGTCGTCGAGGGTGGCCGCGATCTCCTCCATCTCGCCGACCCAACGAGCCGATTTGGGCGCCACCGAAGGCGCACCGCGCTCGATCTGGGCCAGGCGATCGACGGGTCCAGCCCTGAACTTGTCGGCGAGGGCGTCGTAGACACCGAGCGCCCGGGCCGCGGTCATGACTTGGAGGCCGAGCAACTGGGTGCCCTTGTTGTAGGCCGAAAAGACCATCTTCATGGCCGATGCTCGCCCGATCTGGTCGTCGAGAACCGTCACCCGTAGCCCGTGGTCGGCCAGTTCGCCCAAACGGCCCGCTTCTGGTCCCGATGCGTAGAAGTGGTTGGTGGGCGACGGGGGCGGTCCGCCGATGATGCTGGCGTCGATGAACGGGTTCCCGGTGGCGGCGATGATCCCGCCCATCCGCTGCGCCGTCGCCGGCGACACGGCGTTGGCGTCGGCGTACGCGGCACGAGCCCCGGTGCGAGTGAGGGCGGCGGCGACCCGCTCGGCGGTGGCCACGGCGTCGGACGGCACGAGGATCGAGATGATCAGGTCGGCCTGGTCGACCAGCTCGTCGTCGCTGGCGACCTCGTCGATGCCTGCGGCCCGCGACAGCCCGACCGTTCGGGCGCTGCGGCCATCGAGGTTGGTGATCACCCGAAGTCCACCCGCCCGGAGGGCCCCGGCCACTCCCGAACCCATCTCCCCCGGGCTCAACAGCCCCACACACTCGATGGTCATGGTGGTCATACTCCTAGCAGGGCGTCGAGACCGACGGTGACACCGGGGTGGTCGGCGACACGTTTTACGGCTACCAGCACTCCGGGCATGAACGAATGGCGGTCGAGCGAGTCGTGGCGCAGGGTCAGGGTCTGACCGTCGCCGCCGAGGATGACCTCCTGGTGGGCGACCAGGCCTCGCAGGCGCACCGAGTGGATGTGTATCCCCCCCGGGCCCTCACCACCACGGGCCCCTTCCACCACGTGGGTGCTGGTCGGATCGTCGGCCCATTCGGCTGATGCCTGCGCCATTCGGGCCGCGGTGGCCAATGCCGTCCCGGAGGGCGCGTCGACCTTGGCGTCGTGGTGGAGTTCGATGATCTCCGCCGTCGGGAACCAGGGTGCGGCCATCTCGGCGAAACGCATGAGCAGCACCGCTCCAATGGCGAAGTTGGCCGCCACCACACAGTTGCTCGACCGGAAGTTGACCCGCAGCTGATCGATGTCGGCATCGGTCAGACCAGTTGTGCCCACCACGGCGTGTACCTGGTGGGCCGCGCACCATTCGAGGTCGGTGCGAGCCGCCGCCGCGTCGGTGAAGTCGACGGCCACCTCGACCCCGGCGTCGGCCAGGGCCCGGGGCTCGGCGGCGATGGTCAGCCCGGCCACCGGCTCGCCCCGGTGGTGGGGGTCGACCGCGGCCACCAACTCGAGGTCGGGATC
Organism: Actinomycetes bacterium; assembly: GCA_031399525.1. Taxonomy (GTDB): domain Bacteria; phylum Actinomycetota; class Acidimicrobiia; order Acidimicrobiales; family CADCSY01; genus JANNNX01. Next base: position 45,488 of record JANNOZ010000028.1, on the reverse strand, counting down.
GGCGGCGACCGCTTCACAGGTCGTCGCTCCCATCCGACCGCCAGCCCCGAACACCCCGACCCGGATCGTCATGGCCTCAGTCTCGCCGACGACGCGACGTTCGGGACCGACCCGGGGCCACGGTGACGACCGACCGAGGCTGGTCGACCGCCACCCGTTGCATCACCCGCTGGACGTCCTCGGCGCTTACCGCCCGGTACCGGTCGACCGTCTCGTCGATCGGGACGACCCGGCCGTATGAGGCCAACGACGACGCCAACCGGTTCATCCGGGAGCCGAGGTCCTCGAGGCCGATCAGCATCGAGCCGACCAGGTAGCCCACGGCCACCTCGAGCTCGCGGGGAGCGATGGGCTCGCCAGCCAACCGGTCGAGCTCGTCGGTGAAGGTGGCGAGGACCTCATCGACGCAGTCCGGTGAGGTGCCGGCGTAAAGAACCAAAGTGCCGCAATCGCGGTAGCTCGTCGGCTGCGAGTACACGGTGTAGGCCAACCCCCGCTCCTCGCGTACCCGTTGGAAGAGCCGGCTGGCCGTCCCACCCCCGAGAACCTGGCTGGCCACACTCAGGGCGAAGCGATCATCGTCTCCGTTGGCCAACGCTCGCAGTCCGACCGCGACGTGGGCCTGTTCGATCGCCATCGATTCGGCCCGTCCCGGTAGGGGAAGAACCGCCGGTGCCTGGCGAACCGGCGCCACGCCGGCAGGGGCCCCGACGAATCGAGCGTCGAGGACCGAGGCGACCCGGTCGTGGTCGACCGGGCCGACCACCGACCACACCAAGTTGTCCGGCCGGTACCAGCGGTCGTGGAAGCCGGCGATCGAGGCCGTGTCCATGGCCTCGATCGATTCTCGGCCGCCCATGATCTCCCGGCCCAGCGGGTGCTCGGGGAACAGCGCCTCGTTCAGCAGCTCGTGGGCCCGGTCCTCACCGTCATCCTGGGCGGCCACCAGCTCTTCGAGAATGACTTGGCGCTCGGCTTCGACGTCGGCCGGGCCGAAAGCCGGCTGGCGCACCACCTCGGCCAGCAACTCGAGACCGAGGTCGAGAGCGTCGGCCGGAAGTCGCACGAAGAATGCGGTGGTTTCGGCGCCGGTGTAGGCGTTCATCTCGCCGCCGGCCGCCTCGACCTCTTGGGCCAACTCGGTGGCCGACAGCGTCGGCGTGCCCTTGAACAGCAAGTGCTCGAGGAAGTGTGAGACTCCCGCCAACTCGGGCGTTTCGTCTCGGGCGCCGACCCCCACCCAACAGCCGATCGCCACCGAACGGGCCTCGGGGACCCGCTCGGTGGCGACTCGGATGCCAGACGGCACTCGGTCGGCGGTGACGCTCAGCGGCGTCGCCGGGGCCGATCGGGACGGTCGTCGCGATCGGTGCGACCGGCGGCCGGACCGGGGCCCAGGTCGCCGAACTCCTCACGCAACTCGGCGTCGAAAGCATCCTCGAAGGACGCCGTCGCCACCGGAGCGGCAGTCGAACCGGCATCGGCTCGCTCGGTGCGCTCCTCGCGAGGCGCCCGGTCTCGGGACTCGCGGCGGGGACGATCACGGCTCGTGTCGGCCGACCCTGATCCCTCGGGAGCCTCGAAGCCCTCGCCCACGGGGATGAGCGAAACCTTGCCCTGCGGGTCGATGTCGTCCACCCGGACCTGGATCTCGTCACCCAGGGCCAGCACGTCTTCGACCTTGTCGATGCGCTTGCCGGCACCCAGCTTGGAGATGTGCACCAGGCCGTCGCGGCCGGGGAGGATGTTGACGAACGCCCCGAACTTGGTGATGTTCACCACTCGACCGGCGTAGGTGTCACCCACGATCGCCGCCGGCGGGTCGAGGATCAGCTCGATCCGGCGGCGGGCCTCGGAGACGGCGCCGCCGTCCTTGGACCCGATGGTCACCGTGCCGACCATGCCGTCGTCGTCGACGTTCACGTCGGCGCCGGTCTCCTGCTGGATGGCGTTGATGACCTTGCCCTTGGGCCCGATGACCTCGCCGATCTTGTCGATCGGGATCTCGAAGCTCACGATCTTCGGCGCAGAGTCTGCGACGTCGTCGCGGGGCTCGGCGATGGCCTGGTGCATGACCTCGAGGATGGTGAGGCGAGCGTAGCGAGCCTGGGCCAGCGCGGCGGCCAGGACGTCGGCGGGGAGGCCGTCGATCTTGGTGTCGAGCTGGAGGGCGGTGACGAACTCGGCCGTACCGGCCACCTTGAAGTCCATGTCACCGAAGGCGTCTTCGGCACCAAGGATGTCGGTCAGGGTGAGGTAGTTGCCGTCCTCGTAGACCAAACCCATGGCGATGCCGGCCACCGGCGCCTTGAGGGGCACACCCGCGTCCATCATCGACAGCGACGAGGCACACACCGATGCCATGGAGGTCGAGCCGTTGGAGGCCAGCACCTCGGACACCAAGCGCAGGGCGTAGGGGAACTCCTCCTGGGAGGGAACCACCGGCAGGAGGGCTCGCTCGGCGAGCAGCCCGTGGCCGATCTCGCGGCGCTTGGGGCTGCCCACTCGGCCGGTCTCGCCGTTGGCGTGGGGCGGCATGTTGTAGTGGTGCATGTAGCGCTTGCGCTCGTCGATCCCGACGGTGTCGAGGAGCTGATCCATGCGGGGCATGCCCAGCGTGGTCACGTTGAGCACCTGGGTCTCGCCCCGCTGGAACAGGCCCGTGCCGTGAGCCGTGGGGAAGAGGCCCACCTCGGCCGAGACCGGTCGCAGGTCGGCCGGCTTGCGCCCGTCGATGCGCAGCCCGTCGGTGACGATGCGCTGACGAACGACCTTCTTGGTGGCCGAACGGATAGCCGCCTTGACCTCGCCGGTGCGGCCCTCGAACTCGTCGGCCAGCTCGGCCAAGATGGCCTCGGTGGCCGCGCTGGTGGCGGCAGAACGGTCGGCCTTGTCGGCGATGGACTGGGCGGCGCCCAACGACTCGGCGCCCACGGCGTAGACCCGCTCGTAGACCTCAGGGGCGTAGTCGAGCTGGGGCTCGTAGACCAGCGGGGTGACCGGCCCGTGCTTGGCCACCAACTCCTCTTGGAGGTCGATGGACTCGGCGATCCAGGTCTTGGCCGCCTCGAGGCCGTCGGCGATGACCGCCTCGGTGACCTTGGGCGCACCTTCCTCGTAGAACTCCCACGCCTTCTCGGTGCCACCGGCCTCGACCATCATGATGGCGATCTCGCCGGTCTCGGGGACCCGGCGACCAGCAACGACCAGCTCGAAGGTCGACGCGTCGCCGTCCTGATAGGTGGGGTGTGGGATCCAGGTGCCGTCGATGTCGTAGGCCAGGCGCACCGCACCGATCGGCCCCTCGAACGGGATGCCCGACAGCATCAGCGCGGCCGAGGCCCCGTTGATGGCCAGCACGTCGTGCGGGTTCTCCTGGTCGGCGCCGATGATGGTGCCCACCACTTGGGTCTCGTTGCGGTAGCCCTCGGCGAAGCTCGGGCGCAGGGGGCGGTCGATGAGCCGACAGGTCAACACCGCGGAGTCAGAAGGGCGACCTTCACGACGGAAGAAGGAGCCGGGGATCTTGCCGGCGGCGTACATCCGCTCTTCGATGTCGACGGTGAGGGGAAAGAAGTCGATTCCCTCACGTACGCCCTTGGCCGCGTTGGCGGTCACGAGCACGACGGTGTCGCCCAGACGGGCGACGACTGCGCCCTGGGACTGCTTGGCCAACTTGCCCGTCTCGAAGGACAGGGTCTTGTCGGTCCCGGAGACGGGACCTGAAACGGCGATGGCCTCTGCCATGCGCCCTCCTCTCACATGGTCACATCGACAATCGATGCGACGTCCGGCGTGCACGCTCGACGAGCTGCACGTTTTCGCTCTCGGCGGAGGCGGACCGATTCCCAGTGGCGAGCCACCCGCGTGGCGGGGGGTTCACCACTGACAACCGGCCGAAGCCGATCGCCGATAGGTAGTAGTTCTAGCGCCGAAGGCCGAGCTTGGCGTTGATGGCGCGGTAGCGCTCGACATCGATGTTGCGTAGGTAGGTCTGCAGCCGGCGGCGCTGACCGACGAGCATGAGCAGCCCACGACGGCTGTGATGGTCCTTGACGTGCATTTTCAGGTGCTCGTTGAGGTGGTTGATCCGCTCGGTCAACAGGGCGATCTGAACCTCGGGCGAACCCGTGTCGGAATCGTGCTGACGATGGTCGGCGATGATGGCGGACTTCACGTGCGTAGAGCCTCTCGTCTGCATATCGGTGCGTTCGGCAGCGAGCGCTGCGTCACCAGGGCTGGACGCGCCTCATGATAGCACAACCTCTCGCTGCCTCCACAAACGATGCAGGCGGGACTGTCGCCTCGCCCCATTTCAGCAGGGCTTTCACTCGCCCTTTTGGAACCAGTCTGGCAACTCCAGAGCACGACCATTCCGAACATCGACAAGTCCGTCGGGATCCAATCGCGTCGCCAAGCCGATGCCGAACCCAGATGAAGCATCCACTACTCTGACGAACGACTCCGATGCAAGATCCTCTGGGGAAACCCCATAGGGCGCTGTTCGTGGCTCGACCGATTCACGAACGAACACAAGCCAAACCGGGCGATCCGCCGCGATGTTCATGTCGACAGACAGCGCCTCGGCGGCGTCGGACCATCGCACAAGGAATGCCGCCGAGACAGCTGGACTTTCTGCCGAAACGACGTCCGTCTCTGTGACGCCGCCCTTTGCCTGACCGTTGGACAAAGGACGAGCATCCTGAGGGGGAAACTCAAGCGGGAGCTTGTCCTTCGGCTCCGCATCGCAGTCGACCCCGACGATGCCACAGGGATCGACGGTGCGTAGCTGTGACATCTCGGGCAGTCCTACTGCTGCAGAAGAATCGGCACTGGTCGACAGACTGGACCTACCAGCAATTGCGATTACGGCGCACAATGATGCGATCAATCCAGCTTGGATAGCTCTATAGAACCATCTGTTCTGTCTCATACTGTGAGGCCCCCTGGCATTATGGATACTTCAGATCGGACAGGGCTGGTGCTGCGTCATCCGTATGATTTTGACCAATTTACATAAGGCGCACCGTAGAAGGTGCCGGACGAGGCGCTGAAAGTCGGACTTAGGGTTTGAATAGCAGGTACGCTCGGATTTACGAGGTTGTTCGAGCTATTGATCACCTGCAGCGGCCATATACTTTGGCCATTGGCATACCCATTTGTGGTATTGAGGTACGCCTCGCCGCCGGCATCGATACGATTCGTGGTCCAGAAGTCCACCCCAAGTGTCATATAGTAGTACCCATCCCAATAGAGATCCCAGTTGTTGGTTGAGCTACTGCGCTGAATCCGAATCGTGTGATACGAATTGTCGGGTGTGGTGCACCCGTGGATAAACTGTGAGTAACCAGTAGTGGGCGAGTACCTTGCGCTGTCGTAGCAGTAACCGACGAAACCCCCTGCTGGGTTCGACGTGTTGTACTGCCAACCACTCGATAGACCAGTTTCGACCCAAGCTCCGCTACTAGTTGAGAGCCAAACATGGTTGAGTATAAAGTAGTTGAGACCGCTGCCAGCGAGGCCTGGGTTCATATCAGCCTGGCTAATACCGAATTGGGAACCGCGCCAACCAGAGCCGAATGCGACTCCGACGGCGTAACAATGGCTGGAACCGGGACAGTTAACCGCCGCTGCCGGCGTCGCAGAGGTTGTCAGGGTTCCCGCTATCGCTACGACCACAAACGATCTGGACGACTCGACGAAGACAGCTGCGTTTACGCACAACGACCCCCCGGGATCAGCTCTCTAGTTAACGTGACCGTAGACGGCCGGCGCTGCCCCAGTCAACTACGTACTCCGCTGTCAGCAGCGGACCACTGGCCACAGCCCGAGTACCGCTGCGGATGACCGACGGAGCTAACTAGGTGAAGGGCCGCCGCTGACCGGGCACCTCAAAGGACGAGGGTCAGCCAGGTGCGACGCGGCTACCAACGCAGCAGGCGCCGGGTGTCGGCCACGTCCCGGTCCATCTGGGCGACCAAGTCATCGACCGAGTCGAACCGCTCTTCGCCCCGGAGGCGATGCAAGAACCGGACCGCCACGGGCTCGCCGTAGAGGTCGTCGGCGAAGTCGAGCACGTGAGCTTCGAGGAGGCTGAACGGTTGCTCGTCGTAGAACGTCGGGCGCCGGCCCAACGACAGGGCGGCTGCATGCACTGATCCGTCGGCTCGTTCGAACCACCCGGCGTAGATCCCATCGGCGGGGAGGCACACCGAGGGATCAACGGCGATGTTGGCCGTGGGGAACCCGAGTTCGCGCCCCCGTTGGTCACCGGTGACGACCACCCCGCGAACTTCGTGAGGCCGCCCGAGCATGCGGGTGGCCGTGACCAGGTCGCCGGCGAGGAGGGCCTGGCGGATCGCCGTCGACGAGATCGGCTGGGATCCATCCGCGCCCGACGCCGACAGCTCGATGGTGTCCACCTCGAATCCCAGCGCGGCCCCCATCGTCCGCAGGGTGGCGATGTTGCCGGACCGGGCCTGGCCGAAGTGGAAGTCGGCCCCCACGATCACCGCCGACGCACCCAGACAATCGACCAGCACCGACTCGACGAAATGTTCCGCGGTCTCGCTCGAACGGGCCTCATCGAACGGCAACACGAGGGCGTACTCGAGGCCAGTGGCGGCCAGACGCTCGAGGCGCTGGTCGAGATCGGTGAGCAACAACGGCGCCGACTCGGGGCGCACCACGGCGGCCGGATGCCGGTCGAAGGTGACCACGGCACTGGCCGCACCCCGTTCGGCGGCCAGCCGGCGTACTTCGCTGATCACCAGCTGATGCCCGAGGTGCACCCCGTCGAAGAAGCCGATGGTGACCGCGGTTCCGTTCGCCGGCCGGGGACAGGACTCGGGCGAGACGACCTGCATCGCAGCGACGGTAGTGCCCTGACCTGCCGCTGCCGCTGCTGGTCCCGCCGCTTGGCTCAAGTTGGGGCCCTGCGAGATCGATCACTGGCCCAGACACCCCAACGGGGGGTGACGAACCCCGAGGTCCACGTATGCCCACACAGGTCTTCCACCGGGTGCTGTCGCGAGTGGCGATCGTCGTCGCCTTGCTCGTGGCCACGGCCTTGCCGGCCATCGTCGGAGTCGTGCCCGCTCAGGCCCAATCGACCCAACTCGGCCAACCCTCGGTCGTCATCAACCCCGGCGGTGGCGTGGCCTCCGACGGTGCCGACGGCGTTCGGGTCGAGGTCAACCGGGCCGGGTACTGGACCGGCCAGGACGTCGTCACCTGGGCCAACACCGAGCAGTACTGCTGCACGGCTGTGGCCCCGATGCTCAACGTCGGCGGGACGCTCTTCGGTCAGGCGGGCCCGGCCAACGCCAGCGCGGACTGGACCAGCCTGAGCATCACCGACCTGACCGGAACGGCCACCACCACGGGCGGCAGCGACACAGGTAGCGGTTCGTTCACCGTGACCTACGTGGCCACCAAGAACAGCCTCGAGTACCGGATGGACCGGGCGGTGTCCTACACCTACCCGAACAACTACTTCACCGACAGCTACTCGTTCACCATCCCGGCCGGCAACACCGAAGACGTGCGCTTCTACCAGGGTGGCGATGCAGCCCCCGGTAGCTCCGATGCTGGATACGGGATCATGCTGACCGAACCGGTTCGGGCAGCCATCTCGCTCAATCCCTACTCGCAGATCCTGGCGGGCTACCGGGAGGTTGCGGGTGACCGCCCCTTCGATGGCGCCACCACTCAGTCCTACTGGGCCCCGTACCCAACGGTGGCCTCCGGCGGTGACATCGGGTTCGTAGCCGACAACAACATCCACGACGCCGGGCTGATGGTGCAGTGGAACCTGGGCTCCACGCCCGGTGTCCAGACCGCCTCCATGGAGACCTTCGTCGGGGTGCAGGCCGTGAGCCTCAGCGCCCGCTTCGGGGCGACCGCCGCCGAGGCGGCGACGCCAGTGCCGCTCGACATCTCACTGCTCAGCACGGTGCTGACCGACACCACCGGGCTCGGCTACACGATCACCCTGCCCGCGGGCATGGTTCTCGGTTCGGCCGCGCCCACCAACAGCTGTGGGGGCACGCTGATCGCCGCCGCCGGCTCGAGCACCGTCACTCTGTCGGACGCGGCGGTTGCCGCGGCCACCAACTGCGTCGTCACCGTCGAGGTGGCAGCCGCCACCGCCGGGGCCTACACCATCACCTCGGCGTCAGCGTCGGGCCTGGTCGGCGTGACCAACACCGTGGGCACCTCGACCCTGACCGTCACCGAGCCTGCGACCACCACGCCGCCGGTGGGTTCGATCGCCGGCGGTGTCGGCGCCTTCGCCCCCGACCTGGTCGCCGACCTGGTCTCGCTCCTCGACGCCGACGATTCGCTGGCCGCCATCACCGTCACCCCTGACGGGGCCGGGCTCTGGGGGGTCACCGCCACGGGCGCGGTGCTCACCAGCGGATCGGCCGCTGACCACGGCTCGCTCGATGGCATCGCCCTCAATGCGCCGATCGTGGGCATGGCCGCCACCGACTCGGGCCACGGCTACTACCTGGTGAGCAGCGACGGAGGAGTGTTCGCCTTCGGTGACGCCACCTTCGCCGGCTCGATGGGCGGCCAACCCCTCAACTTCCCGGTCACCGGCCTGACCCCGGCCTGCGACGGGCAGCCCGGGTATCGACTCGTCGCCTCCGACGGCGGTGTCTTCGCCTTCGGCGGGGCCTCGTTCGAGGGTTCGATGGGCGGCACGCCGCTCAACAAGTCGATGGTCGGCCTGGTCGGGGACTGCACCAGCTCGGGCTACTGGACGGTGGCTGCCGATGGCGGGGTGTTCGCCTTCGGCGAAGCCCAGTTCTACGGCTCGTTGGGCGGAACCGACCTGGCCAGCCCGGTCGTCGGCCTGTTGCCCACCGGCACCGGCTCGGGCTACTGGTTGGTCGACGGGCAAGGCCAACTCAGCGCCTTCGGCGACGCCGTCTAGGCACCACGGCCCCGATCAGGCCAGGACCATCTCGGGCTTGGCCTCGTCGGGGCCGTGGGCCACGTACACCGCGAGGAGGGCCCCGGCCCCGTCGAGCACCGCCCACGGCCCGGCACCCGACTCGGCAAACACTTCGAGCGGGAGCTTGGCGCCATGGGTCACCCGGGCGGCCACCTCGTCGCCCACCTTCACCTGGCCGAGGCCGCACACCGCTTCGGCCGATGTCCGCAGGTGAGAAACGTCGAGTTCGTCGACGGCCTGGGCGTGATCGACGGTGAACGGCCCGATGGCCGTGCGCCGCAATCGGCGTAGGTGCGCTCCCCCACCCAACGCCGAGCCGAGGTCGGCGGCCAGCGAACGGACGTAGGTACCCGACGAGCAGTCGACTGCGACGGAGAACACGCCGGGCTCGACCTCGGCCACCACGTCGAAGCGGTACACGGTGACCGGCCGGGCGGCACGCTCGACCTCGATCCCCTGGCGGGCCAACGCGTGCAGGCGTTGGCCCCCAACCTGCACCGCCGAGACCATCGGCGGCACCTGGAGGATGTCACCGACGAACGCCGAGGTGGCCGCCCGCATCTCGGCCAGGGTGACGCCGTCCATGTCGAAGGTGGCGGTCACCTCGCCGTCGGCGTCGAGGCTGGCCGTCTCCACGCCCAACACGATCTCGCCGGTATACGACTTGGTCAGCGGGGCCAGGAACCGCAGCAGACGGGTCGCCCCACCCACCCCGAGCACCAACACGCCGGTGGCGCTGGGATCGAGCGTGCCCGAGTGACCGACCTTCTTGGTTCCCAACACCCTTCGCGCCCGAGCGACCACGTCATGGCTGGTCCATCCGGCGGCCTTGTCGACCACCGCCAGGCCGGTCGGCTCAGGCGCCGTCGCGGTCACGCAGCAGATCCTCGATGCGCTGGCCTTGCTCGATCAGCGAGTCGACCCGGAACGCCAACTCGGGCGTCCGCTTGAGCCGAGCTTGGCGAGCGATGGCGGACTGCAAACGGATCCGGTACTCGGCCAGCGCCTCGATGGCCTCGTCCTCACCCTCGCCGAGGGACGAGAACAGCACCCGGGCATGACGCAGGTCGGGTTCGACCACCACATGGGTGATCGTCACCAACGCCAGCCGGTCGTCGTCGAGACGGCTGAGCTCCTCACCGATGATCTCCCGCACCAACTCGTTGACCCGGGCCATCCGCGGATAGCCCTTCTTCGACCCGCTCATCGGTGTCCCACGGTCAGCCCCGCGGGATCTCCCGCTCCTCGTAGGTCTCGATCACGTCGCCGGCCTTGAGGTCCTGGAAGTCGGTCAGGCCGATACCGCACTCGTAGCCCGAAGCCACTTCACGGACGTCGTCCTTGAACCGGCGCAGCGAGGCGATGGCGCCCTTCCAGATGACCACGCCTTCGCGCAGGAACCGAACCTTGGAACCCCGGGTGATGACGCCGTTGGTCACATAGCAACCAGCGACCGCTCCGACCCGCGGGATCCGGAAGATCTCCCGGACCTCGGCGTCGCCGGTGACGATCTCTTCGAACTCGGGCGCCAGCATGCCCAACATGGCGTTCTGCATGTCGGCGATGACCTGGTAGATGATCTCGTAGGTCCGGATCTCGACGTCTTCGTGCTCGGCCAACTCGCGGGACTTGCGGTCGGGTCGGACGTTGAAGCCGATGATCGTGGCCCCGGTGGTGTTGGCCAGCTGGACGTCGTTCTCGCTGATGCCGCCCACGCCCCGGAGCACGAAGCTGATCTTGACGTCGTCTCGTTCGAGCTTGCGCAACGACTCGGTGAGCGCTTCGAGCGACCCGGTCACGTCAGCCTTGAGCACCAGGTTGAGCGTGGCCGCCTCGCCCTTCTGGAGGTGCTCGAAGACGTCTTCGAGCTTCACCCCGGGGTGGATGGCCGACGCGTCGGCGGCCCGGTTGCGGATGCGGGCGTAGGTACCCCGGGTCTCGCCCACCCGGCGGGCGGTCTTGTCGTCGGGGGCAATGACGAACTCGTCGCCGGCCTCGGCTACCTCGGACAGACCCAACACCTGCACCGGCGTGCTCGGCCCGGCCGTCTTCACCTGGTTGCCGTGCTCGTCGAGCAACGCCCGGACCCGGCCCCAGGCCGGACCGGCCACCATCGGATCGCCCACCTCGAGGGTGCCTCGCTGGACCAGCACGGTGGCCACCGGGCCTCGGCCCGGGTCGAGGTTGCTCTCGAGCACGGTGCCCCGGGCCCGGCCCGTGGGGTTGGCCTGCAGCTCTTCGAGGTCGGCGACGACCAGAACGTTCTCGAGCAGTTCGTCGACGCCGTCGCCGGTCAGGGCCGAGACCGGCACCATGATCGTGTCTCCGCCCCACGCCTCGGGGTTGAGGCCCTGCTCGGCCAACTGCTGCATGACCCGGGTGGGGTCGGCGGCTTCACGGTCGATCTTGTTGATGGCCACCACGATGGGCACGTCGGCCGCCGTGGCATGGGCCAGGGCTTCGAGGGTGGTGGGCATGACGCCGTCGTCGGCGGCCACCACGAGGATGACGATGTCGGTGGCGCCGGCACCCCGGGCCCGCATGGCGGTGAACGCCTCGTGGCCGGGCGTGTCGATGAAGGTGATGGCCCGACCGTCGTGGACGGCCTGGTAGGCGCCGATGTGCTGGGTGATGCCCCCGGCCTCGCCAGCCACGACGTTGGCGCTGCGGATGTAGTCGAGCAGCTTGGTCTTGCCGTGATCGACGTGGCCCATGATCGTCACGACCGGCGGACGAACCTCGAGGTCGGCCTCGTCCTCGTCGTCGTCGGGAATGACGTCGAGCAGTTCCTGGAGGGCGACCTCCTGCTCCTGGCCGGGGTCTACCAGGTGAACCTCGGCGCCGATCTCGGCTGCGAACAGCTCGATCATGTCGTCGGTCAACGTCTGGGTGGCCGTGACCATCTCACCTTGCTGGAGCAGGAACCGGACGACGTCGGCCGGGCGCCGGTTGAGCTTGGGAGCGATGTCCTGAGCCGTGCTGCCCCGCTCGATGACGATGTCGCCCTCGGGAATCGGCGCGTCCTGGGGGGTGTAGGTCGGCAGGTCCTGAGGCATCAACTCTTCGCGGTTGCGACGCCGACGCCCTCCGGACTTGCGAGGGCGACGCTGGCCCCCGGGGCCACGCCCTGGGCCCGCACCACGGTTCTGCCCGGGAGGCCCACCCGGAGCCCCGGTCCGCAGGCCAGCGGGTCCGCCGGGCCGGGCAAACCCTCCGCCCGCTGGGCGACCGGCGCCACCAGCGCCGCCGGCACCACCAGCTGGACGACCGGCTCCGCCACCGCTGGGTCGGGGCGACGACGAACGGGCGCCGACCGGACCGGTGCTGGGCCGGCCAGGGGGCGGCGGGATGGGCCGACCCGACGACGAACGAGGCGGTCCGCCGGGGGGCGGCGGGATGGGCCGACCCGACGTCGAACGAGGCGCCTCTCCCCCATCGGGGCGGGGCGCGTCGGAGGCCGGGGCGTCAGTGGGCGCCGAGGCGTCGGGGGCTGCGGCTGCGGCTGGGGGGGCCGGTCGGGCTGGAGCCGGCGGCGGCGGCGGTGTGGCCCGGGCCGCCGGACGATCGGCGCGGGGGCCGTCGAGGTCGGGCTGCTCGCTGGCCGGACGGCTGGTGATGAGGCGAGGTGCGGGCGCGGTCGGCGGCCGGGGGGGAGCCGGGGGCGGCGACGCCGGGGGCGCAGCGGTGGCGGCCGGAGCAGCGGCGGCGGCCGGTGCGACGGGAGGCGCCGGTGCGGGCGAGTCGGCCGGGGCGACCGGTGGGGCGGCCGGTGGGGCGACCTGGCCCGCCGGGGTGGCCGGGGCAACCGGGGCCGAAGGGGCCTCGTCGGGTGAACCTCGGCGCACCGAGGTGCGGGAACTGGTGCCGGCTTGGACCACTCGGGCCGGACGGGCGTCGTCGGCCGCGGGAGGGGCGTCGTCGGTGATCGGGGCGCGCCGGAGGCCCTCGGCGTCGGCCTTACGGCGGACGCGGTCGGCTTGTGCGTCCACGACGCTCGACGAATGGCTCTTCACGCCGATGCCGAGCGCCCCGCACAAGTCGAGGACCACTTTGTTCTCTACCCCGAGCTCACGAGCCAGCTCGTAGACCCGGATGTTGCCTGCCACGCGCGCTTCTCAGCCTTCCTGACCGCTGGTGCAGCCATCACTCCCAGGAGACGACATCCCCGTGGGTCCCGTCATTCTCGCATCTCTACCGGAGAACCGGTGCAGCACTTCCGTGCGCACTACGGCGTTCCGTCAGACGATGCCACCTCCTCGCCCACTTCCGGCTCTGGAGCGGCCTCGGTGGGCTCGGCATCCGGAGCATCGGCAACCTCCGGAGCAGCATCAACCTCCGGGGCGGCCTCGCCCTCGGGCGCTCCTTCGGGAGCGTCGCCCTCCTGCCACTCGGTGGCGGTGACCACCGGGCCACCTTCGGCCGGCCGCCAGGTGAGCTCACCGGTGGCCGGGTCTTCGACCCACTCGCCTTCGGCCCACTCCTCGCCCTCGTAGCCCGCCTCGTGGGCGGCCAGCTCGGACTCGCTCTTGATGTCGACCCGCCACCCGGTCAGGCGAGCAGCCAGGCGGGCGTTCTGGCCCTCCTTGCCGATGGCCAGCGACAGCTGGTGGTCCGGGACGATGACTTCGGCGGTGCCGGTGACCTCGTCGATGCGGACCTCTTGGACCTTGGCCGGCGACAGGGCCTTCATGATGAAGTCCTGGGTGTCCTCGGAGAACGGGACGATGTCGATCTTCTCGCCCCGCAGCTCGTTGACGACCATGCGGACCCGCGCACCGCGGGCCCCGACGCAGGCGCCGACCGGGTCGACGTTGCGGTCGTTGGACCACACGGCGATCTTGGTGCGGTGCCCTGGTTCACGGGCGCACGCCTTGATCTCGACCACGCCGTCGGCGATCTCGGGCACTTCGAGCTCGAAGAGCCGCTTGATGAGCCCGGGGTGGGTGCGGCTGACCACGATCTGGGGACCACGCGGGTTGCGGCGGACCTCGACGATGTAGGCCTTGAGCCGGGTTCCGGGCTCGGGACGCTCGTAGGGGACCTGCTCGGCCTGGGGCAGCAGCGCTTCGACCCGACCCAGATCGAGGAGGGTGAAACGGCTGTCGGTCTGCTGGACGATGCCGGTGATGATGTCGCCCTCGCGACCGGCATACTCCTCGTACTTGAGCTCTCGCTCGGCCTCGCGCACCCGCTGGGTCAGCACCTGCTTGGCCGTCTGGGCGGCGATGCGACCGAAGTCGTCGGGGGTGTCGTCCCACTCGCGTACGACGTTGCCCTCCTCATCGAGCTCCTGGCCGTAGACCCGGATCTCGAAGGTGTCGGCGTCGACGGTGACGTAGGCCTCTTCAGCGGCGTCGGGCATCCGCTTGTAGGCCGACACCAAGGCGTTGGCCAAGGCGTCGAGCAGGACGTCGACCGAGATACCCCGGTCGATGGCCAGCGCCTGCAGCGCGTCGAAGATCTCGCTGCTGTCGCTCATGTGTCACTTCCCTTCCGCTTCGGGCCAGGCCCGGCGCCGACCTTGGTCGGACGGGGTGGCGGACCCCACACGAAGACCGTGCGGGCTCGTTCGATCTGGGCCAACGGCACCACGTGTCGCTCGCCGTCGACCTCGATGGTGGCGTTCTCGTCATCGGCGGCGACCAGCTCGCCCTCGAGACGCCGAGGCCCGTCCTGGCGGGCCACCGTGCGCAACTTCACCCGCTGGCCCACGGCCGCGGTGAAGTGTCGGGGCACCCGAAGCGGCCGCTCGAGGCCGGGGCTGGACACCTCGAGGGTGTAGCGCCCGGGGATCGGGTCGGCCTCGTCGAGGGCGGCGGACACGGCGTGGGACAACTGGCCCAACACTTCGACGTCGATGCCACCCGCCTTCTCGACCAGGACCCGCAGGATGGGACCGGCCTGTTCGACGTCGTAGAGATCGACGCCGGCGGCGGTGCAGAGGGGCTCGACGAGGGCGCTGACCTGCTCGATCGTGTTCATCGTCTGGCTCCTCTCTGCTCAAGGGTCGTGACGGATGGGTGATCCGACGAAACAAAAGCGTGGGCCGAAGCCCACGCCCCACACTGGTCCGAGGACCAACAGCCAGCTGACCGCCTGGCCTGGATGACCGTCGGAGTATAGCCACCGTTCACCTGGAGGTCGGGTCCGCCGGCCGGGGCCCTCCCCCTCCCGTTCTTTGGCGGATCCACCACCGCCCAGGTGGCCGATCCGCCGGAGAACGGGCGATCTGGTCGAGCCTCGCTGGGTCAGTACGAGCGGGCGACGAGGGCCAGCGCGTCGGGGTCGTCGTCGGAGGTGGCCGGGGTGCCGTCGGCGTGCTGGAGGCAGCGAACGGTCACCGCCCGCTCGGCCAGGCGAACCTCGCCCTCGACGCCCACCGCCGACCAGGCCATACGGGCAAACCCAGACTGGGCGGCTTCGGCGGCTTCGTCGAGGGTGGTGACGTCGTGCACGTTGGCGTCCCGTCGAGCGGTGGCGGCTGCCAGCAGGTCGGCCTGGGCGGCGACGAGGGCGTCGGCCACGCGGGTCGCCACCTCGGCCAGCGCCACCGGCACCTTCTCGCCGGTATCGCGGCGCACGAGGGTGACCAGGCCCTCCCTCAGGTCGCGGGGGCCCATCTCGATACGGACCGGGACGCCCTTGAGCTCCCAGTCGACCGAGCGGCGCCCGAAGCTGGTGTCGACCCGGTCATCGAGCTCGGCCCGCACTCCGGCGGCGGCCAGCTCGGCCATGAGGGCTCGGGCCGCGTCGCCGGCCCCGTCCTCGTCGCGGATCAACAGCACCAGCGCCTGTACCGGGGCAACTGCCGGCGGAAGGCGCAATCCGGCGTCGTCGCCGTGGGTCATGATCAGCCCGCCCAGCATCCGGGTCGACACGCCCCACGACGTCTGCCAGGCGTAAACCTGCTCGCCCTGGTCGTCGAGGAACGTGATGTCGAAGGCCTTGGCGAAGTTCTGGCCAAGCTCGTGGCTGGTGCCCATTTGGAGGGCCTTGCCGTCAGCCATCATCGCCTCGCAGGCCAAGCTGTTGATGGCCCCGGCGAAGCGCTCACGAGCGGTCTTGCGCCCGACGAACACCGGGATGGCCAGCACGTCGACCATGAAGCGCTCGTAGACCTCGGCCAGGATGCGCTCGGCGTAGGCCCGGGCGTCGGCCTCGGTGGCATGGGCGGTGTGACCCTCTTGCCAGAGGAACTCGCTGGTGCGCAGGAACAGCCGGGGCCGTAGCTCCCAGCGCACGACGTTCGCCCACTGGTTGATGAGCAGCGGCAGGTCTCGGTAGCTCTGGATCCACTTGGCGAAGAAGCTGTTGATCACCGTCTCACTGGTGGGGCGGACCACCACCGGCTCTTCGAGCTCCTTGCCCCCACCGTGGGTGACCACGGCCAGCTCGGGGCTGAACCCCTCGACGTGCTCGGCCTCTCTGCGCAGGTAGCTCTCGGGGATGAACAGCGGGAAGTAGGCGTTCTTGGCCCCGGCGGCCTTGATACGCCGGTCGAGGTCGGCCTGCATCAGCTCCCAGATGGCGTAGGCCCAGGGCCGAATGACCATGGTGCCCCGGACTGGGCCGTTGTCGGCCAGCTCGGCCTTGGCCACCACGTCCTGGTACCAGCGGGGGAAATCCTCGGCCTGAGGGGTGAGCACGGGAGCTTTGGCCATAAGCGGGCGAGGGTAGTGCCAGGTCGGGAACGGCCAGGCGGGGAGGCTCCGGAACCGAGACGATCACGACCAGCGCTTCGGGAGCCCAGCTAGCTTCCGCACGCCATGAGCCCCGAGATGACCGACGTCCTCGTCTTCGTTGTGGTCGTCGGGGCGAGGTTCCTGGCGCCGTTGCTCATCCCCCGGTTCCCGCTACCGGCGGTCCTCGCCTGCCTGGTCATCGACGCCGCCGACCAGTCGATCTTCGCCAAATACACGACGATCAACCTCGACAACTACCAGAGCTACGACAAAGCGCTCGACATCTACTACCTGACGATCGCCTACCTGTCGGCGGTCCGGAACTGGCAGAACGGCTTCGCTCTCGAGGTCGCCCGTTTCCTCTGGTACTACCGCCTCGTCGGTGTCGTGCTCTTCGAGCTCCTCGGCAACCGCGCCATCCTGTTCATCTTCCCGAATACGTTCGAGTACTTCTTCATCGCTTACGAGGCGGTCAGGGTCGCGTGGGACCCACGTCGGCTCTCCCGGCGCACCGTCGTCGCCATCGCCGCCGGCATCTGGATCTTCGTGAAGCTGCCCCAGGAATGGTGGATCCACATCGCCCAGCTCGATTTCACCGACTTCATGCACGAGACCGTGTTCGGCGTCGATCCCTCGGCGTCCTGGGGTGAGGCCATCGCCAACCGACCCGGTGTCGCCTTGGCGCTGGTTGCTGGGATCCTCGGACTGATCGCGCTGGCACTGGTGATGTGGCACCGGCGTCCCCAACAGGACTGGTCGGTTCGCTTCGACGCCGACCGAGCAGTCCCGGCCATCGACATCCCCGATGCTGATCGGACCGTCTTCTCGATGGCCCACCCCACCATCGAGAAGATCGCGCTGATCGCACTCGTTGCGACGATCTTCTCCCAGATGCTGCAGATCGGGGCGAGCAATCTGCAGGTGTTGAGTGCGACGGCCCTCGTGGTCGTTGTCAACGCCGGCCTCAGCACCTGGCTCAGCCAAAGAGGCTTCGAGTGGCGCTCGGATGCGATCGAGTTCCTAACGCTGGCCGGAGTGAACACGGTGCTCCTGGCGTCCTTCGCCCGCCTCGTCGCGGACGGTCGGATCAATCGGGGCGGCGCGCTGTTCTTCGGGCTGCTGCTCACGCTGATCATCACCATGTACGACCGCTACCGGACCGTTCGGATCGTCCGCGACATGAGCGAATCCGCCCACCTCAGCCCGGGATGAGCATATACCGCATCATGATGCGGTAGCCTTTGCATCATGAGGACCACGGTTGACCTGGACGATGACGTTGTTGCTGAGCTGGCGGCGCTGCGTCGGCGCCGAGACCTCGGCCTGAGCGAAGCCGTCAACGAACTGATCCGCCAGGGCCTTCTCCCCCGAGAGGGTCGAGCCCCCTTCACTCAGCCCACTCGCCCGCTCGGGCTCACCGTCGATGTGACCAACGTGGCCGAAACCCTCGCCGTGCTCGAGGGCGACGAGGCCCGCTAGGTGCTGGTCGACGCCAACATCCTCCTCTACGCGGTCGACGAGACGAGCCCGGCCCACGACCCGGCTCGACGCTGGCTCGAGACTGCCCTCAACGGCGACCGACGGGTCGGCCTCCCCTGGCCATCCCTGCATGCCTTCTTGCGCATCGCCACCAACCCGAGGGCGATGCGCAACCCGCTGAACGCCGACGATGCGTGGTCGATCGTCGCAGCCTGGCTCGACGCGCCGACGGTGTGGACGCCGACGCCTGGCCTTGGTCACCGCCAGATCCTCGGCCGCCTGGTGAACACCCTCGACTTGCGGGGCAACCTCGTGGCCGACGCCGCGCTTGCGGCGCTGGCCATTGAGCACGGCTTGGCGCTGATCAGCGCCGACAGCGACTTCGCCCGGTTTCGCGAGCTGCACTGGATCAACCCCACTGCCTGAGCGTGATCCCCAGCTGGGATGTGCCACCGCTGGTACCATATATGGCATGTCCGTGAAGACGACCGTCTACCTGACCGACGAGTTGAAGTCTGCCGTCGAGCGGGAGGCCGCTCGTCAGGGCCGTTCGGAGGCTGAGGTCATCCGCCGAGCAGTCGCCGCCGCGGTGCAGCGGCCATCGCCCCGTGCCGGGTTCCTCGACGGCGAACCGATCGCCGACCGAGCCGACGAGTTGCTGAGGGGCTTCGGCGAACGTTGATCGTCGCCGACACAAGTGGGCTCCTCGCCCTCTTCAACCGCCGCGAGCCGGCCCACGATGCGGTCCGCACGATCGTCGAAGCCGAGGACGAGCCACTCGTCGTTTCGCCCTTCGTCGTGGCCGAACTCGACCACCTGGTCAGCACCCGCTTGGGCGTGATTGCCGAACTCGATGCCCTATCCGAGTTGAGCAACGGTGCATTCGACCTCGCGACCTTCACCACCGATCAGCTCGCCCGAGCCCACGACGTCATCGCCCGCTACCGAGACCAGGAGATCGGCATCACCGACGCATCGGTCGTGGTCCTTGCCGACCACTACCGCACCCGGCGAGTCCTCACCCTCGACCGCCGCCACTTCGACGTCCTACGGCCAATTTCGGGTGGGCGATTCAGCATTCACCCATAGGCGGGCCGACCGACCGCCTACCAGATGGTGAGACGGCGGGGTCCTCGGAACGAGCGCATGCGCCGACCTCCCAGGGCAACCCAGTCGAGAACAACTCGTCCTCATCAACCGCGCTGGCCGCACGTCCGGCTAGTCGACCCCGCAGTCCGTGGGACCCTGGCACCGGCACCAGCCGAGCCACCAACTTTCCCCGCTTGGTGATCTCGACCTCCTCGCCGGCTGCGACAACGTCGAGCAACGCCAGGATCGTCGCCTTGGCCTCCGTTGCGGTCACTTGACGAGTCACCTGGTCGTCCTACCGGTCACCTAAACCGTATGGACGCGGAGAACGAGGAGGGCGATGTCGTCGCCACGGTCTCCCATGGGTTGGATGGCGTCGATCTCTCCCCGAATGCGGTCGGCAATCTCTTCCGCTGTCGACCCGGACCGTGCCACGAGCTCCACGAGTGCTGTGAACTGCTCGACGCTCACAGCGTGAGGGGGAGGGACGTCGGTGGCGCCGTCGGTGTAGAACACGACGACGTCACCGGGATCGAGTCCGACCGTTTCGGACTCGCAACTGACGTCTGGGAACACGCCAATCAACGTCCCGTTGTGCCCGATGGTTCGAGCCGACTCGGCGGTGACGAGTACCGGATGGGGGTGGCCCCCCGAGATCACAGTGAGGCCGGTCCGCTCGCCAGAAGTGGTCAACGTCGCATACACCGAGGTGCAGAACGACTCCATCCCGGCTCGAACGACCGCCCGATTGAGATGGTTGAGAACCTCGACCGGGCTATCGCCATGCCAAGCGCTGTCACGGATGGTGTGCCGGGCCAGGCCGGTAAGCGCCGCCGCGGCCGGCCCGGTACCGCATACGTCACCGATCACCACGCCCCACGTCTCATCGTCGACTTCGAACACGTCGTAGAAGTCGCCTCCGACAGCGGCGCTCTCTCCAGCGGCCCAATAGCGAACCGCGATGTCGACGCCGGGGATCGGCGGGAGCGACGATGGCAGGAGGCTGCTCTGGAGGGTCTCGGCGATGCGGCGCTGCTGATCATTGAGCCGACGGACTTCGAGACTGGACGCGATCCGTCCCGCCACCGCTCTCGCGAGGGTGACGTCGTCGTCGGTGTAGCGGCGAGACGAGCTGGACATGACGAACTGCATCGCGCCGAACACCCGATCGCCTTTGACCAACGGGACCGTGATGGCAGACCGGAGAGCGAGTTGATCAACGATCTCGCGCTCCTCCGCGGTGAGATCGAGCGAAGTGAGAACGTCGTCGGTGATGTCCGGAAAGAACTCGACGGCTCGTGTCCGGATGGCGTGGGCGACACCGGTCGGTGAGTCGGGATCGTACGGAAAGCGTTCGTGGAGCTGGCGGGCATAGGCGACCATGTCGGGATCGACATGGGCTATTTCGACATCGGGGACAGCTCCCCCAACGTCGGGGAGAACGTGGATGGCGCACCAGTCGCCGAGGCGCGGCACCGCCGCCCGAGTCACATTGACCATCAGGTCCTGACGTTCGGGGGACGCTCCGAGGGCATCGTGGATCGCGGTCAGAACCTCGAGCCGCTCGCGTTGCACCTGTTCGCGAGCAGCGTGCTCGACGGCCGCGGCGATCAGGTTGTCTCGTTCCTGCTCCTGGAGGACGCGTGCGGTGATATCCATCGCGCAGCCGATCGTGCCGGTGACTTCGCCCAGTTCGTTGATGGTCACCCCGCCAGCGCCGGCGATCCAGTGCACCGATCCGTCGGGCCAGACCACCCGGTGGTCCACTTGGTAGGGAGCTCGATGCTCGACCGCAACTTGAACCGTTTGCAGCACCGCCTCGCGGTCATCGGGGTGAAGCCGGGCGACGTATGCATCGAAGGTGCCGTCGAAACTGCCGGGAGCCAGGCCGAACAGCTGCTCGAGTCGTTCATCCCATACGGTCTGACCAGAAGCCATGTCCCAGCGCCACGTTCCGAGTCCCCCCGCCTCCAGGGCCAGGCGAAAATGTTCGGACAGTTCGCGAGCCTTCTGTTCGGCCTGACGAACTTCGGTGACGTCCTCAGAGGCCGCGACAATCGCCCTGACTTCTCCGTGACGGTCGACGAGGGGCCTCGTGACGGTGAAAACCCGGATCGGATCGCCTTGGCGGCCCACAACCAGCCGATCCCGACTCGCAGACTCTCCAGCGACGATTGCCTCGAGGGACCAAGCGTCTTCGTCGAGATCGGACGGCGAAGCGAGAACGTCGGCGACGTTGCTGCCGAGCACCTCTACCTCGGCCCAGCCGTAGAGATCCTCGGCGACAGAGTTCCACAGCCAGATCCTCCCTAAGGGATCGGTCGCCACGATCGCCCGAGGAAGCGCGTCGATGACTTCCCGGTGGGAGACCCGGTCTTCGTGGTCATCCAGACGGTTCGTTCGCTTCGAGATCGTCACGATTCTCCCCGCTTCGTCGCCGGCATCGTAGGAGTCGGGCTACTCAATTTCCGTTGCTCGGCGGCGGATGAGCTCGACGGTGGTCTCGGAGTGGTTCACGTCGTCGCCTTGCTCGACCAGCAATGCGGCCCGGTCGGCCTCGGCCTCGGCTGCTGCCCCGGCGTCGGCCGCGGCCAAGCGGGCCTCGACCCCCTCGGCCACCAGCTTCTCGGCCTCGTCCACCAGCGCCTCGACCATGGCGTCCTCGGGCACCACCCGCACGATCTGGCCCCGGATGAACAGGTGGCCCCGATGGCGCCCGGCGGCGATCCCCAGGTCGGCCGAGCGAGCCTCGCCCGGCCCATTGACCACACACCCCATCACCGCCACCTGCAGGGGCAGCTGACGCTCGGCGAACGCCTCTTGGGCCTGGCGGGCCACCTCGATGACGTCGATCTCGGCCCGTCCGCAACTCGGACACGCGATCAGGTCGGTGCTCTTGCGCTCGCGCAGGCCCAGGGCCTCGAGCAGCTGGCGGCCCGCCTTGGCCTCCTCGACCGGGTCGGCGGTGAGCGAGTAGCGGATGGTGTCGCCGATGCCCTCCATGAGCAGGGTCGCCATGCCCGCCGTGGCCTTGATCAGCCCGGCCGGAGGCGGACCGGCTTCGGTCACCCCCAGGTGCAATGGGTGGTCGGTCACCTCGGCCAGCATCCGGTAGGACTCGACCATCAACGGCACCGAGGACGCCTTGACCGAGATCTTCACGTCGTCGAAGCCGACCTCGTCGAAGTAGGCCAACTCCCTCTGAGCCGACGCCACCAGCGCCTCGGGGGTGATCCCGTAGCGCTCCTCGATGTCGGGATCGAGCGACCCGGCGTTGACCCCGATGCGTATGGGCACACCCCGGTCCCGGGCTTCGGCGGCCACCTCCTTGATGCGCTCGGGCTTGCGGATGTTGCCCGGGTTGAGCCGCAGGCAGGCCACGCCAGCCTCGAGGGCAGCCAGGGCCAAGCGGTGGTGGAAGTGGATGTCGGCCACGATCGGCACCGGCGAGCGGGGCACGATGCGAGCCAAACCCTCGGCTGCGGCCTCGTCGTTGCAGGTGCAGCGCACGATGTCGGCCCCGGCCGCGGCCAAGGCATAGATCTGCTGGAGGGTGCCCTCGTGGTCACCGGTCTTGGTCGTCGTCATCGACTGGACGGTGATGGGGCTCTCGCCACCCACCGGCACCGACCCGACCATGATCTGGCGCGTCTCGCGCCGAGCATGACTCGTCGGGCCGGCCACGACGTCCATCAGGCCAGCTCAGTTGAACGGGTTGGCGGCGGGGCTCGTGACGTCGAGGTAGATCGAGGTCACGAACAGGAAGCCGAGCACACCGACCACGGCGTAGGTGAGGGGCATGAGCTTGGACACGTCGGCCATGTAGCGCCGACCGCCCCGGCTGCGCAGCTGCTCGTAGGTGGCGATGGCCACGTGCCCGCCGTCGAACGGTAGGAGCGGCACCAGGTTGAACACGCCGATGAACACGTTGAGGAGGAACATGAACCCGATCATCGTGACCGCCCCGGCCTCGACCGCTTGGGTTCCGGTCCGGCCGATGCCGACGATTGACGTCACCCGGGTCTCACTCGAGCTGCTCGACGAGCTGGACGAACCCGACGTACTCGACGACGAGTCCGACGAGCTGTCCTCGCCGGACAAGGTATCGAGGTAGCCAGAGATGCCCGAGGGCGAGAACAGCGCGCCCAAACCCTTGACCGACAGCCACATGGTCTGGCCGGTCTTGCTCACCGAGTCGACGACCCCCGACACCGGGTTCATGCGCACCCGATCGAAGGTCGGGCCGATACCCAAGTAGCCAACGGTCTCGCCGTCGGCCACCCGGCTGGCCAACTCGGGTTCGAGGGTGATCTCCTCGCCGTCGCGTTCGACCACCACGGTCACCTGCTGATCGGGCCGGGCCCGCAGGTACACGGCGAGGTCGTCGAACGAATCGAAGGTTTGACCGTCGACCGACACGATGCGGTCGCCCACCTCGACGCCGGCGTCCTGGGCCGGGCTGGCCCCACTGTCGAGGGCAGTGAGCTCGCCGACCGTCCACCGGTTGGAGTCGACGTCTTGGACCCCGAAGCCGACGACGATCGTGAACCAGAGCACCAGGGCGATGGCGAAGTGCATGGCCGAGCCGGCGAATGCCACCGAGAGCCGCTGGGCGTACCCCTTCTGGCGGTAGGTCCGGGCCTCGTCAGCCGGGTCGACCTCTTCGAGATTGCTCATCCCGATGATGCGCACGTAGGCGCCCGCGGGAATGGCCTTGAGCCCGTATTCGGTCTCCCCCCGGCGGAACGACCACAGCCGGGGGCCGAACCCCAAGAAGAACTCGGTGACCTTCATCCCCGCTCGTTTGGCCGTGATGTAGTGGCCCAGCTCGTGGAGAAAGATCATGGCCATCAGGGCGAAGATGACGATGAGCAACGGCAGGCCGTAGCGCACACCGAGGAACACGACGAACACGGCCAGGGCAACCGGGCGCCACCACTCGAACGTCGCCACCTCCTCCTCGGGGGGACCGCCGTGCTCGCCCACCGGCGGCTCGACCGACGGCGTCACGTCGTCGGTCATGACCTCACCGCCCCACCCGTCAGCTGAGCCACGGCGTTGACCGCCACCGACCGGGCCCGGGCATCGACCTCGATGACATCGTTGATCTCCGACAGCACCGTCCCATCATGGAGGTCGAGGGACCGGTTCAGCACGTCGGGGATCGATCGCCAGGTCAGGGCCCCGTCGAGAAAGGCGGCCACGGCCACCTCGTTGGCCGCGTTGAGCCACGCCGGCGCCGAACCCCCTGCTCTACCGGCCTGGTAGGCCAGGTCGAGACACGGGAACGCCACCCGATCGGGTGGTTCGAAATCGAGGCGGCCGACCTGGGCCCAATCGAGCACGCCGTAGCCGGGTGGCCAGCGCTCCGGTAGACCCAACGCATAGGCGATCGGCCCCCGCATGTCGGGCCGCGACAACTGGGCCACAGTCGAGCCGTCGACGAACTCCACCATCGAGTGCACGATCGACTGGGGATGGACGACCACCTCGATGCGGTCGAAGCCCACGCCGAACAACTCGTCGGCCTCGATCACCTCGAGACCCTTGTTCATCAGCGTCGACGAGTCGACGGTGATCTTGGGACCCATCTGCCAGGTCGGATGGGCCAAGGCCTGGGCCAACGTCACGTCATGAAGCTCGGCAGGACCGAGGCCTCGGAACGGTCCGCCGCTGGCCGTCAGGATCAGCCGCGACACCTCCGAAGCCGACCCGGCCCTGAGGCATTGATGGATCGCCGCGTGCTCGGAATCGACCGGTACCAACTCGGCCCCCGCCGACGCGGCCAGCGCCGCTCGCACAACCGGGCCCCCGGCCACCAACGACTCCTTGTTGGCCAGGGCCAGCCGCCGGCCGGCCCGCACCGCGGCGATCGTCACGGCCAGACCAGCGAAGCCGACCACCCCGTTGACCACCACATCGGCGGCGGCCGCCAACGCCTCAGGACCCTCGTCGCCCACCACCACGGCAGTGCCCGCCGGCACCGCGGCCGCCACGGCAGAAGCGCAAGATGGGTCACCCACCACCACCACATCGGGGAAGAACTCGCAGGCCTGGGCGACCAGCAGGTCGACCGATGACCGAGCCGAGAGCGCGCTGACCTCGACCCGGCCCACCGCGGCCCGGACCACATCGAGGGTCTGGGTGCCGATCGACCCGGTCGACCCGGCGATGGCGACCCTCACTGGCCGGCCCGGCTCAGAAGACGTCAAGCACCCGACACAGGTAGTACGCCGCCGGCAGCACGAAAAGCAGCGCGTCGAAACGGTCGAGCAACCCGCCATGGCCCGGCAAGGTGGCGCTGACGTCTTTGACCCCGAGGTCGCGTTTGATCATCGACTCGCACAGATCGCCCAGCGGCGCGGCGACGGCGACGACCAGCGCCAGCAGTACCGCAGACTTGCCGCTCCACGGCGCCAGGCCGATGAAGTCGAGCACGAACCACGACACCACGACGGCGACCAACGTGCCGCCGATGAGGCCCTCGATGGTCTTGTGCGGGCTGATGTCGGGTGCGAACGGGGCCCGGCCCAGCGCCCGACCGGTGAACAGGGCGCCGACGTCGTAGGCCACCGTGGCCACGATGGCGCCGGCCAGCACGCCCTTGCCGTTCGGGAATCGCAAGATGAGGGCGGCAAAGCTCCCGAGCAGCCCGACGTAGGCGATACCGAACACGGTCACACCCATGTTCATGATCGGTTGGAGCCGGCTGATCCCGAACAGGTACCACAACATGGTGGCGACCACGGCCAGCACCATGACCAGCGGCAGCGCCTCTTGATCTCGGTAGTACGCAGCCAGCGGGAACGCGGCCACCGCTACCAGGGCCAGAAGGGTGGCGGGCTGGTAGCCGCCCCGCTGCAAGACCGCGAACAGCTCGAGGCAGGCCACCGCCATCACGCACGTGACGACCACGACCATCACCCAGGTGGGCAAGAACACCAACACGGCCAGGACCGCGACACCGAGGCTGATGCCGGTGACCGTGGCCATCTGGATATCGCGATCGCCACCGCCTCCTCCCCCGCCCCCACCGCGACGTGTACCGCCCGTCCCCAACCCAGGGCTGCGTCCGGCACCCGACCGGCGAGAACCTCCGGCTCCCGCCGCGGCGGTCGCCGCTCCGGCGGTGGCCGCTCCCGCACCCGCTCGGGCGGCGCGACCGGCCCCGGTCGGGGCGGGCCGTCGACGGCGCCGGCCTGCTCCCTCTCGGGCCGGCGTGGCCCGACGGGGCGGCAACTCTTCGTCGATCGGGGCAAAGAAGTCGTCGGGATCGGGACGGCTGGTCTCGTCGAGCGCACCCACCCGAGTGGCCTCGTCATGGCGGATGTCGCTTGACTCGTCCTGGTCGTCCCAGTCGCCGGGCGTGTCCCGCCAACGGGGTCCAGAAGTGGCCAGGCTGGACCACACGTCGAGGTCGTCGTCGGGCGCGGCGCCCGAGGCCGACCCACTGAGCACCGCCGGCAGTTCGCCGGTGGGCGGCTCGGTCCACGGAGGCAACGAGGGGGCCGCCGCCTTCGGGCGGGCCGGCGCCGACGGTTCGTCGTCGAGCGGGAACCGCAGGCTCACATCCGCCTCGTCGGGCACGTCAGGACGATCTCCGAAGCGGGCCTCGCCCCGAGGACGGCGAGCGACCACGTCACCCCGCTCGACGGCCTCGGCCGCCTCCTGGGCTCCGATGACCCTGACCCCTTCGGTCGGATCCTTGACGACCTCGTCGTCGGGTTCCCACGGCGTGCGTTCGTCCATGACCACCGCCTCCTGGTCGGTTGGGCAGCCCGAGTCCCCAGATCGCGCGGACGCGATCGTCAGACCTCGAGCAGCTCGCGCTCCTTGTGTTCGAGCGCGCTGTCGATGTCGGCGACTTGGTCGGCCGTGATCTTGTCGAGCTGCTTCTCGGCCCGTTCAAGGTCGTCGGCGGACACGTCACCCTCGCGTTCGAGGGCCTCGAGCTCGTGGCGGGCGGCTCGGCGCAGGTTGCGGACCGACACCTTGCCGTCCTCGGCCATGCCCTTGACCACCTTGACCAGGTCTTTGCGGCGCTCCTCGGTCAACGGTGGGAACGACAGGCGCACGACCTGGCCGTCGTTGCTCGGCGTGATCCCGAGATCGGAGGTCTGGATGGCCTTCTCGATCGCCCCCATGGCCCCGCGGTCATAGGGCTGGATCACCAGCACCCGAGCATCTTGGACCGAGAAGCCGGCCAGCTGCTGGAGCGGGACCTCCGACCCGTAGTAGTCGACCGGCAACTTCTCGACCAGGGCCGGGGTGGCCCGGCCGGTGCGAATCGACGAGAAGTCGGCTCGCGTGTGCTCGACCGCACGGCGCATCTTGTCGAGGGACTGCGAGATGACGTCCTCGATCACGAGACCAGCGTACCGATCTGCTCTTCGCCGACCAGGACACGGTGCACGTTGCCCTGCTCGAGCAGGTTGAAGACCACGATCGGGATGGCCCGGTCCATGCAGAACGTGATGGCCGTCGAGTCCATGACCTTGAGGCCCCGGTTGAGCACATCCATGTACGACAGGGCGTCGAGCTTGGTCGCACTCGGATCGATCCGGGGATCGGCGGTGTACACGCCGTCCACCCCGGAGTGGGTGCCCTTGAGCACCGCACCGGCGGACAGCTCGGCGGCCCGCAGCGCAGCGGTGGTGTCGGTGGTGAAGAACGGGTTGCCGGTGCCCCCGGCCAGGATGACCACGTGACCCCGCTCGAGGTGGCGGATGGCCCGACGCCGGATGTACGGCTCGGCCACCTGGGCCATCTGGATGGCGGTCAAGACCCGGGTGGGCTGGTCGAGTCGCTCCAGAGCATCTTGGAGCGCCAGAGCGTTGATGACGGTGGCCAACATCCCCATGTAGTCGGCCTGGGCCGGATCCATGCCCACGTCGGCGCCGTGCAGGCCCCGCCAGATGTTGCCCCCACCGACCACGATGGCCATGTCGACGCCGAGGTGCTGACGAGCCTCGACGATCTCACCGGCGAGCTGGCTGACCACATCACCGTCGATCGAGTAGCCGTTGGGCGCGGCGAACGCCTCGCCCGAGAGTTTGAGGACCACTCGGCCCCAACGGGGCGACGCCGGTTCGACCATCGGCTAACCGGTGATCTCGACCTGGGCGAAGCGCACGATCGTGGCCCCACCCAGGGCGGCGGCCACCGACTGCTTCTCGTCGGCGACGAAGGGCTGTTCGAGGAGCGCTCCGTCGGGAACCCGCTTGAACCAGCCGTTGAGCTTGCCGTCGACGATCTTGGGTAGGGCCTGCTCGGGCTTGCCCTCGTTGCGAGTCTGGGTCTCGAGCAAGTCGCGCTGGGAGGCCACCTCGGCTTGGTCGAACTCGCTGGCGTCGAGCACCGACGGTCGGGCAAAGGAGATGTGCAGGGCGATCTGGTGGGCCAGTTCGGCGTCGCCGCCGGCCAACTCGACCAGGACGCCGTTGACGCCATGGTCGCTCTGAACGTGGAGATAGGCGTCGAGGACGTTGCCCGCTGCCGGCTCGAAGCGGACCACCCGGCCCACCTCGATGTTCTCCTTCAGGGTGAGGGTCAACTCGGCCACCGGCTCGGCGAAGCGGCCCGCGGCATCGGCACCGTCGGCCGCAACGGCGTCGGCGATCGACTGGCCCAGGGCCACGAACTCGACGCTCTTGGCCACGAAGTCGGTCTCGCACTTGAGCTCGACCAGCGCGGCGGTGTCGCCCGCCCGCCCGAGCGCCACCGCGCCCTGGACGTTCTCACGGCTGGCCCGCTCGGCCGCCTTGGCCAGGCCCTTCTCCTGCAGCCACCGGCGGGCCACCTCGAAGTCGCCATCGGCGGACTCGAGGGCTCGCTTGGCATCCATCATCCCCGCGCCCGTGTCCTGGCGCAGGCGCTGTACGTCCTTGGCGGTGAACTCGGGCATCAGGCCGGGGCCTCCTCGGTCGCAGTGTCGGCAACGGCCTCGGCCACCGGCTCGGCCACCGGCTCGGTCTCCGCCACCGGCTCGGTCTCCGCCACCGGCTCGGTCTCGGCCACCGGCTCGGTCTCGGCCACCGGCTCGGTCTCGGCCGGCACCTCGGTCTCGGCCGGCGAAGCCAGCGAGGCGCTCAGGCGGGACTCGCGGGCAGCCGCCTCACGGGCAGCGGCCTGGCTGGCCGCAGCCTGCTGGGCCACTCTCTCGGCCTCCTGCTCTGGGGTGAGCGGCATCGGCGTGGTCACGACGCCCCGACGCTCGGCCAGGAATCGGCCCTCTTCGACCGCCTCGGCGATGAGGCCGGCCATGAGCGTGCCGGAGCGAATTGCATCGTCGTTGCCCGGGATCACGAAGTCGATCACGTCGGGGTCGCAGTTGGTGTCGACGACCGCGACGACGGGGATGCCCAACTTGTTGGCCTCGCCCACACAGATGTGCTCCTTCTTCGTGTCGAGCACGAAGACGGCGTCGGGCAGCTTGCCCATGTTGCGGATCCCGATGAGGTTGCGCTCGAGCTTCTCGAGCTCGCGCTGGATCATGAGGGCTTCCTTCTTGGGCATGACCTCGAAGTCGCCCATGGCCCGCATGCGCTGGTAGTCCTGCATCTTCTTGACCCGGCCGCTCATGGTCGAGAAGTTGGTGAGCATCCCGCCCAGCCAACGCTCGTTGATCCAGGGCTGACCGCTGCGCTGGGCCGAACGGGCCACGGCTTCTTGGGCCTGCTTCTTGGTGCCGACGAAGAGGACCGTGCCGCCGTTGGCGGAGAGGTCGCGTACGAACGTGTACGCCTTCTCGATGCCCGTCAGGGTCTGCTCGAGGTCGATCAGGTAGATGCCATTGCGCTCGCCCCGGATGTACCGCTTCATCTTGGGGTTCCAGC
Source organism: Actinomycetes bacterium (assembly GCA_031399525.1). GTDB lineage: Bacteria > Actinomycetota > Acidimicrobiia > Acidimicrobiales > CADCSY01 > JANNNX01. The sequence continues at coordinate 15,441 of JANNOZ010000028.1, read as the reverse complement.
GCCTCGTCTGGTGTCCGAAGTGGACGCCAGCTTCGAGGAGCTGCCGCGTGGTGACGACTGCACCCATGTGTTGTGCTCCTCCCGACGGTTCGATGGACCAGGCGAGGCGCGTGGCGAACCACGACCGTGGGGTACCCCACCTGGGTGTCTTGTTGTGCGGCCACCAGATGTGGCCACGTGAAGGGGCGAGTCTAGGGACCACGGCCCGCCGATGTGACACCGACCGATCAGGGCATCTCGACGAGCAAGCCCAAGTTCAGGTCGAGAGCGCCGACCTCGGTGCCCACGACCACCCCGACCAGGTCTTCGACCAGGCTGACCCCCCGAGCAGTCAGCAAGCCGGCCACCAGAGATCGGCAGGTGGGTGGCTGGTCGGCCAGCGCCAGCGCCAACTCGCGAGCCGCCTCGGGGCTGCCCGGTAGGTCGCCATGCGCTGTTGCCCCACCGACGTCCACCAACGCGTTGGTCGCCCCATCGAGGGCCGAGTGCAGTGCCGGCACCACCAGGTCACCCTCGGCGGCCACCGAGGTCACCCGGGTGCCGTTGGGCAGAGGACGGCGTTCGAGGCTGCGGATCAGTGGCGAGCCCTCCCGGAGCTGGGCTGCCGCCACCGAGTCGGCTTGGACCCCTCCGTCGGACACCGCGCCGATGGCGTCCTGCACCGACCGACCGGTGTCGCTGGTGCCCAGCAGCGCGTCGGCGGTGGCCAGATCGGCACCGTGGTGCGGTGTGCCCAAGGTGACGAGGTGCTCGATGCGGGGCACTCTCGGGTCGAGATCGTCGCCCTCTTCGAGGGCCATTCGAGCCACCAGTCCACCTTGGGAGTGGGCGACGATGTCGACTGGGACTCCCGGATGGGTGCGGCGCAGCTCTTCGAGCAACTGGCGAAGCCGGGCGCCCGCCTCGGCGATGTCGCCGAACGTGTCGGCTGGGCCGTACTGGCTGGTGCTCACTCCGGCGACCGAACCCACCCCTGGGACCCGCCCGCCGTTGTAGGAGAACTGAAGGACCTCGTCGTCGGCATACCCCAATGCCGTGGTATCGACGTCGAGCACGCTGGCCTGCCCTCCAGCCGATCCGAAGCCGGCCACCAGGACCAAAATGCGACGGCCCGACGGAGGCGGCTGCGGTGCTTGGTCGGGCGGCGTGCAGTCGTCCTGGGAGGCCGAGAACACCAGTCCCCGGCGCACCAGGAGGTCGAGTCCGGCAACCGGGAGCAGCCCGAGCTGGCGGGAGTAGTCGACGTAGAGCTGGGCCCGCAGCCAGAGGTCGCCGAGCTCGCCACGGACGGTCGTCCAGCCCACCTGAGCGGCCCGCCCGGCCACGGCGGCCGCAGCGCGGGCGGCATCGGTGTGGGTGCCGGCGGCCCACTCGACCCCGGCCCGGCCCCAACCGAGGGCATCGCCCAACGCCCGGCGCAGCGCATTGGCCTCACCTTGTGGCGTGCTCGCCTCCACCGGTTGGTCGGGTACCAGGTGCACCCGGACCCGCCCACCTTCGAACAGGGTGCTCGGATCGAGATAGGTGTCGTCCCGGCGAGCCCCGAAGTGCAGGCCATCTCGAGCCGCTCCGACCACCGAGCCCAGCGCCACCTGGTCACCCAACGAGACGGCGACCGATTCGAGGAACGAGTAGCTGGTGCGGATGCCGTCGGCGTGCATCACCACGACATGCAGGCTGCCGCCGACCTGACCAGCGAACACCACTTCGCCGTCGGCGGCGGCTCGGACCGGGTCACCGGCCTGGGTGGCATAGTCGATGCCCCGGTTGCCTGGCCCGTAGGGCGAGCTCGGAGCCCGGTAGGGATCGCTGATTGGTCGATCGACCGGCGGTTGGTAGCGCACCGGGGCGGCGGTGGCCGGCGGGGCCGGTAGGGCGAGGGCCACGAGGGTGGCGAGGACGGTGGCGCTCAGGGCGCGCCGACACGACGACGAACGAGGACTGCGGGGCATGACGCCTCCCGGGGACCAGGGGTCCGGACCGGGGAAGCGGTGCTGGCGACCCTCAGGGGGCCACGAAGGAGATCAGGCCGGTTCGCGCTCGGCGTGGGCGATCTTGGCCCGCAGGTGGATGACCGCCTTGGTGTGGATCTGGCACACCCGGCTCTCGGTCACTCCGAGGACTTCGCCGATCTCGGCCAGCGTGAGGCCCTCGTAGTAGTAGAGGGTGAGGACGATCTTCTCGCGCTCGGGCATCCGGTTGATGGCATCGGCGAGGATCTGACGCATCTCCTCGACCTCGTAGGCCGCAACCGGACCATCGGAGGTGTCCGGAACGGTGTCGCCCAGCGTCAGGGACTCGCCGCGGCTGCCACCAACCGAGAGCAGTTCGTCGAGGGCGACCAGACCGACGAAGGAAATCTGGCTCAAGGTGGTCTGGAGCTGCTCGTCGGTCATCTCGAGCTCGCTGGCCAACTCGGCGTCGGACGGAGCCCGGTGAAGCTCGGATTCGAGCTTGCTGTAGGCGCCCTCCAACGAGCGGGCCTTGGCCCGCACCGAGCGGGGAACCCAGTCGATCGAGCGCAGCTCGTCGAGGATGGCCCCCTTGATGCGGGCGATGGCATAGGTCTCGAACTTGTAGCCCCGCTCGAGGTCGAACTTCTCGATGGCGTCGATCAGCCCGAAGATCCCGTAGCTGACCAGGTCGGCCTGTTCGACGTTCTGGGGCAGGCCCACGGCGACGCGGCCGGCCACGTACTTGACCAGCGGCGAGTAGTGCAGAATGAGCTGGTCACGCAGCGCAGCGTCCGCGTCGGCCTTGTAGCGAACCCACAGTTGGCCGACCTCTGTCGCGTCGTCGAGTTCCACGTCAGTCCCTGGGATGCGATCGAGCCCGCGGATGGGTCGCTGCGTACACGGAGCGGAGCCGTTCCTTGCTCACGTGAGTGTAGTGCTGGGTGGTGGAGAGATCCGCATGTCCGAGTAGCTCCTGCACGGCCCGCAGGTCGGCACCACCGTCGAGCAGATGGGTGGCGAACGTGTGGCGCAAGGCATGGGGGTGCGTCGGCGCCGCGGCCCGGCGGTCGATGATGCGACGCACATCACGGGTACCGAGCCGGTTACCGCGCCGGTTGAGGAAGACCGCGTCGCTCGGAGTGGAATCGGTGACCAGGGCGGCCCGACCCGTCGACAACCAGCCCGACAGGGCGTCGGCCGCCGGCGCACTCATCGGCACTTGCCGCTGTTTGGCGCCCTTTCCCCACACGGTGACGGTCTGGGCGTCGAGGACCACGTCGCCTCGGTCGAGTCCGCACACTTCGGCCACCCGAAGGCCGCTGCCGTAGAGCAGCTCGAGCACGGCGTCGTCTCGCAAACGGATCGCCGGGTCGTCGGCGTCGACGACCGCCGGAGGAGCGTCGAGAAGCACCTCGAGCTCGTCGGCCCGCAAGACCCTCGGGAGGCGCCCCTCCCCCGACGGGGCCGAGAGCCCGGCCGACGGATCGGATGCCAGCGTGCCGACCTGGACGCACCACCGGAAGTAGCGGCGCAGCGCAGAGGCCTTGCGGGCGATCGTCCGGCGGGCATAGCGCCGGGTGCCCAGGTAGGCCAGGTACCGGCGCAGGATCCGACGGTCGACGCCCGACGGACCGTCGATGTCGGCTCGGCCGGCCCACTCGACGAACGCCTCGAGGTCGCGGCGGTAGGCGGAGACGGTGGCCGGGGAGGCGGCGGTGAGCGATTGCTCGAAGCCGTCGAGGTGCCACGCCATTGCCCCGCACGGTACCCGGGACAACGACCCGCACCGACGTATGAACACCGAGCGCCACCGTCACGCCCGTCACCGTCCGGGCAGGTACCAACCGCCGACGCGGGTTACCGCCCCGGCACGCTCGAGTTCGGCCAGCCGGCGCGCCACGGAGGCCAGAGCCAATCCGGTACGGACAACCACCTGCTCGAGGGTGGCCCCCTCGGCCGCGAGGGCAACCATGACTTCGTCGGCCGCGGTGGGGGCTGCGGCGGGGGCCGGGCCAGCCGTGGGAGCGGGCTCGGCCGAGGCGGTGGGCGCCTTGCCTTCGAGACCGAGCACCATCAGCACGTCGTCGACGTCACGCACCATCGGACAACCGGCGGCGAGCAGGTCGTTGGTGCCGGCGGCGGCCGGGTTGCGGACCGAACCGGGCACGGCCAGCACCGTGCGGCCCCGAGCGATGGCCGCCTCGACGGTGTGAATCGACCCGCCCGTGCGGGGCGACTCGACCACCACCAGCAGATCGGCCAGCGCGGCCACCAGGCGGTTGCGGGCCGGGAAGCGCCACCGGTCGGGCGGGGTGCCGAGGGGATATTCGGACACCAGCACTCCAGCCGACGCGACGTCTGCCCAGAGCCTTGCGTTGCCCCGGGGATAGACCTGGTCGAGACCCGAGCCGACCACCCCCACCGGGCGACCACGGTCGGGCCTCTCCCCCACCGCGGTCACCACGCCGTCGTGGGCGGCACCGTCGATGCCGAGGGCCAGACCCGAGACCGTGCGCACACCGGCCCGGGCCAGGTCGTAGCCGAGCTGGCGGGCCACCAGCCGCCCGACGTGGGAGCAGTGGCGGGTGCCGACCACGGCGACCGCGGGGCTCGGCCGATCGGTCAGGACTGCGAGGTCGCCCTGCACGAAGAGGATGGCCGGTGGTTCGGGGTCGTCGGCCAGGCGGTCGGGGAAGTGAGCGTCGCCCGGGACCAGCACGTGGACACCGGCCCGGCGATGGGCCTCCCAGGATGCGTCGACGTCGACCGATCGGGCCGCATGGGCCCAGCGGCCCCAGGTCTCCTCCCGCACCGGCCCGGCGTCAGCCCGGACTTGCGGGTCTTCACCGGCCCGGCCATCGACCACCCGATTCCACGCCTCGGCTGGCGACCACCGACCCAGGAGGGCACCGAGCCGCTTGGGCCCCATGCCGGCCAGACCGGAGAGGGCGAGCACCCACGGGGCCGCTGGTTGCTCGGGTGTCGGACCCCTCATGCGGCTACCCCCAGGCGATCGGGCTCGCTGCGCAGCTGAAGGGCCAGAGACACGTCGTCGTCGGTGAGCGGGCCGGCCCGGTCACCCAGGTCGGCGATGGTGCGGGCGACTCGACGCACCCGGTGCAGCCCCCGGGCACTGAGCACGCCAGCCCGCAGGCTGTCGCGCAGGAGAGCTGAGGCGCTCGGGGTCAGGGCTGCGACCTCGTCGAGTCGGTGCGCGGGCACCGCCGAGTTGGTCGCCGTGCCCCGGGCCATGGCCCGCGCCCGGGCCACCAGCACCCGCTCGAGGACGGTGGCTGAGGGTTCGCCCTGATCGAGACCGAGTAGCTCGGTCGGGTCGGCCCGGGTGATCTCGATGCGCAGATCGAAGCGATCGAGCAACGGGCCGGAGAGTCGACGGCCGTAGCGAGCCCGAGCCGACTCGGTGCACCGGCAGGACCCCGGAGGGCCGCCGATCCCACACGGACACGGGTTCATGGCCGCCACCAGTTGGAAGCGAGCCGGGAACGTGACCGACGCCCGAGCCCGGGACACCCGGATCACGCCCTCTTCGAGCGGCTGGCGCAAGGCGTCGAGAACCGACGGGGCGAACTCGCCCAGTTCGTCGAGGAACAGCACGCCGTTGTGGGCCGCCGAGATCTCACCCGGACGCATCAACGACGTTCCCCCACCGAGCAGCGACACCGCCGAGGCCCCGTGATGAGGGGCCCGCAAAGGCGGCCGACGGACCAACCCACCGGGAGGCAGCGCCAGTCCGGCGGCCGAGTGAACCCGGGTGACCGCCAACGCCTCGTCGGTGCCCAGGTCGGGCAACAGACCAGGCAACCGCCGGGCCAACATGGTCTTTCCCGACCCCGGGGGACCCACCATCAACAGGTGGTGGCCGCCGGCTGCCGCCACCTCGACAGCCAGGCGACCCACGGCCTGGCCCCGGATCTCGGCCAGATCGGGCTGCCGCTCGGCCGGCTCGACCACCGCGACCGGCGACGGAGCCTCGGGCCAGGCCGCCCGACCCCGCAGCGCGTCGAACACCTCGACCAACCGGTGAACCCCCCACACCTGATGGCGACCGACCAGCTCGGCCTCGGCCACACATGACCAGGGCACCACCACCCCACCGTTGGGCAGGGCATCGACCAGGGGCACCATGCCCGGAACCGGCCGGACGGTGCCGTCGAGGCCGAGCTCGCCGAGCAGGGCCAGACCGTCGGTGGCGCCGGGTGGGAGCTGGCCATCGGCCATGAGCAGCCCGACGGCGATGGCCAGATCGAGGCCCGCACCCTGCTTGCGGACTCCGGATGGGGCGAGGTTGACCGTGACCCGGCGCAGCGGCCAGCCCAGCTCGCTGGAGAGCAACGCAGCCCGAACCCGGTCGCGAGCCTCGCGACAGGCGGTGTCGGGTAGGCCCACCACGGTGAAGCCGGGCAGGCCGGACGAGACGTGGACCTCGACGGCAACCCGCTGGCCGTCGACCCCGAGCAACGTGGCGGACGAGACGCTGGCGATCATCGGATGCTCCCTTGCCGAACTTCGGTGGAGGGAGGTCGTGTCGCCGACACCCGAGCGCAGAACGGACCCTACCGAGGGGCTGTGACAATGGGGGGCCCTCGGCTGGGGCAAGATTGCCGGTCGTGCGCATCGTGCTGGCTGCCGACCACGCCGGGTTCCCGCTCAAGGAGTCGGTAGCCGACCACCTTCGCGGCCTCGGCCATACGGTCGAAGACCTGGGCACTCACGACACCGCGCCGGTCGACTATCCGCCCTTGTGCGCAGCCGCCGGACGAGCCGTCGTGGCCGGGCGAGCTGACGTGGGCATGGTCTTCGGCGGCAGCGGACAGGGCGAGGCCATCGCCGCCAACAAGGTTCGAGGCGTGCGCGCCGCCCTGTGCCACGACGAGTTCACCGCCCGCCTGGCTCGAGCCCACAACGACGCCAACGTGCTGTCGTTGGGCGCCCGCATCCTGGCCGTGCCCCTGGCCCTGGCCGTGGTCGACGCCTTCCTGGCCGGCGACTTCGAGGGGGGCCGCCACCAGGCCCGCCTGGACGAGCTCACCGTCATCGAGGACGAGGAGGCGCAGCGCTGATGGGCTTCAACCCCATGCGGGCCCAGCGCCGCTCGCCCTTCGACTACGTGCTGGTCGCCTCGGCCCTGCTCATCGCGCTGGTGCTCGTCCTGTGGGCGGCCGGTGTGGTCTGACGGGTGGAGCGACGACCAGGTCGAGGTGCGGCGCATCCAGCCCTTCCAAGCCGTCAAGACCTACGTGTGCCCGGGGTGCAACCAAGACATCCCGCCAGGGCTCGGCCACGTCGTGGTGGTACCCATCGACGCGGCGGACCTCCGTCGGCACTGGCACCACCCCTGCTGGGAACGCCGCCGCCGACCCGGTCGGGCCTGATCCAGCGCCACCTCGTCGGTTCTCGGCGTGATTTCGAGCGGTATGCGTACGGAATCACGCCGAGAACGAAGGGGTGGGTGCCGGTCAGAAGGCGGCGACGATGACCTCGACCTGGCGGCCGAGCACCGCGGCCACATCGAAGCGGACCCGGCCGGCGTGGGTTCCCGTCTCGGACAGGTAGCGAGCCGCCAGGCGCCTGATGCGCTGCTGCTTCTGGCGGTTGACGGCTTCGGCGGGTGACCCGAACGCCAACGATGACCGGGTCTTCACCTCACAGAAGACCAGGGTCGACCCCGAGCGCACCACGAGGTCGAGCTCGCCGTCGCGACAACGCCAGTTGCGGGCCACGACCTGGTCGCCGTTGGCCTCGTACCACGCCGCAGCGAGCGCCTCACCGGCCGCGCCTCGTGCCCGGTTCGCCGACGCCATCGGCGTCTCCACTCTCCCGATCGGCTCAGCGGGGAAGCCGCTTCTCCTTGACCTTGGCCCGCTTGCCGATGCGGTCGCGCAGGTAATACAGCTTGGCCCGGCGCACGTCACCGAGGCTGACAACCTCGATCTGCTGGATGATCGGGGAGTGCACGGGGAAGGTCCGCTCGACGCCGACGCCGAAGCTCACCTTGCGCACCGTGAAGGTCTCGCGGACGCCGTCGCCCTGCCGGCGGATGACCACGCCCTGGAACACCTGCACCCGCTCGCGAGTGCCTTCGACCACGCGCACGTGCACCTTCAGGCTGTCGCCAGGAGCGAACGCCGGAACGTCATCTCGCAGGTTGGCGCGGTCGATCAGATCGGTGGGGTTCATGGCGCGACACAATCCTCGGACGGAGGGGGGACGGAAGATCCTAGGGCACGGAGCGGCGCCGGTTCAAAGAACGCCGGGCGGATGGGTTAGTCGTCGTCGAACTCGGCCAGCAGGGCCCGGTCCGCGTCGCTCAAGCCGCCCCGGCGCTCGATCAGGTCGGGTCGGTTGCGCATGGTCCGACGCAGGGCGGCGGCCCGTCGCCAACGGGCGACTGCTCCATGGTCGCCGCTGCGCAGTACGTCGGGCACGGCCCAACCCCGGAACTCGGCTGGTCGGGTGTATTGCGGATACTCGAGCAGGTCGTCGGTGAAGCTCTCGTCGGCCGCCGATTCGGCGTTGCCCATGACGCCGGGCACCAGCCGTCCCACGGCCTCGAGCACGACCATGGCCGCCACCTCTCCCCCGGCCAACACGTAGTCGCCGATCGACAGCTCACCGTCGACCAAGTGGTCGACCACTCGCTGGTCGACGCCTTCGTAGCGGCCACACAACAGCGAGAAGCCGCCCGTGTCGGCCAGTTCTCGGGCCATTCCTTGGTCGAAGGTCCGACCGCCGGGGCCGAGCAGCAAGAGAGGTCGGGGCGGATCTGCTTGCTCGACTGCGCCGAAGAGCGGTTCGGCCATGAGCACCATCCCGGCGCCGCCGCCGAATGGGGCGTCGTCGACCGAGCGGTGGGGGTCGACAGCGGCAGATCGCAGGTCGTGGACCCGGATGTCGAGCAGGCCGTTGGCCCGGGCCTTGCCGATCAGACTGCGACCGGCGAAGTCGCCGACCAGGTCGGGAAAGATCGTGAAGACGTCGACCCGCATCAGGCGGCGGCGGGCCCGACCGCAGTCTGAGCCAGACCGACCAGCGTGCGCTCCATGTCGGCCAGGTTGCGCTTGGGATAGCCGAAGAGCTCGATGTAGCGGGGGAAGCGCGAAGTGGCCCAGTCGAAGGTCTCGGTCACCTTCGTCCCATGCTGGAGGGGCTCGAGCTCGTAGCGCCAGATGTGCCCGTGGAAGTGGCGCCATGCGATGCGCCGACCCTCGTCGAACTCGATCACGGTGTTGGTGATGGGGTACTTCACGCCCCGCTTGACCGACATCCCGAAGGTGGCGCCCAGCGAGAGACGCTCGGGGACCTCCCGGGTGCCCCGCACCGTGCCCGACCCGTCGATGACCGAGTGCTGGGCCGGGTCGGCCAACACCTCGAAGATGGCCTGGGCCGAAGCCGGGATGACCCGAGACGTCGACACCGAACGAACCTTGGCCATCACCGGAGGCTACCGAGGCTCAGTCGCCGTCTTCGTCGAGGAGGCCTGCGGGGACCTCCACGGTGACGAGGCCGTCGACCAGTTCGACCACGAAGCGGACCGGGATCAGTGCCCCGCTCTCGAGCACCAGCAGATCGCTGGCCGGGTTGGCTTCGACCGCGACGACCTGGCCGTGGCGCACCCCGTCCGGGGTCGCCACCTCGGAACCGATCAGCTGGTGGACCCACAGCACATCGGGCTCGTCGAGCTCGTCGGCTCGCAGCACCGCCCCCCGGAGGGCATCGGCGCCCTCACGGGTCGTCACGCCCTCGAAGAACACCAGCCACCGATCTTGGTGGGGCCGAGACGCCGACACGGTCAGCGTCGTGTCCCCCACCATCAGCTCGGCACCAGGATCGAGACGCTCGACCCGATCGGTCACCAACTCGACGGAGACCTCTCCCCGCAACCCGTGAGGGCGGGTGATCCGCCCGATCTCGAGCAGGGTTGGACCGCTACTCGACGAACTCGACGTCGACCTCGACACCGTCGCGGGTGGCAGCGGCCCGGACCACGGTGCGGATGGCGTTGGCCGTCCGACCCCGTCGACCAATCACCCGGCCCATGTCGCCCTGACCGACGTGCACATCGAGACGCATCGTGCGACGCCGATCGTCGACGTCGACCCGAACCTCGTCAGGTTCGTCAACCAACTGGCGCACGAGGTACTCGAGCACGCCGACCGCAGTCGGAGCCTCACGCTCGTCGGACTCGTCTTCGACCGTTTCGTCGACGTCGCTCACTTCGCCGCCTTGGCTTCCTCGAAGGCAGCCCAGGCACCGGACTCCTTGAGCAGCAGGGCGACCCGGTCGGTGGGCTGGGCACCGTTGCGCAACCAGGCCACCGCCTTGTCGTTGTCGATGACCACTCGGGACGGATCCTGTCGGGGCTCGTAGGTGCCGATGATCTCGATGAACTTGCCGTCACGAGGTGAACGGGCGTCGGCCGCCACCACTCGATAGGTCGGCTGCTTCTTCTTGCCCATCCGCATGAGGCGGAGCTTCACTGCCACGGGGTCGTTCTCCTCGATTGGTCTCCGAGTAGCGCGGAGAGCGCGTCGTTTGGGTTTGCTGGGTCGATCTGGGAAAGCTGGCCCAGGCTGGCGAGCGCATCGCGCTTGGGAGTCACCCGGCCACCCTTTGCCTTCTTGGACCGCTTGGACCCCTTGGGACCGCCGCCCATGCGTCGCATCAACTTCGACATCTCCTTGAACTGCTTCAGCAGTTGGTTCACCTCGGCGGTCGAGGTGCCACTGCCGTTGGCGATCCGAACCCGCCGGGACCCGTCGATGAGATCGGGCTTGCGCCGCTCGGTCGGCGTCATCGACCTGATGATCGCCTCGACCCGTCCGATCTCCTTCTCGCCGATATCGGCCTGCCGGAGCTCTTTGGGGACGCCGGGCAGCATACCGATGATGTTGGAGAGCGGTCCCATCTTGCGAACCTGGGCCATCTGCTCGAGGAAGTCGTCGAGAGTGAACTGCCCGTCAGCCAGGGCTTGCTCGGCCCGGGCGGCGGCATCCTTGTCGTAGTTCTCCTCGACCTTCTCGATGAGCGAGAGCACATCGCCCATCCCGAGGATCCGGTCGGCCATCCGGTCGGGGTGGAACTGCTCGAAGTCGGCCACCTTCTCGCCGGTGGAAACGAAGGCGATGGGCCGGCCGATGACCTCCTTCACCGACAGGGCCGCACCACCTCGGGCGTCACCGTCGACCTTGGAGAGAATCACCCCCGACAGCTCGAGGGTGGCGTGGAACGACTGGGCCACCCCAACCGCGTCTTGGCCGGTCATGGCATCGACCACCAGGAACGTGAAGCGGGGCTCGATGGCGGCCGAGATCTGGCCCACCTCGGCCATCAACTCCTCGTCGATGGCCAAGCGGCCGGCGGTGTCGACGATCACGACGTCGCGACCCTTGTTTCGGGCCTCTTCGATGGCGGCTCGGGCCACCGACACCGGGTCGGTGGGCTCGGAGAAGACGGGGACACCGACCTGCTCGCCCAGCACCCGAAGCTGGTCGACCGCGGCGGGACGCTGGAGGTCGGCCCCCACCAACAACGGGTTGCGGCCCTGCTGGCGGAACCAACGAGCCAGCTTGGCCGAGGTGGTGGTCTTGCCCGAACCCTGCAAGCCGGCCATGAGCACGACGGTGGGAGGCTTGGGGGCGAAGGTGACCTTGAGGGTCTCGCCCCCGAGAGTGGCGACCAGCTCGGCGTGGACGGCCTTGATGACCTGCTGGGCCGGGTTGAGGGCACCGCTGAGCTCGACGCCGACGACCCGCTCCCGCACCCGTTCGACAAAGGCCCGGACGACCGTCAGGTTGACGTCGGCCTCGAGCAGAGCCACCCGGATCTCACGCAGGACCTCGTCGACGTCGGCCTCGGTCAGGCGACCCCGGCCGCGCAGACGACCGAAGATGCCTTCGAACCGGTCGGAAAGGGCCTCGAACATGGACGTCTCAGGCTAGTGGGTCACCCCTCGGCGGCCGACCCGGCATCGTGGCCCCGTCAGCTCAGTCGAACAGGGCGGCGACGAACTCGTCGGGGTCGAAGGCGATCAGGTCGTCGACCTGTTCACCGACGCCGACCAACTTGACCGGGATCCCTAGCTCGTCCTGCACGGCCAGCACGATGCCCCCCTTGGCCGAGCCGTCGAACTTGGTCAGCACCACCCCGGTGAGCCCGGCGGCCTCGGCGAACTGACGAGCTTGGGCCAGGCCGTTCTGGCCGGTGGTGGCATCGAGAACGAGCAGGCATTCGGAGACCACCCCGGTCGCGCGCTCGGCCACCCGACGCACCTTGCGCAGCTCTTCCATGAGGTTGGTCTTGTTGTGCAGCCGACCGGCCGTGTCGGCCAACACCAGGTCGGTGCCCCGGGCGGTGGCCCGCTGCACGGCGTCGAAGATCACCGAGGCCGGATCGCCGCCCTCGTTGCCTCGCACGATCTCGGCCCCGGTGCGTTCGGCCCACGTGGCCAGCTGATCGACCGCAGCGGCCCGGAACGTGTCCCCGGCAGCCATCACCACCGAGCGGCCTTCGGCGATCTGGCGGGCTGCCACCTTGCCGATCGTGGTGGTCTTGCCCACGCCGTTGACGCCGACGAACAGCCAGACGTTGGTGCCCTCCGACGCGAAGTGCAACGAGCGATCCGGGTGCCCGAGTCGAGCGGCCAGCCGGTCCCGTAAGCGGTCGACCAAGACGTTGGGATCCGAGAGCTTCTCGGCCGCGACCTCGGCCCGCAGGTCGCCGAGCACGGCGGTGGTGGTGGTGATCCCTACGTCGGCTCGGAGGAGGGCCTCCTCGAGGTCGTCCCAGGTGGCCGCATCGACGCCCGAGCGACCTCGCACCGCCCGCAGCGGCGTGGCCAAGGCCTCCCGGGCCTTGCCCAACCGGCCCCGCAACCCGACGGGGGCTGCCGGCGGCGCCGGAGGAGCGACGGCGGGCGCCTCCGGCCGGACCGTCGGGTCCGACGGGACCCTCGGTGGTGCCTCGAGTTGCCCCTCTCGGGGTCGACGGGCGGCGACGAAGCCGATCACCACCCCGACCAGGACCAGCACGATCAGGACGGCGACGATGGGCTCCATGGGCGCCGGAGCGTAGTGAGGCCGCCCACCGGGATGGACGTTTGGACGGTCAGGTCAGGGAGATGACGGGCTGGGCCCGCTCGCTGACCACCTGGGACGAACCTCCCGGCTTCATGGTCACGCCGTAGAGCGAGTCGGCGACCTCCATCGTCCGCTTCTGGTGGCTGACGATGACCAGCTGAGCCTCGTGGCGAAACTCGTGGACCAGGTCGAGGAAGCGCTGGAGGTTGACGTCGTCGAGCGCCGCCTCGACCTCGTCCATCAGGTAGAAGGGCGACGGGCGGCTGCGGACGCACGCCGCCGGCATCGTCCACCGGGATCTCAAGCCCCAGAACATTTTTTTGACTTGGAACAGCGCGGGAGAGGTCGCCCCGAAGCTTCTCGATTTCGGCATGGCCAAGCTGCTCGGCGATTCCCCCGTGCACACGGCGAGCGGCACGCCGATGGGCACGCCCCTGTACATGTCGCCAGAGCAAGCCCGCGGCGACAAAGTCGACGGGCGCTCCGACGTCTACGCGATGGGAGTGTTGTGTCACGAGCTTTTGACCGGACATCTCCCCATCAACGGGGAGTCGACGTTGGTGGTGCTGGTAGCGCACTTGATGCAAGCCCCGTTGCGCGTTTCGGAGGCGCAGCCCGACCTCTCGCCGGAGCTCGACGAGCCGGTCCTGCGCATGCTCGAGAAAAATCCCAGCTCGCGCCCGGCGACCGCCGGTGAGGCGCTCGCGAGCCTGATCTTGGCCGCGGAAAGCGCGGGGCACGTCATCCCGCCGGGGTTGCCGCATTTGCCGCCGCCGCCCCCGCGCTCGCAGTCCGCCAAGGATTGCGAAGAATTTTCACCCACCTCGCCCACGCCACTGGCACCGATCGATCAGGACGCGCGCGGCACCGAGCCCGACTTCGAGCGCCAAGCCTTGGTGCGCAGTGCACAGGTCACGCCCCGCAAGCGCAGCGCGAGTTTTCCGTTCCTGCTGACCATCGTCGCGTTGGGTGGCGGCGCGACCTACCTGGCCACCAGCGCCATGAAGCCATCGCTTCCCGCAGTCGTGGCCAGTGTGCACCCCGCAGCGAGCCTGGCACCGGCCCCCGAGGCGCGCTCCGCCGAGCCTGCGCCTACACCGACTACCGAACAGCCGAAATCACCACCCGAGGCCATCGAGCTGACCGTGCGCGGCGCGCCCCAGGGAGCGCGCGTGTGGTTCGACGGTAAATCCCTGGGCGAAGCGAGCGCCCCGTTGCCAGTCCCATTCGCCGAGAGTCCCGTGCAGCTGACCGTGACTGCACCCGGACACGAGCCGCAAACCCTCACCCTGACGCCCAACAAGGCTCAGGACGCCAGCGTGAAGCTCGCGAAAAAGCGGGGTAGCGGCGCCGCCGTGCGGGGCGCAATTCCAAGTGACTTGGAGAGCCCGTTTTGAAGTGTGCCTGGCTCGCCTGCCTAGCCTTGTTGTCGGGAGTCGAAGCGTGCGCCGTGCTGCCAGACATCTCCGCGGGTGAGTGCGGCAACGGCGTCATCGACGCCAACGAGGACTGCGATACGTTCGCGCCAACGGCAGACTCGGTGTGCCGCGCGAAGGGCAGCGTCGGCGAGTGTCACCTCGACTGCAGCCGCCTCAGTAGCGGCGCGCGCAACCGTTGTCCGGCGGACTGGGGCTGCAACATCGATGCCATATGTCGTCCGCTGAGCGGCGATTTCGAGCCGCGTCTGGACACCCCGCTCGGTAACGGTGGTCGGTTGATGTCCTCGGATTTCGATCGTGACGGGCGCGACGATCTCGTCAGCCTCGAGCCTTTCGACACGCTGGGTCGCACGCGCCTCCGCTTTCACTATTTCGATGAACGCGGCGCGCTCGCGCAGAGCGTGCAGTTCCCCAAATTGTTGTTTTCGCCCGTGATCTCGGGCCTAGCGGACGACCACCAGCGCGACATCCTATTCAGCGACGGACGAATCGGTCTCTTGGAAGGCCAAGAGCGCAGCTGGGTCCCCAAGACGTTCGGCTCGTACTGGCTCCCGAATTCGCGCGTGCGCATGGTCGCGGTCTACGACGACCTCGTCAGCAACGCCTCCGCCGTGGTGGCGCTGACGATGCTGACCAACCAACCGCCGGGCTTCTACGTGCCGAACGGCCCCGACGCGCTACGGCTAGCGGGTGAGTTGCCCGGCCCGCTCGCGTCGCTGATCGGCGATCCCGTGAGCGGCAACGTGATCGAAAGCGCGACCCGCTCGCCCTGCGACGAGGCGGTGCTGGCGCTGCGCGGCGCCGACGAGCTCGAGCTCGTGGACTTCTGTACGCTCGACGCGAAGAAGGACGTCGTCTGGCGTACTCAGGTTCAGGCGCAGAGGATCGCGCTGTCTCCACCGGCGCCCATCGACGACCCGCCGCAAATCGTGGACATGAACGGCGACGGCC
>JANNOZ010000016.1:0-432136 GCA_031399525.1 Actinomycetes bacterium | reverse complement strand
CGAACCGACGACCCCTCGATTATGAGCCGAGTGCTCTCACCAACTGAGCTACGCCGCCAGGGGAGCCCCCTGTCGGAATCGAACCGACGACACCAGCCTTACCATGGCTGTGCTCTGCCGACTGAGCTAAGGGGGCGGCTGCAACGCCACGGCGTGGCCGCCGGAGCGGCCCGTCATCGTAGCCCGCGGCCTTCCGGTTCGGCCAAGCGGTTCGCCGAGGTCGGGGCCCGACACCGGTAGGTTCACCCGGATGCGGGTGCGCCGGGCCGAGATCGACGACGCCGAGGCGATCCGCACCATCTACAACCTCGAGGTCACCACCAGCACGGTGACCTTCGATCTGGTCCCCCGGAGTCTGGCCGACCAGCAGGCCTGGTTGGCCGGTCGCGACGGGGCCCACGCCGCCCTCGTGGTCGAAGGCGACGGCGGTGAGGTCGTGGGGTTCGGCTCGCTCTCTCCCTACCGCGACCGGCCGGCCTACCGGACCACGGTCGAAGACTCGATCTACGTCCGCCGCGACCATCACCGCCGAGGAGTGGGCCGGCTCCTGCTGGGCGAGCTGGTGTCGGCGGCCACCGCATCGGGCTACCACACCATGATCGCCCGGATCGTCGGTGGCCACGAGGCGTCGATCGGCCTGCACGCCCGCCTCGGCTTCGAAGTGGTGGGCACCGAGCGGGAGGTCGGGCGGAAGTTCAACCGCTGGCTCGACGTCGTGGTCATGCAGCGGCTGCTCTGACCTGATGCCTGCGCTGCGCAGGTGAGTGGTGGGCCGGCGTGGATTCGAACCACGGTAGGCGATGCCGGCAGATTTACAGTCTGCTCCCTTTGGCCACTCGGGCACCGACCCTTGAGGAGCGCTGACGATAGCCTCCGGCGATGCCCAGCTTCGATGTCGTGTCCGAGCTCGACATGCAAGAGGTCCGCAACGCGGTCGACCAGGTGAGTCGGGAGATCGCCACCCGGTTCGACTTCAAGGGCACCGAGTCCGAGATCGAGCTGGGCAAGGATGCGCTCACCCTGCGCACCAGCAGCGAGGATCGTCTGCGAGCCCTGCGCCAGGTGGTCGAGGAGAAGTTCGTGAAGCGTCAGGTCTCGCTGAAGGCCCTCGACTGGGGCAAGGTCGAAGAGGCCACCGGCAACAGCGTCCGCCAGGTCGTGACCCTCAAGGCCGGTATCTCGTCGGATCTGGCCCGCGACATCAACAAGCGGATCAAGGCCCTCAACCTCAAGGGCATTCAGAGCCAGACCCAGGGCGACACCGTTCGGGTCACTGGCAAGAAGCGTGACGACCTCCAGGGGGTCATCTCTGCACTGCGGGAGGCCGACCTCGACCTTCCATTGCAGTTCAACAACTTCCGGGACTGAGCCGGACGGTCAGACCCGGCCCCGGAGGCGGGCCACCCGATCCTCGGTGGGCGGATGGGTGCGCCACAGGTTGGCGAAGCTCATCTTGGTGCCGGCCAGCGGGTTGACGATATAGGCCTGGGCCTGGGCCGGGGCGATGTCCATCGGGACGACCTTGGAGGCCTGGTCGAGCTTCAACAGGGCCCGGGCCAACGGCTCGCCCGTACCGATCAGAGCGGCGCCCGATGCGTCGGCCTGGTACTCACGGCTTCGGGACAGGGCCATCTGGAGCAGCCCAGCCGCGATCGGGGCAATGAACGCCATACCGATGAGGGCAATCGGGTTGCTGTCGCCATCGCGGCCCCCGCCGCCGAAGATGGCGGTGAAACGCAACATGGTGGCGATGAACATGATCCCCGTGGCCACTGCGGCGGCAACGGAGGTGATCAGGATGTCGCGGTTTCCTACGTGGCTGATCTCGTGGGCCAAGACGCCCCGAAGCTCGTCCCAGTCGCAGATCTGGAGGATGCCCAGGGTGACGGCGACCGCCGCGTTCTCGGGATTGCGGCCGGTGGCGAACGCGTTGGGCTGGGCCGCCGGGCTCACGTAGAGCCGGGGCATGGGCATGCCGGCCTTGGCGGTGAGCTCCCGCACGATGGCGTAGTACTCGGGCATCTCGGCTTCGATCGCCGGCTTGGCGCCAGCCGCCCGGATGGCCAGCTTGTCGCAGTTCCAGTACGAGACACCGACGATGACCAGTCCCAGACCGAGCCCCAACACCGCTCCGGCAGATCCGCCGATGGCCCCTCCGATGAGGACAAGCAGTCCGCCCAATCCGGCGAGGAGCATGGCTGTCTTGACGTTGTTGCGCATACCTTCCGAACGCTACAAGGGCCCCAGTGGGTTCCCGCCGCGACCCCGCCCGTAGACTTGCGCCTCCCCCTCGAAACTCTCTGGAGCCTCGCCGTGCCCTCGCGCCACGACCTACGCAACGTCGCCATCGTGGCGCACGTCGACCACGGCAAGACCACCCTCGTCGACGCCATGCTCTGGCAGTCAGGTGCGTTCCGCTCGAACCAGGACGTCAACGAACGGGTCATGGACTCGATGGACCTCGAGCGGGAAAAGGGCATCACCATCCTGGCCAAGAACACGGCGGTCACCCACAACGGCGTGAAGATCAACATCATCGACACGCCGGGCCACGCCGACTTCGGCGGTGAGGTCGAGCGGGGGCTGACCATGGTCGACGGCGTTCTCCTGCTGGTCGATGCCAGCGAGGGTCCCCTGCCCCAAACCCGCTTCGTGTTACGCAAGACCCTCGAGGCCCGGCTGCCCGTGGTGTTGGTGGTCAACAAGGTCGATCGGCCCGACGCCCGCATCGCCGCGGTGCTCGACGAGGTGTACGAGCTGTTCTTCGACCTGGGTGCCGACGAGGCCCAGATCGACTTCCCGGTCGTCTACTGCAACGCTCGAGCCGGTAAGGCGGCGCTGACTCCCGAAGCCGTGCCCGAGGCGGCCGACCTCGAGATCCTCTTCCAGACCCTGCTCGACACCGTGCCGGCTCCGGCCTACGAGGAGGGCCACCCGTTCCAGGCTCTGGTCACCAACCTCGACGCCTCTCCCTACGTGGGGCGCCTGGCCCTGTGCCGGGTGTACCAGGGCACCGTGCGCCGAGGCCAACAAGTGGCGTGGTGTCGGACCGACGGCTCGATCGAACGGGTGCGGGTGGCCGAGCTGTACATCACCGAGGCCCTCGACCGGATCGACGCGGCCGAGGCCAGCGCCGGGGAGATCATCGCCATCGCCGGTATCGAGGAGATCACCATCGGCGAGACGCTGGCCGACGCCGAGGATCCGCGCCCCCTTCCGGTCATCACCATCGACGAGCCCAGCCTGTCGATGACCGTCGGCATCAACACCTCGCCCCTCGCCGGCACGGAGGGCAAGAAGCTCACGGCCCGGCTCGTCAAGAACCGCCTCGACGCCGAGCTGGTCGGCAATGTGAGCATCCGGGTGCTGCCCACCGAACGGCCCGACACCTGGGAGGTGCAGGGCCGCGGCGAGCTCCAGCTCGCCGTGCTGGTCGAGATGATGCGCCGGGAGGGGTTCGAGCTCACCGTGGGCAAGCCCCAGGTGGTAACTCAGGAGATCGACGGCAAGATCCACGAGCCCATGGAACGGCTCTCGGTCGACGTGCCCGAGGACTACTTGGGCGTGGTCACCCAGCTCGTCGCCCTGCGCAAGGCCCGCATGGAGCAGATGGTCAACCACGGCACCGGGTGGGTTCGCCTCGAATACATCGTGCCGGCCCGTGGGCTCATCGGGTTTCGCACCGAGTTCCTCACCGAGACCCGGGGCACGGGGATCCTCCACCACGTGTTCGACCACATGGAGCCCTGGCACGGCGAGATCCGGACCCGCCAGAACGGGTCGCTGGTGGCCGACCGCCGGGGGGCGACCACCCAGTACGCCTTGCTCAACCTGCAGGACCGCGGAGCACTGTTCGTCGGGCCCGGGGTCGATGTCTATGAGGGGATGATCGTCGGCGAGAACTCTCGGGCCGACGACATGGACATCAACCCGACCAAGGAGAAGAAGGTCACCAACATCCGCCAGTCGAATGCCGAGGAGCTGGTTCGGCTCATCCCGCCCCGGCTGCTGTCACTCGAGCAGGCCCTCGAGCTGATCGCCGAGGACGAGTGCGTCGAGGTCACCCCGTCCAACGTGCGGCTGCGCAAGATCATCGTCGACCAGACCGAGCGGGGCCGGGCGGCCAAGCGAGCCAAGACGGCGGCGGCCGGCGAGGCATCGAGCTGAGCCTCGGGGTCTGGCTCAAGGTCGGCGTCCTCCATACCGTTACCCGGTGATGCGTCGAATGATCATCGTGCTTGCCGTCATATCTGCCGTGGCCCTCACCGGGTGCTCCAGTTCGAGTGAGTCAGGGGGCGGATCGACGACCACGACCGCCCTTTCCGCCAATGCCTCCGAACTCTCCGACGCGATTCGGACCAACGGTGGCGCGGACTTCATCTCCACCACCGAGGCCAACTGCATCGGCGCATCGGGTGGGGACGCTTTCAGCGACGACGACATCGAGACGCTTCGGGATGACGATGCGCTTTACTCGGACATCTCACCCGAGGCCTACGAGGCTCTCCTCGCCGCCCTCGACGAATGCGCCCAAGTCGACCGAGTCACCGAGTACATCGTTGACGACTTCGAGTTCTTCACCGGCCTGACCTTCGAGGACGGCGAGCGGACCTGTGTGGTCGACGGCGTCAAGGCCGACAACTCGACCAGCGAACTGTTCGACTCGTACTTCAACGGCGAGACCGCCGACGACCCGGTGCTCGCCGTGATCGACGACTGCGTGCCGGTCGAGCACGTGGCTCAGTCGGCCGTCGACCAGGCCGGTCTGGCCCTCACCGCCGAGCAGTCGGCCTGCTACGTCGAGGGCATCGCCGCGCTCGGCACCACCCGCGAGGTGGTCGAGATCCTCGTGGACGCCACCGACACCACCAGCCCCACCTACGCCGACAGCACCGCCGCCCTCACCGCCGCAGCCGAAGTCTGCTTCGGTGACTCGGGCATCTCCGGCGCCTGAGTCACCGCCGGCCCGCTCAGCGACTGCGAAGGCTGACGAATCCGGTCGAGCTCTCAGTCGTGCTGGCCTCGGTACAGCTCACGGTTTCGATGGTGCACCTGACCAGGACCAGCGCCGGTGATCCAGAGCCCGGGGGTTCATAGCGCCGGACCCACACCCACACCTTGTCCTCATCATCGATCTGGAGGGCGACCACGCTGTCGGCGCTCTGCTGCCCATCTGAGGTCAAGACCAGACCACTGAGGCGTAGCTCGTCGCCTTCGACCTCGACGACCACGCTGCCGGGCGTCGCTGCCACCACCAGATGGTCGCCGTGCCAGAACGCCGCGCTCTGAGCGCCACCGGTCAGGGTCACAGAGTCGCCGACGCCGTCACCAATGAGGCGGTCCGACACGTCAGCGTCGATCGTCGAGGTGGAGATCTCCTCAAGTGTCACTGCATCGAGCACGACGAGGCTGTTCGTCGCGCCGTGGACGGTCGCCACCTGCGACCCGTCAGGTGATGCCGCGACCGGAACCGTGGGCACCGCTCGGCGATCTCCAGTCGAGGGATCAATGGCCCAATACGAGAACTCCTGCTCAGTAGGCGAGTTCGTCACGGTCACTGCGAACAACGTTTGTCCGCCGAAGAAAAGCGCCTCGGCAAAGGTATTGGGTTCGTCGATGAGGACTCGGACCTCGCCGGACTCCTCGCGCACGGCCAGAGCCGACGACGAACCATCGGGCCCAGGTTGCGAGAACGCCATGGTTCCCGACGCAGAAACGCGTGGGCTGTAGCCCGAAGTCACCACCACGACGTCGTTGGACCCGTCGAGGTCGACACGGTGGATGTCGGTGGTGCCGGCCGCACCATCGGCCGTGTAGTAAAGGGCCCGGCCATCGGGAGAGGGCTCGCCCCGAGTGCCAGAGAAGCTCAAGTTGTCCGAGAGCGGACCGCTCAGGCCGACCGTGGTCAGCTCGCCGGCCAACGACACCACGTCGACCCCATCAGCAGGTGCAGCTGAGGTGGTGACGGTCGTTTCGGTCGGGGCGCTCGCCTCGGTCGACGACGCGCAACTGGCCAACACCATCGCCAACCCCAGGAGTGCGATCCGGTATTGCCGTCCAAGAGCCGTGTTCGAGATCATGTGGTTCCCCCGTTTCGGTAGCGAGAGTACCCCCAACGACTCCGGCCCGAGTCGGGCTACTCGTCGTAGTAACCGGAGTGGAGGTAGACGCAGGGCACGCCCTCGGCGTGGAAGGCCGCCACGTTGCGGCGGTCGTCCTCGAAAGCCAAGCGGGGGTCGTAGCCCTCGGCCCGCAGCTCGCCCACCACGGCTCGCTTGTAGAGGTCGGCCTTGCGGTGGTCTTGGCGGTCACGCATCACCAACAGGTCCCACCGCAGGTCGTAGCGCTCGAGCCAGGCCAGGGTCTGGGGCTGCACCCGAGCCGGCCGACCAGTGACCAGCACCACGCCGAGTGCAGGGTCGAGCAGCTCGGTGAGACGAGCCACCTCGGCCACCACCGGATCGTCGCCGCACGCCTCGAAGAAGGCCGACCAGTCCTTGCGTTCTCCTTCGAGGAAGTGCTGTCGCCCATTGGCATCGGACAGGACGCCGTCGACGTCGAAGATCACCACCGGCCCGGATGCAAGCGGCTCGTTCCGCCACTGCCACACGGAGTGGCCGACCTCGGCAGGCGGAACCATCGTCAGTCCTCGTCGGGGGTGACCGCGGCCCGGCGGCGGATCTCCTCGACGACTCCGGGATCGGCCAGGGTCGTGGTGTCGCCCAGCACCCGGCCCTCGGCCACGTCCTTGAGTAAACGGCGCATGATCTTTCCACTGCGAGTCTTGGGCAGATCGTCGGTGAACACGACCGTTCGAGGCCGGATGATGGGACCGATCTTGGTAGCCACGTGCTGGCGCAAGGCCTGACCCAGTTCGTCGGTGGCCTCGACCTCTCCCTTGAGGGTGACGAAGGCGACGATGGCTTGGCCGGTCGTGGCGTCGGTGGCGCCCACCACCGCGGCTTCGGCCACTGCCGGGTGGTCGACCAGGGCCGACTCGACCTCGGTGGTCGAGACCCGATGACCCGAGATGTTCATGACGTCGTCGACCCGGCCGAGGAGCCACAGGTAGCCGTCGTCGTCGAGCTTCGCTCCGTCGCCGGCGAAGTAGCGGTCACCGAAGCGGGCCCAGTAGGTCTCGTAGAAGCGTTCGGGGTCACCCCAGATCCCCCGGAGCATCGACGGCCAGGGCTGGGTCAGGGTCAGGTACCCCCCGCCGACGTCGACCCGTTTCCCGTCGTTGTCGACCACCTCGGCAGCAACTCCAGGCAGAGCAAAGGTGGCCGACCCCGGCTTGGTGGTGGTCGCCCCCGGAAGGGGCGAAATCATGATGGCGCCGGTCTCGGTCTGCCACCACGTGTCGACGATCGGGCACCGTCCCCCGCCCACGTAGGTGTGGTACCAGAGCCAGGCCTCGGGGTTGATGGGCTCACCCACCGAGCCGAGGAGCTGCAGAGTCGACAAGTCGTGGCCGGCGAGCTCGTCGATCCCCCATTTCATGAAGGTCCGGATCGCCGTAGGGGCCATGTAGAGCTTGGTCACGCCGTAGCGCTCGACGATGGACCACCACCGGTCGCGCCCGGGGTAGTCGGGGGTGCCCTCGTACATGACCGATGTGGCCCGGTTGGCCAGGGGTCCGTAGACGATGTAGCTGTGACCGGTCACCCAACCGATGTCGGCCGCGCACCAGTACACGTCGACGTCGGGATGGAGGTCGAAGACGTACTTGTGGGTGAACGCGACCTGGGTCAAATACCCCCCGGTGGTGTGCATGATGCCCTTGGGCTTGGCCGTGGTCCCCGACGTGTAGAGGAGGAACAGCAGGTCTTCGCTGTCCATGGCCTCGGCCGGGCAGTCGGCCGAGGCAGCGGCCATGAGCTCGTGGTACCAGTGGTCGCGACCCTCGAGCATGGGGACGTGGTGCTCGGTCCGGCGCACCACCACCACGTGCTCGATGCTGGGCGTGTCGACCAGGGCCTCGTCGGCATTGGCCTTCAGGGCCACGACGTTTCCTCGCCGCCACCCACCGTCGGCGGTGATGAGAAGGCGGGCCTCGGCGTCGTTGATGCGGTCAGCCAAGGCCTCGGAGCTGAAGCCCCCGAACACCACCGAGTGGGCCGCGCCGATGCGGGCACAGGCCAGCATGGACACGGCCAGCTCGGGGATCATCGGGAGATAGATATTGACCCGGTCGCCCTTGGCCACCCCGAGCGAACGCAGCACGTTGGCGAAGCGGCACACCTCCTCGAGCAGCTCGGCGTAGGTGATGGTGCGGGTGTCGCCGAGCTCGCCCTCCCAGTGGTAGGCGACCTGGTCGCCATGACCGGCCTCGACATGACGGTCGAGGCAGTTCTCCGACACATTGAGCCGACCGCCGACGAACCACTTGGCGTCGGGCAGCTCCCACTCGCAGATCGTGTGCCAGTCCTGGCGCCAGCTCAACAGATCGGCGGCCTGGGTGGCCCAGAACCCCTCGAAGTCGGTAGCGGCCCAGTCATAGAGGGAGGTGTCCACGACCAGGGCACCACGCTTGAACCCCTCGGGCGGCGGGAACCGCCGGTCCTCGCTGAAGAGTGCCTCGATTGCCTGTTCACCCACGGTATGGACCCCCGATGATCCGGTCGCGCGACGCCGGTCGCCGCGGGACTGGCAACCTATCGGCGGGTCACCCCGGGAACGACTCCCGGGGTCAGGACGCGGCGGTCATCTCCAGGTACATGAGCGCAGGATTCGATTGAGCCCAGGCCAGGTTCTCGACCTTGTCGTTGGTGACGGCAATCGACTGGGTGAGCGCCACGGTGACGATGTACGCATCGCCGACGGTGATGTCGGCGATCTGGCTGTACACCGAGTCGAGGTCGGCGTCGGCGCTGGCGGCCGACGCTGTTTCCATCAGCGGGTCGAGTTCGGGATCGACCACCTCGAACGGGTTGAACAGACCCGAGCCCGAGTAGAGGGCGAACGATGCGTGGGGATTGCCCACCTGGACAGTCCCTACCGCCACCGGGTACTCGTTGGTCCCCATGGCCTGGAACCGGAGCTGGACCTGTTCGATGTTCATCGTGATGTTCACGTCGTCCAACATGCCCTGCACCGCTTCAGCAAAGGTCTTGGAGTTGGTGTCGGCGGCCACGGTGAACTCGAACCCGTCGGCGTATCCCGCCTCAGCCAAGAGACTCTTGGCCTTGGCCACGTCGAGCGTGTACACGTCGTCCCACTTGGGGTCGTAGCCATCGACGCCTTCAGGGGTGGGCTGGGTGGCTGATTGGCCGAAGCCGAACAACAGCGCATCAGCCACGGCATCACGATCCATCACGTAGGCCATGGCCTGGCGGACCCTCACGTCGGCCAACGCCGAGACCTTGGTGCCGTCACGGTCCTGGACCACCAGGGCATAGGCCCCGGACGCCTTGGTGACGAAGTTGAACGAGTCGTCGTCGGGGAGCTGATCGGCGGTGGGAGCGTCGAGGGTGACCACGTCGACCTCGTCGCTACGCAGGGCGTTGAGCTGGGCGCCGAAGTCCCCCAGGTTGTTCACGATCACCATGCGGGCCAACTTGGCCGGATAGTCGCCCACGTAGTCCGGGTTGGGCACGTACTCGACGGTCGACGACGAGGTCGAGTCGAGTACGTAGGGGCCCGAGCCGATCGGGTCGTCGTTGGCATTGCCTTCGAACTGGGCCGGGCTGGCGATCATGCCGGCCGCGCCCCCGAGGATGTCGAGGAACACCCGGTCGACTCGCGTGGTGACGACCACGATGGTCAGCGGGTCAGGGGTCTCGAAGGTGATCCCCGTTCCCTCGAACTGGGGCATGCGAGCCAGGCTCGTCTGAGCCACGGTCGAGTCGAGCTTGGTCCCGTCGGTGAACGTGACGTCATCGCGTAGGTGGAACGTGTATCGGGTGCCCTCGACCTCCCAGCTCGTGGCCAGGTTGGGCTTGATGGTGCCGTCTGCCGTGGACGAGGTGACCAGACTGCTGAACAGCGGCTGCAAGTACATGAGGCTGGTGTCCGACGCCGCCGGATCGAACGAGGCGTCGACCTGGTCGCCCGCGATGCGGATGACGCCAGACGGACCGCCGGTATCATCAGGTTCATCGGCAGTGCTTCCACCGCTGCTACAGCTGGCGACCAGGGCCAGGACCACCGCGACGACTGCGACCAGACGTGCGTTCAGACGAAGCGACGACGTAGCCCTTCGGGCGCCGGTCATCGTCGATCTCCAGCGCCGACGGGCGCTTCGTCGCTGGGCGGGGGCTCGCCGCCCCCAGCCATGGGAGGCGGCATCGGCATGTTGGCCAGCAACTCCTGGCCCCGCTCGAGGTCGGGCTCATGGGCCTGGAGTCGGGGCAGGACCTCGTCGAGGAAGAGACGCAACGAACGCTTCATGGCTTCGGTCCCCGGCTCGTCGTAGAGGCCGAGGTCGGTGCCGACGTTCACCTCGCGGGCGCCCATGTCGACGAAGTCCTTCAGACGCTCGAACACGGTGTCGGGCGATCCGTAGGTGGCGTGGCTGAGCTGCGCTTCAGCCGATGCCCGCAGGTCACCCTCGGCCCCGCCGGGACCGCCCGCAAGGAAGCCCGGGCCGGGCTTCATACGCATCCAGGTCAGCTTCTCCTCGTAGGGAGCGTTCTGGGCGATGACCTTGGTCCGGCCCATGAGGTGCACGATGGCCTCTTCCTTGGCCTCCTCGTCGGTCTCGGCGACCACGATGTTGGCGCCCGACGACGACCATTCGAGGGCCCGGTCGACGACCTCCGGCGAGTGGCCGTTGGCCTCGAGCATCGAGCGGAAGATCGGGATCATCGGCGGGAACAGGAAGGCCGACCACCCATACTTGGCCGCCTTCTCGAGGCGCTGGGGGCTGGTGACAGCCAGCTTGATGGGAGGTCCGCCGGGGGTGAAGGGACCGGGCATGATGCGCTGATACACCGTGCCCCGGTAGATGTCTCGCACGTTGATCTCGATCGGCGGGTCCTCGGGCTTCTTGGCCCAGAGGTCGAGCACGACGTCGAAGACCTCGTCGTGGAGCTCGGTGGAGTCCGCGGCGTGGAGTCCATACCCGGCGAACTCCAGTGGAATACCGCCGCCACCCAGGCCGAAGATGAACTTTCCCTTCGAAAGCTGGTCGAGCAGGTTGGCCATCTCGGCCAGGCGGGCCGGGTGGTGCAGCGGCACCACGCAGATCGAGAAGCCGACGTGTGCCTGCTTCAT
The DNA here is from genome assembly GCA_031399525.1 of Actinomycetes bacterium. Lineage (GTDB taxonomy): Bacteria > Actinomycetota > Acidimicrobiia > Acidimicrobiales > CADCSY01 > JANNNX01. The sequence continues at coordinate 420,922 of JANNOZ010000016.1, read as the reverse complement.
GGCCCCGGCCAGGTACGACGACATCAAGAAGTTGTTGGAATGGGCGCCGTAGTCCGAGAAATGGTGCTCGGTGGTGTACACGCAGGCGATGCCGGCGTCATCCATCCACTCGGCCTGCTCGAGGACGGCGTCGATGATGGCCGTGTCCCGGTGGGCACCAGGGCTGACCGGGTTGAACCCGGCCGAGAACTTCACTGCGCTCACGTTGTCTCCTCGGTTCGGGGAATCAGGCCTGGACTGGCGCGACGCCCGATGGCGCGTCGGGGTCGTTGGCGGCCGCCGCCATCCGGGCCGCCATCATCTCGGCCATGCGTTCCTGCATGGCAGCCATCGCGGCTTGGCCGGCGGCCAGATCGGGCTCGTACGCGTCGAAGAAGGGCACGACTTCGGCACAGAACAACTCGGTCGAACGGCGAGCCGCGGCCATGACCGACGGCGTGAACACGCCATGGTCCATCTGGAGCAGTGCCTCTCGATAACCCATGTCGGCCACCGGCTTGAGCTTCTCGATGACCTGCTCGGGGGTGCCGTAGATGGCACCCCGAAACAGCCCTTCGACGTCGTCGTCATCGACGGCGCTGAGAGCTTGCGCCTCAGGCTTGAGGCGCATCCAGGTGTTGACCGTGGTCTCGTTGAGGGCGAACTGGCCCCGGGCCCACACGTTGCGGCTACGCATGGCCTCGAGGAGCTCTGCCTTGGCCTGCTCTTCGGTCTCGGCCACGTGCACGGTCTGGGTGGTCGACGTCCAGTCGAGGATGTCCTCGATCACTTCGCTGGGATGCCCGGCAGCTTCGAGCTTGTCTCGGAAGCCGATCCCCATCGGGCCGAAGGTGAAAGCCGACCAGCCGTACTTCGCCGCCTTGTCCATCCGGGGAGGGCTCGATACGGCGATCTTGATGCGAGGGCCGCCCGGGGTGTACGCCGCTGGCATGATCCGCTGGTAGACGATCCCTTCGTAGAGATCGCGGATCTTGAACTCGACCGGCGGATCCTCGGGCTTCTTGGCCCAGAGCGCCATCGTCGCCTCGAACACCTCGTCGTGGATGGCGGCCATGTCGCCGGCGTGGATGTCGAAGCCGGCCGACTCGAGCGGGATGCCCCCGCCGCCGATGCCCAGGATGAACCGGCCCTTGGTGAGCTGGTCGAGCAGATTGGTCATCTCGGCCAAGCGAGCCGGATGGTGCATGGGCACCACCGCGATCGAGAACCCGACGTAGGCCTGCCGAAGCTGGGGAGCCAAGAACGCGGCCAGCATGAACGGGTTGCTATAGGTGACGTAGTCGTCGAAGTGGTGCTCGGGGAGGTACACGCATTGGAATCCCCCCTCGTCGAGGAGATGGATCCGCTCGATGAGGTCATCGATGACCTCCGCGTCGTGCTCGGCGCCCGGGGTGATCGGCGTGTGAAAGGTCGAGAAACGCACGGGAGCCCCTCGTGATCGGCGACGTTCTGACGACTGTTCAGTGTTGTGAACACCCATCAGGAAGTCAAACCACTCAGCCCGGACCCACTCGCCACGCCTGCAACGTGTTGCGGACCACCCGCTCGGCCAGAATGCGGGCCCGGTCCAAACCGCCCGGAACGGCCCCGGTGAGCGACAGCACCACCAGCCCGTGAATGGCCGCCTGCAGGGTCTGGATCTCGGTGATGGGATCGTCCAAGACGATGCCCATCTTGGTGAGCAGCCCATCGGTGACCTCGGCCTGGATGCGCATGGCGTCGAGGACCTCGGGCGAGCGATCGTCGGGTGCGGGGAGCAACACCATCCCGAACACAAGTTGGTAGAGCTCGGGCTCGCGCTCGGCCAGTTCGAGTGGGTAGAGGCTCAGGCGGACCAGGCGTTCTTCGGCGGTGAGGTCGACCGACAGGTCGCTGGCGAACTGGCCGATCTGGGCCCAGCCCTGGCGGCGCACCTCTTCGAGCATGGCCTCCTTGCTGTCGAAGTGGAGATAGAGCGAGGCCGGCGAGTACTCAATCCGATCCGCGACCTTGCGCACCGTCAGTCCCGCCCAGCCATCCTCGATGGCCACCGATCGCACTGCGTCGAGGATCTCCTCGCGCAGCCGTTCACGCTCTCGGGCCCGCCGATCACTCGATGCCATCGCCGCCACTCTGGCAGAGCCACCGGACCCACGGGGTCGTCAGCCCGACACCCATTCCAGGACCCGAAAGCCGCCCAGGCCCGTCGGGTCGCTCAACGCCTCGGCTTCGCGTAGACGGCTGCGAGCACGGAGGGCGACGAGATCGCCGAGATGAGCCCGCTCGGCCCACCGGGCCCGGCCCTCCTCGACCAGCTCGCCGATGCCGTGGTCCGCCAACCACTCCGACTGCGAACGGTCGACGCTCGGGATCCGGACCTGGGCCAACTGATCGAGCGGCACCTCGCAGGTGATGTCCTGGGTGCCGGGCTGGTCGAGGGGGTGGCTGCCCCGATCGCCTCCCCGATAGGTGCGCAGCCAATCGCCCCAGGGGCGCCCGGCCATCGCCGGTGTGGTCGTCACGTAGTCCCACACCACCACCCGGCCGGTCTCCAGGCCGGCCAGCGTGTCGCGTAGCCACGCCTGGGCCCGCTCGGCTCGTGCGGCTCGGGCCCCCACCTCGGCGTGGGGAACCAACGCCGCCATCTCCGCGCTCACCTCGGGCTGAGGCGGCACCAAAAGCTCGACCAGACGATCGTCGTCCGGGTCGGCCCAAGCCACCCGGACCTCGTCCCACCGTCCCTCGCCACCGGCCCCCGTACGTTCGAACAGGCGAACGGGGAGGTTGTCGAGCAGTTCGTTGGCCAGCACCATGCCCACCAACGGCCCGGCCGGCATCGTGGCCCGAACGGCGACGATCGGCCCTCGACCGGTGACGGCGTGTCGTTCGCCCTCGTCGTCGGTGAGCACCTCGGCAAATACGTCGCTGTCCGGTTCGGCGTCGAGCATGGCCGTCGCCGCGGCCCGAAGGACCGGAGAGCGCTCGACGCAGAGGTAGCGCAGCGCCGGCCCGCACCCGGGGTGGGCGTCGATCACGGCTCGGGCCAGAGCCCCGCGGCCGGCACCGAACTCGACCACAACGAAGGGATCGGGCCGGCCGAGTCGGACCCATTCGGCGTCGATGGCCCGGGCCACAACAGCACCGAAGAGCGGCCCCACCTCGGGGCTGGTCAGGAAGTCGCCGCCCCTCCGGCCCGCACCGCGACCCTCGGCGAAGAACCCGCCCGGGCCGTACAGCGCCTCCTCGACGTACTCGTCGAAGCTCAGCGGACCTCGCCTGACGATCGCCTGGCGCACGGCGGCGCTGACGTCGCCCATTTGCCCGATGCGCCGCTCAGCCGAGGGCGAAGGTGGCGACCTCGCCCAGATGTCCGAGCAGGTTGGGCAGCACGCCGACCAGCAAGGTGACCCCGGCGCACAGGATCACGGCAGCAGCCAACGATGGGGTGGCCCGGACCGGCGAGAGGTCGCCATCGGGTGCCGGTCGCATCCACATCTCCCGGGCCACCGAGGCGTAGTAGTAGAGGGCGATGACCGAGTTGACGGCAACGATCACGCCGAGAACGACCGCCGCCACCGTTCCGGCATCGATGAGGCTGCGGAACACGAGGAACTTCACGTACCACCCGCCCAGCGGCGGAATACCGGCCAACGAGAAGAGGAAGGCAGTCATGGCCACGGTGAGGCCGGGGCTGCGCTCGAACAGGCCGCCGAAGCTCGACCGCTCAGCCGACCCGGTCTTGGCGGCCACGACCATGACCACGGCAAAGGCCCCCAGGTTCATCACCGCATAGACGAGCAGGTAGGTGACCACGGCCTGGATGGCATCTTGGGCCTGGGGGAGATCGCGGGCGACGGCGAGGGGCACCAGCATGAACCCGGCCTGGGCGACTGACGAGTAAGCCAAGAGGCGCACCACGTTGGTCTGACGCAAGGCGATGAGGTTGCCCACGGTCATGGTCAGCACGGCGAGCAGCCAGAACATCGGCGTCCACACCTCGCTGCGGCCCGGGAACGCGACGAAGACCAGCGTGAGGATGGCCACGAAGCCCGCGGCCTTGGAGGCCACCGACAAGAACGCGGTGATCGGCGTGGGGGCGCCCTCGTAGGTGTCGGGAGCCCACGAATGGAACGGGACCGCCGAGATCTTGAACAAGAAGCCCACCAAGGTGAACGTCACCCCGATGACGATCAACGGGCTGGGGCCGGCCGGATCACGCAGCGCTTCGCCGATCTCGACCAGCTTGGTCGAGCCGACCAGTCCGAACACCAGGGACATCCCGTAGAGCATCACTCCGGCCGAGAACACCCCAAGGAGGTAGTACTTCAGCGACGCCTCGTTTCCCCGAAGGTCACGCTTGCGCCACCCGGCCAGGAGATAGGCCGGGATCGACAGCAGTTCGAGGGCGACGAAGATCGAGATCAGGTCACGAGCCGACGCCATCACCAGCATGCCCAGCACCGAGGACAGCAACATGAGGTAGTACTCGCCCTCGTAGACGTCGGCGTCGGCCACGTAGTCGGTGGAGAGCAGCACGACCACGTAGGCGGCCAGCAGGAACAGGGCCTTGTTCACCAATGCGAAGTCGTCGACGACAAAGGCCCCGCCGAAGAGGACCCGGTCCGCCCCGTCACGGGCCATGACGAGCACCGGGACCAGCGCGGCGAGCATCCCGAACCCCGTGAGCGTCGGGATCCAACGTCGGGCCCGGTCCTCCCAGATCAGATCGACGAGCAGGACGGCCACGAGCGCGGCGGTCAGCCCTAGCTCAGGGGCGATGGCCAGGTAGTCGAGGTGCGGCGTGCTGAAGGCGGTCATGAGCTCAGCCGGGAATGGCGGCGACGACGGCGCGGGCAGCGTCGTTGGTCACGCCGAAGAGGAGCGACGGAAACACGCCCAACACCAGGATGAGCAGCAAGATTGGTGCCCACGCCAGGTACTCGGTGCGACCCATGTCGGTCATGTGCGTCGCCAGCTCTTCGTCGCGGGGTGCGCCGAAAGCGGCTCGCTGATAGAGCCACAGCAGATAACCGGCAGCCAGGACGGTACCCAGCGCCGCCACCACCATGTAGCCCCGGAACAGCGGGGTCGACAACTCCACGGCCGGACTGTAAGCGGCCAAGATCGCCGGGAACTCTCCCCAGAAGCCGGCCAGGCCAGGCAACCCGAGCGACGCCATCGAGCAGAAGCCGAAGATCCACATCATGCGCGGTGCGGTCACCAGCAGGCCGCCGAGACGAGAGATCTGCAGGGTATGGAGCCGATCCTTGATGGAGCCGGCCACGAAGAAGAGCATTCCGGTGATGAGCCCATGGGCGACCATCCCGAACACCGCGGCGTTGATCCCGAGCTCGGTCAGGGTGGCGATGGCGAGCATCACGAAGCCCATGTGGGCGACCGACGAGAAGGCAATCAAACGCTTCATGTCGGTCTGGGCCAAGCAGCACAAGGCGCCATAGATGATGCCGATGACGGCCAGCAGGCCGATCCACGGGGCGAAGGTCACTGCGGCGTCGGGAAGTACCGGGATGGCGATGCGCACGAAACCGTAGGTGCCGAGCTTCAGGAGGATGGCGGCCAGAATCACCGAGCCTTGGGTCGGGGCCTCGGTGTGGGCGTCGGGCAACCAGGTGTGGAACGGGAACATCGGGACCTTGATGGCGAAGCCCATGAACAGGCCGGCGAAGATCCACAGCTGGGTGTCATGGGAGATCGCACCCGAGGCCGACTCGATCAGTCGAGGGATCGAGAACGTCTCGCCGCCGAGGAAGTACAGGGCGAGGAACCCGAGAATCATCAAGGCCGACCCGAACAGGGTGAACAAGAAGAACTTGATCGACGCGTACTGGCGGTTCTCGCCGCCCCAGACGCCGATCATGAAGTACATCGGCAGCAGGACCAGTTCGAAGAACACGAAGAACAAGATCAGGTCCTGGGCCACGAACGTTCCGTTCATGCCGACCTCGAGCACGAGGATCAACATCAGGAACGCCTTGGGGTTGACCGGTGAGGGGAAGTGGTCCCACGAATAGACGATCACCAGCACCGTGATGAACATCGAGAGCAGCAACAGCGGCAGTGAAATGCCGTCGATGCCCACCAGGTAGCGGCTGTTGATCACCGGGATCCACGAGCGGTCGACGACGAACTGCAGATTGCCGTCGTCGTAGTCGAAGCGGGTGGCGATGAACACGCCGACCGCCATGGTGGCCAAGCTGGTGACGAGGGCCACCATCTTGTGGACGGCCTCGCGCTCCCGGGGCACGAACAACATGAGGATGACGCCAGCCACGGGGAGGAACACCCCCGCGGTCAGGGCCCAGTCGTCGAGTGTCTGCATGGTTGGGTTCCGGACTCCCTACGAGGTGAAGATGACGAGACCGAGCGCGAGGAGCGCGGCGGACAGGAACAACATGATCCCGTACTGCTGGACACGGCCGGTCTGGAGCCGGCGCAGCGCGCCGCCCGACGCGTCGGCCGTGATGCCCGAACCGTTGACCGCGCCGTCGATGAGACCTCGATCGACGAATCGGTACACGCCGTCGCCCACGACCCGAGCTGTGGTGCCGACGCCGTTGACGATCCCGTCGAGGACCACCCGGTTGAACCAGTAGGCGCCAGCGGCGACGCCCCGCTTGAGGTTGCCCACGATGATGTCGGTGTACAAGACGTCGAGGTAGTACTTGTTGGCGAGTAAGGCGTAGCCGGCCCGAGCGATCGAACTGCGTTCGGTCACGCCGCTGGGCAGCTTCTGGCGGAACCAGAGCACGTACCCGATCGCGAAGGCCACCACCACGACCGCGGTGGACACCAGTGCGTAAGCCGGCGAGAACTCGTGGACCGGCACGCCCGCCAACTCGAAGACCTCGTTCTCGACCGTGTGGCCGAACCACTCACCGCCGAAGAGCCAGGGTGAGTTGATGAGCCCGACGAGGACCGAGAAGACCGACAAGACGACGAGTGGCACAGTGATCGGCGCCGGCGACTCGTGGGGGTGGCCATGGCCCCGGTACTCACCGAAGAACGTCAGGTAGACGCAACGGGTCATGTACATCGTGGTCATGAAGGCGCCCACCAGGCCGACGACCAGGAAGAACTCATAGCCATTGCTTCCAGCGCCCAGGAGGATCTCGTCCTTGGACCAGAACCCGGCGAACGGGAAGAACCCGGCCAGCGCCAGCGAGCCGATGATGAAGGTCCAGAAGGTCACCGGCATGTGCGAGCGCAGTCCGCCCATGTCCTTCTTCATGTCGAAGCTGTGGACCGCGTGGCTCACCGAGCCCGAGCCGAGGAACAGCAACGCCTTGAAGAAGGCGTGCGTGAACAGGTGGAACAGTGCCGCCGTCCAGGCCCCGACGCCCAGCGCCATGACCATGTAACCGAGCTGGCTGATCGTCGAGTACGCCAACACCTTCTTTATGTCGCGCTGCACGAAGGCCAACGCTGCGGCCATCAGGATGGTGAATCCGCCGGTGGCGGCGATGAGGTTGACCCCACCGGCCCCGATGTCGAAGGCCTCCCAGAACACCCCGTAGAGGCGAATGACCAGGTACACACCGGCCACGACCATGGTCGCGGCGTGGATGAGGGCTGACACCGGGGTCGGTCCAGCCATGGCGTCGGGCAACCAGGTGTGGAGCGGAAACTGCGCCGACTTGCCGATCACGGCGGCGAACAGGGCGATGGCGGCCACCAGCAGGGCTGTCTGAGGGAGGTCGCCGGCCAACGCCTTCTCGTTGATCTCCGCGATGTTGAACGTCCCGGCGATCCAGAACAGGATCGTGATGCCCACGAGCAGGCCGACGTCGCCGGTGCGGGTGGTGAGGAAGGCCTTGAGGGCGGCGTCGGTGTTGGCCTTCTCCTCCCACCAGTGGCCGATCAATGCGAACGAACACAGGCCCATGAGCTCCCACCCGAAGAGCATCTGCAGGGTGGTGCTCGACACGACCAGCACGTACATGCCGGTGGTGAACAGCGACAGGAAGGCGAAGTAGTGGGTGAAGCGCTTGTCGCCCTCCATGTAGTTGGTCGAGAAGATGTGGACCAGGAACGAGATCAAGCTGACCACGAAGAGGAGGGCGACGGTGACGCCGTCGACGTGGGTGCCCACCATGACCGTGAACGAGCTCGAACTCCACCACTGGTAGTTGTGTTCGACCGACTCCCTGATCGCCGGATGGGCCTCGGCCTCCGCTCCATGCCCGGCTTCAGCTCCGGCTTCGGCCTCGGCTCCGTGGCCGGCTTCGGACTCGGCCTCGGCTCCATGTCCTGCTTCGGCCTCGGCTCCATGTCCGGCATCGGCGGTGGCCGCCGGCTCGTGGGAGGGGACCTTCTCCTGGTCGACCCATTGGACCGCGGCGACCGTCGAGAGCACCAGCGCCAGCCCGAGGGCGGCCACCCCGATCTCGGAGCCACCGCGAGGCAGGCGCTTGCCCACGGCGATGATCAGCCAGAACGAGACGAACGTGACGAGGGGGATGACCCAGATGTGGTCGAGCATCCTCAGCCCTTCATCAGATCGATGTCGTCCAGCGAGACCGAGCGCCGGTTGCGGTAGATGAGCAGCACGATGGCCAAACCAACGCCGACCTCGGCGGCAGCCACCGTGATCACGAACAAAGCGAAGACCTGGCCGGTCACCGCCGCGGTGTTGCCGTGCAGACCAGCTAGGGCGATCAGGTTGATGTTGACCGAATTGAGAATCAGCTCGATCGACATCAACACGAGCACCCCGTTGCGACGGGCGAGCACGCCGTAAACGCCGATGCAGAACAGCGCGGCGCCGAGCAGGAGGAACTGGTTGACCAACATGGCTGCCCCTCAGTCCCGACGGGCCAAGACGATGGCCCCGATCAGGGCCGCCAACAGGAGAATGGACACGACTTCGAACGGCACCAGGTAGGTCGAGAAGATGGCATCCCCCACCGGCCGAACACCTCGTGCGGCCACGTCGGCGTCGGAGAGCTCGGGGAGCTTGTCGTCGCCGAAGGCATCGATCAGGGCCCAAGTGAGGGTGCCCCCCAGGACCAGAGCCACGAGAGCCGCCAACCCGCGCTGGCCGTTGTCGAGATCGAGGTCGGCCCCGATCTGGGCTCGAGTCAACATGACCCCGAAGAGGAAGAGCACCACGATGGCGCCGACGTACACGAGGATCTGGACGGCAGCGACGAACTCGGCGGCGAGCAGCACGAAGAGGGCGGCGACCGACGCCAGCACCATGACCAGGTAGAGGGCGGCGTGCACGACGTTGCGAGTGGTGACCACCCGGAGCGCGCTCACCACGGCCAGGGCCGCGAGCATGCCGAAGAAGGCGTTCTGCAGCACCACCTAGCTCTTCCCCCGGCCCTTGCTCTCGGCGCCCACCTCGAGGGGCGGCGGCTCGGGGACCGACTCCATCCATTCGCCCAGGCGAGCCTTGTCGTGCAACAGCTCGGCGATGTGGGGCTCCGAATACTCGTACTCCGGGCTCCAGAACAACGCGTCGAAAGGGCAGACCTCTACACAGATCCCGCAGTACATGCAGAGCGAGAAGTCGATGTCGAAGCGATCGAGCAACGACACCGTGCGGGGCTTGCCGCCCTCGCGCCGGGGCGGAGCCTTGGTCTTGTGGCCTTCGATGTAGATGCACCAGTCCGGGCAGCTGCGGGCACACAGCATGCAGACGGTGCAGTTCTCCTCCTTGAGCGCGATCACGCCCCGCGCCCGAGTGGGGGGAGCCTCCTTCTCGTGGGGGTACTGCACGGTGACCGCGGGCCGCAACATGGTGCGGAAGGTCACGCCGAGACCTTTGACCAGACCGGGGAGCTGAGGCATCAGAACGCCACCTTCAGGACCGCCGTCACGACGATGTTGGCCAGCGACAGGGGGATCAGCACCTTCCAGGCGAAGGTCTGGAGCTGGTCCTCCCGCAGCCGGGGGTAGCTGAACCGCACCCAGAAGATGAAGAACGCCACCACCATGATCTTGGCGAAAAGCACCCCGGGCCCGATGAGGTTCGACCAGAACCCACCAGAGGTCGACAGGCCTGGGAACCACCAACCACCGAGGAAGAGGGTGGCGCCGATCGCGGCGAAGGCGAACGCCGTCGCCAGCTCGCCGATGTAGAACAGCAGGAAGCGGAAGCCCGAGTACTCGGTCATGTACCCGGCGACCAGCTCGGACTCGGCGATGGGCATGTCGAAAGGCGTCTGGGTCAGCTCGGCTTGGGCCGCGATCAAGAACAACGCGAAGCCGACGAACTGGGTGAGGACGAACGGCTGCCCGAAGACGTCGATGCCGAAGATCTCTCCGTGGGCTTGGGCCGCCACGATGCCGGACAGACTCAACGTGCCGGCCTGGATGACCACGCCGACGACGGCCAACAGCAGCGGCAACTCGTAGGCAATCAGCTGTCCGGCAGCGCGTAGACCACCGATGAGCGAGTACTTGTTGGCCGATGACCAGCCGGCCATCAAGATGCCGATGACCGACACCGAGGAAACGGCCAGAGCGAAGAACACCCCGACGTCGAGATTCTCGCCGACCAGCGTCGGGCCGGCCGGAATCACCAGATAGAGCAGCACGGTCGAGATCATCACCACGACCGGCGCGGCGGCGAACACGAACCGATCCGCTCGCTCGGGGATGAGGTCCTCTTTCTGGATGAACTTCACGCCGTCGGCCATCAGCTGCAGGACCCCGTGAGGACCGGCCTCCATGGGTCCGAGCCGGCTCTGCATGTGGGCCATCACCTTGAACAGGAACACGTAGCCGAAGAGGAAGGCGGAGCCCGAGACCAGCCCGAGGACCACCGCCACCTTGATCAACGTCTGGGCCCAATAGGGCACGTCGAGGGCCAGGATCACCGGTCGACGTCCCCCAGGATGAAGTACAGCGAGGAGATGATCGTGATCACGTCGGCGACGTAGACGCCCTTGAGCACCCACGGCAGCACCGAGATGTTGTTGAAGCTGGCCGAACGGATCTTGACCCGGAACGGGCCGGTGTCGCCGGTGCTGATGACGTAGTAGCCCATCTCGCCGAGAGGATTCTCGGTCGACACCCACGCTTCGCCGGCCGGCACCTTCACGATACGGGGCACCTTGGCCATGATCGGTCCCGACGGGAGCCCGTCGAGTAGCTGTTCGACCATGTAGGTCGCCTCGCGGGTCTCCTGGAGGCGAACCCAGCACCGGGCGAAGCAGTCGCCGTCGGGATGGGTCCACACCTTCCAGTCGAGCTCGTTCCACACCAACGGCGAAGGCGAGTCGCGGCGCAGATCCCAATCGACGCCCGAAGCTCGCAGGTTGGCGCCCGAGAGCCCGAAGCTCAGCGCCACCTCGGGCGGGATGACGCCGATGCCCCGGGTGCGGGCCTCGAAGATCTCGTTCCCGAAGAGGAGCGTCTCGATCTCGTCACAGAACTGGCGCATCTTGACCATCACGGCCCGGGTCTCGTCGATGAACCCTCGGGGGAGGTCGTCCTTGAGGCCACCGATCCGATCGAAGTTGGGATGGAAGCGGCCGCCGGTAACCGACTCGATGAGGTTCAGGACGTGTTCACGGTCACGGAAGGCGAAGAACACCGGAGTGATGGCCCCGAGCTGCACGCCGAGGTCGCCCAGGAACAACGAGATGTTGGCCAGCCGTGAAAGCTCGAAGAGGATGGTGCGGATCCACTGGGCCCGCGGCGGCGCCTCGATCTCCATCAACTGCTCGGCAGCCAGAATGAACGGCACCTCGTTGGCGAAGCTGCCCAGCCAGTCGATGCGGTTGATGAGCGTCGTGACCTGAGGAAAGCTCCGGACCTCGGTCAGCTTCTCGTAGCCCCGGTGCATGTAACCCATCACCGGTTCGGCTTCGAGCACCTGTTCGCCGTCGAGGCGCACGACGATCCGCAGCGTCCCGTGGGTGGCCGGGTGCTGGGGCCCGATGTTGAGCGTCATGCCCTCGGTCTCGAGCTCGACGTTGATCCGGGCATCGGCGGCGACGCCCGCGATGTACGCCCGCTGCTCGCGCTCGGTGGTACTCACGTCGGCTCCGCGGCGTCGACGGTCTCGTCGCCGGACGCTTCACCGGGCATGGCCTCGACGTCGACGATGCCGGGCCAGGGCTTCACCATGCGGGCCACCAGTGGGAAGTCCTTGCGCAGCGGATAGCCCTCGAACTCGCCCGGCAGGTAGATGTGGACCAGGTGAGGGTGACCGGTGAAGTCGATCCCGAACATCTCCCACGTCTCGCGCTCGTGCCAGTCGGCACCGGCGAAGACCTCGGTCCACGAATCGACCCGCAGATCCTCGTCGGGCAGATCGGCCTTGAGCGTCAGCCCCAGGTGGGTGGTGGGCGACACCAGGCGAGCCAGGAGCTGGAACCGGGTCCCGCCGCCTGCCACCCGCTGGTCAGCGGCCGGTTCACCTGCGGAGCTCGGCCCACCCGCCGAGACGGCGACACCGTCACCCTCGGAGCGGCCGAATGGCGATGGCATCCAGTCGATGGCCGACAAGAAGCAGAAGTAGCGCAGCCCGAGGCGGTCGCGACAGGCTTCGCCAGCCTGGACCCACGCCGCCGGATCGACCCTCACCCAGGCATCGACGCCCGGACGGACGACCGACTCAAGTACCGCGGCACCCAACTCGTCGCGCAGGGCCAGCACCAACGCGTCGCGGTCGACGTCGGGCTCGGGAAGGGCGGCCTCGGTGTCGGCGTCAGGCCCGGTCGGATCAGCTGACGACAAGGGGTTCCCCCTTCCAACGTTGCGCCATGTCCTCGCTGCCGATCTGGGCCTGGAGCATCACGATGCCCTCGAGGAGCGCCTCGGGCCGGGGTGGACAGCCGGGCACATAGACGTCCACGGGGATGAGCTGATCGACACCCTTGGTCACCGAGTACGAGTCCCAGTAGGGCCCGCCACAGTTGGCGCAGCTCCCCATCGAGATGACGTACTTCGGATCGGGCATCTGCTCGTAGAGGCGACGGATGGCCGGCGCCATCTTGTCGGTCACCGTCCCCGAGATGACCACCAGGTCGGCCTGACGGGGGCTGGCCGGCAAGGGGATGACCCCGAGACGCATCACGTCGTAGCGAGGCGAACCGAACGCGGCGCCCATCTCGATGGCGCAACAGGCCAGGCCCCACTGGTACACCCATAGCGAGTACTTCCGCGACAGGTTCAGCAGGTGCGTGAGCGGCTTCGGGATCTTGCCCTGCTCGACCAACCCCATGTCAGGCCCACCGAAGGACGCCCTTGCGCCAGGCGTAGACCAGCCCCAGCGCGAGGATCGTGATGAAGGCCAACATCTCGACCAAACCGAACAGCCCGTAGGCCTCGAGTCCGACGGCCCACGGGAAGATGAAGATGGCCTCGACGTCGAACATGACGAAGAGCAGCGCGAATAGGTAGTAGCGGATCTGGTCCTGGGAGTAGCCGGTGCCGACCGGGTCGACACCGCTCTCGTAGTTCATGGCCTTGGCCGCCGACGGACGGTTCGGGCGCACGAGGCGGGCCAGACCCAACGAGACCGCCACCAAAAGCACGGCTGAGGCGCCGAAGACGGCGACCGTCAGATAGGTGCGGAGGAAGTCGGACATGACGGCGGCAGCCTAGTGATCCCCTTCACACGGGCCCAAGATGGCTGGGCCGACCACCAAGCCTCAGCCGGCGCCGAGCAACGTGGGCACGGCATCTCGGGCCAACGAGAGCGCAGGCCCGGGCACGACGCCCAGCACGATCGTCACGGCCACCGCGACCACGAGGCCGGCGCCGGCCATGGCCGGGATGGACACGCGAGGCGCGCCCGGGTCGGGCGCCACCAGGTACATGGTCAGCACGATGCGCAGGTACATGTACGCCGACACCACTGCGGTGAGCATGGCGACGATCGCCAAGGCGTAGCTATCGGCTCCGACGGCAGCCCCCAACACACCGAACTTGGCCACGAACCCAGAGGTGAACGGCACCCCCGCCTGGGCCAGCAACAGCACCGTGAACCCGAAGGCCAGCGTTGGTCGTCGAGCTGACAGCCCCCGAAACGCGCTCAACCGGTGCTGGGGCACCCGGCCCTCGTCGGCCGGGCGAGGCCGGCCACCCCCGCCGGCCACAATGGCCACGACCGCGAAGCTTCCGGCGACCATGAACGTGTAGGCCAAGAGATAGAACAGCGCGCTGGACACGCCGAAGCTGCTGCCCGCCTCGACGCCCAGGAGGATGAAGCCAGCTTGGCTGATCGAGCTGTAGGCCAACATCCGCTTGACGTCGTCCTGGGCGATGGCGAGAAACGCCCCGACGACGAGGCTGCCGACGGCCAACACCCAGATGACCGGTCGCCACTGGTCGGCCAGGGTCGGGAACGTGGTGAACAGCACCCGGAGCATGCCGGCGAACGCCGCAGCTTTGGCCGCCGACGCCATGAACGCGGTGACCGGAGTCGGTGAGCCGTCGTAGACGTCCGGCGCCCACGAGTGGAACGGGACGGCCGCCACCTTGAAGGCCAGGCCGACGATCAGCAGCGCCAGACCGGCCAGCAGCAGGCCCTGGTGAGACGGCAGGTTGGCGGCCAAGAACGAACCGATCTGACCGAGGTTCGTCGACCCGGTCGCCCCGTAGAGCAGGGCGATCCCGTAGAGGAGGAAGGCCGATGCGAACCCGCCGAGGACGAAGTACTTGAGCCCCGCCTCCCGGGACTCGCGCCGACGAACGTCGTAGCCAGCCAGGACGTACAAGGCGATCGAGAGGATCTCGAGGCCGAGGAACAACACGACGAGGTCGTTGGCCATGGCCAACATGACGCCGCCGGATCCCGACAGGAGGAACAGGGCGTACAGCTCGATGTTGCCCAACCGTTGGAGGCTGCGATCGCTCTGGGCCAGCAGCGTCGACAGGGCGATAGCCATGGCGATGACGGCAGCCACGAACACGCCGAACCGGTCGATCGCCACCGCGTCGGCGACATCGGCGAACGGGGCCGTGCCCTCACCCAGGCGTCGCCACACAAAGACCGATGCGCCGAGCGAGACCGCACATACGACGAGTGTGAACGGCGCGGCCAGGCGGGCAACCAGGCGCCCAGGCACCAACGCGGACGTGGCCAGCAACAAGAGGGCCCCGAACAGCAACGACGTCAGCGGTAACAGCGCGACCCAGTCGATCGACGGAACCTCGATGGCGTCGATCACCGCTGTTCCTCCGCGGTGCCACCGTCGGCGGGCACGTCATAAGGCGATCGATCGTCGATGCGGGCCACCAAGCGGTCGACCGCCGGCTCGATCCGGTCGAGCACGGGCCGGGGATAGATGCCCATCACCACGATGCAGGCGAGAAGTGGGACGAGCACGAGGCCCTCGCGCCGGGTGACGTCGGGCATCGTCGCGTTGTCGCCTTCGGGTGTGCCGTGGAACACCCGTTGGTAGGCCCACAACAGGTAGAGCGCGGCCAGGATCACGCCCGTCGTGGCCACGATCGTCCACCACCGCCGGGTCGAGAAACTGCCGATGAGGACGAGGAACTCGCCGACGAAGCCGTTGAGCCCCGGTAGCCCGATCGAGCTGAACATGGCAATGGTGAAGCACACCGCCATCACCGGAGCCGACTTCTGCAAGCCGCCGAGCTTGGCGATCTCGCGGGTGTGGCGCCGCTCGTAGATCATCCCCACGATCAGGAAGAGCACACCCGTGGAAACCCCGTGGTTGACCATCTGGATCACGCCACCGGTCACGCTCTGGCCGGTGAACGCGAACAGACCGAGGACGATGAAACCCAGGTGGGCGACCGACGAGTAGGCGATCAGGCGCTTCAGGTCGGGCTGCATCGTCGCCACCACTGCGGCGTACACGATGCCGATCACTCCCAGCGTGACCAACAAGGGGGCGAAATAGTTGGCGGCCTCGGGGAAGAGGAAGATGCCGAAGCGGAGGAACCCGTAGGTGCCCAGCTTGAGCATCACCCCGGCCAGGATCACCGACGCCGCGGTGGGCGCCTGGGTATGGGCGTCGGGCAACCACGTGTGCAGCGGGAACACCGGCGTCTTGACTGCGAAGGCGGCCGCGAACGCCAAGAACAACCAGCGACCGGTCGTGGTGGCCAACGACTGCGAGTCGGCCAGGGTCACCAGATCGAAGGTCAAGGTCCCGGTGGCCTGCTGGTTGAGGAAGGCCACCGCCACGATGCCCACCAGCAGGAAGGCCGAGCCCGTCATGGTGAAGAGGAAGAACTTGGTGGCCGCCTTCGAACTGTCGCCGTGGCCCCAGCCGCCGATGAGGAAGTACATGGGCACCAGAACGACCTCGAACATCACGAAGAAGACGAACAGGTCGAGGGCCAGGAAGGCTCCGAGGCAACCGGCCTCGAGCAAGAGCATCCACGCCGTATAGGCCCGAGCGTCATGCTGCCCGGCACTGCCCTCGGGCTTGACGCCAGCCATGACCAAGGGAAACAGCAGGCCGGTGAGCACGACGAGGAACAGCGAGATGCCGTCGATGCCCAGGTGCCACGAGACCCCGAGCTCGCTGATCCAGGAGCGGTCGACCACCATCTGGAAGCCACCGTCGCCCACGTCGAAGCGCACCAGCACGACCACCGAGAGCACTCCGACGAGGGTGGCGCCGGCCACGCCGAGCCAGCGGGCGGCCGGGGCATGGCGGGCCGGCACCAGGGCCACGGCCACCGCGAACAGCACCGGAAGGATGACCAACGCGCTGAGCATCAGGCCCCCACCGCCACGACGACCATGAGCACGACCGCCCCGACGACGATGCCCAACGCGTACCGGCGCACCAACCCCGATTGGATGACCCGGCTCCGCTGACCGGTGCGCTGTACGACGCTGGCCGTACCCCGCACCGCGCCGTCGATGACCGATCGGTCGAATGCCGCCGCGGCCAAGGCCAACCGGCGTCCGGGCCCACCGAAGAACGCGCTGAACGCCCCGTCTACTCCCCACGCCCGGCGCAACAGCTCGGGCTCGACGCTCGGATGCTCGCCGGTCTCGAGGGCGACGGGGTCCCGCAGGTACAGGCGCCGGGCGATCAGGATGCCCACCACCGCGACCACGACGGCAACTGCGGCCAACGCCACCTGGCTGGCTCCGGACACGGTGAGGTGGAGCTCGCGTTCGCCGAACACCGGCTCGAGGAAGTGCCCGAGCGTCTCAACGCCGGGGAGGTTGATCAGGCCGCCCACGATGCTCAGCCCACCAAGCACGATCAACGGGATGGTCATCAGCGCTGGCGACTCGTGCGGATGGCGGCTCCCGTGGGCCGGATCGTCCCATCGGGCATGACCGAAGAAGACCAGGAAGACCTGCCGGCTCATGTAATAGGCCGTGAGGAGGGCGGTGAGCAGGCCGACGAACCACAGGCCCGGGTTGTCCTGCCAGACCACGGCGAGGATCTCGTCCTTCGAGAAGAAGCCCTCGAAGGGCGGCACGCCGGCGATTGCCAGCCACCCGATGATCGAGGCGGTAGCGGTAATCGGCAGGACGGCGCGCAGTGCCCCCATCCGCCGCATGTCCTGCTCGCCGTCGAGGGCGTGGATAGCCGAACCCGCTCCGAGGAAGAGCAGCGCCTTGAAGAACGCGTGGGTGATGGTGTGGAAGATGGCGGCCACGTAGGCCCCAGTGCCGATGGCCAGGAACATGTAGCCGAGCTGGGAGACGGTCGAGTACGCCAGGACCTTCTTGATGTCGCGTTGGGCCACCGCGGCGGTGGCCGCGAAGAGTGCGGTGAACGCCCCGACCACGGCAATGACGTCGCCAGCCGACGGAGCCAGGTGGAGCACCGGGTTGAGACGGGCCAACAGGTAGATGCCGGCGGTGACCATGGTCGCGGCGTGGATCAGCGCCGAGACCGGCGTCGGGCCCTCCATGGCATCGGGCAGCCAGACGAAGAGGGGGAACTGGGCCGACTTGCCGGCCGCGGCGACGAACAGCAAGAGGGCGACGGCGGTGGCGGTGCCCGTGGTCAGTGTCTCAGACGCCGAGAGCAGGCCTCCTCCGGACCCACCGACGTAGGTGAGCGTGCCGAGGGTCCAGAACAGCAGGAACATGGCCGTCATGAAGCCCCAGTCACCGATGCGGTTGGTGACGAAGGCCTTCTTGCCCGCCGTGGCCGCGGCGTCGCGTTGGAACCAGAACGAGATGAGCAGGTACGAGCAGGCACCCACGCCCTCCCACCCCAAGAAGGTCAGCACCAGGTTGTCGCCCAGCACGAGGACCAACATCGAAAAGACGAACAGGTTCAGATAGCAGAAGAAGGTCCCGAAGCGATCGTCGCCGTGCATGTAGCTGATCGAGTAGAGGTGGATCAGGGCACCGACGAACGTCACGAAGAGCACCCAGGTGATCGACAGCGGATCGACCAGGAACCCGACGTCGACGCTGAAGCTCCCGACGCTGATCCACGTGAAGAGACGGAAGACGACCTGGCGATGCTCCTCGTCGTGACCCAACAGACCGATCCACGTGACCACCCCGGCGACGAAGGAGCCGGCCACGAACGTGGTCGCCACCCAACCGGCGAGCGGTTCGCCCAGTCGGCGCCCGAACAGGGCGAGGACGAGCACGCCGCACAGGGGCAGCGCAGGGATCAACCACACGGCGCTCAACATCGGGAGCTACTCACCCGGCCAGGACGTTCAGGTCGTCGGCGGTGGCATCGGGCCGACGGCGGAGGATGGAAACGATGATGCCGAGGCCGACGACCACCTCGGCTGCGGCCACCACCAGCACGAAGAAGACCACCACTTGACCACCGACGTCGTCGAGCGCCCGGGCAAAGGTGACGAACGTGAGGTTGGCCGCGTTGAGCATGAGCTCGATGCACATGAACATCACCAGCGGATTGCGCCGGACCAGAACGCCGACGCCGCCGATGCCGAACAGCAGCGCAGCCAGGACCAGATACCAGGTGTCGGTGACAGTCACCGGACCCCTCTCGGAGCTGGCGGCACGGCCTGGTCGCCGTCGTCGCCGACCGCGCCGTCGTCGACCGAGTCGGCATCGCCCCGGCGGGAGAGCACCACCGCACCCACCACGGCGATGACGAGTAGGGCCGAGGTGGCCTCAAAGGCGAACAGCTGTCGGGTGAAGATCACTTCGGCCAGCTTCTCGACGTTGCTGCCGGCCCCGCTGAGGCTGCCCGTCATCGACGGGGCTCCCTGGCTGGAAGAGAACGCATCGACGCCCACGAGGATCCCGGCGACGACTGCGCCCATGACCACGACGGCCGCCGGACGTTGCGCCACCAGCGGATCACGGGCCAAGCCTTCGATCCGATCGACGCCGAGCAGCATGATGACGAAGAGGAAGAGGACCACGATGGCGCCGGCGTACACGATGACTTGGACCGCGGCCAGGAAGCCGGCCTCGAGCTGCACGAACAGCACCGCGATGCCGAAGAGGGTGAGCACCAGCATCAGCGCGCTGTGCACCGGGTTACGGCTCAGCACCACGCCCAGCGCGCCGACCAGGACAAAGGCAGCAGCCACCAAGAAGACGGCGAGCTCCATCACCGACCGTCCCGCTCGGGTTGGGCCGGCTCGGGCGCCCGTACGCCGCAGCCCAGCTCGCCCGACCAGGCCGCCTCGCCTTCGCGGTCAGCCGATCCGGACGGTGCCGTCGCCCGCATCCACCCAGAAGTGAAACGGTCGTCACCCGGGCGCCAGTCCTCCCAGGGCATCTGCTGGGGGCGCCCGTCGTCGTCGACCACCAGCTCGGCCTTGGTGTAAATGGCATCGGCCCGGTTGGTGAAGGAGAACTCGAAGAGCTTCGACTCGGTGATGGCCTCCGTTGGACAGGCCTCGACACACAGGTCGCAATGGATACAACGGAGGTAGTTGATCTCGTAGACGAATCCATAGCGCTCGCCGGGCGAGACCGGCTGGTCCCGAGGGTTGTCCGCGCCCCGCACGTAGATGCAGCGGGCCGGGCACACCCCGGCGCACAACTCACAGCCGATGCACTTCTCCATACCGTCTTCGTAGCGATTGAGGACGTGGCGCCCGTGGGTGCGCTCGGCCTTGGGCGCCTTGATGTCGGGATACGGCGTGGTGACGCGCTTGGCGAACATCTGACCGAGAGTGATGCGGAACCCACCGAAGTAGCCCATCAGACATCGACCTCCTGATCGGCACGGTTGGCCCGGGCTACTCGACCGGCAGCACCGATGGCCCACCACGCCGCGCACAAGACGGTCGCCCCGCCGGCCGCGGCCAGCACGAACTCGAACGTGCTCCACTCGTTGCGGCCCAGGCGTAGTCCGGCGAGGACCAGCAACCACCCGAGCGCCAACGGGATGAGAGCCTTCCAACCCAGGTCCATGAGCTGGTCGTAGCGGAACCGAGGCAACGTGGCTCGGAGCCACACGAAGGTGAACAGCAGCACGACGACCTTGGCGGTGAACCAGAAGATCGACCAGAGCACGCCGGGCCCGAACGGGATCGGCCCGGCCGGGCCCCCCAGGAACAAGGTGACGATGACCGCGGACATGGCGATCGTGCTCATGAACTCGGCCAGATAGAACATGCCGAAGCGCATGGAGGAGTACTCGGTGTTGAACCCGCCGACCAACTCCTGTTCGGCTTCGACGAGGTCGAACGGCGGGCGGTTGAGCTCGGCAGTCGCCGCGATGCAGAAGATCACGAAGGGCACGACCCCCGTTCGCAGAACGTTCCAACTGGTCAGCCAACTCGACACGTGGGTGAGCGACCAGCTAGCGGGGCCCGACTGATCGGCCACCACGGCATGAGTCGACAACGCACCGGTGATCAACACGACTGCGGCCAGCGACAGGCCGAGAGCGGCCTCGTAGCTCACCATCTGGGCACTGGCGCGCACCGAACCGAGCAACGGGTACTTCGAACCCGAGGACCATCCGGCAAGCATCACGCCGTAGACCGCGATGGACGACATGGCCAAGATGAACAGCACCCCGACCGGCGGATCGGCCACCTGGAGGTAGGTGGTACGGCCGAAAAGCTCGACGGTCCCGTCCTGACCGCCACCGAAAACCCCACCGATCGGCACCACGCAGAACACGAGGAACGGAGGCACCGCGGCGAGATAGGGCGCCAGCCGGTACACGAGGGGATCGGATCGGTCCGGGCGGATGTCTTCTTTGAAGATCAACTTGATGCCGTCGGCGACGGTCTGGAGCAGCCCCCACTTGCCCGCCCGATTCGGACCGATCCGGTTCTGCATGTCGGCGATGACCTTGCGCTCGAACCAGATCATGAGGATGACACCGACCAGGAGGATGGTGAAGGCGACCACCACCTTGGCCACCACGATCAACACCACGGTCGCGTCGATGCCGTCGGCGAACAGCGGATCGCCCATCAGCGGGTCTCCACCAGGACGTCGGTCACCGGGTCGGCGATGTCGATCAGCTCAGCCGCACCCGGGCCCGGCTGGTTGAAGGCCATCACGGCGACGCCCCGGGGCACGCCGACATCGGCGGCGGCCACGGCATCGAGGCGGGCGGTACGGCTGGTGACCCGCACGGTCTCGCCGTCGGCCACGCCCAGCCGATCGAGGTCATAGGGGTTCACCAGCAAGGGCGCGCCCGGGGCCAATCCGGCGAGATGCGGGGCGCGGGCCACACCCACACCGGCGTCGTAGAGCCGGCGACCCGACACCAGACGAAGGGCATAGGCATCGACCGGTGGGACCGACACCTGGTGGGGCACCGGATGGTGGCGTAGTGGACCGGGCCGGTCGGCCGGTGGGCCGATCGGATCGGGGAGGATGCCGGCCAGCGCTTCGGGCCCGGAGAGCCGAGCCCGGGTCACCCCGCTGAAGGACGGGGCCAGACGCTCGATCTCGGCCCAGATGGCTCCGAGCGAATCGAACCCGAGATCGATACCGAGACGGTCGGCCAACTCGACGGCGATGATCCAGTCGGCCCGGGCGGTCCCCGGCGGGGTGACCTTCTGCTGGACCCGACTGATGCGGCCCTCGATGTTCGTCGTCGTGCCGTCCTTCTCGCCGGAAGTAGCGGCGGGCAGGACCACGTCGGCCTGTCGGGAGGAATCGTTGAGGAAGCAGTCGACGGCCACCACGAAGCCAGCGCCCTCGATCGCCCGTCGGGCCAACTCCCGGTCGGGGAAGTCGGCCAGGGGATCGGACCCGAGTAGGACCAGCCCCTGGATCCGACCGTCGGCCGCGGCCGCCAAGATGCCTGCGGTGTCCAGGCCCGGCACTGCAGGCAGCTCGCCCCACGCGCGGGTGAACCAATCCCGCCCGTCGTCGAGGGTGACCCGCCCCGGCAGCATCCCAGGGGCCAGGCCCAGTTCGAGCGCTCCGAGCACGTTTCCCCGGCGCAGAGCCGGCAGAAAGGTGACGGCCGACAGCTCGGTCAGGAGCAGGTCGGCGGCGGCCACGACCGAGTCGGCCGCCTCGGCCAGCGAGGGACGCCCGAGCACACACACCACCGAACCGCCCGAGAGCAGCTGGCGGGCCTGGGCCCAGGACGGATCGGACTCGGCGCTGGCATCGAGGAGGGTGCGAACAGCAGAGGCCGCATCACCAGGGCGATACCGCAATGACACCGCAGCCAGCGAGGTCATCGACGTATCGGTGGTCGCCAGCTCGATCACCTGGAGGCCGTGGTTCGTGATGGCATCGCGGAGCCGCAGGTGCAGCACCGGAAGCTCCTCTTTCAGGTCGGGCGCGAGCAGGACCAAGACGTCGGCCTCGCAGGCCTCGTCGATGGTCGCTCGTGGCAACCCCAAGACGAACGGGGCCGGCAGACCGTCTCCGAGCTGGGCGTCGACCGAGTCGGTGCCCAGGGCGACGCGGGCCAGCTTGGACCAGGCGTAGGCGTCCTCGTTGGTCAGCCGGGCCCCGCCGATCACCGCCACCGATCCGCCTTCGGCGGTCAGTCCTTCGACCGCACGGTCCAGAGCGACCGACCACGACGTCTCGACCAACCCGGCACCGGCGGGACCGGCCACGAGCGGCGAGGTCAGCCGGTCATCGCTGTTGGTCGCTTCGAACCCGAATCGACCCTTGTCGCACAACCAACCCCAGTTGACCGGATCGACATCGACCCCGAGGTGGCGGACCACCCGGTCGCTCGAGGACTGCACGGCGATACGGCAGCCGACCGAGCACGTGGTGCAGGTGGACTCGACCTGTTCGAGGTCCCAGGGTCGGGCCTTGAACCGGTACGGAGTCGCCGTGAGCGCACCCACCGGACAGATCTGGACCGTGTTGCCGCTGAAGTACGACGAGAACGGATCGTCGGGGAAGGTGTTGACCTGGGTGGTGTTGCCCCGCCCGATGAACGTGATGAGCGGATCGCCGGCCACCTCAGAGGCGAAGCGGGTGCAGCGATCGCACAGGATGCACCGCTCGCGGTCGAGCGCGACCAGCTCGCTGATGGCGATCGGCTTCTCGAAATGACGCTTCTCCTCGACCATGCGGCTCTCACCCGGCCCGAAAGCCACCGTCTGGTCCTGCAGGGGACACTCGCCGCCCTTGTCACACACCGGGCAGTCGAGGGGGTGGTTCACGAGGAGGAACTCGAGGACTCCGTCCTGGGCCTGACGGGCCTTGTCCGACGCGGTCTCCACGACCATGCCGTCGGCCACCTCGATCATGCACGACGGCTGGAGCGCCGGGCCCCGCCCAGTGTCGACCTCGACCAGGCACATGCGGCACATTCCCACCGAGGACATCCGAGGGTGCCAGCAGAAGCGGGGGATGTAGACGCCCGCCCGCTCGGCCGCGGCGATGACCAGCTCGCCGGGCTTGGCGTCGAAGGTCGTCCCGTCGATGGTCACCGCGACCGTTGCCGGCGCCGCAGACTCGGTCGTCACATCATCGGCCACGATTGACCTCCACGGGGACCCCGGTGCGAGCCGGGTCGAGGGCCAAGGCCAGGTACGCGTCGAACTCGGGCCGGAACCGCTCGATGGCCGATCGCAGGGGCGAGACCACCGAGGGGCCGAGATCGCAGATGGTCGTCCGGCGGTATGGGAAGGCGATGGGCTCGATGCCCCGATCGGCCCATCCGGCGCGGGGGAACGGAGGCGGACTGATGTTGTCGGCCACGTCGAGCATCAGCTCGAGATCGTCGGCCTTGCCCCCGCCTCGCACGATGCGGGACAGGATCGTGGCCAGCCAGGTCGTGCCCTCCCGACACGGCGTGCACTTGCCACAGCTCTCGTGGGCATAGAAGCGGACCAAGCGCAGGGCCGCCTTGACCACATCGGTGGTGTCGTCCATCACCACGATCGCTCCCGACCCGAGCATCGAGCCCGCGGGTCCGACCACGCTCGGGTCGAGGGGAAGATCGAGGTGCTCGGGGAAGAGCCACGGGGCCGACGCACCACCGGGGATGAACGCCTTGAGCTCTCGGCCGTCGCCAAGGCCCCCCGCGTAACGCTCGTCGTAGATGACATCGCGGAAGGTGGTGGTGCCGTACTCGACCTCGTACACACCGGGCCGCCGGACATGGCCGGAGATGGCGAAGAGCCTGGTGCCGTGGGCCTTCTCGGTGCCCAACGCGGTGAACGCGGCAGCGCCGTGGCGCAGGATCCACGGCAGGTTGGAAAGTGTCTCGACGTTGTTGACCACCGTCGGCTGTTGGTACAAACCGATGGCGGCCGGGAAGTAGGGCGGCTTGAGCCGCGGCATGCCCCGGCGACCCTCGAGGCTCTCGATGAGAGCGGTTTCTTCTCCGACGATGTAGGCGCCGGCACCCCAGTGCACGACCACGTCGACGGAGAAGTCGGTCCCGTCGATGTTGCGCCCGGCCAGGCCACGCTCGTAGGCCTCGGCCACCGCGGTCAGGACCCGCTCGTGGGCCAGGGGCATCTCGCCCCGGATGTAGATGAACGCCTGGGCCGCGCCGATGGCGTAGGCGCAGATGAGCACGCCCTCGACCAGTTGGTGCGGATCGCGCTCGAGGAGCACCCGGTCCTTGCAGGTGCCCGGCTCGCTCTCGTCGCCGTTGACCACCAGGTAGTAGGGCGTCTTGCCGGGCGGGAGGAATCCCCACTTCTGACCAGCCGGGAACCCGGCCCCGCCCCGCCCCAACAACTGTGCCGCCTTGACCTCGTCGAGGACCTCGGCGGGGGTACGAGCCAACGCAGCCCGCAAACCTTCGTAGCCACCCGATGCGAGGTAGCCGTCGATGGTCAGGGCGGCGGGATCGTCGCGGCGGGCCGAGACGATGGGGGCGACGTCGGACACGGTCATGGTCGGACACCTCCGGGCGGAATCGCCAGACCTTCGCGGCCCCGACCGGCCCACCGAGTGGGGGTGGGCGGGCGCACCCGACTGAGGGTCCCGTGGGGGGGGACGACTTCGTCGAGGCGACCGGCCGCCAGATCGTCGAGCAGTTGGTCGGCGCTCTCGGGGGTGACCTCGGGGAAGTAGCGATAGTTGACCTGGACCGCTGGCGCCTCGGTGCACGCGGCGACGCACTCGACCTCTTCGAGGCTGAACAAACCGTCGGGGGTGGTACCGCCCACGGGGACGCCGAGACGGGCCGAACAGTGCTCGAGCAACTCTTCGCCGCCCAGGAGGAGGCACGAGATGTTGGTGCAGACGTTGAGGAGGTAGCGCCCGACCGGCTCCCGCTTGAACATCTCGTAGAAGCTGGCCGTGCCCAACACCTCGGCTGGTGTCAGGTCGAGCAGCTCGGCGATGTGGACCATGGCCTCCTCACTCACCCACCCGTCCTGTTCTTGGGCGAGGTGGAGCAGAGGGATCAACGCGGATCGAGACCTCGGGTAGCGACCGATGATCTCGCGGGCCAACTCGACGTTTTCGGCAGACAGACGGGCCATCAGCGATCGACCTCCCCCATGATCGGGTCGACCGAGGAGATGATGGCCACCGCGTCAGCGATCAGCCCGCCGGCCATGAGGTGGGGCAGCGTCTGGAGGTTCACGAAGCTCGGGCCCCGCACGTGCATCCGATATGGGGTGGCCGACCCGTCAGCGACGAGGTAGCACCCGAGCTCGCCCCTTGGAGACTCGATGGCCACATAGGTCTCGCCGGCCGGCACCTTGAAGCCCTCGGTGAACAGCTTGAAGTGATGGATGACGGCTTCCATCGACTCGTCGATGCGGGCCCGGGGTGGCGGCGTCACCTTGGCATCCTGGATTCGGAAATCGCCCGATGGCAGGCCGTCGAGCACCTGGCGAACGATGCGCATCGACTCACGGATCTCGTTGAGTCGGATGGCATACCGATCGAAGACGTCTCCATAGGTGCCGACGACCACGTCGAACTCGACCGCGTCGTAAGCCAGGTACGGCATTTCTCGGCGCAGGTCCCAGGCGAAGCCGGTGGAACGCAGCAACGGTCCGGTCGCGCCGAGGGCCAGCGCCTCGGCCGTGGTCAAGATGCCGACGCCCTGGGTGCGGTCGCGCCAGATGGGTTGGCCGGTCATGAGCACGTCGTACTCGTCGAGGCGGGCCGGCAGGGCGTCGAGCAACTCGACCACCTCGTCGCGCCAGCCCGGGTGGAGGTCGGCGGCGACACCGCCGGGCCGGATGAAGTTGTGGTTCATCCGGAGACCGGTGAGGCGTTCGAAGAAGCCCAGGAACCCCTCACGCTCGCGCCAGCCGTAGAGCATCATCGAGACGGCGCCCAGGTCCATGCCGTTGGTCGCCAGGAAGAGCAGGTGCGACGAGATCCGGTTCATCTCGCAGAGGAGCATCCGGATCCACGTGGCCCGCGGCGGCACCTCGATGCCGAGGAGCGTCTCGGTGGCCAGGGAGTACACCAGCTCGTTGAAGAACGGGCTGGCGTAGTCCATCCGGGTCACATTGGTGCCGCCCTGCAGGTAGGTCAGCGTCTCGCCCGTCTTCTCCATACCGGTGTGGAGGTAGCCGATGACCGGCTTGGTGCGCACGACGGTCTCGCCCTCGAGCTCGAGCATGAGCCGAAGCACGCCGTGGGTGCTCGGATGCTGCGGGCCCATGTTGATGATCATCCGCTCGTCATCGGTGTCGGCGGCATCGATCAACTGAGCCACCTCGGCCTCCGAAAGGCGCAGGACGGCACCCGACTCCCGCAACAGCTCGGTGACCTCGACCCGGTGTCGCAGATCGAGCTCCTGGGCGCCCTCGGACGTCTCGGCGGCCAAGCTGGCCTCGGCCGCGTCGTGATCCACCGTGCTCATCGGGGCCCCGGTGTGGCCTTGAACTGCACGGGGATGCGGCCGACGGCGTAGTCCTTGCGCAGCGGGTGCCCTTCCCAGTCCTCGGGCATGACGATGCGAGTCAGATCGGGGTGACCGCTGAACGTGATGCCGAACAGATCGAACACTTCGCGCTCGGATGCCTCTGTTCCGGGCCAGAGCCCGAACAGCGACTCGACGACAGGATCGGCGTCGGGCACCTGGACCCGGATGCGTAGGCGATGGCGCTGCGAGACCGACAGCAGGTTGACCACCAACTCGAAGCGTTCGGGTTCGACGGTTTCGGGCAACGGCCGGTCGAGGTGGTGGAGGTAGTCGACCGCGGTGACGTCGACACAGACCTCGAAGCCGTCGGCGTGCAGCGCGGTCATCGTCGACAGGTAGTCGGGGCGAGACACGTGGCGGACGTCGTCGGCTGGGGTGGTGGCGGCCACGGATCAGCTCCGAGTACCGATGGTGACGGCCCGAACACCGGTCAACCCCGTGTCCGGAACCAGCTCGACCCCCGCGCCCGCTCCCGGGCCGGCCTGGTTCCGCCGCTGAGCGATGTCGCCGGTCCGGATCAGGTCGTGCAGGGTGACGATGGAGTGGATCAACGTGTTCGGGTTGGGCGGGCAGCCCGGTGCGTAGACGTCGACCGGCACGATCTGGTCGACCCCCTGCACGATGGCGTAGTTGTTGAACATGCCCCCCGAGCTGGCGCACACCCCCATCGAGATGACCCACTTGGGTTCGGCCATCTGGTCATAGACGTGACGCAGCACCGGCGCCATCTTCTGGCTCACCCTCCCGGCCACGATCATGAGGTCGGCCTGGCGGGGAGAGCCCCTGAAGACCTCCATCCCGAAGCGGGCCAGGTCATAGTCGCTGGTGCCGCTGGCCATCATCTCGATGGCGCAGCAGGCCACGCCGAAGGTGGCCGGCCACACGCTGTGCTCACGAGCCCACTGCACCACCGTCTCCAGGGGGGCGGTGAGGAAGTTGTGGTCGAGCGACTCGAGACCGTGGCGCAACCCGGGCGTCGATGTGACCTGGGTGGGATCGCTCATGGCGACATCTCCCGGTCGTCCCGGCCGTCGAGGCCAACCAGGCGGACCGTCGAGGTGGTGGTCCGGGCCGGATCGGTGGCGCCCTGCGGTGCTCGCCGCACCCTGGCCACGGGACCCCAATCGAGTGCTCCCCGCGACAAGAGATAGATGAACGCCACGAAGACACACGAGACAAACAGCGCCATCTCGGCGAAACCGGCCCAACCCAGACGGGAGGCCACGACCGCCCACGGGTAGAGGAACACGATCTCGATGTCGAAGATGATGAAGATCATGGCGACGAGAAAGAACCGCACGGGAAACCGAGCTGGACGCTCTCGGGTCGGAACGATCCCGGATTCGTAGGGGGCGGCCTTGGCGACGGTCGGTCGGCGAGGGGCGAGCAACGAGGTGGTCAGCAGGCTCCCGACGACGAAC
The DNA here is from genome assembly GCA_031399525.1 of Actinomycetes bacterium. GTDB lineage: Bacteria > Actinomycetota > Acidimicrobiia > Acidimicrobiales > CADCSY01 > JANNNX01. Next base: position 392,352 of record JANNOZ010000016.1, on the reverse strand, counting down.
ACGACCGCCAGTACCAGCATGACGACCAGCGGCAAGTAGTCAGCCACGATCAGGTATCGGCCTCCCCACCGGCCCCCACCAGCTGGTCGATCTCACGGTTGGCCATGGCCTGCTTGTCACGCTCGTGGAGGAGGTAGACGCACAGTCCGAAGACCAAGAGGCTGGCCACGGTCAGCAACGCAGCCGGCAGGCGCTTGGCGCCAAGGTCTCGCTCGAGCACGACTGTGAAGACCGGCGCACTCGTGTCGGCCTGGGCCTTGGGCGGCGTCTCACCCAGCACGTAGCACTCGTTGCCGGCGGGACAGGGGTCGTCGGGTGACGCGAGAACGCTCACCGGGACCACCGGCTGCACCTGCACCACGGCGTAGTGCGGCGGGTGCCGTAGTGGCAGCCTCGACACCAGTGCATCGGGATCCTTGCCGCCCCGCTCGTACACGGCGACCGCCTTGTAGTCCGAAGAAGCGGTGAACACCTCGGTGATCTTCTCCTCACCGGTCAACGCCTCGTCGGCAGCCGCCTGGAGCTCACCCCGGCTCGGGTTGTCCTCGGCCACCGACTCCCAACCTTCGGTCAGATCCCGGGCGTCGGCGTTGACCGCGGCGGATGTGTCGGTCGCCGACTGACTCTCGACGACTTCTTTGACTTCCCAAGACGCGTCGGGGCCGACGTAACCGATCCCGTAGACCCACCAGACCGACCCCATCAGGACCATCCAACCGAACAGACCGGACAAGGCCACGAGGAAGCCGAGGCGATTGCCGAGGTTGGTGGCCAACAAGAGATAGATCGAGCCACAGAGGACGGCCACGGCGACGCCGACTACCAGATAGCCCCGGATTGTCGGGTCCCACGTGAAGGTGAGGGCGAGCAACGACGCCATCAGCTCGCTCCCTCTTCGGTACTGCGTTCATCGGCCAACTGGGCCTGGCACTCGTCGTAGGACGCTCGTCGCGTCGACACCTCCGTGCCGAGCGATCGTTCGTAACACACGATCTGATCGATCTGGGTGCCAGTCAGCACGGTGGCGAAATACGGCATCCGACCGTCGCTCTGCCCCGAACGCCCGTACTTCTCGCCGACCTTGCCCCCCGCGGCGTTGGTGACCCACTCGATCTGGCCGAGTACGTCGGGGAACTGCTCGGTGACGTTCAGCAGGGAAGGTGCCATGGCTCCGCCGCCGCTGGTCTGGGCCTGGTCATACGACCAGCCCTGGGTGTGACACCGAGCGCAGTTGATGTCGAAGAGTGATGCCGCGACCTGGTACTCGTCCGAAGGATCGCCGCCGGCATCGGAGACCTTGGCCAGCGCTTCGTCGGTGATCTGCTGGTTGGCAGTGTCGGCATCGATGGTGATCGAGTGCATGTAGGCGATGACGTCGTCGATCTGCTGGTCGTTCATGGGACCGCCGCCCTCGATACCCCATGCCGGCATCGGGGTGTTCTTGCGGCCGTAGGTGAGGATGAAGCGCAACTGGTCGTCGGTGTAGCGCAGGGTGGCGGAGTCGAGCGCCGGGGCCTGCCACTTGACCTGCTCGAGACGGCCGGTCTCGGGGTTGGTGATCGTGTAGTCGACCAAGCCACCCTTGCCGCCCCCGTGGCAGCCGGCGCAATTGAACCCGCCGTCGGCAGTGGTGGCGAAGAGGTGCTCGCCTCGGGAGATCGCTCGCTCCTCGAAGCCTTGCTCGGCATTGGCCTGCCGGTTGGGCTCGCCCAGCCAGTAGAGCGGGAGACCGACGCCCACGACGACGAGGCACAACAAGCCCCAGCGCAGCGCCCGGTCGAGCTTGGGACCCTCGAGGGCCTCGTCGTCCAGATACGGCTTACGGTTAGGGGCCAACTCGAGTTCGGCGCCGATCTCGGGCCGGGCCGAACGGATGTTGATGGCCAGGTAGACGATCCAACCGAGAACGACGGCAACGGCGACGACGATGGCGATCGTCTGCTGGGTCGAGGCGATGATCACGGCGCTACTCCCCATCGCTCACACAGTGCGGACCCTCGGCCTCCTGGCCGGTGGTGTTGGTCCCGATGGGCGGGCCCTGGACGACGGTGCCGGTAGCGACCGTGACGGTGCCGTTGGTGACGGTCACGGGGAAACGGTCGAGTCCACGCGGTGCCGGGCCAGCCTTCTTCTCGCCGACCCGGTTGTACTGCGAGCCATGGCAGGGACACTCGAACCACTGCGAGGTCGAGCACCACGGAACCCGGCAACCCAGGTGGACGCACTTCTGGTAGAGGGCAACGAGGCCTTCTTCCATGCCAGTCAGAACGCCGCCCGAGTACACCTTCGATGCCTTGCTGATGTCCTCGACCGGGTACGGGTTGATGTAGAAGCGGCCTTCGGGGACGTAGAAGGGCGCATTGGTCGAGTCGATCTCGGCCAGGATGTCGTCGCGCTTGCCGGCCACGACATCGCTCCCGAAGCCACCCGCCACCTGGGGCCAGAGGAAGGCGATTGCCGCCGCACCGAAGCCAGTGATGCTCAGGCCCATCATGGCCACGATGCTGCGGTTGAAGAACTGCCGCCGGGTCACGCCGAGTTGTTCGGGATCGGGCGGGACCCATGCCACTGGAGCCGTCGATCCCGTAGTGGCCACCTCGGTCCCCGGCGTGCGCCGGGCCAGATCGGCCATCCGCTCGTACTCGCGCCCGGTCGCGCCGGTAACGGCCGTCGACGACGACCCTCGACCTGCCTTCTCAGCCGAAGTGCTGTCGCGCCGCCGGGCCGTGGTGAAGATCACCAGGACCAGCAACACGACGAGCAGCGCTATGCCCAACGCGACGAACACGATGCTCCTAGAAGTCGAAGAAGATCCCGCTGTTCCACGGGAAGACGAAGTTGAAGCCCGGCCCGCGGAAGAACGACCCGATGATGGTCAACACGGCCCAGAACATCAGGAAAACCGTCATGGCCGAGATCGCGAACTTGCGGTCCTCGGGACGGTTCGACGGGTTCTTGTCGATGTAGGGCGCCATCATGAGCGCGACCAGGGCCACGCCGGGAATGGTCACACCCGCGACCATCGGGTTGAACATGGTGAGCAGCTCTTGGAGGCCGAGGAAGTACCACGGCGCCTTCGAGGGGTTGGGCGTGAGGTTCACATTGGCCAACGCCAGCAGCGGCGCGTTCACGAACGTCGAGAAGACCAACAAGAACGCGGTCACCGCGAGTGCGGATACGAACTCGACGACCAACAGGTGGGGCCAGGTGTGGACCTTGTCGGTCGGGGTGGCCCGAACGTCTTGGATGGACCCGGACTTGACGACGGTCAGCAGGCGCTGGGTGTGACCGGCGGGTCCGGTCGGCAGCGGTGGGGCAGCGGTCGGCGTCGCCGTCGCCACGCTGGCCCGCTCTCGAGTCGCCACGGCTGCGCCGCCCTCAGGCGCCGCGGCCGGCGCCACCGGCTCAGCTCCCGCGCCAGGGTCGCCGCCAGCGGCTTTGGCCGCGGCTCGGGCCTTGGCCTCCTCGGCTCGCTTACGCAGGTGTTCGGGGATCTCGGTCATCAGTTCCCTCCTGGCCTAGAGCGGTCCGGAGATGCCGCCGTCCTTGCGCACCCGCCAGAAGTGGATCGCCATGAAGATGACGATCACGAACGGGAGCATCAGGACGTGCAGGACGTACCAGCGGAGCAGGGTCTCAGAACCGATCTCTTTGCCTCCCAGCAACACGAAGCGAACCTGGTCACCGAACACGGGGGTGTAGCCCATCATGTTGGTGCCCACGGTGACCGCCCAGAGCGACAGCTGGTCCCAGGGCAACAGGTAGCCGGTGAAGGAGAGCAGCAGGGTCAGCGTGAGCAGGATCACGCCGATCACCCAGTTGAACTCCCGAGGCGCCTTGTAGGCGCCGTGGTAGAAGACGCGGGCCATGTGCAGGAACACGGTGAGCACCATGAGGTGCGCGGCCCACCGGTGCATGTTGCGCACCAACAACCCGAACGTGACCGCGGTCTGCAGGCTGGCGATGTCGGTCCAGGCCGACGCGGCGGTCGGCCGGTAGAAGAACATCAAGAAGATGCCGGTCACCGTCAGCAGGATGAACAAGAAGAACGAGAGGCCGCCCAGGCACAGCGTGTAGCTGACCTTCACCGCGTGACGCTTCACCTTGACCGGGTGCAGGTGGTAGAGCACCGAGTTCATGATCACGTACGAACGATTCCTGGGACTGTCGGTGTAGCCCTTGCGGAAGATCGAACCGGGCCGGAAGATCGAGTTCCAGGCCTGGGACCCCTGCACAGAGTCGACCAAGTGCGTCAGCCGTTCACGGACGGCTTCGCCCGGGCCTTTGCGCTCGAAGGTCTTCGCCATAGCTCTTGTCTCGCTCCTCGGAGGCCTGTTCGACCCTAGAACCGCATGCCGTAGGCGTAGCCGTGGCTGCTGTCGCGCTGGTGCTGATCACCGTCGCGAGCGGCAACGCCAGCTCGGCCCATGATGATGACGCCGGTGGGGCACCGGTCGACGCAGAGCCCACACCGAGTACACACGTCCTCGTCGACCACGAAGATCACGTGGTCGTCGGGATCGAGGCCCGGCGTCGCCGTATTGACTGCCTCGGCCACTGCTTCGGTGGAGAGCATGTGGATGCACTTCCAGGGGCAGATGTCGACGCAGCCCTCGCACATGATGCACTCGGCCTGGTCGATGTGAAGGAACTGCTTGGGCTTGACCGCCTTGGACAGCACCTCGGGATCGACCTCGGCCAGCAGATACTCGCCCGGAAAGGACGGCATGGGTGGGTTGGCGTCGTTGCGAGCCATCGATCAGGCCTTCTTCACCAGCGGACGGCCGAAGGCCGACGTCTCGGCCAGCGCCTTGGGCTTCTCCATACCCCGCTTCTGCCAGCGGGCCCAGAGCAGCAACATGCCGGCGACCATGGCCACGTAGATGCCGACGACCACGATGTCGCGTAGCGCCCGGTAGGTGACCTCGAACGGCAACCTCTCGACGATGGCGCCGGGGCCGGAGACGAACCGGTCGGACCGCCAGTTCCACTCGTTGTCAGCCATCGTCAGCCACTGGTGGGGAACGACTCCGTAGGCCACGAAGGCAAGGGTGAACACCCAGAACGCGCCCACCATGGCCTCGCCCCACGTGGTCAGGGTGCCAATCGGACGCCGACGGCCGACGATCTCGATCAGGAGCACACCGAGGACCAGGAACACGATGGATGTCACGAGTGCGACCACGCTGTCCGGCCTCCCTTCGTGGGTGTGAACCTCGTCGGGTTCGTGAAAGTTCTCACATCCTACGCGGTACGAGACCGCTTGGACCGCGTCCGGTGGCCGTGGAACCGACCGGATCGGGTGCGGATGGTCTAGCACCGCGGTTCCCGGCCGGACACATCGACCACGGGGAAGCGACGACGGCGCCGATGCCGACTTGGTGGCCCCGTGGAACGGCAACGTAGGCTCGCCGTCCTAGTCTGCGCTTGCCCGGGGCCCCCGGGTTCCTGGCCTCCACGGAGGGTCGTGTGACCGAGATTCCCGAGCACCTGCTACGTCGATCCCGGGACCGCCGGGCGGCGCTCGGCGACGGTGCCGGCGGGGAAGGTGCCGGCCCACCAGAGGGAAGCGGCGAGGGAGTCGGCGCAGGCGCGGAGGCACCCGCCGTGGCCACCCCCGCGACGCCGGCCGTGGCCAGCGAACCGGAGGTTCCCGCCGTCGTTGCCGTCTCGGCTCCGGTCCAAGCGGCGCTGCGACGCAAGAAGCTCCCGGTCTACGTGGCCGCCACCCTGGCCGTACTGCCCTTCTGGGCCATGCTGTACGCGGGTTCATTGACAACCCCTCCGGTGACGATCACCGACCCCGAGGTCAAGGCCGGCCAGACGCTCTACAACTCGCAATGCGCCGGGTGCCACGGCCAGGAGGGCACCGGTGGCCAGGGGCGCAAGCTCAGCGAAGGCGAAGTCCTGTTGACGTTCCCCGTCGGCCAACGCGACGAGATGATCACCTGGGTCAAAGAAGGCACCGAGGGCGTGGGGATCGGCAACGGCTTCGGCGATCCGGCCCGCCCCGGTGGCCAGCACATCGCCGGTGCCTTCAACGGCTCGAACATGCCGGGATTCGCCGAGACCCTCACCGACGAGGAGATCCTCGCCATCGTCCGCTACGAACGGGAGATCCTCGGGGGGATGACCGCCGAGGAGGTGGCCGCCGACAATGCCGAGGGTTCGGCGACCGGCTCGGCGTCGGATACCACCGCGCCGTGACCGGCTGACGTGACGCCCACCCGGCGTGAGGTCCTCGTCATCGGTGGTGGACCAGCAGGCGCAGCCACCGGCCACTGGTTGGCCAAGGCCGGCCACGACGTGCTGGTCGTCGAGCGAAAGCGCTTCCCCCGGGACAAGACCTGCGGCGACGGGCTCACCCCTCGGGCGGTCCGCCAGATCCAGGACATGGGCCTCGAGGCCCAGGTGGCCGAACACCATCGCTACGAGGGGCTCAGGGCCCTGGCCCACGGCCTGACCCTCGAGCTGGCCTGGCCCCAGCACCCTGACTTTCCACCCTACGGCTACGTCATCCGGCGACGCGACCTCGATCAACTCGTCGCCGAGCGAGCTGCGGACCTCGGCGCCGAGGTGCGCCAGGGCTCCGAAGCGATTGCCCCTATCCACGACGGCGGCTTCCTCACCGGTGCCGTGGTGCGCGACGTGACCAGCGGCGTCGCCGAGGAGGTCGAGGCCCGCTACGTGGTCATCGCCGACGGGGCCAACTCCCGCTTCGGCCGGGCCCTGGGAACCTCCCGCAACCGCCGGATGCCCCAAGGCATGGCCATTCGCGGCTACTACGAGAGCCCTCGCCACGACGATCCCTTTATCGAGAGCTCGCTCGACCTGCGGGACCGCAACGGGAACTCGCTCCCCGGCTACGGCTGGATCTTCCCAGTGGGCGACGGGACCGTCAACGTGGGTGTCGGGCTCCTCTCGACCTTTCGCGACTACACGTCGATCAACACCTCGACGCTGCTCGAGGCGTACTCGCAGACCGCACCCGAATCGTGGGGTCTGGGCCCGGACTCCAAGGCGTCGGAGCCCACTGGTGGCCGGCTGCCGATGGCCGGATCGGTTGGGCCCCGATCGGGGCCCAACTGGCTGGTCGTCGGCGACGCCGGGGGGTCGGTGAACCCCTTCAACGGGGAGGGCATCGACTATGCCTACGAGACCGGGCGCCTGGCCGCCGACGTGGTCCACGAAGCGCTGGTGACCGACAGCGGGCTGGCCCTGGTCCGCTACGGCGAGACCCTCGACCGTGAGTACGGCCTGTACTTCAAGGTGGCTCGGCTCTTCGCCCAGGTCATTGGACGCCCCGCGCTCATGCGGGAACTGACCCGGGTGGGAATGCGATCGCGCAGCTTGATGGAGTGGGTGCTGCGCATCATGGCCAACCTCTTGCGACCCGACGAGCTGGGTCCGGCCGAAGCTGCCTACAAGGCCGCCGCGGCCCTGGCCCGGATCATCCCCGAACCGGGCGCCCGGACCTCGGCATAACGCCCGCCGCTCAACCCATGGGCGGCTCGTGCCAGCCGCTCAACCCATGGGCGGCTCGTGCCAGCCGCCGTACCCCGCGGCGAGGGCGTCGGCCTCATCGGGGCCCCATGTCCCGGGCTCGTAGAAGTGCAGCGGCGGCGGGTGATCGAGTACCGGCTGCACCACTCGCCAGGCGGCGTCGACCACGTCGACCCGGGAGAAGCGGCGCCGGTCACCCTCGAGGGCGTCGAAGAGCAGGCGCTCGTAGGCCTCCTGACGAGGGCCGAGCGCGTGGTCGAACGAGACGTCGAGGTCGACCGAACGGGTCACGAGGTCGTCGCCCGGAGCCTTGGCCTGGAGCTGGAAGGTCACGCCCTCGTCGCCGCCGAGCCGGAAGACCAGCTGGTTGGCCTCGGGTTGGGCGTCGCCGGCCCGGGAGAAGAGCAGCCGGGGCGGAGCGTTGAGGCGCACCACGCACTCGGTGACCGACGAGGACAGTGATTTACCAGCCCGAACGAAGAACGGCACCCCAGCCCAACGCCACGAGTCGATCTCCAGACGCAGGCCGACATAGGTCTCAACCGGCGACGCCGGGTCGACCCCGTCCTCATGGCGGTAGTCGAGGTACTGGCCCCGGATGACGTGGGCTGGGTCGAGGGGCCTCATGGCCTTGAGGACCTTGGCCCGCTCGTCGAGTAGGGCGTCGGCGTCGGCGGCCACCGGAGGCTCCATGGCCAACAGGGTCACCACCTGCAGCGCGTGGTTCTGGACCACGTCACGCAGGGCGCCCACCGTCTCGTAGAAGCGGCCCCGGCCCTCGACGCCGATCGACTCGGCCAGCGTGACCTGCACGCTGTGTACATAGCTCCGGTTCCAAACCGGCTCGAGCAGGGAATTGCCGAACCGGAACACCAGCAGGTTCTCGACCGACTCCTTGCCCAGGTAGTGGTCGATCCGGAAGATCCGCTCTTCGGGAAACGACGCCCCGAGGACTGCGGACAGCTCGGCCGCCGAGCGGGTGTCGCGTCCGAAGGGTTTCTCGACCACGATCCGAGCTCGCTCGTTGATCTGCACGGCACTGAGACCGCCGATCACATCGTCGAAGAGCTCAGGAGGTACGGCCAGGTACACCAACGGACGTCGGGATTCGTCCAGCTCGGCGGCCAGACGCTCGTAGGTCTCCTGGGCTCGGTAGTCACCTTGGACGTAGATCACCCGGGAGGAGACGTCACTCCACAAGGCATCGCTCACGGCGATTCCGTGGTCGTCGAGGCTCTGGCGCATCCGGGCCCGCAGCTCTTCGGTCGACCACACCGACGACGCCACTCCCACGATCGGCCGACCCCCGAGCACACCCTTTTCGGCCAAGCGATACACCGCGGGAAAGAGCTTCTTGCGAGCCAGGTCACCGGTGACACCGAAGAGCACGAGGGCGTCGGCGTCGTCGGTCGCCTCGTCGGCGGCCAGGCTCGACGAGACGGACGGGCTCGGGAGGGCCGGGGTCGCGGTCACAACGACACGCTAGAGGGTGGCTACGGTCAGGCCCCCGTGAGCCTGCACCCCGACCTCCGATGGTGGGAACGAATGGCGTCGACAGAACGTCGACTCCTCCTGGTCACCCTGCTCACACTGTTGGTCGGCCTGGTCCTGATCCTCGGACCCGAACCGATCTTCGGGCCGGCCCGGCGCAGCGACGTGTGGAGGCTCTTCACCGAGCGCGGCATCCGACCCGATCAACCCCCCTACACCGACCGGATCCTCGAGTACCCGGTCGTACTCGGATTGATCATGTGGGCCACCACGTTCGTGGCCCGCTCGCCCACGGCGTTCCTGATCGTCACCAGCCTGGCCGGCGCCGCCATCGCCCTGTCCCTGACCCGGATGCTGTGGCGCCGGTGCGGCCAGCGGACCCTGATGTGGGCGGCATCACCCACGCTGGCCCTCTACTCGTTCCACAACTGGGACCTCTTCGCCGTGGGCCCGGCGATCGGAGGGATGCTGGTCTATCGCAGCGGGTCCTACGAGTTGGCCGGACTGCTGCTCGGGCTCGGGGCCGGCGCCAAGTGGTACCCGGCGTTGTACCTGGGCATCCTCGGCCTCGACCGGTTGGCCCACCGCGACCCACGCGGCCTCTGGCGCCTGGCCTGGCCGGCGGTAGCCGTCTTCCTGGCCGTCAACCTCCCCGTGCTGATCCTGGACAAAGCCGGATGGGCTTATGCCTATCGGTTCCACCGCCTCCGCCTGCCCACTCGCGAAACCCTCTGGTTCTTCCTGGTCCGCGACTGGAACTTCGACCTGTGGCTCTCGCGGAGCCAGACCGTGGCCCTGATCAACGTGGTCTCACTGATCGCCGTGGCCCTGGGCATGGCCTACATCGCCTGGCGCGTGCTCGCTCGGCGAGTCGACATCGTCGGAGCGTGCGCCGCGGCAACCGTGGTGTTCCTCCTCGGCAGCAAGGTGTACTCGGTCCAGTACGACCTGTGGCTGTTGCCCTTCCTGCCCCTGTTGGCCGTGTCGTGGCGCCGCTGGTGGGTATTCGCCGTGCTCGACGTCGTGCTGTTCCTCGCCATCTTCGAGCTACGAGCCAGCACCGTGCGCAGCGCCGGCCTCCCCCTGATCCTGATCAACGATGTGGTGCGGGCCATCTGGCTGGTGACCTTTGCCCTGGCCGCACTGCGCCGCCCGGCGAAGGGCAGCGACCCCGAATCGGTGGAGGCCGAATCACCTTCGCTCAGCCAGGCGTAAGCCCCCTCGCAGCCTCCTCGGCTCCACCCCTCGCAGCCTCCTCGGCTCAACCCCTCGCAGCCTCCTCGGCTCCACCCCTCGCAGCCTCCTCGGCTGCTGGGCGGGCCAGGTCGACCGTTCGTTCCAAGTCGTCATGGCTATGGGCCAGGCTCGGGAACAAGACCTCGTAGGGCCCCGGCGCCAGCGCCACCCCACGGTCGAGCATGGCCCGGAAGAACCGCCGATACAGGCCCGTATCGGCGCTGGCCCGGGCTCCCTCGAAGTCGACGACCGGCTCGTCGGCAAAGAACAACCCCAGGAGCGGCCCAACTTGGGGAACCTGCACGGCCAAACCGGCCTCACCCAGCATCTCGCCCAGGCGAGGGCCGAGTTCGGTTGCCCTGCCTTCGAGCATGGAGTAGGCGGTCTCGTCGAGAAGGCCCAACACGGCCAGCCCGGCCGCGGTGGCCAGAGGGTTCCCCGACAGCGTGCCGGCCTGGTAGACGTCACCCAACGGCGCCAGGTGGGACATGAGGTCGCGGGTGGCACCGAACGCGGCCAGCGGCAGCCCCCCACCGACGACCTTGCCGAAGCACCACAGATCCGGGGTGACGCCGAAGCGTGCGGTTGCGCCGCCCCGCGCCACCCGAAACCCGGTGATCACCTCGTCGAAGCACAGCAGTGCCCCGGCCCGGTCACAGGCTTGGCGGAGCCCTTCGAGGAACCCGGGTTCCGGGGCGACCAAGCCCATGTTGGCCGCGACCGGCTCGACCAGGACCACGGCCACGTCGGCGCCGACCTCGGGCACGACGTTGTAGGGCACGACCACCGTGTCGGCGACCGCACCAGGGGTAACCCCGGCTGAATCAGCTCGGGCTCCGTCGGCCACGCTGCTCCCGGCGGCCGCCAACAGCGCATCGGAGTGACCGTGGTAGCAACCGGCGAACTTGACCACCTTGGTTCGCCCGGTGGCTCCTCGCGCCAGGCGAACCGCCGACATGACAGCCTCGGTGCCCGACGAAACGAACCGCACCGACTCGAGGCCCGGCACTCGCGAAACCATGGCCTCGGCCAGACGGACCTCGCCTTGAGTCGGCGCTCCGAAGGTGCTGCCGTCGAGCGCGGCCGAGCGGACCGCGTCGACCACCGCTGGGTGGGCATGGCCGACGATCGACGCGCCATAGCTCTGGACGTAATCGAGGTAGCGCCGACCCTCCACGTCCCAGACGTAGGCACCAGCGCCGCGGGCCACGAAGTAGGGAGTTCCCCCGACGCTTCGGAAGGCCCGCACCGGCGAGCTCACCCCGCCGGGCATCACCTGCTGGGCCCGGGCGAACAACGACTCGTTGGTCGGCTGGCTCACAGGCGCTCGGCGACCTCTCGGGCCAGGTAGGTGACGATGAAGTCGGCACCGGCCCGCTTGATCGACGTGAGCACCTCGAGGGCCGCCGCGTCCCCGTCGATCCAGCCCCGCTCGGCCGCGGCCTTCAACATCGAGTACTCCCCCGACACGTGGTAGGCGGCCACCGGCACCTCGGCCATGGCCCGCACCCGACTGAGCACGTCGAGGTAGGCCAGGGCCGGCTTGACCATGACGATGTCGGCGCCCTCGTCGAGATCAAGGGAGACCTCGGCCAGCGCCTCTCGGGCATTGGCCGGATCCTGCTGGTACGCCCGCCGATCGCCCCCGCCGACGATCTCGACGTCAACGGCCTCTCGGAACGGTCCATAGAAGGCCGAGGCGTACTTGGCTGCGTAAGCGAGAATGGCGACCTGATCGTGGCCGGCGTCGTCGAGGGCACCACGAATCGCCGCCACTTGACCGTCCATCATCCCGCTCGGAGCGACAAGCGCGGCCCCAGCATCGGCCTGGGCCACCGCGACCCGACGATAACGATCGACGGTGGCGTCGTTGTCGACCGTGCCGTCAGGACCGACGATGCCGCAGTGCCCGTGGTCGGTGTACTCGTCGAGGCACAGGTCGGCCATGACCACGAGACGGTCACCCAAGTCGGAGCGAAGGTCTCGCAAGGCCACCTGGGCGATGCCGTCGGGCGCCCAGGCCGGCGAACCTTCGGCGTCGCGGTGGTCCGGCACCCCGAAGAGCAGCACGGCCGGCACCCCCAGCTCGGCCAGGGCTTCGGCCTCGCGGCGAAGCGAGTCGCGGGTGTGCTGCACCACCCCGGGCATGGAAGCGATCGGGTGCGGCTCGTCGATGCCCTCCCGGACAAAGAGCGGCGCCACCAGATCGTCGATCGACAGCCGAGTCTCAGCGACCAGGCGGCGCAGGGCCGGCGTCCGGCGCAGCCGACGTAGCCGTCGATCGGGGAAGCTCACGACGGTCCAGCCTACGACCGGGTTGGCGCCCCGAAGAACGCCGCCAGCGCGTCGGCCAGTCCGGCCGCCGTGTGCTCGGAGGCGATGACGGGGACGACGAAGCCGGCGTCGACCGCAGCGGCCGCGGTGGTGGGACCGATACATGCGACGACTGGTGGCACCGGCCCCGACCAGGCACGGACGGCGGAAGGCGAGGCGAAGGTCAGCACGTCGGCGTCGGTCGCCCGGGCGTCGATGGGGCCGACGGCCACGGGCCGGTACGCGTCGACGGCGTCGACCATCCACCCCTTGGCCCGGAGTCCGACGACCAGCACGTCGCGACCTTCCGTCGACCGCGGCACCAGCACCCGACCGGGTCCGGGAGGAAAGGTGGCGACCATCCACTCGGCCGTGGCGGCTTCCTCGGGAATCAGGTCGGGCTCGACCCCGTGGCCACGCAGGGCCGCCTCGGTGGCCGGTCCGATGGCGGCGACGTGGACCCGACCGAGCGATCGGGCGTCGCGGAGTCGGGCGAAGGTTCGCTCGACCGCGTTGGTGGAGGCGAAGACGATCCAGTCGTAGGTCTCGAGGTGGCCGACGGCTGCGGCTAGCGCCGCGCCACCATCGTCGGGATCGGCCATCCGGAGCAACGGGAGCTCGAGCACGTCAGCGCCCAGTTCGCGCAACCGGGACGCCAGCTCGGCTGACTGCTCGGCCGCTCGAGTCACGATGACCCGGCGTCCGAAGAGCGGCCGAGCCTCGAACCAGGTGAGGTCGACGGCAGCCACGGCACCGATGACGATCACCGCGGGTGAGGCCAGCTCGGCGCCAGCCAGCTCCCCGAGCGTGGTCCGCAGCGTCTGCTGCTCGGGTCGGGTGGCCCAGCGGACCGCCGCGACCGGAGTGTCGCGGGGCAAGCCTCCTGCCTCGAGGCGCTCGGCGATCGCCCCCCGGGTCTGGACCCCCATCAGCACCACGACCGTGCCCCCGCCACGGGCCAGGCCGGCCACCGCCTCCCAGTCGGTGTCACCGGAGGCCCATGGATCTTCGTGACCGGTGACGACCGTGAACGACGTGGCCACACCGCGCAGTGTGAGCGGGATACCGGCATAGGCCGGGCCGGCGATGGCCGAGGACACGCCCGGCACCACCTCGAAGGCCACCCCGGCCGCGGCCAGCGCCGCCGCTTCTTCGCCTCCTCGGGCGAAGACGAACGGATCGCCACCCTTGAGCCGCACGACGGTACGCCCAGCCCGGCCCCGGCTGACCAGCAGCTCGTTGATGTCCTCTTGGGGGGTGCTCGGACCTCGTGGTGTCTTGCCCACGGCGACGATCTCGGCGCCCGGCGCGACGAGTTCGAGCACTCGGGTACCGGACAATCGGTCGTGGACCACCACCTCCGCTCGAGCCAGCAACTCGGCGCCCCGAACCGTCAGCAGCCCCGGGTCACCCGGACCGGCGCCGACGAGGTAGACGGTCACCCCTCGACCCGCTCAGCCATCCACCGCCCGAAGTCGGCCGGATCGGCGTCGGCCGGCGCCGCCAGCTCGAGGCGGACCAGCCACCCGTCGGTCACCTCCCGCACGACTCGAGCCTCCATGGCTCCGTCGGGCTCGACCCGGACATGAGCGCCAACCGCGCTGTCGCACCCGCCGCCAATGGCAGCGAGGAACGCCCGCTCGGCTTCGACAGCCCGGCGGGTCAGGTCGTGGTCGATCAACGACAGGACGGCCTGCACGTCCCCGTCGTCGGCCCAACATTCGACCGCCAGCGCTCCCTGGCCCACCTGGGGAACGAACACCGAGGGATCGAGCACTTCGTCGATGCGCTCGGCCAGCCCCAGACGGTCGAGCGCAGCCTTGGCCACCACCACGGCATCGACGTCGCCCACCCGGCTCAGCCGGGTCTCGATGTTGCCCCGCAGGTCGACGATCTCGAGGTCGGGACGCAGATCGAGGAGCTGGACACGACGCCTGGCCGAGCCGGTCGCCACCCGAGCCCCGTCGGCCAGCCCGTCGAGGGTCGAACCGACGAGCGCATCTCGGGGATCACCCCGCTCGGGCAGGGCGGCGATGGTCAAACCGGGGACGGTCAGCTCGGCGCTGGCCGGCAGGTCCTTGGCCGAGTGCACGGCCAGGTCCGCCCGACCCTGGACCACCGCCAGCTGCACCTCCTTGGCGAAGACCCCCTGCCCGCCCAGCTCCCCGAGTGGCCGATCGAGCTGGCGATCACCGGCGGTCTCGACCACCACCAGCTCGACCACCAACGTTGGGTCGTGGGCCCGAAGGCGTTCGGCCACCTGCGTGGCCTGCCACCGAGCCAGCGCACTGCCTCGAGTGGCGATCCGCAAGGGCATCAGGACAGAGCCGAACGACGGGCTAGAGGTCGAACAGCTCGCGCAGGGCTTCAGCCAAGCGCTCGCCTTTGGCGGTGCCAGCCGCTTCTTTGACCCGGATGGTCGGCTCGTGGAGCAGTTTGTTGACCAAGCTGCGGGTCACCTCGTCGAGGGCCGCTCGTTCGTCGGCCGAACGACCACGGGCCAACCGATCGACTTCGGCCAGACGCACCTCCTCGACTCGCTCGCGCAGGGACACGACCAGGGGCGTGGCCAGGCGGGCGGTCGCTGCAGCCCGATAGCGGGACACGTCGTCGTCGACCACGTTGCGCGCCGCCAGCAACTCGGACCGACGCTGGGCCACTCCCGCGTCGGCGAACGCCTTCAGGTCGTCCATGTCCAACAGCGTGACCCCGTCGAGCCCGGCCACGTCGCCGGCGACGTCACGGGGCACGGCGACGTCGACGATGAGTAGGGGCCGACCACCACGGATCTCGACGATCGGGGCCAGAGCCTCGCGAGACACCAGCGCGGCCGGTGCCCCGGTGGAGGTGAGCAGCACATCGACGTCGGCCACCGCGGCGGCGAACTCGTCGAGCCCGAGGGCCCGGCCACCCACGCGGTCGGCCAACGTATCGGCCGCAGCGCGGGTTCGGTTGGCGACGAGCACCTCGTCGACCCCGGCTCCGGCCAAGGCGACGGCCAGACCCTCGCCGGCCTCGCCGGCACCCAGCACCAGCACCCGACGTCCGGCCAGCCCGCCGAGGCGACCGGCGGCCAGAGCGACCGCGGCCTGGGGCACCGATGCGGTGTGGCGCCCAATGCCCGTCTCGCTGCGCACCCGCTTGCCCGCTTCGAGGGCATGACGGAACAAGAGGTCGAGCGCCGGGCCGGACGCGCCCTCACCTGCCGCGGCATGCCACGACGCCTTCACCTGGCCCAGGATCTCGCTCTCACCCAACACGTCGGAGTCGAGTCCAGCCGCCACCGAGAACAGGTGGGCTGCGGTGGCCGTCTCGTAGTACGTAAAGACGGTGTCCTCGAACGCGGAGCGAGCCAACTCGGAGTGATCGACGAGGAAGTCGATCACCTCGTCGACCGCGCCGTGGAAGCGCTCGGCGTAGGCGTACACCTCGGTGCGGTTGCACGTCGAGAGGACCACCGCCTCTGACACGTGCTCCCCCGAGGTCAAGGCCTCGAGCGACTTGGCCAGCTGGTCGGGGCCGACCGCGAAGCGCTCGAGCAACTCGACCGGAGCCGTGCGATGGCTCAATCCGACGACGATGACAGACACGCCTGTAAGCGCTCCCTTGCTTCCGCGAGGTGGCCAGACCGAACCAGCTCAAGCATCCCCGAATCGAGGGCTTCCTGCCAATTCAACCCTTCGGTCGCCACTCCTGCTCGTCGAAGACGGTCACGGGCCTCGACCAACACCTCGAGCAGCGCGAGATAGCCGTCGCCCAACTCGGCCTCGAACTGCCGCCGCATCCAGGTCGCCAACGCCGGGCTCTGACCCGAGGTCGATACGGTCACGGTCAGTGGACCGTGCCGCGCCACTGCCGGGAGGATCGCCGTGCAGTGCGCCGGATCGTCCGCCGCGTTGACCCACACACCGGCGGCCTCGGCGTCGGCGAACACGGCGCCGTCGACCTCGGCAATGCCTGTAGCGGTCACGACATAGCGGTAGCCGGAGGCCTCACCCTCTCGGTACCGCCGCTGCTCGATGCTGAGCGATCCCCCGCGGTCGAGCTCGACCAGCTCCTCGACCACCTCAGGCGCGACCACGGTGACCACCGCCTCAGCCGCCATCAGGCCCCGAACCTTCTGCGCGGCCACCCGACCGCCGCCCACGACGAGAACCGCTCGACCGGCGAGGAGGAGGTGCACCGGATAGGTCGGCTGTTCGATGGGCACCCGACTAGGCCTGGCCGGTCGGACCAACGGGACCGGCGATGGCCCCGGCCCGGTGCCGTTCGTAGAAGGCGAGGATCTGCAGCTCCATGGCCAGGTCGACCTTGCGCACCGATACCCCGGCCGGCACCGACAGGACCACAGGAGCAAAATTGAGGATCGATCGGACACCGGATGCGATCAGCTGGTCGGCCACGTCCTGGGCGACCGCGGCCGGCGTCGCGATGATCCCGGTGGTGACCGAGCATTCAGCCACCAATCGGGCCAGCTCGTCGTCGCCCTGCACGGTCAACCCCTCGACCACGGTGCCGACCTTGGCCGGATCGGCGTCGACGAGGGCGACCACGGGGAAGCCTCGATCGGAGAACCCGCCGTACTTGGCCAGGGCGTGGCCGAGGTCGCCCACGCCCACGATCACGACCGGCCAGTCCTGGGTCAGCCCGAGTTCACGGGCCATCTCGAAACGTAGGTACTCGACCTCGTAGCCCACGCCGCGGGTCCCGAACGACCCGAGATAGGAGAGATCCTTGCGAACCTTGGCTGCGTTGACCCCGGTGAGCGCGGCCAGGCGCTCGGAGCTGATGGTGTCGACCTCGGGATCGAGCTCGGCCAGGCTGCGCAGATACAGGGGCAGGCGGTTGACGGTCGCCTCCGGGATCCGGCGAGCCGGGCGACCGGGTACGCGCGACCGGCCGTCGGTGGGGCCGAGGGTCACCATTGGGCCGAAGGGTACCGGCCCCGTTCACATGATCACGAGCCCGTGCCAGGCCCGTGGGGGAGCATCGCCGATCAGCCTCTAACGTCGTCGGGCCATGTCGGACCTGCGGACCAATGCGCTGGCCGGGGCGGCCAGCGCGGTAGCGGTGGCCTTCACCTTGGCCCTCCTCGACCGCTGGCTTCTCCGCCGCCGTCGCCACGAGCTGGCCTGGACCGTGGCGTTGGGCCTTTTCGCCGTGGGCTCACTCGCCCTCCTTCTGGGCGCGGCCGCCGGGTGGACCACCACCAGCTTCCGCGCCTTCTACCTCTTCGGCGCAGTGCTCAACGTGCCGGTACTGGCCCTCGGGACCATCTATCTCCTCACGAGCCGCCGAACCGGTGACCGAGTCGCCGCGGTGACCTGCCTGGCGTTGGCCTTCGCCGCCGGAGTCGTCGTCGCCGCCCCGATCCACGGCATCATCCGCGCCGACGAGCTGCCCAAGGGCAGCGACGTGTTCGGCGCCGGTCCTCGAATCGCCGCCGGTGTGGCCAGCGGGGTCGGCGCGCTGGTCGTGCTGGGCGGGGCGTTGTGGAGTGCAGCCCGGCTGGCTCGGGGTCGAGGCCACCGCCGGGTCGTCGGGGGCAACCTCCTGATCGCCCTCGGCGTGCTCGTGCTCTCGGCCGGCGGGCTGCTCAACTCGGCCCTCGGCGAGATGGATGCCTTCGCCGTGAGCCTGGCCGTCGGGGTCGTCGTGCTTTTCGTGGGGTTCCTCGTGGCCACGCCCACGGCGACGCCCTGAACCACGGAGTTTCGGGTCGGTCTGGCCGGCTCGCCTCGGGGGATGATCGCCACCCCGCCCCCGGAGAAAGAGGTAACCACCCAGAGTCCTCCTCAAGTCACGCTGCGTGGCAGCCGAAACCCACTCCATGTGGTTGTCGGCCAAGTTCGGAGAGCGTCTGGGGCGCCGCGTCGGTGCTGTCGTTGTCGCCATTGTCGCCGTTCTGGGTATCGCCGTGGTGCCCGCATCCCCGGCTCGGGCCGAGGTCGACTCCGGGTCCGAAGCCCAGTTCGTGTCGATGATCAACGGGCTCCGGGCCTCCCAGGGACTCGCCCCGCTGATCGTGGACGGCCAGCTCACCGCCATCGCCCGGGACTGGGCGGCGACGATGGCCGCCAGCGGCACCATCTTCCATCGCGGCAGCCTCTCGAGTGGGGTCTCCGGTGGGTGGAGCAAGCTGGGCGAGAACGTCGGCATGGGCAGCCAAGGTGACGTCGGGGGCATCCACCAGGCCTTCGTGAACAGTCCCAGCCACTACCAGAACCTGGTCGATCCCGCCTTCACCCGCATCGGCGTCGGCGTGTACGTCCAGGACGGCATGCTCTACACGGCCCACGAGTTCATGGCAGCAACCAGCGATGTCGGTGCCGCCCCCGCACCCAGTCCGGAGCCCACGCCGGCAGCCGCGCCCGCGCCGAGTGCCCAGGGCGCGAGTGCTGGCGGAGCCACGCCGGTCCCAACCGACCCGGCCCCGCCGATCAGTGACGAGTCGGCACCCGCCCCGGCGCCGGTGCCGAGTGCGGCGATGACCTCGGTACTGAGTGGGCTCCGGCGCCTCGACGCCCGGTTCTGAGCACCTCTGTGACCGAGCCGGTCATATCGGCCCATGACCTGAGCCGTCGACTCGGCGCCACCTTCGCTCTCGACGGAGTGACCTTCGACGCCGAACCGGGCGAGGTCGTCGCCCTCCTCGGCCCCAACGGCGCAGGCAAGACGACCACGGTCCGCCTGCTCAACGGCCTGCTCCGCCCGGATCGGGGGCACAGCCGGGTCCTCGGCCTCGATCCGATCGCCGACGGCGGGGCCCTCCGTCGGCGCACCGGGGTCCTCACCGAGAACGCCGGGCTCGACGACCGACTCAGCGCCCTCGAAAACCTCGTGTTCACGGCCCGGATCCGGGGAATCGACCGACGCGACGCCACCCGACGAGCCGGCGCCCTCCTCGAGCAGTTCGGCCTCGCCGATCGCATCGACACCCCCGTGCAGGGGGCCTCGACCGGTCAGCGCCGCCGCATGGCCCTGGCCCGGGCCCTGCTCCACGACCCCGAGGTGCTGTTCCTGGACGAACCGACGTCGGGCCTCGACCCGGCGGCCACTCGCGACGTGCTCGACCTGATCGGATCGCTCACCCGGGACCAGGGTCGAACCGTCATCCTGTGCACCCACTTCCTCGCCGAGGCCAACCGGTTGGCCTCGAGGGTGGCGTTGCTCCAACACGGCCGGCTCACTGCCTTCGGCCGGCCTGATGACCTGGCCCGCACGCTCTGGCCGGCGCTGGCCGTCGAGCTCGACCTCGGCAGCCAGGCCAGTCCAGCCACCCTCGACCTGCTGCTGGCCTGTCGGGGAGTCGTGGGCGCCGAGGCCAGCGCCGACGGCGCCCGCGTCCAGGTCGAGACTCGGGCTGTGGTCCCGGCCCTGGTCGACACCCTGGTAGCGCGAGAGGTACCGGTCTTCGCCGCCATCCCCCACCGACCGAGCCTCGAGGACATCTACTTCGCCTTGCAGGACAACGACCCCCGATGACCCCGGTCGATTGGACCGCAGTCCATGCCGTGGTGGCCAAGGACCTCACCGCCGTTCGCCGGGCCAAAGCCGTCGTCATACCGATGCTCGTCGTGCCGTTCCTCCTGATGGTCGTGCTCCCCGGATTGGTCGGTGTGGCCGCACGCAGAGCGGCACCGGACATCTCCCGGTTCCTCTCTCAGGTGCCCGGCGACCTGGCGGCCCCGATCCGGAGCCTCCCGCTCGACGAGCAGCTGGTCGTCCTGGTCAACGGGTACCTGCTGGCTCCGCTGTTCCTCATCGTCCCGCTCATGGTCTCGTCGGTGCTGGCCGCCGACGCCTTTGCCGGCGAGAAGGAGCGGCGCACCATCGAAGGCCTGCTGCACCTCCCGATCAGTGAACGAGACCTGTTCCTGGCCAAGCTGCTCGGCGCGTACCTCCCCGCGGTGGCCGTCTCGTGGATCGGCTTCGCCTGCTTCGCGGTGGTCTCCAACGCCGTGGCCTGGCCCGTCCTCCACCGGATCTTCGTGCCCACCGACCTCTGGCTGGTCATGATCTTCTGGGTGGCTCCAGGAGTAGCCGCCCTTGGGCTCGGGGTCATGGTGCGGGTGTCGGCCCGGGCTCGAACCACCCAGGAGGCCAGTCAGCTCGGCGGCGCAGTGGTCCTGCCCCTCATCTTCCTGGCCGTCGGCCAGTCGTCGGGCCTCTTGCTACTGAGCCTGCCCTTCGCCATCGCCGTCGGGGCCGCGGTGTGGGTCACCGCCATCTGGCTGTGTGTCCGAGGTGCCCGGCGATTCACCCGAGATCAGATGGCGCCGGCGATCTGATCAGCGAGCGAGGAACACCAGCTGGAACACCCCGGCGAAGAGGATGGCAGCGAGGAGGATGGCCACGGCAATGGTGGTTGCCGGCCTCATCGGCCACCTTCACCCGGGGGTCGCATCGCCACCGAGACCGGAGTGGGGACCCGGGCCGACCCGTCGTCGGTGGCCACCCCGAGGATCACCTCGGACCCGGGAGCCAACTCCAACTCGTCGGCCGCCGAGCGGCGGTCGAAGGCGATCGACACCAGCCCCGAGGCATCGACGACCAGGCCCACCGACCCGGGCGGTATCGCCGCGTAGGTGGGGGCGCGGCGAGCCGAGCGCACGACCGGGCCGCAACGCAGCTGCACTCCCACCCCCGACGGGTCGAGCTCGGCCAGCTCGTCGGGCCCGACGTTGAGTTGAGCGTTGCCGTAGCGGTCGACCCAGAGCACTTCGGTCAGGAGCCCTTCGCCCTCGACCCGGGGCAACGGCATGATCCCGGGCAGGAGGGTGACCGGATCGATGGACGAACCCATCTCGTCCAACGGCACCCCGTTGCACAGGTGAGCTGCCGCCGGGGCGAAGAGGTCGCGGCCGGCAAAGGTCGGGCCCGCACCATCGAGGCGGTGCTCGGGTCGATCGAGCACGACGGCCCGTTGGGCGCCCCCGGTCATGGCCACCGCCGACGCCAACAGCCCGTTGTCGGGGCCGACGAACACGGCCGCACCGTCGGCCACTTCGATGGCCACCGCGCGGCGGTCGGTGCCCACCCCCGGGTCGACCACGGCGAGGATCACCCCGGGCGCGACGTACTGCACTGCCCGGGCCAGCGCGAGCCCCCCGGCACGGATGTCGTGTGGCGCGATGTCGTGGACCAGGTCGATGACCCGGGCCTGCGGCGCGATCGAGCGGATGACCGAGTGCACGACACCGACGAACTCGTCGGCATGGCCGTAGTCGGAGAGGAAGGTCACCGTGTCGAAGCGACGGCGAGCGGATGGATCAGACATGACCGTCTGACCCTATCGACAGGTGACGGTCAGCCCGCTTGGGTGAAGCTACGGGCGACGAACTCGTCGAGCTCGATCTCGGTGATGCGGTAAGAGCGACCGACCCGGACGGCGCGTAGCTCGCCCGACTGGATCAACCGGTAGACGGTCATCGACGACACCCGAAGAATGGCTGCCACCTCGGCCACCGTGACATACCGGGCCCGCCCGATCCCACTCGACCTGTTCGCCTGAACCATGGTTAACCCCTCCTCCGCCGCCGACCACTGTACGTGGGGCCCAGCACCGACGGAAGGGGGCTGGTCAGGGGGCTAGTCGGCCAGCTCCTGAGATCGCAGCGTCGCCGCGGCGACCCCAGCAGCAACGGTGCCAGCGAAATCGTGATCGGCCAGCGCCACCAACCCGGCCTCAGTGGTACCGCCCTTCGACGTGACCGCCTCACGCAGCGTGGCCGGTGATTCGTCGGAGACGGCGAGGAGGCGCCCAGCGCCCACCACCGTCTGACGAGCCAGCCGGGCGGCGAGGTCTGGGGCCAAGCCCTCGACCACACCCGCAGCCGCCAGCGCCTCGACCAGGGCAAAGACGTAGGCCGGGCCCGAACCGGACAGCCCAGTCACCGCGTCGAGGTCGGCCTCGGCCACTCGCACCACCTGACCCACCGCTGACAGCACGGCTTCGGCCCACGCCAGGTCGGTGTCGTCGGCCCTGGCCCCGGGTGCGACTGCCGCCATCGCCTCGCCGACCAGCGCCGCGGTGTTTGGCATGCACCGCACCACCGGGATCGGGCCGAAGTGGCCCTCGAGTCGGACCGTGGTGACACCGGCGACGATCGACAGGACCCGGGTGGTGCCGGCGTCGGCCAGAGCCCGGGCTGCAGCGTCGACATCTTGGGGCTTGACCGCCAACAGGACATCGGTCGCGGGTTCGGGTCGGTCGATGACCCGAACCCCGGGGAGCGACGTCGCCAACTGCTCCCGGGTCGCCGCCACCGCTTCGACGACGCACAGCTCGTCGGGTCGAGCCCACCTGGCATCGATCAGGCCGCCGAGCAGGGCCTGGCCCATCCGGCCCCCACCCATGACGAGCAGCTTGGCGGTCATGGACCGGACGCTACCGGCACCGGGTCGGGCGCCTCCTCGGGTTGACCGGAGAACGCCAGGGCGATCAGAGCCGCCACCGCGAACCCGGCGGAGGCCAGCAGCGTGGTTCGTCCGCCGAGCGCACCGAGTGACGCCCCCACGGCGACGGGTCCGATGGTCTGACCGATGCGTCCGGCGCCGGCGTTGAGGGCCACCACCATGCCCCGGGAGCGATCGGAGGACCACGACGTCACCACGTGTTGGGTGGCCGGCAGCATCAGGCCCTCGGCCGCCCCGTAGAACAGCGACGCGGCGAAGGCCACGGCGACGATCGGCGCCAAGCCGATGCCGACGAAGGCCATGGCGAACAGGCCGAACGAACCGAGCAGCAGACGCCGACTGCCGAACCGCACGTGCAGGCGGCCGGCGAGCAGAGCCATGGCCGTCGACCCGATGGCGGGGAAGCCGAGTAGGAGACCCCGACCCAGCGAATCGAGGCCGAACTCGTCATGGGCGTAGATCGGCAGCGCCGTGTAGAAGGTCCCGAAGATCAAGAAGAAGGCCGCCGCCCCCACGGCCATGGCCACGAGGATGGGCGCCTTGCGCAGTTCGGCCAGTCCAGTGCGGACCTGGGCGCCGACGGCGACCTGGTGACGGATCGACACCGGGATGGTCTGCCACAAGGCGGCGGCGACGACGAACCCGGCGAGGTAGGGCAAGAATGTGGCCCGCCAGCCCGCCACCGCGGTGAGCACCCCGCCGATGATCGGCATGACCGCCACCGACACGGTGATGGCCGCCGAGAACCAGCCGATTCGCTGAGCCCGCTCTCGACCGTGCCAGTGGTCGGCGATGACGACGATGGGCAGGCTCAGCGCTCCCGCTCCCGCCACCCCGAGCAGGAGTCGCAACACCAGGAGCGTCGTGTAGTTCGGGGCCAGAGCACCGAGCACCCCGAACAACGCATAGAAGAACATGCACGGCACGAGCACGTCACGGCGTCCGTACCGGTCGGCCAACAGACCGATGACCGGAGCCAGCACGATGCCCGGAAACGTGGTCGCGGCCTGGAGGACACCGATCTGACCGGAGGTGATGTCGAGGGCGGCCTTGATGTTGGGCTCGGCCGGGGCGAAGAGGGTGTTGCCCATGACGCCGAGGACCGGCACGCCGTAGAGGGCCCAGAGGGCTGGCGTGGGCCGCCGTTCGGACGCCGGCGGGGACGCGTCGGAGCCCGAGGAACCGGGGCGGTCAGGTCGCACTTCCCCGAACGACTCACCGCCGGCAGCCCCTCGGGCTCCGGCAGGCACGCTACCGGTATCAGACATGAAATGCAATGAAAGTACTTGTAGCGGTCACGGGCACTCCACCAGTGCGTTCGACGTGACGTCTCCGTAGATGCGTCGCAGCTTGGCTGCGGTGAGCGACCACGTATAGCTACGGGCCCGCACCGAAGCGGCCAAGCCCATCGCCGCGGCCAGCTCGTCGTCGTCGAAGATCTGCTCGGCCGCGGCGGCGAACTCCCCCGGGTCACGACTGTCGACCAGGAAGCCGGTGTGCCCGTGGTCGACGAGGGTGCGCAGCCCGCCCACCGCGGCGGCCACCACGGGTGTCCCGCAGGCCGCGGCCTCGAGGGCGACCAGACCGAAGGACTCGCTGCGGCTGGGAACCAGGACGAGATCGGCCGCCCGGTACCACGTCGAAAGGAGGTGATGGGGTTGCGGTTCGACGAAGCGCACCCGGTCGGCCACGCCGAGCTCGCGGGCCAACGCGACCGTCCGGGCCAACTCGTCGGCCCCGTCGGGGCCGCTCGGCCCACCGACCACCACCAGCTCAGCGTCCCGGTCGGCCAGATGGGCCAGGGCCCCGATGGCCACGTCGAGCCCCTTGAGCGGTTGGATGCGTCCGACGAACAGCAAGACAGGGTGCTGATGGGCGTGGCTACCGCCGACTGCGGAGATCCGTCCACCCTGAGACCACCCGAGCGCGGCCCGGGCGCCATCGCGGCTGCCCGGGGAGAAAAAGGCGTGGTCGACGCCGGGAGGGACGATCTCGATACGGCTGGCATCGGCGCCGTAGTGGCGGACCAGGTCATCGGCTTCCTCCGCCCCGTTGGCGCAGATGGCGTCGGAACAGGCGATCACATGGGCCTCGGCGGCGGCCCGCTCGGCCGCCTCCTCCCCCATGGCATCGGCCTTGACCCGGGCGAGAGTGTGGAAGGTCGAAACCAGGGGCAGATCGAGCTCGTGCTTGAGCTGGTGACCAGCGACGCCCGAGAGCCAGTAGTTGGCGTGGATGGCGTCCACCTCGCCGATGGCGCGGATGTCGGCGAGCACGCCGTCGGTGAACTCGTCGACCAGGTCCTCCAGGGCCTCTTTGGGAACCTCCACCGCGGCGCCAGCCCGGACGTGGACGACGCGGAACCCGGGTTCGACGAGCACTTCGTCCGGAAGGCCGTCGTCCCACCGTCGGGTGTAGACGTCGCAGCGCACCCCGGCCTGGGCCAGGGCCGAAACCAGCTCCCGGACATAGACGTTCATCCCGCCGGAATCACCGGTGCCGGGCTGGACCAGGGGGGAGGTGTGGAACGAGAGGACGGCGAGCCTGCGCACGACTCGATGACGTTACCCGGGCGACCTGCGAGTACCGCAGGTGGGCCAACTGCGAAGAGCTACTTGGCGTCGCCCAGGAGCGAGTCGACCGAGACCTCGCCGGACTTGTACCGACGGATCAGCTCGGCCTGGATGGCGTCGATCCGCTCGTGCAACGACCGCCGCACCGAGGACATCTCGGCCTCGTAGTCCGAGAGCCGCCCGACCAGGACGTCGAGGTCGGCTTCGGACAGCGTGTCGAGGGTGGCTTCGCCAGCAGGCCCGAGGATGGCGTCGAGTTCATCGGTGTCGATGTCGTCGGCTCCCGGCGCCAAGAGCTGAGGCAGATGACCGTTGCCCTGGGGCCGACCGCGGTCGGCCAGCACACCACTCAGCTGCTCGACCAGATGGTCGCCGTCGAGGCGCTCGGTTCCCCCGGCTCGCCTCCGGCGCTCGAACCCCACGATGTCGAGTCGACCTTGGGCGACCCGCCGCAGGTAGGACGAGGACACCTCGAGTTCCTGACACTCGGTGCGCTTGGCCCGAAGCTCGTCGATGGGCTGGTCGGTCAGATCGCCGAGGAAGCCGGGGTCGAGCACTTGCTCGAGACGGTCGAGATCCATGGGCGCGAGGGTAGCCCGCTGGGTCCCGGCCCAGACCGCCGAGCTACGGTCGAGGGGTGACCCGGATGCTCCTCGTCCGCCACGGCCGGTCCGAATGGAACGAGGACGGCCGATGGCAGGGATGGGCTGATCCGCCGCTCAGCGAAATGGGGCGCCGCCAGGCCGAGATGGCGGGGGCCAGCCTGGCCCTCGATCCCGAGGTCGACCCGTTCGACGCGATCGTGTGCTCCGACCTCGACCGAGCTCGGGAAACCGCCGCGCTTCTCGCCGAGCGGTTGGGGGTGTCCGGGGTCGCCGTCGATGCCGGATTCAAGGAACGCAGCGTCGGGCAGTGGGCCGGTCTCACCACTCCCGAGATCGAAGCCGGGTGGCCAGGCATGATCAGCCAGATCGTCCACGGCGCAGCCCCGCCCGGCGGCGAGTCGTTGGCCGAGTTCGTACCTCGCGTCCTCGCCGCCATCGATCGTGTGGCCACCGCTCACCCCCACGGCGCCGTCCTGACCGTGGCCCACGGCGGGGTCATCCGAAACCTCGAACGCCATCTGGGCGTCGACACCGTGCCCTGCCCGAACCTGGCCGGCGCCTGGATCACGATCGACCCGGACCCGGCGGTTCCGGTCGAACGCCGCATGACCATCGGACCCCGGATCCTGTTGGTCGACCCCGACGACGTCGCCCTCAGCGCTCCCGGCCGGCTCTGAGACCCGCCCGCCATTCGGCTTCGAGCTGACCCAACCGGGTCGCAGGCGAGGCGCCCTCCCGGTACTCGGCCAGGATGGCCCGCCACGGACCTTCGGCATCCAACCGACCGAGGAGGGCGCTCATCGCCCACACCACCCGATCGAGGATGACGAAGCCGGCCGGTAGCGCCAGGCGCTTCATCACCTCGGCATCGGGTCCTCGCGAGTCGAGGAGCCCAGCCAACGTCTGACCGGCCCAGGAGCGGGTGAAGGTGAACCGGGACTCGAGGAACGGCCGGTACGGGGCGCTCACGTAGGCGAAGACCCGTTCGGGGTCCAGGCCGTGGTCGGCAGGCAGGAACCCCGCGGTGACCACTGCCGCGGTCACCCCTTCGGGGTCGCCGGCGAGGAGCGGATCCATGATCGGCATCAGGGTGGTCCACTCGCGGTCGTCGAGCGCCTTCACCAATCCGAAGTCGAGGAACGTGACGGTCCCGTCGGCGTGGAATCGGTAGTTCCCCGGATGGGGGTCGCCGTTGAACAACCGGTATTCGTGCACCGAGCTCTGGGCGAACCGGAAGACCACCTCGGCCGCCTCCTGGCGGCGGGCTCGGTCGGTGGTGCGCACCAGGTCGTCGAAGTCGATCCCGTCGACCCACTCCGAGACGAGCACCCGACGGGTCGACAGCTCGGGAACCACCTCGGGGATCCGGAAGAACGGATGGCCCCGGTAGCGGTCGGCGAACGCCTGCTGAGAGGCCGCCTCGAGGTCGTAGTCGAGCTCGGCGACCATCCGCTCACGCAGCTCGTCGACCACCGCCTTGGCGTCGAGGCCTCGTAGCGACACGACCGAGAACATCCGGTACAACACCTCTGCGTTGTCCAGATCGGATCGAACCGCCGCTTCGACTCCGGGGTACTGGACCTTGACCGCCACCACCCGTCCGTCCCTCAAGACGGCCCGGTGGACCTGTCCGATCGACGCGGCTGCCGCCGGCACCGGATCCCAGTCGAGGAACACCTCCTCGGGCCGGGCGCCCAGCTCGGCTTCGACCACCGAAGCAGCCAGCGACGGGGCCATGGCCGGTGCGCTCGTGTAGAGCGACGACATGGCGGCCTGGGCCTCGGGCGGCAGCCCGTCGGCCAGCACCGAGAGCAGCTGGCCGGCCTTCATCATCACGCCCTTCATCTGGCCCAGCTCGGCGGCGACGTCTTGCGCGCTGCGAATGGTGAACTGCTCGTCCAGGGCCTGGCGGGCGGCGGCATCGGCCCCAACTCCCCTAACTCGAATCACCGCAAGGTGAGTCGCCCTCCGGACGCTCAACCGCCAGACGCGCGCCGCCCGCCCGAGGCGGACCCGGTCGGCCTCGGTCAGACGCCGGGTGCCGACACCGACCGCGATCGCTCCCAGCCCAGCGGCCATCACCGCACCCCGCCATCGCCCCATCTGGCGACCGATCGGGTGTCAGGAGTGGGCGGCGCAAGTCAATGCGCCGGACACCCGACCTTGGAGGTCGCCGTCGATGTCGGATCCGCACACGACGCAGCGGCCCTTGGTTCCCTCATCGAGGCGGCCCAAGGCTGCTTCGACCCCGGCCAGCTCGGCTTCGGCCTGGGCCAGCTCGTCGGCCAGCCCACTCATCGGGTCGTTGGACGCCGCCGGTTGGGTCGGCACGTCGGAGTCGGTCACGACCTGACCCTACCCGGGAGCTCTCGGGAGCAGTCACGGGCTCGGACGCCGAGCCGCCAGCGCGGCCAGGCGCGCCGCCCGGGCAGCCTCGACGTCATCGGACGAGCCCGCGGTCGCTGATGCCGCGGCGCGGCGAGCGGCGCGGCTCGGAGCCAGAACTCGGAACACGGTGCCGAAGATGACGAGCACGACGCCGGTCAAGGCGATCCACTGGACGGCCAGATTGGTGCGATCCGTGCCGGCCAGCGCACCGTGCACCGTGGCCATGACGAACAGGACGTAGCTGGAGAAATGGACCCCGTGCCAGACCTTCCGCGGCATCCGGTTCATGAATCGAGACGTGAGCTGCACCGACACGAGGAGGTAGACGGCCACGATCCCCCACGCCACGGCTCTGGCTCTCCACGGCGAGGCGAAAGGCACGAACAGCTCGGCTGGCCCGAAGTGGGTGAACGAATCGGCCCACAACGACACCAGATGGAAGCCGGTGAACACCACCGACAGGGTTCCCAGGTGGCGGTGCAGGTCGAGCAGCCAGGGCTGGGCCCCTCGCACGGTCACCATCCGACTCGAGAGGGTCACGCCCCACACCACGCTGGCGGTCACCAGGGCCCAGGCAACTAACCCCGACGCCCGGCACACCCACCACCACACCTGCGGGTCCACGTCTAGTCCCGGCCGACGACGTGGACGCCCCGGTCGGCGTCGATCATCCAGGCGGTGACCCCATGGTGGGCGAGGAGCGCCGGACCGTCGTCGAGCCCGGCGATCAGCGCGGCCTTGGCCAGTCCCTCGGCCCACCACGCCTCGCTGGCCCGGACCACGACCGCGGCGACGTTGGGATCAGCAGGGGTGCCCCGGCGAGGGTCGATGAGGTGGTGGGCGACGCCGGCGCCGCAGTGCCACTGCCGGAAGAGACGGGTGCTGGTGACGAGTGCGTCGCCGTCTAGTGGACACGACACCAGCCGGGCCGACTCGTCGAACGGATCCTCGACGTCGATCACCCATCGTCCGTCGTCGGGACCCTGGCCGGCGACTCGGAGATCGCCGCCCATGGACACGCAGGCCCCGATCGCGCCTCGGCGCACGAGCTCGGCGGCAACGTGGTCGGCGGTCAGGCCCTTGCCGACACCACCCAGGTCGACGCGGACACCGGCGGGAAGCGATGCCGTGTTGCGCGCCCGGTCGATGACGATGCCCGCGCTACCCGGTGCCGGACCGACGGCCTCCGGGTCGGGCCCGGCGATCGACCGGCCCGCCATGGCGCGGAAGGTCCGGTCATAGCCGTGAGCCTCGAGGGCGGGAAGGATGGTCGGATCGAACAGGCCGCCCGTGAGCCACCACAGCTCGACGGCTCGGCCCAACGCCGAAACGGTCTCCGGGGCGACGGCCACCGGGCCCGCACCGGCGGACGCGTTCAGCCGGGCGACGTCGCTGTCGGGCCGGAACCGACTCCACAGTTGCTCGAGCCGCTCGATCTCGGCTTCGGCCCAGTCGAGCAGGTCATGGCCGGCTGCGGCACCGGACGGGCCCGGGCGAACGACCAGCTCGACCGTGCTGCCCATGGCCCGGCCCTGGCGACCGAGGGCTTCGGTCAGCACGACGACCCGCTACAAGTGGGCAGCTCGACGGTGGTCGTCGTGGTCGGCACTTGGGTGGTCGTCGTAACCGGCGGGAACGTCGTGGTGGTCGTGGGCGCCAACGTCGGGGTCGGGTCCGCTGCAGGTGCCGGAGTGGTCCCGGGTTCAGGTGCCGGGGGCGACTCGGGGGCCGCGCCCGTCGACTCGAGCGGCGCGGCACCTGCCCCCGGAGCGGTCGACGGCACCGAGGTGGTGGGCGCCGAGCTGGCCGTGCCAGTAACGGCCGATGGGGCCACGGAGGTCTCGGTGCTGGTGGTGATCGGACTCTGGGGCTGAGCGATGGAACCGACGGTCGTGGTTGGGACCGGGGAGGCCTCGACCACGTCGACTGTGCCGTCATGCTGAGCGTCGGCGGCCAGGGACGACACGATGCCGAACGTGGCGACGGCGCTCATCCCCGTCGCCGCGGCGCGCCCCCGACGGGCCGGGTGACGCCGTGAACTCGCCATGGCCCAGCTCCTCTCGTGCGCGTCGGACCCGCTGCTGTATCGGCAGAATCGACGCTCTCCCCAAGAGGGTCGTACCGAGATCAGCACTTCGAGCCGCTGCACTTCGGGGTGCTCGGCACTGGGGTGGCGACAGGCGCCGACGAGCTGGGGGCGGGGGTCGCCGTGGGGGCTGATTGCTGGCCACCACCCACCGGGGCGCTCGGCGCCGTCTGGGTCATGGACCCACCGGCACCCGACCCCGTGCCGGTGCCGGTGCCCGACCCAGCCCCGCTGGGCGGGGCCCCAGAACCGTCATCCACGTAGTAGTGGTAGCGGGGCACCGTGCGCACCACGATCGTCGTGGGGGTCGTGCTCGGCGCCACCACCGCCGGCTGAGCGGCGGGGTCGGTGCTCAGTGGACTTTGGGCCCCGACCGATTGGTCAACCGAGCCCGGGACCTCTCCGCCCGCAGAGGACTCCGCCGTGGTCATGCGGGCCTCGGCAGCCAGGGAGCCGACGATGGCGACAGTCGCGCCCGCGCTCAGTCCGGTGACGACCGCTCGGGCAGCCCATCCCCCACGTCGCCGCGTCGGTGACGAGGTAGCCACCTCAGTCCTCCTTGCACTGGTAGCGCTGGTGCTCACGATCCCACTCGGGCTCGTCACAGCCGGCCGGCACCGTGGGGCGCTCGGCCGTGGCCTGGCCGTACTCGCCGCGCTCGGCTTCGTCGTCACCATCGGACTCGTCGTCCTCATACTCACCGCGCTCGTACTCGTCGTCATCTGACTCGTCGTCCTCGTACTCACCGCGCTCGTACTCGCCATCATCGTCCCCGCGCACTGGAGTCGAGGCCGAGTCATCCGAGCTCGATTGGGGAGAGCTTTCACGGCCCGACTCGGAGTCGGACTCGTCGTCGCGTTCGGCTGACCGGGTAGAGCCCGGCACCGCGATCCAGATGTCGTCGTACTGAATCTCCTCGACGACTACCGGGGCCGAGCCGCTCGTCGTCGTGGTCGACGCTTCGCCGGCCGGGGCGCTGGCCGCCGACGCGTCGCCGGCGCCGAACCCGAGCACGGGGAGGCCGGCGATGGCAGCCACCGCCACGGTGCCCAGCACGGTGGTGGTGGCGGCAGCCACTGCCGCCACCATTGCCTTGCGGCGGGACTTGATCATTTCGACGCTCCTGTCAGTCGGGATTGGCTTCCGACGTCATGATCGGGGCCGCCCCGGCCGAGCCCAAGGAGATCGGGCTGTCCTTAACGAGGGCTTGTGGGTGGAGGACCGAGTTCGAGAACGACCCTCGCTCCTCCTTCACTCGACGAGCCGACCGAACACGAGCCACCCGACGCCTCCGCGACCCGGCGGACGATGTCCAGACCCAAGCCGGTGCCCGACTGGGCGGCCGATTCCTTCTGGACGCCCCGGGCCGGTCCTCCCCGACGGCCGCGAGCTGCGACCTCGATCGACCCCAACCCCGGACCGTCGTCTTGGACCACCAACCGAGCCCCTGGTCGGCCTCCGGGCATGGGGCCGGCGGTCACCTGACAGCTCGAGCCCGGCGGGGTGTAGCGCACAAAGTTCCCCAGGAGAGCGTCGAGTACCGATTCGAGTTCGGTCTCGTCGGCACCGACCGCCAGGGTCGGAGCCGTCACCTCGATCGCCACTCGCCGGCCCTGAGCCTGGGCCAAGACCTCCCAGAACGCGACTCGGCGACGAGCGACGGCAACCAGGTCGGCGCGATCGTCTGGCGTCCTCGGTGCTCGGGCTTCGGTGATCAGGTCGCTCAACGCGTGCTCGAGACGATCGACCGATCGAACCAGCACCGCCGCGGCCTCACGATCGGCGAGGGCCTCGACGTCGAGACGGAGGGCGGTGACCGGTGTGCGTAAGCGATGAGAGAGGTCGGCCACCGACTCTCTTTCGGCCTGGAGCAGGTATTCGATTCGCTCGGCGAGCACGTTGAGGGCATGGGCGACTGCGGTCACCTCAGGAGTGCCGTCGACTTCAGCCCGGGCCTCGAGATGGCCCGACGCCAGGCGAGCCGCGACCTCGCTGGTGTGGCGCAGCGGCCCAACGATCGACCGGGCCAGTCGGTCACCGACCAGGGCGGCCACGGCGACCAGCGCCGCGGCCAGCATGGCCAGCACCAACCAGGTGGCGGCGACACCGTCGCGCAGCACCGAATCGGGCACGGTCACTCGCACCACCGCGACACTCCCGTCGGCCTCGAGTACCGGGCTGTACACGTCGATGCCCCCCGAATAGGACTGCTCGAACGCCCGACCCTGACGGGCAAGGCTCACGCTGTCCGGGTTCGGCGCACGGGTGGTGTCGCCGACGACGGTTCCGTCCGGGAGCACGGCGATGACGGTCGCTGGGGTGCGGGCGTTGGCCCGAGACACCACGACGGCCGCCTCCGCCGGGTCGAGGACGCCGGCTAAACCCTGAGCCGCGTCGCGGGCCACCAGATTGGCGTCATCGAGCGCGGCATCAGCGGTGGTGGATCGCACCAATAGCCCGAGCGGCACGAGGAAGGCCACCACGAGCATGGAGGTGACGGCCACCACCATGAGCACGATCTGGCGGCGCATCCGGCCTCAGTTGCCAGGGTCGACGAGCTTGATGCCAACACCTCGGACCGTGTGGAGGTAGTGGGGGTCGCTCGCCGTCTCACCCAACTTGGCCCGCAACCACGACAGGTGGGTGTCGACCGTCCGCTCCGAACCCAGGTACGGCTGACGCCACACCGCCGTGAGCAGTTCCTGCTTGGTGACCACCGCCCCCTGGTGAACGGCGAGGTAGTGCAGTAGGTCGAACTCCTTTCGGCTCAGCGTCAATGGCGCCCCGGCCAGCGAAGCCACCCTCGCCGAGCGATCCACCACCAGCTCGCCGATCACCAGCGTTGACTGGCCCGGCCTCAGGCCGGCGAGATCTCCGTCATCGAGGATCGGGGACCGACGCAGGACGGCTCTGATACGGGCGTCGATCTGGTCGGCCGAGTACGGCTTGACCACGTAGTCGTCGGCGCCGACGTCGAGCACACGCACGACCTCGCGCTCGTCGTCGCGGGCCGTGGCCACGATGACGGGCACGGCGCTGACGCCACGAACCATGCGCAGTAGTCGGCGCCGTCGATATCGGGGAGGCCAAGGTCGAGGACGACGACATCGGGAGGATGATCGAGAAGCATCTGGGCCCCGATCAGGCCATTGGCCGCGTCGGTCACCTGGTGCCCACGGGAACGCAGTGCGTTGGCCAAGGCATCGCGGATGTCGTCGTCATCCTCGATGAGCAGCACGATGGGCACCGAATGAGGGTAGGAGGCCCACCGCTCGCCAAGACGCGACCGGAGTCTCGGACCCCCCAAGCCTTGACCAAGGCTTGACCTTGGCGGTCGCCGGTTCGTGGCCTCCCACGGCCACACTGGAGCGGTGCGGCGCACCGTGCTCGTCGTGTTGACCTGGGTCATGGGAACGCTGCTCTCCGTCGGCTTGGCTTGGGGAGCGGTGTCAGAGGTGGGCTCCCGGGTCCGGGAACGAGACGTCGTGGTGCTGTCCGATACCGACGTCGCCACCCAACTCCACGCCGCGTCGACCACCACGACCACCACTTCGCCGGGGTCGTCCGCCGTCACGGCCACCGATGACGATTCGGAGAGCCCCGCCCCGGGCCTTGGCGGTGGGCCATCTACGGGGGTGGACTCGCCCGACGATGGATCGAGTTCGGATGCCAGTGACCCCCCCTCGGGCCAGCCGACGAGCCCGTCGAGCACCGAGACCCCGACGATCGTCGAGACCGAGGGCGGCAACCTGGCCGTGACGTGTTCCGGCGGGCTCCGGGTGGTCTGGTACGTGCCGGCGTCGGGCTACACCTACGTCCAGGACGAACTCGAACAGACCCATCTGCACGCCCGCTTCGACAAGGGCGCCAGTGGCCCCTCGATCGAGGTCGAATGTCGGGGATCGACCCCCCGGGTGGAGATCGGCGACGACGACTAGGGGGCCGCTGGCAACCTCAGGCTGACACCAACCAGGGGTCGGTGAGATCTAGGTAGCGGGGCGACTCGAGCAGCGCGCTGTACTCAGCGAAGCGAGCCTGCACGTCGGCGGGCAGCGGTCGCTGCTCACCCTCGTGGGCCGCGGCAGCATCGGTGAAATAGGCCGCCTCGGTCACCAGGTTGCCCTCCCACGCGGCATACCAACCGAGCAGTTCGGGACGGAGTCGGCGCAGATCGCTCAGCGCGCTCTCGGCCAGTTCGATCCATCGATCGGGGTCGCTCACCGTGCCCTGGATGATCTGGACGAACCCGGCGTCGTCGGAACCCACCATCCCGATATCTACCCTCGTGCAGTTCCGAAAGGTGACCTCACCTTCGAGCAGCGCCTCGGTGGCGGCCCACCACGCCCCCTGCTCGGGGCGGGTGCTATTGGCCTGAGCAGCGGCCTGGGAGGCGAAGCGAGCCATGGCGATGAACTGCCCGTCGGCGGTCACGCCCGCGGTGGTTCCCTCGTAGCCGGTGGCCCCGGGACCGATCTCGACCAGCCACCGGTCGAGCTGGGCCTTGAGGGCCACCGGATCAGACGTTCTGGCCTCGATGACCTGCACGAACATGGCGGTCCTCCCGATCGATGGTGCTGGTTCCGGAGGCTACGCCTCGGGTGTCACCGTGTCTCGTGGCCGGGGCGGTCAGTCCGAGGCGCCCGAGAGGCGGAGGTGGCCCAGGCGCCAACTCGCCACGCCCAGGAGCACGACGCTGATCACCGCCAGGCGGACGATGGCCGATGTCCCTTCGGGGATCCCGGTGCGGACCAGCGAGGTGGGCACGTCGTTGGCGAAGGACAAGAAGACAGCACGCGACTCCCAGGTCGGAGAGATCTGGGCGATGCCGGTCAGCGCAGAACCGAGGAGGCGTTCGACGAAGAAGACGATGGCCAGCGACCACACCGTCGAGCGCCGAGTCACGGCTCCAACCGCGATGAACAACGCCACGTAGCTCGAGGCACCGACCGCGGCGGCCAGCGCGGCGGGAAGCGCGTTGCTCGGAGAACCGGCGACCAGTGCGGCCACCGCCGTGGCCGGCACGATCGTGACCAAGGCGACCATGGTCCCTGCGGCCCATCGGGTGACGATGATGAGGCGGGCCGATACGGGCGAGAGCCAAGTGAAGTGGAACGTCCCGGCCCGAATCTCAGCCCCCAGAACGGCATCGCCGATGACGAGCGCGGCCACGGGCACCGCAATGCCGAAGATGCCGGTGGTGGCGACCCGAACGAAGGCCCGATCGGGCGAGTCCGACACGGCCACCGCCAAGAGCCCGAAGACCACGGCCCCCACACACGGAAACAACACCGCGCCAAGGCGCCGAGGCGGCAAGCAGGACCGCAGCGCATGCACCAGCAGGGCTACGGCTGGCGAGCTGACCCTCGTGGGCGATCGGCGCGAGACCGAACTCATCGGACCAGCTCCCGGAACAGACCTTCGAGCGAGTCGTCGAGGGCACGGACCTCGTGGAGACGGATCGAGCGCTCGCGGGCCAGGCGGGGCAGAGCCACCGCCAAGTCGCCGGTGCGCCGGGTCGACACCACCAGGTGGTCGTCTTCGACGGTGACGCCTTCGGTGGCGTCCAAGCCGATCAACGCCGCCGCCAGGTCGCGCTGGCGGTCGGCCCGAACCAGGACGTGGCGAGGACGGTCGTCCATGGCCTCGCGGATGGCTCGCTGGTTGCCGGCGGCGGCCAGCCGGCCCCGAGTGACGACCACGATCCGGTCGGCGAAGCGTTCGACCTCGGCCAGGATGTGCGAGCTGACGATGACCGTTCGCCCTTCGTCCCCCAGCCTCCGGAACAGGTCGATCAGATGCGCCCGCTGGACTGGGTCGGCACCATTGAGCGGTTCGTCGAGCACCAAGACCGCCGGGTTGGTGACCAACGCGCAGGCGACCTTGACCCGTTGACGCATCCCCTTGCTGAACCCGTCGACCCGGCGATCGGCCACATCGGTGAGCTCGACGGTGGCCAGAGCCCACTCGACGGCCTTCCCATCTCGCACCCGGTGGAGCGCGGCGACGTAGCTGATCAGCTGGCGGGCGCTGACCATGGGCGGTACCGCCTCGTCCTCGGGCACCAGCGCCAAGCGGGTGAAGGCCGAGCGGTCTCGACGGGGGTCGAGCCCCCAGACCGACACCGAGCCCTGGTTGGGGTCGATCATCCCGGTCAGCGCCCGCAGCAAGGTGGTCTTGCCGGCACCGTTGGGGCCGAGCAGACCGGTGACACCAGGACCGAACGAGCAGCTCAGCCCGGACAGGGCGACGACCTGGCCGAACCACACCGAAACGTCGGTCACGGTCACCGTCGCGCCGGTGACGAACGCCGGGTCCGAGGTCACCTCGGTAGGGCTCATCGTTCGACCCAGCGGTAGCGGTAGACCAGCACTCCGGCCCCGAACGCCAGCACCGACAGGTAAGCGGCCACGGCCATGGCCCCACCGCCAGCCACCCCGCCCAGAGCCGACTCCGCGTCGATGTGACCGAGGAACACCAGATCACGCAGAGCGAGGGGCAGGGCCAGCACATTGATCAGCGCCGCAGCCGAACCGGTATTGGCCGCAGCTTCGGCCCGATCGCCCACCAGCACGCCGGAAACAGCCGAGGTGACCAATACCAGACCGATGAGGGAGGCACCGGCGACGATGCGCCGCGACGACAGCGAGGCGATGGCCAAGCCGACCACGGCATAGAAGACCGCCAGGAAGAAGACGGCCACGGGAACCTTCCACAGCACGTCGAGGTGGCCGCTGAGGTAGCCGAGGGCGTCGTCGCTCACGAGCAGGTTGCCGACGTAGAGCACGACCTGAGGCAGGAACGAGAACGCGAAGAGGATGGCCGTGAGGGCACCGACCTTGGCCAGCACGTAGTCGAGGCCGGTCAGCGGCCGAGCGAAGATCAACGGGAGGACCCGCTGGCGGCGGTCAGGGCACAAGGCGTCGGGAGCAGTGACGGCGACGAAGACCAACAGGGCCGACGAGACCCCGACGTAGTCGCGGTAGTCGATGAGCTCGATGCGTTGGGCGACGGCCAGGTTGCGGGTGACGTAGCCGATGCCGACGTTGACGATCGCCGGGATGGTGGCGATGCCGAGCAGAACGAAGGGGGCGACCTTCTGGCGCCACGACCGGCGCAGACCGAGGGCCCGGCGCGCCGTGGTGCGGGCCAAGGCCATGGTGCAGGCGGCGCGCCCTCCTCTGGGGCCGTCGTAGGGGCGGTAGCTGCGGTCGTAGACGGCGCCGTCCGCCGTGCCGACGCTGGCCGGGTTGACCGTGCTCATCGCGCTCGCTCGGCATGACTCAGGAACACATCGTCGAGCGAGGTGGAGCCCGACGACAGCCGGTAGAGCGGGAGCCCCAGGTCGGCGATGACGGCCAGGACCTCGTCGACGG
This sequence comes from Actinomycetes bacterium, assembly GCA_031399525.1. Classification (GTDB taxonomy): domain Bacteria; phylum Actinomycetota; class Acidimicrobiia; order Acidimicrobiales; family CADCSY01; genus JANNNX01. The sequence continues at coordinate 354,365 of JANNOZ010000016.1, read as the reverse complement.
TGGCATCGCCGTCGCCATCGACCTCGACCAGGTCGTGGGTGAGGCCGTGGTCGCCGGCCACGTCGTCGCCCGACCGGGCCCTCACCCCGCGAGCCTGCAGCGCCCCGACCAGGTCGGGGTGGCGCCGACCGACGTCGACGAGGAGTCGCCCGGTGCGAGCCAACAGGGCCTCGGTGCTCCCGGCCACCACCAGCGACCCGGCAGAGATCATCACGACCTGGTCGCAGACCCGGGCCACGTCGTCGAGCAGATGCGTGGACATGATCACCGATATCCCAAAAGTGCCGAGGCGGCTGATGAGATCGAGCATCTCGTCCCGTCCGACCGGGTCGAGTCCGGCGGTGGGCTCATCGAGCAGCACGACAACGGGGCCGCCGACGATGGCCTGGGCCAGCTTGGCCCGCTGACGCATGCCGGTGGAGAAGGTGCCGATGGACCGGAAGCGGGCCTCGTCGAGGCCGACCAGGTCGAGCACGTCGGAGGCCCGCTGACGAGCGTCCCGCACCGGGAGTCCGCCCATCTCGGCGAAAGTCGACACCACATCGGCTGCGGTCTGGTCGAGGGGGAGGCAGTCGTGTTCGGGCATGTAGCCGACGCGGCGACGCACTCCGATGGGGTCATCGGCGACGTCGATACCGTCGACCTCGACCCGCCCGGAGGTGGGCTGAGTGAGGCCGAGCACCAGGCGGAACAGGGTGGTCTTCCCGGCGCCGTTGGCCCCGACCAGGCCGATGAGTCCAGGACGGACCTGTGCGGTCAGTCCGTCGAGGGCGACGGTGCCGCCGTAGCGCTTGGTCAGCCCCTCCATGCGCAGGAGATCGGCCGTCACAGGGGCATTGTTGCAGCCAGCGAGGTGTGGCGACGGTGGGTCAGCTGGCGGCCCTCTTGACGATGGCCGCGATTCGCTTCTCGGTCGCCTCGTCCAGCCCGGTCAAGAACCACGCCGATCCGATCATGCAGTCGGGGGCACCGTCGTCGGGGGTGAGGTTGGCCTTCTCGGTCAGCCCGAAGGTCATGTAGTCGTCGAGCCGGAAGAAGCAGATGACCGGGCTGCTCTTGGTCTTGGCGTAGCCCGGCATGCCGTACCACAGCCGAGGCGTGAGCTCGGGGGCGCTCTGGACGATGAGTTCGTGCAGCCGCCGAGCCATGTCCTCAAACGGCGCCATCCCGGCGATCTTGGCCAGCACGGCCGCCTCGTCGTCCACCTTCTTGTCGGCCATCGCTCCTCCTCGGTCCTGTGAGCGCCCCCGCCAGGATTCGAACCTGGGCACACGGTTTAGGAAACCGATGCTCTATCCCCTGAGCTACGAGGGCAACGATTCCGCCGGACGTTCGGCGGATCTGGGAGCGACCAAGAGTACGCCCCTCGTACGTTGGCGGATCTTCCACCTGTGCGGTGGTGGATCCGTCAACGAACGAGGGAGGAGCGACAGATGACCGGGGCCGCGCGGTTTGGCCGCATGGGCCAATGGGTAGGACCTCCCTGTCGAAACCGGCACACGGGGGAACCCGTCGGACAGGGAGGTACCCCATGGGTATCGGAGTCAGCATCTTCCTCATCGCGGTGGGCGCCATCCTCGCCTTCGCCGTGACCACGACCGTGTCGGGCATCGAGTTGGCCACCGTGGGCTGGATCCTGATGGGGGTCGGGGCCCTCGGCCTGGTCTTCACGATGGTCTTCCTCGACGGGATCACTCGGCGTCGGACCGGCGGGACCACCGTCGTCCGCGAAGACCGCGAGATCCTCTAGCCCGAGCGGTCGGGGACGGGCCCGGCAGCAGCCCGTACCCGACCCATTACGTCGGCCAATGTCGCCGCCTCGCCGGCGACGAACGCCGAGGCGAAGTGGCGCTCGACCCCCGCGGCGTGCGTTGGCCACGCCGTGGCCAACGCCTGCCGTCCCGACGAGGTGACCACAGCGAACGCGCCGCGACCGTCGTCGGGACACGCTTCACGGCGGACCCGGCCGCTGCGCTCCATCCGGTCGACGAGGCGGGTCAGGCCGCTGCGCGACAACAGCACCGACGCCGCTAGGTCGGACATCCGAAGCCGTCCGTCTCGGGCCTCGGTCAGCTGCACCAGCACGTCGTATTCGCTCAAGGTCATGTCGTGGGCGGCGGCCAGCTCGCGTTCGAGCACGTCGAGCACGGCGGCGTGGGCCATTAGGAACGCCCGCCACGCGGCCAGATCGACGGTGGACAGCACCATCTTCAGCGCCCCCGGCCCGGGCGCGACCCGGGCCGGAAGGGCTGGAGGCCGTCGGCTGGGATGGTGCCCAGCCGACCGGCGTTGAAGTCCTCGACCGCTTGGGCCAACTCGGCCCGGGTGTTCATGACGAACGGTCCGTAAGTCGCCACTGGCTCACGGATGGGGAGACCACCCAGGAGTAGGACGTCGAGGGATCGACTCGGGTGACCGGCAACGGTGATGGTGTCGCCAGTACCGAACACGGCCAGCTGACCCGACTCGAACGGCGCCTGCTCAGCGCCCACCGCACCAGCTCCAGCCAAGCCGTATGCCAGCGCGTTGAAATCGGGTCGCCACGGCACCGTCAGGCGGGCACCGGGCGCGATGGTGGCGTGGGCCACCACGATCGGCGTGTAGGTCGAGCCCGGTCCGACGTGGCCACCGAGGTCACCGGCGATGAGGCGAACCAGAGCGCCACCGTCACCAGAGGACAACAGCACGACTTGGTCACCCTCGAGGTTCTGATAGCGGGGCGCCACCATCTTGTCCTTGGCCGGCAGGTTGACCCACAGCTGGATGCCGTGGAACAACCCACCCTTGACGACCAACTCCTCGGGTGGCGTCTCGATGTGGAGAATGCCTCCGCCGGCGGTCATCCATTGGGTGGCACCGTCGGTGATGACCCCGCCGCCGCCATGGGAGTCCTGGTGCAGGAACGTGCCGTCGATGATGTAGGTCACAGTCTCGAACCCCCGGTGGGGGTGCCACGGGGTGCCCTTGGGCTCACCTGGGGCGTAGTCGACCTCACCCATCTGGTCCATGTGGATGAACGGGTCGAGCTCGTCGAGGCTCACCCCGGCAAACGCCCGGCGCACCGGGAAGCCCTCGCCCTCGACTCCCATCGGCGCGGTAGTGACCGATCGAACGGGGCGCTCGACTGACTCGAGGACCGGTTCGGCCAGCTTGGTCAGGGTCAACGTGTCGGCGGTAACGGCAGGCATGACATCCTCCAGGTGATTGCGTCTGCAAACAGACTACCCGAAGGTCATTGCCGACACAATTACTTTTCCCGGGGCTTCACCACGGGCCCACCCCGGACCAGCTCGGCCAGATCCCTCGGTGCCATCGGTCGAGCGAAGTGGAACCCCTGGACCAGGTCGCAGCGGGTGTACTCGAGGAAATCGGCCTGGGCCGCGTGCTCGACCCCTTCCACCACCGTGGTCAGCCCCAGGCGCTGGGACAGGTCGAGGATCCCGGTCAACAGGATCTCGTCCCGTGCCCGCAGGCCAACCCCGCTCACGAAGGACTTGTCGATCTTGATGGCATCGATGGGGAACCGGGTCAGGTACGCGAGCGACGAGTACCCGGCCCCGAAGTCATCGAGCCACACCGCCAGGCCGAGGGAGCGGAGCTCGCCCAGTGCCTTGTGCGCGGGGCCAGACTGCTGGATGAGGGCATCCTCGGTCATCTCGACGCCCATCACCGGGGAGTGAGCGTCCGTTCGGTGGCGTTGCAACGAAGCGGCAATGCGCCCGGTCAACTTGGGACTGCTGAGCTGCCGGACCGAGAGGTTGACCAGGACTCGTAGCGGCTGGCCGCCGAGTTCTTCCTGCCACGCCACTGATTGCTTCGTTGCCTCGTCGAAGACCCATCCCCCGATCGGCAGGATCAGTCCGGTGTCCTCGGCTGCGTGGAGGAACGCATGGGGAAGGAGGGTCCCCAGGACCGGGTGCTCCCAGCGCAAGAGCGCTTCGGCGGCGACGACGGTGCCACTGTGAAGCGAGATGATCGGCTGATAGCGCACGACGAATTGGCCTTCGGCCACCGCGGCATGCAGCTCTTGCTCCCGGCGCAGCCGCGACACCGTCTCGGCCCGGAGGTGCTCGTGGAACACCTCGAAGCCGGCCCGACCCCGAGCCTTCGCCTGGTACATGGCCATGTCGGCCTCTCGCACCATTACGTCGCTACGGCCGTGTCCGGCCGCGGCCAGGGCGATGCCGATGCTCGCCGACACCATGATGCGATGCCCGTCGATCTCGAGAGGACGACCGACCTCGGTGATCACCTGTTCAGCCAAGTGCTCCAGGTCGGCCACGCCGTCGACCGTGGCCACGATCAGGAACTCGTCGCCTCCGAATCGTCCGACGGTGACCTCGTCGCTGAGCAGCGCTCGCAGCCGGTCGGCAACCACCCGGAGGCACGCGTCACCGATGTCGTGGCCGTAGCCGTCGTTGATCAGCTTGAAACCGTCGACATCGACGAACAGCACCCCCACGGACCGATGGGTTCGGCGGGCGTTGTCGATCGCTCCCTCGAGGTGCTCCCGGACGACCGACCGGTTGGGCAAACCGGTAAGCGAATCGTGGCCCGCCGCGTAGCTCAGCTCGGCGCGGGCTGCCACTTCGTCGGTCCGATCTCGGACCACCACCATGCGACCCGGCAGGCCACCATGCTGCACCGGGACGGCGATGGTCTGGGCCTCGACCACCGACCCGTCGATTCGGATCAGCCGCATGTCTCGTACGACCGGCCCCTCGTCGGTCTCGTCCCGGATCATGACCGCAACCTCGTCGCGGCAATCGGGGTGGACGAAGTCCAGCACCTCCCGACCCAGCAGGTCGTTCTCGTCGACCGCTCCGCTCAACGCGACCATGGCCGGGTTCACGTACACGAAGCGGCCGTCTCGGTGAACGACCACCGGGTCGGTGCTGTGGTGGGCCAGCACCTCGTAGCGTCGCTGGCTGTCTCGACGCGCCGCCTCGGCTCGCTCACGGTCGGTGACGTCGCGCCCACTGGTCACCCAGGCCGCCACCGACGGCTCGTGGGTCAGATCGACCCCGTTGGACTCGATGTAACGCCAGGTCCCATCGGCGTGCAACAGCCGACTGGTCGAGGTGACCCGCTCCCCTTTGGCCGACCGCCATTCGGCGTAGACCCGCTCGAGGTCGTCGGGATGGATGAACTCGGTACCCGGTCGGCCGACCACCGCGTCGGGACGATGACCGAGGACTCGGCTCCATCCTTCGCTGGCGAAGATGACGATCCCGCTCGAGTCGATGGCTGTAAACAGGTCGGCAGAGGAGTCGACGAGAGCCCGGAACAGGGCGGGATCAGGTGTCGCCACCGTGCTCGGCCGAATCGCCATGGCACCGACACCTCGGCCCACGTCAGCGAGGTCGGCCACGGCGGCCTCGGTGGCCGGAGGTGGCCCAGGCCGGGCCCGAGCTATGAGGGCCCGAGGCGGTCCGGTCCCGGCCGCCGAACCGATCGTGAACCGAACGTTCAGCTCGAGGCGATCAACCTGTATGGGGTGTCCGAGCCCATGGCGCACCTGTCGGGCCCGAGAATCCAGAGCCTCGTCGTCGGTGGCCGATGTCACCACCACGAACGACCGGCCGCCGACCCGACCCGGCAGCTCGGTTGGGTCCGCCACCGCGCCGAGGCGGGCCGCGACCGTGGTCACGACCCGGTCGCCCACCAGGCGCCCGTAGTTACGGGTGATCTGGGGGAGGTCCTCGACGTCTATCCAAACCACGCCTGGGCGTTCCTCGGACCAGTGGGCGGCGTCGAGGCGGCGTTGCAGGGACCGTTCCACGGCCCGCCGGTTGGCCAGGCCGGTCAGCGGGTCGTGTTCGGACTCGTACGCGAGACGCTGCTCGGCGAGGTGGCGCCGGGTCACGTCGAGATGGGTGACGACGGCGCCGATCCGTCCGTCGCTGAGCACGGCACGAGATACCAGCGCGAGGAACCACCGGTGCTCGAACGGTGCGTGGCAGGAGGACTCCTGCTCGAAGCGCTCCGCCGTCCCGGCTAGCACCGCACGGATTCCGGCGGCGACTTCACCCGCGTCTTCAGACCCGAAGTCGGCTCCCCGATCGCACACCTCGAGGTAATTGGCGCCTACCCCGCAACGGTCCGGGTCACCACCGTTCAGAGAGGTGAAGAGCTCCCACGTGAGGTTGGTCGCGACCACCCGGCCGGTGGCATCGATCATCGCGGCCGCGCTCGGGAACCCGTCGAACCCGGCGGTGGCCCATGATGCGTCCATCGCCTGGGTCGTGACCATCGACACTGAATCAGTCATCATCGTTTCCCCCCCGGCTCTTTAGGTTTCGGCACGGAAGGGTCCATCCTGAAGCGATCGATTCGGATCGTCTCGGACCGATACGTGGACCCCGGGGGGAAATTCGCAGCTACCAGCGCACCCGGTGGGCGGCGAAGGACGAGGCCAGGGCGGCCGCCGCCGACGCCCCGAGTCGGTGATCGACCAGGGCCAGCTCGCCGGCAGCGAACTCTGGACCGTGGGGCGCAACCGCGGGCGACGACACGAGGAGGTGGGCGAGCTCGTGCAACACGATCGGCTCGGTTCGCCCCACTCGCGGCAGCGCCATGCGCTCGAGCTCGAACCAGGCATGGGGGTGACGTGAGCCCCGACCGTCGCGAACATCGACCGACCGCAGGCGACCCGGTCCAGCGTCGAGGTCGAACCGGTGCCTGATCCACGGGTCGTGGATCAACTCGGCGCAATAGGCCCGGCAGGCGTCGAGGTCGGCGAACCTCAGTCCAGAGTCGGCAATGACCATCTCGGCCCGGTACACCCGCGACCGCTGGTTGTCTCGGGGCCGGTCCCTGGGTGGCGATTCCTGGTGGTCCCCGCACGCTCGTCGCCACTGCACGACCTGACCCTAGGGGTCAGGTCGTGGCCATCCCGACGATCGGCTGGTTCAACGGTAGGTAGGACACGTCACCCAGGTGGGGGGCCCGACCTGCGGTGGCCACCTCGCCCGTTCGGGTGACGGTGCGATAGCCGGTGCCGAGGCGGGTGGCGGCCATCCCAGCGGACAGGTCCGAACCACCGGAGAACCCGAACTCTTGTCCCCCTTCGAAGAAGGAGTAGGTCACGCCGCTCGAGTCGAGCAACCAATACCCCCTGCCATCGGCCCGAGCAGCCATCGACACGAAGCTCCCGAACCCGAAGCCCATGTCCGCCGCCGCCCCGTAGAACGGCGCGTCGCCGAAGCTGAAGATGCCACCGTCGGCCGCCACCATCCAGTAGCCGTTGCCCGTCGGGGTCGGGGCCATTCCTACGATCGGCTGGTTGAGCGTGAGGCTTCCCGTCGAGCCGTAGAAGTTGGCGTCGCCGTAGCTGAAGACGCCACCATCGCTGGCCACCAGCCAATATCCGTTGCCGGTCGGCGTCGCCGCCATACCCACCACAGGTTGGTTCAGCCGCATCGACCCGGTCGAGCCGTAGAACGCCGCGTCGCCGTAGCTGAAGATCCCACCGTCGCTGGCCACCAACCAGTAGCCGTTGCCAGTTTCGGTAGCCGCCATGCCGACAACTGGCTGGTTGAGCCGCATGCCTCCGGTCGAGCCGTAGAAAGCCGCATCGCCGAAGGAGAAGATCCCTCCGTCGGAGGCGACCAACCAGTACCCAGGCGTCTCGATCTGGGTCGACGACACCAGCTCGTCGACCGGACCCAGCCCGAACTGGCCAGAATCCTCCGGGTAGATCGACACCACTCGGCCACGCCCGGCGTCGTAGACCGCGGCACCGAGGATGGCGTACTCGCCCGAGGGGCTGGCCAAACCGAGGTCGGTCCACGTCGTGCCGTCCCACACCCAGGTCGTGGAGCTCCGCACCTCGAACCCGAACGAGCCGACGAGGATCGACCCACCGTCGCTGGCCGAGTAGGCCAACTGCTGGCCGGCTCCGCCGTCGGGCGACCGAGAGGGCATCCGCTGCGTCCACGCGGTGCCGTCCCAGATCCACGTGTCGGCGAGAGAGTCGCTCTGGCTGAGGCCGCCGAAGAGGACGACCTCATCGAGAGCATCGTCGAAGGTCATGGCAGCCAGCCCACGGACCGATGGTCGCGTCGAAGTAGCGCGGAATGTCCAGTTGGCACCGTCCCAAACCCAGGTCTCGTTCAACAGCACCTGGGTACCCGACGACGCGACGTTTGAGACCGTGCCCCCGAAAAGAACGACGTTGCTGTTCGCCCCGTCGAAGGCGGCCGAGGCGTAGCTGCGGGGCGAAGGTGAAGTCGTCGGTGTCTCCAGCGTCCACGACGTGCCGTTCCAGGTCCAGGTGTCGTTCAACGGCGTGCCGTCGAGGGCGGCCCCGCCGAACAGGACCACCTCGCCGTTGGCTGCGTCGAAGGCCATGGCGGCGAAGTACCGGGGAGAGGGCCGGGTCACCGGGGCGACACGGGTCCACGAACCCGACCCGCTGTCACGGAGCCAGGTGTCATCACTGCCACCATCGAACGTCTCGCCACCGAACACCACGGTCTGCTGGCGCACGGCGTCGTACGCGGCGGCGAACCCGAAACCCAACTGGGGATCGGACGACGACCGGACGTTCTCCCAGCCCCGCCCGACGCTCAGTCGGGCCGACGCCGGGCTCACCGGGGCGAGCACCCCAGCCATGACCACACCAGCGGCGATCACCGCGACCACTGCCCGCCGGATCCACGTCGCCCTGCCGTCGCTCATCGAGTGCCCCCTGGTCGGTCACCGGGGCGGCCCCAGTGGTTGCGAAACGAAGGCTGAGGGTAGTGGCCCTCGGACCCGTCCGGTAGAGGAAGTACGGTGCGATCGGGGCCAGTGCCTCCGGGCCGCTAGCTCAGCGGGTAGAGCAGGGGACTTTTAATCCCAAGGTGCCGGGTTCGAGACCCGGGCGGCCCACCAGTTTCAGGCCCCGATGGCCACGCTGAGGGCGATCCCGAGACCGCGATGACCAGCAGACCGCCGAAGCGCAATGACGTCGGATGGCCCGCCGAACTGGCCGGCACTGCGTCAGTCGCGCGTGGACGGGTCGGCTGCCAGCACGTAGGCGGCCAGCCAGGTGGTGATGGGTACCGCCGCCACCAACCCGATGCTGCCCACGAGGGCTCGGACCACTTCGACCGCCACCGTCTCGCCGTTGACGGTGTCGCCCAAGCTCTGGTTGAGCTGGGTGAACAGCAACAGGAGCGGCAGCGACGCACCGGCGTAGGCCAGCACGAGCGTGTTGACCGTCGACGCCACGTGATCGCGACCGACCCGCAGCCCTGCTCGATACAAGTCACGATGGCCCAGACTCGGGTCGGCCTGGCGGAGCTCCCACACAGCGGACACCTGGGTCACCGTCACGTCGTCGAGCACGCCGAGGGCACCGATGACGACCCCGCCGAGCAGCAGGCCCCGCAGGTCGATGCTGGTCGAGGCCAACTGCAGGAACGACGCGTCCTCGTCACCCAGGCCGGTGAAGTGGGCCGCCTCCATGAACACGATCCCGAGCAGGCCGACCAGCATGAGGCTGAGCAGCGTCCCGAGGACCGCCACCGTCGTCGTCGGCCGGAACCCGTGGGCCAGGTAGAGCGCAGCGAGGGCAACCGTGGACGCGCCGACCAACGAAACCGCCAGCGGGCTGCGCCCGTCGATGATGGCGGGAAGCACGAAGAGGCCCAGTACGCCGAAGCTGAACGCCAGCCCAACGAGTGCCCGCACACCCTGCCAGCGGCCTAAGGCGATCACCGCACCGGCGAATATGAGGCCGAGAACCAGCAGCGGGGTCCGGCGGACCCGGTCGTTGTAGGAGTACTGGAACTCGGGATCGGCCTCGGCTTGGTAGCTGAGCACCACCCGGTCACCGGGCTCGAAGCTTCCGAGGCCCTGCGAGTCGTACATCTCGCCCAGGGCCACCTCACGCTCCACGTCGGGTCCCTCGTCGAGGCGAACGGTCAGGACCTGACATTCGACGCCGGGATCGGTCTTGCCCAGGCACGGCGGCCGGTCGACTCGTACCACGGTGGCGTCGTAGAGGGCGTCGGGCACCCCGAACCGAGCGAGGAGGTCGTGGGGCACCGACCCCGGCCACAGCCACACCAACCCGATCACGGTGGCCACGACGAACGGCGCCAACAGCACCATCAAGAGCCGGCGCCGGGCCGCGGGAACCAGAGCGGCCTGCGACGGGGTCGACGAACCGGCGCCGGGCGAGTGGGAGTGCGCCATCGACCCAGACTGCCCCAACGTTCGGTCAGGGCGGCGGAGCCTGGTCCAGGGCGTCAGTCGAGGGCTTGGGTGACCTCGGCCACGATGCGATCGACCGAAGGAATCGCCAGGTCTTCGAGGCCCTCGGCGGCCGGCAACGGGATGTGCGGCGTGGTGATGCGCACGATCGGCCCGTCGAGATCCCAGAAGGCCTCGTGGGCGACGATCGACGCCACTTCAGCACCCCAGCCCAACAGCCGTGGGTTCTCCTCGACCGTGACCAGCCGACCGGTCTTGGCCACCTCTCGCAAGACGGTGGTGACGTCGAGGGGCACGAGGCAGCGCAGGTCGACGACCGTGGCCGAGACGCCGTCGACGGCCAGCCGCTCGGCCGCCTCGAGGGCGCGGGGGACCATCAACGCCAACGCCACGATGGTGACATCGGTGCCCTCTCGCAAGACCTTGGCCGTGCCCAACTTGTCGACCAGCTCGCCGTCGGGCACCTCGCCCTTGACCGGGTAGAGCGACTTCTGCTCGAAGAAGAGCACCGGGTCGGGGTCTCGAATCGCCGCCGCCAACAGGCCCTTGACGTCAGCCGGGTTCGAGGGGGCCACCACCTTGAGTCCGGGAACGGCCATGGCCCAGTTCTCGACACTCTGGCTGTGCTGAGCGCCGAAGCGGGCACCGCCGCCGTTGGCCGAGCGGATCACCAGCGGCAGGCTCACCTGACCATCGGTCATGTACCGGGTCTTGGCCATCTCGTTGACCACCAGGTCCCAGCACACGGCAAAGAAGTCGGAGAACATGATCTCGGCGATGGGACGAAGCCCGGTCATGGCCGCACCCATCGTCGCCCCGAGGATGGCTTGCTCGGAGATGGGTGCGTCGCGCACCCGGCCCGGACCGAACTCGTCGAACAGCCCGACCGTGGCCTTGAACACGCCTCCTGCGGCGGCGACGTCTTCGCCGATGAACACCACGGCTGGGTCGCGCCGCATCTCCTGGGCGATGGCGGCCGCCACCGCATCGCGGTAGGTCATCTCCGCCACGACGAACCTCCATCGGCCCACAGCTCGGTGTCGAGCTTCTCGACGCCAGGGAAGGGCGCCACCTTCACCGCTTCGGTCGCGGCATCGATCGTGACCCCGACCTCGCCTTCGATGGCGACCAGTCGGTCCTCGGACACGCCCAGGCCGAGGAGGCGCAGGCGGTAGAGGTCGATCGGATCTCGGGCCATCCAGGCGTCGACCTCTTCACTCGGTCGGTACTTGGCCGGATCGGCCCGGGAGTGGCCGGAGTGTCGATAGGTCTTGGCCTCGATCAGCGAGGGACCGTGGCCGCCACGGGCCCTGGCCACCGCGGCCGCGGCCACCCAATACACCGCGTCGGCATCGTTTCCGTCGACGATGATCGGGTCGAGGCCATAGGCCGACGCCCGGTCGGCCGCGGGGTTGGCCACCGCAGTCACCGACGCAATCGGCGTGTACTCCATGTAGAGGTTGTTCTCGCACACGAACACGACTGGAAGCTTCCAGATGACCGCGAAGTTCAACGCCTCGTGGAACGCACCGATGTTGGTCGTGCCGTCGCCGAAGAAGCAGACCGCGACCTGACCGGTCCCCCGGTACTGGGCCGACCAGGCCGCCCCGGCGGCGATCGGTAGATGGGCGCCGATAATGGCGTAGGAGCCCATCATCCCGTGAGCGACGTCGGTGATGTGCATCGACCCGCCTTTGCCCGAGTTGATGCCGGTGGCCCGCCCGCACAGCTCGGCCAGGATCGGTTCGAGCTCGGTGCCCCGAGCCACCGCGTGGTTGTGGCCGCGGTAGGTGGCGAAGGTGTAGTCGTCGGCTCGCATGGCCGCCCCGAATCCAGCCGCAACCGCCTCCTGGCCCAACCCGAGGTGCGTCGTGCCCTTGACCAAGTTCTGAAGGAACAGGTCGTAGGCCCGCTTCTCCAACGCCCGCATCGACAGCATCAGCTCGTAGATGCGCAACCGCGTCGCCTCGTCCAGGACGGTGCGGTCTGCAACCGTTTGAGGCTCGCTCATCGGAAACTCCTCCTCGAGGGGGAGTTCGCCTCCCCGGGACCGCTGAAAAGGTAGACGGTCTGACCTCTCAGCGACCGGTCGAGCCGAACCCACCCAACCCCCGTCCGGTGCCGTCGAGGGTGTCGACGGCTTGGAAGTCGACCGACTCGACTTGCTGGATGACGAGCTGAGCGATGCGATCGCCGCGAGTGACTTCGTAGTCGGCGACCGGGTCGGTGTTGACCAGGAGCACCTTGAGCTCGTCGCGGTAGCCGGCATCGATCAGCCCCGGCGTGTTCAGACAGGTCACTCCATGGCGCAGGGCCAGCCCCGAACGGGGTTGGACGAAGCCGGCATAGCCCGCCGGAAGCGCCAGGGCGATGCCGGTGGGCACCAGGGCTCGGCCACCTCCCGCCGCTAACACGGCGCCCTCCCGGGCCACCAAGTCGGCGCCGGCGTCGCCCACGTGGGCGTAGGCCGGTAAGGGCAGATCGGGGTCGAGCAGGCGTACGGGGACGTTGACCACGACGCCAGAGCCTACGATCGCCGGCCGTGCTGGCCTGGATGGACCTCGAGATGACCGGGCTGGACCCGACGGTGCACGCCATCGTCGAGATCGCCACGATCGTGACCGACGACGAGCTCGATGTGGTGGCCATCGGGCCCGACCTGGTGATCCACCAGCCGCCCGAGGTGCTGGCCACCATGAACGACTTCGTGGCCGAAATGCACACCCGCAGCGGTCTGCTCGCGGCCGTCGAAGCGTCGAGCACCTCGCTGGCCGACGCCGGTGAGATCACCCTCGAGTTCCTACGCACCCACATCCCAGAGCCGGCCACCGTCCCGCTCTGCGGCAACTCGATCGGCACCGATCGACGCTTCCTGGCCACCTATCTACCGGCCATCGAGGAGCACCTGCACTACCGGTCGGTCGACGTCTCCACCATCAAGGAGCTGGCTCGGCGTTGGTACCCGTCGACCATCGCCGACGCCCCCGAGAAAGCGGGCGGACATCGGGCCCTCGACGACATCCGAGAAAGCATCGAAGAGCTGCGCTACTTCCGCCAGCACGTATTCACCCAGCGCTGACCTGCGCCGCCAGCCGGAGGTTGCCGGCCACGGTCAGCCACACGCCGAGGAGCGATTCGTCCGCTCGCCAGCCCAGCTGGGCTTGGTCGAACGGATCGATGACCGCCACATACTCGACCGCAGTGTGGCGAGGCACCTCGCCCCGCTGCCACAGCAGGTCCTCCACCGCGGCCAGAGCCGCGGCATTGTTCACGTGACCGAGGGCGTCGAGGTCGCTGGCCCGCAGGACCCACGGCCGTTCGCCTTGGAGTTCGGCTGGCGGGCCGGGCAGCGACCGTCTGGTGGTCACCCGCCGGCCCGCGGCGGAGCGCTGGTAGCAGTCCACGAAACCAGGATCGAGCGACGCCGGCCGGCCCTGGGCATCGACGTGGACCCACAGCGTCGAGGTCTCGATGTGCCCACCGGCCTCGGTGCGCAGCGAAGTCCTTCGCTCGCCCCACCGCGGTCCGAGCGCACTGCAGAAGGTGGCGATGAGCAGCCGTTCGCCGAAACGGGGCCAGCGATGGGCGCTGACGTCGGTTCGACGGGCCACCCATGGATCGGTCGGGTCCAGGCCAGCGTCGGCCATGTCGTCGGCACCCACGTCCTGGAGGATTCGGGCCAGGGCGTCGAGCCTGAGCCGGCCGGTGGTGGTCGCGTCACCCAGCCGCACCGGCCTCGACGTCTCGAACAGCCGGCCCACGCCTGGGTAGGCCACCAAATCGGCGGGGATCGAGGCTGCCGGCACGGATGACGAGCCCACTCGACTGCGCCTGCCCGGTCAAGGACCCCCCGCCCCGTCGCCTAGCCTGCCGGCCCGGTGGCCGCTCGTGATCTCGCCCTTCGCCGGTACCGCCGGTTCGCCACCACCACCGGGTTGACCGAGGGCGTCCTGGCCATAGCCCTGCCACTCACTGCCATCGAGCTGGCCGAGCAACCGCTCCAGATCGCGGTCGTCGTGGCCCTGCTGTACACACCCTGGGCCCTGCGCGGACTGGCCGGGTCGCACCCTGCGGCCACGCTCGACCGTCGCACCGCGCTGGGCGCCGCCGCCACGATGCGTTCGCTGGCGGCTCTCGTCGTCACCATCGAGCTGGCCCGGGGCCAAGCGGGGATCGGACTGATCCAACTGGCTGCCCTGGTCGCCGGGGTGGCCGACGCTCTCGGCGACGAGGCCGACGGGCTGGCCACCGACTTCCTGGTCGGTACTGACGCCTCCACGACCGACGGCTGGATCACCCGCCTGGGAGTGATCGGTCTGGTCGTCGGGATCGCCCTGGGAGCCGTGCTATGGGACGTCCTCGACGCCCTCCCGTTCGTCTTCGTGACCATGCTGTCCTCCACTGGGGCCCTGTTCGCCCTCCTGCTGCCCGAGCCGCTGCTCCCCGGACCCTCCATTGCCGGAACCGGACCCAACGCCGGTCCGACTCGACGGGCCGCGATGCCCCTCACTGCCGCCATGGCCCTGTTGGCCGCCGCCAGCGGAGCCACCATGGGCACCCTCGTCCTGATCAGCCACGACGGTCTCGAGCTCGGGGCGATCGGGTACGCGGCGTTCCTCGTGGCGTTGGTGATCGCTGGGGTGGTCGGCGCCGGGCTGTCCCCCGTCTTCGGTGGTGCGCTCGGGCTGCGGGGCGGTCTGCTGGCCGGCGCCGTCGTCACCGCTGCCGGTTCGCTGGCCGCTGGCGCCACCGTCGACCCCGAACGACCACTCGTCGCCGTCGGCGCGCTCCTCGCCGCCGCCGCCGGGTCGGCCCTGACCATCGTGAGTTCGAGAGCCCTCCTGAGCGACCTCGCCGGCGCCATGCAGTCCGGCAACTCGGTGCGGCACCGGTTCCACACAGCGATCTGGTTCGCCGCGCCGCTCGGAGCCCTCCTCGCAGGCATCCTCGCCGACGGTGCCCTGACCCGTCCCCTTACTGCCGCCGGGCTGCTCGCCGCTACCGCGGCGGTGGTCTCGATGGCGCTGCCCCCTCCCGTCGCCACCGCCCCGGCGGAAATCGGTTGACGGCATCACCCGAAGGCTGTTCCATGGTTTCCCCGCCCCAACCGGGTGGAGAAGAACACCGACGACTGACGAGACGATTCGAGAGGAGGTGCACCGGGATGAAGACGACGAACCGCTTCGACCCGACCTTGGCGACCGCCCGGTCGTGTGCACCTCACGCACGTCTCCGCTCGAATGCCTCGGGTTGGGCCACATCCAAGTCGAGCACCGTGGCCACCACCCATGGTCGCTTCATGGGTCACATGTGGGATTCCACCATCGCCCGGCAGCCGGAGGGCGTGTCCACGTAAGCACTGAGCGAACGTCGAGACACCGCACCAAGGCCGTCGGGACAACCCGGCGGCCTTTCGCCTTTTCCGTACACGAACCAAGGATCCGTGATGTCAGTGCAGACCGTGATCGAGGAGACCGACGACGAGACGCTCGTGGCTGGCCACGCCGCGTGCGCCGACCCGACCGGCCAGCTGACGGCGCTGTTCTTCTCCGACGACGCCTATGACATCGCCGCGGCCAAGCACATCTGCGCGGGATGCCCGGTGCGCGACGCCTGCCTCGACGGAGCGCGGGCCCGGCGCGA
This sequence comes from Actinomycetes bacterium, assembly GCA_031399525.1. Taxonomy (GTDB): domain Bacteria; phylum Actinomycetota; class Acidimicrobiia; order Acidimicrobiales; family CADCSY01; genus JANNNX01. The sequence continues at coordinate 338,519 of JANNOZ010000016.1, read as the reverse complement.
GCCGTGGGGCGTGTGGGGTGGAGAGTTGTTCAGTGACGGCCACGTCATCGCCTACAAGCGGCGTCGGGGCCGACCGCCCAAGCATCGGCCGGCTGAGTACCTCCAGGTCGGCGCCACCCGGGTCCTGGTGACCCCCGAGGCGCGATCGGCCTCCTGATTCTCGGCGGCGGCCCGGGCGACGTCCAGCGAGCCCGGGCCGTCCGCCGAAGGCGACATGGCGACGTGGGCCACCGACCCACTCGTCGCTAGCGTTCAGAGGTGCTCCAACGGCGTTCGGCGGCCACCTTGGCCCTCCTCACCGTGGTGGTCGCGCTCGCGGCCGCGCTGGCCACCGGCGCGGTGGTGTCGGCCGTGACCGCCGAGGACGACGACAGCTCGGTCACCGACCTCAGCGTCGAGGTCGGTGCATCGCTGGGCACCACCACCGGGGCCAGTGGAGAAACCCTCGCCGCCGATACCAGCTTCGAGCTCCTCGAGGGAGGACGGACCAGCTTCGGCGAGTACCGGGGCACCCCGATGGTGCTCAACTTCTTCGCCGCGTCGTGCGAGCCGTGCATCCGCGAGATGCCTGCACTCGAGGAGGTCGCCGACCAGCTCGACGGTCAGGTCGAGGTGCTGGGCCTCAACCTGCGTGAGCAGGTCGCCGAAGGTCGGCGCATCGTCGCCGAGACCGGAGTGACCTACGACATCGGCCGCGACCCCTCGGGCAGCATCTTCACCGAGCTGGGCGGGCTAAACCTGCCCACCACCTACTTCGTCAATGCCGACGGCACCGTGGTGGCGTCGCACATGGGTGAGCTCAGCGCTGACGAACTGCGGCAGCTCATCACCGAGAAGCTCGGCGTCACCGGGTGATCGACGCACCGCTGGCGTACGCCTTCACGGTGGGCATGGTGGCCACCGTCAACCCCTGCGGGTTCCCGATGCTGCCCGCCTACCTCTCCTACTTCGTCGGCCTGGACGACCACGAGGCGGGAACCTCGAGGGTGCCACGAGCCGCGGCGTCGGGCCTGGCGGTGTCGCTCGGCTTCGTTGCCACCTTCGGGATCCTCGGGGTGCCGATCAATGCCGGACTCACCGCCATCTACCGGTGGGTGCCCTACGTGAGCATCGCCCTCGGGCTGTTGTTGGTGATCCTGGGAGTGGCCATGCTGCGGGGCCGGCCCGTCGCCCTCGCCCTGCCCCATCTCGATCGCACCGGCACAACTCGGCGGTTCTGGTCGATGGTCGGGTTCGGTGTCTCCTACGCCCTCGCATCGCTCTCGTGCACGATCCCGCTGTTCTTGTCGGTCGTGGCGGTTGGCTCGAACCAGGGCTTCGGGTCAGGGATGGCCACCTACCTGGCCTATGGCCTCGGGATGAGCACGGTGCTGATGGCGCTGGCCGTGACGGTGGCTCTGGCTCAGGGTTCGTTGCTGCGCTGGCTTCGGGCCTCGGGCCACTACGTCGAGCGAGTGGCCGGTGGCCTGCTGGTGGCCGTCGGCGCCTACCTCGTCTTCTACTGGAGCTTCAACCTGGTTCGCGACCCGGCCGACGTCGTGGGCCGCAACCCCATCTCGATCGTGGGCGAATGGTCGTCAGCCGCGGCCGCGTGGCTGGGCGGTGGCGGGGCGGCGAGAGGCGTGGCCCTCGGCGCGGTGGTCGCCGCCCTGGTCGCCGGCGCTGTGCTGCGAACCACGGTGAGCGCAGGTCGCCGACCACGCTGAGCGGCGCCGACCACCCGTCAGGGCGCCAGGACGGTGGTGCTCCAGCCCCCCGAGCGGGCCGTGTAGCGCACGCGGTCGTGCAGTCGGTCGGTTCGGCCAGCCCAGAACTCGATGGTGTCGGGCTGCACTCGGTACCCGCCCCAGTGCCGGGGCCGAGGAATGTTGTCGACTCCGGCGTAGCGGACCTCGAGCTCGGCGTAGCGGGCGTCGAGCACCTGACGGGACTCGATGGGCTGGCTCTGGGGCGAGGCGATGGCCCCCAGGCGCGAGCCTCGAGGCCTCGAGGCGAAGTAGGCGTCGGACTCGTCCGCCGAGACCTTCGTCGCCGCACCGGTGACCCTGACCTGGCGGACGATCTCGGGCCACTGGAACACCAGCGCGCAGGCTGGGTCGGTGGCCAGAGCGACACCCTTGTCGCTCTCGTAGTTGGTGAAGAAGACGAAGCCTCTCTGGTCGAGGCCCTTCAACAGGACGGTTCGGGCCGTCGGGAGCCCCCCGGGCAACACGGTGGCCAGCACCATGGCGTTCGGCTCGGGGTTGCCGGCCTCGGTGGCGTCGGCCAACCATCGCTCGAAGCGGGCCAGCGGGTCGGGATCGGGGGCCAGCCCCGGTGCGAAGTCGTCCACCGCCCGAGTGAACCAGGCCGGCGCGTGCTCGTCAGGCCGAGTAGGTGACGATCGTGATGGTGCCGTAGAGGAACAACGCGCCGACCGTCAGGTACAGCACCGCCTTGGTCGCCGCTCGCTTGCGGTCGGAGCGGATGTAGTCATCGAGGCTCCACCGCACCCCGTTGACGCCGTGGAGCAGCCCCAAGGCCAGAAGGGTCCAGTCGAACAGGCGCCACAGCGGGTTGTCCCAGCGGGCGGCGACGAACACCGAGTCGGTCTCGACCACGTCGTTGATGATGTGGGTGATCGAGAAGTGGATGAGGGCCAGGAACAGCAACACCAGGCCGGATACCCGCATGAAGAACCATGACCACGTCTCGAAGTTCTGACGGGGTCGGCGCGACGACCGCTCGGCGACAGCCATCAGAAGTTCCCCTCGATGAACGGGCGCACGATGATGAATCCGCCCGGGATTCCGGCGGCGAAGGTCAGGAACACCACAACGGTGAACAGCCGCTGCTCCTGGCGGACCATCCCCGGGAAGAAGTCGAGCACGATGATGCGCAGACCGTTGAGCGAGTGGTACAGCAAGGCGAAGAGCAAGCCCACCTCGAATAGGCGCAGGAGGATGTTGCCGTAGAGGGCGTGCACCTCGTCGTAGAGCTCCGGGTCGACGTTGATCAGCGACACGTCGACGATGTGCAAGAGCAGGAACATCAGGACGAGGAATCCGGTGATGCGGTGCAGCACGAAGGCCCATTGGCCCGAGCGGCCCTTGTAGACCCGTCGACCGACTCCGACGTTGGTGTCGGTGCCCGTCGAGGTCGAGGCAGAGGTGGTCGTCGTCGCCATCGTCTATCGCCGCCCGTACCAGCGATCGCCCCACACGGTGCTGGACAGCACATAGATGGAGAAGACCGTGATGATGAGGGCGACAGCACCCAGGGCGACGGAGAACACGGTTTGGGCGGTTGTCACGGCTCGCCACCTTAACGATGGGTGGCCGCCCGGACGTAGTTCACGCCTTCGGGGCAACCTGCGATCGATCCCGCGGTTCGAGGACCTCCAAGCCCCCCATGAACGGCTGCAACGCCGCCGGCACCCGTACCGAACCGTCGGCCTGTTGGTGGACCTCGAGCAGGCAGGCGATCGTCCGAGTCACCGCACACAAGGTGCCATTGAGCGTCGCGGCCGGTTGCGGACGGCCCTCGGTGTCCCGGTAGCGAACACCCAGCCGGCGGGCCTGAAAGGTGGTGCAGTTCGACGTCGATGTCAGTTCTCGATAGCGCCCCTGCGCCGGGAACCAGGCCTCGCAGTCGAACTTGCGGGCCGCGCTCGACCCGAGGTCGCCGGCTGCGATGTCGACGACTCGGAACGGAAGTTCGAGGGCGCCGAGGAACTGCTTCTCCCACTCGAGCAGGCGCAGGTGCTCGGCCTGAGCTTCCTCCGGTGGGCAGAATGAGAACATCTCGACCTTGTCGAACCAGTGGACCCGCACCACGCCCCGGGTGTCCTTGCCGTATGAGCCGGCCTCACGTCTGAAGCAGGCCGAGAACCCGGCATAGCGACGGGGGCCCCCCGAGAGGTCGAGGATCTCATCGCTGTGGTAGGCGGCCAGTGGCACCTCGGATGTCCCCACCAGGTAGAGGTCTTCGTCTTCGATGCGGTACACCTCGTCGGAGTGGGCGCCGAGGAAGCCGGTGCCCTCCATGGCCGAGGGCTTCACCAGAGCCGGGGCGATGACCGGGGTGAACCCAGCCGCCATGGCCTGGGCCATGGCCAAGTTGACCAGGGCCAGCTCGAGTTGGGCGCCGACACCGGTGAGGAAGTAGAAGCGGGCGCCTGACACCTTGGCGCCCCGCTCGACGTCGATGGCGGCCAGCAGCTCGCCCAACTCGAGATGGTCTCGGACCGGAGCGCTGTAGGCCCCCGGCGACCCCACCAGCTCGACCAGGACGGCGTCATCCTCCCCGCCTGGGATCACCGCGTCGTCGATCACGTTGGCCAGCGCCATCTGGGCCACCCGAAGTGCCTCGTCGGCGACGGTCCGGTCGGCCTCGGCCTGGCTCACCCGGTCCGACAGCACCTTGGCCCCGGCCAGGAGCTCGGCTCGCTCGTCGGGCGTGGCTCGCGGGATCCGCTTGGTCACCTCGTTGTGCTGGGCTCGAAGCTCATCGGCGGTGGTCGTGGCAGATCGCCGTCGCTCATCGGCGATCAGAAGCTGGTCGACCAGCGCCGGGTCGGCCCCCCGGGCCCGCTGGGACGCCCGAACCCGTTCGGGGTCGTCGCGGACGAGGTGAAGGTCGATCACGGTGCGACCGGTGCCCGGCGGTCGAGTGGGCCGCCCCCGACGCGGTCGCTCTCGGCTCGCGCCCACTTGAAGAACAGGATGGCGATGATCGTCCAGAGATACATCCCGCCGACCAGCTTCATGATCGCCCCGGCCGCCTGCTGGTCGTAGGCCAGCGAGAGCCCGAACACCCGGGGGGTGACGTCATAGGAGTGGTAGACGATGCCGTCGGCGAAGGTCAGCCAGCCGGCCGGCAACGTCGGCACGATCGACTGTAGGAACAGCAGGACGATCTGCATCGGATAGGAGTAGCGCAGCTCGGGGAACGGGCCGCAGATCGGGGTCCACAACAGCAGGGCGCTGACCACCACCAGTACGTGGATGCCGTAATGGAGCCAGCCGTAGCTCACGATGTGATCGACCACCCAGGGCCAATGCGACAGCAACACCACGGCGTTGAACAGGATCGTGACCGGGATGATCCGGCTCAGGGCGTGCACCACCCGGTAGGGCCCGCCGCCCCCGACCACCAGACGAGCCAACCATGTCGGGGTGCCGAGCAGCAGCATCGGGCACACCACCAACGACAGAAGCAGATGCTGGACCATGTGGGCCGAGTAGAGGTACTCCTCGGCGATGTCGTGCATGGGCCAATCCGACGCCAGCCACAACACCAGGAGCCCGGCGACGAACCAGCGGACCTGGGTCCGGGTCACCACCGTCTCACCTGGAAGACAGGCTTTGGGACCCACCCGCGTCATGGCCCACCAATAGAGGACGCCGAGGCCCACGACGAGGGCCCAGACCTCCGGGTGGGCCTGAAAGCGCCAGGGATGGGGGTCCACGGCGACGGCTGCCAGCACGTGCACCTCCCGCGGGGGCCTAGAAGTACTCGAACGTGGCCAGCATGACCAGGTAGATGACTACGGCCAAGACCAAGCCGGCCACGAACAGCCGGGTGAACAAGTTGGAGTCGAAGCGCAGATGCATGAACCACCCGACGACGACGAAGAACTTGAACGCCATCCCCACCAGTAGGACGGGCACCAGGAACGATCCGAGCTGTTCCTCGGCGTAGTAGGTGCCGATCTCGGCGAACGTGATGACCGCCAACAGGATGGCGATCCCGACATAGGCCCGGTCGCTCGGTTCGTCGTGACCCGAACGGGTCGTGTGGGTCGACTCGGCGACGGCGGTCTCGGACATGGTCGCCTCGCTCATCGGATCAGGTAGACGACGGTGAAGATGACGATCCACACCACGTCGACGAAGTGCCAGTACAACCCGGCGATCTCAACGGTCTCCGGTGGGCTCACCCCGAGCTCGTCGCTGCGCGACATGCTGGCCAGGGACAACAACATCAGGATGCCGATGGCCACGTGCACACCGTGGAAGCCGGTGAGCACGTAGAAGGCCGAGCTCTGCAGGTTGGTCGTGAACCCGAAGCCCTCCTCGTAGAAGACGGTGAACTCGTAGACCTGCCCGGCGACGAAAAGGGCGCCCAACAGGGCCGTGGCCACCAGCCAGATGCGGGCCCGCTGGCCGTCTCGGCGGCGCATGGCCGACACGGCCAGCACCATGGTGAGCGAGCTCATGACCAGCATGAACGAGCTGACCGAGGTGAAAGGGATGTCGTAGAGGTCCTTGACCTCGGGCCCGGCCACCACATCCTTGGCCCGCAACAGCAGGAACGTCGAGATGAGCCCGCCGAAGAGCATGCAGTCGGACCCCAGGAACGCCCACATGGCGATCTTGGCGTTGGATAGACCCGTCGAGGTCTGATGGGCATGCTCGACGGGGGCGCTCGGTACAGCCGTGCTCATGCCGGGGCTCCAACAGTTTCGGCGGCGCCGGTGGAATCGGCGCCGGACCCGTCGCCGTGGTCGGCGCCGTGGTCGCCATGGTGACCCGATGCCGGGTCGAGGGACGGCTCGAGGGCCCACCCGTAGATCCCGCCGATGAGCAGCAGGCCACCGACCAGGCACAGCCAGTATGTGTAGAGCAGCCCGAACCCGATGAAGGGCAGGGCCAAGGCCGTGACCAGCGGCCAGTACGACGGTGACGGCAGGTGCACCGTCGCCAGATCGGTCGGCGCTTCGTCCCGCACCGGCGTCAGGTAGGCGATCTGGTCGTCGGGACGGCGCGTGAGTTGACCGTCGGCACCGACCTCGTACTTGCGGTGCCACCACTCATCGAGGTGGGAAACCCGCGGTTCGGCCGTGAAGTTCTGAACCGGGGTGGGTGACGCCACCGCCCATTCGAGGGTACGGCCGTCCCACGGATCGGGATCGGTGGTGACGTTCTTGCGGGTGACCCAGACGTTGATCACGAAGAGCAGGAAGGACACGGCGATGACGGTCGAGCCGATGCTCGACACCAGATTCCACACGTCCCAGCCGTAGTCGCTGGGGTAGCTGGCCTGACGCCGAGGCATCCCCTGCATTCCCAGGATGTGCATCGGCCCGAAGGTGAGGTTGGCGCCGATGAACATGAGCCAGAAGTGCCACTTACCGATGCGTTCGCTCAGCAGCCGACCGAAGATCTTGGGCCACCAGTAGTACATGCCGGCGAAGATCCCGAACATCGACCCGCCGAAGAGCACGTAGTGGAAGTGGGCGACGATGTAGTAGGTGTCGGTCTGCTGGGTGTCGGAGGCGGCCACGGCATGGGTGACGCCGGAGAGCCCCCCGATCGTGAACAGCGAGACCAGACCGACGGCGAACATCATGGGCACGGAGAAGGTCAACTTGCCCTGCCAGAGGGTGCCCAGCCAATTGAAGATCTTCACGCCGGTAGGGACGGCGATGAACATGGTGGTCAACGAGAAGGCGGCCACCGAGACCGGCCCGAGGCCGGAGGCGAACATGTGGTGGACCCACACCCCGAAGCCCATGAACCCGATGGCGATGCCGGACAGGATCATGGCGTAGTACCCGAACAGCGGCTTGCGGGCGAACACCGGGATGACCTCGGACACGATGCCGAACGACGGCAGTACGAGGATGTACACCTCGGGATGGCCGAAGATCCAGAACAGGTGCTGCCAGAGCAACGGATCGGCGCCCTGTTCGACGTTGAAGAAGTTGGCGTCGAAGAGACGGTCGAACATGAGCAGGAAGAGGGCCACGGTGATGACCGGAAGAGCGAAGAGCAGGAGGAACTGGGCGACCAGCGACATCCAGACGAACACCGGCATCTTGAGCAGGGTCATCCCCGGCGCCCGCATGTTGAGACAGGTGACGATCAAGTTGACGGCCCCGACCGTCGAGGCGACGCCGGTCATGATCAGTCCGAGGGCCCAGTAGTCCATGCCATGACTCGGCGACCACGTCACGCTGGTGTTCGGGGCATAGGCGAACCAGCCACCGTCGGGTCCGCCCCCGAAGATCACGCTGCAGTAGAGGAAAAGGCCACCGAGGATGAAGGCCCAGAAGCTGTAGGCATTCATTCTCGGGAACGCCACGTCCCGGGCCCCGATCATGATCGGGATGAAGTAGTTGGCGAAGGCGGCCAACACCGGGATGATGACCAGGAACACCATGGTCGTGCCGTGCAAGGTGAACACCTGGTTGTAGGTGTCGGCGTTGAGGACCTCGCCGTCGGGCCGAGCCAGCTGCGCTCGGATCAGCAGCGCCTCCAACCCGCCGATGGCGAAGAACACCATGCTGGACGCGCCGTACATGATGCCGATCTTCTTGTGATCGACCGAGGTGAACCACGAACGCCAGCCGACGATGGCCCGGGGCCGGCGGAACACCCCGAGGGGTTGGGTCAACTCGTCGCCCGGGGAGAGTTCGAGCATCGGACGCTCTTCGGTGAGTGCCATGGCGAGCTCCTCTAGTCCAGCGTCACGAGGTAGGCGTACAGGTCATCGATCTCCTGCTCGCTGAGTGGGGCGATGACCATCAGCGACCCCGGTTTGCCCTGTGGGTCTCGGAGCCACGCTTCAAGGTTGTTGCGGCGCGCCGCCTCGTCTTCGGGGAGCTCGCGGGTACACCCGGCAAAGCAGGTCCGGTCCATCAGGTGAGTCAGGTTGGGCGACGAGGGCGCGGTCGGCGTCGAGTCACGGATGACCGGCACGTCCTCGTAGACGCCGTCGATGCGGTGGCACCCGGCGCAGTTCTTGGTTTGGAAGAGCTGGTAGCCCGCGTAGGAATCGGAGGTTGCGGCCGGGACCACTTGGTCCTGCTGCTGGCTGGCTACCCAGGCATCGAAGTCCTCCTGGGTCTGGGCGATGACCCGAAGGCGCATGTAGGCATGGGAGGTCCCGCAGAACTCGGCGCACTGCCCTTCGAAGGTACCGACCTCGGAGGACTGGATCTTCCAGTTCGTGGATCGGCCGGGCACGGTATCCCTCTTGCCGTTGAGCCTCGGCGCCCAGAACGAGTGGATGACATCCCCCGAGCGCATCTCGAGGTCGACGACCTGACCGACAGGGATGTGCAGTTCGTTGGCGGTGATGAAGCTGCCACCCTCGATGTCGGCCTGTTCGGGGTACGAGTAGGCCCACCAGTACTTCTGTCCGGTCACGGTGACCTTGAGCACGTCGTCGGGGATGTCGCTCTGCTGGAAGATCGTGCCCAACGAGAAGATGGCCACGATCGTCATGATGATGACCGGGCCGGCGAGGAGCACCAGCTCGGTCTTGGGGTTGCCGTGCGTCTGTTCGGGGAAGGCCTCGTCACCGGCCCGGCGCCGAAACCGAATCACCGCATACAGCAGCAACCCTTCGACCACGACGAACACCGCGGTGGCGGCCAGAAACACCCCGTTGAACAGGTTGGCCAACTCGTCGGCCAAGGGGCTGGCCGGGTCGAGCGTGTCCTGCGGGGCGTTCGAGGCACACGCGCCCAAGACGAGCGCAACGCCGGTCAACAGGGCCGCCCGGACGAGCCAGGGGCGGCGGGGCGTTGCGGTCATGGCTGAGAGGCTCCCGGGGCAGTTGGGTCAGTCGGAGCCGAACTCGTGTCGTGCGAGGACGACTCGTGGTGCTCGATCTCTCGGTGGCCGACGACGCCGCTGATGATGCCGCCGCCGATCAGCAACACCGAACCGATAACCAGCGCCAGGGCCACCGCCGAGGAGGACACTCGGGGCCGGGTGGCCAGCAACGCGGCCACCCCCAACACGGCGGCGGACGCCACGATGGCGATGATCGACGACCCGGCCTCAGGCAGTGCGAGCAGCACCCGCGAGAAGGAGATCACGGCGATGGCCCCGATGACCACGGCCAGACCGGGGAACTCGAAGGGCCTCATGATGTGGTTGCGCAGCGCCTCGTTGTAGCCGGGGTCAGCCGTCGAGCGCTCGGCCCAGGTCTCGACCGTCCACTCGACGACGGCCACGGCGATGAACACCCATCCGGCATAGAGCAGCACGCCGCCGGTGGCCAGTCCGACCACCGTGGTGCCGGCACCGAGAGCCGCCAACGCCGGCCAGAACGCCGGGCGCCGGATCGGATCGAACGCCAGCTCGTCCTCGGCCCCCGGGAATACGTCGCCGTCGCCCACCGCGGTGAAGAGCAGGCCGAGCACGGCCGAGGCCAGCACCAGCGAGCACAAGATCGTGGTCCCGAATCGCTCACCATCGCTGCCGAGCCAGTACAGGACGACTCCGAACCCGGCGAGCAGGGTGACACTGAACCAGAACTTCGAGCCGGCGCGGATCACAGCACTCGCTCCGCGAACCACAAGGTCCACCAGACGATCAGGCCGACGACCACGACGAAGTGCCACCACGCCGTGGCACACACCACCAGCTCGCGCTGGCGGTCCGACGCCTGCCCGGCCAGGACCCGGAAGCCGACCAGGACGTACACGACCATGGCTGTCACCACCAACAAGAGATGGGTGACGGTGATGGCGTAGACGATGTCGGCGTACTCGAAGCCGGTACCAGCCACCAGGGCCAACCGGGCCCAGCAGAAGGTCAACCCGTTGATGAAGGCGCCACCGAGCAGCACGGTCATGGCGATGGCCAGGTACAGGTGGCGTCGATCGCGGCTCGTCAGGGCCGAGACCGACCACTGGGCGGTCAGCGACGAGAGCAGGAGCGCCCCATAGGTGGCCACGAGGGCGACGTTCGGGATGACCACACCTTGGGGCGGCCAGGTTTCGGCCGCCTGGCGCAGGGCCAAGTAGTACCCCAGCAAGCCGCCCATGAGCATGGTGGCCGCGGCGATGGCCAGGCCGGTGGCCACCGACAGGGCATAGCGGGGAGCGGCGGGGGCGGCGGGGGGCGGCGGGGTCTCCTGGGCCAGGACGACGGCGCGGGGCTCCTCGGCAGTGATCGTCATCGCCGGGAGCTCCCGTCAGACTCGTCGGCCCACAACGGCCACGCCGAGTGGACCTCGGGCAGTGGCCCGGCGAAGTTGAACGCGCTCGGAGGCGATGCCGCTGCCCATTCGAGGGTGGCGCCATGCCACGGATCGGCGCCCGCCCGGAATCCCTGGCGGAGCACCACCGAGCGGACGAGCTCGACGACGATGAGCACGGCACCGAGGGCCACCAAGGCGATACCGAGCAAGCTCAAGCGGTTCAAGTCGGCGATGTCACTACCGTCCCAACCCGTCGCCGCGAGCGGGACGTCGTTGACGAGCCCGTTGACGAAAACCGGCAAGGCGTAGAAGACGGTGCCAGCGCTCACGAACAGGGCCACGACCTTGCCTGCCGCCTCGGAGAGCTGGAGCCCGTAGAGCTTCGGGGCCCAGTACCAGAGCGCAGCCCCCACGCCGAGCAACCCGGCACCGGGCACCACCAGGGCGAAGATGGCGTCGGCCCACACCGTGCCCTGGAGGTCGAGGCCCGAGATCGCCCCAGCCGCGCCGGCTGCGGCCGCACCCAGGAGGAGCACCGACGCGACCAACGCCATCACCAGAGCGGACGCTCCTGACGGGCGGCCCCGCCGGAGGAGGTCGCCGAGCAGGGCCACCACGACGAGTGCCGGCAGGATCTCGGCGAAGGACACCAGTACGTAGAAGACGTCGTCGAAGGTGTCGACCAGCTGGGAGCCAGCGCCGAAGCCCAGGATCGCCATGGCGGCCAGCACCACCAGCACGGTTCCGTGGACCCGGAACCGGGCCTTGGCCAACGTCGGCGAGAGGTCGAGGGCAATGCCGGCGGTCGGAACGGCGAGGAGACCGAGTTGGGGGCCGCTCCAGAACCAGCTGACGGTTGGATAGTCGAACACGCCGTCGCCGTAGCGGCTGGCGATGTACCCGAGGATCAGCCGGCTGAGCAGCACGCTGGCCGAGAGAATGAAGAGCCCCCCGCCCACGATCGTGGCCCAGGTGAACGCCGGCGCCCGATCAAGAGTCAGCCCCGAGGTGCGCCACGTCGCCGCCGTGGAGATGATCGAGGCCAGGGCGACCGACAGCGCGGCGACCACGCCGGCGAAGGCGACGACGTACAGGTCGGCGGCCCGACCGCTGGAGGCCACGGCTCCACCCCGAGCCAGGTAGGCCCCCACCAGCGAACCCAGCGCGACCACGTAGGTCCAGAAGGCAAAGCTCGCCATGCGGGGAAAGGCCAGCCCAGGGGCGCCGATCTGCAACGGGATCAAGTAGGTCGCCAGTCCGATGGCGAAAGGCACCAGAAAGCCGAGCACCAACACCTCGTGATAGGCCGAGTAGATCCGGGCGAACGAGCCGCCGTCGAGGATCTGCTGACCGGACTCAGTGCCCTCGGCCGCCACCGCCAGCAAAAGGCCCAAGCCGACGAGTAGCGCGGCGAGAGACACGGCGATCCAGCAACGACCGATCCGCTTGTGGTCACTGGTCGTGAGCCACCCAGCGAGACCGGGCAGCTCAGTCGGCTCGTAGACACGGAGATTGGTGGCGATGGTGGACATCAGTGCGAGCGCGACCTCGGGCTCGAGAGGGGCGTGGCCGGTGTGCGGCGGACTCTACACAGGGCCTCTCGCGGCCATGAAACTCCCTCGACCCGAACCTGGGTCATGGCAGCGATCCGATCAAGGTGTCGGCGGCGATGGCCCCGAAGAGCACGCAGACATAGGTGATGGACCAATGGAAGAGACCCATGGCCCGCTCGGGCGTCGGGTCGCGCCGAAGTCGCCAGGCCAAGGTGCCGAACCACAACCCGGCAACTCCTGCCGTGCCGACGTAGAGCCCACCGAGGCCGGCCACCGGGGCCAGCGCCAACGAGAGGGCCACGAGCACGACGGTGTAGCCCAGGATCCGGACACAGGTCGTGTGCATCGAGGCCACGGCCGGCAACATCGGCACACCGGCAGCGGCGTAGTCGTCCTTGTACCGCACGGCCAGCGCCCAGAAGTGCGGTGGGGTCCACACGAAGATCACTGTGAACAGGAGGACCGGCGTCCACGACAGCGAGTTGGTGACCGCCGCCCACCCCACCAGGACGGGCACCGCGCCGGCAGCACCACCGATGACGATGTTGCTGGTCGAGCTGCGCTTGAGCCACATCGTGTAGACGAAGACGTAGAAGAGGGTGGCCGACACGGCCAACACCGCGCTGAGCAGGTTGACCAGCAGCCACAGCTCGGCGAAAGCAACGACCTCGAGGGCCAACGCGAACACCAACGCTCGACGAGGCGTCAGGACGCCGGTGACCAGTGGCCGGTCTTGGGTGCGGGCCATGATCCGATCGATGTCGGCGTCGACCACCATGTTGATGGCGTTGGCCCCACCAGCTGCCAGGGTGCCGCCGACCAAGGTCGCCACCACGAGGCCAAGGGACGGGAGGCCTCCCTCGGCCAGGACCATGGTGGGCAGGGTGGTCACCAACAGCAGCTCGATGATGCGGGGCTTGGTCAGCGCCACGTAGGCCCGGAGGCGCACGCCGATCGCGTCTCGATCGACTCCCTGAGCGACCAGCTGCACGGGCGCGACACTAGGACCTCAGCCCCCGAGTCGGGAATCGACCCAGGGCGCTCGTAGCATCCGGCTGTGCCCGCAGCCCCCCGGGTCCAGCCGGCCCAGTTCCGCACGATCGCGGTCGTCACGCTCGTCGCCCTGGCCGTGATCGTCGTCACCGGCGGCGCGGTGCGCCTGACCGGATCCGGACTCGGCTGCTCGGACTGGCCCACCTGCGAACCCGGCCAGCTCACGCCTCGTGACCCGTCCAACGTCCACGCCATGGTCGAGTTCGTCAACCGGCTCTTCACCGGTGTGGTGAGCCTCTCCGTGGCGGCCACGATCGTGGCCGCCTGGTGGCGCCAACCCCGCCGAATGGACCTCGTTTGGCTCTCGGCCGGCTTGGTCGCCGGTGTCATCGGCCAGATCGTTCTCGGCGGTCTCACCGTTCTCTTCGAGCTCGCTCCGCCCCTCGTCATGGGCCACTTCATCGTGTCGATGCTCCTGCTGTGGGACGGCCTCGTGCTGGTGCACCGGGCCGGCGACGAACGCCGGGCCACGTCAACCAGCCGGGCCGTCTCCGTTCGCACCCGGCGGCTGGCGGGCACCGTCCTACCGGCATTGGCTGGTCTGGTCGTGGTAGCCGGCACCGTGGTGACCGCGGCGGGGCCCCATGCCGGTGACGAGCGGGCGCAGCGCCTCGACCTGGCCGTGTGGAGCGCCACCCGGTTCCATTCGGGCACGGCGTGGCTCCTCGTTCTGGGAGTTCTCGTGGTGCTGCGGTGCCTGCACACCGATGGGATCGCGCTCGACGACCGCCCCGGGCGGGCGGCCGAACTCCTCGTCGTGATCACCGTGGCCCAGGGGGCCATCGGCTACATCCAGTACTTCGCCGGCGTGCCTCCTCTACTCGTGGGCGCCCATCTGGCCGGCTCGTGCATGGTGTGGCTCGCCGCCGTGCACCTCGCCCTCACGGTCCGAGACGCACCGATGCAGGGTTCGGACCCCGCGGTCGCGCCAGCTTCTTCTGACCGACCCACGCCGTACCATCCGGTGCCGTGACCGCGCCCCAGGCTTCGACCGTGCCCGTCGAGGTCGACCAGCCCGATCTCGACGACGCCACCGAAGCCGACCGACCGTGGATCGTGCTGGTGTGGAATGACCCCATCAACCTGATGTCCTACGTCACCTTCGTCTTCCAGAAGCTGTTCGGCTACAGCCTGGAGAAGGCCACCGAACTCATGCTCGATGTACACCACAAGGGTCGGGCCGTTGTCGCCTCCGGCACCCGCGAGCGCTGCGAGCTCGACGTGTTCCGCCTACACGAGCACGGTCTGTGGGCAACCATGCAGCACGATCGCTGATGGCCCGGGGAGGGCCCATCCGACGAACCCGCAAGGGCGACTTCGAGCTGCGGCTCCCGGACGGGACCCGCCAGCTCCTGGCCAACCTGGTGCCTCAGCTTCGAGCGACCCTCGACGTCGACGAGCCGAGCGCCGACCCGACGCTGCGCCGGCTGTTCCCCACTGCCTACCCCGACGACCCGACCCAGGAAGCCGAGTACCGGTCGATGGTGTCCGACGACCTCCGTCGACGTCGCATCGACGCCCTCGACGTGGTCGAAGCCACCATCGACGCCGACCGGCTCGACGAAGCCCAGCTCACCGCGTGGATGCACACCATCAACGACCTCCGCCTCGTGCTGGGCACCTTGCTCGACGTCTCCGAGGACGAACCGGCGGAAGCTGATCCCGAGCTGGCCGACGCCGACGCCCGGGCGATCTATCAGTACCTGAGCTACCTGCTCGACGTCATCGTCGACGCCCTGAGCTGAACCAGCCCTCGCTCTGAGGGGACGGGCGGGTGGGTTTGCTATCGTCTCGCACCCCAGCGGCGCATCGAGCCCCCATCGTCCAGCGGCCCAGGACGCCGCCCTTTCAAGGCGGTAACACGGGTTCGAATCCCGTTGGGGGTGCCCACCTTGGTCCCGTAGTGCAGTCTGGAGTGCACGCCGGCCTGTCAAGCCGGAGGTCGCGGGTTCAAATCCCGTCGGGACCGCCACGCAGTGCCACCGTTGGGTGGCACTGCCGCGGTGATGCCATCATCTGGTAGCACCACCTGGTCGGGTAGCTCAGTTGGCAGAGCGCGCGCCTGAAAAGCGCGAGGTCACCGGATCGACGCCGGTCCCGACCACCGCAGTGGGTCAGTCCACGCCGACGATCGCCAATAGTTCACGGTGATCGTCGATGACGTGGTCGCCCTCGGGGACCGATTGGCTGTCGTCGTCCTCGATCCCCCGATAGCGGACCGCAGTCATGCCCATCGCCCGGGCCCCGGCGATGTCGGTGCGCCTGATGTCGCCGATATGGAGGGCTCGGGCCGGATCTCGCACGGCCAGCCCATCGAGCGCGTCCTGGAACATCAGCGGAGAAGGCTTGTAGTGCCCGACCTCGTCGGAAAACGTCAAATGGTGGAACGCGCCGAGCAGCTGGTGGCGATCGAGGTGATCGCGCAGAATGGTCGACGGCGTCATCCCGACGTCGCAGATGACCCCCACCCGGACTCCGGCCGCCGCGAGCGCCCCGACCACCTCCGCCGCCCCATCGCAGAGATGCAGCTCGGCGGACGCGCCCACGCTGGTGAACGCGTCGACCAGGTCGCCCCGGACTCGGGTGGGGACCTTGAAGCCGAGCTGCTCGATGATGTCCTCGGCGGCCCGAGCTGCTTGATACTGCTGGTTCGCCGTCCAGTGTTCGACATAGCGGTTCCACGACGCCTCGAACACGGCGTCGAGCAGCGTGCGCTCAGTGGCGTAGCCCGCTTCTTCGAGCAACCCAGCCCACGCCTCGATTCGCAGCCCTCGCATCTGGCCCCGCGACTCCCATACCAGCGTGTTCCAGTAGTCGAAGGTCACGGCGTCGAAGCGGGCGGTCACGGCACCTGGACCTGCCCTCCCTCGTAGGGGAACCCGAGCTCAGGAGCTGTTACCAGCGCGTGAAAGGCGATTCCGGCTGCAATGGCCAGCTCCGCGCACGTGCCCCCTCGGTCGACGAGGGGCAGCAGGAGGACCGGGTCGGCCCCGAAGGACCTCACGGCCTCGGCCGCCTCGAGCATCGACACGCCTCGGGTGGTGGCGTCCTCGACGATCACGACTCGGTCGCCTGGTTCGAGGGCGCCCGCGATCCGACCGCCCCCGCCGTGATCCTTGTCCTCCTTGCGCACGGAGAAGCTCCGCACCGGCTGACCTCGGGTGGCCGCGATGGCGGCGATAGAGAACGCCATGGCGTCGGCCCCCATGGTGAGCCCCCCGATGGCGGTGACGTCGGGGGGGAGCACGGCCAGTGCGGCGTCGGCCACCAGCAGCATCCCCTCGGGGCGACAGGTCGTCTGCTTGGCGTCAACGAACCAAGAGCTGTGGGCACCGGACTTGAGGACGAAGTCCCCGGTGCGGACCGAGAACCGCAGGAGGTGCTCGACCAGCTCGACGTGTGCCGGCATCGGTCGCACGCTACCCACCCGGCTCAGCCGAAGGCGACCGAACCGTGGCCCTCGATGACCTCGCCGATCACCGAGGCCCGGTGGCCACCGTCGCGCAGCAGGTCCAGCGACCGCTCGACCTGGCGGGCCGGGACCACCACCACCATGCCGATGCCGAGGTTGAACACCCTGGCCATCTCGTCGTCGGAGACGTCGCCGAGCCGCTGGATCTCAGAGAAGATCCGAGGCTGTTCCCACGCGGTGCGATCGATCACCGCGTCGGTGCGCTTGGGGAGCACCCGGGCCAGGTTGCCCGGGAGGCCACCCCCGGTGATGTGGGCGACACCTCGGACCTCGACCTCACGGTGCAATGACGTGACCGCCGGAGCGAAGATCACCGAGGGCGCCAGCAGCTCGTCGGCCAGCGAGTGGTGGGCGCCGGGGTAGGCCACAGCGTCGAGTGAGAGACCGGCTCGTTCGAGCAGCACCCGACGAGCGAGCGAGTACCCGTTGGAGCGCAAGTTGGTCGACGGCAGCCCGATCAGGACATTGCCGGGCTGGATGTCGGCGCCGGTCACGATCTCGTCGCGTTCAACCACTCCGACGGCGAAGCCGACCAGATCGAACTCGCCCTCCTCCATGACCCCGGGGTGCTCGGCCATCTCCCCGCCGATGAGCGAGCACCCGGCCTGCCGGCACCCCTCGGCCACCCCTTCGACCAGCGCCTCGATGTGGTCGGGGACGACTCGTCCTACGGAGATGTAGTCGAGGAGGAACAGCGGCTCGGCCCCCTGACACACCAGGTCGTCGACGCACATGGCCACCAGGTCGACGCCGATCGTCTCGTAACGACCAGCGGCCTGGGCAATCAGCGCCTTGGTACCGACGCCGTCGGTGGTCCCCACGAGGACGGGATGGCGGTACCGGCCAACATCGAGCGCGAACAGGCCCCCAAAGCCGCCGATGTCACCCACGACCTCTGGGCGGAACGTGGATCGGACCTTGGCCTTGATGCGCTCGACCGCCTCCTCGCCGGCGGCGATGTTGACGCCAGCGCCCTCGTAGGTCTCACCCAAGGCGGATCTCGTCGGACGCACTCGTCGGCTCAGGGACCGCACCCGGGCGGGCGTCGTGCTCGAGGACGCCCTTGTGCAAGGTCACCGGCACCGGCACCGGGTAATCCCCCGTCAGGCAGGCCGCACAGAATCCGGCGCCGACCGCACCGGTGGCGCTCAGCACATTGTCGAGACTGATGTAGGCAAGTGAGTCGACGCCCAGGTAATCGCGTATCTCGTCGACGGTGAGGTTGGCAGCGATGAGTTCGGCCCGATCGCCGGTGTCCATGCCGTAGTAACAGGGCCACCGGTACGGCGGCGACATGATCCGCAGGTGGACCTCGGCCGCGCCGGCCTCCCGAAGCATGCGCACCAGCGCCCGGGACGTCGTGCCGCGCACGATCGAGTCGTCGACCACCACCAGCCGCTTGCCGGCGATGTTCTCGACCAAGGGGTTGAGCTTCATGCGCACGCCGTTGCTGCGCAGCTCCTGGGTCGGAGCGATGAAGGTCCGCCCGATGTAGCGGTTCTTCACCAGCCCGTCGCCGTAAGGAATGCCCGAGGCCCGGGCGAAGCCTTGAGCCGCCGGCACCCCGGTCTCGGGTACTGGCATAACCATGGCCTCGCCCTCGAAGCCGTCTTGGGCTGGCGGCAGTGGCGCCTGGAGGGCCAAGGCCTCGCCCATGCGCTGGCGGGCGGCGTGGACGCTCTGCCCGTAGAGCTGCGTGTCGGGGCGGGCGAAGTAGACGAACTCGAACAAGCACAGGGTGGGTTCGATGGTCGACTCGGGGAACGGCTTCAGGCTGCGCACGCCGCTGGCGTCGATGACGACCATCTCGCCCGGGTCGATCTCTCGAACGAAATGTGCTCCCACAACATCGAGCGCCGGCGACTCCGATGCCAGGACCCATCCCCCGTCGAGCTTGCCTAGGCACAGCGGCCGAAAGCCGTTGGGGTCGCGCACGCCGACCAGGTGCCCAGCGTCGAGGAGCACAAAGGAAAAGGCGCCGCTGAGTTTGGGCAGGACCCGGAGCAGCGCATGCTCGACGTCGCGGCCGTCGGCCCGATCACCACCCATGCGCAGGATCTCCGATGCCAGCAGCTCAGCCACCAGGTCGGAATCCGAACTCACCGTGCCGGGAAGCATCCCCGCCTCGACGGCCAGCTCCTCGGTGTTGACCAGGTTCCCGTTGTGGCCGAGTCCGAACTCGGACTCGCCCGCCGAGCGGAAGACCGGCTGGGCGTTGCGCCAGGTGGAAGAGCCGGTGGTGGAGTACCGGGTGTGACCGATGGCGATGTGTCCGGGCAACGAAGCCAACCGACGATCGTCGAACACCGCAGAGACCAGGCCCATGTCCTTGTCGCACACGATGTTCCGACCGTCGGAGACGGCGATGCCAGCCGACTCCTGGCCCCGGTGCTGAAGGGCGTAGAGGCCGAGGTAGGTGAGGTGGGCCACCGCTTGAACAGGGGCGTACACCCCGAAGACGCCGCAGGCCTCCTTCGGAGTATCGGCGTCGAGCGGGTCCACGGCCGTCACCCGTCCAGTCTGGCACGGGCCCCCGACGACTCCACCGACGCCGACGATCGCCGTAGGGACGACGTTCAGAAGCTGCCGGCTCCCGCCTCGAGAGCGATGGGCAAGGCATCCCGCCAGGTCGCCATCAACTCGGGCAGGGCCAGATCGATCAACGTCGCTCCGTCGGACCCGCGGACCACGAAGCGGTCGCCACCCGCGACACCGAGATCGGCCACGGCGACACCGCCCTTACGGCATCGGTTCGAGACGGTGGCCATCTGGTCCGGCGCCACGCAGATCAGGACTCGGGACGGGGCCTCTGAGAAGAGCTCGCCGACGCCGTCGAGGCCGTCGACCACCACGCCCAACCCTGACCGACAGGCCATCTCGGCCAAAGCTACGGCTAACCCGCCGTCAGCCACGTCGTGCAGTCCGTCGAGGAGTCCGTCGACCACCAGGAGACGAACCACCTCGGCCACCGCCCGGTGCCCGTCGGTGTCGAGCGTCGGCAGGACCCCACCTACCGGGCGACCACCGCCGAACGACTTCGCCGCCCATCGCGAACCGGCGAGGTCGGCTGAGCGGGGCCCGATCAGGAGCAGGTGGGCCCCGTCGGCCAGTCCCACGCCAGGTGGGCGACGGACCAGAGCGTCGATCATGCCCAGGAGCCCGACGACGGGCGTCGGGTCGATGTCGTGGCCCCGGCTCTCGTTGTAGAGGCTCACGTTTCCGCCCACCACCGGCACACCGAAGGCGAGGCACGCCTCGGCCATGCCGTCGATGGCCTGCGAGAGCTGCCACATGACCTCGGGATGCTCGGGATTCCCGAAGTTCAGGCAATTGACCAGAGCCAGGGGCCGGGCCCCGACGCAGGCCAGGTTGAGCACCGACTCGGCCACCGTCATGGCCGTGCCCGCCTTGGGGTCGACGGCGCACCACCGATGGTTGCCGTCGGTCGTCAGGGCCAGTCCTCGTCCGGTTTCGGCGCCGGTGACCGGGTGCCGGAGGCGCAGGACGACCGCGTCGCCTCCCGGGCCCTCGACCGTGTTCAAGAACAACTGAGAGTCGTACTGGCTCGATACCCACGAGGTGTCCATCACCATGTCGAGCAGGTCGCCGCCTGGGTCGAAGGCCCCGGACGGCACTGGATCGGGAACAGCCTGCGTCGGCGGCGCCGGCCGAAGGGGTCGGTCATAGAGCGGGGCGGCGTCGTGGAGCGAGCTGGCCGGTACGTCGGCCAGGACCGCGCCGTCGAAGCCATCGAGGATGCGGAGACGGCCGACGGGGCGGCCTTCGTCGTCGGCCCCATCTGGCGCGGTGACTTGACCGATGACGGTGGCCCGCACTTCCCAGCGATTGCAGATCGTCAGCACGGCGTCGAGATCGTCGGGCTCGACGATGGCCAACATCCGCTCCTGACTCTCCGACGTCATCACCTCGAACGGCTCCATGCCCACTTCGCGCCGGGGCACCGCGGTCACGTCGACGTCCATGCCGACGCCGCCTCGGCTCGCCGTCTCCGACGTCGCACAGGTGATGCCGGCGCCACCCAGATCCTGGATGCCCACGACCAGTTCGGCGTCGAGCAGCGCCAGGCACGCCTCGATCAGCCGCTTCTCTTCGAATGGGTCGCCCACCTGAACGCTGGGTCGCTTCGAGCCGTCGTCGTCGGCATCGAACCCGGCGGAGGCCAGGACCGATACGCCGCCGATGCCGTCGCGCCCGGTCGTCGAGCCGAGCAGGACAGCCAGGTTGCCGACGCCGCTGGCCTGCCCCAGCACGAGGCGGTCGGTGGGGAGCAGCCCCAGACACAGCACGTTGACCAGTGGGTTGCCGAGATAGGTCTCGTCGCAGACGACCTCACCGCCGACGGTGGGGACTCCGACCGCGTTGCCGTACCCGGAGATGCCCCGCACCACCCCGTCGAGGATCCAGCGGCTCCGGGGGTCGTCGAGTGGGCCGAAACGCAGGGGATCCATCACCGCGATGGGCCGGGCCCCCATGGTGAAGATGTCGCGCAGGATGCCGCCGACGCCAGTCGCGGCGCCCTGGTAGGGCTCGATGGCCGACGGGTGGTTGTGGCTCTCGATGCGGATGGCCGCGGCGATCCCGTCGCCCACGTCCAGCACCCCGGCGTTCTCACCCGGACCGACCAGAACCCACGGGGCCTCGGTAGGAAGGCGACGAAGGTGCAGACGCGACGACTTGTACGAACAGTGCTCGGACCACATGACGGCGTACATGGCCAACTCGAGGTGGTTCGGTGCTCGGCCGAGTAGGCGCTCGATATCGACCGCTTCGTCATCGGTGAGCCCGAGGGCCCGGTGGATGGGAGCGTCCATGGCGTTCGGGAGCCTAGGGGACCGCTGTCAGCGCACCTGACGCTGAGCCCCCATGAAGGTCAACCGACGCCGAGGATGACCTTGCCGGCGTTGGTGAACTTTTGGTCATCGACGCTGAAGTGCGAGCCGGCCACATGGATGTCGCGGAAGTGACGTTGGATCGGGCTCTTCGAGTACACGGCCGACCCGCCGGCAGCCTCGTAGACGAGGTCGACGGCCTCGATACACGCCTTGGTCGTCCACGTGGCCATGAGACTGATGGCCGAGAGCTGCTGGGCCGAGAGCGGCGACCCCCCGGCGACCGTCGTCCAGACGTCGTCGATGACCCGGTAGGCGTAGGCCCGGGACGCGTCCACCAGCGCGCTGGCCTCGGCCACCTTGTGCTGAGCCGACTCCCGGTCCTTCAGCGTCGACATCATCATGAGCGGGACCTTGGTGGTCGCCAGCTCGACGAAGGACTCGATGGCAGCCCGGGCAATTCCGATGGCAACCGCCGAGTGAGGGACGGCCGCTTGGGCATGGAAACCGATCTGATAGAGCGTGCCGGACTCGACCGGAGCCACCCCCAACCCGGCGAACGAGAATCGCTCGGGGACGAACAGGTCCTCGACCACGATGTCATTGGATCCGGTGCCCCGCATGCCGTGGGTGAACCAGGTGTCGACGATCTCGGCGTCGGCCCGGGGGAACAGGAACGCCAGCACGACCGGGCCGGTCTCGGTGAAGATGGGACCTTCGGCACCCTCCTCCCACAGCATTGCTCCGCCCATGAGCCATGCCGAGTGGGTCGAGCCGGTACCCCAGTCCCACCGACCGGTCAGGCGATAGCCGCCGTCCACGGCGACGGCCTTGCCGTTCATGGGGTTGAAGCTGCCGCCGGTGACGATGTCAGGGTCGGCCCAGATCTCGGCCGCCACGTCGTGGGGGAAGAAGCCACCGAGCAGGTTGGTGGTCGATCCCTTGAGCAAGCACCAGCCCGCCGAACCGTCGGCGGCGGCGACCTCCTCGATGACCTGATGGCACTCGAGCAGGCTGCATTCGAGTCCACCGAGCGACGCCGGGAGGTAGATCCGGAACAGGCCGGCGTCGACCAGCAACTTCACCAGTTCGGCCGGCAGTCGACGTTCTTCCTCGGCCTGATCGGAGTACGCCCGGATCGCCGGCGCCAGCTCCCGTGCCACCTTCGCGATGTCCGATTCCACGCTGTCGAACGCACTCATGCCAACCCCTTTTCATCGGCCCCGTCGGCCAACGGCGGCAACACGGTAGGCCGCGGCCCGAAGTGCTGCCACATGAGCCGCCAGCGCGGTCGGCTACTTCTATCGGCGACTTTGTCGCTATCGACACCACAAGTGGTTCTCGACAAGATTGCATTACCTGGCCCGAAATGATGGAATCTCGACCATGGCAGAACGAGCAAAGCGCACCGTCAGTCCCGCCCACAAGCAAGCAATGGCCGAGGGAAGGACCCAGAGTCGAGCTGTCTCGGCCTACCTGGAAGCACTCGACGCCCACCGGCCCAAGCGGGGACGCAAGCGAACCCCCGAGTCGATCGATCGACGCCTGGCAGCAATCGATGCATCGCTCGAGACAGCAAGCGCTATCAAGCGGCTCTCGCTCATTCAGGAGCGCATGGATCTCCAGCAGGAGAAGACGTCGATCGGCGTGGCCGTCGATCTCAGTGAGGTCGAAGGCGGGTTCATCGCGGCCGCGGCCGAGTACGGCCAGCGTAAGGGCATCACCTATTCGGCCTGGCGTCAGCTGGGCGTGCCTGCGCCGGTCCTGGCCAAGGCCGGAATCACCCGCTCCGGCGGCTAGCGGCCCACGGCGTCGAGGTCGGCACCGGCGGCGACAAGTAGTGACCGCCACAGGGCGATGCCGTCATCCGAACCGAGCAGCTCGTGAATAGCTCGCTCGGGATGGGGCATGAGCCCCACCACGTTGCGGCCCTGTGAACAGATCCCGGCGATGTCATCGACCGACCCATTTGGGTTGTCGACGTAGCGCAACACAATTCTATCCTCACCGCGTAGTTCAGCTAACACCTCGGCACTGCAGGTGTAATTTCCCTCGAAGTGGTTGATCGGCAACCGTAGGACGGTGCCGCGCTCGACTCCGACCGTGAGCACGGAATCGGTCGAGGTCACCCGAACATCGACGGGGGCGCACACGAAGGTAAGCCCTCGATTCTTCTGCAGCGCCCCTGGGAGCAACCCGGCCTCGGTCAAGATCTGGAATCCGTTGCAGATGCCAACCACTGGTCCACCGTCGGCCGCGAACTCGGCCAGCTCCTGCATCACCGGCGAGAACCGGGCAATAGCACCGGGGCGGAGATAATCGCCGTGGGCGAAGCCCCCGGGGACCACGACGGCGTCGACCCCGCGCAGCGAGTGATCGCCGTGCCAGAGCAGCTCGGCCGATCCCCCTGCGACCCGCACGGCTTCCATGGCGTCCAACTCGCAGTTCGAACCCGGGAAGACCACGACGCCGACCCGAGCGCTCATCGGTGCACCTCTGTGACCTGGACGGTCGTCTCCTCGATGACCGGGTTGGCCAGGAAGCGCTGGCACAGCTCCTCGGCTTCGGCCCGGGCTGTGGCCTCGTCGTCGGCTTCCAGAGTGAAGCGAATGGCCTTGCCCACCCGGACCGCCCGGACCGACGAGTAGCCGAGCGTCGGGAGCGAACGCTCGACCGTGGCCCCCTGCGGATCGGCGATGCCAGGTCGCAGCGACACCTCGACGAACACCCCGTAGATCGCCATCAGGCCATTCCTCCATTGGTTGTCGTGCCCGGCCACTCGGCCAGTGAACGGCCGGTGATGCGCTCGTAGGCCTCGACGTATCGCGAGCTGGTCGAGGCCACCACCTCAGCGGGAAGCTCCGGAGGTGGCGGCGCCTTGTCCCACGACAGCCCGTCGAGGAAGTCCCGCAGGGGCTGCTTGTCGAACGAGGGTGGCGTCGTGCCCGGCTCCACCGCGTCGACGGGCCAGAAACGGGACGAATCAGGGGTCAGGACCTCGTCGGCCACGACCAGCTCTCCGTCGACGAAGCCGAGCTCGAACTTGGTGTCGGCAATGACGATTCCCCGGGTCGCGGCCAGCTCGGCGCCCCGCTGGTACAGCGTCAAGGAGATGGCCTGGGCCGCCTCGGCGACGTCGGTGCCCACCAGCTCGACCGCATCGGCAAAGGAGATGTTGCGGTCATGGCCGTCGACCGCCTTGGTCGACGGAGTGAACACCGGCTCGGGAAGCTGGTCGGACTCTCGCCAGCCCTTGGGCATCGGTATGCCATGGATCGAGCCTGAGGTTCGGTACTCCCTCCACGCCGACCCGGAGAGGTAACCGCGGACGATGCATTCGATCGGGAGCATCTCGGCCCGACGGCACAACATGAAGCGACCCTCCAGCTCGGGAAGCTGGGCGGCCGGCGGAAGATCGGTCAGATCAGTGGAGATCAGGTGGCTCGGCGCGATGTCGGCCAGCGTCTCGAACCAGAACGCCGACATGGCAGTGAGCACGCGGCCCTTCTGGGGCACGGGCTCGGCCATGACCACGTCGAACGCCGAGATCCGGTCGGACGCGACCAGCAGCAACCGGTCGTCGCCGGCGTCATAGCTGTCGCGCACCTTCCCCGAGTAGAGATGGGGGAACGGCAACGAGAGCGCCGTCACGGGATCTCCTCGAGGGCGTCGAACACCGACGCGGTGTGTCGCAGCGCCCGGGCGAGGTCGAAGGCTTCGTCGAGACGCTCGGGGGGCAGCGTCACACGCGGGTCGGCTTCGAGCAGCTCGCGGAACGGACGCCGCTCCTGCCACGCCGTCATCGCCACATCCTGCACGATCCGGTAGGCGTCGTCGCGGGGCAGGCCCCCGGCCACCAACGCCAGGAGGACGGGTTGGCTGAACACCAGGCCATAGGACAGGTCGAGGTTCTCCAGCATCCGGTCCGGCTTCACAACCAGACGATCGACCACCCCAGCCATGGTCACCAGGACGTAGTGAGCCAGTTGGGTCGAATCGGGCAGGATGATGCGCTCCACCGAACTGTGGGAGATATCGCGCTCGTGCCAGAGCGCCACGTCCTCGAGGGCCGCCGAGAGGTTGCCCCGCAACACCCGGGCCAACCCGGCCAGGCGCTCGGAGCGAATCGGGTTGCGCTTGTGGGGCATGGCCGACGACCCCTTCTGACCCGGCCGGAAGCCCTCTTCGGCTTCGCCCACCTCCGTGCGCTGCAGATGTCGAATCTCGGTGGCGAACGACTCGACCGATGCGCCCACACTGGCGCACGCCCACAGCAGCTCGGCGTGGCGATCACGAGCGATGACCTGGGTCGCCGGCACCGGAGTGAGTCCCAGCGCCGCACACACCGACCGCTCCACTGCCGGATCGATGTTGGAGTACGTCCCCACCGCGCCCGACAGCTTGCCCACCGCCACACCCTCCCGGGCTCGGCCGAGGCGCTGGCGATCACGATCGGCCTGTAGGGCCCACAACGCCAGCTTGAAGCCGAACGTGGTGGGCTCGGCGTGGATGCCATGGGTCCGACCCACCATCGCAGTGTGCCGGAACTCGAGCGCTCGCCGACGCAACACGTCTACCAACTGCGTCGATGCGTCGAGGAGGAGGTCTGTGGCCGCGGTGAGGTCGGCGCACAGGGCAGTGTCGACGACGTCAGAGGACGTGAGTCCGTAGTGGACCCACGAACCGGCCGGGAAGCCGACGGCCTCTTGGACCACGTCGACGAACGCGGCGACGTCGTGATCGGTCACCGCTTCGCGCTCGGCCACCCGGGCCACGAACGCGTCGTCCACCACCGGAGACCGCTCGCGGACGGCCGCGGCATCGGCGACCGGAACCACGCCGAGCTGCGCCCACGCCTCGGTGGCGAGCACCTCGACCTCGAGCCACCGGCGAAAGCGGGCCTCGTCGCCCCAGACCGACGCCATGGCCGGCAATACGTACCTTTCGATCAAGTCTCGGCTCTCCTGCTCCGATGGAACGGTTCCTGACTCCCGAAAGGAACCCGATCGTGCCCAGCTGCGAGTTGCACGCCTTCGACACGGCGTCGGGCACGTGTCGGCTCTGCCGTCGGTCGTTCTGCGAACCCTGCCTGGTCTACCCCTTCGGAGCACACGAGGACCCGCTGTGCATCAAGTGCGCCATGAAGATGGCCGGTGTGCGCAGTCGAGGTCGCAGCCGCCTGCGCTGATCGAGCTGATCTGACCCGAAGGGCGACCGTCATGGCGCTCCGCTCGAGATGTCCCGTCGAAAGTGCATTCCCGGCCACGAGATGCGGTCGATGGCCTGGTAGGCCCGCTCCCGGGCCTGGGCCAGATCGGCACCGACGCCGGTGACGTCGAGGACGCGACCCCCGGCGGTGACGAGATGCCCATCTTCGTCGCGATCGACCCCGGCACAGAACACCGCGACCCCTTCGATGGCCTCGGCCTCGGCCACGCCATCGATCACATCTCCTATGCGGGGGGTACCCGGATACCCCTCGGCGGCACAGACGACGGTCACCGCGGCATCGGTCGTGAAGGTCGGCGTCTGATCCAGCGAGCCGTCGGCGGCCTCGGCCAACAGCTCGGCCAGGTCGCTGGTCATCCGAGGCACCACGACCTGGGTCTCCGGGTCGCCGAAGCGCACGTTGTACTCGATCATCTTCGGCCCGTCGGCCGTCACCATGAGCCCGGCGTACAAGACCCCCCGATAGTCGATGCCCCTCGCCGAAAGGACCCGCAAGGTTGGGTCGATCCAACGATCGACCAACTCCTCGACCAGGGTGCTGGTGGCCAGCGCGACCGGCGAGTAGGCACCCATACCGCCTGTGTTGGGGCCGGTGTCGCCGTCGCCCACCCGCTTGTGATCCTGGGCCGGCGAGAGCGCCACCGCTCGTGTGCCGTCGCACACGGCCAGCAGGGACAGCTCGGGACCCACCATCGCCTCCTCGATGACGACAGTCCGCCCCGCCGGGCCGAACGCCGCGCCGGCCAGCTTGGCGGCCACGTCGTCACACGCCTCGTCGAAGTCGTCGGTCACCAACACCCCCTTGCCCGCGGCCAAGCCGTCGGTCTTGACCACATAGGGGCCGGGCAACGTTCGCAGGAACGATTCGGCCGCGGCCCGATCGGCGAACACCCCGTGCCGGGCGGTGGGCACCCCTACCTCGACCAGCACCTCCTTCATCCACGCCTTCGAACCCTCGAGCCGGGCGCCGTCGGCACCCGGGCCGAAGACCCGCTGATCCTGGGCCCGGAGCCGGTCGGCCAGACCCGCGACCAGAGGCACCTCGGGCCCGATCACGAACAGGTCGGCGGAAATCGACAAGGGGTCGGTGGCGACCGATCCGGGGATCCCGGGGTTGCCCGGGGTCACGACGACGTCGTGACCCCGACGTCCGAACGAATCGGCCAGCGCATGTTCTCGACCCCCGGCCCCCACGACACAGACCCGCACGGGCTAGCCCTCGACGTGGACGGTCTGGAGGCGTCCCGGACCGACTCCGACGTAGCTCACCGGCACCCCGGCCAGCTCGGCCAGGAACCGGACGTAGTCCTGGGCGGCCGAGGGCAACTCGTCGAGCGTCGTGGCCTCCGAGCAGTCGGCCTGCCACCCGGGCAGCTCCTCGTAGACGGGCACGGCCCGGTGGAGCTGGGACTGGTGGTAGGGCACATGGGTCACCCGCTCTCCGTCGACCTCGTAGGCCACGCACACCTTGATGGTCGGCAACGGGTCGAGAACATCGAGCTTGGTGAGGAAGATCTCGGTGAGGCTGTTGAGTCGCACCGCCTGGCGCAACATCACCCCGTCGAACCAACCCGGCCGGCGCCGACGGCCGGTATTGGTGCCGTACTCGCGGCCCCGGTCGACGAGCCCGTCGCCCGTGGCATCGATCAGCTCGGTGGGGAAGGGACCGGCACCCACCCGGGTCAGGTACGCCTTGGTCACGCCAATGATGCGGGTGAGGTCGCGGGGTCCAACGCCGGCGCCGACGCACGCGCCCCCAGCCACCGGATTGGAAGACGTGACGAAGGGATAGGTCCCGTGGTCGAGGTCGAGGAAGGTGGCCTGAGCGCCCTCGAACATGACCTGGCGATCAGCTTCGAGGGCCTCGTGGATCAGCTGCACCGAATCGGCAATCCGGGGCGCCAAGAGCGGCGCGATGCCGTCGAGGTAGTGGCTCGCGATGTCGTCGACCGACAGGGGCAGGCGGTTGTAGACCTTGGCCAGGATGGCGTTCTTCTCCTTGAGCGCCACATCGAGCTTCTGACGGAAGATCTTGGGATCGAGCAGGTCCTGGACCCGGATGCCGACCCGGGCCGCCTTGTCGGCGTAGGTGGGGCCGATGCCCCGCTTGGTCGTGCCCAGCTTGGCGTTGCCCAGGTGGCGCTCGGCCAGCATGTCGAGCTCCTGGTGGTACGGCAGGATCAGGTGGGCATTGCCGGAGACGACCAGGTTGGCGGTGTCGATGCCACGAGCCTCGAGCATGGCCAGCTCGTCGAGCAGCACCTGGGGGTCGACGACCACCCCATTGCCGATCACGTTCATGACCTCTGGGTGCAGGATCCCGCTGGGCACGAGCTGGACGGCGAAGCTCTCGTTGCCGACCACGATCGTGTGGCCCGCGTTGTGGCCACCCTGATAGCGGACAACGACGTCCATCTCTCCGGCGAGGATGTCGGTGAGCTTGCCCTTGCCCTCGTCGCCCCATTGGGTGCCGACGACCACGGTCCCGGGCACGCGCGTCTCCTTCAGAAAGGTGCTGGCGGTCCGAGCAGTCTAGGGCAGGCAGGTGTGAGGGCCCCGGTCTGGACGCGAAGCGGGAGGCCGTCCCCCCGACGGCCTCCCGTTCGCCTCCAGACGTCGCGGCTGCGACGCGAGCTACCTCGTTGGCGTTACGAGGTCGAGCGGTGCTTCCGGCTGGCCAGCACCACGAAGGTGCCACCGAGCAGGAGCAGGACGAGCGCAGACCCGCTCAGCAGCGACGCTGCCGAACCCGTGCTGGCCAACGTGGCGCCCTGAACCGTCGGCGTCACCGTGGACGGGGTAGCGGCAGCCGGGGTAGCGGTGGCCGCTGGGGTGACCGGAGTCTCGGTGACCCCCTGAACAGTTGGCGTGGTGATGGGCGGGGTCACCGGCGGGTCGACCGGGACGACCGGGGTCTCGCAGTCGTCGACAGGGGTCTCGCCGTCGGGAGCGTTCACGCCGTCATCGGGGGCGACGACCTCCTCACAAGGAGCAGGCGTGCAGCTGCCAGGAATCGTCACCGACGACTCGGTGATGTTGCCGACGCTGTCGAGTCCGCTCCACTTGGCCGCCGGACGGCTCTGGACGGTCACGACGCTGCCCTCCGGATAGACGGTCGGGAGCAACGCGTAGAAGCTCCAGTGGTCGGGCCCGAAGTACCAATCGGGGTTCCACGGCTGCACCTCGTAGGCGCCGCCGTCGACCGACACGGCGATGTCGATGTGGGAGTTCTCGCCGTTGAGCTCGCCAGGCATCCATGAGACCGCGGTGAACCAGACGAGGCCCTCACAGTCGGTCTCGGCGACGATGTCGGCGAAGTGGGCAGATGCCGACGGCGCCCATCCAACCAGGCCTACCGTCAAGGCGAGTAGTACAGCTGCCCAACGGGCAATGGTGGTCCTGGACACGACGTCCCCTTTCTCCGGGTTTTCGGAGCTGGGACGGGTTCGACCCAGACTCCTCGAAAAACTCGGGGCCGGGTTCGCTCTGACTCCTCGCAGGCGCAGCGACCAGTTCGACCTGCGGATCGACGTCTCCCCTCTCGAACATCCGAAGATGCACGAGATGTTGGTGCAGTGACGAATGTGACTCGTTTGAGCGTCCATGTCAACGCTCTGAGTGAAAATTAGGCCGTTTGGCCCATACTGTTCATGTAGTGGTCGAGCGTGCTGGCGTCGCCGACCGGAGCACAATACGCGTATCGTCGGCATCCGCAACCACACGATCACCGTCAGCCACTCGGCCTTCGAGAAGCTCCAACGCCAAGGGGTCGGCGACCACCTTTTGCAGGAGCCGCTTGAGCGGCCGGGCGCCGTAGTCGGCGTCGTAGCCCAGGTGGGCGAGCAGCGCCAACGCTTCGTCGGTCACGTCGAGGGCGATCTTTCGGTCGGCCAGGCGCCGCCGTAGGTGGCCCAACTGGATCTCGACGATCCGGCCCATATCGGCCTCGTCGAGGCGCCGGAAGCGGACGATCTCGTCGATCCGGTTGACGAACTCGGGACGAAAGAAATCGGCGGGGTCGCCCGGGAGATTGGACGTCATCACCAACACGGTGTTGGTGAAGTCGACCGTGCGCCCTCTCCCGTCGGTCAGGCGACCGTCATCGAGCAGTTGCAGCAAGACGTTGAACACGTCGGGGTGGGCCTTCTCGAGCTCGTCGAGCAGCACCACCGCGTAGGGGCGGCGCCGGACCACCTCGGTCAGCTGACCCCCTTCGTCGTAGCCCACGTATCCCGGCGGCGCCCCAATGAGGCGCGCCACGGAGTGCTTCTCCATGTACTCGCTCATGTCGATTCGGACCATGGCCCGCTCGTCGTCGAACAGGAAGTCGGCCAGGGCCCGGGCCAACTCTGTCTTGCCCACACCGGTCGGGCCGAGGAACAAGAACGATCCGATGGGCCGGTGGGGATCGGACAGTCCTGCCCGGCTCCGGCGAATGGCCCCGGCGACCGCGGCAACGGCCTCGTCCTGGCCGACGACCCGCTCGTGCAGGACGTCTTCCATGCGCACGAGCTTGGCCACCTCACCCTCCATGAGCCGACTCACCGGGACCCCGGTCCACCGACTGACGATCTCGGCCACGTCGTCCTCGTCCACCTCCTCTTTCAACATGGTCATGCGTTCCTGCAAGGTGGCCAGGCGGTCGGTGGCGACCTCGATGTCCCGTTCGACCTGCGGGATCTGCCCGTAGCGGATCTCCGACGCCCGTTCGAGGTCGCCCTCGCGCTCGAGTTCGCCTCGCTTGGCTTCGAGGGTCTCCTTGAGTGCTCGGATGGCACCGATCGCCTCCTTCTCGGCCTGCCAATGAGCCGAGAGGGCGTCGGATTGCTCGCCGAGGTCGGCCAGCTCCCGGTCGAGATTGGCCAGACGTTCGGCCGATGCCGCATCGGTCTCCTTGGCCAACGCGACCCGTTCGATCTCGAGCTGACGAATGCGGCGCTGGATTACGTCGATCTCGGTGGGCATCGAGTCGATCTCGATGCGCAGTCCGGACGCGGCCTCGTCGATGAGGTCGATGGCCTTGTCGGGCAACTGCCGGTCGGGCAGGTACCGGTCGGATAGCACGGCGGCGGCGACCAACGCCGTGTCCTGGATGCGCACCCCGTGGTGCACCTCGTAACGCTCCTTGAGCCCTCGAAGGATGGCGACCGCGTCCTCCACCGAAGGCTCCTCGACCAACACGGGCTGGAACCGCCGTTCGAGAGCAGGATCGGCCTCGATGTACTTGCGGTACTCGTCGAGGGTCGTCGCGCCGATCATCCGCAGTTCACCGCGAGCGAGCATCGGCTTGAGCATGTTGGACGCGTCCATCGATCCCTCGGCGGCACCAGCGCCCACCACGGTGTGCATCTCGTCGATGAACGTGACGACCTCGCCCTGGGCGTCGGTGATCTCCTTGAGCACCGACTTGAGGCGCTCCTCGAACTCGCCTCGGTACTTGGCCCCAGCCACCATCGACGGAAGATCGAGGCTGATGAGGCGCTTGTTGGTCAGGCTTTCGGGCACATCGCCCTCGGCGATGCGCCGGGCCAGACCCTCGACGATCGCCGTCTTGCCCACCCCCGGCTCGCCGATCAGTACGGGATTGTTCTTGGTGCGGCGCGACAGCACCTGGATAACCCGACGGATCTCGTCGTCTCGTCCGATGACCGGGTCGAGCTTGCCGTCACGGGCAGCTGCGGTGAGGTCGCGGCCAAAGCGATCGAGAGCCTGGAAGGACTCCTCGGGATTCTGGTTGGTCACCCGGTGGCTGCCCCGCACCGATCGGAGGCCTTCGAGCAGTTGCTCGCGACTGGCCCCCACCCGATCGGCCAGAGCCATCAGCACATGCTCGGTGGACACATAGTCGTCCCGCAGCTCGATCCGAGTGGCGTCGGCGGCCTCGAGCACGCCTCGAAGGGCCCGGCTGAGGCCCGGTTCGGCGCCGCTCACCCGCGGCTCACGAGCGAGGCGGTCGTCGAGTTGGCCGGCAAGCACTCCGGTGTCGATGCCGACCTTGGCCAGGAGTGGCCCGACGACGCCATCGGGCGCGTCGAGCAGGGCAGCCAACAGGTGGTCGGGGCCGATCTCCGGGTGCTGAGCGGCCCGGGCCCGTTCAGCCGCGAGATTCACCGCCTCCTGGGTTTTGACCGTCCATCGGTTCGGGTCGATCGCCATCGGATGCTCCTGGATCAGGGACGGGTGGGAAACCGCGGCCGACCGAAGAGTTCGACCGCCTGCGACAGGGGGACCAGTTCACGTCGGTAGTGCCGAACGGTCTGCTCGACCGCGTGACGGGCCTGGTCGACGGCTTGGGCCAGCTCGACTCGGCGCCGTTCGGCCTCGGCGAGCAGTTCGGCTCGCGCCCGGGCCAGCTCGTCCTCGAGGGCCAGCACCCGGGCCACGCCTGCGAGGTTGAGGCCCTCGTCGGTCAGCTCCTGAATACGCCGGAGACGATCGATGTCGGCTTCGGAGTAGCGGCGCCGACCTCCTCCGGTCCGGTTGGGCGCCAAAAGACCCCGGCGCTCGTAGACCCGCAGGGTCTGAGGGTGAAGGCCAGCCAGCTCGGCGGCCACCGAGATGACGAACACAGCTCGGGTCGGCCGCCGCCGGTCGGGCTCGGCACCACCGGTCATGGCATCACACCCCCAGATGGGCCCGGGGCGACTCGGGTGTCGCCTCGGCCAGGGCTTGGACAGCCTTGCGTTCGGCCGTGCTGAGCCGGGCCGGCACCGCCACCTCCACGGTCACCAGCAGATCGCCCACCGAGGAACCCCGAGTCACACCCTTGCCCTTGACCCGGAAGGTTCGGCCCGACCGGGTGCCCGCTGGTATCCGCACGGTGACCGCCGGCCCGTCGAGGGTGGGCACGGCCAGATCGGCGCCGAGTGCTGCTTCGGGGAAGGTGATGGGAACCGTGAGGGTGAGGTGGTCGTCGCGTCGGCCGAACAGCGCGTGGGCTCCGACCCGGGTCACGACGTAGAGATCGCCGGCCGGACCGCCCTGCATCCCGGGCGTCCCTCGGCCTTTGACCCGAATGCGTTGCCCGTCGTGGACACCAGCGGGGATCCGCACCTTCACCGCTCGGGCCCGGCGCTCACTGCCCGAACCACCGCACACCGAGCAGGGGTGCTCTATGAGCAGGCCCTTCCCGCCGCAGCGGAGGCAGGGTGTCGAGAAGCTGAACGGACCCTGGTTCTCGGCGACCACCCCTGAGCCCCCACAGGTCGGACAGGTGGTCGGGGCGGTACCCGGTTCGGCTCCGACGCCGTGACAGTGGCTGCAGACCGCGTCGCTGCTGAGGTGCACGGTCGTGGTGACACCGTGCACTGCGTCGTCAAAAGAGAGATGGAGCTCGGCTTCGAGATCGCCGCCCCGCCGAGGGCCGGCCTGACCCCGGGAGCGTCCCCGAGCCCGGGTGGCCCCCCCGCCGAAGATGCCGCTGAGCACGTCGTTGAGGTCGGCGCTGTCGGCGTCGAAGCGGAAGGAGCTGGCGCCACGCGGCTGTCCAGTGCCCCCGAACGGCCCTCCGGTGAATCCTCCGGCCGCCGGGCCCATGGCCCGAACCTCGTCGTACTCCTTGCGCTTGTCGGCATCGCCGAGCACGTCGTAGGCGGCCGAGATCTCCTTGAAGCGCTCCTCCGATGCGGCCCGATCGGTGTCCGACGCGCTGGCCGTGGCGTCAGGATGGTGGGCTCGGGCCAGGGCCCGGTAGGCCTTGGTCAGCTCTTTGGGCGTTGCCGTGGGCGGGACGCCCAGCACTGCGTAGTAGTCCTTGTCGAACCACTCTCGTTGGGCCACGGTGCGGTGCGCCCTCCCGGGTCAGCCTCGGACCCGAACCATGGCCGGCCGCAACAGTCGGCCGTTCCAGCGGTATCCGGTGCGCAAGCTCTCGGCCACCACCGGCCCTCCGTCACTGTCGTCGGCCTCGTGGGCCACCGCGTCGTGCAAGGCCGGGTCGAAGGGCGATGCCGGGTCAGGGGCAATACGTTCGAGACCTTCCCTTTCGAGGATGCCGATCAGCTGAGCCTGGACGGGGGCCAGCGTCTCGTCTCCGTGGGCCACCCCGTACTCGAAGGTGTCGAGCACGCTCAGGAGCTTCTCCACCAGGGCGGCCTCCGACTGGGCGGCATGGTCGGCTTGGCGCTTGACCATCTGCTTGCGGAAGTTCTCCAGTTCAGCCTGCTTGGCCCGGGCCAGCGCCAGATAGTCGTCGCGCTCGGCACTCACCGCTTCGAGTGCGCCGACCAGCTCCTCGACACTCGTAGCGACCACCTCGGGATGCTCGGGTGGCTGGACGTCGACATCCGGGGTTGCCGGCTCGAAGGTGGATTCGTCCTCGGTCACGACTCCCGGCCCTCATCGACGATCTCCGCGTCGACGACCTCGTCGTCGGCCGGCTGGCCCGACGCCGCACCGGATTGGGCAGTCTCGGCCGTCGTCGACTCGTAGAGCTTCTGAGAGAAGGACTGGCTGGCTCCCATCAACGTCTCGGTGGCCTGACGAATGTTGTCGATGTCGGACCCGGATACAGCGTCCTTCAAGGCGGCCAACGCCGACTCGACCGCTTCCTTCTCGGGCCCAGGCACCTTGTCGCCCTGCTCGCGAAGCACCTTTTCGGTCTGGTACACGAGGCTGTCGGCGTTGTTGCGGACCTCGGCCTCCTCACGCCGGCGACGGTCGTCCTCGGCGTGGGCTTCGGCGTCCTTGACCATCTGGTCGATGGCATCTCGATCAAGCGAGGACTGGCCGGTGATGGTCATCGACTGCTCTTTGCCGGTGCCCCGATCCTTGGCCGCCACGTGGACGATGCCGTTGGCATCGATGTCGAAGGTGACCTCGATCTGAGGAACGCCACGGGGAGCGGGCGGGAGGTCGACGAGCTGGAACTTGCCCAGCGTCTTGTTGTAGCTGGCCATCTCGCGCTCACCCTGGAGCACGTGGATCTCGACCGACGGCTGCATGTCCTCGGCCGTGGTGAACACCTCGGTGCGACGGGTGGGGATGGTGGTGTTGCGCTCGATGAGCTTGGTCATCACCCCACCTTTGGTCTCGATGCCGAGAGAGAGGGGGGTGACGTCGAGCAAGAGGATGTCCTTGACTTCCCCCCGCAGCACGCCCGCCTGGATGGCCGCTCCCACGGCCACCACCTCGTCGGGGTTCACGCCCTTGTTGGGTTCGTTGCCGGTCAACTCCTGGACCAGGTCGGCGATGGCAGGCATGCGAGTCGAGCCGCCCACCAGGATCACGTGGTCGATGGCTCCCTTGGTCAGACCCGCGTCGCGGATGGCCTGCTCGAAGGGGCTCTTGCATCGCTCGACCAGATCGGCAGTGAGCTCTTGGAACTTCGAGCGGGTCAGCGTCTCGTCCAGGTGCTTCGGTCCCTCGGACGTGGCGGTGATGAACGGCAGGTTGACCTGGGTGCTCTGGGTGGCCGAGAGCTCGATCTTGGCCTTCTCCGCGGCTTCCTTGAGGCGCTGCATGGCCATCTTGTCGGCCGAGAGGTCGACGCCCTCCTTGGCCTTGAAGCTCGAGATCAGCCAGTCGATGACCCGTTGGTCCCAGTCGTCGCCGCCGAGCTGCACGTCGCCGTGGGTGGCCTTGACCTCGAAGACGCCGTCGCCGATTTCGAGCACCGAGACGTCGAAGGTGCCCCCTCCGAGGTCGAATACCAGGATCGTCTGGTCCTCGCCTTCCTTGTCCAAGCCGTAGGCCAGCGCCGCGGCGGTCGGCTCGTTGATGATCCGCAGCACCTCGAGCCCGGCGATCTGGCCGGCCTCCTTGGTGGCGGTGCGTTCGGCATCGTTGAAGTAGGCCGGAACGGTGATGACCGCTTGGGTCACGGTGTCACCCAGGTACGCCTCGGCGTCGCGCTTGAGCTTCTGGAGGATGCGGGCCGAGATCTCCTGGGAGGTGTACCGCTTGCCGTCGATGTCCTCGGTGGTCCATGAGGTTCCCATGTGGCGCTTGACCGAACGCAGCGTTCGGTCGGGGTTGGTGATGGCCTGACGCTTGGCCACCTCCCCGACCAGGACCTCGCCGGTCTTTCCGAAGGCCACGACCGACGGCGTCGTGCGTCCTCCTTCGGCGTTCGGGATCACCGTCGGCTCGCCCCCTTCGAGGACGCTCACAACGGAGTTGGTGGTGCCGAGATCAATGCCGACGGCCTTGGGCATGGGGATCGCTCCTGGGGGTGCGGTCGGGAGTGGAGTGCAGTCGACGGTAGCGGCCCAGCCAGCTCGTCACAAGTGGCGACGCAGGAAACATGAGTCCATTCGACTCAACTTCGGGGGGGCGGATGGCCCGGAGC
The DNA here is from genome assembly GCA_031399525.1 of Actinomycetes bacterium. GTDB lineage: Bacteria > Actinomycetota > Acidimicrobiia > Acidimicrobiales > CADCSY01 > JANNNX01. The sequence goes on along the minus strand of JANNOZ010000016.1, from coordinate 301,154 downwards.
CGTTCTACGCTCGGGCCATGGCCCACACCCTGGTGCTGCTCCGCCACGGCGAGAGCACGTGGAACGAGCTCAATCTGTTCACCGGCTGGACCGATGTCGGTCTCACGACGCGGGGCGAGGAGCAGGCGGCCGCAGCCGGGCAGCTGTTGGCCGACGCCGGCATCACCCCCGACGTGGCCCACACCTCGTTGCAGCGTCGGGCCATTCGCACCGCCAACCTGGCCCTGGAGGCGCTCGACCGGCTGTGGGTCCCCCAACGCCGTTCCTGGCGCCTCAACGAACGCCACTACGGCGCCCTCCAAGGCCTCAACAAGGGCGACGCCACCACCGAGTACGGCGAGGCCCAGGTGAAGGTGTGGCGCCGGTCGTACGACATCGCGCCCCCCCCGCTCGACCTCGATGACGAGCGCCACCCGTCTCGCGATATCCGCTACGCCGACCTGGCTCCCGACGTTTTGCCCGCCACCGAATGCCTGGCCGACGTGGTGACCCGGATGCTCCCCTACTGGTACGACGCCATCGTGGCCGACCTCCGGGCGCAACGCACCGTGTTGGTGGCGGCCCACGGCAACAGCCTGCGGGCGCTGGTCAAACACCTCGAGAACATCAGCGACGAAGACATCGTCGAGCTGAACATCCCCACGGGGGTGCCGCGGGTGTATCAACTCGACGAGCGGCTAGCGCCCACCTCAGCGGAGTACCTGGGCGATCCCGTGGCCATCGCCGCGGCCGCGGCCGCCGTCAGCGCCCAGGCCCAGGCCCCTCGCCCCTGAGCCCGGACGCGACGAGCGGCCGGGTCTGCCGACCCGGCCGCTCGATACGACGCGCGACGCCCTACCGGGCTGGGGAGGCGTCGTAGGAGTCGACCCCGAACTCGGGGTAGGCGAGCACGCCCATCTCCGGGAGGTCCAGACCACCGATCTCGATCTCGGCCGCCGGCCGGATCCCACCCTTGGTCAGGGCGTTCTGGATCTTGAAGAAGGCGAACGCGATCCCACCGAAGAGCACGATGATCACCAAGGCCCCGATGAGCTGGGCCTGGAACTGGCCGAAGTCGCCGTAGATCCAGCCCTTCACCCCAGCCAGGTTGTCGACGGTGCCGTTCCATCCCCCGCCGTAGTTGCCGTCGGCGAAGAGGCCCAGGGCCAGCACGCCCCAGATGCCGTTGACGCCGTGAACCGAGAAGGCGCCCACCGGGTCGTCGACCTTGAGCTTGCGTTCGACGAAGAACACCGACTCGATGACCAACACACCGGCGATCGAGCCGATGAGCGCGGCCGCCCAGGGCTGGACGAAGGCACAGGGGGCGGTGATGGCCACCAGGCCCGCCAGCATCCCGTTGGCCATCATGGCCGGATCGGGCTTCTTGGTCCGCACGGTGATCCAGAGCATGGCCAGCACCGAACCAAAGGCCCCGGAGATGGCGGTGTTGGTGGCCACGACGGCGAAGCGGGGGTCGCTGGCCGCAAAGGTGGACGCCGCGTTGAACCCGAACCACCCGAACAAGAGGATGAAGGTGCCCAACATGGCCATCGGGATGTGGTGACCGGGCATGGCCCGGGGCTTACCATCGACGAACTTGCCGATCCGGGGTCCGAGGACGATGGCTCCCGCCAGCGCTGCGACACCACCCATGGCGTGCACGATGCCCGAGCCGGCGAAGTCGACGTAGCCGTGGCCGAGGCCGTGGTTGACGCCGAGCTGGCTGAGCCAGCCGCCACCCCAGGTCCACGAGCCGAACAGCGGGTAGTAGATCGCCCCGCAGAACACGGCCCAGATGACGAAGCTCCACCACTTCCACCGCTCGGCCATGGCCCCGGTCGGGATCGTCGCCGTGGTGTCCATGAAGGCCACCATGTAGAGGAAGAAGATCATGACCGCGGCGTCATAGCCGCTGCCGCTCAACCCCGGTGAGGCCCAGGCGAAGATCCCGCCCCAGCCGTCGATGGTGAGCTCGAAGCTGCCGAGGGCGTTCTCGAACGCCCCAGGGCCGATGACCGGGATGAATCCCCCGGCCCCGTCGCCGATGGTGGCCGAGTAGCCCCCGAACATGATCCCGAAACCCACGAGGAAGAACGACACGAACCCGACGCCGAAGACGGCGAAGTTGGTCGATACGACGTGGGCGGCGTGCTTGGCCCGGCAGAACCCGGTTTCGACCAGCGCGAAGCCGGCCTGCATGAAGATCACCATGGCGGCGCCGATGGTGATCCACAGCAGGTTGACCGACGTCTGCTCCTTACTGATGTCGGTCCCGAAGACGCCGTAGGACCCGCCGACCGATTTCGACGTGATCGTCTCGGCAGCGGCGGGACCGGCGGTGGCCAGGAGCGTCAGGGCTATCAGCCCCGCGCCCAAGAGCCATCTCCTGCGATGACGCATGTGTGTGTTCTCCTGTCTCGGTGAAGGCGACGTCGATCGACGCTGACCGCCGCCCGGTCGAGACCGAACCTAGGAACGACCTATTTCTGGCCTGTACCTGACGTGTGACGCCTGGGCGGCAGCGACCTGACGGGAATCTGAATCCCGGCTGACGGACTCCGGACGCGACACGAGGCCGGGCCCAAGCCCGACCTCGTGAACGTAAATCTCAGCGCGAACGGTGACCTACAGGGCGTCGACACCTTCCTCGCCGGTACGAATCCTGATCGCTCGGCCGACCTCGGTCACCCAGATCTTGCCGTCGCCGATCTTGCCGCTCCGCGCCGCGCCGCTGATGGCGTCAACCACCGCAGCGGTGTCCGCGTCGTCCACGATGACCTCGACTTTCGCCTTGGGAACGAAGTCAATCGAGTACTCGGTGCCGCGGTAGGTCTCGGTATGGCCACCCTGGCGGCCGAACCCCTTCACCTCGCTCACCGTGAGGCCGGACACGCCGGCGGCCTTGAGCGCGTCCTTCACGGCGTCAAGAGCGTGCGGCTTGATGATGGCGGTGACGAGTTGCATGGTCCTCCCATCCATTGGTGGGTCAAAGGTAATCGTCGGAAGGTCAGGCGCAGCGCGTCTCGGTGCCGGCCCGACCTGACCGAACGCTGACAGCATCCCGTGTCCGGCACGTTCTCACTTCGTTACGCCTCTCGCGCACGTTGCTGACGAGATTCTGAACCGAGGTCGAGCAGGTACCCACGAGCCCGCACCGTACGGATGGCCAAGCCGAGCGGCTCGATACGCCGGCGGAGACGCAGCACATGGACGTCGAGGGCGTTGCGGCCCGGGGCACCGTCGGGCCAGCCGGCCCGGGCCAGGGCCATACGGCTCACGACGGTGCCCGGGCGCCGCAGCATGGCGGCCACGAGGCGGGCCTCCACCGGCGGGAGGGCCACCCACGCATCGCGGAAGCGGAGGATGCCGTCGGCGTCGATATGAGGCTGCTCGATGGCCGCCGCCCGCTGACGGGCCTGAAGCCCTCGGACCCTGAGCTGGATGTCCAGGTCGTCGGCCGGAACCCGGACCCAATCCTCGAGATAGTCGCCGTCGACCGGCTCGGGAGGCGCGCTCCCGGGTTCGACCAGGAGAAGGCGAGGCATGCCCTGCGCCAGCAGGCGGTCTCGGTCCCCGGCATCGCCGGGCCAGCGAACCAGGGCCACGTCCACTCGCCGGACGGTACGGTCGTTGTGTTGCACCGATGTTTCGCCGTTGTGAACGTGGGCGCACCCCGGATCACCCGACCCGATAACGTGCGCCGCCATGGCTGCCAAGCGTGACTACCTGGCCCACCTCCGGACGGTGCCGTTGTTCGAGAGCTGCTCGCAGCGCGAGCTACAGCGCATCGCCAGCGCATCGGACGAGATCCTCGTCGAGGCGGGTCGGGTCCTCGTCAATCAGGGTCAACTCGGTCAAGAGTTCTTCTTGATCATGGAAGGCACCGCGTCGGTACGACGGGGAACCCGCAAGATTGCCGAGTTGGGCCCAGGCGACTATTTCGGCGAGCTGGCCGTCCTCGACCAAGGGCCGCGCAGTGCCACCGTGGTGGCCGACACGGACCTGCAGTTGTTGGTGCTGGGCCAGCCCGCGCTCTACGAGGTGCTCGACAAGGTCCCGTCGCTGAACCGCAAGCTCCTAGCCCACATGGCGGGCCGCCTCCGCGAGGCCGATGCCAAAGCGCTCGGCAACTGAGCGCCCATCTCACAGCGCTCGGCAACTGAGCGCCCATATCGCCGCTCAGCGGCGGGGGGCGAAGTTCTCGTGGTAGCGGCTCGGTGTCGGGCCTCGTTGACCCTGATACTTCGAGCCCAGCGGGCCTGACCCATAGGGCCGATCGGCCGGGGTGGTCATCTCGAGGAAGCTGATCTGGCCGATCTTCATGCCCGGGTACAGGGTGATGGGCAGGTTGGCGACGTTGGACAACTCGAGGGTGAGGTGCCCGTCCCACCCGGCGTCGACGAACCCGGCGGTGGAATGGATGAGCAGCCCGAGGCGCCCGAGGCTCGACTTGCCCTCGAGGCGAGCGACCAGATCGTCGGGCAGGGCCACCCGCTCGGCCGTCGAGCCCAACACGAACTCGCCGGGATGGAGCATGAAGGCGTTGTCGTCCTCGATCTCGACCAGCTCGGTGAGCTCCTCGAGGTCGGACTTCACGTCGATGACACCCATGGTGTGATTGCGAAAGACACGGAAGTACCGGTCGACATGGAGGTCGACCGACGAGGGCTGGACACACGAGTCCTCGAAGGGCTCGATGACGATTCGCCCCGCGGCGATCTGCTCGCGAATCGTCCGGTCCGACAACAGCACCGCGGCACCATACCGGCTGGTCCGAGGGGAGCCCGAACGACCCTCCCCGCTAGCATCCAGGCCCGTCGCGGATGTAGTTCAGAGGCAGAACATGAGCTTCCCAAGCTCAGAACGCGGGTTCGATTCCCGTCATCCGCTCCACCGTCGTCCGCTCCGCTGAGATCGAGCTCAGGACAGGAGGCTGGCCAACGCCCAGATGGCGGCGACGGTTCCCACCGAGGCCATGGCCACACTTCGTCCGAGCGGGGCGTGCAGGAGCTCGCCGTCTTTGGGGTCAGGGTTCGGACGCAACACGGCGAGGATGCTCCCGAACGCCAGGGCGCCTCCGAGGGCCAACACGATCCACGCCAGCACGTCGTCGCCGAGGAACACGCCCGGACCCTACCGAGTCGTCGACTGCGACTCGGCGCCGTCACGACCGCGCGTTGCGCTCAAGGTCGCCGTCGAGCGTGCCGATAGATCTGGCGTCGGTGAACCACCGCCCTCACCGGCACCCCCAGACGGGAAGGGGGATGAGGGCCTTCACTCCCTCCAGACGTGGTGACTGCCAGGCGCCGTAGGGTGCCAGCTCGCAACGTCGGCCCTCATCCCCTCCCGTCAACTTCCAGCGGCCGGAGGCGTGAGGTCGGCGTCGGTCACGGTGCTGCGCACCTCGGTGGCCACGGTGAGATCTACGACCTCGCCGGCGCGGTGCAGCTCGGTTCGGACGATGGCCCCGGTCCGGTCGTCGAAGCAGAACCGGGCCCACTCGCCGTACGGAGGCGCGGCCACCGCACGCACCGCGGTCAGGTCGTAGCACTCGGACACGGTCGGAGATCGCTCGACCGCGTAGAGCTGATTTGGGCCGGAGACGTAGCCTTCGAGCAGGGACAACTCGCTGGCATCGTCTTCGAACGAGTCGCCGGCATCGGTCACAGTGCGACAACGCAACACCCCCTCGCCGTCCTCGGCACACGCCGTTTGTTCGTCTCCCCGGCGAACCGTCACCGTCCCTCCACTGACGACGGCGCGATCGGGTGGCCTCTGGGCGGTGACGATGGTCGAACCGACGAGCAGCTCACCGGACCGCCGGCGCTCGAACTCGGACACGACGACGTAGGTCTCAGCGCGGCTGCGGACCCATGCGGCGACGAACTCGCGGGCTGGATCCGAGGGTCCATCCACGACGGTCTCGCCACCCCACGGGTTGGTGGCCAGCGCCAACGTCGCGGTCAAGGCGACGCCCACCACGACCCCGGCAGCCGCGCCGAGGATCGGGCGCACCGCCCTCAGACGCCCCGAGCCATGTTGGCGAACTTGGTGAAGCGATCGAGGAAGGCCAGTCGGACCGTGCCGGTTGGCCCCGAACGATGCTTGGCCACGATGACCTCGGCCTGACCCCGGTCGGCGGTCTCAGGGTTGTAGATCTCGTCGCGGTACAAGAACATTACCACGTCGGCATCTTGCTCCAGCGAACCCGACTCCCGCAGGTCGGCCAGCATGGGCCGCTTGTCGGCCCGCATCTCGAGGGCTCGGGACAGCTGGGACAAGGCGACCACTGGCGTGTCCAGCTCGCGGGCCAAGATCTTGAGGCCACGGCTGATCTCGGCCACCTCCACCTGGCGGTTCTCGGCGCTGGCCCGCCCGGTCATGAGTTGTAGATAGTCGACGACGATGAGGCCGACGTCGCCGAGCTGGGACCGCAACCGCCGGGCCTTGGCCCGGATCTCCAACACGGTGATGTTCGGGTCGTCGTCGATGAAGATCGGCGCTTCGGCCAGCCGTCCGATGGCGTGGGAGATCTTGTTCCAGTCGGTGTCCTCGAGTCGACCGTTGCGCATCCGGCTGCTGTCGACTCGGGCTTCGGACGACAACAGACGCTGGGTGAGCTCGAGATGGCTCATTTCCAACGAGAAGAGCAGGACCGGACGACCCACCTCCAGGGCGGCGTGGGCTGCCATCCCCAACGCGAAGGCGGTCTTGCCGGTGGCGGGACGGGCGCCGACGATGATCAGGTTGGACGGTTGGAGCCCCGAGAGGATCCCGTCGAGGTCGGTGTACCCGGTGGGCACGCCGGTGATGGCGTCACCCCGCTCGTAGAGCATCTCGAGTCGAGTGAGTGAGTCCTCGAGGAGCTCACGGACCGGCGCCAACGTGTCGGTGACCCGGTGCTGGGCCACGTCGAAGACCATCGACTCGGCCCGATCGACGGCCAGGCCCACGTCGTCGGGGAGGCTGTAGCCCAACTCGGCGATGTCGTTGGCCACGGCGATGAGTCGTCGTAGCAGCGCGTGCTCCTCGACGATGCGGGCGTATCGGGCCGCATTGGAAGTCGCTGGTGTCGACGCCAACAGCGACGCCAGGACCCCCGGGCCCCCGATTGCTTCGAGCAGACCGGCCCGGGCCAGCTCCTCGCCGACGGTGACGGGATCGACGGGTTCGCCGGCCGAGTAGAGCGAGGTGATCGCCTCGAACACATGGCCGTGGGCCGGTTTGTAGAAGTCGGCCGCCGATACGCCGGTCTCGGTCGCCGCGTTCACCGCGTCTCGACTGAGGAGCATGGCCCCCAACAAGGACTCCTCGGCATCGAGGTTGTGCGGTGGTGTCCGGTCGGAACCCCGGCGAGAGGAAATGTCGGTCACGGCCATGGGCACCATCCTCGTAGGGGGAGCCTGTGCGCAGCCAGGGGAACAAGCCTGTGACTTGGGTGTGGACGACGGTGGCCAGGGTGTGGAGGACGGGTGACAGCTCGGTCCGTTCCTGGGCGCGGCCGAGCAATCGACATTGCCTCGATCACCCGGGTCGACACAGCAACCCGGGCCATGGTCACCTACTCGGCGACGACCTCGACGGTGATGACGAAGGCGACGTCGGGGTGAGGCTTGGCTGACACTTCGTAGGTCCCGACCGACCGGATCACTTCGTCGAGGTGCAGGGCCCGTCGGTCGACGACGAGCCCGGTTTGGGCGGTGGTCGCCTCGACGACGTCGGCGGTGGTCACCGATCCGAAGAGCTTGCCGCTCGAACCGGCCCGAGCCGGCACTCGAATCACCTGGCCAACCAGCTGGCGGGCCACCTCCTGGGCCTCCGTCCGAGCACGGGTGTCACGAACCTCGGCCGAGCGACGCATCGCCGAGGCCTGGGCGACCACGCCCGGTCCGGCGACCAACGCCAGCCCTCGGGGCAGCAAGTAGTTGCGGGCATGACCATCGGCCACCGAGACGATCTCGCCTCGCCGGCCGAGGCCGGACACGTCGTCGCGCAGCACGACCTCCATCAGTCCTCCTCGTCGTCGCCGACGGCGTCGCCATCGGCGACCGAGACCGCCACGAGTTCGTCGGCATCGTCGTAGGACACCGACTCGCCGTCGACCACGTCGACGGACTCCTCGCCCAGAACCGAGCGCTCGTCACTGTTGCGATCGTCGCGACTACGACCGCCGCCTCCTCGACCGCCACGGCTGCTCGTGACCCGGACGAGGTAGGGCAACAAGGCCAGCTCTCGGGAGAGCTTGATGGCCATGCCGATGTCGCGCTGATGCTGGGCGCAGTTGCCGGTGACCCGACGAGCCCGGATCTTGGCCCGGTCCGACATGAACCGGCGCAGCAGGTTCACGTCCTTGTAGTCGATGAAGTCGACGCCGTTGGCGCAGAAGACACAGACCTTCTTCTTGACCTTCTTGTTGGCGTCCTTGGCCTTGCGGTCACGGGGCGGGCTGCTACGGCGGGCCATCAGAACGGCTCCTCTTCGCCAAAGGACACAGGATCGGGGGCGCTACCGCCGGCCGCAGCGGGAGCCGAAGCCGCACCGGTGCGGCGCTCGTTGCGCTGCACCGTGGCGGTCGCCCAACGCAGGCTGGGACCGATCTCATCGGCGGTGATCTCCACCGTCGAACGGCGGTCGCCGTCGGGGGTCTCCCACGACCGCTGATCGAGGCGGCCGGTCACGATGACCCGGGAGCCCTTCTGCACCGACTCGCCGACATTCTCGGCCATCTCACGCCAGGCCACGACGTCGAAGAACGAGGTGGCTTCTTCCCACTCGTTGGTCTGACGGTTCTGCCAGCGTCGGTTCACTGCCAGCCCGAATCGGGCCATGGCCTGGCCCGAGGGGGTGTAGCGAAGCTCTGGGTCGCGGGTCACGTTGCCCACGAGCACCACGGTGTTTCCACTCATCGTTGCCTTCCCTTACCGGTCTCGGTCTCGGTCGCGATCGCGACGAGACCCCGAGGTGACCAGCGCCTCAGCGACCTCAGGCGGCAGCGTGCGGCCACCGGCGACGTCGGGCACTCGGATGATCTTGTGCCGGAGCACATCGTCGGCGAGCCGAAGCGAACGGTCGACCTCGTCGACCACCGCGGGCTCGGACGTGAGCTCGATCAGGACATAGAAGCCGTCGGGCTGCTTGGCGATGGGATAGGCCAGGCGCCGCCGACCCCACTTGTCGACGCCGTTGACGGTGCCACCACCGGCATCGATCGTCGCCGTGGTGCGGTTGATCACCGCCTGCACCGCAGCCTCTTCGAGGGCAGCGTTGAAGATGATCACGATCTCGTAGGGCCGCATCAGCAGCCACACCTCCCTCTGGACCGAGCGCCGAGCGCTCTCGGCCCCCGACGGTCGGGGGCAGGGGTCAAGTTGTCGGCGTGATGGTAGGCGACGGGCACCCGCTCAACCTACCCAGGGGGTGTGACAGCGATCTCGGGAGACCCGCCGGTCGTGATCCCAAGTTCCGCGGCGACAGCCTCCGACAACACATAGGCCTCCTCGGGCGCCGGGAAGCGGCCATGGCGCACGTCGGCTGCGAAGGCCTCCAGCGCCTGGGTGCCCAACCGGGCCAGCTCGGCGTAGCTCCGTACGAAACGAGGCATCGACCGATCCTCGAGACCCACCACGTCGTGGAACACCAGAACCTGGCCGTCGCAGTCAGGGCCCGCTCCGATGCCGATCGTCGGAACGGGCACCGCCTCGGTGATCAGGCCAGCAACGGGAGCCGGCACGCATTCGAGCACGATCCCGAACACCCCCGCCGCCACCAGCGCCTCGGCGTCGGCCACCAGTGCCCGCACGGCGTCGGCCTCACGACCTTGGACCTTGAAGCCGCCCAAGGCGTGGATCGACTGGGGGGTGAGGCCGAGGTGGCCCATCACCGGGATCTCTGCGGCCACGATGGCCTCGATGACCTCCACCCGCTGGCGACCGCCTTCGAGCTTGACCGCTTCGGCCCCGGCCCGCACCAGGCGGGCCGCGTTGCGCACCGCGTCGTGCGGACCGACGTGGTAGCTGAGCCACGGCAGGTCGGCGACGACCAGCGACCCAGGTCGGGCCCGAACCACCGCCGCGGTGTGGTGGGCCAAGTCGTCGACGGTGACGTGGAGCGTGTCCTCGTATCCCAACACCGCCATGGCCACCGAGTCGCCCACCAACACGATGTCGACCCCGGCGGCATCGACCATGCGGGCGCTCGGCGCGTCGTAGGCGGTGACCATCACCAACGGCGAGTCGCCCCGAGCCACCTTTCGCACCCGTGCCGCGGGCACGCTCAGACGAGCACCCATCTTCATACCTCCTCCCCGTCCAGCGCCATCCGGCTGCCGGCGGTGGGTTCAGGGTAGGGCCTGGCTCAGGCTTGGCGAGCTCCTGCCGTGCGGCGGGTCCGGCCGTGAGGCACCAAGTAGGTGTGGTTCAGGTGGTTCCAGCCGCAGGCCGGGCAGACCTCGACCACGTAGCAGGCCAGCGGACCGGACCGAGCCGACGTGGCCAACCGGTCGAGCTCGCCGGCCGTCGTCACGCACCGGCCCGACGCAGGAAGGCTCGGTCCGAACAGGTAGGAGACCAGGACCAACTCGGCGTCTTCGCAGATCGGGCAGGTATCGCCGGTCCCGGTACCGACATTGCGGGCCGCTCGTAGGAGCTCGGGATGGGCGTCACACACCTCGTGGGCCGCCACTCGACCCTTGCGCACCGAGTCGATCAGCCGACGTCGGGCCAGGCGGTAGTCGATCTGGCCCGCCGGATTCGGCGGTGGAGCCGAGGGAGGGCCCGGCGTCGGCGGCATCGACCAAAGGCTAGCGACCACCGATCGCCGACCGCGTTGCGTCATCAGCCGGCCACCCGGCCTCCCCTCCCCATTTGCACATGCCGATATATCGATGAGATATATTGCCCAGGTGCTGGATCTGGCCATCCTCGGTGTCTTGATGGAGTCCGAACTCCACGGATACGAGCTGCGCAAGCGTCTGTACGACGTGCTGGGCTGGCGGGCCACGGTGTCGTTCGGATCGCTCTATCCGGCCCTGAACCGCCTCGAGCGAGAGGGTTACGTCAAGGCCGTCGAGTCGTCCTCGACCACCGTGGCCGACATCCCCATGACCGGTTCGTTCAGCGGCGAGGTGGCCGCCTTCCGGGCCGGCCGCCGAGGCACGGTTCGAGGCCCCCGCAACAAGAAGGTCTACGGCATCACCCCTGAAGGCGAGCGGCGCCTGGGTGCCCTGATCGCCGACCCAGCCGATGACGAGCGCACCTTCGCCCTCAAACTCGCCTTCTGCCGACACTGCAACCCGCAGACGCGGATCGACCTCTTGGTCCGACGTCGCGACGAGCTCGCTCGACGTCTGGCCGAGCCCCGGGCCAACATGTCAGGCCACGCCGGGGGGAACCGGTACGTGCGGGCCCTGCGAGACCACGACACCGAGACGATCGCAGCCGACATCGCCTGGCTCGACGGCCTGCTGGTTGACGAGACAGCACCTACGGACGAGACCGAACCCCGCCCCGACGGCGGAACGAAAGGACAGGACCGATGAGCACCATCAAGCTGGCCATCGCTGGCATGGGCAACTGCGCCAGCTCGCTGCTGCAGGGCCTCGAGTACTACCGCGAGGCCGAACCGGACACGACCGTGCCCGGCCTCATGCATGTCGTGCTCGGCGGCTACCACATCCGGGACATCGAGCTGGTGGCGGCGTTCGACGTCGACGCCAGCAAGGTCGGCCTCGACGCCGGCAAGGCCATCTTCGCCGGTCAGAACAACACGATCCGCTTCGCCTCGGTGGGCGATCTGGGTGTGACCGTGCAGCGAGGGCCGACCCTCGACGGCTTCGGCAAGTACTACCGAGAGGCCTGCGAGGAGAGCCCGGCCGAGCCCGTCGACGTCGCCGAAGCCCTCCGGGCGTCGGGGGCCGAGGTCCTCGTGTCCTACCTCCCGGTCGGTTCCGAGCAAGCCCAGCGCTACTACGCCCAGGCCTGCCTCGACGCCGGCGTCGGCTTCGTCAACGCCATCCCGGTCTTCATCGCCAGCAACCCCGAGTGGGCCCAGCGCTTCACCGATGCCGGGGTGCCGATCATCGGCGACGACATCAAGAGCCAGGTCGGCGCCACCATCGTCCACCGCATCCTCGCCCGCCTGTTCGAGGACCGGGGGTTGGTCCTCGATCGGACCTACCAGCTCAACGTGGGCGGCAACATGGACTTCAAGAACATGCTCGAGCGTGATCGCCTCGAGTCGAAGAAGATCTCGAAGACCCAGTCCGTGACCAGCCAGCTCGACAACGGCATCGATGCCCACGACGTCCATATCGGGCCGTCCGACCACGTGGCCTGGCTGGATGACCGCAAGTGGGCGTACATCCGCCTCGAGGGCCGAAACTTCGGCGACGTGCCGCTCAACGTCGAGCTCAAGCTCGAGGTGTGGGACTCGCCCAACTCGGCCGGGGTCATCATCGACGCGGTCCGCTGCGCCAAGGTAGCGCTCGACCGGGGCATCGGCGGCCCGCTACTCGGACCGTCGGCCTACTTCATGAAATCGCCGCCCGTGCAGTACCACGACGACGTCGCCCACAAGATGGTCGAGGACTTCTCCGCCGGCATCTGAGCACCTCGCCTGGACGCGACGGGTCGATCGACTACGCCCCGAGACCGACCGGGCAGCTGACGCCCGTGCCCCCGAGGCCGCAGTAGCCGCTGGGGTTCTTCGAGAGGTACTGCTGGTGGTAGCCCTCGGCGTAGAAGAACGAGCCGGCTCGAGCCACCTCGGTGGTGATCTGGCCGTAACCGGCGGCGCTCAGCCGCTCCTGGTACGCGACCTGACTGCGTTCGATCGCTTCCCGCTGGGCATCATCGGCCCAATACGCAGCCGAGCGGTACTGGGTACCGACGTCGTTGCCTTGGCGCATGCCCTGGGTGGGATCGTGGCCCTCCCAGAAGACCTTGAGCACCTCGTCGTAGGAGAGAACGGTCGGGTCGAACACGATGAGGACGGCCTCGGTGTGACCGGTCTGGCCCGAGCACACCTCCTCATAGGTGGGGTTGGGGCTGTACCCACCGGCATAGCCCACCGCCGTGCTCCAGACCCCCGGCAACGACCAGAACGCCTTTTCGGCTCCCCAGAAGCAGCCCATGGCCACGACTGCGGTCTCGGTACCCTCGGGCCACGGCGGGGTCAGGGCCCGACCCAACACGTGGTGAACCTCGGGAACCGCCATGACGTCGATCCGACCGGGCAGGGCCGTCTCGCGGGTGACCATCTCGACGGGCTTGCGGAAGAAGAACGACATTTCGGTGACCTCCGCCTCGTTTCTTGGAGGTCAGGCTACGAGGCCGGCCGCCCTTCCTGTCGGGCCGCCCACCACCCATCGAGTCGCCGACGAGCCTCGATGTCGCCGAGCGGCCCTTCCTCGAGGCGAATCTCGAGGAGGTAGGCCAAGGCCTGGCCCACCTCGGGGCCGGGGCCGATCCCCAGGTGCTCCATGATGGCGACGCCATCGAGGTCGGGCCGGACCGCCTCCAGCTCCTCACGAGCCGCCAACTCAGCGATCCGCACCTCGAGGTCGTCCATGCGCCGGGACAGCTCTGCGGCCCGACGCTGGTTGCGGGTCGTGCAATCGCACCGGGTGAGCTCGTTGAGTTGGGTCAACAGAGGTCCGGCATCTCGCACGTAGCGACGAACCGCGCTGTCGGTCCAGCCCATCTTGTAGGTGTGGAAACGCAGGTGCAGCTCGACGAGACGGCTGACCCGGTCTATGTCGTCGTTGGGATAGCGCAACGTGCGCATCCGGTCGCGGGTCATTCGGGCGCCGACCACCTCGTGGTGGTGGAAGCTCACCTTGGACCCGGGACCGAACGAACGGGTCTTCGGCTTGGCCACGTCGTGGAAGAGGGCGGCGAGGCGGACGATCCGTTCAGGCTGGGTCTTGGCCACCACGGCGATGGTGTGGGCCAAAACGTCCTTGTGAGAGTGGATCGGATCTTGCTCGAGGGCCATCGCCGGCAGCTCGGGGAGGAACTCCTCGGCCAGGCCGGTCTCGACCAGGAACCACAGCCCGGCCGCGGGGCGAGGGACCACCATCAGCCGGTCGAGCTCGTCTCTGATGCGTTCGGCCGAGACGATCGACAGGCGCTCGGCCATGGACTTGACCGCCTCGACCAGCGCCGGGTCGGGCGCCAGGTCGTAGCCGGCGATGAACCGAGCCGCCCGCAGCATTCGCAACGGATCGTCCTCGAAGGACACCTCGGGATCGAGGGGGGTGCGGAGCCGTCCCGCGGCCAGGTCGGCGGCGCCCCCTGTGGGGTCGACCAGGACCGGGTCGGGCACGGCCAGCGCCATGGCGTTGACGGTGAAGTCGCGACGCACCAGGTCGTGTTCGACCGCGTCGGCGAAGGCCACCTCGGGCTTGCGCGACTCGGGTCGGTAGACCTCGGCCCGATGGGTCGTGATCTCGTAGGTCCGACCGTCCTTTCGACCGCCAATGGTCCCGAAGCGCTTCCCTTGGGTCCACACCGAATCGGCCCAGCCCGAGAGCAGACCCTCGATCTGGTCGGGGCGAGCGTCGGTGGTCAGGTCGTAGTCGGCGTGGGCCAGCTCGCGACCGAGCAGCAGATCTCGAACTGTTCCCCCCACCACATAGAGGCGGTGGCCGGCACCAGTGAAGCGGGCGGCCAGCGGCTTCAGCTCGTCGAGCACCGGCTGGACGCGGTCGGGAATCACCGCCGAAGGCTAGCGACGGCGGGTAAGGCCCCCGGCGTTCAGAACGAGACCGACAAGCCCGCCTGCTGCAGGCTGATCCGGAAATCGTGGGGGTTGGATGCCACCGACATGGCGTCTCGGAGGCTCACCATCCCGTCTCGGTAGAGCGCGAACAGGCTCTGGTCGAAGCTCTGCATCCCGTAGTACTCCCCCTCGGCCACCAGGTCGGCGATCGAGTCGCCCGGCGTCTCGGGGTCGACGATGCGATCGAACACCCTTCCGGTGTTGACGAGGATCTCGACCGCCGGGACCCGACCCCGACCGTCGGCCCGCTCGAGCAGCCGTTGGCTGACGATGCCCCGAAGGGACGACGCCAGGCTCAAGCGGATCTGCTTGTGCTGGTAGGCGGGGAAGAAGTCGACGATGCGGTTGACCGTCTCCACGGTGCTCGACGTGTGCAGGGTGGACAACACGAGGTGCCCGGTCTCAGCCGCAGCCAGACCGGCCGCCACGGTCTCCGGGTCGCGCATCTCGCCCACGAAGATCACGTCTGGGTCCTGGCGCAGGACCCGGCGCATCGCCTCGGCGAAGTCGGCGGTGTCAGTGCCGACCTCCCGCTGGCTCACGAGGCCCATCTTGTCGACGTGGAGCACCTCGATCGGGTCCTCGATGGTCATGATGTTGACGGCCCGCGTCTGGTTGATGTAGTCGATCATGGCGGCGATCGAGGTCGTCTTCCCCGAGCCTGTCGGCCCCGTCACCAACACCAGCCCCCGAGGCTCATCGGCCAGGGTCTGGACCGCCGAGGGCAGGCCCAGAGCGTCGAAGGAGGGGATGCCCGGGAGCACTCGACGGAACACCAACCCGACCGTGCCCCGTTGGCGGTATGCGTTCACCCGAAACCGACCGAGGTTGGGGATCCCGAGAGCAAAGTCGGCCTCATTGGTCGCGACGAACTCGTCGGCTCGGGCGGGGGGCAGCACGGCAAACGCGATCCGTTCGAGGTCGGCGGGGCTCAGCGGGTCGTAGGGGGCAGCCACGAGTCGACCATCGACGCGGACGTGCGGCGCCGAGCCGGCCTTGAGGTGGAGATCCGAGCCTCGCTGATCGGTGAGATAGCGCAACAGCTCGGTGAGGTCCGGGCCGGCCATGGCGTCGGTCCCGGACACGCTCGGGGAGGTGCTCGTATGCGTGCTCACGGGCTTCTTCATCGGCTCGTCGAGCCGCAAACCTGAGCGCCCGACGTCGGACGAGCCGCTGGCTAGCCTCCGGCGGGTGACCCGGTCCGACACGCGAAACGCCAAGCGGGCGCTGCGCTCCGGGACCTGGCGGGCCGAGCACCAAGTGGCCTATCTCACACCAGCGGACGAGCGGGCCCTTCCCTCACCCGCGGCGGTGACGACTGCGTGTGCCGAATTGGCTACCAAAGGCTTCCGCCAGGTCGTGACCGGCGCGTTGCACCCTCTCGAGCAGGTTCCGTTCCTCGAGGCCGGCTTCGAGGTGCGCGAGGAGCTCCTCCTCCTCGTGCACGACCTGCGCGACGTGCCGGCGCCACCCCCCGCCCCGATCGGTCGGGTGTGGAGCGGGTCAGACCGACGAGGAGTGCTCGCCGTCGATCACGCGGCCTTCCAGACCTTTTGGCGGCTCGATCGCTCGGGTTTGGCCGACACCCTCTCGGCGACCCCGTCGAGGAGGTTCCGGGTGACCCGAGGCGGTTGGCGGGCTGGCCGTCGCGTGACCGGCTACGCCATTACGGGGCGGGCGGGCACCCGGGGCTTCCTCCAGCGCCTGGCCGTCGACCCCCGACGCCAGGGCGGCGGCCTCGGACGGGCACTGGCGATCGACGGTCTGGACTGGCTGCGCCACCGGGGAGCGATCGACGCCGTCGTCAACACCCAGGTCGGCAACCAGCGAGCCCTCTCGCTCTACCAGGGCCTTGGGTTCTCTCTGGCCCACGAGCGGCTCGCCGTGCTCACGCTCGCCTTGTCCCCCTCCCGGCCCACGGCGTGACCCGACCGCGGCCCGACCCGACCACCAGGCGACCGTTCGGTGGACCAGGCTGGCCCGCGTGACCCGACGTGCCACCGCCCTGATCGTCGCCGTGGCCCTGGCCGTCGTCGGCGCACCGCGCTTCGCCGGAGCCGACGACGTCTCGGTCACTTCCACCACGGCGTCCTCGAACGAGGCGGCCGCACCGAGTGAGGGCCGTACGAGCGGGCCGACCCTGGTGAGCCAGACCATCTGGGTGCGAAACGGCGAGGCCGTCCAGATCCAGATCCGCCTCCCCCAGGCAACCGACCTGGCCTCCTCCACGTTGTCCGTCGCCCTGCACTCGGTCGTTCGTTCACGCGACCAGTTCCAGGCGACGCTGTCCGATGCCGACTTCGGCTCGATCGTCGCCCAGTCGGTCCAACCAGTCGCCGATCTCGCCCCGGACAGCTCCGGCGCGGTCACCGTCACGATCGGGCCGGAGCAGCTCGGGAGCTTCGCCACGCAGGCCCAAGGCGGCGTCTATCCGGTGTCGGTGAAGCTGACCGAGGCCGAGCTGACCAGTGGCTTCACGACCTACATCGTCCGAGTGCCGGACGGCTCCGGATTGTCCACCTTCGACGTGGCCTGGGCCCAGGCGATCACCGCCGAGACCGAGGTGGCTGATGACGGCACCGAGCGAGTGACCGACGCCGGACTGCGCTCGTTGCGCATCCTCCTGGCTGGGCTCGACGAGCAAGCCGTGGCGGTGACCTGGGTCATCGATGCCCACACGCTGGACGTCCTCGCCGACGACCCGAACGCGGCCGATGTCATCGACGACCTTCGCGTCCTCGTCCGACGGGGTCAGGTCGTTCAGCGGGGCTACGCCGACGTCCAGCCCGAGGCTCTTCTCGATGCTGGAGTGCCGGACGACCTCGGACTCCAGCTCGACACTGGCGCCGACGCGATCGAGGCGTCGCTCGGCGTCGCGACCAGCGCCGATCTCTGGGTGGACGACGGCGACGTCGGGACACCGGGCGCCGAAGCGCTTCTCGACCAGGGCATCACCAAGGTCGTGCTCCCCGAGTCGTCCTACGAGCCGATCCAGCGATCGATCACCTTGGCCAGTCCGTTCTCCCTCGAAGTGGGCGACCGTCGGGTCCGGGCCGCGTCGGCCGACGCCGACCTCGACGCCCGCTTCACCGACGACGCCGACGCCCTCGACGCCACCCAGCTCCTGGCCGAGCTGGCCGTACTCTTCTTCGACCGTCCGGGCCAGGCCCGCGGCACGGTCCTCGTTCCGGCGTCGACCTGGGCGCCCACGGCGGCCTTCGTCGACACGCTGGCCACCGGACTGGCCAGTTCGCCGGTCCTGCGGTCGAGGACGGTCACCGACGTCCTGGACCTACCGGCCGAGCGGTCGGGCAGCACCGACCTGGTCCGCTCGACCGTCGACGACGGGACTCGGTCAGGAGCGCCGATCGATGGCGACGCGGTGCGCGAAGCCCGCGATGGCCTGGCCCAACTGGTCAGCGTCACCGGCGATCCCACGGCGTCGTCGTCCGGTGAGCGCCTGGTCCTGGCCAGCGAAGGACGAGGCCTCACTGACGCGCAGCGCCGAGCCGGCCTGGCCGTGGTGGACGTCCGCGTCCGGTCCATCACCTCGAGCGTGCGCGTCGACCAGGGGAGCTATCGACTCACCGCCCGCGACGGCGTCATCCCCATCTCGATCACCAACGCCACTGGGCAACCACTGACGGTCACCGTCGAGCTGCAGTCGGACCAGCTGGCCTTCGAGGGCGCCGAATCGGCGACCCCGGGTCGCTACCGCACGCAGGTCGATCTGATTGGCGCACAGACGTCGCTGCCGGTCGCCGTCTCGGTACGGGCACCCGGTGCATTCCTGACCTTCCCGCTCGAAGTCTCGGTCCACTCCAGCGACGACAGGGTCGAACTCGATCGACAGGTCATCACCGTGCACTCCACCGCCATCTCCGGAGTCGGGGTCGGGTTGTCGGTGATGGCCGTGACCTTCCTGCTCCTGTGGTGGGGAAGGGAGTGGCGCCGAGCTCGGCGTCGGCGCCACGAGACCTCCGTGGCGACGTAGCGTTCCTGGACCACTTACCGACCCGGGCCGTCGGCCCACCCGGAGACCATGACAATCCACTTCGTCACCGACAGCTCGTCGGACCTCACCGTCGAACGCCGACAAGGTCTGGCGATCACGGTCGTCCCGCTCTCGATCCGATTCGGTCAAGACGAGTACACCGATGGCGTCGACCTCGACGTGGCTGAGTTCTACGAGAAGCTGGCTGCGTCGACGGTCATGCCCGAGACCGCAGCCCCGGCGCCGGGAGCCTTCGTGGCTGCTTTCGAGGCCGCCTTCGAAGGTGGAGCCAGCACCGTCATCTCGATCAACCTGTCCGGCGCGCTGTCCGCCACCATCCAGGCGGCGCGAACGGCGGCGGCCACCATGCCCGACCGTGATGTCCGGGTTCTCGACTCGGCGTCGGTCACCTGGGGACTCGGCGCGCTCGTCGTCGCCGCCGCCGAGGCCGCCGCCGCGGGTGCCGACGCCGACACGGTCGAAGCATTGGTCACCGACCTCTCCCCCCGAAGCCGGGTATACGGAAGCCTCGACACACTCGAGTATCTCAAGCGCGGCGGGCGTATCGGAGGGGCCCGGGCGGCCCTCGGGAGCCTGCTCTCCATCAAACCGGTGATCACGATCATCGACGGCGTCGTGGAAGAGGCGGCCAAGACCCGCACCCGAGGCAAGGCCCTGCAGTACCTCGTCGACGTCGCCACCGCTCACCCGGGGCTCGAGCGCCTGGCGGTCATCCACGGTGAGGCACCCGACGTGGGTGTGCTGGTCGATCGCCTCCACGAGGCGGGGATCGACGACGTCGAGGTCGTGCCGCTCGGGCCGGTCGTGGGCGTGCACACCGGGCCAGGTGGCATCGGGCTGGCGTTCCTGGCCCCGGGCTGACCGTTGGCCGCCAGCCCGGTCCTCGCCGGACAGCTCCTGGCCGGTCGGTACCGCCTCGTGCGGGAGCTGGCCAAGGGCGGAATGGCGGAGGTCTGGGAGGCGACCGACGAACTCCTCGGACGCCAAGTCGCCGTCAAGATCCTCCTCGACCATCTGGCTGACGACCCCGCGTTCGTCGCCCGCTTCCGACGAGAGGGCCAGTCGGCGGCCCGGCTGTCGCACCCCAACGTCGTGCGCATCTACGACACGTGCCACGAGCACCACGGCGAGGCCATCGTCATGGAGCTCCTCCAAGGACCCACCCTGCGTCAGGCGCTCGACGAACGGGGGCCACTCAGCGTCGCCGAAGCCACCGAGGTCGGCGCCCAGGTGGCGGCCGCGTTGAGCCATGCCCACCACCACGGTCTGGTGCATCGTGACGTCAAGCCGGCCAACATCGTGCTGGCACCCGACGGCCGGGTCGTGGTCACCGACTTCGGCATCGCCAAAGCGGCCGAGACCGACGCCGATCTGACCGAGGTCGGCCAGGTCGTCGGCACCGCCAAGTACCTCTCGCCCGAGCAGCTCCGCGGCGGCTCGGTCGACGGCCGATCCGACGTGTACTCGCTCGGTGTCGTGCTCTACGAGGCGGTCTGCGGTCAACCACCGTTCGCGGGTTCGGGCACCGCTGTCGCACTGGCCCGGCTCACGTCACCACCCGAACCGCTGCGGAGCCACCGACCCGACATCCCCCCCTGGTTCGAAGCCACCGTGCTGCGGGCCATGGCCCGAGAGCCCGAAGACCGCTACCGCTCGGCCGCCGAGCTCCAGACGGCATTGCTCGATCGAACGCCGGGCCACGTGGCCGACGCCACCACGGTTGCTAGTGCCACCAGCGCGGCGGCCCAGCCCCATCCGGCGCGGGTGCTCCCCACCACCCCCAGTGGCCCAGCGCCACCGCCGAGATCGACCCTCTCGTCGATGCGACGGACCCGACGTCCCGAGTGGTGGGCCACTGCAGTCACCGTGACCGCTGTCGCTGTCGTCCTGGGCCTGGTCCTCGCCGTCCTGGCCCGAACCGAGCCCGGTCGTGACCTACTTGATCGGATAGGCCTCGAAGAGGCCGCGCCGGCCCAGTCGGTACCGGTCATCGACTCCCGTTCGTTCGACCCGCTCGGTGACGGTGCTGAACACCCCGAGGACACAGGCGCCATCGCCGACGACCGGTCGGCCACGACGTGGTCGACCGAGGAGTACCTCGCCCCGCTCGCCCAGGTGAAGCGAAGTGACGGCGAGTCGCCCGGTGTCGGACTGGTCGTCGTCATCGCGGGTGTACACGCCCTCGATCGCGTGACCATCGAGACCCCCGATTCCGGCTGGTCGGCGACCGTCTACGTGAGCGAGACCACCTCCGGGGCCATCGAGCGGGAGTTGAGTGCTTGGGGTTCCCCGGTGGCGACGATCAGCAACCTGTCCGCAGGCACCACCGACGTCGAGCTCGGGGGAACCGCAGGCCAATCGGTCCTCGTGTGGATCACCGACCTCGGTCCGCCGAACTCGGCCGGAGCGGCATCGGTGGTGATTGCCGAACTCTCGTTGTGGTCGTGACCCGCTCGCCTACCCTGCCCGGATCGATCGACCACACACCGACGAGCCCGATGATCTCAGCCTGGTACGAGCCGCCCGCGCCGGCGACCGTCGGGCCCTCGATCAGCTGCTCCGTCGACATCACGCACGGATCCGGGCCGTGTGCCACGGCATCGGCGGTGGATCGCTCGATCTCGACGACGCCACCCAGGAGGCCATGATCGCCATAGCCGTCGGTGTGGCCAACTTCGACGGTCGGGCCGCATTCACCACCTGGGCCCATCGCGTGGCCGTCAATGCCTGCCTCGATGAGCACCGACGGCGCGCTCGAAGGCCCGAACCGGTCGATCTCCAAACAGCCGGTGACCGGGCCTCGGTCTGGCCGAACCGCCCACTCGCAGCCATCGACGGCGACGTGGCCGATCGGCTCGACATCGTCGGGGCTCTCGCCACGTTGTCCATCGAGCACCGAACGGTCGTCGTCCTCCGGGACCAGTGCGGCTTCGACTACGCCGAGATCGCCGAGATCGTCGAGATCCCTGTGGGCACGGTTCGATCGCGGCTGGCCCGAGGTCGAGCAGCCATGGCTCAGGCTCTGGCGGGGAACTCCGACGGCGCCCGCGACGTCTCATCTCCGGACCCACATGACCACTGACCCGCTCCACCTCGACGAGATCCAGTTCTCAGATGCGGTCGACGGCCACGTCCCCGAGTCGGTCCGGACCCACCTGACCGACTGCGCCTCGTGCCGCCGCCGGCTGGCCGAGCTCACGGAGGTGACCAGGCGGGTGGCCACCATGGCGCCAGCGCCGTCGCCCGAGGCTGTGGACCGTGATGTGGCCCGGGCCCTGGCCGCGGCCGCCAGTCCGGACCAACGGAACCAACATCGCCGATCGCCCCGCCTCGCCGCGGCGGCCGCCATCGTGCTGATGGTGCTCGGTGGGGCCGTGGTCGCCCGGATCGTCGACGCCCCCCGAACGAACCACGACACCTCTGCGTCGAGCGACATGTCCGCCCAGGCCGATGCGGATGCGGAGGGGCAAACAGCCCCCGACGGCGCCATCGACGTCGGGGACGTGGGTCCGGTGGGTTCGGCCACCGAGCTGATCGACCGCGTGGCGCCCAGCCTGCTGGAGAACGCGTCGGCGCCGTCGGCCTCCTCGTCGGCCAACGCCGAGAGGGGCGCCCTGGATAGCGAGCTGCGGTGCCGGGAGGCGACCACAGTCGGCGAAGCCGCCACCGGGACACTTCGCCTCGTGGGCACGACGTCGTGGCAGGGCCAGCCGGCTGAGGTGTACGTGTTCGTCGGCGATCGCGACGGCCTGGCGAACACTGCTGTGGTCGTCGACTCCGGCGAGTGCCGATTGCTGACCGTGGCCTCCTTCGACCCCGACCGCTGAGCGATTGCCCGGTCATGGCCTGCGGTTACGCTCGACCCATGCCCGAACCCGACGGCCCCATTCCTGCGCCCACCGCCGATTGGGCGTCTTCGTTGGCCCAGAGCCTCGAACGGGCCGTCGACTCAGTGCGGTCCCGCACCACCGAACCGGTCGCCCGCATCGTGCGCTGGCTGGCCGTCGGTGGGGCCCTGACGTTCATCGGCTTCGCCCTGGTGATCCTGGTCTTCATTTTGTTCGGCCGGCTTCTCGCCATCATGCCGGGGCCGGTGTGGTCGGCCTACCTGGTGTCCGGTGGAATCTTCGTCGTGGCCGGCGTGTTGGTGCTGAGGCTCCGGACCCCCCGGGTCTCCCCCGCCGAAAACGCCTCGAGGACATGACCATCCACGCCCCCCAGACCGACCAGTCGCTCCGTAACGTTGTTATCATCGGCTCGGGTCCGGCCGGCTTGACCGCGGCCATCTACACCTCCCGGGCCATGCTCGAGCCCCTGGTCATCGAGGGGGCTCCGTCATCTACGAGCGACCAGCCCGGCGGACAGCTGATGCTCACCACCGAAGTCGAGAACTTTCCCGGTTTCGTCGACGGGATCATGGGTCCCGAGTTGATGTCCTCGTTTCGAGCCCAGGCGGCCCGATTTGGAACTGAGTTCGTGACCGACCGCGTCACTCGGGTCGACCTGTCGGCCCGGCCGTTCGGGGTGTGGGTGGGCGATCCGACAGCGTCCACGCCCACCTATCGGGCCCGATCGATCATCGTGTCGACCGGAGCGCGGTCCCTGATGCTCGATGTCCCGGGCGAGGACCGCCTCCTCGGTCATGGTGTGTCGACCTGCGCGACCTGCGACGGCTTCTTCTTCCGCGACCACGAGATCGCCGTCGTGGGCGGTGGCGACAGCGCCATCGAAGAGGCGCTCTTCCTCACCCGCTTTGCCTCGAAGGTGACGGTGATCCACCGGCGGGGCGAACTGCGGGCGTCTCGAATCATGCAGGAACGAGCGTTGGCCAACGAGCGCATCGAGTTCCGCTGGCACAGCCGGGTCGTCGAACTGGTCGGCGAGCAACGCCTGGAGGGTGCCGTCATCGAAGACGTCCGTACTGGCGAGCATGACCACCTCGCCATCACCGGGCTGTTCGTCGCCATTGGCCATAGGCCGAACACCGACCTCTTCTCCGGCGTGCTCGACACCAATAACGCCGGCTACCTGGTGACGCAGCCGGGGACGTCCCTCACCAACATCGAGGGGGTGTTCGCCTGCGGAGACGTCCAGGACGACCGCTACCGACAAGCCATCACCGCAGCTGGCTCAGGCTGCATGGCTGCACTCGACGCCGAACGTTGGCTCGAGGCCCAACCCGAGACCCAGGTCGACCCGGCCATCTCGGCCTGACGATCCACGAGAAAGGACACCCATCATGGGCGCCACCAACAACCTGACCGAGACCTCATTCGACGAAGAGATCCTGTCGGCCACCGAGCCGGTGATCGTCGACTTCTGGGCCGAATGGTGCGGACCGTGCAAGCTGATCGCTCCGGTCCTCGACGAGATCGCCACCGAGCAGGCTGGCAAGCTCAGAGTGGCCAAGCTCAATGTCGATGACCACCCCGGAATCGCCCGACGCTTCGACGTCATGAGCATCCCGACCCTGATCGTGTTCAAGGATGGCAAGGCCGAGAAGCGCCTCGTCGGCGCCAAGGGCAAGCATCAGCTGCTCGAGGAACTGTCAGAGTTCATCTCCTGATACCCACCGCTCCATCGTCTCCTGCGTCGAGGCGTGGCCTTGGGGCCACGCCTCGATCGTTGCCTGAGGGATTATCCCCAAGGTCACCCACAGGATGGGGATAGACCTGTAGTCGAGCTGAAAACCTGCCGCTAGTGAGCAGGTGTTCAACCCTCAACTCTCGGTGGCGTCTCAGTGCTGGGTGGTGCCGAGCATGACCCGGGCGATGCGCTCGAGGTCGGCCAGGTCGGCGAACTCGACGACCACGCGGCCTTTGGCGGAGCCCTCTTCGACCCGCACCCTGGTATCGAGACGATCAGCCAACATCCGTTCGAGCTCGACCAGACCGGCCGGACGCAGCGGTGCCGCGGGATCGAACGACGAAGTGGGAGTCGCCGGCTTGGCCGGCGTTGCAGCCGCCTCAGCCTCGGTCTCGATCTCGACCTCGGTGGGCTGGCTGGCCCGGACGGCTTCCTCGATTGCTCGGACCGACCACCCTTCGGCGACGGCGCGAGAAGCCAGCTCCTCCTGGGACGCCCGGTCTGGGTTGGCCAGAAGCGCCCGCGCATGACCGGCCGAGAGCCGGTTCTCTCGAACCAGGCGCTGAACCGAGGGCGGCAGCTGGAACAGCCGCAGCGCGTTGGTCACCGCGGTTCGACTGCGCCCCACCCGGGTTGCCACCCGCTCGTGGGTCAGGCCGAACTCTTCGATGAGCTGCTGGTAGGCCGCGGCCTCCTCGAGCGCGTTGAGATCTTGGCGATGGAGGTTCTCGACCAACGCCTGCTCGAGCGATTCACTGTCGACCACTGGTCGCACCAGGACCGGCACCACCGTGAGCCCCGCCCGGCGGGCGGCCCGCCAACGTCGCTCGCCGGCGATCAGCTCGTAGCGATCGTCACCCAGTGGTCGCACGAGTAGGGGCTGAAGTACACCCAGCTCACGGACCGACGCGGTGAGGTTGGACAACGTGTCTTCGTCGAAGTGACGCCGCGGCTGATTGGGGTTGGCCTCGATCGCACTTGTAGGGACTTCCCGGTAGCTGGTCTGCTCGGCCCCGCCCGCCTCCGGCGGGATCAGGGCACCCAGACCTCTACCCAGCCCGCTGCGCCGCGCGACCACCGCTCACCTCCAGAGCTAACTCTCGATAGGCGATCGCCCCTCGAGACGTGGGATCGAATGCCACAATCGGCTGGCCGAACGACGGCGCCTCGGACAGGCGGACGGTTCGGGGAATGACCACCCGGCACACCTTGTCACCAAAGTGGGCCCGTACGTCCTGCACCACCTGCTCGGACAACTTCGTCCGGGCGTCGTACATGACCAGGACGATGGCGCTCACATCGAGGGACTGGTTGAGGTTGCGCTGAACCAACGAAACGTTGCGCAACAGCTGACCCAGACCCTCCAGTGCGTAGTACTCGCACTGGACCGGGACGATGACCTCCGACGCTGCTGCCAGCCCGTTGATGGTCAACAGACCCAACGAGGGGGGACAGTCGATGAGCACGAAGTCGAAGTCGTCGAGGATGGAGTCGATGGCCCGCTTGAGCCGGAGCTCTCGGCTGAAGGCCGGTACCAACTCGATCTCGGCACCCGCCAGGTCGAGGCTGGCCGGTGCGACGAAGAGGTTCCGGACCGAGGTGGGTTCAATGCAGTCCTCGATGGCCGCCTCGTTGACCACCACGTCGTACATCGAGACCTCGAGGTGGCGAGAGTTGAGGCCGAGGCCGGTCGAGGCGTTGCCTTGGGGGTCGAGGTCACAGATCAACACGCGGTAGTCCAGGCCGGCCAGGCACGCCCCCAGGTTGATGGCCGTGGTGGTCTTGCCCACTCCGCCCTTCTGATTGGCCAGCGCGATGACCCTCGGTAGCGGGCGGGCGAATCCATTCGGGGTTTCTGCGGGCGGCTCGCCACTCTCGACCTCTTCGGCCGCCGCTAGCTCGGGCCCCGGCTCAGCCACTACGCCTTCGCCGGCTGCGCCGTCATCGAACACCCGCGGCTCGGCTCGGCTCACGGACCCTCCGTCGCCCACCAGATCGTCGGGGGCCACGACTGGACCTGCTTCGGAGATCGGCTCGGGATCGTCGGCGGGAGTTGCGACCACGTCGAGCTGGTCGGCGGCCCGAGGCGGACGACCCCCTCGCCCGAACCAGCGTCGGGCCGGTTGGTCGCTCATGTCGGGCACGCCAAGATCCTCGCGGTCGACCGGCCCTGGCGCAAGGACCCTCGCCTCGATGTTCCACGTGGAACATTGAGGCGAGTCACCAAAGGGGCCTCTTGGCGGGGATCCCCACCCGCCTCGGGTAGCGATCGGGGCAGACTGAGACCTGGCGGAGCACGACAAAGGCCGGCGGGCCCGGATGGTGGTCGGCCGGCCCGAGCCCGATACCAACTGCTCCCACCCACCGCTCGGCGACCGGGGACCCCGGTGGTTCGCTGACGATCAGCGCGCCACCGACCCGAAGAAGCGGCGCGGCACACTCAGCCAGCACGGGCGAGGGGCCGAACGATCTAGCCACCACGAGGTCCGCAGCCGCCCGGTACGCAGGTGATCGGCCCACATTCTCAGCCCGATCAGCCAGCACTTCCACTCGAGACGCCAAGGCCAGATCCGCCACCGCGTCGTCGAGGAACGCTGCTCGCCGTTCGGAACCTTCGACCAGCGACCAGGTCAGTCCGGGATACACCAGGGCCAGCACCAGGCCAGGCACACCACCTCCGGAACCAAGGTCGACTGCTCGGCCCTCGGGTTGGCTCGCCCCCCACGCTCGACCAATGGCCGCGCCGAATGCGTCGGCATGAGAAAGGTGCTCTTCGATCGGTGTAGGCCCGAGGAAGCCCAGGTGTTGGGCTCGGACCAACACCTCCTCGATCGTGGCAGGCATGGCGACGATCGAGTTTGAGGTGGGGGTCGGTGCTATTCGGCGCCCGGGTCGTCGGGGGAGATGACCACGTGGCGGCGAAGGTCCTCGCCTTCGGAGACCGTGCCTACCCCGTCGATGTCCGACACCGTGTCGTGCACCACTTTTCGATCAGCGGCGTTCATGGGCTCGAGCGCCTGGGCCTCACCGCTCTCTCGCACCTGTTCGGCGATCTGGGTCACGAACCGTGCGAGGGCTTCCTGGCGACGCTGCCGGTATCCGCCGACGTCGACTCGCAAGCGAGTCTCGGACGCACCGACGGTGTAGCGCTGGAGGGCGATCCGGCTCAGCTCCTGAACGGCCTGCAAGGTGGCTCCCTTCGGGCCCACCAGCAGGCCCAGGTCGGAGCCATCCACCTTGATCTCGATGCCCCCGTCGTCTCCCTCGACCGACCGGACCACGGCCTCGAGCTCGAACGCCTCGGTCAAGCCACCGACGAACTCTCGGGCCAGGGTTGCCTGCTCTTCCCAGCTCGGGAGGTCTGTGGGTGTATCGGTCATCGGTGCCTCGCTCGGGGCCTGGGCAGCGCCAGAAGGCGACCGCTCCTTGGTTCGGGACGTCTTGGACGTTCTGGACGTTTTCACGGCGGGGGACGCCTGGGTGTCCTCCTGGGCCCGGCCGGCGCTGGCCTTGGGTCGGTCGGACGGCTTGGTGCGCCGCGCCCGACGCTCGACCTTGGGTGGAGGGGCTTGCGGTCGAACTCGGGCCCGGATCCGGGCCTCCTGACGAACACGCCCGAACAGGCCCACCTTCGGCTCGACCAGCACAACCACTTCAGCGTCGTCCTCGTCCACACCCAGTTCGTCGAGGGCGACGTCTCGTGCCTCTTCGACCGTACGTCCCGTCGTTTCCACCCATTCCATCGCAGTCACTTCTTTCGTCGTTTGCGGCGAGCTGGGCGCGGCGAGGCCGAGCTGCCATTGGATCCATTGGACGGCGGGGGGTCCTCCACCAGCCCCTTCTCGAGCGCCGTCGACTCGGGTTTTCCCGACGCTCCGTTGGAGCCCCCGCCCTGTTTCTTGGCCGGGCGACCGAACTCGATGTACGTCACCCATGCCTGTTGGGCCACCCGCACCAGGTTGGAGGACACGAAATAGATCACGACACCAGCCGGGATCGACAGCGAGATCGGCACGAACACGAACGGCAGGAACTTCATGATGGCCTGCTGCTGCGCGCTCCCCGACTGAGGCGAACGCCCGGTGATCTGTCGCTGTTGATACCAACCGGTCAGCGCCACCAGGCCCACGAGGACGAAGTAGGGGGTTGCCGCCAACATGCCCGCCGCGCTGAGTTCCTTGAGCGCGCTCCGGGACAGGTCCATCCCCCACGACAGCATCTCGTCGGTCGCGCTGAGCGACTTGTACAGCGAGGTGCTCTCGTTGAGGTACTTGGGGTCGAAGTTGCCGTCCGATCCCTTGTGGGTCAGGCCTTCCAGGACCCGGTAGAGGATCATGAACACCGGCAACTGCAACAGCACGGGCAGGCAGGACGTGAACGGGTTGATGTTGTTGGCCGAGTAGAAGGCCATCGTCTCCCGATTGAGCGCTTCGCGGTCGTCCTTGTACTTCTCTTGGAGCCGCTTGAGCTCCGGTTGAAGGCGTTGCAGGGCGATGGCCGAGCGGGCGCTCTTGATCGATAGCGGGCTGAGCACCACCATGATGATCAGCGTGAACAGGACGATGGCACCGCCGTATGACGGCCAGATGTCGTAGCAGAAGGCCAGCAGCCCTGCGAACAGGTCGAACATCTAGGCAGTCCTCTCCTCGGGCACGGGATCGAAGCCGAATGGTCCCCACGGATTGCAGCGCCCGAGTCGACGAACGGCGAACCAACTCCCCCGCAGGGAGCCGTGCCGTTCGATCGCCTCGATGGCATATGCCGAACAGGTGGGCGTGAACCGACATGGAGATGGACGGTTTGACCGAAGCATCTGCCATCCCCGGCACACCCCGATCAGGGCCCGAGAGGTCAGGGTCATTCCCCGCCTCCGGGCTGGTGGGGACGCTGGACCCGGATCAGTGCTCGATCGACGTTTTGAGCCAACTCGGCGTAGGGCAACGTGGCCGCCTCGGGCTGGACCCGGATCAGGTATGCGCCGCCATGGAGGTGTCCGCTGTCCCGACAGATCTGACGCAGCCGGCGGCGAGTGCGGTTGCGCACGACGGCGTTGCCGACCCGCCGCGATACGGCGAAACCGACCCGGGGAACCTCAGACGAAGTCGGCACGGACCGCTGCCACACCACGTGGACGGCACCACTCTGGGCGCGCAGGCCATCACGGAGCATGTCAGCGATCGCCCGTCGTCCCCGGAGCCGCCCGATCGTTGTCGCCACAGGCCCAGATCACGCCGAGAGCCGGGCGCGGCCCTTCCGACGTCGGGCCTTGATCACGGCACGGCCGGACCGGGTTGCCATCCGATGGCGAAACCCGTGCTTCTTCGCCCGCCGCCGGTTGTTCGGCTGGTAGGTGCGCTTCACGACGTGATCCTCCTCGACGGCCGAGCAGTGGGCCGTCGCCTGGTGCTGACGCTGGGCTCCGCACGTGGTGAACGGGGCGCAAACGGGGTGCGCCGGATAAGGCGCCAGCGGTGACCTCGAAGGTTAGAGGGCGCGCACCTCGTGAGCCAATCTCCTGCTCGGAGCCGGTGCCCACGGCCCTTGCATCGCCAGGGGGCCGAGCCTACGGTCGTGCGCCTTGCGCTTGGAGGGGGGCCTCGTGGCCATCTTCGGGCGCGCCACCAAGTTGTCCACTCCATGTGGATCGCGTTGTGGACAACTGAGTACTGCGGAAGAGAGATCGCCGGTGGTGGAGCCGGAACGGCTGTGGAGTTCGTGTGTGGATGCGCTGCGTGAGCGCGTGCCGCCTGCGGTGTGGCGGAGTTGCTTCGCAGCCACGTCGGTTCTCGACGCCGACGAGGACCGACTCGTCGTGGCTGTGCCCAGTTCGCTGGTGAAGGAGCGCATCGAGGCCCGATGGCTCACCTCCATCAAGGAGGTTCTGGTCGACCTCGACGCCGAGGGCGTGACCATCGAGCTCACCATCCGCCCGGATGAACCGGCCGAGCTGTTCCCCGGCATCGGCGGCATCAGCGAGACCGACGATTCGTCACCAGAGGCCACGCCCGCCGGCCCCAGTGAGCGCACCATCGACCTACAGATCGAGGAAGCCCGTCGGGATCGCCAGATCCGCAGGGACAGCTGGGCACCTTCGCTTAACGCCCGCTACACCTTCGACGCCTTCGTCACCGGGAGTTCGAACCACTTCGCCCACGCTGCCGCTCTCGCGGTGGCCGAGACTCCTGCCCGGTCGTTCAACCCACTTTTCATCTACGGAGTGGCCGGCCTGGGCAAGACCCACTTGCTCCACGCCATCGCCCACTACGTCCACGAGCACTACCCGGCCTACAACGTGCGGTATGTGTCGACCGAGGCGTTCATGAACGACTTCGTGGAGGCGATCCGCACCAACACGACCGCCGCGTTCAAGCGGCGTTACCGCGAGGCCGACGTGCTCCTCGTCGACGACATCCAGTTCATGGAGGGGAAAGAGGGGCTCCAGGAAGAGTTCTTCTACACGTTCAACGAGCTCCACGGCGCCAACCGCCAGATCGTGTTGAGCTCCGATCGGCCCCCCAGGGCCATCGCCACGTTGGAAGAGCGGCTGAGGAGCCGCTTCGAGTGGGGCCTCATCACCGACATCCAGCCCCCTGACCTCGAAACCCGTCTGGCCATCTTGCGCAAGAAAGCCGAGCGGGAAGCCACGCCGGTCCCCGACGAGGTCCTCGAGTTCATCGCCGACCGGGCCACGGCCAACATCCGAGAACTCGAGGGTGCCCTGATCCGGGTGACCGCGTTCGCCAGCCTCAACCGGACAGTGCCCACCGCGACCCTGGCCAGCGAGGTCCTCGCCGACGTCCTCAACGACTCCAAGCCCCGGGTCATCACCGCCAAGATGATCATCCACGCCACAGCCGAGCAGTTCGGGTTCTCGGTGGACGAGCTGTGCAGCAAGAGTCGCCGCCGACCACTCGTCACCGCCCGCCAGATCGGCATGTACGTCTGTCGAGAGATGACCGACCTCTCGTACCCGGCCATTGCCAGGGACTTCGGCGGCCGGGACCACACGACGATCATCCACGCGGTCGAGAAGATCGGTGCGCTCATGAAGGAACGCCGGCAGATCTACGACCAGGTCACCGAGTTGATGGCCGTGATCCGAAGTGGAGGGTGACGAGGCCGTCTGCTTGGGGACTGGGGTGTGGGTGCCGCGCCGTGGGCCCTGTGGACAGGATGACGTGATCCGACGCCAAAGCGCACCATGATGGGGATCTACACCCCTCCAGTGGATTCTGTGGGTAGCTGACTGGACAAATAATCGGGTGCTGACCAGGGAAAACCCACTGATGTCCACAATCCACAGCACCTACTGTTACCGCTACAAAATTCTTCTTTATTCAATAAGGAAAGACGGGAAGGACCCAGGGAGTGGAGTTCCGCTGCGAGCGTGATGTTCTGGTCGATGCCCTCAGCAGCGTGTCGCGCGCTGTGTCGAGTCGGGGCGGAGCGCTTCCGGTGTTGTCTGGCGTCCGTACGGCTCTCGAGGGTGACCGGCTCGATCTGCTGGCCACCGATCTCGATCTGACCATCCGGGTCGGGCTCGACGTCGGGGGCCTGACCGACGGGTCGGCTGTCCTTCCCGCTCGGCTCACCGCCGACATCGTTCGATCACTCGAACCAGGGGCGGTTCACGTGCGGGTGGTGGGCGAGGAGGCGCACATCGCCGCTGGCCGTAGTCAGTTCTCGGTACGCCTACTGCCGCTGGACGACTTCCCCCGTCTGGCTGAGCCATCGGGCGACGAGGTGCGCTTGAGCTCATCCCTCCTGTCCGACGCGTTGCGCCAGGTGGTCCGGGCCGCCAGCCACGACGACGCCAGACCGATCCTCACCGGTGTTTTGTTGGCTGCCGAAGCCGGTGGGCTGCGTCTGGTCGCCACTGATTCGTACCGGTTGGCGCTGCGTGACCTGCCGGGCACCAGTGTGTTGGCCGAGGGGCAGTCGGTGCTGGTACCGAGCCGGTCCTTGGGGGAGCTCCAGCGCCTCCTCGGTGGCGGCGAAGAAGTGGTGTTGCGCCTTGGCGAACGCGACGCGTCGTTCACCGTCGGCGACGCGACGTTGGTGACCCGGTTGATCGAGGGCGAGTTCCCCAACTACCGCCAGCTCATCCCCGACGTGCAGCCGAACCGTCTGGTGATCGGTCGTGACCCAATGCTCGACGCCATCCGCCGGGTCCGGCTACTGGCCCGCGAAGGGACACCACTGCGCATGACCATGCAGGAGGATCGGGTCGAGTTGACGGCGATCGACCAGGACCTCGGCCAAGCCCACGAGGATGTGGACGGTAACTACGACGGCGAGCCGCTGATCGTGGCTTTCAACCCCGAGTACCTGGCAGATGGCATCGAGGCAGTTACCGGAGACGAGGTCCAGCTCCACACCATCGATGCACTGAAGCCGGCGGTGATCCGGTCGGCGGAGGGCGACGACTTCCTCTACCTGCTCATGCCCGTTCGGGTGTCTTGAGGGCCGGGCGGTCTCATGTGGCTCCGCCGCATCGACCTCGACCACTTCCGTAACTACACCGCCGCCACTCTCAGCCTGCCGCGGGGGTGCACCGTCATCACCGGTGACAACGGTCAGGGCAAGACGAATCTTCTCGAGGCGATTGCCGTGGTGGCCACCCTCAAGTCATTCCGGGGGGCGCCGACCGAGGCCCTGATTCGCGACGGGGCATCCTCGGCGGTGCTGCGAGCCGAGATCGATGACGAGGACCGGGCGGGCCGTCACAGCAACGGCACCGTCGACCTCGAGCTTTCGACCGAACGACGAAATCGGGTCCTGGTCAACGGGCAGGCGACCCGCCAGGGCCGGGACGTGTCCGACGTGCTGCGAGTGAGCGTGTTCACCCCGGACGATCTCGACTTGGTCAAGGGGGGGCCGGCAGGTCGACGCGGCCTTCTCGACGACACGTTGAGCTCACTCAGTCGTCGTTCCGACCAGCTTCGCCTCGACGTCGATCGGGTGTTGCGTCAGCGCAACACCCTGTTGCGTCAGAGTGGCGGTCGGACCACTCCCGAAGTGCTCGCCACTCTCGAGGTGTGGGACGACAAACTCGGAGCGTCAGGAACGGCGCTGGCCGACGATCGGGCCGACCTGGCCGATCGGGCCACTCCGCACCTCACCGCCGCCTACGAGGCCATTGCCGGGTATCCAGCCCGGGTTGAGGTTCGCTATGACGCCCCGTGGCGTGCGCACCCCGGTGGACTCGTCGGCGCGTTGGCCGATGCACGCCTCGACGACCTTCGACGGGGCTTGACCACGGTGGGTCCCCATCGTGACGACCTGGTCATCGAGCTTGACGGGGGACTGTCACGCACCCACGCGTCCCAAGGCGAGCAACGCAGCCTCACGCTGGCGCTACGTCTTGCCGTACACCAGCTGGTCACCGAGGAGACGGCGACCGCGCCGGTGCTGCTTCTCGACGACGTGTTCTCCGAGCTCGACCCGGGACGGACCCGAGCGCTGGTCGCTCACCTTCCCCGACACGACCAGATCGTGTTGACCACCGCCACCGGCGTTCCCGAAGGCATCGCCGTGGACCACGTGGTGGAAGTGGCCGACGGAACGCTCCTCGCGCCCGTTGGGTGACAGGTGCTAGGCAGGAGGCGTGAGCGGCCAGCCCCGGAGAGTCGGCGAATCCCTCGACCGGATCTCCCAGTCGATCGGTGCCGGCGATGCATCGACGCTGGCCTCGGTGTTCGCCCGCTGGCCCGAGGTGGTCGGCGCCTCGTTGGCCGCCCGGACCCGGCCGTTGACCATCCGGGACACCACCCTGGTGGTGGCCGTGGACGATCCGGCCTGGGCCACTCAGCTGCGCTGGCTGGGTGACTCGGTGTTGGTGAGCTTGCGAGCCGCCATCGCGGGGTGCTCGCTCGACGCCATACAGGTGGTTGTCCGTCCGTCCTGACCCCCCGCTGGTAGACTTGCTCAATCGTGAATTTCCCTCGTGACCTGGTTGTTTGTGACACCTGGTCGGGAGATCCAGCCCTCCGGCTCGTCGGTCTCGAACCGAACGGTCTCGCACCAAGTGGACATCGAAAGGCGCGCAGTGGCGCAGGCGACCGATAGTTACGGGTCCAAGGACCTCCAGGTACTCGAAGGTCTCGAGGCGGTCCGTAAGCGCCCGGGCATGTACATCGGCTCGACGGGCCTCAACGGGCTGCACCACCTGGTCTACGAGGTCGTCGACAACAGCGTCGACGAGGCCATGGCTGGGCACTGCACGCTGATCGAGGTCACCTTGCTGGCCGACGGCGGCTGTTCGGTGGCTGACAACGGGCGAGGCATCCCCGTCGACCCTCACCCGACCTACAAGGGGCTCTCGGGGGTTGAAGTGGTGCTCACCGTGCTTCACGCCGGGGGCAAGTTCGGCGGATCCGGCTACAAGGTCTCCGGGGGCCTCCATGGCGTCGGAGTCTCCGTGGTCAACGCCCTGTCTCGACGTACGGTCGTCGAGGTCGATCGGGGTGGCACCCATCACCGGATGGAGTTCGCCGACGGGGGCGTGCCCCAGGGCCGCCTCGAGGCGGTCGGGCCCAGCCCCAAGGGGCACACCGGCACAACCGTCACCTTCTGGCCCGACCCGACGATCTTCGCGTCGGAGGGCACCGAGTTCCGAGCGCAGACCCTGCTCGAGCGCCTGCAGATGATGGCGTTCCTGAACAAGGGCCTCGAGATCCGCTTCGTAGACCAGAGGGATGGACACGACTCGGCGGTCAAGACGTTCAAGTACGACGGTGGCATCGAGGACTTCGTCCACCACCTGAACGCGTCCAAGGAGGCCCTCTTCAAGCGGGTGGGTTCCTACGGGGCCAGCGAGGAGACTCAAGAGGTCGAGATTGCTTTCCAGTGGAACACCGGGTTCCACGAGAGCATCCACTCCTTCGCCAATGGCATCGCCACCAACGAGGGTGGGATGCACGAGGAGGGGTTCAAGAAGGCCCTCACCAATGCGGTCAACAAGTACGCGAAGGCACGGAACCTGCTCAAGGAGAAGGACGACAACCTCCTGGGCGAGGACATCCGCGAGGGCCTCACCGCCATCATCAGCGTCCGCCTCCAGGACCCCCAGTTCGAAGGTCAGACCAAGGCCAAGTTGGGAAACGTCCCGGTGCGGTCGATGGTCGAGAAGGCCACCAACGAGAAGCTGGCCGACTGGCTCGAAGAGCACCCGACCGAGGGTCGCCAGGTGGTCCTCAAGGCCTTGCAGGCGGCGCGAGCCAGGGTTGCGGCCCGCCAGGCCCGCGACGCCACCCGCCGCAAATCGCCCCTGGAGGGCGCCGGCCTGCCCGGCAAGCTCACCGACTGCTCGTCTCGTGATCCCCGAGAGGCCGAGCTGTTCATCGTCGAGGGTGACTCGGCCGGCGGGTCGGCCATCCGGGCCCGGGACCCCCGCATCCAGGCGATCCTGCCCATCCGAGGCAAGATCCTCAACGTCGAGCGGGCCCGCATCGACAAGATGCTCAAGAATGCCGAGGTCGAGGCCCTGGTCAAGGCCGTGGGCGCCGGCCTGGGCGACGAGTTCGACGAGGACAAGATCCGTTACAGCAAGGTCATCATCATGGCCGACGCCGATGTCGACGGTTCTCACATCCGCACGCTGCTGTTGACGTTCTTCTACCGGCAGATGGAGGCCTTGGTGAACGCCGGCCACGTGTACATCGCCCAGCCGCCGCTGTATTCGACGGTGGTGGGCAAGGAGAAGGTGTACCTCAAGGACGATGGGGCTCGGGAGCGCTTCTTGGCCGAGCACGCCAACCGCTCCTTCGAGTTCAGCCGTCTCAAGGGTCTGGGCGAGATGGACTGGCAGGAGTTGGGGGCGACGACCATGGACCCGACCAAGCGGACCCTGCTCCAGGTCTCGGTCGAGCAGGCCGCCATCGCTGACGAGGTGCTCTCGGTACTGATGGGTGACGACGTCGAACAACGCAAGCACTTCATCACCTCCAACGCCGGCGACGTCCGTTTCCTCGACATCTGATGGCTCCTCCCTCCGACACACCGACCGGCGGCGACGGGCTCGGCCAAGGCGGTGCCGTGGCCGGCATCGAGCCCATCGAGATCCAAGAGGAGATGGAGCGCTCGTTCCTCGAGTACGCCATGTCGGTCATCGTCAGTCGGGCCCTGCCCGATGCCCGCGACGGCCTCAAGCCCGTTCATCGCCGGATCCTCTACGGCATGTACGACGTAGGAGCCCGCTCCGACCGCCAGCACATGAAGAGCGCGCGGATCACCGGCCACGTGATGGGGCAATACCACCCGCACGGTTCCCAGGCCATCTACGACGCCCTGGCCCGCATGGCCCAGGACTTCTCGCTGCGCCACCCGCTCATCGACGGCCACGGCAACTTCGGCTCGGTCGACGACCCGCCGGCGGCCGAGCGCTACACCGAGGCCCGCCTGGCCCAGCTGGCCAACCAGATGCTCGAGGGCATCGACGAGAACACCGTCGACTTCGTCGACAACTACTCGGGAGAGTTCGAAGAGCCCGCTGTGCTCCCGGCCCGCTTCCCGAACCTGCTGGTCAACGGGTCCCAAGGCATTGCCGTCGGGATGGCCACCAACATTGCTCCTCACAACCTGGGCGAGGTCATCGACGCCACCGTCCACCTCCTGCGTAACCCGGAGGCGACCGCCGATGACCTGATGGCGTTCGTCAAGGGACCCGACTTCCCGACCGGCGCCTACATCCTCGGCCGCTCGGGCATCCTCGACGCCTACCGAACCGGGCGGGGCTCGATCCGCACCCGGGCCCGGGCCGAGATCGTCGAGGACAAGCGGGGCACCTTCATCGAGGTCAGCCAGCTGCCCTATCAGGTCTCGCCCAACGGGATACTGACTCGTATCGCCGAGCTGGTGCAGGCCCGCGAGCTCGACGGCATCGCCGACATCAACAACGAGTCGGCCGGCGACACGACCAAGCTGATGATCAAGCTCAAGCGCGACGCCAACGCCAACGTCGTGCTCAACAACCTCTACAAGTTGACGCCACTGCAGACCAGCTTCGGGGTCAACACGGTGGCCTTGGTCGACGGGGTGCCCCGCACTCTCAACCTGGTCCAGGCCCTACAGGCCTACGTCGACCACCAGATCGAGGTCATCACCCGACGCTCGCAGGACCGTCTGGCCAAGGCCCAGGCCCGAGCCCACATCGTCGAGGGACTCATCCGGGCCCTCGACCTCATCGACGAGATCATCGCCTTGATCCGGGCGTCGGCCGACCGTCCGGCGGCCCGGGTCGGACTGATGGCCGAGCCCTTCGAGTTCAGCGAGGTCCAAGCCGAGTACATCCTCGAGATGCAGCTGGGTCGACTGACCCGGCTCGGGCGCCAGAACCTCGAAGAGGAGCTGGCCGTCTTGCGGACCACCATCGCCGAGCTCGAGCTGATCCTGGCCGATGACGTCAAGCTGCGCGACGTCATCGTCGACGAGCTCTCCGCCGTCAAGGCCGAGTTCGCCACCCCTCGGCGGACGGAGATCACCTACGACTCGGGCGATCTGGCCATCGAAGACCTGATCGACGACGAAGAGCTGGTCATCACCCTTTCGGCTCGGGGCTATGTGAAGTCGGTGCAGGCCGACGCGTTCCGGGCCCAGGGCCGAGGTGGGCGGGGCGTGCAGGGGGCGCGGTTGCGGGATGAGGACTACGTCACCCACATCGTGTCGACCACGGCCCACGCCTATCTGCTGTTCTTCTCGACTCGGGGCCGGGTCTATCGGCTCAAGGCCCACGAGATTCCGGTCAAGGAACGTACGGCGCGGGGGACGGCCATCGTCAACCTGTTGCCGCTGGCCCCGGACGAATCCATCCGGGCGATCATCGACACGCGCGACTACGAGACGCACCGCTTCTTGTTCTTTGCCACCCGACTGGGGCAGGTCAAGAAGACGAAGTTCACCGAGTACGACTCGTCGTTGCGCAGCGGGTTAATCGCCATCAACCTCAAGGACGGCGACGAACTGGTCAGGGTCATCCCGACCAATGGCGGCAACGACATCCTCATGGTCTCCAAGGCGGGTATGTCGATCCGCTTCGCCGAGGACGAGGTACGGCCCATGGGCCGCTCGGCCGCTGGGGTTCGGGGCATGAAGCTGCGCGAGGGTGACGAGGTCGTCTCGGCCGACGTGCCGGCCGACGACGTCGACCTCCTGCTGGTGACCGACAACGGGTTCGGCAAACGGACCAAGCTCGAACGCTTCAACCCTCAGGGCCGAGGGGGCCAGGGAGTCAAGGGCATCAAGCTGACCGCTCGCCGGGGATCGGTGGTCGCCGCGTTCATGGTCGGGCTCGACGA
The DNA here is from genome assembly GCA_031399525.1 of Actinomycetes bacterium. Taxonomy (GTDB): domain Bacteria; phylum Actinomycetota; class Acidimicrobiia; order Acidimicrobiales; family CADCSY01; genus JANNNX01. The sequence continues at coordinate 262,499 of JANNOZ010000016.1, read as the reverse complement.
CGAGATCTTGCTGATCGCCTCGAACGGGGTCGTCATCCGGGTGCCGGTCCGGGAGGTCTCATCCCAGGGCCGCGACGCCACCGGGGTGCGCATCATGAGCCTCGATGACGGTCACACGGTGGCTGCTGTGGCTCCGGTGCTCTCGGTCGACGACACCGAGTGATCACGGGCTGCGGCCCGCTCGACTTCCCCCGCAGCTCGCTGATGGTGGGAGGTCGTCATGTCTGTTCACGCCCAACGAGGGTCGGTCACCCCATTGGTGGCTCTGCTCGTCGTGGCCGTGGGAGCACTCGGCTTGGGTCTCGGGCGGATGGGAGCGCGAGCGGTCGAGGTGGCCCGGGTGCGGGCCGCGGCGGACGCCACCGCGTTGGCCGGCGCGGCCGAGGGGGCCGAAGCGGCTCGGAATGTCGCCCGGGCCAACGGCGCCACGGTCGAGATCTACCAGGACGTGGGCTCGACGGTCACGGTACGGGTGCGTCGGGGGTCGGTGAGCGCCTGGGCCAGCGCCAGCCGCACGCTTCCTGGGCCCGATGGTCAGCCGGTCGCTCGGGGCCCGTGACCTAGATTGGGTTCGTGGCAGCGACCGAGCCTCGCCGGCCCGGGCCCCGCGACCGCCCTCGACCTACTCCGAGGGTCGAGCGCCAGCCCACGGGCTCGGCTGAGCACTTCACCCCCCGACCCGTGGCCGCGACACGGCTGGTCGTTCGGCGCATCGATCCTTGGTCGGTGCTGAAGTTCTCCATGGTGTTCTACGCCGGGATGTGGTTGGCCCTACTCACGGCACTGTTCGTGCTGTGGCTGGGGGCATCGACGGTGGGGGTGATCTCCAACGTCGAGGACTTCATGGACTCGATCGGGTTCACCGACTTCCGGTTCGAACCGGTCCGCCTCCTCATCGGCTCGGTCATCCTGGCCATGGTGCTGGTGGTGGTCGGGACGGTGCTGAACGTGATCGGAGCGGTGCTCTACAACCTCATCGCCGACGTGCTGGGCGGCATCCGCATCGTGGTCAGCGACGACGACGTCGGGCGCCGACGGGTCTAGTACCGTGATCGCCCCGCCGGTCGCCCGGCGTGCTGGGGCTATAGCTCAGTCGGTTAGAGCGCATCCCTGATAAGGATGAGGTCGCAAGTTCGATTCTTGCTAGCCCCACCCCGCCAATTCGGCCCTGGTTCGATCGCAGTGCGTTCGATCGACCTTTTGACGTTGTTCACGTGCCGCCCCCGTCGCGGTCACCTGCGGTCCACTTCCCTTCGCTAGGACGGGGAACGTGGCGCGTCGGCGCCGGATCACGGCGTAGGAGGCCACAATCAACTCGAAACGATCCCTCGCTCGCGGCGTCAACCTTTTGGTGGTCGGTGCCCTGGTGGCAGTCGGTTTCGGCGTGTCCCAGCGGTACTTCGGCCCGACGTCGCCCATCGTTGCCGACGGGGGCGCCGTCGCCAGCGAAGACGGCCGCTACATCGCCTTCTCGTCCTCGAGTCCCGACGTGGTGCCAGGCGACACCAACGGCGTCAGCGACGTCTTCCTCAAAGAAGTGGCCACCGACACGGTGACCCTGCTCTCCAAGGGACGCGACGGAGCTCAGGCCAACGGATCGTCGGTTGCTCCTTCGATCAGCGCAGATGGCTCACTGGTCGGCTTCACCTCCGAGGCCACCAACCTCGGCGCGGTGACCGAGGGGTCCGCTGGCTCCTACATCGCGGACCGGGATTCGGGCCAGGTGAACTCGGTGGCCGACGTGGTCGTCGACGAGCAGCCCGACTCGACTCCCCAACCGGCACCGCCAGCTGCCGTCCCCGCCGAGGTGCCTGCGGCGACCACGCCGGACATCGTGATCACCGTTGAGGACATGCGGGTCAGCCAGGACGCCGATGCCACTCGTGACGTGGTGGTTCCCGTGCTGTTGTCGGCGCCGGCCGGTGAGGCGATCTCAGTGTCGTTCAGCGTCGACTTCTCGGTTGACGGCTCCGACGGCCGGGGCACGGTCACCGGGACGGTCACCGTCCCGGCAGGCGCGGACACCGCAGCCATCCTGATCCAGATCGGCCCGGCGTCCTCGAGCGGGGACTCGACCGGCTCGACCACGATCTCGATCACCCTCACCGGGACCAGCGCCGGCTCGATCCCCGATCCGACCGGGACGGTCACCGTGGTCGACCCGAGCGACGGCCAGCCGGCAGCCACAACTCCTACCACCACTGCGACCACCACTGCTCCGACCACCTCGACCACCGCGCCGACCACGGCCGGGCCGACGACACCCAACACGGTGGACGGGCGGCAACTGGTGTGGTCCGACGAGTTCAACGGCACCTCCCTGACCGGCGGCTGGGCCACCTGCTACTGGTGGCAAGCGGAGGGCTGCACCAACGCGGCCGGTCGGGAGAAGTCCGACTACTACTCGTCTCAGGTCTCGGTGTCGGGCGGTCAGCTCCGCCTCAAGGGCGGATACGGATCCAACGGCCGGCTGGTGTCGGGCATGGTGTCGTCCGAGCCCAACTTCAACTTCACCTACGGCTACGTCGAGATGCGGGCCTACACCCCCTTCGCTTCGGGGGTGTGGCCGGCGCTATGGCTGGCCTCGTCAGACCGGGTGTGGCCACCCGAGATCGACATCATGGAGTCGTTCGGCTCACCCACCGGCCGCTTTGCCGCCACCAGCCATCTCGGCCCGAACGACGACACCCAATCCGGGTGGATCACCGTCGACCCCAACGTGGCGCACACCTATGGCCTGCTGTGGGAACCCGGCCACTGGCAGGTGACGGTGGACGGTGTCATCGTCGTCGATGTCTGGGACAGCCGGGTGCCGTCGACCGACATGTACCTGATCGCCAACCTGGCATTGGGTGCGGACTGGACCGGCGCACTCGCCACCCCCAACGTCGAGATGACCGTCGACTACATGCGGGTCTACCAATGACGAGGGCAACGTCCTGACCCTGGCGCCATCCGACGGAGCCGACCGGGCCACGGTGGAGCGGCGGGCCCGTCAGGTGGTGCTGGAGGCGGCCGCCGATCTCGACCGGGAACAGGGCCGGTCCGCCGACCTCGGTGCACTCGACCCGGCCCGGTGGGCGACGCGCCCGGCCACGACACCGCAGCCCTCGGGGCCGCTGGGGCCTCCCGACCCTCCAGTCATCGCGCAACCCGACATCGCCCCGTCGGACGATCCTGGTCGTCGGCCGGGTCGACGCTCCTGGTTCAGGGTCGGGTGGCTCCGCAACGTGGTGGTGGTGGCGTTGCTCTTCGTCGCCTATCAGGTGTGGGGCACTGCGTTCCAGGCTGGCCGCCACCAGGACCGGCTGGCGAGCAGCTTCGCCGCCGGGCCGGAGCCCTCCGAGACGTCCCTCGTGCTCGGGTCAGGTGTGGTGGCTCGGATCGAGATCCCTGAGATCGGGGTCGACCAGTACGTGGTCGAGGGAACCGGCAACGAACAGACCGAGCAAGGCCCGGGCCACTACGTGGGCTCGTCGATGCCCGGTCGTCCTGGGAACGCGGCGATCGCCGGCCACCGCACCACCTATGGCGCGCCGTTCAACCGGCTCAACGAGCTCGAGATCGGTGATCAGATCGTCACGACCACCGTGGAGGGGTCGACGACCTATGTCGTGACCGAAAGTCCCCGACCGGTGTCGAACCAGAACGACGCCGTCTTCGCCGACTACGGCGACGACCGGCTCACCCTGACCACCAGCCACCCGAAGTTCACGACCAGCCAACTTCTCGTCGTGGTGGCCAAGCCCAAGGTGCCCTTCACCACTGCGGCGGCCGGGGAGACGAGCGTCGCCGACCTCTCCGTGGCCGGCGACCGGGGATGGCATCCGGGAGAGCTTCCCGCCACGCTGCTCGTGCTGGTCACGATCGCAGTGCTGGCCCGGCTGCACGTGCCCCTCGCCCGTCGATCGAGCCGGGTGATGACCGTGGCCATCGAACTACCGTTGTGGTGGATCGCCCTACTGCTGCTCTTCCAACAGCTCAACCGGCTGCTGCCGGCGAACGTCTGAGCCGTCGTCGGCGCTGTAGGGCAACCAGACCGACTCGACCTCCGGCGTCGACATCGGCGGCAACAGATCGGCGAGCTGAGCCCGCAAGGTGGCCAGTTCGGCCTCGGTCCGTCGGCGGGCCGCCTCGATGGCTCGCTGGGCCGCTTCGAGCTCGGCTTGTACCCGGCCCTCGAGCACATCGACTGCGGTGGTCGCTCGGCGAATGCGGGCGTCCTGCTCGACGTCTGACGCGGTCGAACCGTTGCCGGCGACGAGCAAGTCAGGTCGGGTGGAGGACTCGGACCGCTCGCTCGTTCGAGCCCGGTTAGCCCCGTCGAGCAGCCGGTTGATTCGGTTGCGATTGGCCGACTCGAGCAGCTGTGCCGCTTCGCGGCGGGCCTCGGCGATGGTCTCGTCGGCGACCTGCTGGGCGAAGAGGAGCGCTCGGCCCAACTCGAACTCGACCTCAGAGGTGTCGGGAGTCCGGCTCGCTCCGGGCGTAAACTGGCTACCGTTCGCCCTCGCTGAGGCCCCCTCGGGGAAGCCGCCGGAAGCCTGCTCGTTCCAAGACATGGGCGAGACGGTACGAGAGCGCCTTGAACGACATGGGGCGGGACCAGGAACGGTACGTGAACGCTCGGCGACGGGCCGACGACGCCGACCACGCCACCGCCGATCGAACTGCACGCCGAGGAGCCCCGGGAGGGCGCGAAGCCAACCTCGGTATGCTGGCGGATCGGCTCGACTCGAGTCGGGTCTTGTGGTCAGACATCGAGCCCACACCGAGACGGGGTACGCCATCGTGAAGTCGTTCCGACGTGCTGTGCTCGCCCTGGGCGTGACCGGGTTCGTGGCCGCCGTGCTGCGGCTCCGGGGCAGCGGCGGAGTGCCTCCCCAGTCGGGTGGTTGGCGCGAGCTGACCGGCCCCGAGCTGCGCTAGGACGCCATCGTGCACGCAGCTGTGCTCGGCGTGGGCGCGGTGGGCGCCCGAGTGGTACGTCAGCTCCTGTCGAGTCCCGAGGTCGAAGCGGTCACCGTGGCCGACCGCGACCCGGCCCGAGCGGCCGCGGTTCGCAGATCGGTGGGCGAGCCGGCCCGGGTGCTGGCCGGCGACTTCGGCGGATCGTGGGCGGATGCTGCCGACGTGGTGGTGTTGGCGCTCGACGCCGGGTGGCACGCCGATCTGGCTCGAGACCTGGTGGCCACTGGCACGTCGGTAGTGTCGACGTCGTCGTCGCTGAGAGACGTCGAGGGGCTCCTGGCGCTGGGTCCGATGGCCGAGGAACTGGCTGTCAACGTCGTGGTCGGCGCGGGGATGGCGCCGGGGATGTCGTGTCTGCTCGCGGCCCACGCGGCATCTCGCTTCGATCAGGTCGACGAGATCCACGTGGCCCGCATGGGAGCTGGGGGGCCGGCGTGCGCCCGAGAACACCACCGGGCCCTGCACAGCGATTCGCCGGCGTGGCGCGATGGCGAGTGGACCGAGTCGCGGGGCGGCACCGGGCGCGAACTGTCCTGGTTCCCCGATCCGGTCGGCGCGCTCGACTGCTACCGGGCCGCCTTGCCCGACCCGTTGTTGTTGCATCGAGCCTTTCCGGATGTCGCCCGGCTGTCGGCCCGCCTGGCCGCCACCCGGCGCGACCGCTTCACGGCGACGCTGCCGATGCTGCGCCGGCCCCACCCCGAGGGCCGGATAGGCGCCATTCGGGTCGAGGTGCGAGGGAGTCGGGACGGAGCCAGCGAGGTCACGGTGTACGGCGCCATCGATCGGCCGGCGGTCGCCGCGGGAACGGTCGGCGCCCTGAGCGCGGTGTGGTTGGCCCAAGGCCGGGCGTTCGGTCCTGGGGCCGCAGGCTTGGCCGGCTCGTTCGCACCGGCGCCGTTCCTGGTCGAGCTGGCCCGCCGAGGCGTGAAGGGCGCCGTGTTCGAAGGCACCCCGGTCAGCTGAGCCCTCGTCCTAGCCTGGTGCGGTGGCCACCGACGCGACCATCGTGCAGGCCTCCGGGCGCGACGTCCGAGTAAGCAACCCGGCCAAGGTGTTCTTCCCCGAACTGGGCCTGACCAAGCTCGACCTGGTCGAGTACTACCTGGCCGTTGGCGAAGGTGCATTGCGAGGGGTGTGGCGGCGACCCACCGTTCTCAAGCGTTACCCCAACGGGGCCGACGGCGACTTCTTCTTCCAGAAGCGGGCGCCGACGTCGAGACCGGAATGGATCGACACGGTGACGGTGACGTTTCCGTCCGGGCGGTCGGCCGAAGAGCTGTGCCCGACCGACGTGGCCCACGTGATCTGGGCTGTGAACCTGGGGTGCCTCGACCTCAACCCGTGGCCGGTGCGTGACGACGACGTCGATCACCCCGACGAGCTACGGGTCGACCTCGATCCGCAGCCCGGTGTGCCCTTCGACGCGGTGCGCCGGGTCGCCCTCGAGATCCGTTCGGTGCTGGCCGACCACGGCGGCCTGGCCGGCTTCCCCAAGACCTCTGGTTCGCGGGGCATCCACATCAACGTCCGTATCGCCCGCCAGTGGGACTTCCTCGAGGTCAGGCGGGCCGCCCTGGCCCTGGCTCGAGAGGTCGAACGTCGCCTCCCCGACCTGGCTACATCGAAATGGTGGAAGGAGGAACGGGGCGAGCGCGTGTTCATCGACTACAACCAGAACGCCCGAGATCGCACGGTGGCGTCGGCCTACTCGGTTCGGCCCGTGCCCGACGCCCGGGTCTCGTGTCCACTGTGGTGGGACGAGGTGGCCGAGGTCGAGCCGGCCGAGCTGACCGTGCGTACGGTGCCGGCCCGGGTCGCAACCTTGGGCGACCCAGGAGCAGGCATCGACGAGGCGGTCGGGTCGCTGGCGGGCTTGCTCGACCTCGCCGCCGAAGACGAAGCCAGCGGGCTCGGCGACGCCCCCTGGCCACCGAGCTTCCCGAAGCAGCGGGGCGAACCCCGTCGAGTGCAGCCCAGTCGGGCCCGTCCGGCCGACGAGCCCGAGGCGTGAATCAGTCGCTGGCGGCGCCGAACACGTCGGCCAACTCGGCGGGCACCGGCCGTTCGAGTTGGTCATAGGTGCACGAGATCGGGGTCCGATCGGCCCGGAAGTGAACGAGTCGGGTGGCGTGGCGGAAGCGATCGCCCTGGAGATGGTCGTAAGCCACCTCGGCGACCAAGACCGGGATCAGGGGCTCCCACGACGAGTCCTTGCCGCCGGTCCAGCGCGACTGTGCGCCCGGCCGGCGTTGGGCGCTCTGATCGCTCTCGGTCGACGCCGTGGCCCAGTCAGCCCACGGGTGGCCGTCGAGAGCACCTTCGCGGAGGGGGGCCAACTGGGCGACCAGCTCGGCCCGGAACGCGGCGGTGAACGACGTCGCCACCCCCACATGATGCAGGGTGCCGGCGTCGTCGAAGAGCCCGAGGAGGAGTGAGCCGATGCCGTTGCCGTCCTTGTGCCAGCGGAAACCGGCGACCACGCAGTCGGCCGTCCGGGCGTGCTTGACCTTGGTCATCACCCGCTTGTCCTCGACGTAGGCCAGGTCGGCAGGCTTGGCCACCACACCGTCGAGCCCCGCGCCCTCGAAGCGGGCGAACCAGTCAGCCGCGATCGCTCGGTCGGCGGTGATCGGCGTGAGGTGCACCGGGGCCTGGGCCGAGACGAGAGCCGCTTCGAGCAACCGCCGGCGGGTCGCGAACGGCTCGCCGCGCACGTCTCGATCATCGAGCGCCAGCAGGTCGAAAGCGACGTACGCCGCTGGGGTTTCGGCGGCGAGGCGCCGGATACGGGACTCGGCTGGGTGGATCCGCTGCTGCAAGGTGTCGAAGGCCAAGCCGTCGGTGCCGACGACCACGATCTCACCGTCGAGGACGACCCGAGGCGGGAGGTTGGCTCGGAGAGCCTCGACCAGCTCAGGGAAGTAGCGGGTCAGCGGACGTTCGTTGCGACTACCGAGCTCGACGTCGTCGCCGTCGCGAAACACGATGCAGCGAAAGCCGTCCCACTTCGGTTCGTAGCGCCAGCCCTCCCCGTCCGGCAATCGATCGGCGGCTTTGGCCAGCATGGGGGCCACCGGTGGCATCACCGGGAGGTCCACGGTCGGTCTCCTCTCGGGTCGGTCACTTGAGCAGGCGCGACAGGCGGCGGTCGGCCAGGGTGCGCCCGTCGGTCTGACAGGTGGGGCAGTAGGTCAGTTCGTAGTTGTCGTAGGAGACCCGGGCCAGCGTGTCGCCACAACCGTTGGGGCAGGCAGTCCCGGCCCGCTTGTGGACGATCCAGTGGTCGCCGAGCTTGGTCGGCAACCCGCCGCGTCGGCGGCGCTCGTGCTCGAGACCGTCGGCCAGCACCCCCCGCACACCGTCGACCAGGCGCCGGCGGGCCTCGTCGTCGAGTCCGGCCAAGGTGGCGAAGGGTGAGAGGTGAGCGCGGTGGAGCCCGTCGTCGGTATAGCCCCGGCCCACGCCGGCCACGGTGTGCTGGTCTCGCAGAAAGGTGTGGAGTCGGCGTCGATCCGAGCTGTGAGCCACCAGCTCGGCAAAGGCCGGTGTGTCGGCGTCGGGACCCAGCCGTTCGAGGGGGCCGTCATCGCCTGGCCCGAGGAGCCACCAGCCGGCCTTGCGCTCGGTGCCGAACTCTTTGAGGAGAACGCCGGGGCCGTCGGTGAACGTGAAGCGGACCAGCGCGCCGCGTGGCTTGGTCGTCTTCGGCGGATCTTCGATGTCGACCCGGCCTCCCTGGGAGAGGTGGATCAACATGCGGGTGCCGTTGTCGAAGCGCCACACCAGGTACTTGCCCCGGCGCCCGACCCCTTCGACGAGTTGACCGACCAGCGTGTCGGGGTCGGGGGAGTAGGTCTTCAGGGCCGAGAACTGCAGGGCTCGGACCGACGTCAAGTCGTGGCCGCCCACGGCGGCATCGAGCCGCTCGGACAGCGCCTGCATCTCCGGCAGTTCGGGCACCCGCCGACGGTACCGGCGGACGCGGTCAGCTTGCCGACGCGCCGGGTGGGCGGTGGTTGGGTGGCTGGTCGTCCATGCAGGCCCCGGCGATGGTCCGACCGACGACCATGATCCCGATGATGAAAAGTGAGACGCCGATCGACTCGGCGGTGGCGGCTGGTCCGGCCTGGTCGAGGTCGGGCCCCACCACGAGTCGCAGGAGCAACCCGAGCGTGGCCAGCGCGGCTGCGGCGATGCCGCACAGCAAGAGGATTCGGGGGTGCAAGAGGGTGGCGAAGCTGGGCCGTAGAGCGCCGAGCTGCTTGGTGGCTCGATGGCCGAGAGCCACGCCGGTGGTCACGGCGATGCCCCCGAGGGTGAGGAACGGGCCGGCCCAGGTGCCTGGGGCCCACTGGGGCGAGTCCTCGGCCACTCCAGCCAGGCCGAGGACCGAAAGGACAGCAGCCAAGGCCAGGAAGGCCACGCCGGGCACCAGCAGCACGATGTGGGGGATGAAGCGCAGGATGGCCCGGAGGTGGCGCCAGCCGTCGCGCCAGGTGTCGAGCTTGGAGTCGCCCACCCGGACCCGGTAGGTGGTGTCGATCTCGGTGATGCGCCAACCCTGGCGGGCGGCACGGATGAACATCTCCGACGCCAGCTCCATGCCGGTGGAGGTGAGGCCGAGGGTGGCCATCTTGCGGCGGTCGAAGGCCCGGAAGCCCGACTGACTGTCGGACGAGACCCGGCGGCCGCAGGCGATGGTGACGAGCAGGGTGAGGATGGGGGTGCCGACGAAGCGGTGCAGGAAGGGCATCGACTCGTTGGTGGCGTCGCTCAGACGAGCTCCGCACACCAGATCGGCCTGGTCGGCGACGACTGGTGCGACCAGCGCCGGGATGGCGCTCAGCTCGTAGGTCCGGTCGGCGTCGGCCATGACCACGACGTCGCCGGTGGCCGCGGCGAACCCGGCTCGATGGGCCGAGCCATAGCCCCGGGCCGATTCGTCGATCACCCGGGCACCGGCTGCCACGGCGAGGGCGGCCGAACCGTCGGTCGAGCCGTTGTCGACCACGAGCACTTCGCCGTCGATCCCGGCGTCGGCCATCGCGGCCAGCGCTTCGGCGACGCAGGCGCCCACCGAATCGGCCTCGTTCAGGCAGGGGAGCACCACCGAGACCGTTGTGCCGGCCGGTCCCGCGCCGGTCGACGATGCGACGTTCGTCTCGACGTTCATCTCGTTGGGTCCCCCGACATCGGCGGGCAAGGGTAGTCAGGAGGCCCGCATCACCCATTGGTAGCGTCGCTGTCCGTGTCTGGGGCCCAGCGACGTTGGTATGGCGCGCTCGTGGCGATCGCCCTCGGGGCCTTGGCCTTGCGGGTCGGCTACGTGCTCGGCTTCCGGCACCCCGTCCGCATTGCCGGCGACCCGTTCTACTACCACTACGGCGCCAACCTGCTCGTCGAGGGCAAGGGCTTCATCAACCCGATCTTCTACTTCCCCGATCTGCTCCCCGAGTGGAACCTGCCGGCGTCGGTGTCAATGCCCGCGGCCCAGCATGCCCCGTTCACCATCGTGGCCTTGGCCGTGGCGTCGTTGTTCGGCTTCACGTCCTTCCTCGACCACCAGCTGTGGTCGTGCGTGGTCGGCTCGATGAGCGTGGTACTCATCGCTCTGGTGGCCCGTCGCATCGCGGGCGGGCGGGCGGGTCTCATCGCTGCGGTGGTAGCGGCCATCTACCCCAACCTGTGGCTCAACGACGCCATCGTGGTGTCCGAGACGTTCATCATCTTCACGACCGCACTGGTGATGCTGTGCGCCTACCGGTACCACGACCAACCGAGCCTGTCCCGAGTGTTGGTGCTGGGCGCAGTCATCGGCCTCGCCGCGCTGACTCGGCCCGAGGCCATCCTCTTCTTGGGCCTGGTGCTGTTGCCCCTCGCCGTCTGGCGCAGCGGGGCGCCGTGGCGTCAGCGCCTGATCCAGTTCGGGGCCGGGTCGATGGTTGGCGTGTTGGTTCTGGTGCCGTGGGTGGCCCACAACGCAACCCGCTTCGAACACCCGGTCTTGTTGACCTCGAGCTTCGAGATGACCGCAGTGCAGGCCAACTGCGACAACGTCTACTACGGCGACAAGACCGGCTATTGGGAGTTCTACTGCCTGCCCCGGGTGCCGCTCGGCAACGACGAGTCGGAGAACACGCTCATCTACCGTGAGCTCGCGCTCGACTACGTCAGCGAACACCTCGACCGAGTCCCCTATGTCGTGTTCGCCCGACTGGGCCGGATCTGGGGGTATTACCAGCCGTTCCAGCAGATCAACGCGGACGCCGTGGTCGAGACCCGCGCCAAGCCAGCCGCCATGGCCGGGTTGTTCATGCTCTACGGCCTCATGGCGACTGGTGTTGCGGGTGGCGTGAACCTGCGTCGGCGGAGGGTCCCGTTGTCGCCGCTGGTGGCGCCGATCGTCACGGTGTCGCTGGCTGTTGCGCTCACCTTTGGCCAGACCCGGTACCGAGCTGCCGCGGAGCCGGCGCTGGTGGTCCTCGGAGCAGTCGGGCTCGAGGCGATCTGGCGGCGACTGTCGATTCGGCGGGGGTCTTCGACGTCGGATCCGCCCCCGATCGACGGCGGTGGGCCCGAACCCGACCACGATCCGACGCCATCGTCGAGCGGCGGCCCCTTGGCCGGGGTGGCCAGCGCCTAACCTCAGATCGGCCCGGGGACGTAGCTCAGCTGGCTAGAGCACCTGCTTTGCAAGCAGGGGGTCGTGGGTTCGAGTCCCATCGTCTCCACCACAACGCCGCTATCAGGTCAGCGGTTGGCTCGGCGCTGTCGGCGTCGGCGACGACGGCGCATGACGCCGAGCCCGAACCAGATCACGGCGCCCACCAGGGCGGCGATCAGCACCACCAGCCACAGGGCCAGGGTGAACTCCCACACCAGGTAGCTGACCGTCACCTGCTCGGTGTTCTGGACCATGAAGATGCCCAGCCCAGTCGCCCCGGTGAGCGAGGCGATGGTCCCGGCGCCGAGTCGGGCTCCATCCTCGGCCTCGTTGGTCACGCCGTCGATGTGTTCGTCCGCCATCGCACGCTCCAATCGACCTCGGCGCGTCTCGCTTTTCGTCCCGGTTACCCTCTCCCGGTGGACCAGGAGCCTAGGGCGCAGGGCAGGGTTCGACTCGGAGCCATCCTGACCGAGCGGGGCAACTTCGAAGCCGACCCCCGGGCCACCATCCGCACCGCCCAAAACGCCGAGGCTGCGGGTTGGGACATCGTTTACATGGGTGGCCACGTCGTGCTGTCGAGCCGCAGCGGCGAGGACGGCGTCGCCGACAACCCCCGGGCTCAGCACCGCCCTGGCCAGATCCCGCCCGACTACCGCTACCTCGAGCCGCTCAGCACCCTGGCAGTGCTGGCCGGGGCCACCAACACCATCCGGCTCGGGACGGCCATCCTCATCGCCCCGCTCTACCAGCCGGTTCTGCTGGCCAAGATGGCGGCCACCATCGACGTGCTCTCCGGCGGCCGACTCGAGCTCGGCGTGGCGTCGAGCTGGCAGGAGGACGAGTACCGGGCCTTGGGCGCCGACTTCGTCGGTCGGGGCCAGCGCATGGACGATCTGATCGCCGCATGTCGTGCGCTGTGGGGCGAGTCCCCGGCCAGCTACCACGGTCCCACCCTCGACTTCGACGACGTCTGGTGCGAACCCAAGCCCGTGCAGCCCGGAGGCATCCCGATGTGGTTCGGGGGCGACCTGCATCCGCCGGGGCTGGCCCGCATCGCGCGCTTCGGGCTCGGCTGGTACGCCCGGCGCAACCCCGACGTGCCCGCTCAGGTCCGCCGGCTCAAGCAAGCGGTGGCCGACGCCGGCCACGACCCCGAGGCGATGGAGATGATCTTCCCGCTGCGCCCGGTTTTCGGAGCCGACGGGTACCCCGACCTCGACGCGACCATGAAACCGGTACCAACCATGCTCGAGGCAGGGTTCACCACCTTCGTCACCGGAGCATTCGCCTGGATGCGCACGGTCGAGGACGGCCCCGAGGTGTTCGGGCGTATCGAGGAGCGATTCCGCCAGCTCGGGGCGCGGTGAGGTGAGCCGTTCGGCCGGCCTTCGGGCCCCGGCCGGATCGCCAGAGCCGATCCCGACCCGGGGCCGCCCCTGGCTGGCGATGGCTGTGGTCGTCGGTGCGACGGGGGCCTTCGTCGCCGGCTTCGGTTGGCTGATCCTGCGCCAGCACGAGGCGTACGGCACTCACACCTTCGACTTCGGGATTTTCGACCAGGGGCTGTGGCTCCTCTCGCAGGGCGCGAGCCCGTTCGTCACTCTGCGGGGCCTCGACCTCTTCGCCGACCATTCGTCCTATGTGATGGTCCTGTTGGCTCCGCTCTACCGGGTCTGGGACGACCCCCGGGCCCTTCTGGTCGGCACCGTGGTCTTGCTCGCCTCGGTCGGTCCGCTCACCTACGCCGCGGGCCGGGCGTTGGGGTTGGTGCCCGTACTGGCCGCGGCGATGGCGGTCGCCGCCTTGCTCTACCCCGCCATCCAGTGGGCCACCTGGTGGACCTTTCACCCCGAGCTGGTGGCCATCCCGGTCCTGTTGGTCGCGTTCCTGCTCACCGTGCGGGGTCACCCGGGATGGGCGGTGGTTGCGCTGGTCGTCATTCTTTCGGTCAAGGAGGACGCGGCCCTGGTCGTGGTGCCCTTCGGCCTGTGGATGATCCTGTCGGGTCGAGGGCGGCGGGCCGGACTGGTGGCCGCCGCCTTGGCGTCGGCCTGGTTCGTGATCGATGTCGTGTGGCTCCTGCCTCACCTCAGTCCCACCGGTGAACTCGTCTATGCCGGGCGCTATGCCTCGTTTGGCGACGGCCTGATCGGCGCCCTGGTTGGCATCGGGACCCGACCCGACGTCGTGGCTCAGGTGCTCGGTTCCGGCGATCGCCCGCTGTATGTCGTCGCCATGCTGGCGCCACTGCCGTTGGCTCTCCTGCGGCCCTCGATGTTGCTGGTGGCCCTGCCGGTCACGTTGGCCAACCTGTTGTCGAGTCAGGCTGGTCAGCACGACATCCGCTTCCAGTACGGGGCCTACCTCAGCGCAGTGGTCGTCATGGCAGCGCTCCTCGGCGCCCAGCGGGCTCAAGGCGCCCTGGGCTCGAAGCGCGGCCGTCAGCTGGCCGGGCTGGTGTTGATGGTGGCGGCGCTCGCCAATATCTGGTGGAGTCCTTCACCGCCTGCCCGCCACGGTGGAGCTTGGGTCGCGCCGTCTCCCGACGACGCCGTTGTGGCCGATGCATTGGCTCGAATCCCGCCCGATGCGGTGGTGTCGGCCGGCTCGTTCCTGGCCCCGCATCTCGGACACCGGCGTACGGTGTATCTCTACCCCAACCCCTTCTCGCGGTCGTACTGGGCGCTCGACGGCGTGGCACTGCCCAGTTCGGATGCCGTCGAGTGGATCGTGGTGCGACCGGGTGACATCGAGTCCGGCTCGGGCCTCGTCGTGATCGATGGGCTCCGGCGGTCATCGGAGTGGGAGGTCGTCGTCGAGGCCCCCACGGTGGTGCTCCTGCGCCGCCGCTGAGGCCATCCGAGCCCATCATCGGTGCACAACCTGTGGGTGATCTGTCGACAACCCGATCAATCTGGGGACGAGCTCACATTTCCTGGGGATGACCTGTGAGTTGCCCGAAATATCGCTTGACCTGGGCTTTCGATGGGAGCAAGGTGAGCCCAGCCGGAACGACAGGCCGGTCGGAGCAGGGCAAAAGGCTCCGTAGCAACCGCCGAGGCGCACGCCGACGCAGTCGCTGTGGATGCTTGCACCGTGCGCCGACGGTGGGTGGTCTCGGTCAGAGCCGGCGGACACGCCGGGCGACACCTGCCTGCGGGTAACCGTCGCTCGGTGCCCGAAGGTTCGTCATGGGACCGGTCCCGAGGAGTGTGAGTGGTCCGCCGCTCAGCTACTCGGGACCGACCCGCGTCCGGAGCCCGACCCAGGCGTAGCCTTGTCGTGTGGCCCGTGTCCTGTCGCTGGTGATGGCTGGTGGTGCCGCGTGGCTCATCATTCGAGTCGGGCTGGGGATTCTCCGAGGATTCGCTCGGCCGCTTCCGGCCCCGCCGCCCTCCGGTGAGCTTCGTCGGGTGAAGGTCCGTTACCGGTGCCCGACCTGTGGTCTCGAGTTGCGGATCGAGCGGGCGGTCAGCGAGGAGCCCGACCCGCCACGGCACTGTATGGACGAGATGGACCTGGTCGCGGCCGAGGAGTAGCCGTCAGCGGGACCCCGTCAACCTTGTCCCCAGGGTGTGGACAAGGTTGGGGAGCGTCACACGAATGTAACTCGCCCGACATCTCGATGGACGACGTGTCGCCTCCCTCAACAGAGGCTGTCGAGGCCGGTTCAGCGGTACTGGGTGGCCACCACGAACCCGCCGGTGATGCACACCAGGCCGATGGCCAGAACGCCCGTGGACGCCGAACCGTCGGTGAAGGGGAGCACCCCGAGGTAGTTGGCGAAGATCAGGGCCGCCCCGATGCCGAGCAGGGAGAACATCAGGATCGCCACCCACAGCGGGCTGGACTTGACGCCCTTGGGGACCGGCGGTGTGTAGCGGGCCGAGATGGGGGCGGCGCTGGCGCCGGGGCGCGTTCCCTTGGGGGTGACCCGACCGGTGCCGACCGGCGTGTGCTTCTTGCCCGCAGCCATGGTCGGACAGGATAGGACGAACGGAGCCGCCACTAGCCTCCGGCCGGTGGGTCCCCGGGTGCTCGTCGTCGACAACTACGACTCGTTCGTGTTCAACCTCGTGCAGTACCTGGGTGAACTGGGCGTGGAGCCGCTCGTGCACCGCGACGACGCTCTGAGCATCGACGAGGTCGAGGCGCTGGCTCCGGATGCCGTGCTCATCTCGCCCGGGCCGGGCCGACCCGACGACGCCGGGCTCTCCAACGAGATCATCCGCCGCCTGAGCGGCCGGGTCCCCATCCTCGGTGTGTGCCTGGGTCACCAGTGCATCGGCCAGGTCTTCGGCGGCCAGGTGGTGCGGGCGCCCGAGATCGTCCACGGCAAGACCTCACCGATCGTCCATGGCGGCGTCGGCGTGTTCGCCGGGCTGCCCCAGCCGCTCACCGCCACCCGCTACCACTCGTTGGTCGTGGCCGCCGACTCGGTGCCCGACGAGTTGGAGGTCACCGCGACCACCGCCGACGGCATCGTCATGGGCCTGCGCCATCGCCAGCACCGGACCGAAGGCGTGCAGTTCCACCCCGAGTCGATCCTCACCGAAGGCGGCCACCAGTTGTTGGCCAACTTCTTGGCTTACATCCGCTGAGCAGCTCGGGTCAGGGCGTCGTGGTGGTAGTCGTCGAGCTCGTGGTCGTGGTCGAGCTTGCCGCGGCCTGACCGACGGTGATGGTGACGGTGGCTTCCGGGGCGGCCCGATCACCGCCGGTGGGCGACTGGTTGACCACCTTGCCGACGTCGCCAGCCCCCACGATCTGGTTGGCCACACTCACCCGGAAGCCCCTGTCCCGCAGGGCGGTGGTGGCTGCGTCCTGGGTCTGGCCGATGACGTTGGGCACCTCGACAGTGGCCGCCCCCGAGGCTACGAACACGGTCACGTTGGCGCCCTTGGCCAACAGGGCGCCGTTGGCCGGGTCGGTGCGGATGACCCGACCCTCGGGCACCGAGTCGCTGCGAGCCGGTTGGATCACCGGGTTGAACCCGGCCGCGATGAGCTGGGTGCTGGCTTCCTCGGAGGTCAGGTTGCGAACGTCGGGTACGGCCACCTCGGTCGGGCCCTTGGACACCACCAGCCTCACCGCCGACCCGGACTTCACCATGGTGAATGGGGCCGGGTCTTGGCTCAGCACCGTGTCCCTGGCGATGTTGTCGTCGAACTGCTCGGTGACCTCGGCGGAAAGCCCAGCGAAGAAGAGCTGGCCCCTGGCGGTTTCGAGGTCGGTGCCGACCAAGTCGGGCAGCTCGACCTCGGGTTGCGCGCTCACGAACAGCTCGACCTCGGCCCCGTCGGACGTCTTGGTTCCGCCTTCGGGACTCTGGCGTACCACTGTGCCCAGTTCGACGGTGTCGTTTTGGACGTTGGTGACCTTGACCTCGAAACCGGCGTCCTCGAGGGTCGCGGTGGCGTCGGCGACCGGCTGGCCCACCGTGTCGGGCACCGTGACCTTGGTGGCGCCGCCGCCGATGCCGAGGTTGTTGGCAAACGCCACGCCCAGTCCGACCAAAGCCAAGGCCAACACCACGAGGGTGACGATGAGCGGCCACCGCCGGGTGGGGAACTCGTCGTAGGCCGCGACCTGCCCGGTGTAGGCCGGCACGGCCCGGGTGCCGTCGAGGCCAGGCACCGGCGCCACCGCCTGGGTGGCCAGTTCGTTGGCCGCCGCCGCGCCGCCCACCGCGGTGACCGGGTGGCCCTGGCTGAATCGGCGAAGGTCGGCCCGCAGCTCTTCGGCGGACTGATATCGGTTGGCGGGCTGCTTGGCCAGGGCCTTGAGGGTCACCGCTTCGATCGGGGCCGGGATCGCCGGGTCGATGCGTCGGGGTGCGATCGGCTGTTCCTGGACCTGCTTGTAGGCCACGGCCACCGGATTGTCACCGGTGAACGGCGGTCGGCCGACCAGCAGCTCGTAGATGACGATTCCGAGGGCGTACACGTCGCTGCGGGCGTCGACCACCTCGCCCCTGGCTTGCTCGGGGGAGAAGTAGGTGGCGGTCCCCATGACCGCGCCGACCTGGGTCAGGTTCTCCTGGGTGGAGACGGCCCGGGCGATGCCGAAGTCGGTGACCTTGACCTCGCCGTCGGGTGAGACCAGCACGTTGCCGGGCTTCACGTCGCGGTGGATGACCCCCCGGCGGTGGGCGAAATCGAGGGCTGCGGCGATGTCGGCGGCGATGCTGGCCGTCCGCTCGGCCCCCAAGGGCCCCTCGGCTCGAAGCATCTCGGCCAGGCTGCGACCCTCGAGGTACTCCATGACGATGAAGTAGGTGCCGTTCTGTTCGCCCCAGTCGAACACCGACACGATGTTCGGGTGGTTGAGGTTGGCTGCGGCCTGGGCCTCGCGCCGGAACCGCTCGACGAACGACGGGTCGGTGGCGAACTCGGGGAACAGGACCTTCACCGCCACCGGACGGTCGAGCGAGAGGTCGTGGGCCAGGTAGACGTTGGCCATCCCGCCCCGGGCGAGGTGCCGCTCGAGCTGGTAGCGCTCGCCGAAGAGCTGGGGTGGAGCGTCAGACATCGGGGCCTGAGCCTACGGCGACCCTGACGACGTGTTCGATCGGATGGGGCGGTCGATTCACGGGTTGATTCGCAGCGCGGTCTCGAGGATGGACTGGCCGATCGGAGCTGCGACTCGACCGCCGGTCGCTTCGGAGGCACCTGACTGGCCCTCGACGATGACGGCCACCGCTACTCGGGGGGCTTCGGCGGGAGCGAAACCAATGATCCAAGCCTCGGAGCTGCCGTCGCCCCGCTCGGCGGTGCCCGTCTTGCCCGCCGTGCTCACGCCAGGCACCTGGAGCCGGGTGGCTGTCCCCCGCTCGACGATCTGGACCATGGCGTCGCGCACGGTGGCGGCCACGTCGGCCGACACGGCTCGGCGCCACTGCGTCGGGGCGAAGACCGACACCGTCTCGCCCTCGTCGTCGTGGACCTCGGCCATGACGTGAGGGGTCATGATCGTGCCGCCGTTGGCGATGCCTGCGGCGACGAGGGCCATCTGCAGCGGCGTCGAGCGCACCGCGTTCTGGCCGATCGCCGTCTGGGCTCTCACCGGATCGTCGTCGTCGAGGGTGCTGGCCGATGCGATCGGGCTGGCTTCCGCGCCGGGCAGGTCGATCGGCGGGGTCTGGTTGAACCCGAAGCCCTCGGCCGTGGTGGCCAGGGCGTTGCCACCGATCTCGACGCCCATCTGGGCAAAGGAGGTGTTGCACGACACGACGAGGATCTCGAAGAGGGTGCCTCCACAGGTGCTACCCCCGAAGTTCGAGATGGCGCTGGTCGTGCCCGGCGGCGTGTAGCTGTCGGTCACGGGGTAGGACGGGTCATCGACGGTGACCTGGCCGTCGCTCAGCCCGGCCGAGCTGGTGACGACCTTGAAGGTGGAGCCCGGGAAGTAGGTCTCGCGGTAACTGCGGGTCAGGAGCGGCTTGTTCGGGTCGGCCAACAGGTCCTGGCGGGCCGTGTTGGCCGCGGCCTGGTCGACCTGGGACACCGGGCCCGGGTCGTAGGACGGGTTGGAGTACATGGCGAGGATCGACCCGTCCCGGGGGTCGATGGCGACCACCGAGCCGTTGCGGCCGGCGAGGAGATCCTTGGCGAGCTGTTGGAGTTCGGCCGAGAGCGTGAGGATCACGTCGTTGGTGTGGGTGTCACCCAGCAGACTGTCGACCAGTCCCTGGGTGGAGCTGCGGTTCGAGCGACCGGTGAGCTCGTCGTTGTAGCTCTTCTCCACTCCGTCGGAGCCTGCGGTGAACGAGAGATAGCCGGTGACCTGGGCGAACAGGTCGCCGGTGGGGTACTCGCGCTGGCGTTCGAACTCGCCGCCGACCTCGACTGATCGGGCCAGAACGACGCCGTCGGACGACACGATCTGGCCTCGCGGCTGGCCGTAGTCGCGCTGGACCGTACGGGTGTTGGCCGGGTGGGCGTCGTACTCGTCGGCCCGCACCAGCTGGGTCACGTTGAGCTGGATGAACACCAAGCCGTAGAGGGCGACCAAAACCACCCCGAGTCGACGGATGGGCCGGTTCATGGTTGCCGTCCCGCCCTAACGGTGGTGGCGTCGACCGCTGCGTCCTCGGCCGCGGCGTTGGCCCCGTCGGAGATCCGCAGCAGGAGGGCGAGCAGCACGTAGTTGGCCACCAGTGACGACCCGCCGTAGGAGACGAAGGGCAGGGTGATCCCGGTGAGCGGGACTAGGCGGGTCACTCCGGCGACGATGATGAAGGCCTGGAACCCGACGATCGTCGTCAACCCGGTGGCCAGCAGTGTCTCGAAAGGCGTGCGGGCCCGGAGGGCGATGCGTAGGCCGGCGCCGACGAAGAGCACGAAGGCAACCAGCACTGCGGTGGCCCCCAGTAGGCCGAGCTCCTCACCGATGGCCGCGAAGATGAAGTCGGTCGTGGCCGCGGGCACCCGGTCCGGTCGCCCCACGCCGAGACCGGTGCCGGTGAGGCCGCCCCAGGCCAGAGCGAAGGTGGCCTGCACCACCTGGAAGCCCTTGCCCGAGACGTCCTGCCACGGGTCGAGCCAGATCTCCACCCGCACCTGGACATGGTCGAAGAGCCGCCAGGCCACGTAGGCGCCGACGCTGAAGAGCACGAGGGAGACCAGCAGGTAGGCCCCCCGATCGGTGGCCACCCAGAGCACAACTGCGAACAGGGCGAAGAAGAGCAGCGACGAACCCAGGTCCTTCTCGGCCATCATCACCACCATGGCCAGACCCCAGGCCAGCAGGAGGGGCCCGAAGTGGCGGAGGTCGGGCAGGGCGAGCGGGCCGATGCGCCGGGAGGTCATGGCCAGCAGCTCGCGCCGGTCGACCACATAGGCGGCGAGGAACAGGGCCAGCACGATCTTGGCCAACTCGCCGGGCTGGAAGCTGAGCGGACCGATGTAGACCCAGATGCGAGCCCCGTTGATCTCGGTGCCGATCACCGGGGCGAGGGGCAACAGGAGCAGGACGATGCCGAGGGCCAGGAGGCTGTAGCGGTACTGGGCCAGGGTCCGTACGTCGCTGACCACGACGAGGGTGGCCACGAAGGCCACGATCCCTACCGCGGTCCAGGTGGCCTGCAGGGCGGCCAGCTGGTCGTCGAGGCGGGCGATCATCACGTAGCCCAGGCCGTTGAGGGCGGCGGCTATCGGCAGCAGCGTGGGATCGGCTCGGGGGGCGAGGCGCCGAACGGCGATGTGGGCGACCCCGAGGAGCCCGAAGATGGTGGCGAGGAACGGCCCGATGTTCGCCGGGATGCTGGCGCTCGATCCGAGGCTGGCCAGGACGTAGGCGATCCCAGTGATCAGGGCGGCGAGCACCATGAGCCCGAGCTCGGTGCGCCGGCGGGCCACCATCACGGAGACGTAGCTGGGTCGGCCGGCGCGACTGTGGGAGTGGTTGTGGTGGTCGTCGGGCTGACCGGGCTGCCGAACTCCTCGGCCCGTCGCTCGAGCGTGGCGACATAGCGCCGGGCGTCGGCCAGGCTCGCTTCGAGCTTGCCGTCGGTCAGGTCGCCTTGCAGCGCCGACGGAAGGCTGTTCGCGTCGATGCCGGTCGGCTCGACAACGGTGGGTTCGAACCACAACACGCCGCCGGGTCGGCCCTGGAAGATGACGACCTCGCCGTTGTCGACCCCCACGTAATAGGTGCCCCGGGCGTACCAGACGACCGCCCCACAGCCCACGGCGACCACAGCCAGTACGGCCACGACGAAGGCCACGACCCGCCACGTGAGGGCTCGAGTGCGACGGATCTTCGGGGCTGCGGTGACGGGTGGGCGAGAGCTGCGCGGGTCGCCGAGGGGCGACGGTGGGGGTGGGGCCAGCACGGTCCCGTCGATCCCGGGGCTGTCAGCCAACGCAGTCGATGCTGCCGCCGATCGGCCGCCGTCGTCGATCACGTCGACCACGACCACGGTGATGTTGTCACGTCCGCCCGCGTCGTTGGCCAGGCGGACCAGCTCGTGGGCCGCGTCGCCCGGGTCGGACAGTCGGCGCAGCACCCCGGCGATCTGGGCGTCGGGGACCTCGCCGAAGAGACCGTCCGAGCACAGCAGGAAGCGATCACCGGTGAACGGGATGATCTCCCAGGCGTCGACCTCGACATCGGTGTCGTGGCCCAACACCCGGGTCAACACGTTGCGCTGGGGGTGGACCCGGGCATCGTCGGGGGAGATGCGGCCGTCGCGCACCAGCTCGGCGACCAGCGAGTGGTCCTCGCTGATCTGGTCGAGCACGCCCTCGTGGAAGAGGTAGACCCGAGAGTCGCCGACGTTGGCCACCACGACGCGGTCGCCGTCGTCGGTTGGCTGATCGTCGGCGGCGTGAGCCTCGCCGTCGTCGCCGTCGGCGAGGGCCTCCCGCTCGGCCGGCACCAGGGCGATGGCGCACAGCGTCGTGCCCATGCCTCGCAGGGCGTCGTCGTCCTGGGCCCGCGACCAGACTGCCCGGTTGGCGTATCGGACGGCCCGAACCAGCCCTTCGAGGGTGGGTTCGAGGCTGGCCGCGAGCTGCTCGATGGCGACCTGGCTGGCTACCTCGCCGGCCGCGTGTCCGCCCATGCCGTCGGCCACCGCGAAGAGGTGGTCGCCGACCAGGAGCGAGTCTTGGTTGTTGGGCCGGACCCGGCCCACGTGGGTGGCCGAGCCCACTCGGAGGGTGGTCATCAGTTGACCTCGAGCACGGTGGCACCCACCTTGATCCGGTCGCCCCGGCGCACGACCGCGGGTGCGGTCAGGGCCTTGGCGTTGAGGAAGGTGCCGTTGGTCGAGCCCAGGTCTTCGACCATCCGTCGTCCGTCACGGAGGAAGATCCGGGCGTGCAGGGCCGAGGTGTAGCCATCGTCGAGCAGGACGGCACACCCGGGTGCCCGGCCGACCGTGAGCTCGTCGACCAGCTCGTAGGTCTGGCCCCGGCGCTCCTTGGGTTCGAGGACGACCAGCCGGGTGCCGTTGCGATTGCGGCGCAACCCTCGGCCGGCAGCGCCCTTCGTGGCTGAGCTACTGGCCGCAGCCGTGCCGGCCGCCAGCACGGTCGGGGGCCGCAGCTCGGCCCACACCGCTCGTACGACGCGAAAGAGGAAGAGGTAGAGCAGGGCGACGCAGCACAGGGTGAGGAAGGAGAGCAGCGCCTCGGGCACGAGGGATCAGGAGGCCTCGAAGTGCAGCTGGCAGTCGCCCACCGAGATGCTGTCACCCTGGGCCAGGTTGTGCTCGCCGTTGATGCGGTGGCCGTTGACCCGGGTGCCGTTGGTCGAGCCCAGGTCGACGATGACGTATCCGTTGCCGGCGGGGCGGATCTCGGCGTGTCGGCGGCTGACGCTGGTGTCGGGGAGGTGCACGGCGGCCTCCGACGAACGCCCGATACTCACTGGGGCGTCGGCCAGTTCGACGTGTCGGCCGTCGGGCAGGCGCAGCAGACCACCGGCTCGGCCGCCGGGTCCCTCGTGGAAGGTGGCGGTCAGGGCGAACGAGCCGGTGCGCAGGGCAGGGTCCTCGGCCAGGCGGACCCGTACCGGGCCCTTGAAGGCGTATCCCGCCGCGCTGGCGTGCTCACGGGCGGTCTCGGCCAGGTCGCGCACCAAGCTGGACTCGATCGACTCGAACTGGACGAAGTCGTCGGGGGCCAGCGTGAAGGTGAACTCGTTGGGTACCGCAGTGGCGCCCCGCACGTCGACGGTGCGTTCGTCGTCGATGGCGCGCACGAGTCGCCGGCCCAACTCGACCGGGCTGACCGAGCTACGGAAGACGCGCTCGAAGGTGCCCTCGACGAGCCGCTCGAGACGGCGCTCGAATCCCTTGAGGCCCATCGGGGCGAGCTTATGCGAGGGTCCCCGACCGGCTGGGGCGCCCGAGCGCTGAGCTAACGTGGCCGCCCCCACGGGCGAGTGGCGGAATTGGCAGACGCGCAGGATTCAGGTTCCTGTGTCCGAAAGGATGTGGGGGTTCAAGTCCCCCCTCGCCCACTCGACGTCGGTGCCCCCGTTCTATGGCGGATCCGCCACGTCGGGGGTAGTGGATCCGCCAGAGAACGGGTGGGAGTTGGGTACGAGACCGCTAGCGCGGAGCTGACGGACGACCGCGAACCGTTTCTGTGTCGGCCGATCTTCGTCGACGTTCTACAAAATGGTGGTCCGAGTGCCTACAAACGGGTGCCTCTCGATCGACACCCGTAGGAGTGGGGAGCCCGCCGTTCTCGGTGTCATCACCGGGACCGGGTTTGGTTACGTGCGGCCCGACGGCATTGCGGTCATCCGGCCGGCGGTCTCCCGGTCGATACGGCGACGTCCCGCCGACGGGTCGCGTGATCCCGGACGGCCGCGCCCGTCGATCGAGATCGTTGTGGTTCGCTGGGAGGACCTGGAGGTCGGATCATGACTGAGTTCGGCGTTGCGCCCCCTGACGGAGCACCTGCGAGCCGTCGTCGCCGCTGGATGTGGATCACCGCTCCCGTGGTCGTGGCTTCCGTGTTCGCCGTCGCCTGGTTCCAACCCCACAAGCTGTTCATCGACGAAGAGGTAGCCGAGCCGGTTCCTTCCGCCGTCACGGTCGCGCCTTCTGCAGACGACGATTCGCCATCGCCAGAGCCCGCACCACCACAAGACCTGGCGATGGGCTCGTTCGTGTCGCTCGACCACGGCACGAGCGGGGCCGTGCGGGTGCTCGACCTCGGCGACGGCAGCCGTGTCGTGCGGCTCGAAGGGCTCGACACCGACAACGGCCCCGATCTCTACCTCTATCTGACCACCAACCCGGCCGATGGCGAGGAGGGCGGCTTCGACGACGATTTCGTGAACCTTGGTCGGCTCAAGGGCAATCAGGGCGATCAGAACTACGAGCTCGGACTCGATGTCGATCTGAGTCGTTACACCTCAGTGGTGATCTGGTGCGATCGGTTCAACTCGGCCTTCGGAGCGGCCGACCTCGTGTGATGCGGGCGGGCCGGGGTGTCGACTCAGGGCGCGAAGGTCTGGGTCAGGGGCGTGGTCAGCTTCTTCCCGTTGACCGACGTGACGGTGAAGCTCACCGCCGGTGTCCCATTCGGGATGCCCGAGCGGGTCACCGAGCAGGAAGCTGCCGACCCGGCCTTGCACGACGACGACTTGCCGGTGTCGGACCAGGTCCCCACGACCGTGGCGCCCTTGGGAACACCGCCGACGAAGCTGGCCGCGTCGATGTCCACCTTGACCTTCCAGTTCTTCTTTCCCGGAGTGACCGTGCCCGCCAACGCCACCCCAACTGGGGCCGCCGTGGTGCTGGTGGACGCGGTCGTCGAGGTGCCGCCGAACCCCTCGAACGTCTCACGGACATTGCTACCGAGCGAGCCCACCGCCACTACGCCACTGAGCGCGATGAGCCCAACGAGTAGCGCATAGGAGACCAGCGCCGCGCCCCGAGGATGCGACGAATGTTCCATACCCCTTGTCTTCGACCGACTGAACGCAGCCTGAAGGTTGACGGTCGGTGCTTGGCGGCCGGTCCGCAATCGCCCCGAGCGGCAAGGTATGAGGATGGACGACGCCGTGCGGGCCTACATCGACGCCATCGAACCGGAGTACCGGCCGCTGTTCGACCGGGTCCACGGACTGATCCTCGGGTCCCATCCGGGCATCGAGGTCGTGCTCTCATACCAGATGCCCACCTACAAGGTCGGGAGACGCCGCCTGTCGGTCGGGGTCTGGAAGCACGGACTCTCGTTGTACGGCTGGGGTGAGAACCGCGACGCCGGGTTCATCGCCCGCCACCCCGAACTCAAGACCAGCAAGGGCACCGTCCAGCTTCGCCCGCGGGACGCCGAGGTCATCAGCGATGAGGAGCTCGTCGGCTTCCTCGCCGCGGTACTCGCCCCCTGACAGTCAGGTTCGCTCGGGTTGGACGAGCCCGAGCCGACGGGACAGCGGGCTGAGCGTCGCGCCCTGGACAGTGGCCGAGAGCAGCACGACGAAGAAGACGACATCGAACACGAGTTGTCCGTCGGGGTGGCCCACGGTGAGCGGAAAAGTGGCCAGCACGATGGGTACCGCCCCTCGCAACCCGGCCCAGGACACGAACGCCAGCTCGTTGGCTGGCCACCGGAACCATGCCATCGACGAGACCACCGCCAATGGTCGGGCGACCAGCACCAACACGACGGCCACGGTGATGGCTTCGGTCGCCACGCCCGCCAGCTGACTCGGAAACACGAGGATGCCGAGCAGGAAGAACAAACCGAGCTCGGCCCCCATGGCCAAGGAGGCATGGAAGGCCTGGACCCGGCGCCGGAACCGGGGCGCCCGCTCGACGAGCACCACGCCGGCGAGGAACACGGCCAAGAACCCCGATCCTCCAACCACCACGGCTAGCCCATAAGCGCCGGCGCCCACGGCAGTGGCCAGCACGGTGTGCAGTGCAGCGCCGGGTATCGGCAGGTGCTCGAGGGCCCAGGCGCCGACCGCGCCTATCGCGACCCCGACGAGTAGACCGAGGCCCAACTGACGTATGCCGAAGAGGAGCCACTCGTCGGCGGTGACGCCCCGCCGCTGGGCTTCTACGAACCCCACGGTCAGGAGGATGGCCATCGGATCGTTGAGCCCCGACTCGACCTGAAGCAACTCACGGAGCCGGGTCGGCAGCGCGAGGTGGCGTAGCGCCGCGAATACGGCGGCCGCGTCGGTGGAAGCCACGACTGCCCCGATGAGCCAGGCGGTTTCGGTCGGGATCCCGAAGCCCACGAGGAGGGTTCCGGCGATCACCGACGCGGTGACGGCCACTCCGACGGTGGCCAGCAGGCTGGCCGGGGCCAGCACCGAGCGCATCGACGGCCATCGGGTCGACAACCCGCCGTCGAAGAGGATGACCACGAGGGCCAAGACGCTGAGGTTCTGGGCCAGCTCGGCGTCGTCGAAGCGAATCCAGGCCAGCCCGTCGTCGGCGACGAGCATGCCGAGGGCCAGGAACAAGACCAGGCTCGGGAACCGCAGGCGTTGGGCCAACCCGGTGGCGACGACTCCGACGACGAGCAGGGCCCCGATCTGCAGGATCAGCGCATCGATGGCCAGATCGGGCCCGCGCAACACCGCCAACGACCCCAGATCCATGTCCCATGTTCGCAGGCCCGCCCGTAACGAACTTGGCCCTTGCCGAGCCGTTCTCTGGCGGATCGACCACTGTGGGGGTGGTGGATCCGCCTGAGAACGGGAGGGCGAGGGCGAGCGGCGTTAGTCGGCCGCGGCGGTCACGTCGAGGCTGGCGAGCAGCTCGCGCACCCGGTGGCCGATGTCGTCGCGGATGGGGCGCACGGCCTCGAGGCCTTGGCCGGCGGGGTCCTCGAGCTCCCAGTCCTCGTAGCGCTTGCCTGGGAAGAAGGGGCAGGCGTCACCGCAGCCCATGGTCACCACAACGTCGGCGGCTTGGACGATCTCGTCGGTCCACGGCTTGGGGAACTCGTCGGTGATGTCGATTCCCAACTCGGCCATGGCCTCGATGGCGGCCGGGTTGACCTCGTTACCGGGCTCGCTGCCGCCGGACCAGGCCACCGCCCGGTCGCCAGCCAGGTGGTTGAACCACCCGAGGGCCATTTGGCTGCGCCCGGCGTTGTGCACGCAGAGGAACAGCACGGTGGGCAGACCATCGGTGGCCTTGCCCTCGACTCGGGCCAGGGCCTTGAGGCGTTGCCGGGCGAAGCGCTCGGCCATCAGGGGCAGGAAGTTCGACACCGTGGCCCGGTCGGCGAACTGGTCGTAGCTCGTGGTCAGGAACAGCTCGATGGTCTCGGGGCCGAACGTGCCTCGAAACTCTTCGGCGAGACGTTTCGACGCGCTTCGGATGGCGAGTTGCTGGTCGGTGGACAGGTCGTTGAGGTTGGGCATCGGAATACCTCCGGTCAGGACGTGGAGATGGATGAGGGTTCGGCCGGCTCGTGGGGGACGACGACGTCGTCGGCGTTGAGGTCGGGGTGCAGGAACACCGCCAACGCGACGGCGAGAAGCCCGCCGACGAATTGGGCAGCCACGAAGGCGGGCACCGACGACGGGGCGATGCCGGCGAAGGTGTCGCTCAATGTGCGGGCGATGGTCACCGCCGGGTTGGCGAACGAGGTCGATGACGTGAACCAGTAGGCGGCGGCGATGTAGCCGCCGACGGCGAAGGGAGCGAGGGAAGCCCGCCCCGATCGCACGACGCCGAGGATCACCAACAGCAGACCGAACGTGGCGACCACTTCTCCGAGCCAGAGCCCGCTCGACGAGCGGGTGTGGGTCGAGATGGTCACGGCGTCGAGGTCGAACATCAGGTTGGCCACCACTGCGCCCAGGGACGCCCCGATCACCTGGGCGACGATGTAGGCCCCGGCGACCGCCGTCGTCATGCCGCCGAGGAGGCGGTCGGCCACGGTGACCATCGGGTTGAAGTGGGCCCCCGACACTGCGCCGAACGCCAGAATCAACGCCACCAACCCGGCGCCGGTGGCGGTCGAGTTCTCGAGCAGTTGCAACCCGACATCGTCGGGGGAGAGTCGCTGGGCGAAGATGCCCGAGCCGATCACGATGGCGACGAGCATGCCCGAGCCGACAGCCTCGGCGACGACCCGGCGGGCGAGAGAGCGGTTCACGGCCCAGGCCCTCAGCAGCAGCGCTCGGCCGCTGTCGCCTCGGTGCCACAGCACTGAGCACCTGTCGCCTCGGCGGCGTCGTCGGCCAGCGTGCGCAGCTGTCCAGGCGCCATCTCGACGTCGGCCAGGACCGTGTAGATCTCCCACGGCTCGCCGTCGGGGGCGTCGACCCACACCTTGTCCTGCACGGCGTAGCAGCAGGCCACCTCGTCCTCCACTGCGGTGGCCAACCCCTCGTCAGCCAACCGAAGCTGAGCGTCGCGCACCTCGTCGGTCGTGGCCACCTCGACGCCGAGGTGGTTGAGCGAGCCCGGCGTCCCGTGCCCCTCGATCAGGACCAGCTTGAGCGGCGGCTCGGCCACCGCGAAGTTGGCGTAGCCGGGCCGGCGCTTGGCCGGCTCGGTGCCAAAGAGCCGGGAGTAGAAGTCGACGGCCGAGTCGAGGTCGGCGACGTTGAGGGCTAGCTGCACTCGTGCCATGGTCAGCCTCCAGTAGATTGACGTTGGTCGATACATCGATGGTGGCAAATATATCGACGGTTGTCAATATGTGTCGCCTGGCCCAAAGGTCGGTGAGTCAATGAGCGCCAGAACCCGCATCCCGGTGGCCGTCCTCGAGGACGCCTGCACCACTCCGCTGCTCGATGCCCCCCTGTCCGACGCCGACGCAGCCGAGGTGGCCGCTGCATTTGCTGTCTTGGCTCATCCGGTGCGCCTACGCCTCTTGAGCCTGGTCGCCGCAGCCGGCGAGATCTGTTCGTGCGACCTGACCACTCCGCTGGGCAAGTCCCAGCCCACGGTGAGCCACCACACCAAGGCGCTGGTCGACGCCGGGCTCCTCGTGGGCGAGAAGCGGGGACGCTGGGTCTGGTGGCGAGTCGTCCCCGAGCGCCTCGACACCCTGCGATCGGTCCTGGGGTAGGGAATCTTCGACGACGTGTCGATCTGGCCGATCGCCGTTCGTCATCATGTCGACGGCCGGTCCCGATCCGGTCGCCCAACCCCAGGAGGACCGCAATGCCCCAGTACGCAGCGCTGATCTACGGCGAGGACGCCGACTGGACCGACGAGGCTCACAAGGACCAGTACGAGGAGTACAACACCTTCGGCCAGGCTGCGGCCGCGGCCGGGGTCATCCGAGGCGGTGCCGGCCTCCAGCCCACGTCCACCGCCACCACCATCGAGGTCAAGGGCGGGCTCGGCGGCGAAGTTGTCACCACCGACGGCCCGTTCGCCGAGACCACCGAGGTGCTCGGCGGCTTCTACCTGATCGAAGCGGCCGACCTCGACGAGGCGATCGCCTGGGCGGCCCAGATTCCCGGTGCATGGCACGGCAAGGTCGAGGTCCGTCCGGTCATGGAGATGTGAGGTGACCGAGGGCGACGACGTCGACCTCGGTGGGTTGCTTCGGGTCGAGGGTGGTCAGGCGCTGGCCACCCTCACCCGATTCCTCGGCGATCTCCAACTGGCCGAGGACGCCCTTCACGATGCCGTCGTCGTCGCCCTCGAACGTTGGCCGATCGAGGGCGTACCGCGGAACCCGGCTGGGTGGCTGACCGTGACGGGGCGAAACAAGGCCCGCGATCGCCTACGTCGAGAGGGGCTCCGAGCCGCGAAGGAAGAGGCAGCCGTGCGACACCTCGATGACGGAGACGTCGGCCCCGAGCAGTCAGACGATGTGCTGCGTCTGATGTTCACGTGTTGCCATCCCGCCCTGGCGCCCGAGGCCCGAGTGGCCCTGGCCCTGCGCACGCTGGGCGGGTTGCGCACCGACGAGATCGCCCGGGCCTTCCTCGTCCCCGAGGCGACGATGGCCCAACGCATCGTGCGGGCCAAGAAGAAGATCGCCGTGGCCAAGATCCCCTATCGGGTGCCCCCCGACCACGAGCTGCCCGCTCGCCTGCCCGCCGTGTTGGCCGTGGTCTACGCCATCTTCACCGAGGGCTATCGAGCCACGTCGGGTTCGACGCTGGTCCGGGTCGAATTGTGCGACGAGGCCATCCGCCTGGCCCGTCTCCTCACCGACCTGCTGCCCGACGAGCCCGAGGTCACGGGCCTCCTGGCCCTGTTGTTGCTCACCGATGCCCGTCGCTCGACCCGGGTCGATGCCCAAGGCGACCTTGTGTTGTTGGCCGACCAAGACCGCCTGGCCTGGTCGGCCCCGATGATCGCCGAAGGTGCTGGGTTGGTCGAGGTTGCCCTGCGGCGCTCGGCCGGGAACCCGGGTGTCTACGCCCTGCAGGCGGCCATCGCTGCGTGTCACGCCACTTCGCCCAGTCATGACGCCACTGACTGGGCCGAGATCGACCGGCTCTACCGGCACCTCGAGGTCCGTCACCCCTCCCCGGTGGTGCGGCTGAACCGGGCCGTGGCGGTGGCCGAAGTCGACGGTCCGTCAGCTGCCCTGGCCGTGGTCGACCAACTCGAGGGCCTCGATCGCTACCACCTCTGGCACGCCACCCGGGCTGACTTCCTGGTTCGCCTCGATCGTCGAGACGAGGCCGGCGACGCCTTCCGAGCGGCGCTGGCGTGTCAGCCCAGCGAGCCCGAACGACGCTTCCTCCAACGACGCCTCGACACGCTCCTGAACGTCCCGCGGTCCACGCCGTACGTTGGCGGATCGACCACCGTGGACGTGGTGGATCCGCCATAGAACAGAACGGGGCCGCCTGACCCGAGCTGGCTCAGGGGGTGGTGGCTCGCTGGTACTGGGCCTGAGCCAGGGAGCGGGCGTCGTCGACCGTGTGCTTCGAACTGGTGCCACCGATCAGCACGAGGAACCACTGGTCCTCGACGGTGAAGGCCACGGCGTGGGCGACGAAGCTGCCCGAACCGGTGTCGTCGACGGTCGAGAAGCCAAGGGCACCAGGCACTTCGGGCACGTCGAACTGGGTCGCGCCGCGGGCCTGGAGGGTCTGGGTGCCGTCCTCCAGGTAGGCCTCGGCGTCTGGCTGGCCGCCCAATTGATAGACGGTGAGCAGTACGACGTCCTCGTCGGCATCGACCCACCCGCGCGACGCGCCGCGTACGAAGCCCCGGGTCTCGAGCAATGCTCGTTCGGCCGTCGTGTCGTCCTCGAGTTGGGCTGCAGCCTCCAGGTCGAGGGACCCGGCGCCGAGCGAGGCGTCATCGCGCGTGAACCCGTCGAGGGTCTCGTCGAGCAGCACAGCGTCCAAGGCGGCGTCCTCCGCAGTGGTGGTCGTGGTCGTGGCCGGCACCAGGGCGAGCGAACCGGTCGTGGTGCTGGCCGACGAGTCGTCACTCCCGCCCGAACAGGCAGCCAAAACCAGGGCGGCCACCAGCACCACGGCAACCACGCTGGCGTGGCGAACCCGGCCGTCGGCTCGAACGATGCTGGTAATGCGTCGGCTCATCGCCGTCCCGTCACTGGTCGCTCCGGACACCACGGCGGTCATGATGGCCGTCCGGGCCACGGCAAAGGTCGCGCCCACCAGGGCCGAGGGCCATGGGCCCAGCGAGGCTCCGACCACCAGTGCCGCCCACCAGGTCCACGTGGTGAGGATGGTCAACGGTCCGACGCCGAGCCTGGCGCCGTAGAGAACCGCGGCCACTGGAGCCGAGAGCAGCCGGCCCCAGGCCACCGGGACCTGGCGATTGACGGCGAGAGGGCGCAACCATCGCCAACCGGTGCGCCAACTGGCCACGTCGAGCCCGACCGCAGCCAGGGCCACCGCGGCGGCGCCGGCCGGGGCCAGCGCCGAGCCCCCGAGGGCGGTCCAGGCCAGCCCGGCCAACAGCCCGACGAACGCGCCAGTAAAGGCGCCGGTCAGCGCCAAGAGGCCCACTACCTCGAAGCTGTGTGTCCCCCGCACCGAGGGACGGACGGTCTCGGCGACCGAAAGGCCTCAAGGCGACCACAACGACCGCAAGGCGGCGACGAGCGCGAGCAGGGCAGCGACGGCTGCGGTCACGATTCAGCTCTTGGGGGTGGCCCGGCCGGACCAATACGTGGCGTAGGGCTCGGTGGCGGCGCCGGCGACCCGGGCCTGGCCCAGCTCCCGCTCGGACTCGGGCTGGGAGATCACCGGCAGACCCTGGCCCGCGACCCCCTGGAGGTACTGGGTCCCGTAGTTGTTGAGCGCGGATTGGAGTTCGTAGCGGCCGTCATCGGAGAGGCCGCCGATGATGCTGACGGTCACGGCCCGCAGGAACGACTGGCGTCGCTGCCACACCCAGTCGAACCAGCCGCCGCCCAGGCCACCGTCGGGATGGAACAGGAACACCCCTCGCAACCCGGTGAAGCCGGCGGCCAGGCCGGCTTCGGCGGCGGGCACGAGATGCAGGTCGCAGGCACCGATGCCTTCGGTGCCCAGGGCCAGGTCGGCCACGGCGGCGGCAATCGAGGCGACATCGCCACCCCAGATGGGAAAGCCCCCGGCCACCTCGCCGGCGCGGCCGGCGGCCTCGTTGCCCACCAGGTAGGACACGGCAATCGGGTCGGCTGCGTTGGCCAGGGCGGCGGCGGTCTCGACACCGACCACCAACGGCATGCCCTTGGCCACGGCCAGTGCGGCGGCGGCTGGGGCCGCCGCCGCCGAAGCTCCCCAGTCGGCCACCACCATGGCCCGGCGAGTACCGGTGCGGGCTCGGATCCAGGTGGCCACCTCGCCTGACGCTTGGGCCAACGACCCGGCGCCGTGGGGACGGGTCACCGCGTAGCCATAGCCGGCCAGCTCGGTGTCGATCGACGACGACAATGCCGGGCCCACGACGACGACGGCGCTCGGGGCCAGTCGCTGGAGCTCCTCGATGACGTTGGCCGACAGCCGGGTGCGGCCGGTGAGCAACACGTGACCACCGACGGCACCGGCGACCGGGCCAGCCACGCTGGCGGCCAACGGGTCGTCGGCATCGCCGACGACCACGGTCCCACCCCGTCCGGACGGCATCTGGCGACTGCGGGTCATGGTCATGCCGGCGGGGCTGAGGCCGCCGACGCGCTCGATCGGGCGGTACTGCACGCGGGGGTCAGCCGCGCAGCTCTCGACCGCGCAACGGACGTTGTACCCCGAAGGGCAGTACCCGTGGACGTTGGGCCACAGATAGGTGCAGCAGTCGCAGATCTTCTTCAGCCCGCCGTCGGAGCAGCAGCCCGGGCTGGCGTACCAGCACCAACCCCAGACGTCGTCGGCGCCCTCGCAGTCGAAGGTGGGACAGAGCGGGCTGACTCCTGACTGGCCGCACACCCGGGCCTCGGCTCGCTGGGCCAGCAGCGTGGCCAGGGCGGGCCCGCTGGCCACCAGCACGCCTACCTGACCGACCCGGCTGAGGAAGGTTCGTCGGCTGGTGCGGGCGGCCAGGCGGCGTCCGAGACGTTCGGTGACCCGATCGAAGCTCATGGGCGGCTCACCGACGTCTCGATGAGCTCTTCGATCTGTTCGAGCGAGTTGGCCACGCCCCGACCTCGGACCCGGCCGTCGCGGTCGACCGTGACCACGTAGGGCGTGGAGCGCACGTTGAAGGCGTCGAACACCTGCCGGTCGACGTCGAGGTCGACCACGTGGAGTGCGACGTCGTCGTACTGACGTCCGAGGGCCTCGATAGAGGGAGCCAATGCCGCGCACACCTCACAGGTCGACGAGGTGAAAGCCAGGAGCGTGAGGGCCGAACTGGCGTAGGACACACCGACGGCGAGTGGGGCGTCGGTGTCGACCTCGGGGCCCTCGCCGGCGAAGTGGACGCCCATGGGCGCCAGCCGGGCGTGCAGGACGCCGATCTGGCGCAACAACGCCACCACGGCGACGCCCAGCACGAGGACGGCTAGCCAGAGCAGAACGTAGGAGAGCACCCAGACGCCACCGCTCACGTGCTCGGCCCCCCGGGGGGGACGGGAAGGGGACCGGTCCGGAACAGGCCCCCGGTGGTGCGGCCCAACTCGCCCAGGGCCAACCCGACGACCGCGACGAGCACGGCGACCGAGACGGCTACCACGGCGTCGAGCGATGGGCGAACTGGCCCGGTGGCGGTCATGGCCACGACTGCGGCCAGGGCCAGCAAGCCGTTGCGAACCAGCGCGATGGAGGAGACCGGGGCGGTCGCGGTGGCGCCGAAGCACCCGCAGCTCACCGGGGTATCGGCCCGTAGGGCCCGGATCAGCACCACGCTGAAGGCCACCAAGAGCCCGAGGGCGAACGGAGCGGCCCAGGCCGGGGCGACCACCAAGCCGACGGCGACGGCCAGCTCGACGCCGGGCACGATGCGGGCCAGGGCGGCCGGAGCCATCAGGCCGAGGGCCTCGAAAGATGCCTGGGTGCTGTGCACCGAGCGGGCCTTGGCCAACCCGGCCCAGGCCAGTACGCCAGCGAGGACCACGGCGCTGAGGTAGGCCACTTCCTCCACGTCAGGTCCCGAGGGCGCCCATGCCCACCACGCCGCCGCTGGGCGGGCTGCCGCCGGCCGAGCCGAGGAAGTCGGCGTCGCCGAACGAGAAGATGCCGCCGTCGGACGCGACGAGCCAGTAGCCGGCGCCCGATGGTGTCGACGCCATGCCCACGATGGGCTGGTTGAGCGCCAGCGAGCCCAGTGAGCCGTAGAACTGGGCGTCGCCGAAGGAGAAGATGCCGCCGTCGGACGCGACGAGCCAGTAGCCGGCTCCGGACGGTGTCGAGGCCATGCCGACGATCGGTTGGTTGAGGCGTATCCCGCCGGTCGAGCCGTAGAACCCGGCGTCGCCATAGGCGAAGATGCCGCCGTCTCGGGCCACGAACCAGTACCCCCCGCCAGTCGGCGTGGCGGTCATGCCCACGACTGGCTGGTTCAACGTGAGGTTGCCGGTCGAGCCATAGAACGGGGCCGCGAACGAGAACACGCCCCCGTCGGCCGCCACCAGCCAGTACCCATCGCCGTCGGGGTCGGCGTCCATCCCCACCATGGGCCGGGAGAGCCCGAGTGCGGCGGCGCTGCCCCGGAACGTGGCGTCACCGAAGCGGAAGACGACCCCCGACGCGCTGACCAGCCAGTAGCCGTTGCCCGAGGTGGTCGTGGCCATGCCCACCACCGGCGATAGGAGGCCCCCTCCACCCGTATCGCCGACCCAGCTGGCGCCATAGGCCAGGACCTGGCCCTCGCTGCTGACCAGCCGGTAGCCCTGACCCGGGGCCGATGAACCAGGTTGGACCGGACCGAAGAGCAGGGCGAGGAGGGTCAGGACCACCGACGCCACGACCCACCGGCGAGCTTGGCGTCGGGCCGCGACCAGCGAAGTCCGAGGGGCACCGAGCATTTGCGAGCAGGCTAGCGGCCCCTCCCTCGAACCCCTGGGCGACGGTCAGTCAG
Source organism: Actinomycetes bacterium (assembly GCA_031399525.1). GTDB lineage: Bacteria > Actinomycetota > Acidimicrobiia > Acidimicrobiales > CADCSY01 > JANNNX01. Next base: position 226,971 of record JANNOZ010000016.1, on the reverse strand, counting down.
TCGGGGAGGCCGACCCCCGCTAGGCGGCCTTACGCCAGTTCGTGAAGTCGTTGGACTAGTGGTCCGGACTCCACTTCATCGCTTGCATCAGTTCCTGAGCGATCACCCGGGCGGGTTTCGTGGCGTCGACGACGAAGTCATCCAGCCCATCCGCCGCGAGTTGCGAATCGAGCACAGCGGCACGATCGAGGAACCACTGCAGTGTTTCAGGTGACTCGCGACCGCGCAGCCTTGCTTCGACCACCTTGAGTGGGGCCGACAGCCGGCACACGGCCAGCCGGTCAGCGCCGAGAGCCTTCCTCAGACCTTCGACTCCCTCATGGCTCTCGACCACGTTGCACACGACGAAGTGGCGCACCCCCATAGAGCGATAGCTCTGCGCGAGCAGAGCGGCGTGCGCATACCGGGTGCCGAGATTCCACTCCCCCGACTGAGGCCACGCCGCCCCGAGCCAGTCGAGGTCGAGGGCGGCGTGCGGGACCTTGGCATCGATCAGGAGATCGTTGAGAGCCCAAACGGCGGTGGACTTCCCAATGCCGACCGGCCCGCGGACCACAAGCGAATCAGCGAGCACTGGCCGAGTTTGCCCTGAGCCAACAAGGCCGGCCAGATCCGAACTGACCCCTACCCCTGAGCGACGGTCAGTCAGTCGGGGTGACGGGTCCTCGCCAGGCTGCCTCGGCCCGGGCCACCACGTCCCGCAAGGGCAAGCCGGTGCGGCGGGCCACTGCGGCGGCGTCGTCGTGTTCGACCTTGACCCGTTTGGCGCTGACCTTGACCCGGATGGGCTGGCCCTCGACCTCGACGGTGCCGGCGACTCGGGCCTGCGGCCAGCGCTCGAGGGAGTGGCCCCGCACCCCGAGCGATCCGGTCTCGGCCACGAGCACCGCCCTGACGGCGCCGGCCCGCGATGGGTCGGTCAGCGCGCTGACCACGAACGCGGGACGGCCCTTCTTCATGACGATCGGGGTCAGCCAGGCGTCGTGGGCCCCGGCGTCGAGGAGGGCGGCGACGGCATGGGCCAGCGTTTCGCCGGTCGCGTCGTCGACGTTGGTCTCGAGCAGCACCACGGGCTGGCCATCAGGGTTTGCCGTCGCGGCTTCACCGACGACCACCTGCACCAGGTTGGGGAGTTCGTCGAGTTCTCGCGTGCCGGCACCGAAGCCGTTGGCGGCCACGGTCATGGCCGGCATCGGCCCCCACCGGGTGACCGAGCTGGCCAGCAGGGTCGCGCCGGTGGGGGTGGTCAGCTCGACGCTGACTTCGACGCCCTTGGTGGGTGCGCCGATCAGTAGTTCGACCACTGCGGGCGACGGGTTGGGAAGCAGGCCGTGGGCGGTACGCACCATTCCGATGCCAGTGGTGACCGGGCTGGCCGTGACCTCGTCGATGTCGAGTAGGTCGAGGGCGGCCGCCACCCCGACGATGTCGACGATGGCGTCGAGGCCGCCCACCTCGTGGAAGTGGACCTGCTCGGGCGCACGTCGGTGCAGGCGACCCTCGACGTCGGCCAGCGCGGCGAAGGCCCCCCGGGCTCGGGCCAACGTGCGCGGTGGGAGCTGCGCCTGGTCGAGGATGGCGCTGATGTGGGACCAGGTCCGCACGACCGTGGTGTCCTCGGCCCGCACGACAGCCCGGGTGGCGGCGATCCCGTTGCGCGTCGTCGCCTCGGTGTCGAGCGACCAGCCGTCGACCGGGAGCCGGCCGAGCAGCGACCTCACCTCGTCGAGGTCGGCGCCGGCGTCGAGCAACGAACCGAGGGCCATGTCGCCGGCGATGCCGGCGAAGCAGTGGAACCAGGCGATTCGGTGGGATGTGGCCTCAGGCATGGGCGGCGCCGACGTCGAGGATGCGGGCGACGGCCGTGGCGGCGCCGAAGCCGTTGTCGATGCCGACCACGGTCACCCCCGCAGCACAGGAAGCGAGCATGCCGAGCAACGCGGTCACGCCCTCGAGCCCGGCGCCATAGCCGGTGGAGGTGGGGACGGCGACGACGGGACCGGCGGCGATTCCGCCGACCACACTGGCCAACGCCCCCTCCATGCCGGCGACCACGACGACCACATCGGCTCGGGCCACGGTGTCGACCTCGGCCAGGAGCCGGTGCAGGCCGGCCACCCCGACGTCGTCGATGCGCTGGGCCCGATGACCGTGGGCGGCCAAGGTGGCCATGCACTCGTCGGCCACCGGACCGTCGGCGGTGCCTGCGGTGAGGACCAACACCGACTCGGGCCGAGCTCGAGCCTCCCGCCACGCCACGGTGTGACCCGTCACGGTGCCCGCTGGGGCCACGGCGAGCACCGCTTCGACCTGGTCAGCGTTGGCCCGGGTCAGCACTACCGGACCTCCCGGTTGGGCCAGCAACTCGCCCACGATCGCCGCGCACTGGGCCGGGGTCTTGCCTGGTCCGTAGACCGCTTCGGCCATGCCCTGGCGGAGCGAACGATGGTGGTCGATCCGGGCAAAGCCCAGGTCGCTGAACGGCAACCGGCGCAGCGCGGCCACCGCGTCGTCGGGATGGACCTCCCCGGTACGCACGCCGTCCAGGAGGGCCCGCAAGCTGGGTTCGTCCATGGCCCCATCCTTATCCGCCCCAAGCCTGCCCGATACCAGACCTAGCCTGGGGAGCCATGGCTCGCATCGGCTTCCTCGGCCCGCTCGGCACCTTCACCGAGGAGGCCCTGCTCACCCAGCCCGACTTGGCCGCAATGACGCTGATGCCGATGGCGTCCATCGCCGACGTGCTGGCCGCCACCGAAGCCGGCCAGCTCGATCTCGGGTTTGTTCCCATCGAGAACGCCATCGAGGGCACCGTCAACGTCACGGCCGATGCACTGGCTTTCGATGCCGAACTGCTGGTCCAGCGGGAGGTCGTCCTTCCCATTTCGATGAGCCTCCTGGGCCTGGCCGGGGCCCCGGTCGAGCAGATCAAGCGCGTCGTGTCGATGCCGGTGGCCACGGCTCAAGTCCGTGGGTACCTCGGCCACACGCTGCCCGGCGTCGAGACCCAGGCCGTCAACTCCACGGCCGAAGCGGCCCAGTTGGTGGCCGAGCTGGCCGACCCGGCGGTGGCCGCGGTCGGCAATCGGCTCGCCGCATCGCTCTACGGGCTGAGTGTGCTGGCCGAAGAGATCGAGGACCATCCGGACAACGCCACCCGGTTCTTGGTGGTGGGCACCGAGATCCCGGCGCCGACCGGGCATGACAAGACCACCATCGTGTGCTTTCAGCAGGCTGACCGACCCGGGAGCCTGTTGGCGATCCTCCAGGAGTTCGCGGCCCGGTCCATCAACCTGACCAAGCTCGAGTCTCGGCCGACCAAGAGGGGCCTGGGCGACTACTGCTTCATCATCGACCTCGAGGGCCACGTCGACGACGAGCTGGTGGCCGACTGTCTGCGCGACCTCAAGGCCAAGGTGGCCGACGTGAAGTTCCTCGGGTCCTACCCGGCGGCCGGGGCCCACGGTGAGGCTGTTCGACGCGATGCCGACGCGGCCTGGCGGGCCGCTGACGACTGGCTGGCCGACTTGCGGTCACGGATCACCGGGCGCTGATCGCCCGGTACCGTCTGATCTCGGAGGGATGGCAGAGCGGCCGAATGCGGAGGTCTTGAAAACCTCTGGGCGATGAGCCCCGCGGGTTCGAATCCCGCTCCCTCCGCTGGCACTACGATCACCCGGCCACTCGGAGAGGTGCCGGAGTCTGGTTGATCGGGACGCCCTGCTAAGGCGTTGACGGCCCTAAAGCCGTCCGTGGGTTCGAATCCCACCCTCTCCGCCGGATGTGTCCGACGTCACGTCGCGATGTGACGGAACGATGACGGACTAGGTAACGTCGCCGTCACACACGACAGCACGAGAGCGGAGCTCGTGAGTCGGGTGGAGCCGGTGGCTCACCCGTCGCGCGTTGTTCCCGACACTCGCCCTTCCCCCGCGACGAGGCCGGCCCAACGCGTCGACCGTCCCGCGGGGAGCCGTGCCCCCGACCCTCGCCAGTTCTCTTGGCGCGCGTCCGGGGTCGGTCGGGGCAGAAAGGAAACCCGATGTCCAGCACCACCCCGGCCGGCACCGTCCCGAACGGCCGCCGCCGAATGTCTCGGACCCTTCGGCGACTGGTGGGAGTCGCCCTCGCACCTGCCTTGGCGCTGGGTGCAGGAGCTGCATCCATCAGCGTCTCGGCGGCAACCGTCGACGCCGTGTCGGTCGACACCGTGCCCGGGCGGGTCTACGCCTTCGGCGAGGCCCGCAACCGGGGCGAGGCGGCCCACGTGGCCGACATCACGGGCATCGACACCTCGATCTCGGAGCAGGGCTACTGGCTGGTCGGCGGCGACGGTGGCGTGTTCGCCTACGGCGACGCCCAATTCCACGGCTCGATGGGCGGCCAGCCCCTCAACTCGCCGGTGGTCGACATCTCGGCCACCAGCTCCGGCCACGGCTATTGGCTACTGGCGGCCGACGGCGGGATCTTCTCGTTCGGCGACGCCGACTTCTTCGGCTCGATGGGCGGCACCGCGCTCAACGGCGAGATCGTCGGCGGGTCGGTGACTCCCTCGGGCGACGGCTACTGGTTGGTGGCGGCCGACGGCGGGATCTTCTCGTTCGGCGACGCCGACTTCTTCGGCTCGATGGGTGGCACCACGATGAACGCTCCCATCGTCGATCTGACCCCGACTCCGTCGGGGCAGGGGTATTGGTTGGTGGCGGCTGACGGTGGAATCTTCGCCTTCGGTGATGCCCAGTACCTCGGTTCGATGGCCTCCAGGACGCTGGCCAGCGAGATCGTGAGCATGGACGTCAGCGAGACAGGCAGGGGCTATTGGTTGGTGGCGGCCGACGGTGGGATCTTCGCCTTCGGTGACGCCACCTTCCACGGGTCGCTGGCCGACCAGGGCGAGCACGCCCCGGTTGTGGCCATGGCCGCGACCTCCGACGCCGACGGCTACCTGATGGCTACCGGCCTCGAACCCCCGGAGCCCGAGCCCGAGCCGGTGCCCGAGCCGGTGCTGACCAGCCTGGGTAGCTACGTCGTCACCTGCTACATCCTCCAGGGTCGGACCTCCACTGGTGAGTGGGTCAGCGAGAGTGGCGTCGCCGTCGATCCCCGAGTCATCCCTTACGGCACGTGGATCTACATCCAAGACGTCGGCTGGCGCAAGGCCAACGACACCGGAGGGCTGATCAAGGGCAACCGCCTCGACATCTGGCTGCCGACCTACGCCGACTGCATGGCGTTCGGTGGGAAGCGCACCCTCGAGGTGTGGGTGGGCGCCTGAGCCTTCGGCCCGCGAGAATGGTTCGTCCATCGCCACCGTTCGAAGGGGCCCACGATGTCTGACTTCTCGCCCGGGCTCGAAGGCGTCGTTGCCTTCGAGACCGAGATCGCCGAACCCGACAAGGAGGGCGGCGCCCTCCGGTATCGGGGGGTCGACATCGAGGACCTGGTCGGCAAGGTCAGCTTCGGTGATGTCTGGGGGTTGCTGGTCGACAACCGTTTCGCCCCGGGGCTGCCCCCGGCCGAGCCGTTCCCGTTGCCCGTGCACTCGGGCGACATTCGTGTCGACGTACAGAGCGCGTTGGCCATGTTGGCGCCGGCATGGGGCTTCGGCCAGCTCCTCGACATCGACGAGAGCCAGGCCCGCGACGACCTGGCCCGGGCATCGGTGATGGCGTTGTCGTTCGTGGCCCAGTCGGCCCGAGGTCTGGGCCAGCCCATGGTTCCCCAGTCCCGGGTCGACGAGGCCGACACCATTGTCGAGCGGTTCATGGTCCGCTGGCGCGGCGAACCCGACCCGCGTCACGTCAAAGCGGTCGACGCCTACTGGATCTCGGCGGCCGAGCACGGGATGAACGCGTCGACGTTCACCGCCCGGGTGGTGGCGTCGACCGGAGCCGACGTGGCCGCGTCGTTGTCGGCCGCGGTCGGGGCCATGTCCGGGCCGCTCCACGGCGGTGCCCCGTCGCGGGTGCTCCACATGCTCGAGGGCGTCGAGGCTTCGGGCGACGCCCTCGGCTATGTCAAGGGGGTGCTCGACAAGGGTGAGCGCCTGATGGGCTTCGGGCACCGGGTCTACCGGGCCGAGGACCCTCGGGCCCGGGTCCTGCGGGCCACGGCCCAGGCGCTGGCGGCGCCGCGCTACGAAGTCGCGGTGGCCCTCGAGCGGGCGGCGCTCGACGAGCTGCACAATCGCCGGCCCGATCGGGTGCTGGCCACCAACGTCGAGTTCTGGGCCGCGGTGGTCCTCGACTTTGCCGAGGTGCCCCCGCACATGTTCACGCCGATGTTCACCTGCGCCCGAACGGCAGGGTGGTCGGCCCACATCCTCGAGCAGAAGCGCACCGGCCGGCTGATCCGCCCGTCGGCCCGCTACGTCGGCCCGGCCTCTCGTCCGCCTGAGGCGGTCGAGGGCTGGGACGCCATCACTACCCGCTGAGGTCTCAGATCGGGTGACACCGTCACCCGATCTGATCGTCGTCGACGTAGGGCACGGGATGATCGGCGCCGAGTTCGGCGAAGCGTTCGTTGAGCGCGACGGCGATCAGGTCGCGGGTCTGGTTCGAGGGGAGAAGGGCGCCGGCGAGGTAGCCCTCGATCTCGAGGGCCGAACTCATGCCGCCCAAGGAGAAATAGCGGAACCAGAGGTCGCCGACGGAGAGGCCGACCTCGAGGCGAGCCAGCTCGAGGCCATCAGCGGGGTCGGGGGCACCCCCACTCATGATGGTTCCGGATCGTCATGAGTGTCGACCGAGCGCACCATCTCGATGGCGTAGGCCGCCACCGTGACTTCGCTGTACCGAGCGGATCGATGCAGGATCGACGTGGCCTCGGCCTGCGTCACCGACAGGCGTTCCATCAGCACCCCCTGCGCTTGGGCGATGACCTTCCGCCTGAACAGCGCGTCCTGGACGTCTTGATCCGAATGGATCCCGACCGACCCGAAGCCGCCGTCAACGAGGATGCGGGCGGCGTGGGAGGCGAAGAGCTGGGCCAGGGTCTCTTCAGGAGGGCCGAAGGCGTGCGTCGAGGTCGAATAGATGTTGAGCGCACCGATCGGCCGGTCGCCGTTCATGAGCGGGGTCGACAAGATGCTGGCGATGCCCTCTTCGAGGGCGAGCGGAGCGAAGGACGGCCACCGGGCCTCCTCGGACAGAGCCCCCACCGAGAAGGTCTGGCCCTCGGCTGCCGCAGAGAGGCACGGTCCCTCGCCGGTTGCGTACTGGTCCTGGTCCATCCGCATGACGGCTGCGTCGCTCGACGCGGCCGTCATCATGCGGCCGTGGCGTTCCAACGAGACGCTCACGCCGTGGGCGCTGGCGACAGCAACGGCGGCCAGCTGCACCACGTGTTCGAGGGCGAGATCGATCGACTCGCTGGTCCCGGCCAGTGTGTCGATCGACGAACGGGCTGGCGGGTGGAGAGGATCGTCGTCAGGGTCGTCGATCTCGAGGAGCGGGACGAGTCCGGCCATGGCGAGCAGTCGGCGCGTCGGGGTAGACGCGCCGCGGATGGCGAGCGATCGACCGAGTCGGCCGAAGTCCGCTCGAGTGGCCGCGATCACCCGCAGTCCGGAGGAGTCGAGGAAGGTGAGCCCGGCCACGTCGAGCACGACACGCTGGTGGGCTCGATTGCTCAGGTCGTCGAAGGTGTCCTGGAGTGAGGGGGCATTGGTCGCGTCGAGATCGCCGGAGACCACCACGACACCATCGTCGGAGACTTGCAGCGAGAAGATCGGCACGGGAGCCGCCTTGGGGTCGTGGCATCGGTCGCCGACGCCACGTGGTCCCTCGCTGTCGAAGGTGTGGTCAAGGTACCAGGCCCACGTCACGCCCGGAAAGGGGAAACGGCTGCGGAGGTGCTGGAATGGTCAGGTGCCGGATGCCGAGGATGTTGTCGATCTCGAGGCGAACTTCGCGTGGGTGGCCCAGCGGCTCTTCTCGCACGACTCGGTGGCCGGGACCCTGCAGCAGATCGTCGACCTGGCGGCGACGACGGTGGAGGGTTGTGATGCGGCTGGGATCCTCGTCGTCGACGATGGCTTGGCGTCGACGGTGATGGTGAGCGCTCCCCATGTCGGTGCCCTCGACCAGCTGCAGATCGACGCCGACGAGGGGCCGTGCCTGAACGCTGCGCTCGGCGGCACCCACTTCTACGCCGAGGACCTGGCTGACGATCTCCGGTGGCCGACGTTCGGTCCGGCTGCGGTGCGCGCCGGCGTCCGGAGCGTGCTGGCCTACTCGTTGTTCACCGAACGTCCGAGTGCCCTCAACCTCTATTCCCGCTTTCCGTTGGCGTTCGGGGCGACCGATCGGGCCCAGGGGGTGCTCTTCGCCACGTTGGCCGGAATTGCCGTTGGCTCGGCGACGGCACGCGAGGCCGACGAACGTCGAGCGGACAACCTGCGCGAGGCGCTGTTGACTCGGGAGCTCATCGGCCAGGCCCAGGGCATTCTCATCGAGCGGGAGCGGATCACCCCGGACGAAGCGTTCGCGGTGTTGCGTCGGGCTTCGCAGGCGCTGAACGTCAAGCTTCGCGACGTGGCCGCGACCTTGGTGGAGACGGGCGAGTCGCCCACCCCGACGAATCCTGAAGCTGCGGGCCCCTAGGAGCAGTCGCGTCGCCCGCAGGACCCGACGTCGCCATCGCTGAACGGCTGCGTCCAGGGCTCGGGGCTGGGGATAGCACCGACGAGGGCCGTACTTGATCGACCGGCCTACACTCGTCGGTCCACCCGGCGCTCGTAGCTCAACGGATAGAGCATCTGACTACGGATCAGAAGGTTGGGGGTTCGAATCCCTCCGAGCGCGCTACACCTCAGCAGGCGATTCACCCGAGAAGCCCCGGCTGACCTGCTCGTTCTTGCTTCGCCTTCCTCCCTTCGTCGTGTTCAGGCGTGTCCACATGTTGTCACTGGACCTGGGGGAAACGTTGGGGAAACGGCCCCGTTTCGAGTCGTCGTGGGGGAAAGTTGGGGGAAAGAAGTCCCTCGCGACGTGACACAACGGTAGCGATCTCCACGGGTTCCGCTGAGGCTGACCAGCGCGCACGCGTGTCGCGCGCGACCGCGGCGGACAGCCACGTCACGGACCTACCGGTCCGCCGTTCCGCACACGATCCCAGACCCAGTCGCCGACCTCGCTGAGCATGACGCACACGCCGTAGGAGATCTGTCGGCGTATCTCGCCCCGCGTGACCTCACCGTCCTGAGTTGTTTCCTCGTACGAGTCGATTATCGAGTGGCTCTCCATGTTCGAGGACACGATCGCGATGAGCTTCGAAGGGTTCTCAGGCACCCACAGGGGCCCACCGCTCAACCCAGCCGGAGCGGGGATGCTCATCTCGCCCGCGAAGAACTTGCGGCCTGACAACCCGTCGAATGTGAAGAACCGTTGGAAGTGACCGACGAAGAGCCTTGGCACAGGTTCCTGAGCGGAAGCTGCTGGCCCTTCGACGGGAAAGCCCATGGCCCGGAACTCGTCACCCCTGCGCACTTCATCAAGGTCCTGAGGAAGCTCGGCGAACGCGTGGTCGGACGACCTACGTTCATCCGTGCCATCCGGCACGGACCAGAGGATTGCAAGGTCGGCGGCTGGATGTCGCTCATAGGCGGTGACCCTGCGAAGTTCGCCCCGCCACGGATAGTGGAGCGAAAGGCCCGTCGGCTCCGGCGGGACGCAATGGCTCGCCGTGATCGCGACTGAGGGATGTTGGAGAGAGGCGGCCGTGCCGGTGATTGATCGGTCGGCGCTACCACCTACCCGTACGATCGCGATCGCCGTCTCCGGGGAGAAGACCACTAATCGAAGCTAGCTCCGCGACTCTGATGACTCTTCGGGTGGTTCGGTCGTGGCCCGGTCCTCGTCTGCCGGAAGCAGTTGGAGCATCTCGCCATCCGCCCTCACGAGATAGAGAACCTCTGCAGCCCCGTCAACGATGGGTGGAGAGATCTGCGCTCGCAGGCGCTGCTGTCGCCCGGCCACCGAAATCTTCTTGTTGTGCCAGCGACCCTTTAGCTCGACATGCAAGAGCTGCTCCGTCAGTTCTGCGGCCGCAACGTCAGCCTGCTCAAGCTGATGAGCTTGCGCGTCCAAGAACTTCCGCAGCGCCGTGTATGGGTTGCTCGGATCGGCCAGTGCGACTGCCGCCGCCTCGGTCACGAGCGCCTTGCGTCGTATAGCGACTGCCGCTCGCGCAAGATGAAGCTCCCGAACGAAGAAGTCCACGTCCTTCGCCTTGCCGCCAAGCGCTTCCTCCAGCCGGCGGTAGTCGACCTTGCCGTCGTCGTCCACGAGTCCGTCGATGACACCGCGGTACTTCTCTAAGAACTGCTGTGATCGGAGGAACTCGTCGTCTGCGCTCTTCAAGGCGAGTTCGAGAGTTGGACTGCGGCCATCGAGCATCAAGCTGATTGCCCGGGAGAGTTGCGCATCGGCAGACCGCTGGTCCTTGATGCGTTCGATGTAGTGACGCTCTTCCTGTCGGCCGAGGACTGCTTCGACTCGGCGCTGATGAGCGCGCTGTTCACGTTGAGCGACCATGTCAACCGCCATCACGGTTCCGGCGACGGCGAGGACAGGCCAGCCTGCGGCGACTGCTCCGCCGGCGGCGACAGGCTTCAACACGGCATGCGCTGTCTTGCCGCCCGTGCGAGAAAACCCTCTGAACCCGTCGGTTCCAACGGCCTTGACGAGCTCGGCGCCCTTCGGTAGCACCGCGCGGAACAACGTCGGCCCCTTCGGGTTGACGGCTTCCACGATCTTGACCATCGCCTGCTGAGCTGCGGCGTTGATCGGCACACTCCGGTACTTCGCGATCTCCGACTCGGACATGGGGTAGTACTCAAGGGCGATCGGTGCGGCTGTGGCTTCGAGTGCGTCCCAGATCGCCGTTGACGTCGAGCCGGCAGAGCGCAGGACGGCCTCGGGGACCAGAAGTCCCTGTGGGGGGAACTCGGGGCGACCCTCGATCACCGCTGGCGTGCTTAACGTGCGGTGCATGCGAGACTCGGTCGGGCGCCGCGAGACTCGCCAGAGCATCCACGCAGTGACAATCACCGCGATGGTGACAACGGCGATCAGCGCGGGGAGCATCGGCAAAAGGCTAGTGATGGCGCACGAGAGATGGCTGTGGCGGTCGAGTCTCCCAACGGAACAACCTCGGGGTGCCTACTCCTTGCGGACCCAGTCCGCTCACGTGTACCGATCCGTCAGGCGCACTTCCACGTTGCGTCCTAACCGGCGTGGAAGCGCATCTCCTCGGCGTGAGCGCCTGTGAGGACGATGCGGTCATCGACCTGAGACCGCCCGAGTACTGGGACATCCGTGACATCCAGTTTCACTGTCGGGTCAGTCGCTCGACCGCGTGGAGGATGGTCGATGAGCCCGGCTTCCCGGTCCGAATCGCGTACGGACGATGTGTCCGATGGCGGCGAGAAGAGGTGGTTGAGTTCTTGGAATCGCGCCGCGCGCCTGCCGCCGTCGGCGCACCTCGGCTGATCTCCCGGCGCCTGGGTGGCATCGGGACGCTGGGCGAAGATGAGGAGGAGGTTGTTCAGGGAGTAGCTCCGGAAGCGGCGCGCGGTGTCGAGGAAGCGCTGCCACTCCTCGCCGTTGACGAGGTGCTCGATGGCGGCGACGAGTCGATCGTGGGCCTCGGTGAGACGGTCGGGTCGGGTCATTTCCACACTCCTTGTCGTGCTGGGACTTGCCAGCAAGGCGGCGCCTTAGCTGGCATGGAAGCCAGCGGGCACGGCCGCCGTCGGGGTCAAGGGACGGCCGAAGGCCGAGCGAGAACCGGAGCTTGCGGAGGCTCGCAGCGACCCTTGACGCCGACGTAGGTGGCCGTGCCACTGCAACCGCACTGTCGACCGGGCCGGACGTGTGGAGCGGCGTGTCACGACGACGCCCCCGCGGTGCCGGGGGACCGTGGTGCCGGCGCGCAGTCCGCTGGTGATCGTCGGGGCTGCCTCTCGTTCGGAGAGGCCGGCCGCTGTGGCGGCCCTCGTCAGGTGGTCGACGACATCCGCTTCGTCGAGGTGACCGCCGCCGACGAGCTGGCCGAGGGCGAACGCTGCTCGGTTGAGCGTGTGGTTGCGCACGCCTTCGACGCTGTTGCGCACCGCCGTGACCTCAGCGTCGAGAGCCGCTCGGGCCCAGGCGCCGAGGTTCGCCGGTACTTCCGGGCGAGGGGTGACGACCGGTTGCGCGGGCAGGCACAGCTCGAGGAGCCACGAAGGCATCGGGAGGAGTGGTGCTTCGATCCACCGGTACCGCCGCCGCTCGCATGCCGGCTCGGGGACACGAGCACGTAGCCGCCGTCGCCGCGGACGTCGATGCCGGCGCCGACGCGTCCGGCGCTGTTCGGGACGGTGATGCCCGGGTGTGCAAACCACAGGTGCCGGCCCCCGCCGCCAGTAGCCGCTTCGAGCGTCGCCGGGAGGGCGCCGTGCTCGCGCTCCAGGCGTGCGAGCGACTCCTCGCCACCGTGCGCGGGGTCGATGTCGACGACGATCACGCCGGCACCCGCCGGTGCGGCACCGGTTCGGACCCCGACGTTGGCGTCCGGCCACTGCCGCCACCAGCCTCGGATCGTGCGAGCGTCCGTGGTCGCCTGGTGCAGTCCGTGTCGAGTGCGCGGGTGCTTGCCGACGCTCGTGCAGTCGGCGTCGCCGCAGCTGCATCGACCTGCGTTGGCGTGGTGGCAGGGCAGTACTGGCCAGTCGCGTCGGGCGAGGCCGAGGGCGACGGGGCGAGTGCGGAAGGTTGAGGGCATGGGTCCTCCTTGTCGGCGATGCGCTCCGGCGGAGACGCGTGCGCAATAGGCGGCGGCGGTTGTCGCTGCGAGGAGTCCCCGTTGAGCGCCGTGCGGCGCTGGGGGAGTCCCCGCAGGTGGTGCGGCGGGCCGAACGTGGGCTTCCCCGACCCACGGCCGGCCCGGTCCGCTACCCCACCTCTCGGCGGGGGTCCTGGGCGAAGGTCTGCTGGTGGAGCTCGGCGACGAACTGCGGGAGACGCTCGAGCTGCCGGTGCGACACCGGCGGTGCGGTGAGGCGGACCAGGTGGTGCGCTTCGTCGATCGGGGCGAGGAGCCGGAACTGAGCGAGGCGGGTCAGGGTGCGGCGCACCATCCCGTGCTGGCCGGCACCGCGCTGGAGTCCGTGTGCCTCGGCGAGGGCGGTGAGCTCCCAGGTGACCTGGGGTTCGCGGCGGAGCTGCGCTGCGAGGGTGCCCCACATCAGCCAGCTGCTGGGCCCGATGATCGGGAGCCAGGCGAGGCGGCTGTAGGTGCCCTCGGGATGGGAGTCGGTGTGGTCGACCGTGGGGTCGGCCCAGGGCTCGAAGGTGAGGATCTGCAGTTCGTCCATGGCGGGGATGCCTTTCGCCGGGGAGGGTGACGGATGGCCGCCGGCGACCCCGGGAGCGCCGGCTGCGCTGCGCCGTCCACCACGGCCCATCGGACGGGCGGTCAACCGGCGAGCGTGCGAGAGGCGAGTGCCCTAGCGAGCGAGCGCCAGCGAGTGAGTGGGTCGAGCCGGTCGGTTGACGGCCCGGCGGGCCGTGGTAGGCGCCGAGCAGTCAGCCGGGTCACTCCGGGGGTCGCCGTCCGACTGTCCGACCGCGCCGACGGATGTCACCGCCGGACGGCAGCGTCCGACCTTCGAGTCAGGGCCGCTCGTCGATCTCCTCAGATGCCGGCTCGGGGCGACGGCGTCGTGCCTCGCTCCTCACCTCTCGGGCCGCGGCTGAGACGCGGGGTGCACAGCCGGCGCTCGATGCCGAACGTGGTCGCCTGGTGCCGCGCTCGCGCTGACCGCGGAACTACGCTGGTGTCGACCTCGACGCGGGGTTGATCGCGTCCGCACCGTCAGGCCGGGTCGTTACCGGCTCTCTTCGACGAGGAGGACGACGTGGACCCCACGCTCGGCCGCTCCGGTGACGACGATCCGGGTGGCGAGATCATCTGGCTGTTTGACGCCGACGCGGCACCAGACCTTCAGCCGTGCTCACCCGCCGAGCTGTTTCGGCGACTGGACCTGGCTGCCCAGCGGGCGGGGCTCGCCGCGGTGGCCGTGCGCGGCTGCATCCGGGGGCTCCGGCGACGCGGGCGCATCTGCACGTTCGAGCTCACCGATCAGGAACCGTCAGTCCCGATAGCGCGGTCGCGCTCGTTCGGGTCGTCGTCTTCCCGGAGCAGCTGCGCGAGATCGAGCGCGCCGCAACCGCGGCCGGCCGGCCCCTCGAAGACGGCGTCCGAGCGACCGTGACCGGCTCGATCCGCTTCGATCCGCCCTACGGCGGCGTGCGGATCGTGGCCGCCACCATCGAGGTGCACGAGGGCGAGACCGAACACGCCGTGCGAACCGCGCAGCTCATGAGCGACCTCGAGCGCGAGGGACTGCTCACTCGGCAGTCGGGCCTCGTCGTCCCCGGACGTCCTCTGCGCGTCGGGCTCATCACTGCACCCGGCACCGCCGGCGACGCCGACATCTCGACACTGCTCGAGGCGTCAGGTCTTGAGTGGCAGCTGCTTCGCCAGCCCGCTCCGATGGCGGGACCGAACGCGCCTGACGCCGTAGCGACAGCGATCGGTCGCCTGTGTCGGTCCGAGCCCGACGTCATCGTCCTCGCCCGCGGCGGCGGCGGCCGTGCCGAGCTCGACTGCTGGGACACCGAGGTCGTGGCCCGGGCCATCGCTGGCGCGACCGTTCCGGTGTGGACCGCGATCGGTCATGCGCCCGATGCGACCGTCGCCGATCGGGTGGCCAACCGTTCGTGCCCCACGCCGTCGTCAGCAGCAGCGGACCTGGTGACCAGGGTTCGCGACTTCGAGCGTCACCGCCACGAGCGCACCGTCTTCGCTGAGCACCGGCAGCGCGTGGCGCACGAGCGCGCCAAGTTGCGCCGCGCCCGCGTCATTGCACTCGCCGCTGTCGTCGCTCTGGTCCTCGTGGCGCTCCTCGCCTTGCGCTGAACGCGGCGAAGGGGGACGGCTGCGCCGTCCCCCTCGTGCTCAGTCGCCGGTTCAGGCGGCGTCGGGCGTCGCCTCCGCCTCCTCTCGCCGGGGTGCGTCCAGGAACTGCACCCGGTTGGCGAGAACCTCGACCCGGCTGCGTCGCTCGCCGGACTCGCTGTCGCTCCAGCTCTGCTGGCGAAGCGTGCCCTCGATGAGGACCTGGCGGCCCTTGGTGAGGTGCGTGGCGCACGCCTCGGCGAGCTGCCCGAAAGCGACCACGTCGAAGAAGTCGGCGTCGTCGCCCTCGCCGGCGCGGGGCACGGCGATGCGCATCGGTGCGCCCGCCTTGCCCGACTCGGCGTAGCGGAGCTCGGGGTCTCGGGTGAGTCGGCCGACGCCGATCCAGATGTTCGTCATGGGACTGCTCCTTTTATCGGTGTGTCCTCCGGGCTGGTGCCCGTCGGCTTCGGCGGCTGGCGACCACGGCCGACGGCGGTGGGTCAACCGGCGCGTGCGAGGCGAGAGCCGTCAGGCGTGCCCTAGCGAGTGAGCGCAGCGAGGGAGTGGGTCGAGCCGTCCGGTTGACGCTCCGACGGGTCGTGGTGGCTGTCGTCGACGTTGCCGACGGTCCCCGGGGGACTCCCCCGACAGTGCGAAGGAGCTGTCGCGAGCGGTCGGGTCGGCGTCACGATGCCGCGGCCCGAAGGTCGGTGACCCGGTCGTGGCGGTCGCGTACAGCGTCGTCGAGCCGGGCCAGCTGAGCGGGCGTGGCCGGCGGCAGCTCCTCGCGGATGAGAACGAGGTCGTCGGTGATCGTCCTGGTGATGCCGAACCGCTCGAGCCGTCGCAGCGTCCGGACGATCGAGGCTTGCTCGCCGCGCGGTGAGCCCAGACCGAGGTCGGCGGCGAGCCGGTCAAGCGTGGTCGTCACGCCGCCCGGGTGGTGCTGGAGCTCGCACGCGAGGAGTCGCCAGGCGAGAAAGGTCGACGGACCGAGGATCGGCAGCCACACGGCGGTGGCGTAGTAGGAGCTCGGTCCGTAGCAGCCGCGCGGTCCGCGCATCCCGTCCGGCGGTGCTGGCAGAAAGCGGACCCGAGTGGCCATCACGCGGCCTCGCCTGCGGTGAGCGCTGCCACAGCAGCCCGACGCCGCCACTGCAGTGTGCGCACCGGGGTGCCCGTCCGCCGAGCGATCGAGGGGAGGTCGTCGCCCTCGATGTGCGTGGCGACGATGAGCGCGGCCCACTGCGACGGCACGCGACCAGCAGCCACAGCATCGTCGATGACGTCTCGGAGCTCCTCACCGGGAGTCGGTTCCGGCTCCTCGAGCCGACCACGGAGTACCCGCGGCTCGAGCGGCGCCACGGACTGGCGGTCGGCGACCGCTCGCCGGGCGAGGCGGGCGAGATCCTGGTTCGCGTCCAGCAGGATGTTCGCGGCGATCTTCCGCGGCCGGCGGGCCAGGGGGTATCTGCGGATCCGCGCGTAGACGGCGGCGACAGCGGCCGCGGCCCGTTCCTCGGAGGACCCGAGCGCCCACCACCTCGCGGCCAACCGGCAGGTGCCGGGGAGCAGTAGCTGGAGCAGCGCCCGAGCCGCGATGTCGGAACCGTCGAGGGCCTGCCCGACGAGATGCGCCATCACAGGGTCGGCAGCCTCCGGCGCGGCTCGCCGGACCGCGGCCACGAGCTGATTGGGCCCGGCGGCGCCGGCAATGGCGCATGCGGCGGCGAGGTCGTTCGCCGTCGCCGGGCGGCGGATCAGCGCGATCCACTCGCGGTCTAGCTGGGTGAACACGCTGTCCATGGGGCCTCCTGTGCTGGTCACAGGTGGCACCGTGCGACGGGGGACTCCCCGCACTGCTCCCTTCCGCCGCGTTTCGGCGAATTGACGCAAGATGGTTCGGCCGGGGGAGTGCCCGGAGGCCCAAACGAACACTGTTCGCCGGCGCGGGAGAGGCAACCAGGAGCAAATGCCGAACCAACGAGCACGCCGCGATATCCCCTGGTCAATCGCCCTTCCGACCCTCGACAGCGGGGGCTTCGATCGGCTCGGTGCCGCCGGCCTGTCCGTCGGCCCGAGAGACCCGATCCTCGAAGCGGTCGAATCGCTCGGGGTCGATGCCGTCGCAGCGTCGGTGGCGCGCAGCGGCGCACTCCGCCACGACCTGCCACTGCTCACGTCGGTGCCGGCGCTCCTGCTAGTGGCCGAGAACCGAATCGAGGCGTCGTCAACGAGACTGGCGAACGTCCTGCGACGGTTCGGTTTTGAAGAATGGCAGCACGTCATGCTCCTTCGTGTCGACGAGTTCGTCGCTCTCGACGGCGTCGGAGTGGGTACCGGCACCGAGCTCGTTCGTTCTGCTGTGGTCTCCGCGTTCGAAGCGTTGTGCCGGAAGACAGGCAGCGTCGCCGAGGATGAGGCCCCGTCGCGTATCCCGTTGCTGGACCGGCTCCCGACTCGCCTTCGGGCGACGATCCCCGAGGGAGACGCTGACGACGGAGAATTCGCACGTGCGATCGGTCAGGCGCTCGTCGCTGCGCCCGACGACCTCCGCCGCGAGCCGTTGGGCGACTTGTTTGCTGGCCTCAGTCGCGTCGACGTCGAGATCCCGCTCGGCCGGCTCGCCGGGAGCCTCTCGACCGCGCTGTCAGGTCGGGCATGGACGCAGTGGGCGCACACCGTCACGGCCTCCGTTGACGACGTCCTGGCGATGCCAAACGTGGGTCGAGGCAAGGCCGCCGACTTCATCGGCCTGCTCTGTGAAACGTGGCTGGGCTATGCCCGCCCCGGCGAGGTTGTCGGCGACCAGGAAGAAGCATTGCTCGGGGCGTTGCGCCTCGTCGCTGCCTGGGCGAGAGGAGAACAGCAGCATCAGCTCCTCGGCTCCGTCATCGACTTCGCGCTCCCGGACGACGCGCCGGCCGACGTATCGGCGGCCGCTTCGCGGCTGGCCTCGTCGGACCTCGGTGCCCTCGCGGGACGACTTGCCCAGCGGTACTCGATCAGGGAGCGAGTCCTGGCTCTCAGAGACGAGCTGGACGACCGCGAACGACACATCCTTCAGGTGCGAGTGCTCACGACAGGCAAGGCTCCGACACTGGAGGACGTTGGAGCCCGATTCGACCTCACGCGCGAGCGTGTCCGCCAGGTCCAACAGGGATTGACCAACCGCCTGCGTGATCGCGTCGACGAGCCCGACATGGGCCCGCTACTCCGACGCGCCCGTCGGGTCCGACGCGAGCTCGGTGTCGCCGTGCCCTCGTCAGCGCCCGAGGTCGTCGAGCTGCCAAACGTCGTCGCGGGAGACGATGATCGGGGCGACATAGCAGAGCTCACCAGCGGCCTCCTTTTGTGGTTGGCGGGGCCCTACGTCGAAGAAGGCGGCTGGCTGATCGCGAGCCGAGAGCGGGCTCTGCTCGACGAGCTTCCGGTCCGGCTGCCGGCGCGCGCTACAGATGGCCTCATCTCGTGGGAGGAAGTGCGCGAAGAAGCGGCGGCCGCCGGACTCCGGCCTGACCTCGTCGAGGCATGGCTCGAGCGCATCGGGGGATTTCGCTCGGAGGCGGAAGGTCTCTTGCCCTGGCACGGGTCAGTCACGGACAAGTGCGAGGTTGTTCTGCTTCGTCTCGGCGAGCCCGCGACCGTGGAAGCACTTGTGGAGCGCATCGACGAGGGATACAGCATTCGGAGCGTCCGGAACCGCTTGTTCGAGGATCCTCGCTTCGTGCGCACCAGCAAGACGGAGATCGGCCTGCGTGAGTGGGGAGTCGACGAGTACACCTCCGTCGTCGTCGAGATGGCAGAGGAGATCGAGCGACGGGGCGGGCGCGCCGAGCTCGCGGACCTCGCCGGCACGCTCGCGGACCGCTACGGCGTTTCAAGGTCGTCCGTCCACATCTACGCGACGACGGCCCCGATGTTCCGGACCGAGAACGGTGTGGTGCGCATGCGTGAGGCCGACGAACCCATCACCATCGAAGGAACGCTGGAAGACACCGCCGGCTGCTACCTCATCGATGGTTGTTGGAGCCTGCGCGTCGACGTCGACTTCGACTTGCTTCGCGGATCGGGTCGGAACATCCCACCCGCCTTCTCCAAGCAGCTCGGAGTGCTCCCTGGGGACCGCAAGGAGTTCACGACCGCCTACGGGACCGTCGTCGTCACGTGGCCCATGTCCTCGGCAATGGGGCCGTCGATCGGCTCGCTGCGGGAGGAGGCAACGAGTCTGCGGGGGGAACGCGGTGACTATCTCTTCGTTCGCGTGCTGGGCGATGCGGGACTTGACTGCCGTCTGCTTCGACGCGAGACCGTCGAGAGCGCGACGTCGCTCGACCGGTTGTGCCTCATGGTGGGACAGGCACGACTCGACCGCGCCGAGGGGGACGCTCTCCGAGCCGTGGCGACGAGCATCGGCTTGCAGAATGTCGGCGACCCCGAGACGCCGTTCGCCTGGCCCGCCTTGCGTGTCGCGCTCCTGCGACGTGGCGAACAGCGGCTCGCCGACTCGCTAGAGGCTTCGCCTGCTACCAGCGAGGAGGAGGCACTCGAACGGCTGTGGAACGCGCTGCAGTAGACGTCACGGCCTGGCGGAATGTCGACGTCGCGCCATATCCCGGCATCGGTTGGCGAGGTCGATCATCTCTGGCGAGACAGCGGCCTTCTTCACCGCGCTTTCGATGCTCGCATCGCTGAAATCAGCACCCTTGTCCTGAGCGAGCCATGTCTTGAACGGCTTTCCCTTGTGGTGAGCATGCTCCGACTCGAGCGACACCCAGTCCGCTCCGGAGACGAAGCGTTCGGCCGGGAGGTACTTGACGATGTCATCGAGCGCGAAGCCGAACAGGCCGACGCGGTCCGCAGTCCCGGCCTTCAGTGCTTCGATGCCGAACTCCCTGATCCACCGTTCCTCGGTGGTGGGCTTCGGTAGTTGACCGAGTAGGTGCTGCACGGCCTCGTCGACGCCTTCCTTCTTGGAGAGGGCAACGCTGTCGGCCCACGCCGCATCGAACGTCTGCAAGCGAATGTTGTC
Organism: Actinomycetes bacterium; assembly: GCA_031399525.1. Lineage (GTDB taxonomy): Bacteria > Actinomycetota > Acidimicrobiia > Acidimicrobiales > CADCSY01 > JANNNX01. Next base: position 206,990 of record JANNOZ010000016.1, on the reverse strand, counting down.
GAGAGCGACGATTAGGCCCGCAGTGGTGAAGTCGAAGAGGAGCCGCGCCTCGATGAGCTGCGGGACACTCTTGGCTCCACGCAAAGGCAGCACGAGTGTGCGGGCGCGGCTGAGCTCGTCGCCGATCAAGCCGTCCAGTACCAGCTTGTCGTGTTGACCTTCGACAAGGAGGATGACGCGGTACAGCTGCAGCAGATCACTCGGCTCCAAGCCCAGGCTCTCGATCTCGGGTCGCAGCGGTGACGCGAGCGGCGTGACGGTCGTTCGGCCCGAAGCGTCACGGGCGACGTGCTGGAGTCCCACGTCGGGATCGTTCAGCAGTTCGGCGGAGTGCGTTGCCGCGATTATCGGCATGTCGTGCGACGACGCCAACGCCCGCAGTCCCTGCAGCATCCACCGCTCGGCGGCAACGTGGAGCGCAGCTTCCGGCTCGTCGAACAGCGCAACGGCGCCCACCCGCTCAACGCACTTCTGTTCGAGGGCGAACGCGATGGCGAACTCGCACCACCGTCGTTCGGCACGACTGAGGTCCTCGACCGCGATCCAGTCGCCCGAGGGTGCGTCGAGTCCCTGCCAGGTAGCGGTTCTGCCGAACAGCCACTCGCTCGCCGGGTACTCGTAGAACCGAAGCTTTGGTGCGTCGACGAGGATGGAGGCGGCAATCGTTGAGGCTGTCTCCGAGACCTCGGCGAGGATTGCGCGGGCCTGCTCGCTGAGCCCGAAAGCGCCGTCGTCGGTCGCGGCGATCAGACCGTCTCGTGCCTGCCCTCGCTCGTCGAACTCGAGAAGACGGAGCGTCCGTTCGCGCGACTCCTCGCCGGAGCGTTCGGTGATGACGGTGGGAAGACCGACGCCCGGTCCGACCTCGCCGCACGCGGCGATCGGCGCGGGCGCCCACGGGTGCCCGAGCAATTCGCTCGTGGGATCTGCGGGTTCCTGTGTCCGGGTCGCACCCAGTCGCAGCGCTAGCGGTGCGAGCTCCCCGAGCGAGCTGTAGGCGCCGGCGTTCCATGCCTCATGGAGGCGGCGGATGGTCGACTCGGCTGCAGCGCCCTCATCGCGGGCTGCGATATGGATCCGCCAGGCTGGGGACGACGACCCGATGGGCTCGAGACTCACCAGGCGCAGACTGGCCAACGTGGCCGCCTCATCGGCGGACATGTCCTCGCCAGTCCTCGTCAGAAATGCGGCGACGGCGCTTGTCCAATCGTCGAACGTCTGGTCTGCGAGGTCACCGAGCGTTGACCACTGCCAGCCCGACTTGAGACCTTCGAGGAGCCTGCCGGGGAGGCCGCGCGCAGTGGGCTCTGACTGCTCGAGCAGTCGTTCGCGCGCGTACATGTGTGGCCACGGATCGGGCATCCGTAGGTGCAACAGCGCTGTTGACGCCTCCGACCGGATGCCGCCGAACGCCGATTCCAAGCCGCGGAGCACAGCGGTCTTGCCCGCTCCGTTCACGCCGTAGAACACGGAGACACCTGACTCCAACCGGATGTGCGTCGAACGCAACGGCGCCGGCCCGTAGAGCGAAACGCCGAGGACGGCGGTTGCTCCCTCCGCGAAGGTGAGACCCCCCTGATTTCCCGAAGGGGAGACGTCAGGCTCCGGCGGCGGCACCATTGGTCCTCACCACTCTGTGACCGCGAAGCGCAAGGCCGCGCGCCGAGAGAGCAGCGGCCCATCCGGCGGCCGTCCCGATCGTCTCGGACTCCTCGAAGAGGCCGAAGCGTTCCTCCTGCGCTGTGAGGCGCGCGAATCGTTCGCGGAGCGGATGCTCGCTGCTCACGAGCAACTCCTTCCGGTGGAGCACTGGCGGGTTGTCGCGATCTCGGTAGTCGCGCACATCGACGCGGAGTTCCCGGAACGACGCGACGACGCTCTCCGCCAAGGCCGGATGCGGCGATCGCTCGAAGTCCGGATACGACATGTAGGACACCTTCGGCTTCAGCCGGTTGAGCTTCACGACGTTTGCGCCGTCGACCGTCCCGGCGAGAGCCGTTGCACAGCCCTCGTAGACCCGCAGCAGGGCCGGCAGGCGCTCCATAGCCGACACATGCACGTACAGGGCATCGGCGGTGAGCTTGCCGACCCCGGCGTTGGCACATGTCGCCGACACCTGCGTCATGTCACCGGCTCCGAAGAGCAACGAGTCCGCCTTGTCGCAGGCAGATCGATAGGTCCCAAAGAAGTCACGCACGTCCGCCTGGATATCGGCAGGAAGATGGCCGAAGGCAGGCCGTCCCCCGAACGCTGCGAGTGCGAGGAAGATCAACAGCTCCTCCGAGCGCTCCCGTCGTAGTGCTTCCCAGTGGTCATCTCCGGTGACTCGCCGTACGACTCCGAACGCGGTCTTGATGGTGCCGAAGGTCGCTTCGATTTCGGTCGAGTCGAACTCTCCGGCCCGAGGCAGCCGGCCGCGGTCAGCGACGAAGTCGACGAGCGGCGTAAGCGCGACCTGGTGCTGCTCGTACAGCGCTTCGCTCCGACGTACCCGTGGGACGCTCACGCGGCGTCGGTGGCGCCGCGCCAGGTAGTGCTGGGCGTCCGACTCGTCGCGGAACACGTAGAAGACGCCCGGCGCAGCGGGGACGCTTCGCGTCCCGAGCGTTGCGTCGATCCATGCCCGCAGCTCGTCCTGCTCGTAGAACTTCTGGAACGTGTTGCGGGACGTCACGACGCCGTCGGCGCGTGCCTCGCCGCGCAGATGCTGGCGCTCCCAGGCCATGCGACCGGCGACGACCATGACGTTCCGGGCGAGATCCCACGCCCGCCGAAGCGTTTCGGCTCGCTCTCGAGGGTCCTCGACGACGTTGATGACGTACCCGAGGTTGACGACGTCAGCCTCCGTCTTTGGAGCCCCCGGGGCGAAGGCTGGGTCCCAACCGCCAACCGCGAAGCCGAGGCCCTCCAGACGTCGGACGTCCCCGCCTCGCCCGCAGCCGTAGTCAAAGATCGTCCGACCCTCGTGGAGGATGCCGTCGGCGAGCGCGAGCGACATCGGGCGGGACAAGGCCCGCCGCTCCATCGCGGTGCGCTCTCGCGCGATGGTGGTCACGCCCAAGATGCTGCCTCAGCAGGCCTCACGCTGCAGAGGCACCTCACGGATTGCTGTCACAGGGGCTTCGTAGGATGGTTGCATGGCAGCGCGCCCTGGCCCGTCGACCCGAGTGAGGTCAGCGGGCGCCGACCGGGGTTCGGGCGGTTCGGCGCGTAGAATTACATATGTGTACTTCGCGCGCGTCGGCTTGATGACATGACGGCGCCCGCGATCTACCTCGACTACAACGCGACGACCCCGGTCGATGACGCCGTCCTTGCCGAGATGTGGCCGTACTTCTCGAACCAGGCCGGCAACGCTTCGAGCCCTCACGCCTTCGGTCACGCTGCCCGCGAGGCCGTCGAAGGGGCACGCGAGCGCGTGGCGGCTCTCGTCGGCGCGCGATCGCGCGACGTGGTGTTCACGAGTGGGGCCACGGAGGCGAACAACCTCGCCATCCTCGGAGTGGTCGAAGGCGCAGCCGGCGAACGACGTCAGATCGTGTCCTGTACGACCGAACACCCATCCGTCCTGGCGCCACTGGAACACCTCGCGAAGCGTGGCCTTCGGGTGGACCTGTGCTCGGTCGACGCCTCTGGCGTTCCCGACATCGAGGAGCTGCGATCGCTGTGCAGCGCGGAGACGCTCCTCGTCACGGTGATGGCGGCAAACAACGAGACCGGCACCCTCGCTCCACTCGTCGAGGTGGCGGAGATCGCCAGGGACGCGGGCGCCCTGTTCCACACGGACGCCACCCAGATGGTCGGCAAGCTGCCGATCGACATGTCGGCGGTTGGCGCGCAGCTGCTCTCGCTGTCGGCGCACAAGTTCTGTGGCCCGAAGGGCGTCGGCGCCCTGGTCGTCGATCGGCGGGTCCCGCTCGCCCCCCTGCTCCTCGGCGGTGGACAGGAGAGGGGCCTCCGAAGCGGCACTGTGAACGTTGTCGGCTGCGTTGGCGCCGGTGCTGCAGCCGAGCTCGCTGCGTCGCGACTGCCGGTGGAGGGCGCGCGCCTTGCAGCGCTCCGTGACGTTCTCGAACGCGAGCTTGGCGATGCCGTCCCGGGCACGACGGTCAACGGGCACCGCATCCATCGCCTCCCGAACACACTCAACATGTCCTTCGCTGGAGTCGACGCCGAGGCCATCATGGCGAACATGCCCCGTGTCGCCGTGTCGAGCGGGAGCGCGTGCAGCACCGCGGTTCCTGAGCCTTCCCACGTCCTCCTGGCGATGGGCCTCACGGCAGACGCCGCGTCGTCCGCGCTCCGCTTCAGCCTCGGCGTGCGTACGAACGAGCAGGACATCGGGACCACGGTCGATGAAGTGCGCCGTGCCGTCGCTGCAGTCCGCTGTCGCACGGGGGAGGATGGGTCGTGACTGCGAGCGCTCTCAAGGCGTCGGCTTCTGCGACATTCGCTCGACACGAGACCTTCCACCCCCGCTACGGCTGGATCCACAAGGGCTTCACAGAGGCGGCGCGGAACCCCAACATCTTTCTGGAACCCGATGCCACGGTGACGCTCGGTGTAGGGAAGAACATGGTGAGCGCCATCCGCTTCTGGACCTCCGCGTTCAAGATGCTGCGCGAGGTGCCGAACCCCGCTCGTCCTCGCGTTTCTCTCTCCACCCCGACCCCGTTCGGCACCGCCCTGCTGTCCGAGGAGGGCTGGGACCCCTACCTCGAGGATCCAGGAAGTGTCTGGCTCCTTCATTGGCTCCTCCTCGCGCCGACGTCCCTGGTGCCGGCGTGGTGGGTGGCCTTCAACGCGTTCGCGCCGCTCCAGTTCGATGAGAGCCAGCTGACAGCGCACATCGCGGAGCTCGCGGCATCGGCCGGTTGGCCGGCTGTCGTCGAGGCGTCGATCAAGAAGGACGTCGATTGCATGCTTCGCATGTACACGGCTCGTCGGCAAGGCAGGCAGGGCCTCGACGACGTCCTCGATTGCCCCTTCCGAGAGCTCGGTCTCATCGAAGCCGTCCCGGGAGAGTCGAGGTCTTGGCGGTTCAACACCGGCGACAAGCAGAACCTGCCGGACGAGATCGTCGTGTACGCGTGCCTCGATTTCGCGTCGAGGGTCGCGCCGGGAGCGTCCTCCATGACTGTTGCCCGGCTCGCCGCGGACCCCGGGAGTCCCGGGATGGTGTTCAAGCTCAGCGAGTCCGTCTTGTACGAGACGCTGCGACGAGCGGCTGAGAGAACGACCGACATCAACGTCGCCGAGCCTGGCGGGCTGCGGCAGCTCATCTTCAGCGGGGCCTCACGTGATCTTGCTCCCGCGGTTCTCGAGCGCCACTACGCGGTGACGACCGGGTCGACGATGAAGCTCCTCCAGGAGACTCCCGTAGAGGGCAGCGGTACGAAGCCGCTGCCAAAGGCGATCGAGAAGAGGCTGGCAAAGCTCGACGCTGACATCGAGAGCGCGACCCCGATGAAGAAGCTCGAGCTCATCCAGCGGCGGCTCGAGCTCGTGGGAGAAGCGAAGTGAGCCCCCGTAAGCCTGCGGAGCATCCGCTGAGCGAGGCAGTCGCCTTGCGGCAGCGGTTCATCCGGTCGGCGAACGTCGAGCGCGACGCCGACCCCGACGACGACGTCGGCTACATCCCCACCGGGCGTTCGCTGGAGGTCCTCCGCCGATTCGTCAAGAGCTCAGCCGACGCGAGCGCGACGCGGGCATGGTCGCTCACCGGACCGTACGGCGCGGGCAAGTCGTCGTTCGCGCTCTTCCTCGACGCGCTCGTCGGTGGCTCAGGGGATGCCTCAGCGCAGGGAGCCCGCGCCGTGCTCGCCGGCGCGGACCCGGCGCTGGCGGACGAGCTTTCGACGGCGATGGCCGAGCTCGGTGCCGACGCGGACGGCTTCCTGCGCGCCGTGGTGACAGCACAGCGCGAGCCGGCGACGGCGACCCTGGCGCGAGCCATGCACGTCGCGGCCGAGCGGCGATGGGGACGGCGTCTGCCTGCAGCGATTCGACGAGCCCTGAACGAGATGGACGAGCGTTCCGACTCTCGGTCTCTTCAGCGGGTGGCCGAGGCGCTTGCCGCCGAGGCTCCGCTGCTGATCCTGATCGACGAGTTCGGCAAGAACATCGAGCACTTCGTCGACGGTGATCCGGACGGAGACCTCTTCGTGCTGCAGGAGCTCGCCGAGCTGACCGCGAACAGGGGCGGGCGGGTGTTCGTGATGACCCTGCAGCACCTCGCGCTCGACGACTACGTCTCGCGGGGTTCGGGCTTGCAGCGACGCGAGTGGAGCAAGATCCAGGGACGGTTCGAGGAGATCTCGTTCGTGGAGACCGGCGCTGGGCTGCTGCGACTCGTTGAGTCGGCACTGGATGCCTCGGCAATGTCGGCGGCGATGCGTGGCGCCGTGAAGCGGTGGGCGTCTGATGCGGAACGGCGTTGCCGGGAGCTCGGCATCTCCGCCACCGTGATCGGTGACGCGTCGACCATCGCGAACTGCTACCCGATCCATCCCGTGGCGCTCGCAGCGCTCCCCGAGCTTTGTGCGCGCTTCGGACAGCACGGCCGAACGCTGTTCAGCTTCCTCGCAAGTGGCGAGCCGCACTCGTTGCGGGCGTTCCTCGACGAGCACACCATCGACACCGCCGCGCCGGCGACGGTAGGACTCGATCGCGTCTACGACTACTTCGTCGAGTCGGCAGGGGGCATGGTCGCCGCCGCGAGCGAAGGCTCGCGGCTGCTTGAGATCGCGACGCGCATCCGCGAAGCGCAGGGCCTCGATCCCGAGGACGAGCGGTGCATCAAGGTCGTTGGCCTGCTGAATCTCATCAGTGCCGGCGGCGCACTCCGAGCATCGACGTCGATGGTCACCTTCGCCCTCGGCGACGGCGGCGGCGCGGGCTCCCGTCAGGGGACCACCCGACGCCTCCATCGCCTCGAGAAGCAAGGTCTGCTGACGTACCGCGAGTTCGCCGACGAGTACCGCATCTGGCACGGCACCGACATCGATCTCAAGAGCGCGGTGCTCCTGGCCCGTGAGCAGCTCCGACCGACCACGACCTCTGAGCTCCTCTCGGCTCACTCGCCGATGTCTCCGACCGTCGCCGGAAGGCACACCCAGCGTGTTGGCATGCTCCGGTTCTTCGACGTCGTGTTCGCAGACGAGAGCAGCGCGACGATCACCGCGCCCGGTCCTGGCGATCACGCGGACGGCTTGGTCGTCTACTTCGTCGGCGAGCCCGACAAGGCCGCGTCGCTCCCCATTCCCGCAGGCTTGAAACCAGTCATTGTGGCGACCACCAGCGAGTGGTCGTCGCTCGCCGACGCTGCGCTGGAGCTGGCAGCGGTGATGACGGTGTTGAGTCGCGAGGACGTAGCCGGCGATTGGGTGGCGCGACGCGAGCTGCAGGAGCGTGCAGCGGTGGCGCGCAGGCAGCTGAGCGCACGTCTCGCTGGAGCGTTCGGGCCCGCTGCCGCGGACGTGACATGGACGCGCGCTGATACCGGTGAGACCCTCGACGGACGTCGGGGCTTGTCACGCATGCTCTCCGACCTCTGCGACGACATCTACCGCGCGAGCCCGGAGCTCAAGAACGAAATGATCGGTCGGAGCGATCTGTCGTCGCAGGGCGCGAAGGCAAGGCGTGAGCTGATTGAGGCCATGCTCGCTCGCCCTACCGAGGAGCGGCTTGGCATCGACGGGTTCGGCCCAGAGCGTGCGATCTACGAGGCCACGCTTCACAAGACGGGCATTCACCGCCGGAACAGCGGAGGCGGTTGGAGGTTCGGTCCTCCTTCCTCCCGTGACTCCCTCTCGTCCGTGTGGCGGACGATGTCGGAGGCGGTCGATCGTTCCCATGCCGACGCCGTCAGCGTGCGGAACGTCTACGACGCGCTCATGCAAGCGCCCATCGGCTTGAAGGAAGGACCCATCCCGCTTCTGCTGGTCGCGTTCTTGCAGTGCCGCCATGAGGACGTAGCGATCTACCAGGACGGCACGTACCAGCCGGTGCTGACGGCGGACCTCGTCGAGCGACTGATTAAGACCCCGGAGCGCTTCGCGCTCAAGCGCTTCGATCTTCGCGGTTCGAGACAAGGCGTGCTTGAGGCCATCGCGATCGCGGTCGGGCGGGACGAGGCGCTGCGGCCGCGGAACGCGTCTGTCCTCGCGGTCGCGGCACCGCTGTTGTCGCTCCTGCGCCGGTTGCCGCAGTACACCCTCCGAGCCAGCAAGGGTCTGTCCGAGACCGCGCGGGCGGTTCGGACAGCTCTCCTCGAAGCGCGTGAGCCTGATGAGCTGCTGTTCCGCGATCTGCCGCGCTCCTGCGGTGGTACACCGTTCTCACCGGGCCGGCGTCCGAGCGACGCGAGGGCGGCGGAGTACGCCGATCAGCTTGCGGCGGCCATCGCGGAGCTGTCGTCTGCGTTCAACTCGCTGCGCGGGTTCGTGCGCGGCGAGCTCTCTGGCCACCTCTCCTTGCCCTCGACGATGCCCGACCTGCGGCTCGACCTGAGGGCGAGGGCCCGACGTCTCGAGGGCCAGGTCATCGACCCGTCGTTGCGGTCGTTTCTCTTCACCGCAGCCGACGATCACCTCGACGACGAGGACTGGCTGGAAGCCATTGGCCTCGCTGTGTCGGACCGTCCGCCGGCGTCATGGCGGGACGAGGACGTCTCAAAGTTCGTCGCGCGGTTGGGTGAGATCGCAGGACTGCTCGGTCGAGTCGAGGCCTTGCACTTCGACGCCCTCGCGTCAGGCGGCGAGGGGTTCCTCGCCCGACGCGTGAGCGTGACAGCGCCGGACGGACAGGAGCGCCGCACCGTCGTGTGGGTCGACGAAACGAAGCTCGGCGAGCTTGCAGCTCTTGCCGATCGGGTCCGCGAGGAGGCGAGGCATCTGCTCGGCGGCCAGGGCGAGGAAGCGCTTCTCGCGGTCCTCTCTGAGAGAGTGTTGGGTCCGTTCGAGGCACTCGAAGCTGAAGCTCCGAACCTTGACGTCGTCCAGGAGGCCATCGGTGACAGGTAGCACGAGCGCACGACACGTTCTCGGTATCTCCGGGGGGAAAGACAGCGCCGCGCTGGCGGTGTTCATGCGGGGAAAGGTCGAGAACATCGAGTACTTCTTCTGCGACACCGGCTCCGAGCTCCCGGAGACATACGAGTATCTGCAGCGTTTGGAGTCTGTGCTCGGCCAGCCGATCGCCCGTCTCAACCCAGACCGCGGCTTCGAGCACTGGTTGTGGGTCTACGGCGGAGCGCTGCCCTCACCGCAGATGCGGTGGTGCACGAAGAACCTCAAGATCAAGCCGTTGGAGGAGTGGATCGGCGACGACGAGACGTACAGCTACATCGCCATTCGCTCTGACGAAAACCGGGATGGCTACATCTCGCACAAGCCCAACATCCATCCCGTCTACCCCTTCAAGGAGGCCGGGATCGACAAGGAGGGTGTGTACGCCATCCTCGAAGACGCCGGCGTCGGCGTGCCGTCCTACTACGAGTGGCGGACGCGATCAGGGTGCACGTTCTGCTTCTTCCAGCGAAAGGCGGAGTGGGTCGGCCTCGCGGAACGGCATCCGGAGCTCTTCGAGCAGGCCGTCGCCTATGAGGAGAAGGCGGGCTTCGAGCATCGCGCCATGAAGGGCCGGCAGTACACGTGGTCGCAGGGTGAGACGCTCCGGGAGCTGTTGGCGCGCAAGGACGAGATCGTTGCGAAGCACGAGGCGGCCATCGGCCGGGAGCGGGCGAATCGACGCAACATCCCGCTCATCGAAGTTCTAGGTGACGTCCTCGACGATGACGACGACACGCTGCCGTGCCAGATCTGCAACCTCTGAGCACGGCGTCGGGCTTTGGCGCTTCGTGATCTGACCAACCTGCGGCCCGTGTACATCGTGCCGCGTGACGACCTCGTCTCCGAGGTGCTCATTCCGTGTCTCGGCATGACGAACGGGCTCTCGTGCATGTTCGGCTACTTCAGTAGCAACGCGCTCCGAGACATCGCGCCGGGCCTCGCAATCTTTCTCGGTCGATCGACGGAGCGGATGCGGCTGCTGGTCAGCCCCAACCTCTCCTCTGAGGATCTCGAGGCGATGCGCCAGGGAGTCTCGACCCCGGCTGATGTGATCGAAGCACGCCTGCTCGAGTCCTACGGCGAGGCGTGCACCAGCGAGAGCGCGCTCGTCCGACACACGCTCGAGTGCCTCGCCTACCTGCTCGCCAGCGGCCGCCTCGAGGTCAAGGTGACGTTCCTGCCCCATGGCCTCTTTCACGACAAGGTGTGGTTCTTCGCCGACGACTCGGGCGCAATAGCAGCGCACGGCTCCAGCAACATGACCGCCGCCGGCCTGACCCGCAACCACGAGCAGATCCGGGTCGAGAAGTCGTGGGAGGGCGCCGATCAGGCCACGGTCATCGCCGAGCTCAGCGAGGAGTACGAGGCGCTCTGGGACGGCCGACGGGACTACGCGGTTGCCCTTGACCTCCCGGTCGCGATCGAGCACGACCTCATCCGCGAACGGCTTCCAGACACTACGCCGACCTTCGAGGACTTCAAGGCGGCCTGGCATCGCGACTACCTCCGCCAGATCGTCGCCGCGCCTCTTGGGGACCAAGCGCCACCCGTGGCGCCGATTGGCTTCTCCATTCCCGAGGGGCTGGTGTGGGACAGCGGCGACTTCGCCCACCAGGGCATGGCCGTCAGGGCGTGGGAGGACGCTGGTCGACGCGCGATCCTCGAGATGGCTACCGGCTCGGGGAAGACGATCACGGCTCTGGTCGCCACCAAGAGGCTCCATGAAGCGTCGAAGCCGCTGCTCGTCGTGATCGCGGTCCCGATCCTGCCTCTCGTGGAGCAGTGGGCCGAAGAGGTCACCGCATTCGGCCTCCGACCGGTCGTACCGGGCCGAGCGTCCAGCAGGCGACAGAAGTTCACCGAGATCGACTCCGCGGTCCGACGACTGCGCCTCGGCGCGACCGACGTCGAGTGCCTCGTCATCACGCACGACCTGCTGACGGACGACGAGTTCAAGACGCAGATCGAGGAACTTCGTCATGAGTCACTGCTCATCGCCGACGAGGTCCACAATCTCGGCAGCGCCGGCTTCATCTCCGATCCCCCAACGAGCTTCACGTACCGCCTAGGCCTGTCGGCGACGCCGGTACGGCAGTACGACGAGGAGGGGACCGCCGGCCTTGTGTCGTTCTTCGGTGACGTCGCGTTCAGCTTCACGCTGGAGGACGCGATCGGGACGTGCCTCGTGCCGTACGACTACTACGTCCACGTCGTCGAGCTGAGCTCAGACGAGCTTGCCTCCTGGCTCGATCTGACGGAGCAGATTCGACGTATCCAGTGGAAAGCCGAGGACGGAGACTCCGACGCGGAGATGCGCCTTCAACTGTTGCGGAATCGGCGCCGTCTGATCTTGGAGAACGCTGAGGCGAAGATGCAGGCGCTCCGCGCAGCGTTGGAGGCGAACGAGCCCCGCGCCCTCAAGCATGCGCTCATCTACGGGACAGACAAGGGCCCGAGCCAGCTCGAGGAGATCAACAAGCTGCTCAGGGCTCTCGGCATCCGGTTCCACCAATTGACGGCGGATGAGACGAGCAACCCCCGGCTCGCGGGCGACATCCTGCGCGCCTTCCGCCAAGGCGACCTTCAGGTCCTCACCGCCAAGCGCGTTCTGGACGAAGGTGTCAACGTTCCCGAAGTCGCGACCGCATACATCGTGGCGAGCACCACTGTCACCCGACAGTGGGTTCAGCGCCGAGGTCGGGTGCTGCGCAAGTGCGCGGCGATCGGGAAGGCGAAGGCGACGATCCACGACTTCCTCGTCGTCCCTCCTTCCGGGGAGGCGGGCGACGAGGACATCCGGTCGCTTCTGCGAGGTGAGTTCGACCGCATCGGCGAGTTCGGGCGGCTCTCGCTGAACGCCGCTGCGCCTGACGGGGCGCTCTCAGTCGTGCACCCGTACCTGATCGAATACTTTGGGTGATCAGGGGAGGACCTGCCCGTGGCTGTCAACAAGGCGCAACTGATCGAGACGCTCAGGGAGCAAGTCTCCGCCATCGACGAGAGTGAGCGGATCGCGGGCTACCGACAGGAGTTGCTGGTCACCCTCGCTGAGATCGTCGAGGTGGAGAGCGCCAACCGTGTCCGGAAGACGAGCGTTCAGCAGGACGTCACCGCGAAGTGCGAGACCCTCGGGATGGCACTCCTCGACGGCGGCTGGCAAGGATGATCGATCCCAGCGATGGAGGCCGTCGGTGCTGAAGCTGCGACGCGCCCGGTTCAGCAACTTTCGCCTGCTCCGGGACGTCGAGCTCTCCTTCTCCGCGGACGACAAGAAGCGGCTGACGGTCATCCGCGCCGAGAACGAGTCTGGCAAGACGACGATGCTCACCGCGTTGCAGTGGGCGTTCTTCGGGGACGAAGCCCTCGACGAGGCGCCCGGCCGACCGACCCGGCTCTACCCGATCGACTGGGATGCGACCGCCCAGCCGACGGTGCCGGTGAGCGTCGAGGTGGAGTTCGACTACACGTCCGAGACCACGCTCAAGGACGGTTCGTCGGTCCGGTCGGAGGAGACCTTTCTCATCCGCCGAAGCTGCACCGAGCACCCGAATGAGGATGGTGCCGGGGCGCGGACAAACAACAACCTCATGCTTTACCGGCTCGAGTCGAAGGGCGACGAACCTGTCGCCAACCCGAAGGTCGAGCTCGAGGACAAGTTCCCCCTCGGCCTGCGGGAACTCTTCTTCACCGACGGCGACCGGGCTCAGACGTGGATCGAGGTCGGCACGCAAGGCGTGAAGCGGGCGCGAGTGCAGAACGCGATCCGCTCGCTATTGGGGCTGGACCTGATCGAGAAGGCGCAGGATCACGTCAAGGAGACTTTGAAGTCTTTCAACCGTGAGCTGAAGTCGATCGGACCGAACACCGAGGCCGGAAAGCTCGGCGATCGACTGGCAGAGATCGAGGTCGAGCTCGCGGAGGCAGAGAAGGCGAAGGGCGACGCGACCGAGGCGCTTGGCCGGATCGAAGAGCAGATCCAGGACTACGACAACAGGATCGGCGAAGCACTGCGGCAAGGGGACCGAGATGAGCTCCAACGTCAGGTCTCGTCGGCGAACGACCAGCTGAAGTCCGCTGAGCGGACTGAGGTGCAGCTGCAGCGGCAGCACAGCGACCTCTTCAAGGACACGTCCCTCGCGCTTGGCCTTCTCGCACCGCACGTTCGACGGGCCCGCGACCTTCTCGCCGGGCTCAAGGCGCGCGGCACGATCCCGCAGAAGTTCCTCCCCATCCTCGAAGAGGCCGTGGACCAGGGCGTATGCGTCTGTGGGACGTCCTTGGCCAAGGGAACGCCGACACGAAAGCACGTCTGCGACCTCATCGACGAGCACAAGAAGGTGGACGCCATCGTCGACCGCCTCACCGATCTCAACGTGCTCGCGTCGCGGCTCGCGGCTTCGCTCGATGTCGAAGAAGCAGTCGGCTGGCCGCAGCGCGCGCGCGACTCGTTCCAGCTCGTCTCGGGAGCGCAGGAGACCCTCCGCACGGCACAAGAGCGGGCGAAGGAGCTTGAGCGACAGCTTGAGGGGCTTCCCGACACCGCGGTGGCCGACCTCACCAAGGCGAAGAAAGCCGCTGAGGAGCAGCGCAAGATCCAAATCCGCTCGGAGCGCGAGGCGGAGATCAAGATCCACACCGTCGAGCGAGAGCGGACCGAGCTCACCAAGCGCCGAGACCAGCTCCTTCGATCGGAGAAGAAGTACGCACGGCTGCGAGCGAATCTGCGGGCAGCCGAAGACATCCACGGCGTGCTCGCGCTCACGTTCGCGGCGATCCAACAAGGGAAGATGCGAGAAGTCAGCGAGGAGATGAACCGGCTCTTCCTCGGAATGATCGTCGCCAACACCGAGCAGGCCCAGAAGGCGATCATTCAGAAGGCCGAGATCACCGACGACTACGACATCGTCGTCACCGGCCCGCAGGGCCGTCGCCTCGACCCGGACCGCGACCTGAACGGCGCATCGCGGCGTGCGATCACGCTCTCGTTCATCCTGGCCTTGACGAACGTGAGTGGAGTCGAGGCCCCGAACGTGATCGATACGCCTCTCGGTATGACGAGCGGGCTCGTCCGCCAGGCGATCCTGCGCACGGCTGCCGAGAACGCGACGCAGCTCGTGCTCTTCCTTACGCCGGCCGAGATTCGCGACGTCGAAGACCTGCTCGATGAGTACGCCGGCGCGGTGTGGACGATGAGCAACACCGCGCACTACCCGACCATGCTGGCGAACGAGCCGCCGGCGGCGGACCTTCGGGTCGTGCTTTGCCAGTGCGGCCACCGTGAGTTCTGCTCAGTGTGCGAGCGCGCGGGTGACGAGCTCAACGATCGCCTTGTCCGGCGGCCGGCGTGAGCTACAACCCGTTCCAGGCACTGGACCTGAAGGTGCCGAGTGAGTTCCATGAGGACCTGACCCGCTTCTCGCGCACCCAGTCCGTCGCCGGCGAGAAGAAGAACCCGCTCGACAATCCGTTCGATCGCTACGTCGACCTCTGGATGCTGGGGGTCTGCGTCGGGGCGCGAGCCGGAAGAACCGTCGAGCTCAAGGGGCCGGCCTCACGAACGTTCGTGACCGGCGTGGTTCTGGCCACTGATCCGGATCGAATCGAGCTGCTCGAGCTACTCGCCGTGGGCCACACCGGGGATCCGTACATCGTCGCCGAGCCCCGGCGCGTCATCGACCTTGCAAACGGCTTCGCGGCCGCTGGAGTCCCGAGCGTCGTCGAGATGTTGAAGGACGGTCGGGGTCGACCTCTCTGGAACCTCACGGAAGCGGTGCTCGACGAGTTCGAGCGCGAGCCCGAGCCGTTGGACACGGGCGCGGCGCCCGCGAAGGCGAGCAAGAAGAAGTAGTCAGCTCACCTCCTGGAGGAAGGCGCGCAAGGTGGCAGCCCCGGGCGCCAGCTCCACCACCTCGATCGCATGGCCGTTCCATGCTGGAGCCCGATCCCCAGGGCCGAACGCCTCGTACTGCACGACCGCCGACCGGATGGTGCGCGCCATTGCCGAGGTCCAGCCCGCCGCCTGTGCAGCGTCCGCCAGCTCGGTTCGCCTCATCCGAAGCCGTTCGATCCAACGGACAACGAGATCCGGCGAGCAGAGGTAGTCGCTCTTGCGGAGGTTGCACGGACCATCGGCAAGCACGAGGTTCTCGACGGCATCGTTCATGCTCCGCGACCAAGGAACGACGTGATCGATGTGGGTCGCAGCCCGGGCGACCGACGATGGCGCATCGAGCTCCGCCGTATTCCGAGGCAAGGCCCGGCCGCAGTAGAAGCAGCCATCCTGAATGCGCTCCAACTCGGCCCGCAGCCGCACTGGCCACGATGCCCGCTCGTACCCGAAGAGCTGCCTGCGGAGCCTCGACTCATCGAGGTCTACGCCGTTGTATCGCGCGACCTTCTCGGTCCATGCAGTTTCGATGAGCGGTCGCAGCAACGGCCCTGAGCGCTGAAGGAGCTCGAGGACGCCATCGACCAGACGGAGTTCGCCGCCATAGTCCGGACCGAACGCTGCGCGCGACCGCTTCGCTGGGAACGGCACGGAATAGAGGAAGAGGTCGTCGGGCGGCTGAAGCAGGCGAAGGGGGTACGCGAGAAGCGCGTCCTCGACCTCGCGCACCGCATCCTCGTACAGCGCGGATTCCTCCGGTCGGCGCGACCGAGCATTTGGCTGAGCAGCGGCCAGGCTCAGGACGGCGTCGAGGATGCGCGAGCCCTGATCGGCTCGATTCATCTGACGGAGCGACTCTGCGCGGTCGAGAGCGCCGAGCTGGATGGAATAGAGGTCGATCACGACTTCGGCGACACGCCGAGAGGGCAGCGATGCCGAGTCCACGTCGACGCCGACCTCTTGGGCGACTTGCAGGAGGGCGATCGCGGTCGCCATCTTGTACGTCGAGTTGTGGTCACCAGCGGTCACCACTCGAAGGAACTTCTCGGCAAAGAGGAGACCCTCCATCAGCAGACCGAGCCCGCATGCGCCGACCGCACTAGGACCCTCTCCGCCACTCCGCATGGGAGAACCGCACGAGGCGTAGCTCGCGATCCACTGACACGACTTCTCGCCCCGCCTCCATCCACGCACGCGATTGAACGTGTCGGCCCGACGACGACTCATTCGACCACCAGGCCGAGTAGACGGTGGCGGACCTGGGCAGCGGACCGACGAGCTCCTCGATCTCAGCGAAGCTCATCTCCACCGGCTCCTCCGGTGACCTACATAGCCGCTCGAATAGCCGGTCGTACTTGCCCACGCGTCAAGGATGCCCGCGTGCAGCTGGGACTGCCGCGCCATCGCCGAGCAACGACGCCACAGAGGTCCATCCATTCCTACATACGCTCATGGCGTGCCCAATCGGTACGACGTCTCGGGTGTGCGACCACAGGGTGGTTACATCGCGAAGCAGTGCCCGGTGCGAGCACAGTGGGACGTACTGAAGCCCGGCGAGCCGCTCGTGCCATCTGCCGTCCTGGAGCGCCGCTTCAGGCGCGGACTTGACTTCGAGGCGAGCATCGTCGAACGGCTGCGGCAGATGCATCCAACGGCGCTGGTGGTCGAGCCCGGCGACGTGGCGCATCGCGAGCAGGCGACTGCTGCGGCCATCGCCGCGGGAACGGGTCTCGTCATCGGTGGCCGGCTGCCAGTCGACGAGGTTGGCCGCAGGGTGGGCGAGCCGGATCTCTTGGTGGTCGTCCCGGGGACGTCGTCCTACCGAGCGGTGGACATCAAGCACCACCTGACTCTCGAGGCCGCGACCGACGGCGTGGCATCGCAACGGTCGACGCTCGAAGACCTGGTCTTCGAGTCCGCGACCGCGGACCCTCTCCTCGTCGCCAGGAAGCGGAAGAGCGACCTCCTCCAGCTCGCCCACTACCAGCGCATGCTCGAGACGCTGGGGCACGCTGCAACCGACGGACGCGTTGGCGGGATCATCGGCGTCGAGAACACCGTGACATGGCATGACCTAGACGCGCCGATCTGGCTGACCCCTTCGGCGTCAGGGCGGCAGAAGCGTCGGTCCACGATGGACGTCTACGACTTCGAGTTCGCGTTCCGACTCGACATCATGGCGGTGGCTGCGCGTCACCAAGCCGACCCCTCTGTCGCTCCGCTCGTCGTCCCCGTTCGCATCGGCGAATGTCCGGAGTGCCCAAGGTGGGGCGTGTGTGGACCTCTGCTTCACGACGGCCAAGGCGATGTCAGCTTGCTGCCGCGTAGCGGGTGGCGGACATGGCGCGTCCACCGGGACCACGGCGTGCACGACCGTCTGGACCTCGCGCGCTTGGATCACCGCACGGCGCTGCTCGTGGCGGCGGGCGTCGATCTCCGACCGCTGCTGGAGGCCGTCGGCACCCTCGATGGAGACACGCTCGTGGGTACCGTCATCGGCGAGAGGAAGCGAGCGCAGATCGCGCGTCTCGGCGACCTCGGCATCCGAACCGTCGCAGACGCCGCGGCGCTCTGTCCGCGAACGGCGGCGTACTCCGACGTCGGGATGACCGGCCTCCCCGACCAGATCGATCGGGCGCGCGCTGCCCTCGGCAGCGACGCGGTGTACCGAAAGCGCGGGGTCGACACCGTGTCGGTACCGAGAGGCGACGTCGAGGTCGACATCGACATGGAGAACGTCGAGGACGGCGTCTACCTCTGGCGCTCTCGTGACGGACCGCTGTGGCCGTGCCGACGTGGAACCCGGCTACCGCGCGTTCGCCACGTGGGAGCCGATGACGCCCGTTCGTGAAGTGGAGCTGTTCATGGAGTTCTGGCAGTGGTTCGTCGACCTTCGAAACAGCGTCACAGGACGCGGGCTCGTCGTTCGCGCCTACTGCTACAACGCGACCGCCGAAAATACGCAGATGAGGCGCCTCGCGCTCGGTGGTCCCGCGCGGGACGATGTCGAGGCCTTCGTCACCTCGGAGGAGTGGGTCGACCTGCTCCGCGTCTTCGATGCCCAACTCCTCACCGGATCGTCCGTCGGGCTCAAGACGGTCGCGCCGCTATGTGACTTCGCGTGGGAGGTGGAGGACGCTGGCGGCAGCGAGTCGATGCTGCGCTATGACGACGCCGTCGGGTCTGAGACCGGTGCTGCCGAGGAGGCTGCGCGGAGTTGGCTGTTGACGTACAACCGCAACGACGTGGAGGCGACCCTCGCCCTGCGCGAGTGGCTCGACCACTCGGCGTCGGAGGCCCTGTCTGTCGAGGAGCTCGCTCCGTGAGTCCGCCTTCGTTGGAGCCGAGACCGCGAGAGGAGGAGCCCGGTCCTGCGAGCGAGCGCCTCCGGGACATGGTTCCGCAGGAGGATCGGGCTCGCGGGCTGTTGCTCGGACTTCTGATCGGTGACGCATCCGGTGAGCTGCTCGCAACCGACGAAGGGATCGTCCACGGATCGTGTCTCGGTCAGTTGGCGTGCTTCACGGTCGAAGGATTCATCCGTGGCCTCATCCGCTTCGACGACAAGGGAATCGGATCACCGGTCAACATCGCGTGGCGGTCCTGGGGCCGCTGGGCGCAAGGTCAAGGCCTGGATCCGGTGGACTTCGAACCCGATGACCGTCCCGGCGGGTGGCTCGCCGATGTGGCGACTCTGAAGGTCCGCCGAGGTTCTGCGCCCGCAACCGTGACGGCCCTGCAGACCCGCCAGGCGTCGATGGATGAGCCGCTCGGCAACAGCTTCGGACATCACGCGCTCACCCGGGTGGCGCCGGTCGCGCTCTTCGCCGCTCGCTGTGGCCCGGATCTTGCGAGCGTCGCCCGGGAGCTCGCCGCGACAACGCATGGCCATCCGGCGGCGTGGGAAGCGGCTGCAGCCGGCGCACTGCTTCTCGCTTCCGCGCTCAAGGCGGACAGCGTGGAGGCAGCCCGCACGAGCGCTCGGTCCGTCGCTGACAGCGACGGCGTTCGGCAGCTTCTGGATGGACTGGACGACTCACCTCCGGCGAGCGCTGCCCACAGCCTTGTCATCGCAGCGCGAACAGTCGCGGCGGGAGGTGGGCTTCCCGCGATCCTGAAGACCGCTAGGTCGTACGGCGCTGGCGCAGCCACCTTCGCCGGGGCTCTGTTCGGCGCGCTGAATGGGGTATCAGCGCTGGCAGCAGAAGTGCCCGTCGATCGCGTGGAGCTCGGCTGGGTCGCCGACCGGCTTGCGCTGGACGCCATCCGTGAGCAGCTCGAGAGCCCGGGCTTCATGGGGTACCACGGCGTGACCCCGACCGACCCGATGTGGCGGGTCCTGTACCCACCCAACTAGCGCCTTGAGCTGGTCAAGCCCGCCGGACCGGGCCGAAGACTTGGTCTACGCCAACATTGGCCACAGCTTGTCGACTGCAAGTTCGGCCAGACGTTGGCCTCGCTGAACAAGGAACGCGGAAGTAAGAGTCGTCGCTGTTTGAGCGGGAATGAACTCGCAGAACGGGAGGTACTGAGCGGACTCAAGGACATCCTTGGTCGTTTGGGCGAACCCATTCAGCTGCTGCTGCATTTGAGCTACGCGAGCGACTGGGTCTGTCATCGACAGCACGTCGTAGATGCCACGCTTGAACGGCCACGTCTTGTTTCCGACCAGCGTGTTGAGGTCCACAGGCATCAGCGTGAGGTTGCCCAGTCGGTCGATCAGTCCCTGGTCGTAGATCGCTTGCTCATAGGAGGTATCGCCGGCTGCGAGTGTTTGAGGAGCGATGTGTTCGACGGAGTAATGCGCACGCCATGCCGCCGGTGTAAGCGATGCGAAGGTGCCGGCGACGCCGCGCTTCACGAGGCCAGGGTTTGCCGCGTCACCGATGCGATCCTCGTGAGCAGCCAATAGAACGAGCTTCGCGAGCTGACGACTCGTTTGATAGAGCGGCTGAACCGTGACCTTGGCCACCCAATCTGCAGGGGCCTGGATGTTGCCCCGCGTTGACAGGATGTTGCGAAGCGCGGCGCGCACCTGAGCGGCTGTCGGTAATGCGGCGGGTGTCGCGGGACGCCACGCGAGCGGCGGAAGGCCCGTGGGCAGATGACCTACGGCCATCAGCTTGCGGTGGGCGTCATCGATACCCTTCGTGGTCGCTCGAGAGGTTCGCCAGAGCGTCCAGAACGCCGTGACGCCCTCGAGCACGCTCATGAACTCGGCCTTGCGCGGCGCCGATGGCTGCTTTGCCCACTCGGCATAAAAGCGCGCCAGCACTGCGGTCACGATCGTGTGGTTCGTGGCCCGTAGCACGTCCAGACACAGCCGGTGCAGGTCGGACGCGCCCGTCATGTAGGGCGGATCCGATTGCCCCCACACCTCGGCGACAAAGGTCGCCGTGTCCGCGAGGTGCCCAACGAACTCTCGACTCGCAGCGATCGAGCCGACCGGAGGGCAGACACTTTGGAACTCCGACCGCAAGTACTGCCGCTGGTCGAGGAGGGTGCGAGGCAACCGACGCCCAGTCTCAGCGAGGGCGAAAGTTGTTAGGAGCTCGGCTGAGGCCTTAGCGCGATCGTCCGCCCGCATCGACGAGGGGAAGTAGGTCTCGACGCGATTGAAGCTCGCTGCCGACGGAGAGGTGCTGTAGGTGCTGATGCCTCCCTCACTGAGGACGATGAGCGGCTTGAGGGTCTCAAGGGCAGTGAGCAGTTGGCCCGTTGTGTTGAGTGGCTCGAAGAGAGCGAAGGCGTAGTCCTCGTCTGGCGCCTTGACGTCGATCACGAGCACACCGTTGAGTAGGAAGGACGCGAGGACGAGCAAGCGAGCAGCAGCCTTGCGGTGGTCGTCGAGTGCCTGTGGGTCGACGATCGGGTCGGATGCGGATGCGATCAGCGAGTTCGCCATTCCGACATCGGACAGGAACCGAAGCTCGTTGAGTACATCGCAATCGCTCTCGCCGGCAGCGATGTCGTTGATGTGGTCCGCAACAAGCCGAACAACCCGCTCGAGGTGCGGCCGAGTGTTTGGCGGCGCCACCGCCAGATGTGAGTTCCCCGCAGGCCGCAACTTTGTGGTCTCCATGAGGAACCACGCGATATCGCTGTCGTACCTGGCGAGTGTCGCGTTGTTTCCCCACACGTCTTCCGTCTGCCGGATGAGCCTCGGTTTCATGTTGTAGCCACCGACGCCTGAGTACGTCGTGATGGCGATGGCGTTCAAGAGTTCCTCACGCCGTTCGCCGACCATGTTGAGCATCCACGCGTCGAGGCTCGAAGTCGACCCTGCGGCGATCTCCGCCTCGAGGAACAACATCTCCTCTGAAAGGAATCGGGACAGCACTGCAAAGATGATGAGGAGGGTCGTCAGCCGCTGCTGGCCGTCAACGACATGGAGGACCGTGGTCGGAAGTGCGTCCACGTGCTTCGGAAACACACTGTTCCTGTCGCTGACCAAGATGACCGAACCGAGGAACGTCGATGGGGTCTGCCCGCTCGCCGCACGAGTGATCCCGTGATCCAAATCCTCGAAGAGGCGGTTGATCTCGGCATCACCCCAGGTGAAGTCACGCTGGTACACCGGCACGTAGAAACCCTGGCCGGGCTGAAGGATCAACTCTCGCAGCGTCGACGGGTCAGCGCTGAAGCTCGTTGGCATGGCGGTGGACCTCAGCGGATGGGCGAGCCGCGCCGGCCCGCGAAGTGGTATCGGTTGAAGTCTCGCGCTCACGTCCCCCGGATGGGTTGGCGAGCGAGCCACTCGCTCGAAGTGTGTTAGTCGAACTCGGGCTGCTCGATCAGTGCCCCGTCCTGGGCTACAAGCGCGTCACAGTGCCGACAACGCCAGACGGGGACAGGCTCGAGCGGGATGACACAGCCGGCGAACTCCACGTCGACCTCCTCGCGCTGGACGCGCTGGATCAGTGGGTCATCGCTGGCCGGCATCCCGTAGATGCGCGGAACGACCGTGCCGTACCGTCCGCAACGAGGGCACGGTGGACGAGGCAGCGCCAGCAGCTCATCGTCGCTCAGCTCGAGGATGTCGTCGTCGCCCATCGCCCCACGCAACCACATCCAGTCGGATTGAGGCGACGCCGGGCCGAGTCCATTCGCCGGCAGCCTGATGGTCGCTCAGGGCGCCAGGCCGTAGCTCGGACGGCGGCGAGCGCAGGCCGCGCGGGGGCGGGTAGCGCGATCAAACTTTCGGGAGTACGGTGCCGAGAGAGGATCTCCTCCTGGGTCACCCCCTGGTCCGCCGACTCGGCAGGCGCGACGAGCTCGCCCTGCCACCGCACCCCTCGCAGCACGTCTTGCCGGACGAGGAGATAGCCCTCTTCGAGCCCGGCTCCGACGAGTCCGGTGAGGCACCTCCGCAGATGCTGCGCGACTGAAGCCGTACGAGCCTGGTCGATGATCGTCTGGAAGTCCGTGCGGCTGAGGTCCCGGCACGGAACACCACCGATGACCGGGTTCACGTAGAGCTCGCAGTAGCGCGTCTGGTCGTCGCGATGCTTCTCCGACCACTGATTAACGCGTGGCGGTCGTCGCTGCGGGTCGAGATAGTGGGCAACGAGGTCGGCGCCTCGAGCCCGGCCGAGCTCCGTGGGCGTGCTGCGCGCGAGGCGCTCCACGATGTCCGTGGCCTTGGCGATCGCGGCTGAGCGCGACTTCGCCGTGGTGTCTCGCCGGCGGCGAGATTCCTCCCAACGGATCCGCCAGTACCCGCCGGACTCACCCGGCGGGTACGCGGCGACGCCGTGGTCGAACTCGAGCACCTCACGTTGGTGCTGGTCCTGGTCCTTCCTCATCTTCTGTGGCATTGCGCATCGGCGACGGCAAGAACGCAACGGGCGTCGTGGGGGAAATCTGGGGGAAGACCCTCTGATCCCCAGGGGGACGGCCACTAAGATGCTGGTCAGAAGTACTCGCGCCGGTAGATCAACGGATAGAGCATCTGACTACGGATCAGAAGGTTGGGGGTTCGAATCCCTCCGAGCGCGCTGGCGTCACCAGGCGGAGCTGTTGAGTCAGCCGCTCCTTCAGGTGGACACGAACCCTCGACGGGGACGCTCAGGGAGTGAACGTCCAGCGGCCGGTTGACCCGAAGCCGTCACGCCCGGCCACGCCCTTCGCTCGCCAGGCCATGACCGTGGTAGGGGCAACAACGGTCAGCGGTCCGTAGCGCTCGACGTCGTAGTCCCAGTCGTACTTCTCGTTGTAGGCGTCGACGCCGGAGGCCGAACTGGGAAGCGGGCTGACGACTCCTTCGACGATGACTACGTCGGTCCCGCTGTCGAGGTGCACCGTCGCCGGTGCCCCAGGCACCAGTGCCCTCCTGAGCGCCGGACTGCCGAGGCTCAAGAACAGCACTCGTTGGTGCCACGCGCCCCACACTGGCCGAGGATGGGGCTGGCCGTCCGACGGTGCCACCACCCAATAGGTGCCTGCAGCCCCGAGGGCAGCTTCGAGCCAGGCCCACTCGAGGCTGTCGTCCTCGCTCGGCTGGTGATGCAGTCGCAGCGGGGTGCGTCTTGGTTCGTCAGTCAAGAGTGGGCTCCTATCTGGGGCGTGCAGCCCTGGTGGGGCATGATCTCGGGGTGGGTGGCGTCGTTCGGTCTCCTGATGGCCGAGCGTGGGTGGTACGGCGCCGTTGGGTTCCCCGGCTTGGCATCGAGACGCCATGGGCACGGTTTCACCGGCGCTTTCGCGAGACCTTCGGTCGAACCAAGGAGCTTGGCGACAACGACCCATTCGGATGCCTCTTGATCATCGGAGAAGGCGTCGCGGTCACGATCTTCATCGTCGTGGTGCTGGCCGCCGTGTTCGTTGGCATACCACTCTTGGTCGCCGTGATCGACCTCGCGCTGATCGTCATCGTCGCCTTGCTCGGTGCTCTGACCCGAGTCGTGTTCAGGCGGCCATGGATTGTCGAAGCCCGAGCGGACGACGGGTCGATAGCGACCTGGAGAGTCGTGGGCTGGCGGGCGAGCGGCGAGCGTGTCGCCGAGGTTGAGGGGCTCATTCGCTCGGGAGTCGTTCCGACATCCGACTCTTGACCGAGAGCGCTTTCGGTTAGGACGGCTCGCCCGTCGGGTCGTGGCGCTGAGCTGGCCCACCGGGACCGGGCTGGACCGGGTCGTCGCCTGGTTCGGCCGGGGTTGATTCGTCGAGCAGTCGGCCCCGAACCGCCTCGGCCAGCTCGTGGGTGGTCCGGGTCAGCGCGGTGTTCTCCTCCAGCAGTTGGTTCACGTGCTGGTAGTCGTGGTCGGCCTTGGCCTGCTGGAACGCGGCCTGGCGGTTCTGGCTGATGAGCACGAAGGTCGACAGGAAGATCGCCTCGAGCGACACGGTCAACGTCAAGGTCGGCCACGGGTTGTCTTCGAGCACCAGCATCCACAGCGCAAAGAAGGCGACGTGGACGTAGACGAACTGCATCGAACCGGCGACGGCGGTGATCCGGTCGGCCAGCCGAAGCTGGCCGTTCTCGGCCCGGGCCTTGGCATGCCTGATGACGGCCGGGTGGTGGGGGACTCCGGGGTCGAGCCCGGGAGGTCGCAGCCAGTGACGTCGTTCGGAGCCGTTTGGTTGCTGGTCGCTCACGTCTGCCCGCCCTCGGTCGGTATGGGGTCAGTGTTCTTGGTCGCGATGGATCGCTGTGGCGGGCGCCTGATCGGTGTCGGGCCCAGTGGGTAGGGGGATGAATCGGACCTCGGTGATGGCGTGGTGATCGACGCCCGTGATCTCCAGCTGCCAGTCGACGATGGTCACATGGTCGCCGGTGCGGTCCGGGATCCGGCCCAGGCGGTCGAGCACCAGGCCGGCGACGGTGGCGTACGAGCCGTCGGGCACGTCGTAGACGCCGATGTCGGGTAAGTCGTGGACCGGAAAACCGCCGGGGACGACGAGCGAGCCGTCAGGGAGGTGTCGAACGGAGACGACATCTCGGTCGGTCTCGTCGTAGATCTCGCCCACGAGTTCTTCCATCAAGTCTTCGACCGTGACGATGCCAGTGGTCGAGCCGTGCTCGTCGACGACAACCGCCATCTGCACGTGGCGGGCCTGCATCTCGTGCAGCGCGTCGAGTGCGCCGACGGTCTCGGGGAAGGCGAGAAGCTCGACGACCAGTTCCCGGACGACGTGGTCACCGCCGGCGAGCAGGTCACGGAGGTGGACGATGCCGGCGACGTCGTCGAGGGAACCGTGCTCACCGACGGGGGCGCGGGAGTGGCCCGATGCGGCGAGCTGCCGGAGTGCGTCGCCGGCGGGAAGGTCCGCGCTCAGGACGAAGACGTCGCGGCGCGGGCGGAGCACCTCGTGCAGGGTTCGCTCGGAGATCTCGAAGGCGCCCTGGATGATCTTGCGTTGCTTGTCGGTGAAGGTGCGTTGGGCGGCGACCATGTCCCGCAGCTCTTCTTCGGTGATCTCCTCGCGTTGGAGCGAGGGGTCGCCACCCATGAGGCGAACGGCGAGGTTGGTCGAATGCGAGAGCATCCAGACCACGGGTCGGGTGAGTGTCGACATCACCGCCAACGGCCTGGCCGCGAGGAGGCCCCACTTCTCGGCCCGCTGCATCGCCACCCGCTTCGGAGCGAGCTCGCCGAGAACCAGGGTCACGTAGGCGAGTAGCAGGGTCACGATGACGATCGCGACCGGCTCGGCGGCACCGCCCAGGAACGAGAGCGGCGCTTCGAGTGGCGCGGCCAATGACACCGCGGCCGCGGCCGAGGCCAGGAATCCGGCCAGGGTGATCCCGATCTGGATCGTGGCCAGGTAACGGTTCGGCTCCCGAGCCAGACGGGCCAGGACGGCGCCGGTGGCCGACCGCTGTTCGAGCCGCTGCAACTGGCCTTCGCGCAGGGTCACCAGCGCCAACTCGGTGCCGGCGAACGCCGCGTTCAGCATGATCAGCAACGCCACCAGCGCGAGCTGAGGCAATAAGCCACTCACGGGGTCACTCCTGGGAGACAACGAGCTGGCCGGCCGGATTCGTCGCGCCGCACGGGGATCGTATTGAGCCTAGGTCCTGGGTCGCCGGGGGGGTAGGAGAGCAGGGCCCCGCGGTGCGAAGCGGACCCGGCCCATCGTAGACATACGAAGTGGAATACCGGTATTGTGTCGGGCATGTTGTCGGTGGCTCTCGGTCTGACCCTGCTGTCGGGTCCAGCAGCCGCGCTCGTGCCCCGTTACGCCGAGCGCATCCTGGGGGTCGGGGCGGTGATCGCCATCGGGCTGGCGGGCTGGTCGCTGGCCGAGAGCTCGGCCAGCCTGCCGCTCGTGACGGTCGAGGGGATAGGAGCACTGGTGCTGGTGTTGACCACGGGAATGGGCGCCGTGGTCGTGGGCTACGCCGGGCGCAACCTGCGCCACGAGCCCTACCAACGCCGCTTCCTCGTGTCCGCCTCGCTGCTGGTCACCACTGCCTCGCTGGTGGCCATCGCCGACAACCTGGCGGTGCTGGCCGTCGCCTGGGTGCTCACCAGCCTCTTGACCGTCGCCGTCCTGCGCACCGGCCCACCGGATGGTCGCCAGGCCCGGTCGGATCGAGCTCGTCGGGCG
The DNA here is from genome assembly GCA_031399525.1 of Actinomycetes bacterium. Taxonomy (GTDB): domain Bacteria; phylum Actinomycetota; class Acidimicrobiia; order Acidimicrobiales; family CADCSY01; genus JANNNX01. The sequence continues at coordinate 180,479 of JANNOZ010000016.1, read as the reverse complement.
TTCCTGGTGGGAGACCTGGCCCTGGTCGGCGCGGTGGCGCTGCTGTGGGCCGATCGGGCCCCCGTGCTCGCCGGCCTGTTGGTCGTGACCGCCGCGGCCAGCCGCTCGGGCTCGGGGCCGTTCTATCGGTGGCTGCCGGCCAGCCTCGGCGCCCCCACGCCCTCATCTGCTCTCTTGCACGCGGGCGTGGTCAACGGAGGGGCCGTCTTGTTGATCAAGCTCAGCCCCGAGATCGGTGGGCTTCTGGCCGTTGCCGTCGCCGCCGCCCTGGTCGGGGCGCTGACGTGCGTGTTCGCCGAGGCCGTGATGCTGACCCGCCCCGACGTCAAGGGCCGTTTGGCGTGGTCGACCATCGCCCAGATGGGCTTCACCATGCTGCTCTGCGGTCTGGGTTTGCCCCTGGCCGCGGGCCTGCACCTGGTAGCCCACGGCTTCTACAAGGGCACGCTGTTCCTCGGTTCGGGGACGAGCGTGCGGGCCCTGACCCGTTCGCGTCGCAGCCCTGCCCCCGTGGGCCCCAACCATCGGCGGGTGGTCGTCGGTGTCGCCTACGGCGCCCCAGCCGCGGCAATCGTCGTCGGCGCCGTTGCTGCAGGGGGATCGTTCACGGCCGAACTGGTCGTGCCCCTGCTGCTCGCCGCGGTTGCCGGCGGAGTGGCGGCGCGCGCCGCGCTGGCCCGGACGGTTCGAATCGTCGGAGCCGCCGGAGTCGTCATTGCCACCACGGCGCTGGCTGGTGGGTACTCCGCAGCCACTGTGGCCCTCAAGGACGCGCTGCTCCCACAGCTGGCGGAGGTCGAACCGGTGCTGTCGGCCCTCTGGCTGATCCCAGTGTTCGGCGCCCTGCTGTCGGTGGCCGCAACTCGCCAGAATCACCAGGGTGTCCACGGTCTCATGGCCCGAGCCTGGGACGGGGCAAGTCGAGCCGGCCGTCCCGATCCGGCCTTCAGTTGAGCGACGACTCCCTCGACTGCATCCGAGCCGACGTGGCTCGGGCCGCCACCGTGGTCGCACCCCAGTGGCCGCTCTCGTCGACGATCGCGGTGAACCCCCTCGCTGGGTTCGAGGATCGACCGTTCGACGACGCGATCAGTGACGCGGCTGCGCTGTTCGGTTCGCGAGGCCGCCTCACCCTGGCTGACTACCGCGCCGCGTTGGCCGCCGGGCGCATCACCATCGAAGCCCTGGAAGCGGCGTGGCATCACCGCTACCCCGATATCAGGCCCGACGAGGTCAGCCGACGGGTCGACCAACTGTTGGCCGACGATCGGTCGCCCGAGCCGGCGCCCCGGGATAGGGCCGTGACGTTGGCCGAACAGCACGACCACGCCCACGGCTCCGGTCTCCGGGCCGAGATCGACTCGCGTATCTCGGACTGGTGCGCCCGGTGGTCGACCGCGCCTGACGCCGACGCCTATTGGGACGGGTGGCGTCACGAGCACCGTTCGACCTGGCCGTCCGATCCGGCGGCCGCGCTCGGGGCCGCCCTCGATCGGCTGGGGGTGGGTCCTCCCGACCAGCGGGCCTATCTCGAACGCCATGTCGCCGCCCTCCCCGGCTGGGCCGCTCATCTGCGTTGGCGCGACGACCACCAGCCCGACACCGTGCTCGGCCACCTGGCCGCCTGCATCACCCTCGAGGCCGACCTGCTGACCCGGGTGTCGGCGCCGACCCTTGGGGCATCTATTCCGCCTGCTCCCGCATCCCCGTCGACCGGCACCGAAGCAGCGGCGGTGTGGCACGACGCCTACGAGCGGGTGGTGCACGACGAACTACTGGCCGCCATTGCCGAGGGCTCCGAGGTCGCGCGCAACCCGGCGGCGCCGCTGGCGCAGGTGGTCTGCTGCATCGACGTGCGCTCGGAGGGGTTGCGCCGTCAGCTCGAAGCGGTTGGGCCCTATGAGACGTTCGGCTACGCCGGCTTCTTCGGCCTGGCCGCGCGGTTCGCGTCGCTCGGGGCGTCGATCGACGGACCCGGAGCGACCGACCAGTTCCCCGTACTGGTCTCGTCGACGACGCAGCTGATCGAGCAACCAGCCGAGGGGGCCGAGGCCACCCGCCGGGCCGATCGGGAGTTGGCCCGGCTGCGCACGGCCGCGGCGATCGATGACGGCTGGCGGGCGGCCAAGTACCACCCCATCGCCCCGCTGGCCTTGGCCGAAGCAGCCGGTTGGGTGGCCGCACCAGTGGCCGCGGCTCGCACCGGGGCGCCCAGGCTGACGGCGTGGATCACCGATCGCCTTCCCGCCGGTCGACGATCGGCCGCGCTCACCGAGTACGACCGCACCCACCTCGCCATCGAGGACCAGGCCGAGGTCGTCCTCGGCGTCCTGCGTCTCGGTCTGGTCGATGACCACCGCGGCCGACCCCGTCCTCCGGCGACCCTGGTGGTGCTGTGCGGGCACACCTCCACGGTCGACAACAACCCCTTCGAGTCGGGGCTGACCTGCGGGGCCTGTGGCGGCAACGGTGGCGGGCCCAACGCTCGAGCTGTCGCGGCTATGGGCAACGACCCGGCGGTACGGGCGTGCCTGGCCGAGCGGGACGTGGTGGTGCCCGATTCCACCTGGTTCGTCGCGGTCGAGCACGACACTGCCACCGACATCGTCGAGGTGCTCGACCAGCACCTCGTGCCCACCTCGTTCCGCGGTGCGCTCGACCGTCTGCGATCCGACTTGACCACCGCGGGACGGGCTGCCGCCGCCGATCGGGCCAGGTCGCTGCCCGGGATCGGCTCGTCGAATGACCAGGTACGAGCGGTCCGTCGGCGAGGCCGGGACTGGGCCGAACCAGTGGCCGAGCTGGCTCTGGCCGGCAACATGGCCTTCGTGGTGGGGCCCCGGACCATGACCGCTGGGCTCGACCTCGGCCGGCGCGTCTTCCTGCACTCCTATGAAGCGAGCACCGATCCCGACGGCTCGGTCCTGGCCGGCATCTTGACCGCCCCCCTCGTCGTGGCTCAGTGGATCAACGCCCAGTACTACTTCTCCACCACCGACCCGGAGATCTTCGGGGCCGGGTCGAAGGCGGTCCACAACGTGGTGGGTGATGTGGGGGTGCTCAGCGGGCCGGGAGGCGATCTGCGTCGCGGCCTGGCCATCCAGTCGGTCCGGGCCGGCGACACGCTGTTGCACGAACCGGTGCGACTGATGACCGTGGTCCAAGGGTCATGCGCCCACATCGACGCAGCCCTGGCCGACTCCGAAGTGCTACAACGACTCGTGGCGCACGAGTGGATTCACCTGGTGGCTCGCCCCGACCCGGCGGCGCCGTGGATGAAGCGGACCGCGCAGGGGTGGCAGCCCCGCCGTCTCGTGTCGGCCCCCGACCAGGCTCGACCATGACCGCGCCCGTCGTCGGCATCATCGGCGGTGGCCAGCTGGCCCGCATGACCCATCAGGCCGCCGTCTCCCTCGGGGTTCGCATCGTGGTCCTGTGCCCCGATGACGATGCCCCCGCCCTGCTGGCCGGCGCCGGGCACCTCTCGGGCCGGCCCGACTCCTTCGACGACGTCGTGGCCTTGGCCGAACGGGTCGACGTGGTCACCATCGAACACGAGCTGACACCGGCCGAGTTCTTGGATCGGCTGGTGGCCTTGGGCCATCGGGTGGCGCCCGGTGGCTCCGTCGCCCGTCTGGGCCAGGACAAGGCCGTGGCCCGCTCAGTCCTCGGTCCCCTCGGCGTCCCCGTTGCCCCGTGGTTGCTGAGCGCCGATCCGGTCGCCATCGACGCGTTTGCGGCCGACCATGGGTGGCCGATCGTGCTCAAGGCCCCCTCGGGCGGCTACGACGGCCGCGGCGTGTGGACCGCAGCCGACCCCGACGAGGTGGGCGCGGTGATTGCGGCGGCCCAGCGGCCTCTGCTGGTCGAGCCGCTCCTCGCGTTCTCGCACGAACTGGCGGTCATGGTGGTGCGCTCGAGCGGTGATTCCGATCAGGGCCGAGCGCCCGAGGTGGTGGCCTACCCGCCGTTCGAGACGATCCAACTGAACGGCCAGTGCAGCGAGGCGTTCACCCCAGCGACGGTCCCCGACGAGGTGGCTCGAGAGGCTCGCGCCTTGGCCGTGACCATCGCCGAGTCAGTGGGGTTGGTGGGCGCCATGGCCGTGGAGCTCTTCGTGGTGGACGACGACTCGGCGCCCGGCGGCCGTCGCGTGTTGCTCAACGAGTTGGCGGTTCGGCCCCACAACTCTGGGCACCTCACCATCGAGGCCTGCTCGACCTCGCAGTTCGAGAATCACCTCCGGGCCGTCCTGGGTTGGCCGTTGGGCAGCACCGAGCTGCGAGCGGGGGCAGCATGTATGCGCAACGTCGTCGGTCCCCCTGACGGCAGTGACCCGTTCGACCATCTGCCCCGAGCCCTCGCCGTCCCTGGAGCCCACGTGCACCACTACGCCAAGTCGTCCCGCCCCAGTCGCAAGTTGGGCCACATCACCGTCACGGCGGCCGACCTCGACGAGGCTCGGGCGGTGGCTGGCCAGGCGTTGGCCGCACTCGCCGCCGGGCCCGGATCGGTGGCCCAATGATCGGCATCATCATGGGCAGCGCGTCCGACCAGGCCACCATGGCGCCGGCCGCCGAGGTCCTCGACGAACTCGGCGTGGCCTACGAGGTGCGGGTGGTGTCGGCCCATCGCACGCCGCTCGACATGGTCGAGTACGCCTCTACCGCGGCCGACCGGGGTCTGGTGGCGATCGTGGCCGGAGCGGGTGGGGCGGCCCACCTTCCGGGCATGGTGGCGTCGCTGACGACCCTGCCGGTGATCGGCGTCCCGGTGCCGCTGCGCCAGCTCGACGGACTCGACTCGCTCCTGTCGATCGTGCAGATGCCCGCTGGGGTGCCGGTGGCCACGGTGGGCATCGGCAACGCCCGCAACGCCGGACTCCTGGCCGCCCGCATCGCCGCCACTGCCGACCCCGACCTACGGGGCCGACTGGCGACCTACGCGGCCGAGCTGGCCGAGGTCGCCCGCGAACAGGACCGAGGGCTCAGCGCGGAGTAACCCCGTCCTCGGGTGCGGGGTCGACCAGGCGAAGCAACTCGGCCACTTGGTGGTCATGCTCGACGGGGTGTCGGAGGGGTCGGCCGGCGTGGACCTCGTAGTGGTTGCGCCGGCCCACCTTTTCGCGGGTGAGGTAGCCGGCGTCGACCAGGTCGGCCACGATGCTCTGGGCCGACCGCTCGGTGATGCCGACTCGCTGAGCGATGTCACGACCCCGGATGCCCGGGTCGGCGGCAATGCAGAGCAGCACGTGGGCGTGGTTGGTCAAGAAGGTCCAACGCCGCGCTTCATTCATGAACCCCGAATCGTATGTCGCCACCTGTGGGCTAACCTTGGCACATGCGTGTACACATTGCGTTGTCGGACGATCTGGTGGCCGAGCTCGACCGACGCGTCGGTCCTCGGCGTCGGAGTGCCTTCATCGCCGAGCTCATCCGTCGCGGCATCGATGACGAGCGGCGCTGGGACGACATCGAGGCGTCCCTCGGGGCGCTGGCCGACTCCACCCACGAGTGGGACGACGACCCGGCCGGGTGGGTGAGAGACCAGCGTCATCACGACGGGCGCCGGGCCGGCTGAGGTGGCCCGTCTACTCCTCGACTCGACGGTGCTCATCGACGCCCTCCGAGGGCGACCTGCCGCGGCCAGAGTTGCTGCCTTGCGCCGGACGGGGACCGAGCCCTGGGTGTGCGCCATCTCGGTGGAGGAGATCTGGCGCGGTGTGCGAGCAGTCGAGGAGCCCTTGGTTCGCCGTCTGTTCAACGGCCTGCGGATTGCCCCGCTCGGGGTGGCCGAGGGCATTCGAGCCGGGACCTGGCGGCGGGAGTTCGCTCAGGAGGGCGTGACACTCCACCAGGCTGATTGCCTCATCGCGGCGGCCGCGTTCGGCATCAGCGCGGCCCTGGCGACAGCGAACGTCGACGACTTTCCGATGTCCGGGCTCGACGTCGAGCACTGGCCGTCGAGCGTGTGAGGTTCGCTCAGCCTGTTGCCGGCGCCGGGGCGTCGATCAGCGAGTCGTCGTCTTCGTCGGCCGGCACCTTCCTGGGGAGGTCGCCGGTGAAGGCCAACGAGAGCAGGGCCAAGAAGGCGGTGGCGAGTAGTCCGGACTTGAGCGCCCGGAGCTGAGCGTGTTCGTAGTCCTCGACGATGGCCGTCGTGGTGGCCTCGTCGAGGCCGGCTTCCTCGAGCACGGTCGTGGCCTGGTCGCTGGTGACGAAGTCGACCCCGGGTTCGGCCGCCGCCGTGACCTGGGCCGCGACGTCGTCGTCGATGCGGTCGTCGCCTTCGACCGTGGCGATGAACGCACTGGTGAGTCCGGCCAGCACGATGGCCCCAACCAGAGCCACGCCGAGGGATGACCCGAGCTGCTGGCCCGTGTACTGGAGCCCCCCGGCTTCACCTCGACCCGACGCGGTGACCGAGGACTGCACGACGTTGCCGAGTTGGGACACCATCAACCCCATCCCCACGCCGAGCACCGCCATGGAGACGCCGAAGGCCACGCCCGCCAGGTCGGGTCGCACGGCGATGAGCAGGCCGATGATGGCGACCAGGATGGTCCAGAGCCCGGCCCGCACGATTGAGCGCACCGGGAAGCGGCTCGAGAGCCGAGACCCGACAGCGGAGGCCACGAACATGGTGACCGACACCGGCAACATGCGAATGCCGGTGTCGAGCGCGTTGAGGCCGACGACGAGTTGGAGATAGAGGGGCACCACGAAGAAGACGCCCATCAGGATCAGGTTCTGACTCAGCAAGCCGATCAGACCCGACCGAAGCGACGCGATCTTGAGCAGGTCGAGGTGCACGAGGGGGTCGCGGTCGGTCGCCTCGCGGTGGCGTTGCCACTTGAAGAAGCACCACAGCAACACGACGCCGCCACTGACGACGAACAGGCTGAGCGAGAAGCCGAAGGGTTCGATCGGTGAGTCCTTGGGGACGATGAGGCCCCAGGTGCTCGACTGGAGAATGCCGAGCACGAAGGCGCCGAGTCCAGCGGCGGAGAGGACTGCCCCCACCAGGTCGAGGTGGGGGGCCCGGCCTGGCCGAACGGCATCGACCACGAAGCCAGACATGGCGAGAATGAAGGCCACCAGCACGACCTCGCCGGCGAAGACCACCCGCCAGCTCAATTCGGTCGTGGCCCAGCCCCCGAGGATCGGGCCCACGGCGATGCCGGCCCCGGCGACACCGCCCAAGACCGCGTAGGCGATCTTGCGGTCGGCTCCCTGGTAGTTACCGGCGATCAGGGCGGCCATGGCCGGCAACACCAGGGCTGCGCCGATGCCTTCGAGGACCGACCAGCCGAGGGTGAGCACCAACACGGTGGGGGCCAGGGCGGTGAGGGCCGAGCCACAGCCGTAGATGACCAGGCCGATGACGAACGCCCGGCGCCGGCCGATGATGTCGCCGATCTTGCCGCCGGTGAGCATGAGCATGGCCATGACCAGGCAGTAGAGGGTGATCACGCTCTGGATGACGGTGACGGTGGTGTCGAAGTCGGCGACGAGCTGGCTGATCGACACGTTCATGACCGACTGGTCCAACACCATCACGAACTGGGCGGTCCCCAACGCGACCAACGGCAACCATCGCTTCACGGGGCCATCTCCTGGAGTCCGGCGTCGGGTCGACGACGATCCTCGCACGTCAGCCGGGTCGCCACCGCGGGTACGGTCGAGCGGGTGGCAACAGTCGAGGACGCGGCTCGGTTGGTATCGGGACTGCCCGAGGTGTCCGATGGAGTCCGGTACGACCATCGGGTGTGGTCGGTTGGGGGGAAGGCGTTCGCGTGGGAGCGTCCGTTCAGCAAGGCCGATCTACGCCGATTCGGGGACGAGACGCCACCGCCCGAGCCGATCCTGGCCGTGCGAGTCGACGACCTCGACGACAAGGAAGCGGTCTTGGCCGCCGGCACCCCAGGCATCTTCACCATTCCCCACTTCGATGGCTACGCGGCCGTGCTGATCGAGTTGGGTGCGGTCAGCCTTGAGGCGTTGGAGGAAGCAATCATCGACGGCTGGCTGGCCTGCGCCCCAAGAGAACTGGCCACCAAGTACCTCGACCAGCGCTGAGACGAGTGGGAGAGGGCTCGGGCCCTCACGCGCGAGCGGTCGCGTTGCACCTGTCTATACGTTTCGTTGTACTACGTCGCGCCTCGTGATGTTTGATACCGGAATCGAGCGCTAAAGGTCGGTTGAGTTCCGGTCGATGGACTGTCGGCGAGCGGTGGCGCTCGACCGTGACCAGGGGGTTGTGATGCTCGCTCGGCGTCGGTGGTTGGCGGTGTTGGCGTGTGTGGCGGTGTTGTCGTCGTCGTGGGAGTTGTTGCCGGTGGCGGTGTCGGCGGCGGAGTCTGCCGATGTGGTGGCGGCGCGTTCGGCGTTGGATGTTGCGCCGTTGGGGTCGGAGCCGGTTGCGGCGGAGGAGTTGTCGTTGCCGGTGGATGAGGCGCCGGATTTGCCGGTGCCGCCGACGGCGTCGGGTGCAGCGGAGTTGGAGGCGAAGTTGCCGACGGGAAAGGGTAATCCCGAGAAGGGTTTCGTGGAGGGGGTGTCGCTGTTGGTCTCTCAGGATGAGACGACTGACACGTTCTTGAATCCGGATGGGACCTACACGGATCGGATGTTCGGGCAGCGGACGAACTGGCAGGACGACAAGGGGCAGTGGCATCGGATCGATGTGTCGTTGGACGACGCCAAGGATGGGCGGGTGGCAACGAGGTCGGCGCCGGTGTCGGTGTCGTTGGGGTCGGATCCGTCCGCCGATGATGGGATGCTGATTTCGGGGGAGGGGTTTTCGGTTCGGTTGGGGTTGCGCAGTGTTGGGGACGCGAAGTTGGAGTCGGCGAAGCGTTCGGTGGAGGGTTCGACTGCGACCTATGGGGGTGTAGCGCCGGGGGTGGATCTGGTGGTGACGACAACGCCGAGCGGCGTGAAGGCGTCGTTGGTCTTGGGGAAGGAGGCACAAGACGTTCAGGACGGCACGTTCGCTTTTGATCTGGCGGTGTCGGGTTTGGAGCCTCGTGCGGGCGCGGATGGGTCGGTGGAATTTGTGGACAAGACCGGCGAGGTGGTGGTCCGGTTCGAGTCGGGTCAGGCGTTTGACTCGAAGGTTGATCCATCGCAGCCGGGGCTGGTGGCAACGCCAGTTGGGGTCTCGTTGGCCAAGGATGGCTCGTTGGTGTGGTCGGTGGACCGGGAGTGGTTGGCCGATGATGCCCGGGTGTTCCCGGTGACGGTCGATCCGATGACCACGTTCTACCCGGGTCGTGATTCGTTGGCTGCCGATGCCTATGTGCAGTCGGATTATCCAAACGCCACGTTGAACGGGTCGTCGCAGCTTGATGCCGGGTACTACACGAACAAGGTTGGGTATTGGGGAGGCGTCGAGTTCGATTCGTACATGTGGTGGGATGTGTCGTCGTTGATGGGGAAGCAGATCAACTCGGCGTCGTGGAGTGCATATCTGTATTCGGCGAGCGACTATCCGTCGTACTATTGGATTTACCCGATCTCACAGAATTGGGACACGGCGAACGTCACGTTCAATACCCGCCCGAATCATCGGGCTGAGTATGCCGGTGGGAACGTAACCGACGATTGGCAGTGGTCGACGTTGGACATCACGTCGTGGATGGTGAATTGGGCGAATGGGTCGTGGCCGTTCTACGGGATTTCGGCGGATTCGGCTGGGTTCACGACTGAGTACATGCGGTTCGGGGCAGCTGAGCAGGCCTGGGCGCAGCCGTATTTGACGGTGAACTACACGGGGTCGACGCCGACCAAGTCCAATCCGGTTGCGCCGGTGGGTGGGGCGACGGTGACCACGGCGACGCCGACCCTGTCATCGACGACGTCGACTGATGCCGATGGGAACTCGATTTGGTATCTGTATCGGATCGGGACGGGGACCGACGCCGAGTCCGGTGGGGTGTATACGTCGGGGTGGCAGACGTCTCCGTCATGGACGGTGCCGTCGGGCGCGCTGACCGACGGGCAAACCTATTACTGGAAGGTGTACAGCTTCGACGGGCAGGGCCTGTCGTGGAACCCGTCGGCGGTGGAGAGCTTCAAGGTCGATCTACGGTTGGGGGCGGGTGGGGCGTCGCCGATGGACACCGTGGGCCCGGTGGCGGTGAATCTGGCGACCGGGAACGTGACCACGACGGTGCAGACCCCGTCGGTGTCAGCGTTGGGCGGCTCATTGGGGGTGAGTTTGACCTACAACGAAAAAGCCCAGTCGTCGCATGGCCTCAAGGGGAGTTACTACCGTCAGTGCAATCCGAGTACTTGGTATGGCATGGGCGAGCCGACAGTGACTCGCAATGATGGAGCTATCAACTTCGACTGGGGTACGGCGTCGTCGATCACGGGGGCGTTTTCCGATGACACCGACAACGTGTGTGTAAAGTGGGAAGGCTTTATCACTGTTCCGTTTTCATCCAATACGTGGTATTTGGGGATCTCTCATGATGACGGTGCACGAATCGATTTGAATGGTTCAACGATTGTCAATAGCTGGACTGATACCTCGCTTCGAACTGATTGGAGTGGGTACCAAAATCTCGTGGCAAACCAACCGCTGCCGATCACTGTGTATTGGTATGAGCACACCGGAAGTGCATCGGTCTCATTGAAAGTGCAAGGCGCGTTCAACCCGCCGAACAACGACGTGCCGGCGGATTGGCTGTCGCCTCGGGCGGCGCCGTTGCCGGACCGGTGGCAACTGTCGGCGTCGGGCGGCCAACTGGCCTATGAATGGGCGCAGTTCACTCCGTCTGGGGTGGTATTGCATGGAAGCGACAATTCCATCCATGCATACCGCAAAACGGCCACTGGTGGATACACCCCGAATGTGAACACCGATGACGTGGTGACGGTGACGGGTTCGGATGCCGGGTTGCAGTTACAGGTAATGGGTGAAGACGGGATCCATTATACGTTCAACAACAGTGGGTCGCTGATTTCAGCGACGTCGGCAGCAGACGACAAGAAGGCAGCAGCTCTCCAATATTCTTGGTCAGGTGTCACTGGTAGACTCGACACGATCACTGATCCGGTGACCGGCAAGGTGTTCACGTTGGTGTATTCGTCGCCGTCGGTTTCCAATCCGTCGAACAATGGGTGTGCGACCGCGTTGGGGTCGAACGCGGCGGTGCCGGCCGGCTATCTGTGTCGGATCTGGTATCCGCCGGACACCGATCTGTCGTCGAGTGACTCGCAGCATCGGGCGGTAGTAGATATTTACTATGACTATCCTGGTGGAAATTACACCACACAACCTCGCGTCATGCGGGTGACGGCGCCGGGTGGGTCGGTCACCGATTTTGCGTATGACGGCTCGAGCCGGTTGGTGAAGGTGCGTGATCCGTTGGCCGCCGACGCGGTGGCGGCCGGTGTTCGGGCGGACAACGACACGACGCGAACGGTGTTGGCCTATTCGGGCTCGTCGCCAGCATCGGTGACTCAGCCCGAGCCGACCGCGGGGGCTGCTCGTCCGGCTCATTCCTACGGGTGGGGTGGGGGGATGACCGATGTGGCGGTGGCGGGTTTGACCACGGTGGGGGTGACCTACTCGCGGCGGGTCACGTTCGACACGGCGGGCCGCAAGCTGACCGACACCGACGGCACCGCCAAGACCACCACGTTGACCTACGACGGGGTGTCGGACCGGGTGACGTCCTCGACTGACCCGGCGGGTCTGCGGTCGACCACGATCTACGACGCGGCGCACCGCCCCACAGATTCCTATGGGCCGGCACCGGCGGGCTGGTTCGGGGCCGACAACAAGCCCACGTCGGGCTATGTGACCCAGGTGCCGCGCACGATCAGCGAGTACGACACCAACGAGACCGGGGCGGCGCTCAACGGCTTGGCGGTCACCTATTTCAACGATGTCCCCTATCCGGGTGAGCACCTCAAGGGGGCACCGGTGGCCCATGACACCCAGTCCATGACGGGCGCGGCGGTGAGTTGGGGCAGCGGTGGTCCTCCGGGGACTAGCTATGTGGACTACTGGTCAGCCATGTTGACCGGTGAACTCAATGTGGCGACGGGAGGGACCTACACGTTCGGCGCGAACGCGGATGACGGCCTGCGATTGTGGGTCGATGACCAACTCTTGATCGACGGTTGGACCACCCCGGCGGGACAGAAACCGAACTCGACGCCCACCACGTTGAGTGCCGGCAAGCACCGGATCCGCATCGACTTCTTCGATGCGACCGTCACCGCGGCGTTGGCGGTGACGTGGGCCACATCTGGTTCGCAGGTGGCGATCCCGACCTCCAGCTTCTTGCCTCGCTATGGGTTGGCGACTCGCAGCACCGACCCAGATGGCAAGGTGACGGCAACGGTGTACTCCGATGCCTCCCACGATTTGGCCTACGGGTTGCCGACGGTGTCGGTCGTGGACCCATCGGGCCTGAACCTGCGGACCACGACCAGTTACGAGGCGCCTGGATCGTCGAGCTATTTGCGACGGACGGCTCGGACGTTGCCGGGCGGGAACACCTACACGTACAGCTATTTCACCGATTCGGCGACCGCCACCGATTTGTGTGGCACGTCGACGGCGTTCAAGCAGGGTGGGATGGTGCAGTACGGCACCGACCCGGATCCCGACGGCGGCGGCACGCAAACCTCGATGATCCACGAGTCGCGTTATGACGGGTGGGGTCGAGCGATGGGTACTCGGGTGGCGTCTGACCCGAGCTATGACGTGACGTGTTATGACGCCCGCGGTCGGGTGTCGTCCAAAGTGGTGCGGGCCGGTGGCGTGCAGGCCACCGATCGGACGGTCACCTACTCCTATGCGGTGGCCGGCAACCCACTGGTGTCGTCGACGTCGGATTCGGCGGGGACGATCACCACCACCGTGGACTTGTTGGGCCGGGTCACCTCATACAGCGATGTGTGGGGTCAAACCACGACCACCGCGTATGACCAGGCGGGGAGAACCACGTCGGTGAGCGCCCCGTCAGGCGCCTTGTTCTACGAATATGACTTGGCTGGCCGCGTCGAGAAGGTGCGGGACGGGTCGGTGTCGGGCACCGTGTTGTCCGACCCGGCCTACGACAGCGCTGGACGGGCTGATTCGGCGACCTACGCCAACGGCACGTCGCTGGGTTCGTTGGCCGCGGGCCGTGACTCGCTGGGTCGACCGACCAGCCAAACCTGGAATCTGGCGGGCGGGCAGACCAGCTCTGATGCGGTGGCCAGAACGTTGGCGTCTCGAGTGACTGATGAGACGATCGACGGTGTCGACGCCAACCCGGCGGGCGCCAACTTCACCTACGACACGGCGGGCCGGTTGACCTCGGCGACGGTGTCGGGTCACCAGTTGACCTACAGCTTCGGGGCGACCAGTTGTGGGGGGAGCTCGAACAACAACGCCTACAAGAACACGAATCGGACCACGCTGGTCGACGTGCCCACGGCGGGACCGAAGGCGACCACCACCTATTGCTATGACCAGGCCGACCGGTTGACGTCGAGTTCGTCGAGTTCGCAAACCTATTCGCAGCGAGTCGCCGCGGATGGCGCTGGTTCGTATTGGCGGCTGGGGGAAACGTCGGGGACGACGGCGGCTGACGGGGGCGCCACGCCTCACGCCGGCACCTACAGCGGGACCTACACCCAAAACCAGGGTGGCGCCCCCCAGGGTGACACCAACCCGGCGGTGAACTTTGGGGGCGGCAAAGTCACCGCCGGCGACAACTACGACTTTGCTGGCACCGCGGCGTTTTCCGTCGAGTTGTGGGTCCGACCGACGACCCCGAGCTGGTCGTATTTGATGTCCAAAGCGATGTTCGGCAACAACGGCTGGTATTTCTACACCGACCCGTCCGGCACCATCTACTTCGGTCGAGAAGCCGGTGGCACTGGGGTGGACATTTCGGCGGTGGGTGCGATGCAGGCCGGGGTGTGGACCCATGTGGTGGCCACCTATGACGGGGCGACCTCGAGGCTGTACATCAACGGGACCTTGGCTGCTTCCGCAGCCGACACTGGGTCGATGCCGGGCAACGCCACGTCGTTGACCATCGGCGACTCGTCTGACCCGGGCGCAACGATGCCCTTTGGCGGCCGCATCGACGAAGTCGCGGTGTACCCGACTGCGTTGTCGGCGTCGACGGTGGCGAACCACTTCGGGTTCACCGGTGCCGGCCAGTCCTACACGGCTCGGGTCGCGGCGGATAGCCCGAATTCGTGGTGGCGTCTCGGGGAAACCACTGGGACCACCGCGGTGGATCGCGGCACCGCCAACGCGGCGGGCACCTTCGGGGGCACCTACACGTTGGGTGCGCCGGGGGCGTCGGGCGATGGGAACACTGCCACCACCTTCGCCGGTGGCAACCTCAATGTGGGCGACGTGTATGACTTCGACGCAAACCAGTCGTTCACCATCGAAGCGTGGGTGGCTCCGACATCTTTGGGTTGGAGCGACATCGTGGCCAAGGAATCCGACGCGGCCAACGGCTGGTCGGTGTACTCAGGACCCGATGGCTCGGTGTACGTCGAGCTGTACAACGGATCCAACGTGCAAACCGTGGCGTCCCCATCGGGTGCCTTGACGGTGGGTCAGTGGGCGCACGTGGCAGCCACCTCTGACGGGACCAGCCTGCGGCTCTACGTCAACGGCGTGTTGGTGGCGTCTGGGTGGGTGTGGGTGACGTTGGGGTCATCGAGTTCGCCGTTGGTCATCGCCAATGGGTGTTCGAACTGGTGTCCGTTCAACGGTCGTGTTGATGAGGTGGCGGTGTGGACCCAGGCGTTGTCGGGGTTCCAGGTGGCGGTTCACGCCAAGGGCATCGGCGGGTCGACCACGGCGTCGTCAATCGCCCCGACCTATGACTCCCATGGCAACACCACCACCATTGGCGGCGAAACATTGGGTTATGACGGCGCGGATCGCCACATGGTGACCCAGGTGCCCTCGGCGTCTAACCCGTCCACGACGGTGACCTACACCCGGGACGCCACTGATCGGATCGTGTCGAGAACCTCAACCCAGGTCGGCCCGGTGGATGTGGCTGGGGAACGCCACGGATCCAGTGGTGGGGCGGCGGCATCGTCGGTGACTGTTGGAGTCCCAGCTGACGTTGTGGCCGGTGACTTGTTGTTGGCGGCGATTGTGGTGGAGGGCGGTTCGGGGGTGACGATCACGGCGCCGTCTGGCTGGACCCAGGTGCAAACGGTGACAAACTCGACGGCGGTGCGAACCTCGCTGTATCGCCACGCCTATGTGGCTGGGGAAACCGGCTACACGTTCACGTTGTCCACCGCCAAGCGGGTCGCGGCGTCAGTGGTGGGCTACAAGGGGGTGTCGGCGGCGACACCGATCGATGTGTCGGCCACCACCACAACGGGGTCAGCAACTAGTCATGTGGCACCAAGCGTGACCGCCACCGGTGGATATCGCACCGTGGTGGCGATCGCCGGGGTGGCAGCCAACACCACCTTCACTCCGGCCACCTCAGGGTTGTTGGAGCGAGGCGATGTGGCCACCTCGGGCACCGGGGCAGTGAGCGTCACCGTCGCTGACCGGGCGGTCACCGCGTCGGGTGCCACCGGCACTTCGACGGTCACCTCGGCCGCTGCTGGGGTCGACGCGTTGATCACCGTGGCGTTGACCCCCGCGACGACAGTGACCACGACCCGCTACTCGTACTCCGGTAACGGCGACACCGCCGACGTCACGATGGACGCGGCAAACGCCACGTTGGAGCGCACCATGGGCCTGCCCGGCGGTGTCCTTCTCACCAAAACCGGTGGCACAGAAACCTGGTCCTACCCCAACTTCCATGGAGACGTGGCTGTCACCGCCACCAATACCGGGGCCGTGGTTGGCCGTTACCTGTATGACCCCTACGGCCAAGCATTGAACCCATGGAACAGCCAAGTCGATGGTGACGCCGTCCCCAACAACGCCAGCGGAAACCTCGACAACGGCTGGCTCGGCGGCAAACAACGGGTCTACGAACACGAAGGCCCCCTCACCACTATCGAAATGGGCGCAAGACAATATGTTCCCAGCCTCGGCCGCTTCCTCCAACAAGACCCCGTAGAAGGCGGCTCAGCCAACGACTACGACTACGTCAACGCCGACCCCATCAACCAATTCGACCTCAACGGCCTGTTCTGTATGACGGGAAAGAACCCAAATGGGTCCTGCAGGAGCCTGGCAAGGGGCACGAAGCGGGTGGTAAAGCGAGCCGCTACGAAGAAGAACTTGACAAAAGTAACCTACGCAGCGCTTGCTGCGCCAATCACGTATTTTGTCGGGGCATCTTGTGCGGCAAGCGCTGGCGTTGGCTGCATCGCTGGTTCAGCGATCACCTATTCAGCGAGTTCGACGTTTTCGTATCTGGTCGACAATGAAGGAAAAAAGAAGAGCTTGTCCGGATGGGCGAATGCGATGAACCCTGTAAATGCTAACCCCCTAACGCGGGGAGCATATGACGGGGCAGCTGCATCAGTCGATAGAATATGGGATGGATTGACATTCGAGCCGATGCGGAGAGGAGGCGGCCCGTAGCCATGGAAGCACCGGCCGTAAGAGACGGCCCACATGCGTGTTCGATGTGTGGGCACGTAGGGCTAGAAAGTGGTTGGCTTGTGTTGTGGAATGGATATATTGGGCAAAAGGTTAGGTGGCAGCCTGAGAAGCCAGGCTATGTAAGGCTTCGAGTTTCGTCTGAAAGCCGGATCGTGCTGGCGGCGGGGACTCTCGGGAAGGGCTCACCCCCGGCTTGGAGATGCAGCTCGTGCGGTGCTGTCGTGGTAGTTCCGCGTTTGGAAACGAAAACGGACAATAGGGACTAATCGGGCGCTTCGCGATTGAGCGGGGTGTGAGGTCCCTGGCGCGTAGCGGGGGCCCTGCGAACTTGGCGATGTCTGACGTCGTCGAGTCCGAGGGGCCCCTGCTGTGTTGAACGCTACGCGAGCGTGCGAGGTGTTGATTGGTCTGCCCGCCGTCAAGGTCATCAAGGTCGTTGAGCCGCTGGTGGGCCGACTCGAGATCACGGTCGAGTCCCGGGTCGGCACACGGGAGTGTCGGGAGCGGGCGTGGATCAAGGACCGGCCCGTCGTCGAGCTCGTGGATCTGACGTGCTTCGGTCGGCCCGTCGTGTTGCGGTGGCGCAGGCACTGGTTCTGGTGTCCGAGGTCGTGGTGCGGGCAAGGCAGCTGGACTCATGAAGACCCGCGGATCGCGGCGGCACGACTCTCGGTCACCGATCGTGCTGGTCGGTGGGCGACGATCCAGGTCGGCCGCAACGGCCGGGCGGTCAGCGATGTCGCTGCTGAGCTGGGTGCGGACTGGCACGCCATCAACGACGCCGTGATCGCCTATGGCCAAGCACTGTTGGACGCCGATGTCGATCGGGTGGGCCGCGTGGATGCGCTGGGTGTCGACGAGGTGCTCTTCGCTCGGCTGGGACGGTGGCGGACCCAGGCGTGGTCGACCTCGATCGTGGACGTGACTCGGGGCCAGCTCCTCGACGTGATCGAGGGCCGCTCTTCCGCTGGCCTCTTCGAATGGCTGGTGGGGCGACCCGAAGCGTGGCTCGACGCGATCCGGTGGGCGGTGTTGGACCTGTCGGGCCCGTGGCGCCTCGCGTTCGACACGATGCTCCCGGCCGCCACCCAGGTCGCCGATCCGTTCCACCTCGTGAAGCTCGCCAACTCGAAGCTCGACGAGGTACGCCGCCGCGTCCAGAACGAGACCCTCGGCCACCGCGGCCACAAGCACGACCCGCTCTACCGATGTCGCCGACTTCTCACCAAGGCCGATGAACGCCTCAACGAGAAGGGCCGCCAGAAGCTGCTCGGTTTGCTCGAAGCCGGCGACCCCCACGCAGAGGTGCGCATGGCATGGCACGCGAAGGAAGTCGTCCGCCAGCTCTTTGACCCGGTCGATCCAGACGTCGCCCTCGAGTTCGTGACCCGCCTCGGTGTCGACCTCCAAGACGAATCGTGCCCGCCCGAGGTGAACCAGCTCGGCCCGCACCATCGCCACGTGGCGCCACCAGATCGCCGCGTGGCACCAGGCGCACGTGAGCAACGGGCCGACCGAAGCCGTGAACAACCTGATCAAGCGGGTCAAGCGCGTCGCGTTCGGGTTCCGCCGCTTCGCCCACTACCGGATACGCGCCCTGCTCTACGCCGACAAACCCAACTGGCATCTACTCGCCACGGTCACACCCCGCTGAAACGCGAAGCACCGCCTAAGAGTGCGAGGCGCCGGTGGTTGGTCTCCGCCACATGAGCTCCGGCTTCAGGGCTTGCGTTTGGCCTGGCGACCTTCTTGGGCGAGGCGGCCGGACTTGCGTTCGTGGCGTCGCTGTTCGTGGGGCGAGTGGCGGCGGGTCGCCGCTTCGACCTCGGCTCGGAGGTCGCGCCAGGCGTCGAAACGTTCGACGGCCAGGCTTCCGTCGGCCACCGCCGCCTGCACGGCACACCCGGGTTCGGCCTCGTGGTGACAGTCGGCAAATCGGCAGCCCTGGCCTAGCGACTCGATGTCGCCAAAGGTGGCGTCAACGGCCTCGACCTCGACCCAGAGACCGAGCGCCCGAGTCCCCGGGGTGTCGATGATGACCCCGCCAGACGGAATCACGTGAAGGGACCGTGCGGTCGTGGTGTGCCGGCCTTTGGCATCGCCCTCCCGCACCTCACCCACGGCGGCCGCCTGGGTGCCGAGCAGTGCGTTCACGATGCTCGACTTTCCGGCGCCTGACTCCCCGAGGAGTACCGCCGTTCCTCCACGGAGCATCTGGCGCAACTCGTCCATGCCTAGCCCTTCGACTGCCGAGGTGACCAAGACCTCGACGCCGGGATGGCGTCGAGCGGTCGCCGCCGCCACATCCACCTCGCCGTCAGCGATCGCCGACTTGGTCAGCACCACCACCGCTGACGCGCCGCCATCCCAGGCCAGTGCCACGCCCCGATCGATGCGCCCCGGTCGGATCGGACGGTCCAGACCGTTGACGAGCACGACCACGTCGACGTTGGCCGCGACCGGTTGGGGCTGATCGTTGTCGGCCGCCCTCCGACGCAGGAGCCCGGTCCGGTCCAGGACCCCGCGTACCTCGTCACCGTCGATGGCCAGCCAGTCGCCGACGACCGGATCGGGCTCGAAGTCGAGGGGCCGAGGCACTGCCCTCGAGCCGTCAGCGGAGGTGACCAACACGTGGGTGCCGTCGTGGCGGACGACCCGGGCCGCTTCAGCGCCTGGATGCTCGGCAAGGAGAGCCGACCACCGATCGGACCATCCAAGTGAGCTGAGCAGATCGGGCATACAAGACCTCGTGGGGCCGGCCAACGCTAGCGGCGGGCCCGGCGCCGACTCGGGCATAATCCGGTTATGTCCACGCCGTTCCGTTTGCTGGTGACCTTGCCCCTTGGGCCCATGATCGATTCGCTGTCCGACCTGGTGGCGGTGGCCGAGATGATGGAACGGGTGGGTGTCGACGACCTGGCCGTCGGCGACTACCTCCTCACCGCTGCCGCCCGAGAGGGCGCCCGCCCGTTCCCTGGCCCAGTGGACGCCGCCATCCCCGAAGCCCTCACCACGTTGGCGGCCATCGCCTCGGTCACCACCCGCATCGGACTGGGCACCACGGTGCTCAACCCGGCCCTTCGCCCGGCCGGTCTGCTGGCCAAGCAGATGACCACCATCGACCACTTCAGCGGTGGGCGGACCTGGCTGGCGGTGAGCCGAGGGTGGCTGGAAGACGAGTACCGGGCCCTGGGTGTCGACTTCGAAGCCCGCGAGCAGATCCTCGAAGACACCGTCGCCGCCTGCAAGGTGCTCTGGCGGGACTCGCCGGCGACCTTCGAGTCCGAGCACGTGTCGTTCGAGAACGTCTACTGCTCACCGCTGCCGGTGCAAGCCGGTGGCCCACCCATCTACTTCGCCGGCGCGTTCAGCGACGAGATGTTGTCGAGGCTGGTGCGCCTCGGTGACGGCTGGTTCCCCTACATCGCTCGCGAGGAAGCGGTCGAACCGTTCGCCGCGGTCCGGGGCGGGTTGGAGGCTGCCGGTCGAGATCCGGCCTCGTTCGCCTTCTTCGGCGGGCTGCCCCAGTGGGCCGGCATCGACATGATGGCGCCCCCCGGCTCGTTCACTGTCGCCGACATGTTCGAGGGATTGCCCGCCATGCTCGCAGCCGGCGTGACCCGGGTGTTCCTGCCGTTCCAGGCATTCGTCCACACCATCGACGACCTCGAGCCGTTCCTGGTCGAGGCCGTCGACCGGGCTAGCGCCTATCGCTGAGCGGCTACCAGCCGACGCAGCTCACCGAGCTGATTCGGGGTCCCGATGGCGATGATCACATGGCCGGGATCGACGACCGTCTCCGGGGGCGGGTCGGCCACGAACACGCCGTTGGGATCGCGCAGCGCCAGGACCTGGGCCCCGGTTTGGTCACGTAGGGCCAGCTCGGCCACCGTTCGACCGGCGAGGGGCGAGCCCTCGTCGACGGCCACTTCCTCCAGGCGGAACTCGAGGTTGTGTTCGTGGGTGACGACGTCGAGGAACTCGGCGACGTGGGGCTGGAGGACGAACGCGGCCATGCGGGAGCCGCCGATCTGCTGGGGGTTGACCACCCGGTTGGCGCCGGCGCGACGCAGCTTCTCCTCGTTGGCATCGCTGCGTACCCGACTCACGATGAAGAGATCGGGTTGCAGCGCCCGGGCGCTCACGGTGACGAACAGGTTGGCGGCATCGCTGTCGACCGCAGCGATGAGGGCTCGGGCCCGGTCGAGTCCGGCCTGGCGCAGCACGTCGTCCTCGGTGGCATCACCGACCAGCGCTGGGTGCGGGCAGCGCTCGACCCGTTCAGGGTCGAGGTCGACCACCACCAGAGAGCGGCCGGCGGCAATGACGTTGTCGGCGATGGCCCGCCCGACCCGCCCCCATCCGCACACGATCACGTGATCGCTGATGCCAGCAAGTGTCCTCTGCATGCGCCGCCTCCCGTAGAGCTCTTGGATTCGTCCCTCGACCACCGTTTCGATGAGGACCGACAACGCGTAGAGCGTGGTGCCTACCCCCAAGATGATGAGGGCCATGGTGAAGACCTTGCCGACCGCGGAGAGCGGCTCGACCTCGCGAAAGCCAACCGTCGAGATGGTCGTCACTGTCTGATACGCCGCGTCGAGGAGCCCGAACCCGAGCACGACATAACCGATCGTCCCGGCGATCACGATCAGGACCAGCGCGGCGAACGCGCTGAACAGCCGCCGCCAATGGCTCATGGCCTGGCCCGGACGAGGGTCAGGGCGCCGATCGCGGCGGCCACGGTCGAGGCCAGCAGCACGCTGAGCTTGGCCGCCGACACCAGGTCGTCGGCATCGAACGCCAACTCGGTGATGAACAACGACACCGTGAAGCCGATACCGGCCACCATGCTTACCCCGACCACCTGGGCCCAGGTGGCGTCACGGGGCAGGCGCCCGATGCCGAAACGCACCGCCAGCCAGGTGGCGCCACTGATTCCGACCACCTTGCCCAGGACCAGCCCGACGGCAACACCTACGGCGACCGACGACGCGCCGGGTGCGTCGAACGCCCCCGAGCTGATGACCACCCCGGCGTTGGCCAGCGCGAACAGCGGCACGATCACGAAGCTGGTCCACGGGTGCAGCAGGTGCTGGAGTCGCTCGGCCACCGACACCGAGTCCTTGGCCAACCGGGTCATCTCGGCCAACTCCTCGGGCGTGGGGTCATCGGACAGGTCTTCGGCCCACTCCCGGGCGACCACGGCGGGGGCGACTGGCCGAGCCGGCGTGAGCAGTCCGAGGAGCACGCCAGCAATGGTGGCGTGTACCCCCGAGGCGAGCATGGCCAGCCACACGATGATCCCGGCCACGACGAACAGGGGCATCCAACGCAGGCCGGCCCGCCAGATCGCCATCATGACGACCAGGTCGAGTGCCGCCGTGCCCAGCGCCGTCCATTCGATCCCGTCGCTGTAGAAGACGGCGATGACGAGGATGGCCCCTATGTCGTCGACGATGGCCAACGTCAACAAGAAGAGCTTGAGGGCCACCGGCACCCGCTCGCCCAAGAGGGCCATGATCCCGACGGCGAAGGCGATGTCGGTCGCCATCGGGATGCCCCACCCTTCGGTGCCGATCCCGCCGGCGTTGACGGCCAGATAGAGGCCGGCGGGCACCAGCATGCCGCCCAGCGCGGCCAGGGCGGGTACCGCCGCAGCCCGCGGGTCGCGCAGCTCGCCGAGGACCAGCTCTCGCTTGATCTCCAGGCCGACCACGAAGAAGAAGACGGCCATCAGCCCGTCGTTGACCCAATGGTGCAGGTCTTCGGTGACGGCAAAGCGTCCAAGTTGCACGGTCAACTCGGTCGACCAGACGGTGAGGTAGCTGGCGCTCCACGGCGAGTTGGCCCACACCAGCGCGATGACGGCGGCGACGAGCAGCACCACTCCACCAGCAGCCTCGGTGTGGAGGAACTCTCGTAGGGCTCGGGGCACGCTTGAGTCTGACGTACCGTGCCGGGAGCAGGAGGAGGTGCAGGTGCGGGAGCGACGGTCCACGGCCACATCGAACTTCGGGGTCGGTCGACGCGAGAGCCACGACGCCTCGGGCTTCTACGAGCGCTTCGCCCCGCCCGAGCTCGACCCCGACGACGCCGTGGTACCGCCCGAACCGGTGCTCGACCCGATCCGCTGCGGCGATGCCCGGTCGATGGATGCCGTCAAGGACGGCACCGTGGCCTTGGTGGTGACCTCACCTCCCTACTTCGCCGGCAAGCAGTACGAGGAAGAGCTCCAACGCGACGGCGTCCCCTCGTCCTACCTCGACTACCTCCAGCTCCTCGAGGACGTCTTTGCCGAATGCGTGCGCACTCTCGAACCAGGCGGGCGCATCGCCGTCAACGTGGCCAACCTCGGCCGTAAGCCCTACCGCAGTCTGTCGGCCGACGTCATCGGCATACTCCAAGACCGTCTCGGGTTGCTCCTGCGAGGCGAGGTGATCTGGCGCAAAGCCGTCGGCGCATCGGGATCGTGCGCATGGGGATCGTTCCGTAGCGCCAGCAACCCGGTGCTGCGAGATGTCACCGAGCGCGTCGTGGTGGCCAGCAAGGGCCGTTTCGACCGGGCCCGATCGGTCAAGGAGCGCGCTCGTCTGGGCCTGCCGCACGAGTCGACCCTGTCGGCCGAGGACTTCATGGACCTCACCCTCGACGTGTGGGACATCCCACCCGAGCGGGCCAACCGGGTCGGCCACCCAGCTCCGTTCCCCGTCGAGTTGCCCGAGCAGATCATCGGGCTGCACACCTATGTCGACGATCTGGTGCTCGATCCGTTCCTGGGTAGCGGGTCGACCCTCGTTGCCGCGTCACGACTCGGCCGCCGAGGGGTGGGCTACGACCTCGACCCGGCCTACTGCGATCTGGCCACCAGGCGCCTGGCCGACGAGGGTGGCCTTCGAGACCAGCTCGATTACCCGTCGGTCACCGCCAACGCGCTGGCCGTTCAGGTGCTCGAAGCGGCCGGGTTCCGCGCGATCGCCTGCGACCGGCGGCTGCGCGGCACCGGCGTGGTCGTGCCTCTCGTGGTCGCCGACCAGCGGGGCCAGGAGTGGCACGTCGACGTGGCTGGACCCCACACCAGCCATCGAGGCGGTCTGGTCCGCGCCGACGTCACGTGGCGGGCCCTCGGTCGGGCCAGCGCCGGTCGAGCCGCGCAACCCTCGACGCCGTGGGTGGTGGTCAGCACCGCGTTGCCGGCTCGCCGCAGCGAGGGCGACCTGGCCCTGCGCGCAGTCGGGCCGGAGACGGTCTTCGACGTGGTCGACCTACTCGACAGTGACGCTCGCAGCCGCCTGGCCGGGTACGCGGAAACCGGCCACGGGGCTGGGCCCGCGGCCGGTTTCTGGACTGACGCCGAGCTGGCTCGAGGGATGCGCTGACCCCGAACCAGCTCGGCTGCCGGAGACGACTCGGACGGCTTGGGGTCTAGACGGCTTCGGGCTCGCTGACGTCTCGCCCGTGAACGACCAGCGCGTAGATGATCAGGATGTCGATCACGATCAGCGTGAAAGACCAGAACGGCAGCGCCTGAATCCAGGTGAACTGCACGAGGATGTTGCCCCCGGCGAACACGATGCCGACGACCCGCCCCCACGTCTGGCCGCTGAAGATGGCCGCGCCGGCGAGGATCAGCAGGACGCCGATGATCAGCACCACCCACCCCCAGACTCGGATGTCGTCGGTGATCGGCAGGTTGACCATGCGGTCGTTCTCGACATTGTTCAGGTACGCCGAGTTGGCCAGCGCCACCAGCCCGTTGATGACGTTCAGCGTCCCTACGATCACGATCATGATGCCGGCGAAATCCCGCCAGCCTTGACCGGAGCTCTCCATGTACGTCCCCCCTTTTGTTGATCCAATCTGAATCAGCAGGGGAGCGTAGAACCTGGTGCGGGCCGCTGTCCCGGGACCGTCAGCCCCGAGCTGAGGGAAGGACGACCCTCGTCCCGGGTGCCACCACATGGGCTTTGGTCGCCGAGCGGTTCGTGGCCAACAGTTCGGAGAACTCTCGGGCCGGCCGGTCGAGCCACGCCGGGGCCGTCAACCCGCCGGTGATGGGGCTGTAGGTGCCCCAGTGGATGGGCAGCACCGCGGCCGGTTCGAGGAGGTGCACCGCCTCCAGCGCCCGGGTCGGGTCGAGGTGGCCTTCGCCGATCGTGGGCCCCCACCCCCAGATCGGCACCAGGGCCAGATCGAGCTGGCCATGGCCGCCGAACCCGTCGAACAGGTCGGTGTCACCGGCGAAGTACACCGCCACACCGTCGGCCCGAACGACGTAGCCCAGCGGTAGGGCCGATACTCGGCTGTGAGGTCCCCGACTGGGCGGGTGCTCGGCCCACACCGCCTCGATCTCGATCGGCCCGAACTGGAGCCGGTCGCCGGCGGTGACCTCTCGAACATCGGAGAAGCCCCGCCGGGTGAGCAGCCGGCCCGCACCTGCGGGTACGACGATGGGCACGGCTCGGCCAAGCCGGCGCAACGACGGCACGTCGAGGTGATCGGCATGGGCGTGGGAAACCAGGACGAGGTCGACGGCGGCCAGCTCGGCCGGCGACAGGGTGAGCGGGTGGTGGCGCCGGAGGTGGGCCACTCGGTCGCGGAGCAGCGGATCGGTGAGGATCCGTATCCCAGCCAAGTCGACCAGCACCGACGCGTGGCCGACGAAGGTGGCCGCCAACGGATCGGCGGTGATGGCGCCCATGAACGGCAGACCCTTACGTTGCCGGGGTCGACGGCGTTGGTTGGTCGACGGTCAAGGCCCGCATGAGCGAGTCGAACAACAAGCCGAGCGCCCGGTCGACGGAGATCTCGTCGGGACGCCGAGCGGTCATCCGCACCACCCCGATCGTGCTCACCACGACGAATGAAGCGACCTCGTCGGCGGTGTAGCCCTCGGGGACCCGGAGCTGGCCGGCGTCGATGGCAGCCAGCACCGGCTCTCGCAGCATGCGTACGAACGGTGGCGGGTCGAATGGGCCATCGGGTCGCTCAGGCGTCGGGATCGTCTTGGGCGCCGGCTCGAGGGCCAGCCCCAGGTCTCGACGCCAGCCCTCCGTCGTGCTGGTCGACCAGATCCAGTCGAAGACCCGGCGCACCGTGTCGATGGGCGGTTCCTCGCGGTCGCCGAGGGCCTTCTCGTCCTCGTGGATCATGGCGCCGAAGTGCTCGACCGCGGCCCGGCACAGCTCGGCCTTGCCGCCGTAGAAGTGGTAGATCGAGCTGGTCTTGGTCCCGGCCAGCTCGGCGACCTCGCGAAGCCCGAAGTCCTCGTAGCCCTTTTCGGCCATGAGCCGCAGGGTCACTTCGAGGAGTCGCTCGCGAGTCTCCATCGCGCCGGACCTTAGCGGCCACCCTGAACAGGCTCTTCCCGAAACTCGTCGACATCGTCAACTATCGTCGGGGAAGAGCGAGAGGAGCCCCTGTGATCGACGACGACGTCTTGGTCATCGACGCCACGGTCCACGCCTTCAACTTCCTGCCGGACAACTACCGCTATGACTGGCTGCTCGACGTGGTCAAGGGGTTGTCGCCGGCCGGATCGATCGGCATGTTCCCGGGCGATCCCGACTACGCCATGAGCTTCGAGGAGTTCCTCTCGACCTTCCACCACCAGCCCGAGCTGATGGTCCAGGCCCTCTTCGCCGAGAGCCGGACCGACATCGCCGTCTACCACGGTGTGCCTCTCGAGGGGATCTACGAGGACGGCAGTTCTCCGACGTGGGTGGCCAAGGCCATCCGTGACCGCCTCCCCGGGCGGATGTTCATCTACGCCCCGCTCTACCCGTGGAAGCCCGACGTCCTCGAGGAACTCGAACGCCAGGTCGCCGAGGATCGGGTGATCGGGGTGAAGTTCTACCCGGTCGACCTCTTCGACGGCGAGCTGCGCCCGTCCCGGATGGACTCCGAGGAGACCTTCGCGGTGGTCGAGCGAGCCCGTCAGCTCGGCGTGCACGTGATCGGCATCCACAAAGCCGTGCCGCTCGGGCCGATGCTGAGCGGCGACGAGTACTTCGGTGTGGGCGACCTGGCCCCCCTGTTCGAGGCCTTTCCCGATGTCACCTTCGAGATCGTCCACGGTGGCCGGGCCTTTCTCGAGGAGACCGCCGAGCTCTACGGTTCGTTCCCCAACACCACGATCAACCTCGAGGGCCCGTCGACCATGGCCTTACTGGCGCCGGACAACTACGCCACTCTCCTCGGTCGATTCCTCGACGAGGGCGGCCACGATCGCATCGTCTACGCCACCGGTTCGACGGCCATGCATCCCGAGCCGGTGATCCACGGCATGTGGAACTTCCAGTTCCCAGACGACTCGCCCCATCACCTCACCCGAGATATGCGGGCCGACATCCTGGGTCGCAACTTCGCTCGCATCCATGGGTGGGACCTGGCGGCCATGCAGGAGGCGATCGCCGGGGACGAGTTCGGCCTCGACAAGGTCCTCGCTCCGCCGTGGGGCCTGCTGAAGCAGGCGCGCGCCGAGGCGCCGTCATGAGTACAGCGCGCGCCGAGGCGCCGTCATGAGTACAGCGCTACCGGAAATCACCGAGGCCGTAGTGCTGGCGGCGGTCAATGAAGTCATCGACCCTTGTTCGACGGCCGCGGGGTGCCCTGGTGGTCTGGTCGACATGGGAATGGTGAGGTCGGTCGAGCTTCGCCCTGGAGCCGAGGGCACCGACGTGCACGTGGTCATCTGTGTGACCGAGCCTCTGTGCGTCATGGGCCACGTGTTCGTTCCCAGGGTCCAGTCCCAGCTCGACGCGCTGCCCGGAATCGGTACGGCGCAGGTCGAGTTGGACAACGATTTCGGTTGGACCTGGTCCGAGGCGCGGATGGATCCGGCCTACCGGGCCCGGCTCGCCGCCCACCGGGCGACGCGCCGGGCCGTGCTGCTGACTACTGGACGGGCCGGAACGCCTCTTCAGGGCTCGTGACCGCTCGGGCCTCACCGGCCCGGCCGATGGCGTCGTCGCCGATCCACTCGGGCCGGAGCAACACGTAGATGAGGGTGCCGAAGACCGGGAGGATGAAGATCACCACGATCCACAGCACCTTCGAGCCGCCGCTGAGGTCGTGACGCCGGAAGATGTCGAAGATGGCGAAGCCCCACAACAGCGTCATCGGAATGAAGATGAAGAGGATCAGGAACAGATCCCAGAAGTCCATGTGACACCCCTCGTGACATGCCCCCAGTCATCGACCAGGTGAAGCCGCGGGAGTGTAGCCACGGGTCTGGAGTTGTGTCCCGGGACCGACGCCCGGTCGGATGAAATCCGTCGACTGCGCCCGTCGGGCCTCACCTAGCCTCGGCCCGATGTCCCGCCTCGACGAGCCCAGCCTGATTCAGGCTCGGGGCCTGACCAAGCGGTTCGGCTCGTTCACCGCGGTCGACGGCATCGACTTCGACGTGGCCCCGGGCGAGGCGTTCGGCTTCCTCGGCCCCAACGGCGCCGGCAAGAGCTCGACCATGCGGATGGTCGGAGCCCAGTCGCCAGTGACCGAGGGAACGCTGCGGATCCTTGGGATGGACCCGGCCGGGCACGGCGACCTGATCCGTGCTCGCCTTGGAGTCGTTCCCCAGGAGGACAACCTCGACGTCGAGATGACCGTGCGCGACAACCTGTTGGTGTACGGCCGCTACTTCGATCTCAGTCGTGAGGTGATCCGGACCCGCACCGAGGAGCTGCTCGAGTTCGCCCAACTGACCGAGCGAGCCGACGACCGGGTCGACCCGCTCTCGGGCGGCATGAAGCGCCGCCTCACCATCGCCCGGGCACTCATCAACGACCCCGAGATCCTTCTGCTCGACGAGCCGACCACCGGGCTCGACCCTCAGGCTCGTCACGCGCTGTGGGACCGGCTCTACCGGCTCAAGCAACGGGGCGTCACCCTCGTGCTCACCACCCACTACATGGACGAGGCCGAGCAGCTCTGCGACCGGCTGGTGGTCATGGACGGCGGCCACATCGTGGCCGAGGGATCGCCTCGGTCCTTGATCCAGCGCTATTCGACCCGTGAGGTCGTGGAGGTTCGACCTGAGGGCCTGGTGCCCGAGGAGGGATGGCACTTCCAGACCGCGGCCCATCTCGACGAGCTCGCGGAAAGGGTCGAGGAGTTGCCCGACCGCTTGCTCATCTACACCGACGAGGGGGACAAGGCCGCCGGCGTACTGCGCGAGCAGGGCACCACTCTCGAACGGGTGCTGGTTCGGCGCTCGACGCTCGAAGACGTCTTCCTCCGGCTCACCGGCCGGACCCTCGTGGACTGATCACACCGTGGCCATGCCCCAAAGCCTGCGGGCGTTCAACTACTGGGCCTACCGCTACAAGGCGGTGTGGCGCACCGGACTGCTCACCGGAGTCATCAGCCCGACGCTGTTCCTGGCCGTCATGGGCGCGGGGCTGGGCTCGCTGGTGGATGCCAACGGGTCCTCCACCGCCGAGTTGGGGGGCGTCAGCTATCTCGACTTCATCGCTCCGGGCCTGTTGGCCGCCACCACCCTCATGACGGCCACGACCGAGGCCACCTGGCCGGTCATGACCGCTATCAAGTGGGTCAAGACCTATACCGCCCAACTGGCTACTCCCCTCGACGTCGACGACGTGCTCGCCGGTCACCTGCTTTTCATGACCGCCCGGCTGGTCGTCACCAGCGCCATCTTCCTGGCCGTCATGTTCCTCTTCGGCGCCGTCCACCACTGGAGTGCGCTCCTGGCCGTGCCCGCGGCGACGCTCACCGGGTTGGCCTTTGCTCCGGCCATCGCCGCCTTCACCGCCACCCAGGACCGCGACGTCGGGCTCATCCTTTGGTACCGGTTCGGGGCCACTCCGCTCTTCCTGTTCTCGGGCGCGTTCTTCCCGCTCTCGCAGCTGCCCACCGTCCTCGAGGTCATGGCCTGGGTTCTTCCCCTGGCCCACGGCGTGGCCCTGTGCCGGGGATTGTGCCTGGGCGATCTGCCCGTGGTCGCCGGGCTGGCCAGCACGGCATACCTGTGCGTGTGGACGGTCGCGGGAGTCCTCCTCGCCCGAGCGTCGTATCGCCGGCGGTTGATCCGATGATCGTCTTGAGCGCGCTGGGCTCTCGTCGGGCCGGACGGGTCATCGAACGCAACTACTACTTCTATCGACGCCAGTGGCTCATGTTCGCCTCGGGCCTGCTCGAGCCGCTCTTCTATCTGGGCACGGTGGCGCTCGGGCTTTCCGGACTGGTCGGCGATGTGGTCGGGCCCGACGGCCAGGCCATCAGCTACGTGGCCTTCGTTACCCCCGCGCTGTTGGCCGTGTCAGCCATGAATGGCGCCATCTTCGATGCCACCTTCGCCTTCTACTTCAAGCTCAACTTCCAGAAGACCTACGACGCCATGCTGGCGACACCAGTCGACCCGGCCGACATCGCGCTGGGCGAGGTCAGCTGGGCCCAACTGCGCAGCGCGGTGTACGGGTTGGGCTTCATGGTCGTGATGGTCGCGGTCGGGGCGGTTCTCTCGCCCTGGGGACTGTTGGCCTGGCCGGCATCGCTGCTCATCGGTTTCGCCTTCGGCGCCGCGGGGATCGCCCTCACCTCGTACATGCGCACCTGGCAGGACCTCGAGTACGTGGGCCTGGCCCTCCAGCCCATGTTCTTGTGCTCGACCACGTTCTTTCCGCTGTCGACCTTCCCCAGGGAGATGCAGCTGATCGTCCAATGCACGCCGCTCTACCAGGGCGTTGCCCTCATCCGGGGGCTGACCACCGGGGCGGTGGAGGTTGGTCTGCTGGGGCATGTCGCGTACCTGGTCGTCTTAGGGGTGGTGGGTCTGGTGGTGGCGTCGCGTCGCCTCGAGAAGCTGATGATCAAGTAGCTCGCCACCACCGTTGGTCGTCGGTGGGCGCCGGCGGCGGCGATGGCCAGGTCAGGCTCCGTCCGTCGATCCGGCCCGGTGGTAGCACCAGGCGTACGCGGCCCGATGAGCTGGACAGATCGGTGAGGTACCTGGCTTTGGTGTGGGGATCGATCGCGGGCCCGCCGGGACCGTCGATGCGCCCGAGCCCGTCGAGCCAAGCCGCCGTTTGGGCCAGAGACACCTGCACGAGCCAGCTACCGCCCATGGTGGCCCGCCGGGTCAAGGCGACGAGCGCACCGGCTGCGGCCAGGTGGCCGGTGGCGTGGTCGAGCAGTTGAACCGGGAGCGGCCGGGGACCATTGATGCCGGCGGCCTCGCCACCTTCAGCCCCGATGCCCGAGGCGGTCTGCACCACGCTGTCGAAGCCTCGCCGGTCGGCCCACGGCCCGACCCGGCCGTAGGCCGACAACGAGACGTACACCAGCCCGGGGCGCCGGGCGGCCAATGCCTCAGGCCCCAAGCCTCGGGTCGCCAGCGCGCCCGGTCGGTAGGACTGCACGAACACGTCGGTGCCAGCGACCAGGCCCAGCAGGTCCTCGACGTCTCGGGGTCGGTTCAGGTCGATGGCCGCGGCCCGCTTGCCGGCGCCCATATCCAGGTCGAGGGTCGGCAGGGCCGGGAGGTTGGGCGAGGTGACGCGCAAGACGTCGGCGCCAGTGGCGGCGAGGGTCCGACCACACACCGGACCGGCGATGATCCGGGTGAGGTCGAGGACTCGAACGCCGGCAGTCGGTCTCCTGGCCCGAGGAAGTGGTTCGACCGGACTCTCGCCGATCCGGGTGATCTCGATGGTGGGCAGAGCCCGTGCCGCTTCGCCCTGCGGGTGCGCTGCCCACTCGCCCCGCGTCCTCATCAGCGCGGCCACCAGCCCGGCCTCGGCGAACGCATCCTCGAGATCCGAACCGGTCCACGTCGTCGCTATGGCCCCCGCCACCGCATCGCGTTCCGGCCGGACGCCGAGCAGGGCCGCGGCGCCGGCCTTGTGGTGGGGCATGAGGGTGTGGAGCTGGACCCACCGGCTGTCGACGGTGGGGTAGTACGTCGTGAGGTCGTCCCACAGGTTCGGCGCAGGCCGTCCGTCGATCTGCAGCTCGCGTTCGCTGGCGAAGGCGACGGCGGCGTGCGCGCGGTCGACCGAGACCGAGCGGGGGCCGTCGCCGTTGCGCTCGTCGAGCAGTCGGGCCGCGGCCAGGGTCGAGGTGGCCACGGCCGCAGCCGCCGCGTCGGTGACCGGATAAACCGAGGGCAACACCTCGCCGGCGCCCTCGAAGCTCACCGCGTCGAGGTCGGCGACGGCGCCCGCCCCTGAGGCCCACAGTCGTCGGAGGGCGACGTGGGCGCGTTCGGTCACGCCGGTGAGCCTAGGGATGGTCCACCGCACGACCCGCTCGAGCCGCCACGCTGGTGGTGTGCACGACCGAGGCGGCTTCGAACCGCTGGACCGATCCGAGGAGCGGTCGGCGTGGGAGGTGGGTACGGCCCTACAAGCCGAGCTGCTGGCCGAGGCCGACGCCGAGATCGAGAGCCTTCTTGCCCGGGTCGACGTCGAAATCCGGTCGCGGGTGGAGGCCGCCGACGCGGCCCTGGCCCGAGCCGTCGCCCTCGAGCTCCGGGCCGCAGGCCATGCCGATACCGCGGCGGCGTCGGCCGCTCGAGTGGCCGCCCTCGAGGACGAGCTGCGGTTGCGATTGGCGGCGCCCACCGTTCCGACCGAGGCCAGCTCGGTCTCGTCCGATGCCCGCGGCGTCGAGGAGATCGTCGAGCCCGCCCTCCGCCCGCGATGGCACCGGCGCAGCGTTCCCCAGATGGCTGTGCTGGTGGTGGTGGCCCTGGCCGCTGCCGTGTTCGTCCGGGCGTTCGTGGCCGAGGCCTTCGCCGTGCCGTCGGCGTCGATGGCCCCCGAGCTCGAGCCCGGCGACAAGGTGGTGGTCTCGAAGCTGTCCTACCTGGTCGATGATCCCCGACGAGGTGATGTGGTCGTCTTCGACTCGCCGGGGCCCGATACCCGCTATGCGTTGTTGGTCAAGCGCATCGTCGGGTTGCCGGGCGAGACCGTCGAAGCCCGTGGCGGCCAGGTGCTGGTCGACGGAGTGCCGATCGACGAGCCATACCTGCCCGACGACACGTTCACCGCCGATTTCAGTGCCATCACTCTCGGGCCCGACCAGTACTGGGTCATGGGCGACAACCGTCCCGGGTCCGGTGACAGCCGCCAGTTCGGCCCGGTGTCGCGCTCGGCGATCGTCGGTGAGGCCGTGGTCCGGGCCTGGCCACCGACACGCGTCTCCTTCTTCTGAGAGCGGCCGCGTGGACGTCACGGCCACTGGGGCGTAGTGTCGATTCCCTGTGACAGATGTCACGGGCATATGGACAGGGGGGTCCAACGTGGAAGTTCACGCTTCGTCTCGGCGACGCCAATGGCTCGTTCGAGGTGCTGCCGTGCTCGCCGTCATGGTGTTCGTGGCCGGGGCATGCAGTAGCGACAACAACAGCAACGAGGGCGGGTCGGATACGACCGCTTCCGACACGCCCACCGGGACCTTCACCTACGGTGAATCCCTGGCCTTCTCGTCGTTCGACCCGCCCAAGGGATCGGGCGCGACCGGTATCACCTTCCAGCGCCCGATCTTCGACACGCTGATCGACGCCAGCTCGCCTGACGGCACGCTCAAAGGAGCGTTGGCAGAATCGTGGGAGGTGTCGGCCGACGGCGAGACGATCACCCTGACCCTCCGGGAGGGCGTGACCTTCACCGATGGCACCGCGTTCAACGCCGGTGTGGCCAAGGCCAACATCGAGCGCTTGGTGACCACCCCCGGCAATACCCAGCGAACCTATGAGGACGTGGCCACCGTCGACAAGGTTCCGGTGGTGGAGGCGCCCGACGACACGACGCTGATCTTCACCATGGCCACCACCAGCCCGACGTTCTTGTCCGGCCTCGGGGGTCGTGGCGGGATGATGGTGAGCCCGAACTCGTTCGACGACGTGGACGCCAACCCCATCGGGACCGGGCCCTACGTGTATGACGCCGGCCAGTCCGTGCCCGGCGACAAGCGGGTGTACACCCTCAACGACGACTT
Organism: Actinomycetes bacterium; assembly: GCA_031399525.1. Taxonomy (GTDB): domain Bacteria; phylum Actinomycetota; class Acidimicrobiia; order Acidimicrobiales; family CADCSY01; genus JANNNX01. The sequence continues at coordinate 146,948 of JANNOZ010000016.1, read as the reverse complement.
CTGGGATCCGGCCCAGCAGGGGGTCGAAACCCTGATCATCCGGGAGATGAGCGACCCCAACGCCCGGCAGAACGCCATCGTCACCGGCGAGATCGACGCCACCACCATCGAGAGCTCCGGCGCCGATCAGGTCGAGGGCTCAGGGTCGACCTTGCTGCCCCGGGCATCGGCCATGTGGACGATGCTGATCCTCGATCGGGAGGGCAAGTCCGTCCCGGCGCTGGGCGAAGTCAAGGTGCGTCAAGCACTGTCCTATGCGGTCGATCACGACGGGTTCGTCCAGTCGGTGCTCTTCGGCTTCGGCGAGTCGTCGTCCCAGCTCTACAGCGAGGGCCAACTCGGCCACGATCCGGAGTTGGACGACACCTACACGTTGGACGTGGCCAAGGCCAAGGAGTTGCTGGCCGAAGCCGGCTACCCCAACGGGTTCACCTTCAAGGCCGCATCGATCCAACCGCTGGCCCAGGGCATCACCGCCTTCCAGGGCTTCTTCGCCACTATCGGCGTGACCATGGAGATCACCAACGTCGAACCCGGCGACTACAGCGCCGTGTCTCAAGGTACCGACTACCACGTGTTCATCGCTCCATTCCCGCAGGCTGATCCGGTGACCCAGTCGGGCAACTGGTTCGGGAAGAACCCGGCATCGGGCGAATATGCGCCCCAGAACGGGTTCGAGAACGAGGATGCGGACATGGTGGCCATCCAGACCGAGGCCAAGAAGGTCGTCGACCCGACAGAACGGGGACCGATCTCGATCGAGTTCGCCGAGACCGTGCAGTCGGAGGCCTACGCCGTGGTGGCGGCCCACAGCCAGACCCTGGCTGCGTACACCTCGGACGTCGAAGGCCTCGAGTGGGGCCGGTTCGACCCGTCGCCCAACCTCCGGGGGGTCAGGGTTTCCAGCTGAAGCCGAGTGGTACGAGGACGGGGGGCCGGGAAACCGGCCCCCCGCTCGCGTCCCCTCCCGTGGTCAGGCCAGCAATGAGGTGGCGACCGCGGCGAGCAATCCCACCGCGGTGATCGCAGCCAGGGGAACGAGTTCGACACTGCGCCTACGCCAACGGCGACGGGCCCGTGGAGCGGTGGGGACGACGTCGTCAGCTGACCCCGACCGAACCAGCGCTTCGAGGGCCGCGTCGACCTGGAGTGACCCGGGCTGAACAGGCGGGGTTGCCGCTGCGGTTGCCGTGGTGGACACCTCGGCTGACGACGACATGGCGTTGGCCATCGCCGGTTCGGTATCGGTCAGGTCGATCACGGCCGAGGACGGCTCGGCCGGAGCGGCCGCGAGGTCGATGTACGTGCTCAGCCGAGCATCGACCTCGGCCAGTGCCTCGGCTCGGATCCGGGCCGCCTCGCTCTGGGCCTGGGCCAGGATCGAGCGGGCGCCGGTCTCGGCTCGGCCCAACACCACCAGGCGTTCGTTCTGGGCGTCGGTGACGATGCGATGGGCCTCGATCTGTCCGGCGGCGACCATCTCGGCCTTGAGCCGCTCGCCATCGGCCACCAACGCCCGGCGCTGCTCGGCAGCATCAGCCAGGATCGTGCTGGCTTCGGCATCGGCTTCGGCCAGCATTTCGACCTGGAGCGCAGTGGCGCTGGCCCACACCCGGCCGAGGATGGACTCGGTGTCCAGTTGGGGGGGTGCGTCAGGCATCCCTCAAGCCTGCCGTCCCGGGGTCGCTCGGAGGGGGACCCTCGGACCCGGACGGAACCGGGGAGGTCGACCGCATGCCCTTCTGGGCCGTGCGCACCAACAGGATCGGGTAACCGACGAGGGCGATGGCGGTGAAGGCGAACCACTGGAACGCGTAGCTCAGGTGGGGTCCGTCGGACTGGTCGGGAGGATCGAGCACGGACGGTAACGAGCCGACCTGGGCTGGAGTCTGGTCCTGGAGCTGCAGGTACACGGGTACGAGATCGCCGTCGATCTGGGCCTGGAGCCGTTCGAGGTCGACGCGGGCGACCTCGGTCAGGCGCCCCTCGGCTGGGTCGCGGGGGCCGATCCCTTCCCGCTCCTGGGTCGGGAACAACAGCCCGCGCACCGTCACCGTGCCCTCCGGGGGTTTGGCGGCTCGCTGCTCGGCGGCCAAGTCGGTGGTGTTGAAGGAGATGAAGCCTCGTTGGACGATCAGGATCGTCCCGTCGTCGAGCACCAACGGGGTGAGCACGTGGTAGCCGGGCACGCCGTCGAGCGAACGGTTCCGGACAAGCACCTCGTCGTCGACGTCGTAGCGGCCGGTCGCGGTCGCGGCGCGGTAGCGGAGGGACTGCACGCTGGCGGCGTCGAAAGCGACCTCAGCTCCGACCAGCTCGCCGACCGGGCGAGGAGCCTCGGACGAACGGGCCGCGATGTCCCGATTGCGGTCCTGGATCTCCTCCATCCGTCGGAGCTGCCAGAGGCCGAGGCTGACGAAGCTCACGACGACGGCGACGAGCAAGATGTGACCAGCGATCCACTTGGGTCGCAGGTAGAAGCGCTCGACCATGGCGACCCGACGCTACGACCGGTCCCCGGGCCGGCGGGCATCGCCCCAGCCGTGGGTCAGGAGAGATCGGCGGGCGACTCGAGCTCGACCAGGACCTGTTCGACCTGAAGCCGGGCGCCGGCGATCTTCGATCGGCACAGCTGCACCAACCGGTGGGCCTGGCTCACTTGATCGGCCAAGCGGTCGACATCGAGGTCGTCGGCCTCGAGGCGGCGCAGGATCGCCTCGAGCTCGTCGAGCGCCTCGGCATAGGTGAGATCGGACGGGTTCGGGTCGGTCACGGGGCCTCCTCGGCTGGAGCAGCTGACGATGGGGAACGGTCGACGGTGGAGTGGATGGTGCCGTCGGAGACAGTGGTGACCAGCACGGCGCCGACCGCCGCGTCGGCCGCCCGGCGCACGATGGCGCCCTGGTCGTCTCGGGTGATCGACCAGCCGCGGGCCAGGGCCCGCGCCGGGTCGAGCGCACTGAGTCGGGCCGAGTCGAGTTCGATGGTCCGATCGACCCGATCGAGCGCCGAACGCGCCGACCGGGCGACCCGGGCGCCGAGCTGGTCGATGTGGCGGGTCTCGGCGTCGACGCGGTGAGCCAGCCGGCCCGGGCCGATGCGGGCCATGGCCGCCTCGACTCGATGGTCGGCCCGATCGAGCGTGGCCCGACTGGCGCTGAGCACGTCGGCCCATGCTCGCTCGGTCCGCTCGGCACTGCTTCGGACCCGATCGACGATCAACGCCGCGCACGCAGTGGGCGTCTTGGCCCGGTGGTGGGCGACAGCATCGACCACGGTGGTGTCGATCTCGTGGCCGATACCAGTGACGACTGGGACCGCCATGGCGGCCACGGCCCGGCCCACCCGTTCGCTGTCGAAGGCCACCAGGTCGGTGCGGGCGCCCCCGCCGCGCACGACGAGCACGACGTCGACCGCGGCTCGGCCCAGGTGGTGCAGGGCCCGCAGAATCGACGCCTCAGCTCCCGCGCCTTGGACCTGGGCGTCGGCCACCACGATCCGAAAACCGATGCCCGAGGCCTCCAATGTGTGGACCACGTCGTGGTAGGCGGCTGAGTCGACGCTGGTGACCAAGCCCAGCCTCAAGGGGGCAAGCGGGAACGGGAGACGTCCGTTGACCTCGAGCAGGCCATCGGTGGCCAACGCCCGGAGGGCCTGCTCTCGGGCCAGGGCGAGCCGACCGAGCGTGAACGCCGGGTCGATGGCCGAGATCGTGAGCTGGATGCGGCCCATGAACTGCTGGACCCGGCCCCGCACTCGAATCTCGAGTTCGTCGGTGAGTCGGAAGTCGGGGTGCTGGGTCGCCACCTGGCGCCGGGTCCGGTCGAGCAACGCCACGGCCACGGTGGGGACCGGGCCGGCGCGCGTCGTCTTCTCGACCAGGCTGAAGTACTGGTGGCCACTCCGGTTCGGAGCTCGGAGGCCACTCACCTCGCCCTTGACCCACACCTCGTCGGGAAACGCCTGGCGTAAGGCCCGATCGACCTGGGCGACGAGGTCACTGACGCCGAAGGTGGGAGCCTCCTCGGCGAAGAGCGCTGGTTGTCCGGGTGGATCGAGCCCCCGGGCGGCTTTGGCCATCGGGCCATTCTGGCCCCTCGGTCTGACAACGGCCGTCGGCGCGAGACTGACGGCTGTGGTCACCACCCGACTCGCTCCCGGGGTGATCGAGATCGACACCCTCCTCGGCGGGCTCGAACGGGTCACCGCCGGCTACTTGCTCGACGGGTCCCGGCCGGTGTTGGTCGAGACCGGGAGCCAGACCTCGGTGCCGGTCCTGCTCGACGCCCTGGCCGGCTTGGGGGTGACGCCCGGCGAGCTGGCCGCGGTGGTCGTCACCCACATCCACCTCGACCACGCCGGCGGTGTGGGCGACGTGGCTGCGGCCTTTCCCGAGGCGGCGATCTACGTGCACGAGAAGGGGGCCCGGCACCTGGTCGACCCCGCCCGTCTGGTGGCCTCGGCGGCCCGGGTCTACGGCGACCGACTCGATTCGCTCTACGGGCGGCTGACGCCCACCCCGACCGAGCGGGTGCACGTGCTGGGAGACCTGGAGACGCTCGATCTCGGCGGCGGGCGCACCCTCACCGCCATCGACTCGCCCGGCCACGCCAAACACCACCTCGGGCTGCACGACTCCGAATCGGGATTCGTCTTCGCCGGCGATGCCGTCGGAGTACGCCTTCCCGACGTCGGCGTGCTGCGACCGGCAACGCCGCCCCCGGACTTCGACCTCGAGTTGGCTCTGGATTCGATTGCTCGCTTTGCCTCCCGCCGGCCCTCGGGACTGGCCCTGGCCCACTACGGGCTGGTGACCGACGCCGAGGCGATCCTCGACGAAGCCACGGCCACGCTGCGCCGATGGGCAGAAGTGGCCGAGGCGGCTTGGCGAGACGACCGCGACATCGCCGACGCGTTCGCAGCCGCCTTCGCCGGTGACTTCGCCCAGGTGACCGGCGAGGCCAAGGCCAAACACGAGACGCTCAACGGCATCCACTCCAACGCCGAGGGCTTCCGCCGCTGGCTGGGTCAGACCCACACCGGTCCCCACGCGCACCCGCACCACCATCCGCCCGCCGCCGACACCTCCGAGGCAGACCAATGATCGACGCCCTCCCGATCGGAGCTCACGTCAAGCTCGAGGACCCGCTCGCCACCGCCGATGCAGTCGGGGCCGGGGCCGTGCAGCTCTTCTTGTCCGACCCGCAGGGCTGGAAGAAGCCCACCGCTCGCGACGATGCCGACGCGCTTCGGGCGGCACCGTTTCCCGTGTTCGTCCACGCGCCGTACCTGGTCAACCTGGCGGCGGCCAACCCTCGGGTTCGTCATCCCAGTCGCCAGATCCTCCAGCAGACGCTCGCCGCGGCCGCCGACATCGGCGCCTCCGGAGTGGTCGTCCACGGCGGCCACGTGACCGATGCCGACGACCTGGTCGAGGGGATTGTCCGCTGGCGCAAGGCCCTCGAACAGCTCGACACCCACGGAGTGCCGGTGCTGCTGGAGAACACCGCTGGTGGCGATCACGCCCTGGCCCGGTGGTTCGACACCATCGCCATTTTGTGGGAGGCCATCGGCGACCTCGGAGTCGGCTTCTGTCTGGACACCTGCCACGCTCATGCGGCCGGCGAGAACATGACCGGGGTGGCCGAGCGCATACTCGCCATCACCGGTCGCATCGACCTGGTGCACTGCAACGACTCGCGCGACGAGTTCGGTTCGGGTCGCGATCGCCACGAACACTTGGGCCAGGGTCACATCGACCCCGACGACCTGGTCTCGGCGGTACGCACGGCCGGAGCTCCGGTGATCTGCGAGACCGCCCTCGACGGTGTCGCCGAGGACATCACCTTCCTGCGCGAGCAGCTGGCCGTCTCCGGCTGATCAGGCGGTGGCCCGGGCCAGAGTGCGGTAGAGGTCGGCGTAGAGGCCGCCCGTGGCGATCAGAGAGGTGTGGGTTCCCCGCTCGACGATCTCGCCGGCGTCGAGGACCAGGATCTCGTCGGCGGCCTGGATGGTCGAGAGCCGGTGGGCGATGACGATCGATGTTCGCCCCTTCAACGCCACCGCCAGTGCCGCTTGGATGAGCGATTCGTTCTCGGCGTCGAGGTGGCTGGTGGCCTCGTCGAGGATGACGATGGCCGGGTCCTTGAGCAGGACCCGAGCGATGGCCAGCCGTTGCTTCTCGCCGCCGGAGAGGCGGTACCCGCGCTCGCCGACCACGGTGTCGTACCCGTCGGGCAGGGCGGCGATCACGTGGTGGATTTGAGCTCCACGGCAGGCCTCGATCAGCTCGTCCTCGCTGGCTTCGGGTCGGGCGTAGCGCAAGTTGTTGCCCACGGTGTCGTGGAACAGGTGCGGGTCCTGATTGACCACACCGATGGCCGCCCGCAGGCTCGACTGGGTGAGGTGGCGGACGTCGTGGCCGTCGATCTTCACTGCCCCCGAGGTCGCTTCGTAGAGCCGGGGGATGAGCGAGACCAAGGTCGACTTGCCGGCACCAGACGGGCCGACCAGGGCCACCAGCGTGCCGGGTTCGGCCCGGGCGGTGATTCCGTGGAGCACTTCGACGCCAACTCGGGGATCGAGCGGCACATCGGCCCGACCCTCGCCTTCGAGTGACGCCACCGACACCTCGGTCGCCGCGGGATACCGGAAGCGGACATCGTCGAGCTCGACCAGCCCAACGGGATCGACGAGGTCGACGGCACCGGGGTGGTCCTCGATCGAGCGGGGGGTGTCGAGCAGCTCGAACTCCCGCTCGAACGACACGAAGGCCAAGAGCACGTCGATGCGGGCGTTGGTCAAAGCTGTGATCGGTTGGTACACCCGGGTGACATACGCGGCCATGGCCACCAGGGTCCCCACGTCGAGGGCGCCGTCGATGACCTGGCGGGCGCCGACCAGGTAGACCACCGCGACGCCAGTGGCGCTGACCAGGCTCAGGGCGGCGAAGAAGACCCGTCCGTAAAGAGCCGACTGGATGCCGATGTCGCGTACGTCTCCGGCTCGCCGCCCGAAGTCGTCCATCTCGGTGCGCTGGTTCCCGAACAGCTTCACGAGCATGGCGCCCGAGACGTTGAGGCGTTCGCTCATCAGTGAGTGGAGACCGGCGTTGCGCTCCATCGAGAGCCGGGTGATCTCTTGGAGTCGACGCCCCACCCGCTGGGCCGGAATGATGAATACCGGCAGGATGACCAGGGCCAGGAAGGTCAGCTTCCAGTCCAGGAAGAGCATGGCGGCCACCGTCGTGACCACCGTGAGGGTGTTGTAGACGACCTGGCCGAGGGTTCCGGTCAGCGCCCGCTGGGCGCCGACCACGTCGTTGTTCATCCGGCTCATAAGGGCACCGGTCTGCGTGCGGGTGAAGAAGGCGATGGGCATGCCGCCGATGTGGTCGAACAGGGCCATGCGCAAGTCGAAGATCAGCCCCTCGCCGATCACCGCTGACCAGTAGCGCTGAGCCAGGTCGAGCCCGGTGCTGAGGACTGCCACCAGCACGGCGAGGAGGGCAGCTCGGACGATGAGGTTCCAGTTGTCCGAGCCGTCGGTCAGGGTGTTGATGATGTCCCGGAAGAGCAGGGCCGGGACCAAGGCCAGGAAGGCCCCGATGGTGATGGCGCCCAGGTAGAGAAAAATCCGGCTGTGATGGGGGCGGGAGAAGCGCCAGACCCGGGCCGCGGTGGAGCGGTTGAGCGTGGCGCCCGAGACATCCTCGCTGCCCCGATGCCACATTCCTGGACCGCCCCCGACACGCATAGACAGCCAGGCTACGGGCGCGTCACCTCGCCGAAGAATGGGTTGGTCGTGTCAAGAACCCGTCGGCACCCGTAGAGAGGGCGTCAAGACCCTTCCGCTAACGGGGTCCGGGGAGTACACCGATGGCCCCACGGTTCGTTCGATCGGGAGGTGGCACAGTGCCCTTGGCTGGCATCGAGTTGACGGGAGTGGTCGGCGACGCGTTCTACGTCGGCCTGCTCCTCGTCTTCTTCGCCCTCTGCGTCGCCCTCATGCGGGCTTGCGAGCACATCATCGGAACCGACGAGTCCGCAGCCAGCACCGGCCGCGGCCAAGTCGCCGCGCCGGTGCCCGATGAGGTGACGCCGTGACCGCCGACAACGTCATCGGCTTGGTCTTGGCCGTTCTCGTCATCGGTTACCTGGTCGTGGCCCTCGTGTTCCCGGAGAAGCTCTGATGTCGGCCTCGACCATCGTCACCTTCGTCGCTCTGGTGATGGCCATCGCCGTGTCGACACCCGTGCTCGGCGGCTACATGGCCAAGGTCTACGGAGGCGGCGATGCCCCCGGCGACCGGTTCTTCAACCGGGCCGAGCGCCTCGTCTATCGGGCGTGCGGCATCGACGAGCGCCGCGAGCAGCGTTGGACCACCTACGCCCTCTCGCTCCTGGCGTTCAGCCTGGTCGGCGTCCTCATCCTCTACACCCTGTTGCGGGTACAGAACTTTCTGCCGTGGAACCCGACCAGCGTCGAAGCGGTCACTCCCGGGCTGGCTTTCAACACCGCGGTCAGCTTCATGACCAACACCAACTGGCAGGCCTACGGCGGCGAGTCGACCATGAGCAACTTTGCTCAGACGGTCGGGCTCAGCGTGCAGAACTTCGTGTCGGCGGCGGCCGGTATGGCGGTCATGGTGGCCGTGATCCGGGGGTTGACCCGCCGAGGGTCGGCCACCATCGGCAACTTCTGGGTCGATCTGACCCGCACCGTCACCCGGGTCCTCTTGCCGATGTGTTTCGTCGCTTCAATCGCCCTCATGGCGACGGGGGTGATCCAGAACACCGGGGGCTTCACCACGGTCGCGACACTGGACCAGTCCGCAGAGACCACCACCCAGCAGATCCCCGGTGGTGCGGTGGCCAGCCAGGAAGCGATCAAGCAGCTGGCGACCAACGGTGGCGGCTACTACAACGCCAACTCGGCTCACCCCTTCGAGAACCCCAACGGGGTGTCGAACTTCCTCGAGCTCTACGCCATCCTCGTCCTACCCTTCGCCCTCACCTTCACCTTCGGGAGGCTGGTGGGCGACCAACGCCAGGGCTGGGTGTTGTTCGCCGCCATGTTCACCATCTGGCTGGTGGCCTCGTCGGTCACGATGATCGCCGAGACCAACGGCAACCCCGAGCTGACCAAGGTCGGGGTCGACCAGAGCGTCTCAGCCACCCAGTCAGGCGGTAACACCGAGGGCAAGGAGGTCCGCGTCGGCGCTGGTTCGTCGGGGCTGTGGGCTGGATCGACCACGGGCACATCCAACGGCTCGGTCAACTCCATGCACGACAGCTACACGCCCCTCGGCGGTGGGGTGGCCCTGCTCTCGATGCTCTTCGGAGAGGTCAGCCCGGGCGGGGTGGGCGTGGGCATGAACGGGATGCTGATCTTCGCCATCCTCGCCGTGTTCATCTCCGGGCTGATGGTCGGTCGAACACCGGAGTACCTGGGCAAGAAGATCCAGGCATCGGAGATGAAGCTCGTGGTCATCTTCATCGTGGCCATGCCGGTAGCGGTCCTCGGCTTCGCCGCAGCCTCGGCGGTGCTGCCCGCCGCGGTCGACAAGGTCCTCAACCCGGGAGCCCACGGCCTGTCCGAGATCCTCTACGCCAACGCCTCGGCCGGGAACAACAACGGCTCGGCCTTCGCCGGCATCACCGTCAACACCCAGTGGTACAACACGGTTCTCGGCATCTCCATGCTGGTCGGACGCTTCTTCCTGCTGATCCCGATCCTCGGCATCGCGGGCTCGCTCGGGCGCAAGGCCAACGTGCCCCCGTCGGCCGGCACCTTCCCCACCGGGACCCCGTTGTTCGTCGGCCTGTTGCTGGGTGTGGTCCTCATCGTCGCCGGGCTCACTTTCTTCCCGGCGCTGGCCCTCGGTCCCGTCGTCGAACAGCTCGGTCTCTAGGAGACGCCCATGACCACCATCGAATCGCCCGAACTTCCTCCCGAGCCGGTGCGGCGCCCGGCCGAACGGACCGAGAAGCGTCCGGCTCAGTCCCGTTCGTTGTTCGACGGGGCCATCACCCGTCGGGCGCTGGTCGACTCGTTCGTCAAGCTGCACCCGAAGACCCTGGCTCGCAACCCGGTGATGTTCGTGGTCGAGGTCGGATCGGTGCTGACCACGCTCCTGTTCGTCCGGGACTTCGCCTCGTCGTCGAACTCGGACAACGTCTTCACCGCACTGGTCACGGTGTTCCTGTGGTTCACCGTCCTGTTCGCCAACTTCGCCGAGGCCATGGCCGAGGGTCGAGGCAAGGCTCAGGCCGACACGCTGCGCAAGACCCGAGCCGAGACCATCGCCCGGATCCGAGGTGACGACGGAGTCATCGTAGAGAAGGCGTCCTCGGCGCTGGCGGTCGGAGACCTCTGTGTCGTGGTGGCCGGAGAGGTCATCCCCGGAGACGGGGAGATCGTCGAAGGGATCGCGTCGGTCGACGAGTCGGCCATTACCGGCGAGTCCGCACCGGTGATCCGCGAGTCGGGAGGCGATCGCTCGGCGGTCACCGGTGGGACCCGGGTCTTGTCCGACCAGATCGTGGTGCGGATCACGGCCAAGCCGGGCGAGACCTTCCTCGACCGCATGATCGCCCTGGTAGAGGGAGCCGATCGTCAGAAGACCCCGAACGAGATCGCCCTCAACATCCTCCTGGCCGGGTTGACGATCATCTTCGTGCTGGCCGTGGTGACCTTGCAGCCCTTCGCCATCTACTCCGGTGCCGAGCAGCAGATCGTCGTGCTGATCGCCCTGCTGGTCTGCCTCATCCCCACGACCATCGGGGGCCTGCTGTCGGCCATCGGGATCGCCGGTATGGACCGCATGGTCCAGCGCAACGTTCTGGCCATGTCGGGTCGCGCCGTCGAGGCGGCCGGCGACGTGTCGACCCTGCTGCTGGACAAGACCGGCACCATCACCATCGGCAACCGCCAGGCCACCGCGTTCGTCCCCGCTGACGGCGTCGACGAACGGGAGCTGGCCCAGGCTGCCCTGCGAGCCAGCCTGGCCGACGAGACCCCCGAGGGTCGCTCGATCGTCGTGCTGGCCGAGCAGCGATACGGACTGACCAGCGAGTCGCTCGACCACGCCGAGCTGGTGCCCTTCACCGCCCAGACCCGCATGTCGGGCGTCGACATCACCGAGGCCGACGGTTCGGTGCGCAAGATCCGCAAGGGGGCCGCCGACTCGGTACGGGGTTGGGTTCAGGCCAACGGGGGCGCCGTGCCGTCGACGCTGTTCGAATCGGTCGAAGAGATCTCACGTCTCGGCGGCACGCCGCTGGTCGTGGCCGAGGGCCAGCGAGCCCTCGGCGTGGTCCAGCTCAAGGACATCGTCAAGCCCGGCATGGCCGAGCGCTTCGATCAGCTTCGGTCGATGGGCATCCGCACGGTGATGATCACCGGCGACAACCCGCTCACCGCGGCGGCCATCGCGGCCGAGGCCGGCGTGGACGACTTCCTGGCCGAAGCCACGCCGGAGGACAAGTTGGCCCTGATCCGTCGTGAGCAGACCGGCGGGAACCTGGTGGCCATGACCGGCGACGGAACCAATGACGCCCCGGCTCTGGCCCAGGCCGACGTCGGAGTGGCCATGAACACCGGCACCCAGGCGGCCCGAGAAGCCGGGAACATGATCGACCTCGACTCCGATCCCACCAAGCTCATCGAGGTCGTCGAGATCGGCAAGCAGCTCCTCATCACCCGCGGGGCGCTGACCACGTTCTCGATCGCCAACGACGTCGCCAAGTACTTCGCCATCATCCCGGCCATGTTCGTGGTGGTCCTGCCCGAGCTCGACCAGCTGAACGTCATGAACCTGTCGAGTCCGCATTCGGCGATCCTCTCGGCGGTCATCTTCAACGCGCTGATCATCATCGGGCTGGTTCCCCTCGCCCTTCGGGGGGTGAAGTTCCGCCCGGCCGGTGCGGCCGAGGTGTTGCGACGCAACCTGCTCGTCTACGGACTCGGCGGGATCGTCGCCCCGTTCGTGGGAATCAAGCTCATCGACGTCGTCGTCACGGCCCTGGGAGTGAAGTGATGCGTCGCCAACTGCTACCCGCACTGCTGAGCATGATTGTGTTCACCCTGGTCCTGGGCGTCGGCTACCCGCTGGCGGTCACCGCTATCGGACAGGTGGTGTTCTCCGACAAGGCCGACGGGTCGCTGGTCACCAACGAGGCTGGCGAGGTGGTCGGGTCGAGGCTCATCGGCCAGACCTTCACCGACGACTCCTACTTCAAGCCGCGGCCTTCGGCAGCCGGCACCGGCTACGACGGCGCCGCGTCGTCGGGATCGAACCTGGGTCCGACCAACCCCGACCTGCTCGACACCGTGGCTGAAAGGGTTGCCGAGTACCGGGAGGACAACGGCTTGGGCGAGCAGGTCGCCGTGCCGGTCGACGCGGTCACCGCCTCCGGGTCGGGGCTCGATCCCCACATCTCGGTGGCCAACGCCCGGTTGCAGGCGCCTCGCGTGGCCGACGAGCGGGGGATGGACGTCGCTGACGTCCTGAGCCTGGTCGACGAGCACACGACTGCTCGATCCCTCGGGTTCCTCGGCGAGCCGGCGGTGGTCGTCCTCGAGCTCAATCTGGCTCTCGACGAAGCCAGCTGAGCGCTCGGGCACACTGAGCATCCATGGCCAGAGGGACCCTGCGCATCTACCTGGGCGCGGCGCCCGGTGTCGGCAAGACCTTCGCCATGCTCGACGAGGGATGGCGACGCGCGTCGCGGGGCACCGACGTGGTCGTCGGGTTCGTCGAGACCCACGGCCGGCGAAACACCGCGGCCCAACTGCGCGACCTCGAAGTGCTGCCCCGAAAGACCCTCGAGTATCGAGGCGCAATGCTCGAGGAGATGGACCTCGACGGGCTCCTCGCCCGCCGGCCGGAGCTGGCCCTGGTCGACGAGTTGGCCCACACCAACGTGCCCGGGAGCCGCCACGAAAAGCGTTGGGAGGATGTCGAAGCCCTTCTAGAGGAGGGGATCGACGTGATCTCCACGGTCAACGTGCAGCACCTCGAATCGCTCAACGACGTGGTCGAGCGCATCACCGGGGTCACTCAGCGCGAGACCGTTCCTGACTCGGTGGTCCGCCGGGCTGACCAGATCGAGTTGGTCGACATGTCGCCCGAGGCGCTGCGTCGGCGGATGGCCCACGGCAACATCTACCCCCCCGAGCGGGTCGATGCTGCGCTGGCCAATTACTTCCGGCCTGGGAACCTCGGCGCCTTGCGCGAGCTGGCGCTGCTGTGGGTGGCCGACCGGGTCGAGGACTCGCTCCAGGACTACTTCGCCGCCCACGGCATCACCAACACGTGGGAGACAAGGGAGCGGGTGGTGGTAGCCCTCGACGGCTCGAAGTCGAGTGAGCACGTGATCCGCCGGGCGGCCCGAATGGCCAGCCGTTCTCACAGCGACCTGCTCGGCGTGCACGTCCTGCCTGACGACGGGCTGGCTTCGCAGCGCTCGACGGGTCTCGACGGTCAGCGCACACTGCTGTCCGAGCTCGGGGGCACGTACTTCGAGGTCGCGGGCGACGACGTGGCCGCCGCACTGGTCGATTTCGCCGGCGCCGAGCAGGCCACCCAGTTGGTGATCGGGGCCAGCTCGCACCGGTCGCTGCTGTCCCGGGTGCGGGGCTCGAAGGTGACGGCAGTGCTGCGCCGGGCCCGGGCCATCGACGTGCACGTCATCTCCATCGACGAGGACACCTCGCCGGCCGATCTCCCCCGCGTGAGGCGCAGCGTGCCCCTCCCAGCCCGGCGTCAGGTGGCCGGGTGGCTCATGGCGCTGGTCGGGGTGCCGGTGCTGGTGAGTAGCTTGACCGTATTTCGGGGTGGGAGCGACCTATCGGCCCTCCTACTCGTGTTGTTGGCCTGGGTGGTGGCGATCGGCGCCGTGGGTGGCCTGTTTCCCGGCGTGGTGGCGGCCATCGCCGCGTCGCTCTTGGCCAACTGGTTCCTCGTCGAGCCGCTGTACACGTTCACGATCAACGACCGCGACAACATCGTCGCCCTCGTGGTGTTCATCGCCGTGGCCGTCACCGTCAGCTCACTGGTCGACGCCGCTGCCCGGCGGTCGCGTGAAGCTCGCCGGGCCCGGGGTGAGGCCGAAGCGCTGGCCCGCACGACGGCCACCATGGTGGGCGAGATCGACCCCCTGCCTGGACTGCTCGCCCAACTCCGGGCCACGTTTCGGCTCGATGCGGTGGCCGTGCTCGGTCGCGACGGCGACGACTGGCTGGTCGAAGCCGGCGACGGTGAACCGCTGCCGGCCAGCCCCGACGACGGCACTGCCCTGCACTTGGCCGACGGAGGCGACCGGGTCCTGGTGCTGGTCGGGCCCAGCCTCGGGACCGATGACCAGCGAGTGCTGCGGGTGATGGCGGGACAGCTGGCGGTGGCCCTCGAGCACCGTCAACTCCGAGCGGAGGCCGACACGGCGGACACCCTGGCCCAGGGCAACGCCTTGCGCACCGCACTGCTCCAGGCGGTGTCCCACGACCTGCGCACGCCGCTGGCATCGATCAAGGCCTCGGCCACCAGCTTGTTGCAGCGCGACGTCGAGTGGACCGACGACGATCGCCAGGTGTTGTTGGAGAACATCGACGTCGCCGCCGACCGCCTCGACGGGTTGGTCGGCAACCTGCTCGACATGAGCCGTCTCCAGACCGGCTCGGTCGACCTCCTGCGTCGCCCGGTGGCGCTCGAAGAAGTCGTCGCCAGTGCGCTCGCAGGTCTGGCCGACAGCGCCGGGCGAGTCGTGATCGACGTCCCCGAGACGCTGCCGCTGGTCTTGGCTGACCCCGCTCTGCTGGAGCGGGCGCTGGCCAACATGGTTTCCAACGCCTTGGCGTGGTCGCCTCCTGAGATCCCCGTCCGGATCGAGGCAGGAGTGGTCCGGGACCACGTCGATCTCCGGGTGATCGACCGGGGCCCCGGAGTGCCCGTCGCCGACCGGGTCCGTATGTTCGAGCCGTTCCAACGCCTGGGTGATAGATCCAACGATGCCGGCGTGGGTTTGGGTCTGGCGGTGGCCAAGGGCTTCGTCGAGGCCATGGGGGCAGTTCTGGAGGTCGACGACACGCCGGGCGGGGGTCTCACGATCACGGTGAGCCTCCTCGAGGCCGACGCTCGAGGCGACGCCGAGAAGCTCAGGTGAGTCGCGTGCTCGTCGTCGACGACGAACCCCAGATCCGACGGGCGCTGGCCATCAACCTCCGGGCCCGGGGCTACGACGTCGACTTGGCCGCTACGGGTGAAGACGGCCTGCAGCTGGCGGCCGTTCATCACCCCGACGTCGTCCTCCTCGACCTCGGCTTGCCGGGCATCGATGGCATCGACGTGGTCCGGGGTCTGCGGGGGTGGAGCTCTGTGCCGATCATCATCCTGTCGGTCCGCGATGCCGAGGCGGACAAGGTGGCGGCCCTCGACGCCGGCGCCGACGACTACGTGTCCAAGCCCTTCGGCATGGACGAGCTCGTCGCTCGACTCCGGGCCGCCATTCGCCGCACCGTCCCCGCCGCCGACGAGCAGGCGGTGGTCCGCACCGACCATTTCGCCATCGACCTGGTGGCCAAGCGGGTGACCGTGGGCGACGCCGAGGTGCGACTGACGCCGATCGAGTGGCAGTTGGTCGAGGTGCTGGTGCGCAACGCTGGCCGGCTGGTGACCCAGCGCCAGCTGCTCCAGGCGGTCTGGGGCCCGGCCTACGAGCACGAGACCAACTACTTGCGGGTTCACATGGCCCACGTCCGCCAGAAGCTCGAGCCCGAACCGTCTCGCCCCCGCTACTTCGTCACCGAACCGGGCATGGGCTACCGCTTCGAGGGCTGACGGCGGTTGGGGCGGTTTCCCCGCCGTTCGTTGGCGGATCCGCCACCTGTGCGGTGGTGGATACGTCAAAGAACAGGGAGCCGGCGTCAAGATCGCGCCGCCGTCGCCCCGGCGGCAGGAGGCGCGGCCCGCGGTTCGGCGGGCGGCTGACCGGGGCGCTACTGCCGGGCCATGGCGATGCGGAATCGCTCATCGGGGTCAACGAAGTGGTCGTGGTCGTCGTCGCCCAGGTCGAGCTGCACCCAGTGGATCTTGCCGGTGAACCGGCTCGTGGCCGTCGTGTAGGCCGATGTCACCGGCGTGCCCGACTCGTAGCCGATGTCGGTGGTCTCGTCGGCCGAGAAGATCATCGGCTGGGTGGCGCCGACTCGACCAGAGCCGGCCGAGTTGCCATCGACGTAGAGGGTGACGTTGCCGCCCTTGGCCAGCCCGCCACCGTCATAGGCGAACTCGACCCGGACCTGGTGCTCACCCGGTGGAATCGGCGCAGTGGCCTCGACGGTGAAGGCCTGGAGGCCGAGCACGTTGTACACGAAGGCCAGGCGTGTGTCCTTCACATAGAGGCTCCAGCCGCCGAAGCGGCCGCCCTGGGCAATGAGCACGCCGCTGGCCCCACCTCCGGGCACCTCGATCTCGGCGGTCACCGAGAACGACTTGTTCTTGATGCTGAGCACGCTGTTCTCCGACAGGCGACCCATGCCCGGGTAGAAGACCTGGGTCGTCCCGTGGACCAGCGTGGGTCTCCCGGCACTCGACGGCTCGAGCCGTTCCGCGGTGCGGTCGTCGATCGGCAAGACGTTGTACTTGGTCGCCTCGATCAGCCAGAGCCGCTGGAGGGCGGCGAGCATGTCGGGGTGGTCACCGACGAGGTCGTTCGCCTGGCTGTAGTCGGTATTCCCGTCGTAGAGCTCCCACACGTCGTCGTCGAAGGCCGGGATGACACCGCCCACGAGAATCCACGGCGTGCGGTGCTTGGTCACCGCGCTCCAACCCTTGTGGTAGATCCCGCGGTTGCCGAACATCTCGAAGTACTGCAGATCGTGGCGTTCGGGCGCTTCGGGCTGCCGGAACGTGTAGAGCATGCTCGTGCCCTCCATGGGCGACTGCTGCACGCCGTTGACCATGGTCGGCTCGGGCAGACCGGCGGCCTCGAGGATCGTGGGGGCGATGTCGATCACGTGAGTGAACTGCGAGCACAGCCCGCCCTGCTCGTCGATGCCCGCCGGCCAGTGCACGATGGCCCCGTTGCGGGTCCCACCCCAGTGCGACGCCACCTGCTTGGTCCACTGGAAGGGCGTGTTCATGGCCCAGGCCCAGCCCACCGCGTAATGGTTGTACGAGCTGGGCGAGCCGAACTCGTCCACCTTCGATCGCAGGAACTCGGGAGTCTCCAGGGCGGCCATGCCGTTGAAGTTGGCCATCTCGTTGAACGCGCCGTTGAGGGTGCCTTCGGCCGAGGCGCCGTTGTCGCCGATGATGTAGTAGATGATCGTGTTGTCGGTGATGCCGAGGTCGTCGAGGGTGTCGAGCACCCGGCCGACGTGGTGGTCGGTGTGCTCCAGGAATCCGGCGTAGACCTCCATCTCACGCTCGAGCACCGGCTTGAGCTCGTCGTCCATGTCGTCCCACGCCGGGATCTCGCTGTGTCGGGCCGTGAGCTCGGCGTCGGCGGGGATGACGCCCAGCTCCTTCTGGCGGGCGAAGGTCCGCTCGCGCAGCGCGTCCCAGCCGTCGGCGAACTGGCCCGCGTACTTGTCGGCCCACTCCTTGGGCACGTGGTGCGGGGCGTGGGTCGCGCCGGGCGCGAAGTACAAGAAGAACGGCCGGTCCGGCATCAGCGCCTTCTGCTGGCGTACCCAGTTGCAGGCCCGGTCGGCCAGGTCCTCGGTCAGGTGGTAGCCCTCCTCGGGGGTGGCCGGGGGCTCGACCGCATTGGTCCCGTCGTACAACGCCGGTTCCCACTGGTTGTTCTCGCCGCCGATGAAGCCGTAGAAGGTCTCGAAGCCTCCGCCGCCCGACGGCCAGGCGTCGAAGGGTCCCAGCGGTGACGACTGCCAGACCGGCACCTCGTGGCACTTCCCGAACTGGGCGGTCGAGTACCCGTTGAGCTTGAGCGTCAACGCGAGTGGCGCCTTGGTGTTCGGCCGCAGCGAACTGTTCCCGGGCGCGGAGGTCGCCGTCTCGGTGATGCTGCCCATGCCCACCGAGTGGTGGTTTCGACCGGTGAGCATCGCCTGACGCGTCGGGGCGCACAGCGCGGTCGTGTGGAACCGGTTGTATTTGAGGCCGGTCGCGGCCAGGCGTTCGGCATTGGGGGTGGCGCACGGGCCACCGAACGCGCTCGACGCGCCGAAGCCCACGTCGTCGAGCAGCACGATCACCACGTTCGGCGCGCCTTCGGGCGGCAACAGCGGCTCGATCGGCGGGTAGGCGGTGTCGGGATCCTTGGCGTCGTAGGTCGTGAGCCCCGGCGCCGGCCGATCCGGAATGGGCAACATCGCACGTGCGTGCCGGTCGACTGCCTTCGTCATCACGGTCTCCGATGCTCGACGACGGACGCCGAGAATCTTGCTGACCGTGGGAGCCGACCGAATCACCCGTGTTGGGTGACGGAGGCTGGCGGAGAGAGTGGGATTCGAACCCACGGTGAACCGAAGCCCACAACGGCTTTCGAGGCCGCCCCATTCGTCCGCTCTGGCATCTCTCCGGAGGCGAACCTAGTAGGTCGGCTCAGCGGCTCCGGCGTTGAGCGAAGAACTCGCTGAGCAGGGCCGCACCGGCCTGGGCCTGTACTCCGTGGGTCACGGCCACCTCGTGGTTGAGGCGAGGGTCGCTGCACAGGTTGTAGAGCGATCCGCAGGCCCCGGCCTTGGGGTCGGCGGGGCCGAACACCACCCGAGCCACCCGAGCGTTGACCATGGCCCCGGCGCACATCGGGCAAGGTTCGAGGGTCACGACCACGGTGCAGTCGTCGAGGCGCCAGGCGCCCAGGGTGGTGGCGGCGGCCCGCATGGCCAGCAACTCGGCGTGGGCGGTCGGGTCGCCATCTTCCTCTCGCCGGTTGTGGTCCCGGGCCAGCACCTCGCCGTCGGGTCCGAGCACGACGGCGCCGACCGGAACATCGCCGTGGGCCGCCGCCAGCCGGGCCTCCTCCAGCGCCATGGCCATGGCATCGTCGTCGGTCACGGACAGCGACCGTAGCGGGCCGATGGTCGTCCGATTCTCGGATCAATACCTGTCGCGATCCGAACTCGGATCAATGGCATTCGGGTCCCGAACGCTATTGATCCGAGTTCGGTCGGGCGGCGGGGAGGAGCGGCGAGATCTGGCGGAGGGAGTGGGATTCGAACCCACGGTGGGTTGCCCCACACACGCTTTCCAAGCGTGCCGGATCGGCCGCTCTCGCATCCCTCCTGGGCGCCGGCCAGGGTAGTCGCCGCTCCGGCTACCCTGGCCCACGCGTGGCGGTCGGGCCCTGTGCAACTGCTCCTCGTGAACCGAGTCAGGGTCGGAAGGCAGCAGCTCTCAGCGGGTCGAGCGGTGTGCCGCAGGTCGCCTGGCCGCCACGTGTTCGCTCCCTGAGCGGTCGGTAGCCTGCCGCGGTGGCCCAGTCGCTCTACCGCCGGTACCGGCCCCGGCGCTTCGGCGAGGTGCGAGGCCAAGAGCACGTGATGGCGGCCTTGCGCCATTCGGTTCGAGATCAGACGGTGGCTCACTTCTACCTCTTCTCCGGACCTCGGGGCACGGGCAAGACATCGTCGGCCCGCATCCTGGCTAAGGCCCTCAACTGCGAGGCGTTGGTCGACGGCGAACCCTGTTGCGAGTGCGCGTCGTGTCTGGCCGTCGAGGCGGGGAGCTCGCTCGATGTGCTCGAGATGGACGCCGCCAGCCACGGAGGCGTCGACGACGTGCGCGACCTGGTGTCGCGGGTGGCGTTGGGGACCCCCGGGCGCACGAAGGTCTACATCGTCGACGAGGTCCACATGCTCACCACCGGGGCGTCCAACGCCCTGCTCAAGACCCTCGAGGAGCCCCCCGAACACGTGGTGTTCGTGTTGGCCACCACCGACCCCCAGAAGGTGCTGCCCACCATTCGGAGTCGGGCCCAGCACTTCGAGTTCCGGCTGCTCTCGGCCGACTTGTTGGCCGAGCACCTCACGTGGGTGGCCGCCGACGCGGGTATCGACCTGCCCGACCACGCCGTCGACCACGCAGTTCGTCAGGGTCGGGGCTCGGCGCGTGATGCGCTCACTGCCCTCGACGCCGTCATCGCTGCCGGTTCGGTCGACGAGGCCCACGACGACGTGGTCGACGGTCTGGTGGCGGCGGTGGCCGAGCGTGACACCGGCGCCGCGCTGGTGGCCGTGGCCGGCGCCACTGCTGCCGGCCACGATCCCCGAGAGTTGGCCGACGGCCTGGTCGCCCGGCTCCGCGACGGCTTCCTGTCGCTCATGGCGCCCGAACTGGTCGAGCTGCCGGCCGAGGGGCGCAGCCGCATCCTCGCCCAGGCCGAGCTGCTGGGCCCGGCTGGCGTCGTGCGGGCCCTCGACCTGCTCGGCGAGGCGCTGCTGTCGATGCGAGAAGCGCCTGACACCCGAGTCGTGCTCGAGGTGGCCCTGGTGCGGGCGACGCGCTCCGAGCTCGATCCGTCTCCGGCGGCGCTGGTCGAGCGGGTAGAACGTCTGGAACGGGCGCTGCGCAGCGGGGCTACAGCCCCGTTGGTGACCGACGCGGCGACCGCGACTGGTCCATCTGAGGACCCGGCCAGGCCCGAGGCCGCCAGATCCGGAGGGGCGACGGCGTCCTCGGGTCGAGCAGCCGCCCGTCAAGCGGTCGACGCGGTTCGCTCGGGCGGGCCGGCTCCCCGAGCCACGCCGTCGCCTCTCGCCGTCTCGATCCCGACCCCGGCGGCGGTCGTCCCACCGGAATCTGCAGCCCCGGCCGATGGCGGCCTGCCGTCTCGCGACGAGTTGACGATCATCTGGGCCGACCAGGTCCTGCCCGCCCTGCGCCCGCTGTTGCGGGCCATGTTTGCCTCTGGTCGCATCGTTTCGGTCACCGATGTGGCCGAGATGGCGATGCCCAACGAGGCCCACCGCGAGAAGTGCGAGTCCCGCCGCGGCGAGGTCGAGGCGGCCATGGCCGCTCAGATCGGCCGTAGGGTGCCGCTGCGCTTGGTGGTCGACGCCGGCCAGCCAGGAGGCGGGTCGGCGACCTCGGCGCAGCCGTCCGCCCCGGCCCCGCTGGCCCATGACGACGAGCTGATCGACCTGTCCGAGACCACGGCGGCGCCTCCCGACCCCCGATCCGACCTCGACCGGGTCGTCGAGGAGTTTCCGGGTGCGGTCGTCGAGGACACCTGAGCCGGCCTGCGAGACTGCATCAGTGACCGACGTTCCCACCTCGCCCGACGAACCGTCCGAAGCCGAGACCGGCGACCTGGCCGGGGCCGACCCAGCGATGCTCGACTTGGGATCGCTGCTCGATCAGGCCCAGCAGCTCATGGAGGCCCAGGCCGCCGCGGCTGGTCAGGTGCATGTGGGTTCCTCGGGCGCTGGCGCGGTCTCGGTCTCGGTGACCGGTGGCTTCGACTTCCGGTCGGTCGCCATCGACCCCTCGGTCATCGACCCGGCTGACCCCGAGCTGCTCGAAGACCTCGTGCTAGCGGCCATCCACGACGCCGTTGCCTCCGTCGAGCGGGCCAGTAGGGACGCGCTGGGCGGTTTCGACGGGCTCCTCGGCGGCTGACCCGAGGTGTATGCCGGCCCGGTCCAGGATCTGATCGACGAGCTCGGACGCCTTCCGGGTATCGGGCCCAAGTCGGCCCAGCGCATCGCCTACCACCTGCTCAAGGTGGAGAAGGGCGACGCGCTGCGTCTGGCCCGGGCCATCACCGTGGTCAAAGAGACGGTGGTCTTCTGCAAGCGGTGCTTCAACGTCACCGACGTCGAAGAGTGCGAGTACTGCACCGACCCCCGCCGCGACCCCACGGTGCTGTGTGTGGTGGAAGAGCCCCGAGACATCGTGGCCGTCGAGCGCACCCGGGAGTTCCGGGGCCGTTACCACGTGCTCAACGGGGCGATCAGCCCCATCGACGGCGTCGGTCCCGACCAGCTCAAGGTCAAGGAGCTTCTCGCTCGGCTCGACCCCGAAGGGGTGGCCGAGGTCATCTTGTGCACCAACCCCAACATCGAAGGGGAAGCCACCGCCATGTACCTGGCCCGACTGCTCGGCCCGCTCGGCCTCAAGGTGACGCGTATTGCCAGCGGTCTGCCGGTAGGAGGTGACCTCGAGTACGCCGACGAGTTGACCCTCGGCCGCGCCCTCGAAGGCCGTCGCGAGATCGAGGGCTAGACCGTTCGAGGCAGGTGCTCCTCCACCCCTCAGCGGCTCCGTACTGCTTGCACCCCCTGCACGGCGAAGTCGTCGAGCTCGCCGAAGGTGATGAGCTGATCGGCGATGGTGCCGCTGGCCGTCGTGCCATCGGGCCCGACGGCCGTCCAGGTTGCTGTCCATCGCTGGGTGATGGCCACGTCCACGAAGTCGGCCCGCTGGTAGCTGTGACGGATCGTGCCGGTCGGATACGGCCCCGGGACACCTGTGACGGCCAGGTCGACGGTGCCATCGCCCCACTCGACGTCGTAGGTGCTGGTGGCGGTGATGTCGATGGCGTACCCGAGCTCGTCGAAGTGCCAGGTGCCGGTGGCAGCCCCGTCGATCTCCAGGTAGGCCGGGAGCCCGACGATGGCCCGCCCGGGGGCGATGCGAGGTACCGGGTCGGGGAGGGGGACTTCGTCACGCCAGAGCCGTTCGACCGGTGGCCCGGCCGGAGGGCCCGGTCCGGCGCCGGGCCCACCATCGGGAACGGTGGGCGAGCCGAAGCACAGGCCGTACTGGGCGACCAGGCTTCGAGCGATCGTGAACGAGGCGCCTGCTTGGTTGGCGTCCTGGGTGGTGCTGAACGACACGTAGGCACAGGTTCCGCCGAAGGCGGACGGGACCAGGTCGACGTCGACCCGCCGATAGAGCGTCGGTCCGCCGCCGCGTCCCGATCCACCGGGCGTGCTGGTGCCGTCGCCACCCGGGGTCCCGGGGTCGCCGGTACCTACGTGGGTGTCGATGCCGTCACCCCCGGCGTTGGGGTCGACGCCGACTTCGGCCGCGCCACTCACCGCCGGCATCGGGGCCACCAGGCTGCCGACCGCAGCCCCGACCGCCACCAAGAGTGACACCACCATCCGCGTGCGCACGGCCACGGATCTCAGCAGAAAGTCACCAAAGGGCACAAGAGGTCAATCAAGGGATCGGCGGAGAACGCCGATGATCCCGATGCCGTCTCGGCGGGCGGTGCTGTCATGCTGGAGTGTCCGGGGCCGTCGGCGTTCGCTGTCGGGCCCATCCGGGAGGACCTGTGAGCGAATCGTCAGACCGACCCGAGTCTTGGGTTCCCGAACCGATCTCGCCTTATGAACCATCGGCCGACCCGGCTCCGTCCCGGCGGCCCCGGGGTCTGCGAGTCGGCGTCGCTGTCTTGGCGGTGGCGGCGTTGGGCGCCGTGGGTCTGGTCGCCACTCAGAGCGGCTCGGCCGACGCCGCCGGGGCCGGGTCTCCCGAGGCCGCCGTGTCAGCGCTCCTCGACGCGCTCGACAATGAAGATGTCTCCGGGGTGCTCGACACCTTGGTGCCGGCCGAACGCGAGTCGCTGGCGCCCGCGGTACAAGACCTGGTCGGCCAACTGACCCAAATGGGCTTCACCTCCGAAGACCTCGACCTGACGTCGGTGTCCGGCGTCGACATCACCATCGAGGGGGCCGAGACCGACGAGGAGCCCTTGGGCGATGGGGTGACCGCGGTCCATCTCGTGGCCGGCACAATCACCACGTCGACCTCGATCGAAGACTTCCCTCTCGGATCGACCCTCGACAGCCTGCTCGCCGGAGGCGAGCTGTCCAGCGATGACGCCGAACCGTCCACCGAGGATCTGGCCACTGGCGACACACCGCTCGTGGCCGTCGAGGGCGACGACGGTTGGTACGTGAGCCTGTGGTACACGGTCCTCGACTCAGCTCGCCGGTCGGACGGCGCCGCGGTCCCCACCTACGGGGCATCCACCATCACCCCGGCTGGCGCCAGTTCGCCGGAGGAAGCGGTGGCCGCGTTCGTCGAACGGGTCACGGCCGCCGATCTGGCCGGGATGGTCGCCCTGCTCCCACCCGACGAGATGGCCGCGCTGTATGACTATGCACCGGTCCTATGGGACGAGGAAGAGTTCATGGGCATGGGTACCGACCTGACGGTTACCGACCTGACGACCGCGGTGGTCGACGGTGACGGCGGCGCCGAGGCCACGGTCACCATCGAGTCGATCACCCTGGCCGGCACCATCGACGGCGAGGCGGGCCAGCTGACGTTGGCCGACGGGTGCCTGAAGATCTCGTCGGTTGGTTCAGAGCCGTTCGACTCCTGCGCCGATCCCTCGACCAGCCTCGGCAGCGTCGCCGAGTCGCTCAGCCTGGTCACCGTCGAGGTCGACGGACGCTGGTATGTCAGCCCCACCCGCTCGCTGTTCAGCTCGTCGCTGCGCTGGATCGAGGAGGGCGACGCCGAGTCGTTGCTCGGCGGCTCGCTGTTCGGGGAGACGCCGTTCGGCGAGATGCCGTTCGGCGAGATGCCGATCGATGAGATGCTGATCGGCGAGATGCCGATCGGCGAGATGCCCACGTCGTTACCGGACGACGCCCTCGACAGTTAGGGGTCAGACCCGCAGCACCAGGGCGTCGCCTTGCCCGCCCCCACCGCAGAGGGCAGCGGCGCCCAGGCCTCCACCCCGGCGTCCCAGTTCGAGGAGCAGGGTCAGCGCCAGGCGGGCGCCCGACATGCCGATGGGGTGGCCCAGGGCCACCGCGCCGCCGTTGACGTTGACGATGTCGTCGCTCACACCCAGTGCGTCGACCGACGCCACGGCCACGGCCGCGAAGGCCTCGTTGATCTCGATCAGGTCGAGGTCGCCCACCGCCAGCCCGCCCCGGCCCAGCGCGGCCTCGATGGCCTGGGCCGGCTGGGTGAGCAACGAGGCGTCGGGGCCGGCGACCATGCCGTAGGCCACCAGCTCGCCCAGGGGAGTCACGCCCAGGCGGTCGGCTGCGGCTCGGGACATGACCACGACCGCGGCGCCGCCGTCGGAGATCTGGCTGGCGTTGCCAGCCGTGATGGTGCCCTCGGGTGAGAACGCTGGGCGCAGCTTGCCCAGGCTCTCCGGGGTCGAGTCGGGTCGCACGCCTTCGTCGGTGTCGACCACCACGGGTTCGCCGCGGCGCTGGGGCACCTCGACCGGGACGATCTCGGGGGCCAGGCGCCCTTCCTTGATGGCAGTCGCCGCCCGCTCGTGGGATCGAGCCGAGAACGCGTCCTGGCGGGCCCGGGTCACCCCGGGGAGATCGGCCAGGTAGCGCTCGGTGCCCTCACCCATGGCGCACTGGTCGAAGGCGCAGAACAGTCCGTCGTAGACCATCGAGTCGATGACCGCGGCGTCGCCGTAGCGATATCCCTGGCGGGCGCCGGGTAGCAGATAGGGGGCGTTGGTCATCGACTCCATGCCGCCGGCCACCACGACCTCAGCGTCACCGGCCTGGATCATCTGGTCGGCCAGGTAGATGGCATGGAGACCCGAGAGGCACACCTTGTTGATGGTGGTGGCCGGACGGTCCATCGGGATGCCGGCCTTGACCGCGGCCTGGCGGGCGGTGATCTGGCCGGCACCGGCTTGGAGCACCTGGCCCATGAACGTGTAGTCGACCTGGTCGGGCGTCAGTCCGGCTCGTTCGAGCGCGGCCTTGATGGCCAGCCCACCGAGCTCGGCGCCGCTGAACGACGCCAACGCGCCGGCCAACTTGCCGATGGGGGTCCGGGCCCCCGAGACGATCACAGATCCGGGCATCGACCGACCTCCCCTTCGCGGTACCGGTGGGCCGACGATCCTACGGCGCATCGCCCACCTCACCCATCTCCCTCTCGTTCTCTGGCGGATCGACCACCGTGACGGTGGTGGATACGTCAAAGTTCGGGGGTGCCCTTCGTCCAAGCTGGATTCGTCGACCATCACGCCCACCTCTTGCGGGCCGCGGCCGGCATCGCCGAGCCGTGGGGGAATGGGGGCCACCAGGCCCAGGCCGCCTGGCATCGGGCGGTCGAGGCCCGGTGGTCGACGCCGATGGACCAGGAAGATCCGCCCCTGACCGTGCACGACGGCGTGCGAGGCGCCTTCGAGCGGGTCCTGGCCGACGCCGCCGCGCTCGGCCTGGTCGAGTTGACCGAGGCCGGAGTGAGGGACTGGGCCTACCTCGACGCCTTGCGCGACCTGCGGGTGCGGGGACCGCTGCCGGCGCGGGTCCGGCTGCTGATCGCCAGCGGCTTGGCCGACCTCGATCGCATGGCGAGCGCCCGGACCGGCGATCCCTGGCTCGAGATCGAGGGGGTGAGCTTCGCGGCCGACGGGTGGTTGGCGACCCGGACTGCCGCACTGCGTGAGCCGTTCGCCGATGAGCCCGAGTACCAGGGGGTGCTGTTCTTCGACGCCGACACCTTGGCCAGTCGGGCCGATCCGTTCGCCGAGGCCGGCTGGACCGTGTCCACCCACGCGGTCGGCGATCGGGCCATCGAAACCGTCCTCGACGCCTACGACCGGCTCTACGGGTCGGACTGTGCGGCCGCAGCCCCCCGGGTCGAGCACGCCCAGGTGCTGGCCCCCGACCTCGTGCGGCGCATGGCCGACATGGGCGTGGTGGTGTGCATCCAGCCCGGGTCGGCGGTTTCGGACGCCCACGAGGCCCGGGCCGCGCTAGGAGGCGAACGCTGGGAGGATGCCTACCGCTGGGACCAGCTGCTCGATGCCGGTGTCCGGGTCATCACCGGGTCGGGAGCGCCGGTCGAGGCCGTGGCACCGCTGGTCGGGCTCCAGCGGCTGGTGGCCGGGGTCGACGACGATGGTCGGGCGGTGGGCAGCGTCACGCTCGGCATCGAGGCCGGGTTGGCGATCATGACCGACCCGACGGCCGGCGAAACCGTGCTGTCCGACGACCCCCGCCGGGTATCGGAGGACGAGTTGGCCTCCATCGAAGTGGTCGAGGTCCGTCCAGCCGGTTGAGGCCGTCGATCAGTTGGTGGCGATGCCGACGATGGGTGCGTTGAGCGCGAATCCGGCCAGGTCGCCCACGGCGATCGCTTCACCCCAGGTGCCAACCGCGCCGCTCGAGCCGGTGGACCAGAGCCCATGGCCGAACGTGGTCCGGGCGACGCCGACGACTCCATCTGGATTCCCAACGCCCACGGCGGCGCTTCCCGTCTCGGCTTCGCCGAGAGCGGACACACCTCCGCCAGCGGAGGTGATCCAGTAGCCCGAGCCGGTGGGCGTCGGGGTGATGGCGACGACGTCGCTTTTCGGGACCGGGGTGATGTCGTTGCCGTAGAACTGAGCATCGCCGTACGCGAAGACGCCGCTGTCGGCCGCGACCAGCCAGTACCCGTCACCGGTTGGGGTCGACGCCATGCCGACCACCGGTTGGTTGAGCGTGAGTGCGCCGGTGGAGCCGAAGAACTGGGCGTCGCCGAAGGCGAAGATCCCGCCATCTCGGGCGACCAGCCAGTAGCCGTCACCGGAAGGCGTCGCGGCCATGCCGACGACTGGTTGGTTGAGCGTGAGTGCGCCGGTGGAGCCGTAGAACTGGGCGTCGCCGAAGGCGAAGATCCCGCCGTCTCGGGCGACCAGCCAGTAGCCATTGCCCGATGGAGTGGAAGCCATCCCCACGATGGGTTGGTTGAGCGGGATCGACCCGGCCGATCCGTGGAAGGCGGCGTCGCCGAAGGAGAACACCCCGCCGTCGCTGGCCACCAACCAGTAGCCGGGAATGCCCACGGTTGCCGTTGCCGACCGCTCCCAGACGGTGCCTTCGGAACGTCCGGTCCACGGGCGATTGGAGAGCACGATCGTGCCGAGGTCGCTGTCGTAGGTGGCCGATCTGGCGGCCGTCGTACTCGGCCCGCTGTCCGACTTCACCCGGGTCCAACCGGTGCCGTCCCAGACCCAGGTCTCGGGTGGGAACTGGCCGATGCCGATGGTTTCCCGGCCCCGGTACCCGAGGTAGTCACCGCCGAAGAGGTAGGTGAGGCCGTCGGTGGGCGAATACGCGGCAGCCGTCGCGTGACGAGTGAGCGGGGCGTCGCCTGTCGGTGTTCGTTGAGCCCAATCGGCGCCGTCCCACACCCAGGTCTCGATTGGGTTCCCGTAGAGCCCGCCCCGAACCAGTTCGTTGAGGGAGTCGTCGCGGAATCCGCCGAGGAGCACGACCTCGTGGCGGGCGTCGTCGTGCACCATCGATGCCCTGGCGCGGGGAGAGGGCGAGGTGGCCGGCGTCTCCTCGTGCCACGTGGTGCCATCGAACGCCCACGTGTCGGCGAGATAGTGGGCGTAGAAGACGTTGGGAGGGCCCGTGTGGCCACCGAAGAGGATGGTCTCGCCGTGGTCGGCGTCGTAGGTCATGGTGGTGCCGAGGCGCATCGGCGGTGCCGTCGTAGGAGTGAGCAGCGTCCAGTCGGTGCCGTCCCAGGTCCAGCTCTGCAGCAGTCCGCCGCTCGACCCGTCACCGACGCCACCCACCGCCAGCACCTTGTCGAGCGTGCCGTCGAAGGTCACGGCCGAGACGCCCGTGGGTTGCGTGGCGGGGTCGGCGTCAACCCAGGTCCCCGAGGCGCTGTCTCTCACCCATGTCGTCGTCGCCGTCACCTGCACGATCTGGTGGCGAACTGGGTCATGCGCCATCGGACTTCCGGCATCGGCGTCGGGCGGTGCCGAGGGATCGGTGACATCCGACCATCCGACCCCCACGCCAGCCCGGGCAGCGACCGGATCGACCGTCGTGGCCACTCCGACCGAGGTCGCCGCAAGTGAGAGCACGAACGAAAGCGCCGCCAGCCGGGTCGACAGGGACATAAGACACCTCGGGGTCGTAGACCCCGAAGGGTAGAGCACCATGGGGTCCGACGTCCTCGCCTCACCCGCGCCCGAGCCGGCAGCGTCCGCCTAGGTTGCGGGTCGTGCAGGTCCACCTGATCGACGGCACCTACGAGCTGTTCCGGCACTTCTACGCGGTGCCGTCCCGGGTCAACGCGGCAGGCCAGGAAGTCGGGGCGGCCCGAGGGGTGCTGACCAACCTGCTCACCCTGCTGGCCGAGCCCGATGTCACCCACGTGGGGGTGGCCACCGACCACGTCATCGAGTCGTTCCGAAACGACCTGTACCCGGGTTACAAGGACGGCTCGGGCATCGACCCGGTGCTCCGGGGCCAGTTCGACCTGCTCGAGAACGCCCTGGCGGCTGCCGGCATCGCCTGTTGGCCCATGGTCACCGACGAGGCCGACGACGCCCTGGCCGCCGCCGCCCTGGTGGCGTCGGCCGACGACCGGGTCGAGCGGGTGCTCATCTGCACGCCGGACAAGGACCTGGGCCAGTGCGTGGGCGGCAAGATCGTCCAGTTCGACCGGAGGGCCGGCGAGATCCGGGACGCGGCCGGTGTGCGGGCCAAGTTCGGCGTCGACCCCGAGTCGATCCCCGACTACCTAGCCCTGGTCGGCGACAGCGCCGATGGCTTCCCCGGTCTGCCGGGCTGGGGGGCCAAGTCGGCGGCCGCTGTGCTCGGCCACTACCGCCACCTCGAAGCCATACCCGCCGCACCCGGCCAGTGGGAGGTATCGGTCCGCAACAGCCCGACCTTGGCTGCCACTCTCGTGGCTCGCCGGGACGACGCCCTGCTGTTTCGCACACTCGCCACCTTGCGCACCGACTGCGAGGTGGGCACGGTCGACGACTGGCGCTGGCGGGGCCCAACCGCCGAATGGCCGGCCATGTGTCAGGTGCTCGACGCCCCCGACTTGGTCGCCCGGGCCGATCGTCTCGCCACCTCGGCCCAGCACCGGACCTGACGAGGGAACCGAACCGCCGACGCTCACGTCCAACCTCGTGACCACTGATCGAGGAGGACCGCCGTGACCAGATTGTCGAACCGGTTTGCCGTACCCGTGGGCCTTGCCCTCATTGCCATCTTGGCTCTCGGCGCGTGTGGGGGTGAAGGCGATCAGCAGATCACCGTCACCCCGGCCGAGGAGGCTCCCGTCATCACCGGCACTGGCCGAGGGGTGGTCCGGGGAGTGCCCGACACCGCCACCGTCGTCATCGGTGTCGACACCCAGGGCGCGACCGCATCGGCGTCGCTCGACGACAACAACGCCCGGACCCAGGCCGTCATCGACACCCTCGCCGGAGCGGGCGTGGCCGACGAAGACCTTCAGACTTCGAACCTGTCGATCTACCCGTCCTACGACCAGCGAGGTCGGATCAATGGCTACCAGGTGTCCAACACCCTGACCGCCACCATCCGTGACGTCGACACGGCGGGAGCTGCCATTGATGCCGCCGCCGATGCGGCCGGCGACGCGGTTCGGGTCCAGGGCATCACCTTCTCGATCGACGACACCAGCGAGTTGGTTGCCGCGGCCCGAGCCGAGGCGGTGGCCGAGGCCCGACGCCAGGCCGAGGAGCTGGCTGACGGAGCTGAGGTCGCCCTGGGCCGGGTCCGTTCGGTGACCGAGCTCAGTGAGCCGGTGGCCTCCACAGCCCCTCGGTCGATGGCCGACGCGGCCTCGGCCGAATCCGTGCCCATCGAAGTGGGCAGCCAGGAGCTCACCGTGACCGTGACCGTCACCTACGAGGTCGACGCCTGACGCCTGGCCACGCCCCTCCGAATCTCGGATCAATTGCTGTCGCCGATCAAGCTCGGCTCGATGGCTGTCGGGTTCCGACAGGCGGTGATCCGAGAACGGAGGGCGACAGGCGGTGATCCGAGAACAGGCAAGAAGGGCACGTCGGGCCGGACGTGGGGTCGGGGTAGCCTCCGCACCGATGTCCGAACAGCCGCTGGCCGAGCGTGTCGCCGAGCTCGAGCGGCGCAAGAACGAGGCCTACCACGCCGGTTCGCCCAACGCCGTCGAGCGGCAGCACGCCCGGGGCAAGCTCCTCGCCCGAGAGCGTCTCGACCT
This sequence comes from Actinomycetes bacterium, assembly GCA_031399525.1. Lineage (GTDB taxonomy): Bacteria > Actinomycetota > Acidimicrobiia > Acidimicrobiales > CADCSY01 > JANNNX01. The sequence goes on along the minus strand of JANNOZ010000016.1, from coordinate 116,024 downwards.
GCTCCTCGACCCCGGCTCGTTCCACGAGATCGACCTGCTGGCCCGCCACCGCTCGCCGGCGTTGGGACTCGACGGCGAGCGGCCCTACACCGACGGGGTCATCACCGGCTGGGGCGCCGTTGCCGGCCGGCGGGTGTTGGTCTTCTCCCAGGACTTCACCGTGTTCGGCGGCTCGCTGGGCGAGGTCTTCGCCGAGAAGATCCAGAAGGTGATGGATCTGGCCACCTCGGTGGGCGTGCCGGTCATCGGCCTCAACGACGGGTCCGGAGCCCGCATCCAAGAAGGGGTGGTGGCCCTCGACGGCTACGGCGGCATCTTCCTGCGCAACGTGGCCGCTTCGGGCGTCATCCCCCAGATCAGCGTGATTCTTGGCCCGTGCGCCGGTGGCGCCGTCTACTCCCCGGCGCTGACCGACTTCGTCTTCATGGTCCGCGACACCTCCCACATGTTCATCACCGGTCCCGACGTCGTGCGCACGGTGACCGGCGAGGAAGTCAGCCTCGAAGAGCTCGGTGGCGCCATGACCCACGCCACCAAGTCGGGGGTGGCCACCCACGTGGCCGACGACGAGGCGTCTTGCCTGGCCTCGGTGCGTGAACTGCTGGCCTTCTTGCCCTCGAACAACCGTGAGCGGCCTCCGGCGACCGTTTCCACCGACGACCCCGACCGGGCCTGTCCCGAGCTGGTCCAGCTGGTTCCGGTGGGCACCAACGAGCCCTACGACATGGCCGAGGTGGTCAAGACCGTCGTCGACGACGGCGAACTCTTCGAGCACCACCCGCACTTCGCCCGCAACGTGTTGTGCGCCTTCGCCCGCCTCGACGGCCACGTGGTCGGCGTGGTCGCCAACCAGCCGTCGGTCTTGGCGGGCGTGCTCGACATCGACTCGTGCGAGAAGGCCGCCCGCTTCGTGCGCACCTGCGACGCCTTCAACATCCCCCTCGTCGCCTTCGTCGACGCTCCCGGCTTCCTGCCCGGTGTCGACCAGGAGCACGGCGGATTGATCCGCCACGGGGCCAAGCTGCTCTACGCCTTCGCCGAGGCCACCGTGCCCCGGATCCAGATCGTGACCCGCAAGGCCTACGGGGCGGCCTACGTGGTCATGAACTCCAAGGCCATCGGGGCCGACCTGGCCTACGCCTGGCCGTCGGCCGAGCTGGCAGTGATGAACCCCGCGGGTGCGGTCGAGCTGATCAACCGTCGTGACATCCAGGCCGCGCCCGACCCCGACGAGCGGCGCCGCGAGTTGGTCGAGGAGTACACCGAGCGGGACGCCAGCCCCTACGTCGCCGCCGAGCGGGGCTACATCGATGACGTGATCGACCCAGCCGAGACCCGGGTGAAGCTGGTCGCCGGGCTGTCGATGCTGCGAGGCAAGCGAGTCGACCCGCTGCCCCGCAAGCACGGCAACGTGCCCCTCTGAACGATGCCCCGCCGACCGCCGTCCGCCGACGAGCTCGCCGCCATCAAGGCCGCCCTCGAGCTGCTGTGGCCCCGGCCCCGAGGCGGCGGTGGCGGCGGCGTGCGCCGGCCACTCCCGGCGTGGCGGTTCTCGGGCCGCTGGTGGCACGACGACCCCGGGCCGGTCTCCGGCGGTCGACCGTGAGCGCCCTGGAAGGTCCCGGGCGCAGCCCGGGTGACGACGCCCCTCCGGTCTGCGACTACGAGGGCTCGACCTATCAGGCCCGCTTCTGGGGTAGCGGCGAGCGCGAGTACGAAGACCGGGCCGAGGCTGCCGCGCTCGCCGCCCTGTTGCCCACCACCGGCCGGCGGCTGCTCGAGGTCGGCGCCGGGGCGGGCCGCAACACGCCGCGCTACGTGGGCTTCGACCGGGTTGTGCTGGTCGACTACTCCCGGACCCAGCTCGAAGAGGCCAAGGCCCGCCTCGACCCGAGCGACCCCGCCGGCGACCGCTACACCTACGTCGCCGCCGACGTCTACCGCCTCCCATTCGTCGCCGCCGCCTTCGACGCCGCGACCATGATCCGGGTCGCTCACCACCTGGTCGACCCCGACGCCGCGCTGGCCCAGGTGCGAGCGGCGCTGGCTCCGGGCGCCACGTTCGTCTTCGAGTTCGCCAACAAGCGCAACCTCAAGGCCATCGCCCGCTGGGCCACCCGCACGCAGCGGTGGAGTCCGTTCAGCCCTGAGCCGGCCGAGATCCTCGAGCTCAACTACGACTTTCACCCCAAGACCATGCTCGCCGCGTTGGGTCGGGCAGGCTTCGTGGTCGAGTCCGTGCGTTCGCTCTCCTACTTTCGACTCGGCGCCCTCAAGCGGATGGTGCCGACCGGCGTATTGGTCGGCGCCGATCGGGCGTTGCAGCCCACCGGTCGTTGGGTCCAGCTCTCACCGAGCGTCTTCGTGCTGGCTCGAGCGCAGGGCGCCGCGCCGCCGACTGACGCCCTGCCCACGGCCGTCTTCCGGTGTCCGGTGTGCGGGTCGACCGAGTTGGCGCCGGCACCCGAGGGCGATCATCTGGCCTGCGGCGGATGCGCCCGACACTGGGCCATCGTGGGCGGGATCCACGATTTCAAGGTCCCGGCCTGATCACCAAGACTCCGATGGCTCAGATGTCGCCACCTCGATCCGGGTGCGGCCCCATTCACGGGCGTCGTAGAAGGCCCGTTGGGCGGCGTCGAGCAAGTCCTCGGCATCGAGCCCGTGGGTGGGGTAGCTGGCCACTCCGGCCCACAAGGTGATGTCGTCGGGCCGTTCTTCGGCCAAGCTGCGCCGGAAGCGCTCGACGGTCCACACCGCGCCGTCCTCGGCGGTCTGCTCGAGGATGAGGCCGAAGCCGCCATTGGCCAACCGGCAGGGAACGTCGGCTTCCCGTAGGAGGTCAGTGAGACCGCGGCCCACGGCGTTGGCCAGCGGCGGGGGGCACCACCGGGTGCCGTCGGGCCCCTGCTCCAAGACGGTGAGGACGACCACGGTGAGCGGCCGAAGGACCCGGCGAGCTGCCGCGACGCGAGTTGGCAGGGTCACGCGGAAGTAGTCGTCGTCGAGGAGCCCGGTCTCGGGATCTCGCCAGGCGTCGGTCATCTTCGGGTATCGCTTCCCGTCTCGTCGGGCCATTGCTCGGGCGCAGCACGCCCAGCTACTGCATCGGCGCACAGATTGAGGTACTGGAGTCTGGGGACGTCGATGGCGCCCAGGCTGGCCAGGTGTTCGGTGCGCCACTGCACGTCGAGCAGCCAGGCGCCGTCGAGCACCAACATGGCAACCAGGACCACGAGAGCCACCTTCGAGGCATCCGTGGCCCGATGGAACATCGACTCGCCCGCGAAGAGGGAGCCGACTCGGACGCCGTAGAGGCCTCCCACGAGCGAGCCGTCGTCGGGGGAGCGGACCTCGACCGAATGAGCCCAACCGAGGGCATGGAGGCGCCCGTATGCGTGGCGGATCTCGTCGGTGATCCACCCTCCGGGACGCGACGGGTCGGCACAGGCGGTGACCACCTCGTCGAAGGCTTCGTCGACGGTGACGTCGAATCGCGGCAACGAGCGGCGCAGCGACCGGCTGACCCTCACGAGATGCAGGGGCACCACACCGCGGGGGTCGGGTGACCACCAACCCATGACCCGGTGGGTGCCCCCGTCCTCGTCGGCGAGCGAGACCGGCATCGGGAACAGGCCGGCCCGGTATGCACCGAGCAGGGTGCCGGGTTCGAGATCGGCACCCAGCGCCACGAGGTCGTCGTCGTCCGTAGGCGCTCGATCACCCATCGCCCAACGCGACGGAGGCGGCTCGATGGGCATCGGGTCGCCTACCGTACGGCGCCATGATGGGTCCGCTGGCGCTGGTTGGTGGGGACGAATGGCGTGAGGGCTGCAGCTTCGACGCCGAGTTGGCCGGGTTGGTCGGCGCGTCGGAGGTGTTGGTCATTCCGGCTGCCGCAGCCTTCGAGCACCCGGCCGCCAAGGTCGCAATGGCCGCGGAATGGTTTGCCGGATTCGGGCTGAGCGCCGTCGGGGTGCCGGTATTGAGTCGGGGAGATGCCCTCGAAGGGGCCAATGCCGAACGGGTCCGCCGAGCCCGGTTCGTCTACCTGGCCGGCGGCTCCTCGTTGCACCTGCGGTCGGTCCTGAAGGGCACACCGGTGCTCGACGCCTTGGTGGCCGCGTGGCGCGACGGTGCGGCGGTCGCCGGGGCCGGCGCGGGAGCCGAGGTCCTCTGTGACCCCATGCTCGACCCGCGCGGCGGCGCCTTCACCGTCGGCCTTGGTCTCGCCGCCGGGATGACGGTGGTGAGCGGGGCTTCCGATCACTTCAGTGCCGACCACCACCGCACACTCGGACTGGCCGGGCCGTCCGTGGCCGTGGCCGCAGTGCCGGCTCGCACGGCATTGATTCACGACACCGACGGCTGGCGGGTCGGGGGCATCGGTCAGGTGTCGGTGTTCCGCGATCAGGTCGAGGTCGGGTTGGCCGGTTTGCCGGTTCAGTCGACCGAGGCACCGTAGGACTCGTAGGGCTGGCCAGCCTCGGTTGCCAGCTGCCGGCCGAGGGCGTCCTGGAAGGCACTGATGCCGCCTGGTTCCCACGGTCCCACCGTCCCAGCGGCGACTGCTCGCTTCGATGCCGGGACCACCCCGAACGCTGATCGCAGATCCTCGACCGGCCGGTCGGCCAGGGCGAACCAGTCGACGGCGAGGAAGTCGACGTCGGGGGCGCCATCGAGGCCGTGGCTGAGCGCCCCCCGGCGCATGGCGTCGGCCACCCGCACCGCCATCCCCTCCTGAGAGAGCTGACCGGGCGCCGACTCGAACAGCCCGGCTCCGGTGGCCAGGTAGCCGGTCTCGAACAGACTGACGACCATGGCCAGCAGGGAAAAGCCTCGGGGGTCGTCGTTGGCTCGGGCGATGAAGGCGAAGACCTCGAGTTCGGACTCGACCCGGGTGCCGTAGTCGACCAGGACGTGGACCCAGTCGTGCTGGGCGAGCAGAGCTGGGGCGGAGCCCGGCTGGCCCGGGAAGGCGAACCCTCGGGCCCGGTAGAACTCCCAGACCCGTCGCCCCATCGTGGCCGCGGGCAGCTCTTCGAGGGCGGCCCAACGCTGGGCCAGCGCGGGATCGGCGATGCTCTGGGCCCAGGCGTCGGCCAGCTCGGTCGAGGTGTGCAATGCCGTGGAGCGTTCGGCCGACCAGTCCGCGGTGTAGCCGTTGCGTTCGAAGTCGACCGCAGCCAGGCCGAGATGGCCGGCGGCGAAGCGTCGGGCCACGTCGAGCATCCCGTCCTCGACACCCAATTCGCCGGCGAAGGTCGCCACCTGGTCGGCCACCGCCGGGGGAAGGGGGCGCAGCACCAACGCGCCGAGCAGCATCACCTGGACGATGCGGGTCCGGAAGGCCAGATCCCGCAGGGCCAGCCCCTCGGCGAAGTCGTGGGCCGAGACAGGGGTGGTCGCATCGGCGTCGACGCTGTGACCGGTGAGGGCCTCGAACGCGGCGGTGACCAAGAGCCGCTGGGTCTCGGTGAACCCGGCATCTGGACGAACGGCGCTGAACACCCCCCGGGCCAGGAAGGCCACCTCTTCGCCGTCGGGCGGGGTGCGGCGGGCGACTTCGGGGTCGGGCAACGCGGTCGGCATCCCGCGATCATGCCCGGCGGGCGCGGTCAGGTTCGGGGGCGCTCGGTGATCTCGACGTGGTCGACCACGATGAACTCGCTGGTGATGTTGAGATCGGTGGCCAGCGCGACGATCGCCTTCGCCACGTCGAGGCCCGCGGTCACCACACCGAATTGCACGTAGGACGGGCCGGCCAGCTGGTTGGGCCCGGTCCACACGAACCACTGGCTGTTCGCGGTGTTGGCACCGGTATTGGCCATGGCGACTGCGCCCACCGGGTAGTCCACGACCGAGGCGGGCAGGCGCTCGTCGGGGATCGTGTAGCCGACGTCGGCAGTGGTGGTGGGGGCATTGAAGGGGTTGCCGAGCTGCATGAACTCGTCGGCGGCCACCCGGGACACGACCAGTCCGTCATAGAAGCCCCATCCCACCAGGGTGACGAAGTTGTTGACCGTTCCCGGTGCGCCGCCTTCGTCGAGGTCGATGGTGATGTCGCCCTTGGCCGTGTGGACGATTGCCCCGTAGTCGGTCGTCTCTGGATCGATGCATTGGCGGGGAGCGGCCTCGAAGCTCCGGCGGGGCTCGGTCGGTCTGGTGGCAGGGGCACATTGCGCAGTGCCATAGGCGAACCCGGGCGGCTCGGTCGCGGTGGTCTCGGTCGGCGCCGCCGCGGGCTCGATCCGCTGGCCGCGCTGGTAGGCCACCACGCCGAGCGATCCGGCGATCAGGACAACGCCCACGGCGACGCTCAGGGCCCGTCGACGCCGTTCGTCGAGTCCGGCCATGCCCGACCCCGAGGCTCTACGGGGCAGCGGTGGTGGTGGTCGCCGAGGCCTTGGCCGTCTCGGTGATGTCCACCCCGGTCACCGTGACTGCTTCGGTGGGCGCACCGTCACCCGACTCGGGGTAGAGCGCCTGGATCGAGGTGACCACGTCGAGGCCCGAGGTGACCTGACCGAACAGCGAGTAGGAGGCACTGGGAAGGGTTCCGGTGAGCACGAACCACTGGCTGCCGTTGGTGTTGGCTCCAGAGTTGGCCATGGCCACCGCGCCCTCGGGGTACTCGGCGGCGTCGGCCGGAAGGTTCTCGTCGGCTATCTGATAGCCCGGGCCGCCGGAGCCGTCGCCGTTGGGGTCGCCGGTCTGAATGACGAAGTCCTGCACGACCCGGTGCACGCTGAGGCCGTCGTAGAAGCCGTTCTTGGCCAGGGTCACGAAGTTGTTGACCGTGCCCGGAGCGGTGTCCTCGCTCAGGTCGATGGTGAAGTCACCCATGGAGGTACGCACCACGGCCCCGTAGTCGGTGGTGGTCGGGTCGATGCACTGCTTGGGAGCGTCGGCAAAGGTCCGCACCGGTTCGGTTGGCTTCTCGGCCGGGGCGCATTCGCCGGTGCCGTAGGTGAAGCCGGCCGCAGCCGCCGTGGTCGTGGTCGCGTCGCTGGCCGCCGACTCGGAATCGTCTCCGCCGAAGCGGGAGATCCCGAAGCCCACCACGATCAACGCGATCACCACCACCGTCACGGTGATGACCCGATTGCGGCGGTGCTGCTGCTTCTCGATGCGCTGCTGCGCCTCGATGCGAGCCCGTCGTCCGTCCTTCTTGCGCTGGCGCTTCGCTGACCTGCTCATGGCGGGGCCGAACGATAACGGACGACCTACCCATGTGAGACGTCGCCATTGGGATGACCGGGATCGTGGTGTCGGTCAGGGCCGTGAATCCACTTGCGCACCGTGTGTCGTCCCTGGGCCCAATAGCCACGCACCTCGAGGGTCGAAATCAACCCGACGAATCGGAGGACCTCTCGTGACCGAGCACCAGACCCTTCCGGCCCGGAAGCCTGAATCCGCTTGGCCCACGTGGCGAAGAGCCGTTGCCCGCCGGCCTGCTGGGCGAGGTGTGACGCCGACACCAGTGGGGTGGCGCCGACGAAGCGGTCTCGTTGACCTCGGGCTGCGGCGAGCACGTCGGGGGCCCACCGTGCGGCCCCGGCGATCACGTCGGCCGGTACGCCGGCTTCGGGCAGGAAGCGCCCCTGCTTCTTGCCCCGAAAGAACCAGCGGTTGGTGGCCAGGGCGCTGGTGATGTCGCCGGGAGGTCCGGTGGCGACCAAGGTGCCGACTGGCCGACCTCCGAGTCCCTCGACCAACTCGGCCAGCCGATCGGCGGCGACGGACCAGAGCGAACGGCAGGTCATGACGATGACCACCGGTGTGTCATCGATGACGGCTGCTTCGGGAGTCTTCAGGAACGAGCTCATCGGGCGCGACGGCGTCAGGAACCAGACCGGCGATGCCAGCACCACCAGATCGAAGCGATCGCTGGGCGAGAAGGTGGTCACCGGGTGCAGGGCCATCGGCTCTTCGAGGACGATCTCGGGCATGAGCCCGAAGAACGTCCGGCGTCGGAACGGAAAGGGGAGGGGGTGTACCGGCTCGATCCGGTGCCAGGTGACCGACGCGGCACCGTCGGACTCCAGTGGCGTCAACAGCGCCCGGGCCACTCCCTCGGTCTGGCCGGTGTGGGAGAACCAGCAGACCAGGAGGCGGGGGACATCTGCAGCGTCGTTCACTGGGCCCCCATTTACTGGACAAGGTGGTGTGCTATTTCCTAGCTTCGGCTCGCCCGGCGCACAAGGGGAGGCCAGGAGGACGATGTCGTCGAACGCCGCACCGAGTCCGCCCGTGCACGTCGCCGGCCGGGGCATCGAGGCCGACGATCTCGCGGTGGCGCTGGGTCGACGAGGCATCAGCATCCTGCGCTCCGAGTTGCCCGGCGACGGTGCCGATGAGCTCGACACCGTGCTGGTGGCCACTCCCCGGGCCAACGAGCCGCCGTCGCCCTCGGCCCTCGAGCCCTGGCTGGCGCGGCTGGCCCGAGGCGAGGGTCGGGCCGTGCTGGTGAGCACCGTGTTGGTGTACGGCGAGTGCGGTACGACCACCCGTTCCGAGGACGGACCGTTCTTCCCGACACCGAACACCCGCTGGTGTCTCGACCTCGAAGGCCGGGTCCTCGCGGCGGGTGGGTGCGTCGTGCGGGTGGGACTGGTCCACGGTGGGGGTGGTGGCGAGCTCGCGAGGCGGATCGACGTGGCCCGTCGTGATGGTGTTGCCCGTTGGATCGGGCACGGTACGGCCGAGATCCCCACCGTCCACGTGGCCGACCTGGCCGACCTGTGCCTACGGGCGTTGCGACGGGCTGCGCCCGGCACCGCCTTCGCCGCCGCGGTCGGCTCCGTCGTTCGGCGCGACCTGGCGTCGGCAGTCGCCGTCGTCGCCGACGTGCCCGCCGGGCGATGGCCCGTCTATCAGGCCGTGGCGGTCGGCGGACTCGACGAGCTCGAGGACGTCACCTCGGTTCGGGTCAAGGCCGAGCGAGCACGAGACCAGCTGGGCTGGGAACCCGGACCCAGCGATGTCGTGGCCGAACTGCTCGAACGAAGCCGTCCCCCGGCACCGGTGTCGTCATGACCGAGTCTGGCGCCGAGCGGGTACCCGTGCTCATCGCCGGCGCCGGGCCCGTCGGTTTGGCCCTGGCGTTGGCGTTGGGACGGGTCGGCATCGCCTCGATCAACATCGAGCGCCATCCCGGCTTGGCCATCCATCCCAAGGCGAGGGGGGTCAACCCACGAACCATGGAGCTGTTCCGGGCCTGGGGCATCATCGACGAGGTCCGAGCAGTCGCCGACCCACCCGAGGCTGACGCGTTCATCGAGGTCGCCGCCTCGGCCGCCGATCCCGACTACCGCCGTATGGCCAGCAAGGGGGTCCCGGTCGGTGACCGCAGCCCCGTCGACGCCATCATCTGCCCCCAGGACCACCTCGAACCCGTGCTCCATGACGCCGCCCTGCGGACCGGGCGGGCCGAGGTGCGCTTCGGGGCCGAGTTGGTGTCGTTCGAACAAGACGGTGAGGGCGTTCGTTCGGTCGTGGTCGACCGCGAGACCGGCGCCTCCCAGACGATCGAGTCGGCGTACCTGGTCGGCTGCGACGGCGGGCGCAGTGTCGTGCGCCAACGGTTGGGGTTCGCCCTGGAAGGAATCGAGAACCTCGGGCGCCACGTGAACATGCTGGTTCGGGCTGACCTCGACCGGTACATGGCCGACCGACCGGCGCGGTTCACGATCATTCGCAACCCCCTGTTCCAAGGTGGGCTCATCAAGGCCGGGCCCGACCATCGATGGCTGGCCATCCGCAGCTACCAGGCCGATGACCCCCAAGTCCCCGACGAGCCCGACGAGGCCTTCTGCCGGGCCATGGTCCCCCATGCGATCGGCGACGATTCGATCGACTTCGAGGTGCTCAGCGTCCTGCCCTGGACGGCGGCGGCCCAGGTGGCGGATCGCTACGGTGCCGGGCGGGTGTTCCTGGCTGGCGACGCCGCCCACCTCTTCGTTCCCGCGGGCGGGTACGGCATGAATACCGGCATCGCCGACGCCCACAACCTGGCCTGGAAGCTGGCGTGGGTCCTGCGGGGGTATGCGGGAGCAGGTCTGCTCGACACCTACCAGGACGAGCGCCGACCAGTGGCCCAGGACAACGCCGATGAGTCGGTGCTCCGCGCCATGCTCCAGGACGCGCGAAACCACAACGGTGAAGGCGACGACTCCCACGGTCTCGAGCTGGGCTTCCGCTACCAGTCGAGCGCCGTCGTGCCCGATGGCAGTCAGCCCGGGGCGTCGCTCGACCCGGTGCGCGAGTACCGGCCTGACGGTCGACCCGGCGCCCGGGCGCCACATCTCTGGCTCGACCAGGCCGGCGCCCGCTCGACCCTCGACCTTGTCGGCGACGCCATGACCGTGTTCACCGACGGGGCTGGGGGCCGCCCATGGACCGAGGCCGCCGAGGCGGTGGGGGCCGACGGAGCGGCGCCGCTGGTCGTGGCCATCATCGGCGACGGCAGTGCCGGCGGTGACCAGGCCGGCGACCGCTGGCGCTCGCTCTACGGGGTCGATCCTGGCGGGGCGGTGGTCATCCGTCCCGATGGCCACATAGCCGCCCGGTTCGCCCGGCCCGTCGAGGACCCCGAGGCCGAGCTGGCTGGCGTGCTGGCCGCGGTGCTCGACCTCGACCCGATCCGAACCGCTGCGACGAGAGGTTGAACCCATGGACGCTGGCACCGAGCCCGACATCGCAACTTTGGCCCTGCGGGCCGCCTACCAGGACATCGTCGACGAGTTCTGCCGGCGCACCGATGCCTACGACGTCGACGGGATCGTCGATCTCTTCACCGACGACATGGTCATCCACATGCATGTGGCCGATGAGGTGCTGACCGGCAAGGAGGCGTTCCGGGCCCAACAGCACAAGGCATCGGTACTGCATCGGATCGAACCGCTGGGTCACTACGCCACCAACGTCACCTGCCGGCGCCTCGACGACGACACGGCCGAGGGCCGTCACAACGCCCTCCTGCTCACCCACTACGAGGGCCGCCCCAGCGAGGTCTTCGCCATTCTGGACGAGCGAGATGTCCTTCGCCGCGAGGGTGGCCGGTGGCGCATCGCCGAGCGGTTCAGCACGGTGGTCGGCACCCCTCGGCAGCACTCGCCCGATTCGTTCCGCCAGGCTGGCTTCGAGTCGTAGGGAGTCCCCCGAACTCACGTACCGGTGAGCGCGTCGATGACCTCGCCGAACTCGTCGCCAGGATTGTTGACCGTCATGTAGGAGATGCCGAAGCGCTCGCGTCGCTCGAGCAGCTGGTCGGCCATGTCGGCCGGGCTGCCGAAGAGGAAATGGGGCGACTCGAGCAAGTCGTCGGCCGTGGTCTCACCGCCGAGAGGCATCGGCCCGCTCTTCATCCGTTCGAGGAACTCGTCCGCCGCGGCCTTGCGGTCGGCGCCGTAGTTGATGCCGAAGCTCATGACGTTGAGCTCGATGTCGTCGAACCGGTCGCCGGCAGCTTCGGCGACCCACTCGATCTTCCGGAGCGTGGCCTCGGCCGAGGTGTCAGCCAGGTTGATCCCGTGGCCCCCTGCGGCCGACGCGGCCAGGCTCACGATGTCGGCGTGGCGTCCGGCCACGCCAAGGATCTTCTGGCCGCCGCCGCCGATGAGGATGGGGGGTCCGGGCTGCTGCACCGGCTTGGGAGTGCCGTCGAGCCCCTTGATCGAATAGTGCTCGCCTTCGAAGTCGACCGGACCCTCCCCGAAGAGGCCCTCGAGGATCTGGAGGGACTCCTCGAGTCGGGCGATGCGCACGCTGGGTTTGTCGAAGGGGATCCCGGTCTGCTCGTACTCGGCGGCCAACCACCCGGCACCGATGCCGAGCTCGAAACGACCACCACTGAGCAGGTCGATGCAGGCGGCCTCCTTGGCCAGGACGGCCGGGTGGCGGAAGTCGTTGTCGATGACGAACGGTCCGATCCGGAGGGTCTCGGTGGCTTCGGCCGCGATCAACAGTGCCTGAAAGGGCGAGAACCCGATCGGGAAGTGGTCCGACACGGTGATGGTGGAGAACCCCATCGACTCGGCCTTGCGGGCCTCGGCGACGATGTCGTCGCGGCTGTGGGCATCGAAGCCGATCGAAGTGGCGAAGCGCCAGGGGCGAGTAACGGTCATTGGAGGTGGCCTTCCTGATCAGGAGCGGAGCTTGTCGAAGAACGAGCGAACCGTGCGGTAGACGTCGGGCACCTCGTCCACCGAGTGGATGAAGTGGCCGGGGCTGAACACGAACGTGTCGAAGCCGGCATCGACCTGGCGCAGGGCCCCTTCGAGGGTGGCGTCGAGATCGGCCGGACCGTCGGGGTCGGGGAACACACCGAGCATCGGCGTCCACAGTTCGAGCTCATCGGCGTCACGGCCCTTGGCCTCCATGGCCTCGCGCACCATCGACCGGGGGTCTGCGCCCGGGATGGGCGGGGGGAAGAAGCCGGCTCCCCAGTCCGAGATCCGACGCCGGGCCCGCTCGCCAACTCTGCCCCCGAACCAGATCTTGGGTCCGCCGGGTTGGATCGGGCGAGGCTCGATCTGGATGTCGTCGAAGTTCAAGGTGTCGGAGTGGTAGCTGAAGGGGCCCTGCCACAGGCCCTTGCATACGGTCATGAGCTCGTCGAGTCGGGCGCCCCGCTCGGCGAAGGGCACCCCGACGGCCTCGTACTCCTCGGCCTGCCAGGAGGTGCCGACGCCGACGTCGAGGCGGCCGTTCGACAGCACGTCGAGGCTGGCGAGCATCTTGGCCAGCACGACCGGTTGGCGGAGTGGGGCGATGAGGATGCAGGTCCCGATGCGGACCCGGGTCGTGACCGCGGACACCGCGGCCAGGGTGAGGAGGGGGTCGAGCCACGGGGTCTCGGGCGGCTGTTGGTGTTCGCGGAGGTTGACCCATGGGTTGGTGGGTCGCCCCTCTGATGCGCCGTTGGGTCCCATGGCCACGTGATCGCCCATGGTCACACCGTCGAGGCCCATCTCCTCGGCCAGGCGACCGAGCTCGACCACCTGACCGAGGTCGCGGTTGTCGATGAGGTGGCCCATCTCGGACAGGATGACCATGACCCGGATGGGCAGGTTGGTCTTGGGGCTCATGGGTGCTCCTGTCATCGAGACCGAGGGGTGGGATCGGGTTCGTTCGGCGTCATGCCATCGACGCCGAGATGCCGGTGTCGACCCGGATGTTGGTGCCGCTGACGTTGGCCGCCGCGTCGCTGGCCAAGAACACGATCATGGCCGCGACCCGTGCCGGGTCGGCTGCCATGGCCCCGCGCGGTCGGGCGCCTCCCGGAGGGGCGCCGCCGCCCTCGCCTGGGGGCCGAAGGTCGGGCCGTTGGGTCATGTAGGCGCCGAGCGCCCGTGAGCCGGGGGTGTCCATAGGCCCGGGCGCCACGGTGTTGACCGTCACCCCGGTTCCGACGAGCGCCTTGCACAGGCTGACTGTGGCGTTGGCCATGGCTGCCTTCGTTGCCGCGTAGTGGGCGCCGGCCGCACCGGGCGCCAGGGCGGCACTGGTGGAGATCTGGACCACCCGGCCCCAGTCCTGGTCGACCATGGCCGGCACGGTCAGTCGGGCGAGGCGGATGGCCGAGAGGAACCCGGTGTCGAGCATGGCCCGCCACTCCTCGGGGGTGACGTCGAGCCAGGCCTTGGTGATTTCCTCGGGTCGGGCCGCCACCGCGTTGTTGACCAGGATGTCGACCCCGCCGAAGGCCTCACGAGCGGCATCGACGACCCGAGCGGCCCCTTCCTCGGAGCCGAGGTCGGCCAGCACCGACGCGGCGCGTCCGCCGCCGTCGGTGATCTCGCCGACGAGGGCGGCGGCCGCGTCGACCTCGTCGAGTCCGTGGATCATCACCGAGACACCCTCGGCGGCCAGGGCCCGGGCGGTGGCTTCGCCCAGTCCACCCGTGCTCCCCGTGACGACGGCGCGGCGCCCTTCGAGTCCCAGCTCCATCTCGTCCCCCCGCTGCTCGGCCGGTTCGAACCCGGCGCCGTAGCCCCAATTGCGAGCCACCTGGCACCCTATATCGACCGAACTCCCGTTACCCGGTGGGTCGAGGTCTGGAATCGTCGGTGCGTAGGAAGAACGCGTCGCGCACCCGGTCGAGGTAGGCGTCGTCCACCGGCTCACCCGAGATCAACACCCGGCGCAGGATCAGCGCGGGCACCACCTCGGAGAGCAGGTCCACGTCCGTATCGGGTGCGAGCTCTCCACGAGCCCGCGCGCGGGCCAGGAGCTGGGCGAACAGGGCTCGCCGGGGTTGGTCGATCTCGCGGCGATAGGCATCGGCGAGCGCCGGGTTGGCCTGCATCTCGGTGATGATGCCGGCCAGCAGGGGCAGGTCGCCCCGATTCGCCGTGCCGTGCAGCGAGTCCAGGGCCGCTCCCAGGTCGCCATCAGGATCGATGGGGACGGTCGCCGCCTGTCGACGGAGGACCTCCATGACCAGTTCGAGCTTGGTCGACCAGCGCAGGTGCACCGACTGACGACTCACGCCCGCCGTCTCGGCCACCTCCCGCATCGACAGCCGGACGTAGCCCCCAGCCCGCAGCAACGACGTCGCGGCATCGAGCACGGCCTCGTCCACCCGAAGGTCCCGAGGTCGGCCTCGCCTGCGGCGCACGGCCCCAGCGGTCATGCCCGGGGCGATGAGCTAGAGCCCCGGGTCGATGGTGGGCTCGGGTTCGTCCTTGGCCACAACGTTGAACCGTTGACGCAGGTCGAGCACCGGCTGATCGGCCAGTGCCCAGTGGTCGATCCCCTCGAGGAGCTCGGTATTGAGGGCCATGCCGCGCCGGATGGAGTCGGCGAAGGCTGCCGCCGCGTGGGGCTGGGCCATGACCCCGCCCTCGGATTGGGGAACGTTGGGCAACTTGAAGGCTCCGGCCTCGTAGAGGGCCAGGGCCAGGACCAATGGGGCGAACGCCTTGGGCTCGTCCGACGACGCCGCGATGAGCGCAGTGACCTGGATCTCGCCGATGGCTGTGGGTTCGTAGCCGACGAGGACGTGGACCCAGTCATGGACCGTGGTGGCCTCGGGGACCCCACCTCGCTCACCGGGAAAGGGCCACCCGTGGCGCTGGTACATCTCCCACACCTTGCGGCCAAGGCTGGCAGCCGGGCACGACTCGAGGGCCTGGAACTTTGCTGCCACGGCCGGCGACTCGCTCTTGTCGAAGGTGGCCAGCACCTCCCGGGCGACGTTGCCCAGGCCCTCGTCGCCCACGAAATGGCGCTCCCACTCGACGAAGGGAAGGTAGCGGTAGATGTCGAACACCATGCGCTTGATGTGGTCATGGGCGTAGGCCCCGAACACGTCGACGGCCCGATCGTGGATCCCGAAGGCCCGGGCGTAGCGACGCACCGAACGCAGGCGTTCGTCGGACGGCGGGTGCTCCATGAAGCTGAGCACGACCATGGTCTGGACCAGCTGGTGGCGGCGGTGTTCGTCGGTGATCGCGGCCGCAGCCTCGTCGGGCCCGACTGGTTCCGGCGACGGGTCGAGGGGGCCGAGGCCCAGCGCGGCGCCAACGGCCCGGATCGTCTCGCTCTGGACGGGGAGTAGGTGACCGTCGACGCCGACCGCGCCCACCAGCGTCCCGACGACGACGGGCAGCTCCTCGGCCTGCGGGAGGATCAACATGGACCCGAACGTAACCGAGGAGGGACCCGCCACGCTCCTAGAGCCAGCGGGCTAGGCCTCGACCGGCTCGCCGGCGGCTCCCGGTGCTCCGGGCGCAGAGGTCCATGACGACATCGAAGACCTCGTCGTGGATGGCGGACTGGTCGGCGGCGTGCAGGTTGTCAGGCTCCTCAGGAGGCCTCGCCGAAGATGAAGCGGTTGACGTCGATGAAGTCGTGTTCGTCGGTTGGCACCCGATCGCCGGGGAAGATGGCGTCGACCGGGCACTCCGAGAGGCAGGCGTCGCACGAAGTGCACTCGTCGGGATTGATGTAGAGCATGGTGTCGCCGTAGAGGAAGCGCAGCTCGGGGTGCTCCGGGTGGCTGTTGACCACCTCGCCATCAGCGGTGTCCCGGCTCTCGAGGCGGTCGTCGACCAGCTCGTAGATGCACTGCACCGGGCACACATCGACGCAGGACCGGTCCTTGGTCCCGATGCAGGCCGACGTGATGACGTAGGGCTCGGCCATCCCGTGCCCTCCTTGGTCGTGGTGGTTGGTCCTCGTCCCCTACCCCGTCTGACCGCGTCGGAACCGCACCAGCGCGGTTCCAGCCGGATCAGCGATCGGCGGGACCGACGAGCAGGGCCGCCAGCAACTCGAGCAGGGTGGCGGCCTTCACCGTCGCCTGCTTCGAGGTCCCGAGCTGCACCGCCCCCGTGGCGGTGACCATGAACAGGTCGGCCAGGTCATCGGCCGAGAACCGATGGGGCACGACCAACCTGCCCTCGGCCACCGCGTCGAGCACCGGTTGGCGCAAGAGGTGGGCGAATGGCATTGGTTCGTCGGCCGTCCGAGGTGGCGCCGAGCCCGACCGACGAGCCTCGTTGAAGTGGGCCAAGGCCAGGTCACGTCGCCAACCCGGCCGGGTGCTGGACGCCAGCCACTCGAGCGTGCGGGTCAGACGCTCCAGAGCCGGCTCCGGGCCACCGGTCATCGTACGTTCCTCGTCGGCGATCCGGGCCCGGTAGTGATCAAGGGTGGCCTTACACAGGTCGTCCTTGTTGGCGAAGAAGTGGTAGATCGATCCGGTCGTGGCGTCGGCCTCGGCGGCCACCTCCCGCATCCCGAAGCCGTCGTAGCCCTGACCGGCGAGAAGGCGCAGGGTCGCCGCCATCAGCCGTTCACGCGTCTCCACGACCGGACTGTAGGTCGGCCGCTTGACGAGCCCACGAGGCCGGCGCGAGCGTTGAACGATCGTTCTATTACTCGCCTGAGGAGCCCACGTGCCGGTCAAGCTGTCGTTGCAGATCAACCCGTACAACGAGGTCCCCGAGGACGACGCCGAGTTCATCGACGGCATCATCGAAGACGCAATCGTCGCCGACCAGGCCGGCATGGCTGCGGTGTATCTCACCGAGCACCACGGCAATCACCCGGGCAACAGCTTCGTGTTGGCCGGCTATCTGGCCCGTGCCCTCGAGCAGGCCTACGTGGGCTTCTGCATCTGCACGGTGCCGTACCACCACCCGCAGCGCCTGGCGGAGATGTCGAACCTGCTCGACCAACTGACCAAGGGCAAGTTCATCTTCGGCATCGGCGGTGGGGGCCTGGCCCTCGACTCGGCGACGGTGGGCATCCACGCCGCCGACTGCACCCAACTTCACGACGACGTGTTCGACGTGGTGATGCGGCTCTGGGACAAGGGACCCGACGACGAGCCGATCCGCTATGAGGTAGGCCCGTACTCCGGTCACCTCATCCAGCGTGTGGTCCCGTCGGCCTACGGACAGGACCGACCGCACGTGAAGCTGGCCGCTATCGGACCCCGCATGGAGAAGGCAGCGCGATACGGGTGGTCGATCTTCGGTATGGATCGCATGATGGCCAGCTACCAGGACATGCTCGTCGCTGCTGGCCACGACGCCGAGACGGTCGAGCGGGCCATGGAGTGGAGCTCGGCCACCGAGATCGTCCACTGTGCGCCGACCGACGACGAAGCCCGCCAATGGGCCATCGACGGCCAGAAGTGCCGGGGCGAAACCTTGCAGCGTCACCTCGCCCTGGCCGACGAACACCTGGGCTGGATGCGCCAGCGCGAGATGCGGGCGCCCGCAGGCGGCGGACCTGGCGGCGGCGGTCCTGGGCCATTCGGATCCGACGACGAGCCATCGCCCTTCTGCACATGGGGGAGCCCCGAGACGCTCATCCCGAAGCTGCAGGCCAAGTTCGACATGGGAGTGCGCGAACTGTCGATCGGGTTCGACAACGGGGCCATGGTCAAAGAGCTCCGCGACCGCACCCACCAGTCACTGGCGCTGTTCTGCAAGGAGGTCGTCCCGGCACTGCTCGATTACCAACCCGACCTCGAGCGGGGTCGAGAGCTGTTGGCCGCGATGCCGCCGATGCCGTTCGGTCCCCCGCCGGCGGCGTCCCCCGCCGCCGACGCGCCGGGCGAGAGCTGATCGCGACGCTCGTTCCAGATGGCCGCGACGTGAGCCGACCGGCCACGGCGCAGGCGGCTCCTAGGCGAAGTGCAGGCCGAGGAAGAACGTGTCTTGGCCCATGAGGCCCCTCCCGATGAGGGCGTAGTTCATCTCTTGGAGTCCGACATGGGCACCCATCGCCGCCATGTCCCGGTAGCACTTCTCCAGCGGACTGTCCTTGAAGATGCCGGTCGAGGCGGCTTGCCGGTAGATCACATCCATGACGTCGCGACAGACGGCATAGGTGTACACGTTGGCCAGCGACGAGATCTCTCGTTCGTCGTTGGCCACATCGCCGTCGCGGTCGTAGATCGCAGTACCACTCTCGAGGACCTCGTAGCTCAGGGCCCGGACGGAGCGGAGCTTGGCCTCGCACTCGGCCACCTTGTGGGCCACTACATCACGCTGTCCGGGGGCCATCGACATTCCCGGAGGGCCGCCGCCGATGTCCATGTGCTTGACCTTGAGCAGCGCGTAGAGCTCATCGAGCGCGTGACGCACGATGCCGATGGCGTTCATCGAGTGGCCGCCGATGCCCACCGGCGCCTTGATGGTGAGGGCGCCCCGGGCGCTGGCCGACTCTCGGCTGAACGTGAGCTCCTCGGGGATGAAGGCGTCGTGGACCCGGAACGCACCCGAGTGGGTGCCCCGCAATCCGATCGTGTCCCATGAGCCCTCGACCACCTCGACGTCGGCCTTGGGGGCGAAGAAGGTCCGGGCCTCTGGCATCCCCTCGCCCATGCCGCCCGGACCCTGGGCTGGGGTGAACTCCTGGTCCATGTCGTCGAGCACGAAGAAGCCGCCGATGAAGTGGCTGGCGTGCTTGGAGTTGGACGCGAACGACCACTCACCGGTGACCTTGAACCCCCCCTCCACTCGCACGGCCCGTCCGCCCCGCGGGCCGGGTGAGCCCGCGATGTTGGTGTAGGGCGTGTCGAAGAGCATCTTGGCCCCTTCGACCGACAGGCTGGTCGAGAGGTAGGCCGCCGCCATGTGGACCAGGATGGTCCAGCCGGCCGAGGCGTCGCCCACGGCCAACTGCTCCATGATGCGGAACTGGGTCACGTAGTCGATCTGGCCACCGCCGACCTCTTCGGGCGCACCCATGAGAAACATGCCGGCGTCGCCCATGCGGGTGATGATGTCGACCGGCAGCCGTTGCCCCTCTTCGATCTCGAGGGCTCGCTCGCGCAGTTCGGGGGCCAACCTCCGGGCCACCTCCAAGGCGTGGGCCCCTGCTTCGGTGCGCTCGGTTCGAAGCACCTCGTCCTTCAGCGACGGGTAGGGGATGACAGGCATGGGACCCTCCGAGTTGTGTCGGTTGGCGTCGGCCGCCGGTCCGAGAGGGACTGGAACCTATTGTTCCACGAGGTGCCTTGCAAGGCCCTTTGGCCACGGCCTACGACGACGCATCGGTCGCCGACGTGAACTGGTGGGTGGGCACGGAACCGAACGTCGACTCCTGGCCATCACCCCGGCGACGCCCACGATCCGTGATCTGTCCGTGCTCGCCCTGGCCGCGACCAAGGTCCGAGATGGCATCAGACCGAACCTTGGTCCACTCAGCTGACGGTCATGTCCAAGATGTTCAGCCGAACCACCTGACCACCCGAGAACGTCACGTTGCCCACGTTCGAGGTGTGGGCCGTGGCGTTCTGCCCGTTGGATGCCACCACCAGGTAGCCCTTGGTGACGAGGATGTTGACCAGTTCGGCCGCGGCCACTCTTTGGGCCTCAGGCTCCACGGCTTCGGACAGCGCCGTGCTGGCCGCATCGACCGCGGGATCGGTGGCGTCGAACACGTTGAGGGCGCCGCCGGTAGCGAAGAACGTCTGGGCCAGGGCCGACACGTTGCCCTGGGGGAAGGTCGTGAACATGACCGGATAGTCCCCGTTGGTCGACTCGGGGATGAGCTGATCGCCGGCCACCTGGATCAACTCGATGTCGATGCCGATGTCACCGAAGAACTCCTGCAGGGCGGTGACCTGGCTGTCTCCACCGGTGGCGGCGGAGAAGCCGAAGCCTTCGGCGTACCCGGCCTCGGCGAGGAGCTCGTTGGCCTTGTCGACGTCGTACTCGAAGGCGTCGACCAGCTCAGGATCGAAGCCGACCTGGCCTTCACTCTGGGGCTGGGCCGACGGGGCCCCGAACTCGCCGTAGATGGCTTCGACGAATGCGTCACGGTCGATCGAGTAGGCCATGGCCTGGCGAACCTTCTCGTCGCCGAGCGCCTCGACGCTGGTGCCCTCTCGGTCGAGGACGATCATGCCGAACCACGTGGCGGAGACCTTCGCCAGTTCGAAGCCTTCGGCCAGGACGGCGTCGACAGTGTTGGCGTCGACCGACGCCACGTCGACCTCGCCGGATCGCAGCGCGTTGACCTGTGCCCCTTGGGCCGCGTCGAGCCCGTAGAGCTCGAGCGACTCCACGTGCTGGATCGAGGGGTCCCAGTAGTCCTCACGGGGTGTGTAGACGTACTTGGCCCCGACGGTGCTCGAGGACGCTTCGAAGGTGTACGGCCCGCTCCCAGCAGGCGTGGATTCCAGCTCAGGGTCGTCGAAGGCCGAGGGATTGACGAGCATTCCCTGCTTGCCGCTGATGGTGTCGAGGAAGCCCGAGCTCGGCTGGCTGAGCTCGATGGTCACATGCGTGGCGTCGACCACCGTCACCGAGGCCATGTTGGTGAGGTCGGGTTCGGAGGTCGTGAAGCCGATCTCCTTGTTCCGATCGAGGTTGGCCTTCACCACCTCGGCGTCGATCTCAGTGCCATCGGGGAAGGTGACGTCGTCCCGCAACGTCAGCTCGAGGGTGGTCCCGTCGAAGGTCCACTCAGACGCCACCCGGGGCTGAGTCCCGGCCGGGTCCGACGAATCGAGGAGGGTGTCGTACACCGGGTAGAGGTAGTCGGCCCCTCCGGCGACGAAGTTGGCCGGGTCGAAGTTGACCGTCGCGGGCATCAGAGCCACTCGCAGTGTCCCGCTCGGACCTGAAGCGTCCGAGCCGTCGTCGGTGGAAGAGGACTCGGAGCTGCTGCACGCCGAGGCGATCAGGGCGCCGAGCACGAGTGCGGTGAGTGCGAAGACACGGAAGCGTTGCCTGGACACGAAATCCCCCAATGGTGAGATGGTCACGATGCATTCATGGCGAGCCCGATCGAGCTCCACCGATGGCGAACAGGGCCGGACTAGAGCAAGGGCATGACCTCGGCGATGAACCGGTCGGCCATGGTCGTCTCGCCGGGATCGCGGGTGCCCTTGGTGTCGATGCCGACGTCCATCCCTAACAGCAGCTCCTGGATGCCCAGGGCTTCGTAGTCGCGAAGGCCCGCCGCCACCTGCTCGGGGGTACCCATGCAGGAGCCCTTCGGGACCTCGCCGTCGGGGTCGAACGGCGGGGGTCCGGGGCGCTCACCGCCCGAATCGTCCGGCCCGTCATGGCCGGCGTCGGCCAGTGCCTCGGATCCGTCGCCCTCGCCCGACCCCACGCCCCGGTTGAGGCGTTCGGCCACCGGGTTGCGGCCCAGGAAGCGCTGCTCGAGGGCGAGCTGCTTGTTGACCCACTCCATGTAGTCGGGACCGACGGGCCCCGACATGGTGGCCATGGCGGCGGCGCGGGACTCGGCGATGTTGACCACCGTCTGGGCGCTCGTCCAGCTCAGGCAACGCTCGATGGTGGCGTCGTCGTGGCCGGCGTCATCGAGCACCTGGCGGTACATGTCCCACCACTTGACGGTGTTGTCCCATGGATTGCCGCCGACGAACGCCGGGAAGATGTGGGCTGCCCATCCCTGCTGGGCTGCATAGCGGATGCCGCCCTCGGACTGGCACGCTCGCTTGATGACCGGGCCACCAGGCGTGTACGCGGCGGGCATGATCCGCTCGTAGAGCGTGCCCTCGTACCGATCGGTCTTGAACTCGAGCGGTGCGTCCTCTGGGGTGTGGGCCCATGCTCGGGAGACGATCTCCATGAGCTCGTTCATGCGGGCCGGGTGCTCGCCGTCGGGCTCCTGCCCGAAGCCCAGGCCCTCGAACGGGATCCCACCCGAACCCACGCCGAACACGAATCGGCCTTGGGTCAGCTGGTCGAGGAGGTTGGCCTGCTCGGCCAGACGGAACGGATGGTGCAGGGGCACCACCGAGACGAGGAAACCCACGTGGATCTGCTCGGTGGCGGCGGCGAGGTAACTGCCCAACATAAAGTTGTTGCCGTAGGTGCTGTAGCCGGTGAAGTGGTGCTCGGCCAGGTAGAAGGCGCCGAACCCGCCAGCGTCGAGCTTCTTCGCAGCGTCGATCACGTTGCCGATGATCCGCGTGTCGTGCTCGGGACCAGGGCTGATCGGGGTCTGGAAAGTCGAGAACTTGAGGGGCAAGGCAACGGTCCTTCGGGGCGGCGGGCGCGGTGGACTCACCGGACTATCGGAACACTATTCCGATCGTGCGGTGTCCTGTCAAGGCCGCCCTAGGCTGGCGGAATGACATCGGTTTCCTTCGACGGGTCGGTCGCTGCTGGCCCGCGCCAACCACGGGCCGAGGCGAATCGGGCGCGGATCCTCGAGGTGGCCCGTCAGGCCTTCAACGAAGCTGGACCCGACGTGTCCATGCAGGACATCGCCCAGCGGGCCGGCGTGGGCATCGGCACCATCTACCGGAACTTCGCCAGTAAGGACGACCTGCTCACCCACTTGGCCGAGCAGGTGGCCAGCTCGTTGTCGGAACGGGGCGAGCAGGCCCTGCTCGACGCCGACCCGGGGCGGGGCCTCGAACTGTTGATCCGGGCATTCGTCACGATCAACCGCGACTACCGCACGCTGATCCTGGCCGCTCGGTCGACGCCGGACAGCATTCCCGCGGCCCCTCAATCCCTCCACCACATGCGGAGAGTGACCAGCGCCGTGCTCGCTCGGGCCGTTGCCGGAGGAGCGCTCCGCTCCGACGTCGACATGATCGACGTGGCCGTCCTCGGCGGGGCCATCGGGCTGATGGGCGACGGCACGACGGACAGCTCGGATGCCGCCGAGCTGTCCGTTCGTACCGATCGGTTGGTGGAGATCGTGCTGGCCGGCCTGCGTCCGCCGGCCTGACGCCCTACAAGAGCGGCATGACCTCGTCGATGAACTGGTCCATCGTGAAGCGCTCCTCGGTGCGGGGGGCGTCGTAACCGATGCCCACATCCATACCGATGAGCAGCTCCTGGAGGCCCAGCGCTTCGTAGTCCTTGAGACCCTTGGCCACGTCCTCAGGGGTGCCGATGGTCATGCCCTTGGGGACCGGGCCGTCGAAGCTCGGCGGCGCCGCCCGGACAGCGTCAGACCCACCTCCCTGGGGTATGCCCAGACGCTCGTTCACCGGGTTGCGCCCGATGTACTTCATCTCCAGCGCCAGCTGACGCTGGACCCAATCCATCATGTGGTTGCCGGCACCGCCCATCATGCGGCCCATGGCTTCCTCCCGGGACTCGCCGATGGCAACGTTGGTCTGCCCGCTCGTCCAGGCCAGGCAGCGTTCGACTACGGCGTCGTCGTGACCAGCGGCCTCCAGTTCGCGACGGTAGAGGTCCCACCATTCCGACAGGGCCTGGAAGGGCTCGATGCCCGGCTGGCGGGGGAAGATGTGGGCGGCGAAGCCCATCTTGGCCGCGTAGCGGATGCCTCGCTCCGACTCGCATGCTCGTTTGACGACCGGTCCGCCGGGGGTGAAGGCGGCGGGCATGATCCGCTCGTACAGCGTCCCCTCGTAGTGGTCGGTCTTGAAGGCGAGCGGCTCGTCATCGGGGGTGTGAGCCCAGGCTTCGAAGACGATCGGCAGCAGCTCTTCCATTCGTGCGTTCTGCTGTTCGTCGATGGGTTGCCCGAGCCCGAGTGACTCGAACGGAATGCCGCCGGAGCCGACGCCGAACACGAATCGGCCCTGGGACAGTTGATCGAGCAGGTTGGCCTGCTCGGCCAGGCGGAACGGGTGGTGCAACGGCACCACGGCCACCAGGAAGCCCAGGTGGATCTGCTGGGTGGCGGCGGCGAGATAGGAGGCCAACATGAAGTTGTTGGAGTACGCGCTGTAGCCGGTGAAATGGTGCTCGGCCAGGTAGAAGCAGCCGAAACCGCCTTCGTCGAGGCGCTTGGCCGCACGGATGACCTCCTGGATGATCCGGCCGTCGTGCTCGGCGCCGGCGGAGATGGGGGTCTGGAAGGTGGAGAACTTCATCGGTGGACTCCTCGCCATGGTGAACGGTCGGCCGACCATATCGGAATCTGCTTCCTCTTAGAAGGGCCCGGTGCTCCCAGTAGCGTCAGGCGCCCATGGCGCTCATCGTGCAGAAGTACGGCGGCTCGTCGGTGGCCGACCCCGACCGAATGCGATCCGTGGCCGACCACGTGGCCCGGACCGTGCGCCGCGGCGACTCGGTCGTCGTCGTGGTCAGCGCCATGGGCAAGGAAACCGACGAACTGCTGCGCCTCGCCGCGGCGGTGTCGGGGACCCGCCCCGGCCGCGAGATGGACATGCTGGTCACCGCCGGAGAGCGCAAGGCCATGGCGCTGCTGTGTATGGCCCTGCACGACGCCGGGGTTCCAGCTGACAGCTTCACCGGCAGCCAGGCCGGCTTCATGACCGACGCCATCCACACTGACGCGAAGATCCTCGAAGTCCGTCCGGAGCGCCTCGTCGCCGCCCTGGCCGAGGGCCGGGTGCCGGTGGTGGGAGGGGCTCAGGGGGTCAGTTCGGATCGCGATGTGACGTTCCTCGGGCGCGGGGGGTCCGACACAACCGCGGTGGCGCTGGCCGAGGCCCTCGGGGCCGACGCCTGCGAGCTCTACACCGATGTCAGCGGGGTGTTCACTGCCGACCCCCAGGTCGTGCCCGAGGCCCGCCGCATGCAGTCCATATCGTTCGACGAGATGCTCGAGATGACCGCGACCGGGTGTCCCAAGCCAGCCATGCGGTCCGTCGAGTTCGCCCGCCGGCACGGCGTCGCCCTCCATGTGCGCTCCAGCTTCACCTGGGAGCCGGGCACATGGGTCAGACAGGAGGATCCAACAATGGAGCAAGCCGTGGTGACCGCAGTCACCCACGACACCAGCGAGGCCAAGCTCACCGTGACCGGGGTCCCCGACCAACCCGGCATCGCGGCCCGACTCTTCCGCGCCCTGGCCGATCGCCACGTCAACGTCGACATGATCGTTCAGAACGTCTCGGCTCATGGGGCCACCGACATCTCCTTCACCGTGCCTCGGGGCGATCTGGAGGTGTCCCTCGAGGTGTGTCGGGTGCTGGCGGCCGAGATCGGCGCCAGCGCGGTGACGGCCGACCCGGACATCGCCAAGGTTTCGCTGGTCGGGGCGGGGATGCGGACCAACCCAGGCGTGTCGGCGGAGATGTTCGAGTCGTTGGCCCAGGCCGGCATCAACATCGAGATGATCTCCACCTCGGCCATCCGGGTGACCTGCGTCGTCGCCGCCGACCAGGTCGACGCCGCCGTCCAGATTCTCCACGCCGCGTTCCACCTCGACGAGCTCGTTCGCTAGGCCGCGCCGGCTGCCCGGTACGGTTTGACCCATGGGTGTGCGGATCGGCGTCGTCGGGGCGACCGGGTTGGTAGGCGGCGTCATGCGCCAGCTCTTGGCCGAGAGGGCTCTGCCCATCGACCAGCTCCGACTCTTCGCGTCGCCCCGTTCGGCCGGTCGCCGCATCGAGTGGCAGGGCGTAGAGATCGAAGTCGAGGACGCGGCAACCGCCGACCCGACCGGACTGGACATTGCGTTGTTCTCGGCCGGCGCGACGACATCCCGGGCTCAGGCGCCGCGCTTCGCCGCCGCCGGCGTGACCGTCATCGACAACTCATCCGCTTGGCGGATGGATCCCGACGTGCCCTTGGTGGTCTCGGAGGTCAACCCTCACGCGTTGGCGAATCGGCCCAAGGGGATCGTGGCCAACCCGAACTGCACCACCATGGTGGCCATGCCGGTTCTGGCCCCGTTGCACGCCGAGGCCGGGCTGCGGCGTCTCGTCGTGTCGAGCTACCAAGCGGTGTCCGGCGGCGGTCTGGCCGGGATCGACGAGCTGGCCGAGCAACTCACCAAGGGGGTCGAGGGGTCCGCGGCCCTGGCCTTCGACGGTGCCGCGGTCGAACTGCCCGAGCCCACCAAGTTCGTGGCGCCGGTTGCCTTCAACGTCGTCCCCCTCGCCGGGTCGATCGTCGACGACGGCTCGTTGGAGACCGACGAGGAGCAGAAGCTGCGCAACGAGAGCCGCAAGATCCTGGGAATCGCCGAGCTGGCGGTGAGCGCCACCTGCGTGCGGGTGCCCGTCTACACCGGCCACTCGCTGGCCATCAACGCCGAGTTCGATTCGGCCATCTCGGTCGAGCGGGCCCTCGAGTTGCTGGCTGGTGCCCCCGGAGTGGTCCTGGCTGACGTGCCCACACCACTGGCGGCGACCGGCACCGACCCGTCGATCGTGGGCCGGATCAGGCGGGACCCGACGGTCGGACACGGTCTGGCCCTGTTCGTGTCCGGTGACAACCTACGCAAGGGAGCGGCACTCAACGCCGTCCAGATCGCCGAACTGCTGGCCTGAGATCCATTGGCCGGTGCGACCATGAGCGGGTGGGGCGACGACGGAGATGGGGACACCGGGGCGCCGATCTGCCCGGCCTGCGGCGTGACCGCGCTTCCGGCGGAGCGGGTGGGCGGCGGCTTCGTGTGTGAGAACCCTGACTGCGAGGCCTACGGCGACGCAGTCACCGATTGACCGTCTCGATCAGCTCGGACACCGGCACGGCAGGCCCGCACAGCGCGGGCAGCCGTCGGCGTACCGGGCCGCGGCGTCCTCCAGGGAGAGCCCGAGCTGATCCGCGAGCGATGCCAGCCAGGCCAAGACGTCGCCCAGCTCGTGGAGTCGGGCCTCGTCGCCGCCTTTGCGTACGGCCTGGGCCAACTCGCCGAGCTCCTCGGTGAGCCACGCTACCGCCGCCGGCACACCTCGCTGGCGGTCCCGCTCGCCATAGGTGCGGGCCATCAGGTCCTGGAAGGTGGCGAGGTCCATCGGTCAGCCGGCGACTCGGCCGACGGCCAGCACGCTCAGCCCGGCCGGGAGGTCGTGGCTGGCCAGCCACCGTCGCTCGGCCGAGGCCAGCCGGGGCAGGATGCCTCCGAGCCCGCTCGGTTGGACGTCGAGGTCGCTGGACGTCCGTCCCCGTTCGATGACCGTCTTGACCCCGGCGGGGGGAATCAGGAAGGCATAGGCGCCGGTCGAGCGGAGCAGTTCACAGCCGTTGGTGGTGAGCAAGCCAGCCAGCTCGGCCCGGGAGAACCGCCTGGCGGTGTGGGTCACCCGGTCATGGGCTCGGTAGAGCCGCTGGACCCCGGGCTCCATCAGGCACACCACACCTCCGGGGCGGACGGTGCGGACGAGTTCGGCCACGGTCGCCACCGGGTCGAGCACCGATTGATGGCACAGCACGGTCACGCAGAGGAGCGCGTCGAAGGCGTCGTCGGCAAACGGCAGATGGGACACGTCCGACGCGGTGAGGCCGGAGGCGTCGTGGGCTTCGCGGAACAGCTCGAGGGCGAGCGGCTCGAAGTCGGCACCGATCAGATCGGCCCCGCCGCTGAGCCAGGCCCCGGTGGCACCCGTGCCGCACCCGGCGTCGAGGCGTCGCCCACCCGGTGGCAGGTGCGGCGACAGGATCTGAGCGAGCAGGCGGCGGGTGGACCCGTACCACCAATGTGAGGTCTCCACCTCGGCCATCCGGCGGTATTCGTCGAGCTCCATGAGGGGGCGCAGCGTAGAGGCGGACTGCGGATCAGTGGCGGTGGTGGCGTCGACCCGTACGATCCGCTCGGGCCGGCCACCACGAGGAGCGATCACGGACGCCGAGGTCACCACACGCCGGAGCGTCGACTGGGCCACCGTCGTGGTGGCCTGGGCGGTGTCCCGAGTCGTCGTCCTGGTCAGCGTGGCGGTCTCGTCGTCGTCGCTGCGCGACGGGCTGGCGTCTTGGGATACGTCCTACTACCTGGGCATCGCCCGGAGTGGCTACGGCGCCCCACCCCTCGACGGAATCCAGACCAACTGGCCCTTCTTCCCGTTCCTGCCCGCGCTCATCCGGACCTTGAGCGCCGTGGGCCTTCCCCCCCGGGGCTCGGTCCTCGTCCTCAACACGTTGATATTCGTGGTCGGTCTGGCCGGGGTCAGCCGACTGGCCCGGGCCCACTTCGATGACCGGAGCGCTCGACTGGCCGTCTGGGCCCTGGCCTTGTTTCCGCTCGGCGTGGTCTTCTCGATGGGGTACCCGTCGGCCATCTTCCTGGCCGCCTCGACCTGGGCGTTCGCGTGGGCCGACGACGACGCGGGTCCGACCTCCGACGTCTGTGCGGGGCTCGCCGTGGTCGCGGCCACGCTGGTGCGGCCCAACGGTTTGGTCGTCGCCCTGGCCCTGGGCGCCTGGCTGCTGCTGGCCCGCCGCCAGGTGGGTCGGGCCGCGGTGGTGGCCCTGCCCGGAGCGGTCGTGTTCGGGGCGTGGTGCTTCATGCAGTGGCGATGGACGGGCGATCCGTTCGCCTTCTGGGCCGCCAAGTCGGCGTGGGAGGAGATCACCCTCGTCGAGCTGCTGGCCGACCCCCGTCTGGGCGCGGTGAGCCACGTGGTTCTGGCCGCCGTTGCCGTCGGCGTCCTCGTGCTCGGTGCCCGCCGGATCCCATCGCACTGGCTGGTGTTCGCGGCTCTCTACTTGGGTCCGCCGCTGATTCTCGGCGTGACTGGCCTCGGCCGATACAGCAACGAGTGCTTCCCGGTGTTCGTGGCCGGTGGAGCCGTTCTGGCATCGGTCCCCAAGCCCGTGAGGTGGCTGGCCCTGGTCGCGGGTGCTTGCGGCCTCGTGGCGTTCAGTGTCATGGTCACCCGCTACGAGTTCGTCCCCTGAGCCCAGCCCCCCCGAGGGCGTGCCGGCGGACTTCGAGCACCTCGATCCCACCTCAGAGCTACGTGCCCTCTCGGGCGCCCGGTGCCTGGTGACCGGGGGGCTCGGGTTCATCGGCTCCAACCTGGCGGTCGCCTTGGCTGGCGTCGGTGCCGAGGTGACCGTCATCGACGCCTTGGTGCCACAACACGGCGGAGATCGCCGCAATCTCGAGGGCGCCCAGGCTCCGATCGAGGTGATCGTCGCTGATTTGGGCGATGCCGACGTCGTGGCGCCCGCGGTGGCCCGGTCTGAGGTGATCTTCGACGTCGCCGGCCAGGTGAGCCATCTCGAATCGATGACCGATCCGTTGCGCGACCTCGATCTGAACGTGCGCAGTCACGTTGCGTTCCTCGAGATCGTCCGTCGCCACCGCCCGGATGCGCCCGTGGTCTTGACCTCGACCCGGCAGGTCTACGGGCGACCCCGCTACCTCCCGGTCGACGAGGAACACCCCACCGATCCGGTCGACGTGAACGGGGTCGACAAGCTCGCCGGCGAGCGTATTCACCTCCTTTACCACCAGTTCCACGGCCTGGCCACCAGCGCGCTGCGGCTCACCAACGTCTACGGGCCTCGGCAGTCGTTGACCAAGGACGGTCTGGGATTCCTGCCCGTCTTCATGCGTCGGGCTCTCGACGGCCAGGTTCTGTCGGTCTACGGCGACGGCCGTCAGTTGCGTGACTGCCTCCACGTGGCCGACGTGGTCCGAGCTCTGGTCACCACCGCGCTGGCGCCGGGTTCGCCGGGCCAGGTCTTCAACCTGGGTCATCCGGTCGCTCATTCGTTGCTGGACATCGCCGAGACCATTTCCAGCGCGGCCGGGGCGCCTCCGGTCGAGCAGGTCCCCTTCCCCAAAGACCTGGCTCGTATCGACATCGGCAGTTTCCACGGCGACTACGCCAAGGCCAAGCGGGTGCTCGGTTGGGAGCCGGTCGTGTCGCTGGTCGACGGTGTCCGCCACACCATCGACTTCTACGGTGAGCGCCCGTGGTACCGATCCTCGACCTGAGTCGCCGGGTGGCGCCCTGGCGCTCCCGATTTCTCGAGGTGGCCGACGCGGTGCTGGCCAGCGGGCATCTGCTGCTGGGGCCCGAGCTGGCGGCCTTCGAGGTCGAATGGGCGACCTTCGTCGGCCGGCGTGAGGCGGTCGGGGTGGCCTCGGGGGCGTCGGCCCTCCAGTTGGCGTTGCGGTCAGTCGGCGTGGGCCCGGGCGACGAGGTCCTCGTCCCGGCGTTCACCGCGGTGCCGACGGCCGCCGCAGTGGCTGCGCTGGGCGCGGTGCCGGTGCCGGTCGACGTCGAACCGGACACGGCGGGCATCGACCCGGCCGCCGCCGCGGCCGCCCGAAATGGGCGCACAGTGGCGATCGTGCCGGTTCACCTCTACGGCCGGCCGGTCGATCTATCGCCGTTGGCCGAGTTGGGACTGGCCATCATCGAGGACGCGGCCCAAGCCCACGGCGCCTTGCCCCACGGCGCGTTGTCCCACGCCGGCGGCACCGGTCCGATGTCCGCAGCTGCGTGCTATTCGTTCTATCCGACCAAGAACCTGGGCGGGGTCGGCGACGGCGGCGCAGTGGTGACCGATGACCCGGAGTTGGCCGAACGAGTCCGGCTCCTACGGGTGCACGGTGCCCGCGAGCAGTACGTGCACGAGGTGGTGGCCATGAACTTCCGCCTCTCCGAGCTCGAAGCGGCGTGGCTGCGCCTGGCCCTTCCCGGCCTCGACGGGGCCAACGATCGGCGCCGGGCCATCTCGAAGTGGTACCGCGACCGGGCGCCACACCTGCGCTGGCACGCGGATCACCCCGACCACGTGCATCATCTGTGCGTGGTACGTACCTCTGACCGCGAGGCGTTTCGATCTCGGCTGGCCACGGCCGGGGTCCAGACCGGCGTCCACTACCCGTTGGCCCTCACCCAGCAACCCGGCTACCGGCAGTTCGTGCGTGAGGAGTGTCCGCAGGCCGAGGCGTGGGCCGCCGAGTGTGTATCGCTGCCGTGCGGTCCCGAGCTCACCGACGCCGAGGTCGAGCAAGTGGGCGACGCGCTGGCAACGGTCTCGTGACCCCGGCCAACCCGGCGGTGGCCTCGGTCAGCGCTTTCTTCCCCTGTTACAACGACGAGCTGACGATCGCCGGAATGGTTCGCGACGTGCACGACGTCCTGGCGACGCTGGTCGACGAGTTCGACGTCACCGTGGTCGACGACGGATCCTCCGACGGGTCACTCGATGTGCTGCGGGCCCTCGAAGCCGACCTGCCCCGGCTCCGGGTCGTGGCCCACGAACAGAACCGGGGCTACGGCGGGGCTCTCCTATCCGGCTTCGAGGCCGCTTCGTGTGACTGGGTCTTCTACACCGATGGCGACGGGCAGTACGACGCTCGTGAAGTGGCCCTGCTGGTCGAGGCGTGTCGGGCCGACACCGACGTCGTGCAGGGGTGGAAGATCGGACGGGGCGATCCCTGGTACCGCAAGGTGATCGGCCGGGTGTACCACCACAGCGTGAAGGTGCTCTTCGCTCTGCACGTACGAGACACCGACTGCGATTTCCGCTTGATCCGCCGGGAGCTGGTGGCCAAGGCCGGTCTGACCCAGACGTCGGGCACGATCTGCGTCGAGATGATGCGTCGCTTCGAGGAGCTCGGCGCCACCTTCGTGGAGGTGCCGGTTCATCACTTCCACCGGCCCCATGGGCGTTCGCAGTTCTTCCGCATCCCGACGATCGCCCGCTCGGCCCGCCAACTGCTCGAGTTGTGGTGGCGACTCGTGGTCCGAGGGGACGGGACCCGTCGGTAGTTCAGGTATACGGACTGTCCTGAGGTACGAGTAGTATCCCCCGATCGCAGTAGCCGACCAGCCGAAGGCCGGTCTTCGAGGGGAGTGACGTCGTGAAGCATCTCGTCCGCACAGCCGCCGGGTTCCTGGTCGCCGTCATGGTCGTCGCTGCGTGCGGCGATCGTTCGACCACCTCCTCGGACACCGACACCGACACCGGACCTCGAGGGACCCTCACCGTTGGAGTTGCCAGCGAGATGACGTCTTTCGATCCGGCCGATTTCGAGGGGGGAACCGCCAACTACCAGTACCTGGTACCGGTCTACGACTCACTGCTCGATGTCTCGGACCCGGCCGGGATTCAGCCGTCGTTGGCCACCGCCTGGAGTATGGAAGGTCTCGTCGTCGACCTGACCCTGCGTGAGGGAGTGACGTTCAGCGACGGGGCGACGTTCGACGCCGAGGTGGCCAAGGCCAACATCGAGCGAGTCCGCGACTACCCCAACACCATCGAAGACCTCTTCCAGAACGTGGTTGATGTCACGGTCATCAGCCCGACGGAGCTGACCATCACGCTGGAGTCGCCCAATGTCGACTTCCTCAAGGGTCTGGGCGGTAAGGACGCCATGATGGTCAGCCCCGACGCCTTCGACAACCCGGATCTGGCCCTCAACCCGGTGGGCAGCGGTCCCTACGTGCTCGACCAGTCGGCGACGACGGCGAGCGCCACGTACACCTACACACCGCGCCCGAACTACTGGAACCCGCCGACCCAGCGAGTCGAGAAGATGGTGCTGCGTCAGCTTTCCGACCAAGGCGCTCGCCTCAACGCCCTCCAGGCCGGTGAGATCGACGTCACCACGCTCGATGGCATCGGTGCCGATCAGGCTCGCAGCGCGGGCTTCGCCGACGTCACCACCCCGAGCACCTTCTACACGATGGTCGTGCTCGACCTCGAGGGCACCCTGGTCGAGCCCCTCGGCCGCGTCAAGGTGCGCCAAGCCCTGGCCTACGCCATCGATCGAGAGGGCTTCGTGGAGGCCATCACGTTGGGATTCGGCACGCCGTCGTCCCAGCCCTACGGCGAGGGGCAGTTCGGCTACAGCGCGGCCCTCGATGGCGCTTTCGACTACGACCCGACCAAGGCCAAGCAGTTGCTGAGCGAAGCCGGCTACCCCGACGGGTTCGAGATGAAGGCTGCGTCGCGAGCGGCGTACCAGGATTGGATCACCGCCTACCAGGGGTTCTTCGAGAAGATTGGCGTATCCATGCCGCTCACCACCCTCGATCAGGATCAGTATCTGAGCGTGCCCAACTCGAGGGAGTACGGGGTGTTCTTCCTCGGTTTCCCTCAGGCCAACCCCTCGACGCTGGGTGGCGGGTTCTGGATCGAGGGCGGCGCCCTCAACGGGTTCGGCGTGAACAACACCCAGTTGGCCGGCCTCATCAATGCGGCCGACAACGCCACCACGCCTGATGCCCAAGCTGAGGCCGCGGCCGAGGTCACCGACTGGATGGTGAACAATGGCGGCCTCGTTGTCGCTGCGTTGGCCACCGCGGTGGCGTCTTATGACGACGATGCGGTGTCGGACGTGTCCTGGAGCGCTGGACTCGGCACCTATGTGAACATTCTGCGGATCACGGTCAACTAGCGCGAGGAACTTGGTCGATGCCGTCTCAGCCAATTGGACTCCAACCCACGGCTGACTCGGAGGGGACCGTCCAACGTGAGATCGGGTCACTGGTCGACGAACTGCTGGCCCAGCTCTACCGGGCGTTCGCCCGTCGGGCCGATGGTCTCGACCTCACCCTGCTCCAAGGCACCGCGTTGCACGCCCTGTCGTCGCCCATGCCCATGAACGTGTTCGCCAGCACGTTGTCGCTCGAGGGCTCGACGGTGACGGGGTTGGCCGACCGCCTCGAAGCTCGGGGCCTGGTCGAGCGGCGTCCCGATCCGAGCGATCGGCGGGTGAAGTTGCTCGCCCTCACCGAGGCCGGCGAAGAGGTTCGGGCCATGCTCGATGACGGCCTTGCCGTCGAGGTGCTCGGCCTCGACCGGGTCGATGGCGATGATCTGGTCACGTTTCGAGATGGGTTGCGAGCGCTCCTGCATCCCTGACCCATCGATCAGGAGGCCAGGTCGTCCTCGACGTCGTGGGCCTCGAGCCAGGGGTCGGTGGGCGGGCCGGCGTCGGTCGCCGGCGCGACCTTTCCGGTGAGGACCAACCCTCGCTGGCGGGCGCCCAGCAGGACCCGGTCGGTACGGGGCTGACGGAGCCGCTCGTATCGCCGGAGCGCCCCTTCGGCGCCGTCGGACGTCACGCCTTCGAGGCAGCGGCCGAGCACGTAGCCGTCCTCGATGGCCATCCCCCCGCCTTGGCCGAACCAGGGTTGCAAGGGGTGGGCCGCGTCACCGAGGAGTGTGACCCGACCCCGACCCCACTGCTCGAGCGGGTCGCGGTCGTGGATCGACCAGATGTTGGTGACGTCGGTGGCTCGGATCATCCCGGCGACCGTCGGATCCCAGTCGGCGAACGCCGCGGCTGCGTCTTCGATCGCGCCCTCGGTCCGCCACGACTCACTCACCAGCTCGCTCGGGAAGAATCCGATCCAGTTCATGAGCTCGCCGGCATGAACGCCGTAACTGAGAAAGAAGCGGCCGTCTCCACTCCACCCGGTGTTGCCGTGGGTGAGCCCGAGGTGTTCGATGCGGGTCATCGGGGTCACCCCTCGGTAGGCCGCCCATCCCGAATAGGTGGCTGCGGCCGGGCCGTGGAGGTGAGCCCGGATCGTCGAGTGGACCCCATCGGCGCCGACGATGATGTCGCCCTCGATGATGTCGCCGTTGTCGCACTCGACGGCTACGCCGTCGTCGGCTTCGGCCACCGAGGCGACCGTGTGGCCGAGGCGGAGCCTGGCCCCGGGTACACCGTCGACGAGTAGCCCGAGCAGGTCGGGCCGATAGAGCTGGTAATGCGACGCACCATGGGGTCCGCGTCCGGGGGGACGGCCGCCGAGGATCTCGCCGGTGGTGGAGCGCTGCTGGATTCCGGCGTCCTTGACGCCCCACTTGTCCAACGCCGGCTCGAAGCCGAGGCGAACGAGGAGCCGAGACGCGTTGGCACCGAGGTTGATGCCGGCCCCGACCTCCCGCAGCGCGCTGGCCTGTTCGAGAATCACGACCTCGTGGTCGGAGCCCCGCAAGGCGCTCGCCGCTGTCATCCCCCCGATGCCGCCCCCGGCGATTATCACTCGCATGGGGGAGAGCCTGTCAGCCTGCTCCGGCCGGCGCACGGGTGCCTGGGCGTCCACGAAGTACCGGCCCGCGACGGCTAGACACCTCGAAGGTGAGTCACCGACCTTCGCCGGCCGCGGCCCTCGGAGTGTTGGCGGTGCTGAGCCTGGTCTTGGGCGTCGGGCTCGTCGTGGTCACCCGCGACAGCTCCTCGACGATGGGGCCGACCCCAGGGCCCACGACGACCACGACGAGCGCCATTGCCACGCCGACGGGACTCGATGCTGCGTTGGCTGGCCTGCTTGTCGCTCCGCCGATCCAGGGGACCTACAACCGTGACGATTGGCCCACGTGGGTCGACGCCGACGGCGATTGCCAGAACACCCGGGCCGAGGTGCTGATCGCCGAGTCGCTCGACCCGGTGTCGTTGTCGGCCGACGGGTGTCGGGTCGTCACCGGCCGGTGGGTCGACCTGTACACCGGAGCGACCTACACCGACGCATCCCAACTCGACATCGACCACCTGGTGCCGCTGGCCGACGCCTATCGCTCCGGGGGTCTCTTCTTCACTGCTGAGCAGCGCCGGGCCTTTGCCAACGACATCGAACATCCCGAGGCACTGGTCGCCGTCTCGGCGTCGGCCAATCGTTCGAAGGGCGACCAGTCTCCTGATCAGTGGACTCCCGCCGAGGCGTCCAACTGGTGTGCATACGCCACCGGCTGGGTTGCGGTGAAGGTTCGTTGGCAGCTTTCGGTCACCCAACCCGAACACGACGCCCTGGCGGCCATGCTCGCCACCTGCTGAACCCCCCTCGTTCTCAGGCGGATCCGCCACCGTGAGGGTGGTCGATCCGCCAAAGAACGCCAGCAGGACGCCAGCCTGGGCTGATGCATGGTCGGGAAGGCGGGATTCGAACCCGCGGCCTCAGCGTCCCGAATGCGGCTGAGGCGAATCGTGGCGAACCTTCCCGGCGCGTAGCGGCAGGTCAGATGGGGTGGGCGAACTTCGGCGACCCTGCCCGATCGGCTACGTCCGCGGCCTATTCGCGGCCTGGCCTCTCTAGGGCTCCGTGTCCTGCGCATACCCGACGCACTACTCAGGCTCGGATTCGTAAATCGACAACTGCTCGGGCACGTCGGGTCTGCCGATGATCATGGGAGGGTCACCGATCTGACCGCTCCGCTTGATGAGCTTTGCGTCGAACGTGTCGAGGTGGGGGACTTTCGCCCTTACCGCAGTCGCGACGTGTATGGAGTCCTTCGGGTCGAAGTTGTGATCCCACACAAGTTCCCGTGCGTACTCCGCTGTGAAGCGGTCTAGCTGGCGAACGACGATCCACTCGTGCATGAAGAACTCGTTGATGACCTGCTCATGCTCGCGGCCGATCTTCGGCTTCCCCTTGAGCTTGGTGACTTCCGTGAGCGTCAACGAGGACGTGACCCTGACAAGAAAGGAGGCCAGGTCAAGCCGTCGAGCGTCGCGGTCGGCGCGTCGGGGACGGCTGCTCAGGTATCGAGTCCGGCTCGGCTCGGGCATCGGTGCAGGGTGCCGTGTCCTGATTCCTTCGACGCCCGGCTCAGGTGCGGCCTTGCTTCGCTGACGATCGAGGCGCTCGGTCGCTGAGCGCGGCTCGGAGCGCCTCGTTCACTGCCTCCATGAACTCGTTGATCGCTACTCGTCCGCCTTGACTACCGGCGCCCATTCGCGCTGCGCCTCAGTCCTCATGCGCTGCTGTTCGTCGAGGGTCGCCATCGGTTCGCTCCGGGGACTCTCGATGTCGTAGAGCTCTCGGACCTTTACCCGAAGGGCCATGCCCGCCGCCTTGAGCACGTCCCGATGGAACCTCCCGACGTTCGGGGGCCGTCCCGGGCGTCGAGTGTCCACTTCGTCGTAGCGATCCTTCCGACGGCCCTGGTTCCAGCGCTCTCGGAGCGACACCCACGTCTCGGGGTGGTGGTCGTAGTGAGCGTTGCGCCACGACAGGTCGTCGCCTCGGTCCCGGGTGAGAGCGTGGTCGAGTAGCTCACGCTGGTGGGGGTCAAGGTGCTCCCTGGTGGCGGTGCTTGTGACCTCGCGGCCAAGCAAGGCCCGCTGCGCTCGTCGGTAGGCAGCGGTCACTTCAGCGGCTGGTGTCGTCGGGTCGACGGCGATGACCAGGCGTCCGAACGCGTTGGCTGCTTGCCAATCTCCCTGGCCGGGGAGCGACTCGACCGACGGCGTGAACGGGTGCCACGTCGTGCGGATCGGTTCGAGTTCGACGTGGCCCGTAATCACCGCGGTCGTCCAGTCGGACTCGCTCAACACGGGCCAGTCGAAGTACCGGGCGGCTATGGCGCTGGCTTCGCCGAGGGCCGAGTCCGCCGGCACGATGAAGCTAAACCGTGATCCGTCCTCCGACCACTCGACTCGTACTAACTGGCCTTTGCCGTCGATCGGCGATCGCTCAACCGTGGAACCATCGGGCATCTCTTCCCTGACTGGCGTGAATGCCCAATCTTCGAGGGACCCAGCTACCCGGTTCTTTCGGCGCCAATCCTGGACGTCCACGTCGGCGGCTAGCCACCGGGCGAGGTACCACGACTGAAGGCGGGCCCGCTCTCGCAGGGCTTTGGACGGTCGAGAAGCTAGCTCTCGGTCCGCTTCAGCCTGCCTGATAGCGCGTATCCACGCGACGGCACGGTTCAGCGCTCCAGGCTCGTCTTCGGATACTTCGTGTGCGTACCGCTGACTCCGCAAGAGCAACCATTCAGAGGGTGTGAGCTCACCGCCGAGTTCAGCCTCGATCGTGTGGCGGGTCTGAACGCGTATCCGAGACGGCATAACCACAACTCTAGAAGACACTCGGTGCCGTGACGGACCACCCCGGTCCGCTCATGCGAAAGGAGTTGTGTGATGGATTCCCTTCTGGATTGGCAGGCCGTGGCTGAGCGGACCTCGTTGGGCCGGACGTCGGTCCTCGACATGATGCGCTCGGGTGAGATCCGCAGCATCCGTGTGGGCAGACGTCGGCTCGTGAGGTCCAGCGATCTCGACACCTGGATCGAAAGCCTGACTGACGCCGATACGACTCCGGGCGCCGACGGCGGGCAGTCGTGACGCGGGAAAACGGCCGCGAAGGGCCGCCCTCCACAGCCGCCGGGGATCGTGCCCATCGTGCTGGCCTGCTAGCGGTTGCTGGGTTGGTCGCCAGCCACGGCTGGCCGGCGCTTTCAGGACCCGTCGACGGCCTGTTGGCCGAGGTGCGGGCGGGGCATTGGCCATGTCCACGATGTTCGTCTTGGCGCTCGCTGATCGAGCACGTAGCGCCGGCCCGAGAGGTGGCCGATGGGCGGGCGCTGCGGTGCTCCGCCTGCGGGTCGTGCCCCACCGCTGAAGTGCTCGCAGGTGAGCTTCGGCGATCGCTCGATGGCATCCGGACCCTCGCCGAGATTGTCGAACTGCTGGCGAAGGAGGTGGCGGCATGAGGCGGGCCACCGATGACGAGCTCATGAACTGGGCGGAGAGGCCACCTGGCGTGTCGGCGAGAGCCGCTTCGACTGAGGGGCCGGTTGAGCGACGGCGAGGTGAGGTGGCCGAAGGCCCGTATCTGTCGTCCCGAACCGTGGCCTCGATCGAGGCGGAGTCGGTGTCGTGGCTTTGGCCCGGACGCATTCCGGCCGGGAAGCTTGTGGTGCTCGACGGTGACCCGGGGCTCGGTAAGTCGACGGTCGCCTTGGACTTGGCGGCCCGGGTTACGACTGGGAGCCCAATGCCCGGAGAGTCCAGTCGGGGGGCGCCTGGGGCCGTGGTCGTGTTGTCCGCAGAGGATGGGCCCGCTGACACGATCCGCCCTCGGCTCGAAGCGGCTGGTGCTGACCTCGAACTGGTGCACTTGGCCGAGAACGTCGCCGATCGCGATGACGAGCGGCCCGTGAGCTTGGCCGACACGGCGTTGATCGGTGAGCTGGTGGGGCGCACCTCGGCTCGCCTCATCATCGTTGACCCTCTCATGGCGTACCTCCCGGCCGATGCCAACGCACATCGGGATCAGGACGTGCGCAGGGTGCTTCGCCCGCTTGCCGAAATGGCTTCGAGCACGGGTGCTGCCGTGCTCGTCGTGCGACATCTCAACAAGTCGACGGGCGGTTCGGCCATCTATCGGGGAGGCGGATCGATTGGCGTCATCGGGGCGGCACGGGTCGGTCTGCTGGTAGCCCTAGATCCGGACGACCCGACGCGGCGTCTGGTGGCCGGCACGAAGTCGAACCTCGGACCGATGCCGGAGACGTTGGCTTATCGGCTGGCATCCGATTCCGAGCGTGGGTGCGCTCAGGTGCGCTGGGAAGGGACCAGCACTCGAACCGCTGACGAGCTGACCGCAGGCCATTCCGAGTCGGGCGGCCTACTGGCCGACGCTCAGAGCTGGCTAGCCGACGTCCTGTCGGCGGGGCCCCAGCCGTCCCAAGACGTCGAGCGCATGGCCAATGAGGAGGGGATCAAGTCGGCGACCCTCAAGCGAGCCAAGAAGGCGCTCGGAGTGGTCGCCGAGAAGTCGACGGGGGCGTTCGCTGGTCGATGGGTGGTCCGTCTACCGCACGGCATTCAGCCGGCCCACGAAGTGGCTCAACCCCCACCACACGAGCCCGATGATCCCCTTGAGCCTCTTGGTGCTGACCTGGGATTGTGTGCCGACGAACCGGGCTCTCTCCACGAAGTGGCTCATCTCTCGAAGTTGAGCCTCTTCGTTGGCTCGACTCTCTCTGATGCCGAGATGTTGGCCACCCTGGAGCCCGTAGCCGAGTCTGGCGGGCTCGACGTCGAGGACGCAACGTGGTGACCACGGGAGCCGAACTCGGGGGCTGCCTGTGGCGCGTGTCGGCTGCCCGAGCCGGCAACCCGGGGCGAACCTGGCGGGTGTTCAGCACCGAACGATCGGCCCGACGTTGCCTCGAACGCTGGGACGCAGACGGCTACGAAGACCTACGAGTCGAAGCCTGCATGCGGGGCCCCTGGCAGCGCCTCGACGCCTACGAGCGCCTCGTGCCAGGCCCGTGAAGGAGGCACCGTCGCCGCGGTGGTCGGCGGTTGTTGACGAGGCCTGTCGTCTTGCCGACCTTCACCGGTGGCCCGTCACCCTCGAACAGCTTGCCTGGCAGCTCGAACGGCGCGGCTTCCTCCCGCCCGGTCGAAAGTACCGCCAGGCGTTGAGTCGGGAACTGGTCCCGGCTCGAGCCGCCGAAGCGCTCTATGTGGCTGACGGCCGTCACCCCTTCGGGCGGAGGGCTCCGAGTTGGACCAGTCCGGTCCACGCCACCCGATGGCTAGCTGAGAGCTACCGGCGAGACATCACCGAAGGCCAGGAGCGCACGGTCTACCTCGCCATCGACTCAGCACCGCTGGTCGAGGTCATCGACTACTGGGTAGGCGGCTGGGGCGTCGTCGTGTTCCACGTACGAGGCAACCCCACCCTCGGATGGGTCGAGGCCCTCGTGGCTGACGTCGGAGCCCGCGAGCGCCCCGCGGTGCTCCTCTCCGTCGGCGATCTCACGCCGCACCGTGAGGCGGCTGAAGCATCTCTCCTGCGCCGAGCCGACTGCTTCGAGGGGTACGAGCGGCTCGCCGTCACTCCCATGCAAGCCAAAACGTGGGGGCTCCCCGCGATCCGCCTCAAGCGCAAGGACCCGACCACCGCCGCCTACCAAGCCAGGCACGGCCCGGGCGTCGACTCCTACCCGGTGGCTGCCATCGACCCACGGGTTCTGCACGACCTCGTGCTCGAAGCGGTACGCCGGCACATCGACCTCACGGTGATGCAAGCCGTCATAGACCGCCAGGAAGCGGAGCGTGCCGAGCTGAGACAAGCACTGGAACGGGCCATGCCTTCTAAGGGCAGCTTGCCGGTCGTTCCGTAGACGATCGGTGAGCGCTCGACCGGTCAGGGTGGTGAGTTGAGACGCTCCGAGAGGGAGGTCGGGACCTGTCTAGAGAGACCACCCCCTCGGGAACATGGGGCGGTCGGATCATGCGGCTGGGCGGTGCCTTGCTCGTCGTTGGCGTTGGGTGGTGCCGGCCCACACTCCGACGGGGTCGATCCAGAGCGCACGCCGCGACCTCGGCCCCAACCATCGCAGGCCGCGACTCATGGCACCGAGGCGGGCCCGGATCAGTTCGGCGGCTGGGTCACTCATGGGCAGTCCAGCATCATTTCTTGCCTGCCGCCCGGTCCGACCATGATGAGTCGCATCTGGTCGTAGTTGCCTAGTTCGCAAAAGAGGTAGATCCTCGTCGAGGCTCGCCTGGCGTCGGCGTCATCGCAGCCTGTTTCGCAGGGGAAGGTCAGCAACCCCGTTTTCGGCTCCGCGGGCTCGTCGTTGAACCATCGCCGCTCGATCGGGCCCTTGAGCGCGCCGCCCAGCAACACGAGGCCGATGATGATCACGGCCGAGCGAATCCACAGCCAGGAGGCGAGGCGTCTCCACCGGGTCGGTTCCTCGGGTGCTTCGGGTGCAGTCATGACGGCCTTTCAGGTGGTGACTTTGAGAGCCCGAATCAGATCGGCCGCTGGATCACTCATTGCAGTCGAACGTCTCGGTGTCTTCGCCACCTGGATGCACCAGCGTTATTTTCACCGCGTCGTAGTCCCCGGACAGGCACATCGACAGCACCAGTTCCGATGCCCGTTCTGCGTCGGCCTCGTCGCAACCTGACTGGCAGTAGTAGGTGGTGGTCCCGGTGTTCACCACCGGCTCACATCCCCATCCCTGGGGAGTCAGCCAGTTGACGGCCAAGAACAGGACGAGGCCCGCTCCGGCCAGCCATTCGCCAACCCGTCGCCACCACACCTTCTTTGGCGCGGCGGGCGGGGGCGGGATGTCTTCGGAGTCCATTGGGTGCCTTTCAGCTTGTGACTTTGAGGGCCCGCACCACGGCGGCGGCGGGCCCTGCATCTAGCGCGGCGTGGCCACGCTCGATTGGGCCAGCCAAGAAAGGTTTGCCCCGTCTTCAATGGGCACCATTGCCGGATCGACTTCCATGTCGCCGGACATCGCCACCCCCGCTTACTTCCTTCGTTCGACATGGTGGCACCTCGGCGCATACGGGGCAAAGGTCGCATCGACGAGGTAACGCAGAGGACACCCCAACCGAAGCCCTTGACGGCGGACACTAACCGAGTAGAGTCCCTAACAGTATGGCCCGGGGGCGCAATGTGAAGGTGACCGACTTGGTGGGCGTTCACGAGGTTGCCGAGCGTCTCGACGTGGCAGCGCCGTCAGTACACGTGTGGCGCCAACGGGGGGTTGGGTTTCCTGAGCCTGCCGTTCGGCTGGCAATGGGTTACGTCTGGGCATGGCCCGACGTCGAGGCGTGGGCCAGGGCGCACGGGCGGCTCGACGATCAAGGAGTACCCGTCCACCCCAAGGGCGGGAGACCGAAGGGAGCACGACCATGATCGAGCGTCGCTACGGGAAGACCGGGAACCGGTACAAGGTGCGCCTCAGGGACCCGGATGGCCGTGAGTACTCCCATACGTTCCGCACCCGCAAGGAGGCGGAGGTCTACGAACGAACCCAGCGGGCCGACCTGGCCCGAGGGCAGTGGCTGGACCCGAAAGCGGCCGGCATGACCTTCGGGGCGGTCGCCGAGTTGTGGTCACAGTCCAACCCGGCAAAGCGACCCTCCGCGCTGGCGCGGGATGAGTCAATCGTGCGGGTTCACCTCCAGCCGGTGCTCGGGGACAAGCGGATCGCCTCGATCACCCCGGCCGACGTGCAGCGCCTGGTCAACACCTGGGCCACCACGCAGGCCCCGAGAACCGTCCGGCGCCAGTACGGGACCCTGAGGGCGATCCTCGCCTTCGCCGTGAACTCCGGGAGCCTGGGGTTCAGCCCGGCCCGAGGCGTCAAGCTGCCGGGGGTCGAGGTGCTCGAACGTCGCCTTCCCTCGCCTGAAGAGTTGGGTGTGCTGGCCGACGAGTTGGGCGACTACGGGCCGATGGCGTGGCTGGGTGCCGTCTTGGGTCTGCGCTTCGGGGAGGTGGCGGGCCTGCGGGTGGGCGCGCTGGACTTCCTCGGGGGCACCTTGAGCGTGAGGGTTCAGCGCACCCGGGGGCGCTACGGCGAGTCGGTCGAAGGTCCGCCGAAGTCGCAAGCGGGCCGACGAACCATGACCGTTCCCCGAGAGCTGCTCGACTTGCTGGCCGCTTCGCTGGCGGCACGGGAGCTGAGCGCGGCCGACAGCGACGCCTACGTGTTCGTGAGTCCGGAAGGCGAGGGGCTGGACTATTCGC
Organism: Actinomycetes bacterium; assembly: GCA_031399525.1. Lineage (GTDB taxonomy): Bacteria > Actinomycetota > Acidimicrobiia > Acidimicrobiales > CADCSY01 > JANNNX01. The sequence goes on along the minus strand of JANNOZ010000016.1, from coordinate 72,682 downwards.
ACTTCCGGGATCGAGTGTGGCGCCCTGCCGTGCGCAGGGCAGGTCTCAACGGCCTGACGTTCCATGATCTACGCCGGGTGGCGGCGAGTGCCCTGGTGGCCGAGCACGTCGATCTCAAGGTTGCTCAGAACCGGCTCGGCCATGCTGACGTGCGCATGACCGTCGGCATCTACGCACGGGCGACGACGGCCGCTGACCAGGCTGCCGCCGAGGCCGTGGGAGCGTCGATCATGGGGCCGAGTTTGACCCGCCCGCGGCCTATTCGCGGCCTAGCTGAACACATGGCCTGATCAGGGGCGAGCCCGAAATGGCCTCTGACCAGGGCTGATGCATGGTCGGGAAGGCGGGATTCGAACCCGCGGCCTCAGCGTCCCGAACGCTGCGCGCTAACCAAGCTGCGCCACTTCCCGGTGGGCTGGCGAGGTTACCCGAGGGTGGGACTGCCCAAGCCGGTCGGGGCCCCGGTGGTGTCGTGGTAGGTCTCGCCGCCGAGCAGCGCCTGCACGGCTCGGCGCAGGCGTAAGGCGTCGAGGGGCTTGAGGATCCAACCGTCGGCGTTCGATCGCTTGGCCAGGAACACATCGGCCCGGCGGTCGAGGATCATCAGCACCGGTACGTGCTCGAGACGCCCGGCCCCTTCCTCCAGGCGCAAGTCGTGGCCCACTGCCATCCCACCCATGTTGCCGATCTGCAGGTCGACCACGACCAGGTCGGGCAGCGACGCCTCGACCGCGTTGAGCACCGCGGAGCCGGCCGTGAGGACCCGCACGGTGGTTCCCAGCTCGTCGACCACCGCTCGCACGTCGCGCACGACGGCCGGGGAATCGCTCACGACGAGGATCTCGGGCACGGCGTGAGGTTAGAGCCGGTCCGCGAGGTCGGCGATCTCCCCCGGTCAGGCCACCATGTGCGAGGCCACCTCGGCGAGCCCCCGCAGATCGTGGACGTCGTCGGGCAACGCGGGGACGGTCAGAACAGGGGTCTGGTCGAGGGACGAGCGGAGGGCGTCGATCCCGGCCTCGTCGGCCGTCGCCCGCTCGTGCAACTCGGCCCGGGTGCGAAACAGTGCTCCGAGGGGCGTGCCGGCGTACTCGTCGGACCGTCTCCTATCTTCGGCCGGGGTCGCCGGACCGAACCGGGGGCTGACCCGGTTGACGACCACGGCGTCGACCGTCGCCCGACCCTCGGCGGCCAATCGTGCGATCAGCCCGATAGCCGCGTCGATCGTGTCGGGTCGGGGTGACGTCACCACCACGAATGCCGTGGCCGGGTCGCCCAGGAGCGCCTGCACCCGAACGGAGCGGGCTCGGAAGTCGTCTTCCATCCCTTCGAACGCGGCGAAGAAGTCGACGGCATCGGCGATGAGCTCGGCTCCGACGACTCGGGCGGCGCTGCGTAGGAAGGCCTGGGCGGCCAGGTTGACGGCTCGCAGCAGTCCATGGCGGGGGGCGAGCACCGTTCGGTACAGGCGATGGTCGAAGAAGGCGACCAGTCGGCGCGACGCGTCGAGGAAGTCGACGGCGTGGCGACCCGGCGGTGTATCCACGACGACCAAGTCGAAGCCGGCCTGGTGCAGCTCGAGCAGCTTCTCGCCAGCCATGTACTCCTGGGTGCCCGACAGGCTCCCGGCGATCGTCCGGTAGTACGGGTTGGTCAGTATCCGTTCGGCCTGGGCCGGTTCGGTCGACCAGGTGCGCACGATCTCGTCGAAGGTGTCCCGGGCGTCGAGTTGCATGGCCCAGAGGCTCCCGCCGTCGGAGCCGACGCCGACCACCTCGGTGGGTTCGTTGGTCAAACCATCGATCCCGAGCGCGTCGGCCAGCCGCCGAGCCGGGTCGATGGTCAGCACGACCACCCGGCGACCGGCCTTAGCGCCGGCGACGCCCAGCGCGGCCGATGTGGTCGTCTTGCCCGTCCCGCCGGGCCCGCAGCAGATGACGAGGCGGCGGGTCTGCACGACCGATCGCAGCACCGAGCTCATCCGAGGAGCGTCCGGGCCAAGAGGGCGGTCTCTCGGGCTCCTATGTCGTCGACCGCTAGCCGAGGCAGCTGGGCCACGGCGGCTCCGACGCCAGCGCCCAGCCGGGCCCGCTGGTCGGCCTCATCGACCTGGCGTCCATAGGCGTAGGTCCCAGCCGCCAGCAGGCCCTCGATGTCGGGTGGAGCCAGCCCGCTCTCCACCGACGCGGCCTCGATGGCGTCTGCCAGCTCGGCGTCGGTCGGCGTGCATCCGTTGGCCACCACCATCCCGAGCGAGACGCCCAACTCGGAGAGCGCCTCAGCGGCCTCGATGGCCTCGTTGACCGGTGTTTCCTCGGGCAGCGCGACCAGCACGACCTGGCATCGCTTGGGGTCGGTGAGCATGGCGGCCACCAGTTCGGCTTGGTCATGCACTGGTCCCGAGCTCACCGTTCGGGCCAGCCCGGCGGGCGAGGAGAGGAAGGTCATGGCGTGCCCGGTGGCCGGGGCGTCGACGATGACGATGTCGGCTGGGTCTTGGTCGACCAACTGGCGGATCTGGCCCAGAACCAGCAGGTCGCCCAGGCCCGGCACCGCCGAGGTCACCAGCTCGAGGGCTCCGCCCGACGCCAATCGGCGGGTGACTGCACCGAGGCCATGGCCGTCGAGGTAGGTGCGAAGCGCACGGTCGGCGAGGATCGCTCGGCCCCTGATCTCCGCAGATCGAGCTGTCGCCGGAACCAAGGTCACCTCTCGGGCCCCGAGCGGTCCGACCCGATCGAAGCGTCGGCCCAGGTCACCGTGGTCGTCGACCTCCACTACCAGCGCGGCCAACCCCTCGGACCCGGCGGCCACGGCCATGGCGGCGCTCACCGTCGTCTTGCCCGCACCCCCCTTGCCGGCCACGATGACCAGTCTTGATGTCGAGAGAAACGTTGCCGGGTTCACAGGCTCATCTCCCCAGGGGGCGGTGTCGCAGGCTACTGACGGCGGCCGTCGTCCTGACCGCTGGCGTGGTCATGCTGGTGGGCGGGTCGGCGGCCGGCGCCGCCGACGACCGTCGTGTGGTCGACGTCGTGCAAGTCAACGGCTACCTCGACCCGATCGTCGTCGACTTCGTCGAGCAGTCGCTCCAGGACGCCGAGGCTGCCGACGCCGAGGCCTTCGTCATCCAACTGGACAGCCCAGGGTCGGTGGTCAGCGAGGCCCGCCTCGACCAGCTGGTCGACGCCATCGAGAACGCCTCGGTCCCCGTCGCCGTGTGGGTGGGCCAGACCGGCGCCGAGGCGTCCGGCGATGCCGTGAGGCTCTTGCTGGCGGCCCCGATCGCGGGGATGGCGCCGGGCACCCGTATCTCGGGCGACGCCCTACCGCCCGAGGCCGCTGGGAGTGCTGGTCCCGACGAAGCTCTGGAGCTGGGCTTGGTCGACCTGAACCCGGCCCAGGCCGCAGTTCTGGGCAACTTCCTGCGGGCCATCGACGGTTTGGCGGGCGCCGGTCGGGTGGTGGAGACCTCGACGTCCACACCCGATCCGGACGGCGGCCCACCGGTCGTCGATCTCGACGTCGACGTTCGCCTGAGCAAGCTCCCGTTCGTCCCTCGGGTCCTGCATGCCGTGGCCAGCCCGTCGATCGCCTACCTCTTGCTGATCGCCGGGCTGGCGCTGCTCGTGTTCGAGTTCTACACCGGCGGGGTGGGGGTGGCCGGCGGTACCGGTGCGGCGGCCCTAGTGCTCGCCGGTTACGGGCTCGACGTTCTCCCTTTGTCGTGGGTCGGCCTCGGGTTGGTGCTCGTCGGCACCTTTGGGTTCGCCGTCGACGTCCAGACCGGTGCGCCACGTCTGTGGACGGGTGTCGGTGTCGTGGCCCTGGCCGTCGGGTCTCTGCTGCTCTTCGACGACGGCGTCCGCGTGGGCTGGGTGGCGCTGGTCGCGGGGTTCGTCGGCTTTCTCCTGGTCATGCTGTCGGCCCTGCCGGCCACGATCCGCAGCCGCTACTCCACTCCGACGATCGGCCGCGAGTCGATGATCGGCGAGATGGGCGACGCCGTCGATGCCGTCGATCCCCAAGGGACCGTCCGGATCCGAGAGGCCCTCTGGCCGGCTTTCACCAACCGGGCGACGCCGGTCGAGGCTGGGGCCCGAGTTCGGGTGGTCGCGATCGACGGCGTCAACCTCGAGGTCGAACCGGAAACGGGTGGCGCCCGCGACTACCGGGAGCGGGCCCGGGGTGCGAGCGGCGAGCCCGACGGGTGACGTCACGATATCTCTCAGTGCCGCTCGTGCTCCTTCATTGCATTTCAGCCTTGTGACACCTCGGGCTCGCCGGTAGGGTCCGCAGATCACACGGTTCTCGAGGGGGAGGGTCGATTTGAGCGCCATTCGCATCGATGAGGCCTGGCAACCGAAGGCGTCGTGTCGGGGTGAGCAGGCCTCGGTGTTCTTCCCGCCGTCCTACGCCGAGCGCAAGGACGAGAAGCTGGCCCGGGAGTCGAAGGCCAAGTCGATCTGCGCGCAGTGCCCGGTTCGCCGGGCCTGCCTCGACTACGCCCTGACCATCCACGAGCAGCACGGCATCTGGGGCGGGCTCACCGAGCAGGAACGTCGTCAGCTCCTGAACTAGCTCGAGGCCCGGCCCTGCGCCGTTCGCCCACCCTGCGAGTCACTCCTCGCCGGTCGAGGATGGCCAGAAGTGCGAGCGCGTGGCGTCGGCTGGTTCCCAGCGCATTCCGTACGTCGCTGACCCGGACGCCCTCGGGCCGGTCGGTCAGCAGCGTGATCACCATGGCGGCGGCGGCGTCGACGGCGTCGACGGCAAACCAGCACCCGTTCTCGGACACGGCCGCTCCGGTGCTGCGCAGCGCGGCCAAGGCGGTCCCGCCGACGTCATCCGGTCGACGCGTGCGGAAGCGGTCCAGCCGGAGCTCGTCCAGATAGGCCTGGGCGTCGGGTGGCAGGGCACGGCCGAGCGGCGGGGGGGCCGATCTGGTCCTGCTGGTCCGTTCGATCGATGTCGTCGTGCCGCCGGCAACCGTGGTTGCCCGGCCGGCGTCGCGGACGACCAGCCGATCACCGACGGCGATCGGCGCCGGTCGGTGGAGCACGACCCGCACCGTCCCGACTTGACCCGGTCCCAGCTGGCGGGCACCGAGGGGGTCGAGGCGGGCGGCGATCAGGTCGGTGCCGACGTGGACGAGGTGGGAGCCCCGCCGCTCGACGGCCGGCGAGTCGTCGAGGACTCGAAGGTCGACCTCGAAGCGATCGACGAGGGTCCACTGGCCCGGGCGGACCACCACGGCTCCCCGGGCGATGTCCTGATGGGCCACACCGACCAGGTTCAGCGCCACCCGCGAACCCGGCGCGGTCGAGTCGACGGCCACGCCGTGCTCCTCGATGCCCCGGACCCGCACCGGGTGAATGTTCTCGCCGTGGCGGACCTCGAGGCGGTCGTCGATCGACAGCGGTCCGCCGCCCAGCGTGCCGGTGACGACCGTGCCCGCGCCCCGGATGGTAAAGGACCGGTCGACCCAGATCCGGGGGCGATCGAGGTCGACCGGTAGCGGCAGCCGACCGAGGGCGGTGTCCAGAGCATCGACCAACTGCTCGACGCCTACCCCGGCGGGTGCGTCGACGGCCACGATGGGGGCGTGAGACAACGCGGTGGCGGCCAGGTGGCGGCGGACGTCGGCGTCGACGAGCGCGAGCTGCCCCGACTCGACCGCCGCCGATCGGGTGAGGGCGACGACGGCCTGGGCGACGCCGAGCAGGTCGACGATGCGCAGGTGCTCCTCTGACTGGGCCCGCCATCCTTCGGTTGCGTCGACGACGAAGAGGCAGGCCGCGGCCGGCCCGACGCCGGCCAACATGGTGCCGACCAGGCGCTCGTGGCCGGGCACGTCGACGAACGACGCAGTGCGTCCCGACGGCAACCGACAGGAAGCGAAGCCCAGGTCGAGGGTGAGGCCCCGGGCCTTCTCCTCGGGGAGCCGGTCAGGATCGACGCCGGTCAGGGCCCGGACCAGGGTCGACTTGCCGTGGTCGACGTGGCCGGCGGTGGCGACGACGGTCAAGGTCGGGCCAGGGTTCGCAATGCCTCGGTCACCCGGTAGTCGTCGGACGGGTCGACAGTGCGGAGATCGAGGATTGTGCGGCCCAGCTCCACCCGGGCAATCACCGGTGGGCGACATTGGCGCAGGGCCGCAGCGTGGTCGCCCTCGACGGCGACGCCGGCCGAGGCCAGTTCGACGCCCGGCAGGGTGCCGCCACCCGGCACGGCGATGCTGTCGACCACCTCGACGGCGCCGGTCCCGTTCGTGGGTCCGGCGCCCGACACGTCGGCCACGATGGCCGCGGCCCGGCTCCGGAGCTGGTCGACGGAGATGGTGGCCATGCGCCAGAACGGGATGGCGTCGGTGTCTCGCCGCAGGTGGGCCATGAGCACGTCTTGGAGGGTGGTGGCGACGAGTCGCCCTGGACGCAGAGCCCGGGCCAGCGGGTGGCGGGCGCAGGCCTCGACCAGATCCCGGCGTCCGGCGACGATCCCGGCTTGGGGTCCGCCGAGGAGCTTGTCGCCCGAGAATGTGACGAGAGCCGCGCCGGCCTCGAGGGTCTGACGTACCGCGGGCTCACCGGCCAACCACGGTGGTGGCCCCCCGGACAGCCAAGGGGTGCGGGCATCGAGGAGCCCGGAGCCGATGTCGCTGACGACGGGAGGGCCGAGGCGGGCCAGGTCGGCCAGATCGGCCTGCTCGGTGAAGCCGCTGATCCGGAAGTTCGAGCGGTGGACGACCAGGAGTGCGCCGACGTCGTTGTGGGGGTCGTCGACCGCCCGAGCGTGGTCGGCCAGCCGGGTGCGGTTGGTGGTACCCACCTCGACCAGGCGGGCCCCCGAGGTGGCCACGATCTCCGGGATGCGAAAGCCTCCGCCGATCTCGACCAGTTCGCCTCGACTGACCACGATGTCGCGCCCGCCAGCCAGCGCGGCCATGGTCAAGAGCACGGCGGCGGCGCCGTTGTTCACCACCAGGGCTGCCTCGGCGCCGGTCAGACGCTCGACGAGTCGGCTGATGCCGGCCCCTCGGGTGCCCCTCTCGCCGGTGCCCAGGTCGAGTTCGAGGTTGGTGTAACTGCCGACGGTCGCCGGGTCGCCCGGCCCGAGGGGTGCTCGCCCGAGGTTGGTGTGGAGGAGGACCCCGGTGGCATTGACGACCCGCTGGAGCAGGTCTCGGGCGACGGCTGTGGCCACTTGGTCGGCCGCCGAGTGGTCGCCGGCGGCGATCGCCTGGCGGGCGGCATCGACCAACAGCGGGTGCGGAAGGTCGTGACCGGCCGACGCCAGTCGTCGGGCCACAGCGTCGACTGAGGGCGGTCGGGTCGGCTCGGTCATGGGTGAAGTCGCGGGCAGGAGATGGCGGAGGCGGACGGGAATCGAACCCGCCTGGCCGGCGAGGCCGGCCACGTCGGTGTTGAAGACCGCGGGGGCCACCAGGCCGCCAGACGCCTCCGAGAGCTCATCGAACCGAGATCAAGGGTTGACCCGGCGAGCGGACGACCAGTGTGCCGATCACCGGCGCGCCGGGCACCTCGCCGACCACGAGCAGGCCACCCGAGGTCTGCGCGTCGGCCAGGAGCAGGCGGTCGGCGGCGGGGGTGTCGCCGAAGTCGACGTCGTCGGCCACCCACTCGAGGTTGCGGCGGGTGCCGCCGCTCACGAAGTCGTCCGCCACCGCCCGGCGGGCCCCCTCGAGGTAGGGCACGGCTGACCGGTCGATGATGGCGCCCACGGCGCTGGCTCGGGACAGCTTCTTGAGGTGGCCGAGCAGGCCGAAGCCGGTGACATCGGTGGCGCAACGCACGCCGGCCTGCATCGCGGCGGAGGCTGCCTCGGCGTTGAGTCGGGTCATAACCTCGACGGCCTGCGGGAAGACTTCGCCGGTCGCCTTGTGGCGGGTGTTGAGGACACCGACGCCGAGCGGCTTGGTCAACGAGAGCGGTTGCCCAGCCTTGCCGGCATCGAGCCGGAGCACATCGTCGAGATCGACGAGGCCGGTCACGGCCATGCCATAGATGGGTTCGGGGGAATCGACCGAGTGTCCGCCGGCGACCGGACAGTTGGCCGCGGTGGCGGCGGCCAGCCCTCCTCGCAGCACCTCGGTGGCCAGCTCAGGCGGCAGGACGTCGCGGGGCCAACCCAGGAGGTTGATGGCGACGAGCGGCGTGCCGCCCATGGCGTACACGTCGGACAAGGCGTTGGTCGCTGCGATGCGCCCCCAGTCGTAGGCGTCGTCCACGACCGGCGTGAAGAAGTCGCAGGTGCTGAGCACACCTCGCCGATCGTCGCCGGGTAAGCGCACGACCGCGGCGTCGTCGCCGTGCTCGGCCCCCACCAGGAGGGCGCCGCCTTCGGCTGGCGGAGCGAGGGCAGCGACGATGGCCTCCAACTCGCCGGGCGGGATCTTGCAGGCGCAACCTCCGCCATGGGCGTACTGGGTGAGTCGGACGGCGTTGGTCGACATCGTTCGACGGTAGCCAACGCCGCTCTCGGCCGGCCCGGAGGGACCCAGGCCGGCGCCGTTAGGCTCGAATCGTGGTGATCTTCCTGGTCGTCGTGCTCGTCGCCGTGCCGCTGATCGAGATCGCCGTGATTGCCACGGTGGCCAGCTACATCGGGATCTGGTGGACGATCCTCGCCCTCCTCGTCATCAGTGTTTTCGGCGCAACCCTCATGAAGCGCGAAGGGATGGGCGTGTTGCGCCGGTCCCGCCGGGTGATCGAGGCCGGCAAGGTGCCGGGCCGCGAGCTGGTCGATGGGGCCATGATCGTCACCGGCGGGGCGCTGATGCTGACCCCCGGCTTCGTCACTGACGTCGTCGGGTTGTGCTTCTTGTTGCCACCGGTGCGGGCCGTGGTCTGGCGCGTCGTCGTTCCCCGCCTGCCGATCCGGGTGGTCAATGCCGCCGGCCAAAGCGTCGGGCGGGGGACGATCATCGACCTGTGACCGGGCCGACTGTCGACCAGGTATCACCCCGCGTTCGTCGCGTGTTGGCCCCCAACCCGGGATTGATGACCGGTCCGGGCACCAATACCTACCTCGTTGGCGGAGTCGATGATGTCGTGGTCATCGATCCGGGCCCGGATGTGGCCGAACACCTCGACCGGATCGTGGGCGCGGCCCCCGGTCCCATCAGCCGGATCCTCTGCACCCACACCCACCGCGATCACTCGCCCGGCGCGGCTGGCCTGGCCGAACGGACCGGTGCCGAGGTGTCGGCGTTCGGATCTCGCGATGGATTGATCGTCGACCGGGCCCTGGGCGACGGCGACGTCGTGGCCGGTCCCGACGTCACCCTGCGGGTCCTGCACACCCCCGGCCACGCCTCGAACCACCTGTGTTTCCTGCTGGAGGAAGAAGGGCTGCTGTTCTCGGGGGACCACGTCATGGGTGGGTCGACGGTGGTGATCTCACCCCCCGATGGCGACATGGCCGCGTACCTGACTCAGCTCGAGCGGCTCGGGACCCTGGCGCTGCGGGCCATCGCCCCCGGCCACGGCGACCTGATGACTGACCCGGGGCCGGTCGTTGCCCGCTACCTGGCTCATCGTCGGGCCCGTGAGCAGTCGATCGTCGACACCTTGGCTGGCCACGGCGGTTCGTCCACTGTCGACGCCTTGGTGGCCGAGCTCTACGCCGAGGTCGACCCGGCGCGACACCGTTGGGCGGCTCAGTCGGTGTGGGCCCATCTGCTGAAGCTGGCTGGCGAAGGTCGGGTCAGGGGCCACGGCCGCGACGACGAGTGGGTCCTGGTCACCTGAACTACCGGCTCGTCGCTTTTCCCGACCCGACGGGGGAGTCGAGGGCAGCGGTGATGGCGTCGAGCATCCGGGCGGTACAGCCGGCCATCTCCACCGGGGGTACCGCCTCTTCGACGATGCGTCGGGCCAGTTCGTGGAACGCCTCGGCCGCCGGGCCCGAACCCAGCGCGACCGGTGAACCGCTGTCGCCTCCTGCGCTCACTGAGGCTTCGAGAGGGATCTGCCCGAGGAGGGGGACGCCGACGTCGTCGGCCAAGGCCTGGCCGCCGCCCTGCCCGAAGAGCGGATAGCTGGTGCCGTCGTCGGCCACGAAGGCCGACATGTTCTCGATGACGCCGGCGACCCGTAGGTAGCTCTTGGCCGCCATGTCGGCTGCTCGGGCTGCCACCTTCTGGGCGGCCAGAGCCGGTGTGGTCACGATGACCAGCTCGGTGCGGGGCAGCATCCGGGCCAGGCCCATTTGGACGTCGCCGGTTCCGGGTGGAAGGTCGATCAGGAGATAGTCGAGTTCGCCCCAGCGGACGTCTTCGAGGAAGTGCTGGACGGCGCGGTTGAGCATGAGGCCCCGCCACATCAGAGCCGAGTCCTCGTCCTCGACCAGGAATCCCATCGACACGACTTCGAGACGACCTGGACCGATGAGCTTGGTGTGCGGACGGATCTTCTTGTCGTCGTCGCCTTCGAGGCGACCGTCGAGACCGAGCATGCGAGGGACCGAGAATCCCCAGATGTCGGCATCGAGGACGCCGACAGCCAATCCCCGAAGGGCCAGCGCGGCGGCCAGGTTGACCGTGACTGACGACTTGCCCACGCCCCCCTTGCCCGAGGCGATACCGATGACCTTGGTGGTCGGCGAGATCATGGTGTCCGGAGCATCCTGGGCCGCGTGGCGACGGGCCCGGTCCATGGCCGTGGCCTTCTGATCAGGTGTCATCTCGGTCCAGGCCAGGTGGACGGCATCGACGCCGGACACCGAGAGCAGCCGGGCCTTGATGTCCTTTTGGATCTGACCCCGGAGCGGGCATCCGACGGTGGTCAACGCGATGGTGACGGTGGCCAACCCGTCGGCGTCGAGCTCGACCGAGCGGGCCATGCCCAGCTCGACGATGTCGAGGCCCAGTTCGGGATCGATCACTCCTCGGAGCATCTCGAGGAGCGCATCGGGGTCGGTCACCACCTGAGTCTACGAGGGCCCCTGCTGAAGCGGACGGGCCGCTGGTAGCATCGGCTCTGCGTGCCGTCGCTCGCACCGGTCTCCCCGACCGGTCGTTGCACAGGAGGAACCCGGCTGTGATCACCCTCACCGACAACGCTGCGGTCAAGGTCAAAGAGTTGATCGACTCCGAAGGCGAAGCCGATCTGGCCCTGCGGGTTTCCGTTCGACCGGGCGGGTGCTCGGGCTTCAGCTACGAGATGTTCTTCGACACCGACATCGCGGCCGACGACTTGGCCCGCGAGTTCGCCGGCGTCAAGGTCGTGGTCGACCCGGCCAGCGCCCAGATGCTCGAGGGCGCAACCCTCGACTACAAGGACGGCCTCCAAGACGCCGGGTTTGCCATCGACAACCCGAACGCCTCCCGCACCTGCGGCTGCGGCAACTCCTTCTCCTGATCTCGGGCGGCCAGCCGCCGCTTCAGATCACACTTCGGTAAACGTCGCGTCGAGAACCTCGGCCAGTTCGTCGCCGTCGTAGGTGAAGTCGAGGCGGTCGCGGACGACCCCGTCGGCCCCGACCACGAACAGCGCGGGCTCGTAGGTGAGGCCGAGCGACTCGACGGCGGGCGCCAGGTCGAGGTCGGGTGGGCGGCGGTAGACCTCGACATGGAGGAAGTCGGCCTGGGCGGCTCGGGCCGTGGCCTGGTCGAGGAGAAGGTCGAGGACCGGTCCGCAGATGGCGACCTGGCAGTACATGGGCGTCGAGACCAGCACCACCGTCGGGCGTCCCGAGGCCAAGGCACGGTCGAGGCTGACCGTGTGCAGCGGGCAGGTGGTCTCGTCGGTGCAGACCGGGTCGACGCCGTCGGGGGCGTCGAGGGTTGGCGTCACCAGCGACGGCATGAGGTCGCCGGCGCCGGGCACCGCGGGCAGCAGTGACGCTTGCTTGGCGTTGACGGTCAGCTCGGTGCTGCCGAGGTCGGTGTCGGCCACGATCCGCCACTGGCCCTCGGTATCGAACCGGGTACGCAGTGGGAAGTAGGCCCGGGGGATACCGGCGTCGTGGCGGGCGATCGTTACGGCCGAGCCGAGTTCGCCGCCCTGGGGGCCGACCCGCACCGAGATGGACGAGGGCGGTGTGGTGATCGCTGCGCCCTCGGCGTCGGCCAGGGCGAGAGGGAGGCGCAGGTCTTGGCCGACGGGCTGGTCGCCGAGGAACGTCAGGGGCAGCGAGATCCCGCCTCCCGACGGCCCGGCGCCCGAGCTGGACGCACCACTCGAGCACGAGCCCAACACCAGGAGGGCGGCGCCACCGAGACCGGCCTGGAGCGCGGCCCGCCGGGATAGGCGGGGGGCGGGGGTGGTGGACACGCCGAGCGAATCTAACGTCGCCCCGGTGACCGAGGAGATCGCTGTGAACGGGGGCGCTGCCCCCGAGGGGGCAGCCAAGGCGATCGCGTTCGAGCTCGATGGGCAGGCGGTCGTGGTTGCCGACGATGCCGGCTCGCTTCTCGACGCCCTGCGGGGTCAGCTCGGTGTTCGGTCGGTCAAGGATGGGTGCAGCCCCCAGGGCCAATGTGGGTGCTGCACCGTGTTGGTCGACGGATCGCCCCGGGTGTCCTGCGTGACGCCCGTTCGGCGGATCGCCGGTCGGCAGGTCACGACCCTCGACGGGCTCCCCGCCGAGCGCCTCGACGCGCTAACCGGTGCGTTCGTCGCCACCGGAGCCAGCCAATGCGGGTTCTGCACCCCGGGCATCCTCGTCCGCCTCGCCGCCCTCGACCCGTCGGCCAACCGGGCCACAGTCGAGCGGGCGCTGGCCGCGCACCTGTGCCGGTGCACCGGCTGGCGGACCATCGTCGAAGCGTTCGAGCAGGCCAGTGTCACGCCTGTTGGTGCGCCCCACCGAACCCTCACGGCGGCCGCTCGTCGGGCCACCATCGAGGGTCGCGGACCCCAAGGTGCCGGTCTCGACGTGGTACTGGGCCGGTCGCCGTTCGCCGACGACACGGCCCCGGCCGACGCGCTGGTTGCCGTGCCCGACGGGGCCGGCGGTTGGGCCGTGGCCGAGACGCTGGCCGGTGCTCGGTCCGCAGCCGGCAAGGTCCAGGGCCGGCGGACGACGGCCGAGTTGGTCTATCCGATCGAAGTTCCCCCTGGGGATTGGGCGGCCATGTTGCGGACCACCTGGGTCGAACCGGCTTACCTGGAGACCGACGCGTCCTGGTGCCAGCCCGGGGGCGATCCGGCGACCCCGCTGGCCAACGGCGGGGCGTTCGGGGCCAAGAAAGCGTCGGTCGCCCCCGACGCGGCCCGTCGGTTGGCCGACGAGTACGGACGGCCGGTCCGGGTGGTTCTGGCCCGGGAGGACGTCGTCCGTCTCGGTCCCAAGCGACCGCCCGTGGCCGCTGGGGTGAGACCCGACGGCACCGGGGTGCTCCGAGTCGCTCGCACCCCGGGGATCGTCGCCGCAGTCGCTTCGGTGGCGCCGGGTCTGGTCGTCGAGGAGGTCGACGTCGTTGGTCCGGCCACGTCGAGCAACCTCCGGGCCGCGGGCTGGGCCGAGGCACTGGTTTTGCTGGCCGGGGTCGGTCACGGTGTCAACGCCGATGGGTCCGTCACGGTTGATGACCCTCGAGGAGGGCGAGCCACCGCCACGATCGCGGCTGACGGGACCGTGTCGCTGGTCGTCGAGGCCGGCGAGGTGCTCGACTCCGTCACCCTGCGCTCCTACTGCGTCGGTGCAGCCCACATGGCGTTGGGCTGGGTGCGGCGCGAGGCCATCGCCGTCGACCCGGCGGGCGTTCCCCTTGACCTGACCATCCGGTCCTTCGGCATCATGCGAGCATCGGAGACACCACCAGTCGAGGTGCACGTGGTTGACCTCGACGGTCCGCCGGTGGCTTCCAGCGATGCTGCGTTCGTGGCGGTGGCGGCCGCCGAGTGGGTGCGCCAGGGTTGTCCGCCGATGTGGCCGACCGACCGATGAACCCGAGGAGCTGACGTGTCCCAACCAGCAACGCCGCCATACACCCCGCTGGTGAGGGTCGGGGAGTGGCTGGTCGTGTCGGGCCAGCTCGGTGTGGTTGATGGCAACCTCGTGCCGGGAGGCACCGTCGCCCAGTTGCGCCAGGCGATCGCCAACCTCGACGCCCTGCTCGCGGTGGAGGGGGCGAGCCTCGCCGACGTGGTCAAGACCACGGTGTTCCTGCACCACATGAGCGACTACGACGATGTCAACGTCGCCTATGCCGACGCCTTCGGCCAGCATCGTCCGGCCCGATCGGCCGTGGCCGTCGCCGGTTTGCCCAAGGGGGCGCTGGTCGAGATCGAGGCGTGGGCCCACGTCGCGGTGGGGCGCCAGGGATAGCGCTGACCGGCCCTACGATCAGCGCCATGTCGAACCCCCCTCAGGTCCCGTCGGGGCCCGCCGCACGAGCTGGGGCGATCACCGTCGGCGGCGATGTCACCTTCGGTCGCCTGGGCTTCGGCGCCATGCGCATCACCGGCCCCGGCGTGTGGGGACGACCGGTCGACCCGGATGCCTGCATCGCCGTCCTGCGCCGGGCCGTCGAGTTGGGGGTCACCTTCCTCGACACCGCCGACTCCTATGGCCCTGGCGTCAGCGAGGCGTTGATCGCCACGGCACTGCATCCCTACCCCGACGACCTGGTCATCGCCACCAAGGCCGGCCTGCTGCGAGACGGGCCCAGCCAGTGGCGACCCTCGGGTGACCCCGCCCATTTGCGCCGGGCGTGCGAGGGCAGCCTGCGGCGCTTGAAGCTCGAACGGATCCCGCTCTACCAGTTGCACCGAATCGACCCCTGGATCCCGGTCGAGGAATCGATCGGCTGCCTCCTCGAGCTCCAGGCCGAAGGCAAGATCGCCCACATCGGTCTGTCGGAGGTGGGGGTAGATGAGATCGAGCACGTCCGGACCTTGGCGCCGGTCGTGTCGGTGCAGAACCGCTACAACCTGGCCGACCGCACATGGGACGACGTGGTCGATCACTGCGACGCCACTGGCCTGGCGTTCATCGCCTACTTCCCGTTGGGGACCCGGGGGACCGCCGAGCTGGCCCAACCCGGCACCGGCCTCGACGCAGTGGCTGGGGTCCACGACGCCACTCCGGCGCAGGTAGCCCTGGCCTGGTTGCTGGCCCGGTCGCCGTCGATCGTGCCCATCCCGGGTACCAGCTCAGTCGCCCACCTCGAGGAAAACGTCGGCGGCGCGGCCATCACCCTGACCCCCGACGATCTCGCCGCCCTCGCCTAACCCGCCAGAAATCGTTCTCGGCGTGATTTCGTACGCATAGCGTCCGGAATCACGCCCGGTTGGGGGTGGGTGGCTCAGGCGCCCCAGCGGGATTCGCCGAAGCGGTAGCCGACCGACCGGACGGTCGAGATCAGGTGGGCGTGCTCCTCGCCGAGCTTGGCCCGCAGACGCCGGATGTGGACGTCGACCGTCCGGGCGCCGCCGTAGTAGTCGTAGCCCCAAACCCTCGACAGCAGCGTTTCTCGGGTGAAGACCCGGCCGGGATGTGAGGCCAAGAACTTCAACAGCTCGTATTCCATGTAGGTCAGGTCGAGGGGCCGACCGGAGATCGACGCCTGGTAGGTCTCGAGGTTGAGAATCAGATCGGCGTACTCGACCAGCTCGGGGCGGGTGCCCCCGCCGGTGCGGAAGAAGAGGTGCTTGAGCCGGGCGTCGAGTTCGGCCACCCGCACTGGCAGCACGCAGAAGTCGTCGAAGAGCTCTTCGCGCAGCTCGAGGTCGTCGAGCTGGTCGGCGGTGATGAGCAGCACCAGCGGGCCGAGGGGAGCGTCGATCTTGCGCACGGCCCGACACAGGGCGAAGGCGCCGTCCGGGTCGACTTCGGCGCTGACCACCGCTCCCGACCAGCCGTCCTCGGGCTCGAACGATGCGGCGATTTCGGCCGAGCTGGCGGCCTTCCATGGGTACCCGGAGGCGTCGAGGGCCTGGGCCAGGATCGGCGGCGCGGGGTCCGGGAAGACGAGGAGAGGCTCCATCTCGGGTTCGGGTCTACAGCAGGGGCAGGTAGCGGTCGAGTTCGAACTGGCTGACCTGGACCTTGTAGTCGGCCCACTCGGCCCGCTTGTTGCGGATGAACCATTCGAAGACGTGCTCGCCGAGGGTCTCGGCGACGAGCTCGGAGCGCTCCATTACCTGGATCGACTCACTCAGGTTGGTCGGCAGGCTGGTGATCCCGTCGGCCAGAAGCTCCTCGGGGGTCATGGTGAACAAGTTGGCGCTGGCCTCGGGGGGCAACTCGTAGCCGGCTTCGATGCCCTTGAGCCCGGCCGCCAGGACCACGGCGAAGGCCAGATAGGGATTGCACCCCGGGTCGAGGGCCCGGTACTCGATGCGGGTCGACTCGCGCTTTCCCCGCTTGGGGATCGGCACCCGGACCAGCGCCGAGCGGTTGTTGCGGGCCCACGACACGTGGACCGGGGCCTCGTAGCCGGCCACCAGTCGCTTGTAGGAGTTGACCCACTGGTTGGTCACCGCAGTGATCTCGGGGGCGTGCACGAGGAGTCCGGCGATGAACTGCTTGGCCACGATGGACAGGCCGTGCTCATCGGCAGGATCGTGGAAGGCGTTGTCGTCGCCCTCGAACAGCGAGAAGTGGGTGTGCATACCCGAGCCCTGGACACCGGCGATGGGCTTGGGCATGAACGAGGCGAAGACCCCACGTTCCTGGGCGATCTCCTTGATCACGAGGCGCACGGTCATGACCGTGTCGGCCATGGTCAAAGCGTCGGTGTGGCGCAGGTCGATCTCGTGCTGGCTGGGGCTGTCCTCATGCTGGGAGTACTCGACCGGGATACCCATGTCCTCGAGGGTCAGGACGGTCCGCTTGCGCAGGTCGCCGGCCAGGTCGGCCACGGTCAGCTCGAAGTAGGTGCCGGTGTCGAGCGGCACCAACGGCTGGGACGGGTTGCCGGAGGCGAAGTAGAAGTACTCGAGTTCGGGAGCGGCGTAGAAGGAGAAACCTGCGTCCCTGGCCTTATCGAGCGTGCGCCGCAACACCGCTCGGGGGCAACCCTCGAAGGGCGAGCCGTCGAGGTTGCTGACATCGCAGATGACCCGGGCCACGGTCGCGTCGTCGGACCGCCACGGCAGCAGCTGGAACGTCCGCTCGTCCGGCCGGGCCAACACGTCGGACTCTTGGACCCGACTGAACCCGTCAATGGCCGAACCGTCGAAGGTGAGGCCTTCGTCCAGCGCGTTCTCGAACTCCGCTGGGGTGATGGTCAGGGCCTTGGGGATGCCGAGCACGTCGGTGAACCAGAGTTGAATGAAGCGCACGTGGCGCTCCTCGACCGTGCGCAGCACGAAGTCCTGATGCCGCTCCATGACGGCATCTTCGCAGCCCTGGGCCCGAGGTCCCAGATCGAGCCCGGCCAGTTCACATGCCGTTCACATATCGGCAAAAATCGAGAAACCCAACGCTGTGAGAGTCGCTTCAGCCTCCGGGCCCCGCGGCTCGGTTACGACACGAACAACAGTGATCACCAACCCGAACGAACACGGAAGAGGAGCCCATGCCGTACAAGGCTGAGTACATCTGGATCGACGGCACCGAGCCGACGCCGGCGCTGCGCTCCAAGACCAAGATCGTGCCGGACGGGCAGGATCCGGGCCTGTGGGGCTTCGACGGCTCGAGCACCAACCAGGCGCCGGGCAAGAGCTCCGACTGCGTGTTGCGCCCAGTCTTCACCTGTCCCGACCCGATCCGGGGTGGCGACAACGTGCTGATCATGTGCGAGGTGCTGCTCACCGATATGACGCCGCACCCCACCAACACCCGGGCGGCGTTGGCCGAGTTGGCCGCGAAGTACGCCGACCAGGAACCCTGGTTCGGAATCGAGCAGGAGTACACCTTCCTCAAGGAGGGGCGCCCGTTGGGCTGGCCCCAGGGGGGGTTCCCCGGTCCCCAGGGTCCCTACTACTGCGGTGTCGGCGCCGACGAGATCTGGGGCCGGGACATCGTCGAGGCCCACTCCGATGCCTGCATCGAGGCCGGGCTGGCCATCTCGGGTACCAACGCCGAGGTGATGATGGGCCAGTGGGAGTTCCAGATCGGCCCGGCGTCGCCGCTGGATGTCTCCGATCACCTGTGGGTCGCCCGCTGGCTGCTCTACCGAATCGCCGAGGACTTCGACGTGGCCGCGACCATCGACGCCAAGCCCATCAAGGGCGATTGGAACGGCGCCGGTGCCCACACCAACTTCTCGACCAAGGCCATGCGCGAGGGCTACGACCCGATCATCGCCGCCTGTGAAGCCCTCGGGAAGAAGGCTGCGGAGCACGTCAAGGCCTACGGCTACGGCATCGAGGACCGCCTCACCGGGATGCACGAGACCGCTCCGTGGAACGAGTTCTCCTATGGCGTGTCCGACCGGGCCGCGTCGGTCCGCATCCCCTGGCAGGTCGGCGTCGACAAGAAGGGCTACATCGAAGACCGTCGCCCGAACGCCAACTGCGATCCCTATGTCGTGACCCGGATGATCGTCGACACCTGCTGCGGCGCGTTGGCCGCGGAGTAGGGCTCGACCGAGAACCCTCCCGACGAAGGGGCCGGCCTCACGGTCGGCCCCTTCGTCGCGTATGTACCCTCGGGCCGGCGCGCCGACCTGCGGCGCCGGTTCGAGGAGGGTTTCCGTGGAGGAGCGCACGCCGAGCGAGGTCCTGGCGCTGGCCCGAGACGAAGGGGTCCAGATCGTCGACTTCCGGTTCTGCGACCTCCCCGGGCTGATGCAGCACTTCTCTGTGCCGGTCAGCGAGCTGTCGGAGGACGGTTTCGACGAGGGCTACGGCTTCGACGGGTCCTCGATTCGAGGCTTCCAGCAGATCCAGGAGTCCGACATGCTCCTGGTGCCCGACCCCAACACCGCGGTGATCGACCCGTTCCGCCAGCACCCGACGCTGAACCTCAACTGCTTCGTGCGCGACCCGGTCACCGGCGAGCCCTACAGCCGCGACCCCCGCTTCGTGGCCAAGAAGGCCGAGGACTACCTGGCCGCCACCGGCATCGCCGACGTGGCCTACTTCGGGCCCGAGGCCGAGTTCTTCATCTTCGACGACGTGCGCTTCGCTCAGGACCAGCACTCGGCGTCGTACTCGGTCGACTCGATCGAGGGTTCGTGGAACTCGGGTCGCGACGAACAGCCCAACCTCGGGTTCAAGCCCCGCTACAAGGAGGGCTACTTCCCGGTCCCGCCGATGGACCACTTCCAGGACCTGCGCTCGGAGATGACCATGGCGCTGATCGACCTAGGGATCCCGGTGGAGGTACAGCACCACGAGGTCGGCACCGCGGGCCAGGCCGAGATCGACATCCGTTTCGACTCGCTGTTGGCCATGGCCGACAAGCTCATGCTGTTCAAGTACGTGGTGAAGAACGTGGCTCGGGCCAACGGCCACACGGCCACGTTCATGCCCAAGCCGATCTTCCAGGACAACGGCTCGGGGATGCACACCCACCAGTCGTTGTGGAAGGCGGGCGAGCCGCTGTTCTACGACGAGACCGGCTACGCCCAACTGTCGGATCTGGCCCGGTGGTACATCGGTGGGCTGCTGACCCACGCCAAGTCGATCCTGGCGTTCGCGGCGCCGACCACCAACTCCTACAAGCGGCTGGTCCCGGGCTACGAGGCGCCGGTCAACCTCGTTTACAGCCAGCGCAACCGCTCGGCCGCGGTGCGCATCCCGCTCTACTCGGCCAGCCCCAAGGCCAAGCGCCTCGAGTTCCGCTGCCCCGACCCGAGCTGCAACCCCTACCTGGCGTTCTCGGCCATGCTCATGGCCGGACTCGACGGCATCCACAAGCGGATCGAACCGCCCACGCCGATGGACAAGGACCTCTACGACTTGGCCCCCGAGGAGTTGGCCCGGGTGCCCCAGGTGCCCTCGTCGCTGGAGGAGGCTCTCGACGCGCTCGAGGACGACAACGACTACCTGAAGTCGGGCGACGTCTTCACCGACGACCTCATCGCCACCCACATCGCCTACAAGCGCACCAACGAGGTCGACGCCATCCGCCTACGCCCCCACCCCTGGGAGTTCCAGCTCTACTACGACATCTGACGAGAAGGTTCGTCGACTCGAGGATCCTTCAGGCGGAACCTTCGACGCCGCCGGCGACTTCGACGACCATCAAGACGAGCGAGTCGTGTTCGTCGGGACTTGCTGGTTCGATCGTGCGTCTGGTCGACGAAAGACCCCGGCGACTCGGCCCTCGTCAGACAGGCTGTACGTCATGGCCCGCTGGTTCCGTCGTCGACCTCAGTCGCCTCAGGCCAGCGACCAGACTTGGTCCGAGGAAATCGCTTCCAAGATCAATGCCCAAGCGGAGGACCGCCGGCGGCGCCTCGTCGGGCAGGAGGAGGTTGTCTCGTTCATCGAGGCCCTCCTGTTTGAAACCGATCCGATCGGCATCAACTTCGAGGAGAACACCGACGAGTACCGCCCGGAGGCCGAGACGATCGCCCTGCGGCTCTCCGAGGCGGCATCGGAGGGAGACCTACGCCGGATCGTGCACGAGGAGTTCGTGCGCTGGTTCGACGAGCAGTTGGCCGGCCCTGAGGTGCGGTACCAGCGGATCGCGACCGTCATCTGGGATGTCCACGGCCGTCGCCCCGAGCTGAACCCCTGACGCCGACCATCAGGCTGTGCCGCCACCGCGGCATTCACCGTGAGGTTGAATCAGGACCTCGATTGGGACCCGGACCGGTCAGCAGTCGGCGATCCTCAATGGCCTCGGCAGTAACGAGGGCTAAGTGTCGGAGTTCAAGGTTCTCGCCGCCGCCGATAGCGCACTCGGGCTTCGGATGATGCGGTGAGGGCAGCTCGACATCGTGTCGAACAGCACCACTCTGGGCTACCTCACCTGCCCGCCGGCTGCGCGCCAGCCGGCATCGTCGACGGTGACGACGTCAGCGACCAGCGCGACGAGCTCATCGCTGGACAGCTCGTAGCTCAGGAGTTCCAGCGTGCCGTCGCCGCGTGGCACCGCTACGGCCACCGGGCGACCTCCCTGCTCGGTAGACGTGCCGGTGACGCCCCTGCCAAGCGGCGTGTCGACCGCTTCGAACGACACCCCGAGCGGCTCCATTGCGGCGCGGTAGGCGTCGAGTCCGACAGTGAACCCAGTCAGGTTCACGGCCCGGCCGTTGCTCCCATCAGCCGCTGGATCGAAGCGCTCGTACTCCGCCCACCAGTCCGACGTCACCGGCTCGATGCCCGCAAAAGCGTTGTCCGGCGGCCAGTCGACGGCCTCTTGGAGCGTCCAGCCCGGAGCCTCCAGCAGCGCGTACGGCACAAACTCCTCCCCTGACGCCGCATCGGTGGTTTCGGTCGAGACCATTGACGAGTTGGCGTCGGGAGCCGTCGCGTCCGGGTCGTCGCCGCATCCGACGGCAACCCAGGCGAGTCCCACAACAAGTACGGGCACCGAAGACCACCTGTGACGTCGAGTCATGGCGCTCAGCCTTCCATCGTCAAGTGAGGTCGTGCGCCGCAAGTCGGTCTTCGAGGTCGTCGACCCAGGAAGTGGGAGTTCCACCGCCGGGCAAAGGCACGCTGGCTTCGGTTCGCCACAGGGCGTCGCCGAGGTGGGTGAGGACGTTCAAAGCCATTGCTCGAGAGATGTCCAGGCGTCTTCCCGTAAGTGAGGCGTAGACGTCGATCACTTTCAGGAGGAGCTGTGGGCCTCGGGCGTTACCGGGGAGGTAGCGCAGATCGAAGTGTGGGTCGGCGATCCCGCTCTCATCGAAGTCAACGACGGCGCGTAGCTCCCGGGCCGTTCGGTCCCACACCTGGTTGTATCCGTGGAAGTCACCGTGGACGAGGACCTCGGCGTAGCCCTGGGGTTTGTCCAAGACGCCATCGACCCAGTCACACCATCTCAGCACCACTGCAGCGCGGTGCTCGTCCACCAGACGGGGGTATCCGTCGCGTAGCCGGTCGGTGTCGGCCTGGGCTGCGGGCTGTACCACGGGAAGCTCGGTAAGCACCTCGGTGGCGTCAGCGGCGTGCAGATGGGCCAGGAAACGGGCGATGTGATCGGCGACCTTTTCGATGTCGGGTTGTCTCAGGGCGCTGGCCCAATCCCAGCTGAGCGGTTCACCATCGACGAGAGCGGTCACCAGGAGCGCTGGGTCCCGGCTGAGGGCGACTAGTTCAGGAAGAGACGGTGGGACGCCGCGCCCCCGCAACCGCCGTAGCAGCTCGCCCTCCCTCCACACCCGAGTCGCTCGAACCTCGGACCAGGCGTACTTGACGATGAACCTGTCATCGATGACGGCGCTGGCCGACCAGTACAGCGGGTTCGACTGGCGGTACCCCGGGTTGACCTTGATGGGCGATCCCGCCAGCTCGGGAACGACGGTGTCCAGAGCGGCCCGGAGAGCGCCCTCACTCGAATCCGCGAGCCACCCGACCGGCGTCACTGGCACTGAGTCTGGCTCCCCCGGGCACGGCAACGTCGAGATCGATCGCCTGGATCCGCCCCTGCTACTCCGGGCACTGCGGGATGCCGTCGGCTGGGGCCGGGACCGGGGTGCTGGCGGCGACGATCTTGGCGTGGTTGACGTTCATGGGGTCGAAGGCGGTGTTGAAGACGCTTCTTGTCGACAGCGTGATCAGGACCTGGCCAGTTCCTCCGGCGATCGAGGTGGCCAACTGGCGAAGGGTCACGCTCTCGGCGCTGAGCGAGGAGCACGTGGCGCCGTCGGCTCGCCACAGGACGATGGTGTCGGGAGGGAGTTCCGTGAGTACTTCAGCGATGGCCTGGTCGGCCGAGGTGCCGTCGGGTAGCCGAAGGTCGAGCGAAGTGACACGGCCGTCCGTGACCGCGACCGTCGTGTATCGGGCGGCCTGCCCGCCGGGAAGGCGAGGGTCCAGATCCCAGCTCGACGCGTCGTACGGGTTCGGTTGGTGATTCGCGAGCCAGTCGGATTCGGTGGCCCCGAAGCGGGTGAGACGCCCGTCAGTGACTGCCGCGACCCGAGGTGCGGTGGCACGAGCGGCGAAATCGTCCTGGAGCTTGAAGCCAGCGATGATCGACGCGACGGCGACGACGGTGAGGAGAAGCTTTATGCCTATGCCCCATTGGCGTTTGACCCAGACAAGGACGAGACCGGGAAGGCTGCAAAAAGCAGCATCAGCAACACGAAGACCTTGTTCTCCCACCAACGCTGCGGAGACGGGGGGTTGATGGCCTCAGCGTCAGGGGCGGCCGCACCAGGGGGGTACCAGCGCCCGTCAGAGGCCTGCCACCAACCCATCGCCGGCTGAGTCCTCATCGTGCTCCTAGCTGCGACCGCCGTCTCGCGTGGGCAGTCGGTAAAGCCGCTCGTGCACCGGCATGGTCGCGCCTCGATGGCCATGGTGGGATCGGCTGACCCCCTCGTGCTGGGAGTGTCCATCGAACGTTTGCCTCGCGTTCGATCGGTGCACCTTCGCTGCGGATTCCTACCTCCGGTAGGGATCGAGCCCGGGGCTGTGTCGACGGTGTCGCTCAGCATCGACGAGGACGTGCTCACCGGAGACCCTGGTGACCTCGATCCGCCATAGAACGGGAGGCGCCGAGGAGCGTTTCGACGAGTCAGCCCCGGCCCGGCCTAGGGTGCGTCGCCATGGCGGCTTCCCGTGATCGGCTCCTCGTCGCCACGCTGCGCGTGCTGGCTGACAAGGGCTACGACGACCTGACCGTGCGCGACGTAGCCGCCCTCGCCGACACTGGCACCAGTTCGATCTACCACTTCTTCGGCAACAAGGAGGAGCTCTGCCGGGCCACGCTCGAGCACTTCGATGCGCTGGTGCGCGAAGAGCGCAACGCCTTGGGGCCCGAGGACGGGTCTCCTCTCGAGCGGCTCGAACAGCTCATTACCTGGCTCCAGAACACTGGTGACTACCACTGGCGGGGCTACTACGACACGGCCATGGCTCGGTCGACCGCGTTGGGCATCACACCGAGCGCCGTCGAGTCCCAAATGGACTTCCCTGACCAGATGGCCGAGATCGTCCTGGCTGCCGCCGAACGCGGTGACTTGGTTGCGCCTGACGGCTACAGCCCAGAGGAGCTGGCATCCATGATCACCGACGGCGTCCTCGGAATCGTCGCCCGCAACGTGATGGGACCTTCGACCACCCCGCTCGACCGCTCGGTGCCCCTGTTCCTCCTCGCCGTGCTCGAGGCCTTCGGGCCCGAGGGCGCGTCCCGGGCCGGGTCGAAGCGCTCACCCGCCGTCACGGTGACCGCGAGCTGATCAACCGGAAGAGAACCGCGGGTGCGTCCCATCGAGGACGAGAATGTTCGCCTTCAGTTCGGGAGTCGAACTGTCGATGAAATGGCTACACCGAGGGACGCTTGGTTTGGGCAGGACGATCGTCTTTCACGATTGTCGCCCCGTGCAGGCTCGACGCCACCTCCGACCCCGAGGACCGTCATGGCATTGCACCGCGTTCTGAGTTCCGACTCCGTCGACCCGCCTACGCGCCGACGCCCCTCGATGCGCCGAACTGCGGGGGCGCTGATGGCGACGGGCCTTCTCGGCATCCTTGCGGTAATGGCTATCGCCCCGGCGCACGCGGCCCCCGTCGGCCTGGGCACGGCCGGCAGCTTTGCTGTGCTGGCCGGGTCGGGGATCACCAACACCGGCCCGACCACGATCACGGGCGACGTCGGGACCTTCCCGACGACGTCCCAGACGGGCTTCTCGAGCGTGACCCTCAATGGGACGAACCACGCTGGGGACGCGGTCACCCAGGGCGCCAAAGACGATCTGGTGACCGCTTACAACGATGCAGCAGGACGTGGGCCGGCCACCTCCGTACCGGTGGAGCTGGGCGGCACGACCAAGCTCCCCGGCGTGTACACGTCGCCGACCTTTGGCCTCACCGGCACCCTCACCCTCGACGGGCTCGGTGACCCCAACTCGGAGTTCGTCTTCCAGGCCGGCTCCACCCTGATCACGGCGTCGAACAGCACCGTGCTCTTCATCAATGGGGCCAACCCCTGCAACGTCGTCTGGCAGGTGGGCAGCTCCGCCACCTTCGGCACCGGCACCGCGTTCGTCGGGACCGTGCTCGCCTACGTCTCGATCACGGCCCAGACCGGCGCCACCTTCGAGGGCCGGCTCCTGGCCCGAGACGGCGCCGTCACGCTTGACACCAACACCATCACGAGCTCGGTCTGCGCCTCTGCTGGCCCGACCACCACGACCACCGGTGGCGGGGGCGGCACAGCCACGACCACCGCTCCAGGCTCGACGTCTGGTAGCCCGGAAGGATCCGCCTCTGGTGCGACTCCCGACGCGTCGGCGCCTGGTAGCGGGGTTGGCCTGACCGGTGCCACCGTGCCGTCGACCGGGCGACCGGCACTGCCGTTCACCGGCTCGAACCCGTGGATCGCGCTCACTGGCGCCCTCGTCCTGACCGCCGGCGTCCTGCTCAGCGGGATTTCGAGGTTCGGTGTCGAGCGGCGTAGCCCTCGTGGCGCCTGAGGGCGTCGAGGACCTGCCCTGGCCATGGCGAGATGACGGCGACGTCGGGACCGCCAGCGGCCAGGGTCTGCAACCGGAGCGACGGTTGCGGCCGGAGCTCGATCCTGGTCTCCTCGTCGGATCGACCGACGAGGAGATACTCCAGTGCTACCTCGGCCTGATCCGAGGCTGGAGAGGTGGAACGCAGCGGGTCGCGATGCGGCTCCGTCAGGCAGACGTAGCGGTTCTCGTCGCCATCCTCGGCACCGACAGCGCCGAGATCGAGCGCCGTCTGGTCGTTGCGACTGCGTGTTCCACGAGGACCGCACGACGTGGCCGTCGCCTGTTGCTGGCAGCTCTCGCCCTGACAGTGGGTATGGCCGGAGTGCCCGTCGCCGGCGCGTCGACCTTGCCGTTCGCTCGCGATCGCGAATCGTCCGTCAGCGAGGTCCAAGCTACGCCGACCTCGGCAACCGACTACCTCGAACCGGTCACCGCGGCGCCGGCCCCCTCGGAACCTGCCCCCTCGGAGGCGCCAGCGGCCGCCACCGTGGCGCCAGTTGAGGCCACCGTCGTGGCACCGACGCCGGAGTCGACGGTCGCCGAGCTGCCAGCCGGGGTCGAGGCCACCGTGACGATCGCCAGCCTGGGCATCAACCTGCCCATCATCGCGGGCGGCCAATCCGTCATTGATCAAGGTGTCGTTGCGCACTACTCGGCACCGGGGTGGGAGGAACCCGTTTCAGCGGGTTCCGTGGGCACCTATTGGCTGGCGGCCCACCGGGAAACCCACGGTGGTCCGTTCCGATCGCTACCAGATGTGGCGGTCGGCGCCGAGATCCGGGTGACGACGGATCAACACACGTACGTCTACACCGTCACCTCGATTGAGGTCACGGGTCTCTATCCGGGAGACGCTGCCGTGTACGGAACCGATCCGACGGCCTCGGTCATCTTGTTGCAGACCTGCATCGACTCCACGCTGCGGGTCCTCGTGCACGGGACTCTTACTGCCACGCTGTAGTCGGTGAGCGAGTCCCCTCGTATTGGACGTCCGGTCGACCGTGACATCGATCGTCGCGTGCTCGACGCGGCGGCCCGCCTGATCGCCGCCAAGGGCCTCGGGGCGGTAACCATGGACGAGATCATCGTCGAGGCTCAGGTGAGCCGGACCAGCCTCTACACGCGATGGCCGTCGAAGGATGCGTTGCTCGTCGACGTGCTGACCCGCCTGCCCCGTCGGCTTCCTGTTGAGTTGCCCCGGGCCCGCGAGGGCCTCGAGGCGTTCGTGGTGCAGTTGGCTCGACAAGGGGGACTGAGCGGCGCGGCATCGGTATCGCGTCCAGACCCGGTCCTGGCCGAGCGCTTCGCCGACCAGTTCATCGAACCCGAGCGCGACATCTTGCGCACGCTGGTGGCCCAGGCCGTGGCCGACGGATCGGCCCGGGCCGATGTCGATGTCGAGGCGTTCGCCGACCTGGTCCAGGGCGTGGTCATGTGGCTCGGGAACCGGGTCGCGCTCGGTGGGTCCGATGATCTCAACGCGGTCGCTCGGCCCGTCGTCGAGTTGGTGTGGTCGTCGATCGCCACCGGCGAGGGGTTCTCGGACCCCCATTCCTAAATCGTTACCAACCGTTGCTCGCCGTGACGAGCTGTCCTACGGTGCCCGGCCATGAAGTTCTCGATGTTCCTCAACCCGACCAGCCTCTCGCGCGAGAACGACAAGCGCATTCTCGACGAGACCATCGAACAAGCGCTTTACGCCGACGAGCTGGGGTTCGCCTCGGTGCTGCTGTCCGAGCACCACTTCTCGGGCTACAACACGTTCAGCTCTCCGCTGGTGTTCGGCGCCTGGCTCGGTGGTCAGTTCAAGAACGCCTACCTCTCCTCGGCTGTGGTCATCCCGGCCCTCTACCACCCGGCCCGCATCGCCGAGGAGGCCAACCTCCTCGACCAGCTGATGAACGGTCGCTACATCCTGGGCGTCGGCGCCGGCGGCATCCCCGGCGAGTTCGCCGGCTACGGCATGCGCATCCAGACGGCCCATGAGGTCACCGACGAGCAGATGGATGCCGTCCACGAGCTGTGGGACAAAGAGGACGACGGCGAGCCCCTCGACATCAAGACCACGCTCTACTCGGGTCGAGTCCTCCAGCGCGTCTCGCCTGGGCCCTACCGCACGCCGCACCCGCATGTGATGCGCGTCGGCTTCGCCCCCGAGAAGCTGCCGCTCTACGCCGCCCGCGGCTACTCCCTGTTCGTCAGTGGCCCGGACAGCGAGGCCATCCAGGCTCGCTTGGCCGGCTACGAGCAGATGCTGCGCGACGCCGGACATTCCGAGGAGCGCATCAAGCTGGCGATGGAGTGGAACACCACCCCGACCGCGGTGCACGTCGCCGACACGACCGAGGAGGCCATGGCCAACGTGGCCGGTCCCTTCGCCCGCCTCGGCGAGTGGGCAGCCCGCCAGGGCGAGCTCATGGCCAACTACTACCCCGGCGAGGACCCGACCCAGATGTTCCGGCCCTCCGGCCCGGGCGCGGCCGCTCCCCGAGAAGGTGGCGGTGGCGGGCAAGGTGGTCCTCCCAGCCCCGGTGGTCCTGGCGGTCCGGGCGCGTCGCCTGGCCGTATGGGCATGTGGGGCGACCCCGACGGGGTCGCCGCCCTAGTGCAGGAGCACGTCGATTCGGGTGTGCGCAACCTCAACATCGGCTTCGCCTGGGGCGAGGTCGACCACAAGACGGTCATGCGAGGCCTCGAGCTCTTCGCCACCGAGGTCATGCCTCGGTTCCCCGAGCCCGAGGGCGATCCCACCCCGGCCTAGCCGTCGCATCCGAGTTGTGCCGAAACGGCTCAGTCGTCGGGTCCGACCGCGCGGCGGTCGGCCTTGCGTTCGCTCTGGCGGCGCTTGGAGGCCAGGCGGCGTTCGATCGAACCCTTGGTCACCCTCGTCGCCCGGCGGGGTCGGTTGGGCTTGGCGGCCTGGTCGATGAGGTCGCCGAGGCGTTCACTGGCCCGCTGGCGGTTGCGCCACTGCGAGCGGGTGGACGACTCGGTCACGTGCACCGTCGCCCCGTGACGGGCGACGAGTCGGGCGGCCACCGCATCGGGGAGATCGGCATCAGCCACGACCAGGGTCAGGGTGACCTTGGTGTCTGAGGTGTTGACGTGCTGGCCGCCGGCTCCGGACGAACGAGTGAATCGCCAGTGCAGTGCGGCGGCGGGGACGACGATCCCGTCGGGTGTGCGTAGCGACCCGGCTCGCTCCCCCCGTGTGCCCGGGGCCTCGTCGGACTCGGTCATGACCCCATCTTCGTCGACAGCTCAGGTCGGCGAACCCGGCGGGCCGTCGTCGCGTCCGTAGAAGAGGCGCTCGAACACGTTGCGCGAGCGCCGGGTCAGTCGCCGGTAGTGCTCGCGCAGACCGGCTGGGGTCATCTCGAGTGAGCGGGCCAGCACGGCGAGCACGTCGGGGTTGGGGGGCAGTGAGCCGGCCGGGCGGCCCTGCACCAGGTAGAGGCGGTTGCGGGCGTGCTCGCAGAACCGGTAGGCCTCGCTCAGCACCCGGGCGTCCTCCCCGTCGAGGTGGCCACCTTCGACCAGGCGTTCGAGGGCGGTGAGGGTCGCCGGCGTCTCGACTCGGTGCCGGAGCTGCAAGAGCTGGGCGCACCACTCGATGTCCGAGAGCGAGCCTCGGCCCAGCTTGAGGTGGAACTCCGGGTCGTCGCCCCGGGGCATCCGCTCTCGTTCGATGCGGGCCTTGATGCGACGGATCTCCCGCTCGTCGTCGGAGGTGAGCGGGTCGTCCCAGACCCGGGGATGCAGGGCGGTGACGAGTCGCTGGCCCAGGGCCAGGTCGCCGGCCACCGGTCGGGTCCGGATCATGGCCTGGCGCTCCCAGACAGCGGCCCAGCGTTCGAAGTAGGCCTCGTAGGCCTCGACCGTGCGGGCCAAGGCGCCCTGGCGGCCTTCGGGGCGCAGGGTGAGGTCGACCTGGAAGATGCGTCGGGCCGGGGTCGACCCGGTGACCAGGCGGAGCAACGAGGTGGCCACCCGCTCGGCCTCGGCGTCATCGGCACCGTCGCCGCCTTCGAAGACGAACAACAGGTCGAGGTCGGAGGCGTAGGACAGCTCGGCCCCGCCGAAACGGCCCATGGCCACCACGGCGAACGGCACGGTTGGCTCGACTGCCTCCAGCGCGACGGCCACCGCCGCCTCAGCCACTGCGGCCAGATCGGCACCGGTCTCGGCCACCCGGGCTCGGCCGAGCAGGTCGCGCCCGGCGATGGTGGCCACCTCGCGCTCCTTGAATCGACGCAGCCCGATGTCGACGTGGTCGGCGTCGCGCCGGCTCACCAAGGCGCTGGCGGTGTCGACCAGTTCGGCCCGGTCGCGGCGGCCCAGCGCCCGGTCGTCGCCCAGGGCCGGGACCAGGTCGGGGTTGCGGGCCAGGATGTCGGCGACCAGGGCACTGGTGCCCACCACGGTGCAGAGCCGTCGGGCGCTCTCGGGTGACTCGCGGAAGGTGCGGGCCAGCTCGGTCGAGCGCTGGGCACCGGAGGCCAGCGTGCGCAGGGCCAGCAGGCCGCCGTCGGGGTCGGGTGACTCGGCCAGCCAACCCAACAGCAACGGCATGAGCTGGGCCATGAGCCGCGAGCGCCGGGACAGGCCCCGGGTCAGCTCGACCACGGCCTGGCGGGTCCGTTCGGCGTCGGTGAACCCGAACGCCGCGAGGCGGTCTTCGATGGTCACCTCGGCCAGGTCTTGGGCGCCGGCGAAGGCTTCGAGGAGGGGCCGGAAGTAGACCCGTTGATGGATGGCCCGCACCGTCGAGCGGGTCTCGGCGATGGCGCTGGCCAGCTGGGCTCTGGCGGTGGCGTCGGCCCCCGATCGGTAGCCCAGGCCCCGGGCGATGCGGTCTTGGACCGGGGCCCCCTCGGGCACGGTGTGGACTTGTTGCTCGTCGACCAGCTGGAGGCGGTGCTCGACAGTGCGTAGGAAGCGGTAGGCGTGGTCGAGGTCGGCGGCGTCCTCGCTGGCGATGTAGCCGGCCCGCCCCAGTTCGGCCAGGGTCACCAGGGTGGTCGGCGAGCGCAGGTCGGGGTCGTGGCGACCGTGGACGAGTTGGAGGAGCTGCACGGTGAATTCGATGTCGCGGATGCCGCCGGCGCCGCGCTTGATCTCTCGGCCGTCGAGTCCGGCCCGGGCCACCTCGGCTTCGGCTCGGGCCTTGAGGGTGCGCAGCGAACGCAGCTCGTCGGCACTGAACGCCTTGGCCCAGAGGTGCTCGGCCGCGACGTCGGCGAAGGCGGCGCCCAGCTCGGTGTTGCCGGCGACCGGCCGGGCCTTGAGCAGGGCCTGGAACTCCCACGGCTCGGCCCAGCGCGACCAGTAGGTCTCGTAGGCGGCGACGCTGCGGGTGAGCGCCCCGTTGCGGCCCTCGGGGCGCAGGGTGGCGTCGATCCGAAAGCCTCGGCGGGCGATGCGCATGATCTCTCGGGCCGCGGTGTCGGCCCGGCGGATGTCGTGGCCGTCGGGGGCCACGAAGAGGATGTCGATGTCGCTGGCGTAGTTGAGCTCGGCGCCGCCCAGCTTGCCCATGGCGATGACGGCAAGGGCCTCGGCGTCCTCGCCCGCCAATCGACTGGCGGCGGCCAGGACCGCAGCGGCCAGATCGGAGAGGGCGGCGGTGGTGGCGGGGAGGTCGTCGGTGCCGGTGATGTCCCGAGCGGCGATACGCAGGAGCTCTCGGTGCTTGAGGCGGGCCAGGTCGTGCTCGTCGACGGCTCCGGCCACGGCCACGGGGGTGCCGAGGTGGCGGAGCACGTCGAGGGCCCGGCGGTCGACGACCAGGGTGCGGGTCAGCGAGCGACTGGCTGCGCACAGGCCCACCACCGCGGCCTTCAGGTCGGCGTCGCTGGCCAGTTCGTCACCCAGCGCCGGATGGGTGTCGCCCAACCGGGCCAACGCCACTCGGACGTCGTCGGGCGCGGCGGACGCTTCGACTGCGCCTTCGAGCACCGAGGGGAACGCCACCCCACCAGTGTGCTCGGGCGGGCCGACGCGCCCGGCGCCGGGTCAGGCCCCGGGCGCGCCCCACTTCGCTCCGCCCGCACCCCCAGTCTGACCCGCAGAGCAGCCGTCCGCTCGGCGACGGCCGGGTCGAGCCACCGACGGTACGATTCCGCCGTGGTTCAGAGAAGCAAAACCTGGCCCGAACTCTTTCTGGAGTATGCGAGGGACCACGGCCCTGGGATCGACTGGAATCCTGATACAGCGATGCTGGTCGACGTTCGCATGGATGCCGACGACCTGCTCTTTGAGCTGGAGTATCCTGCCTCGAGACCTTCGCCTCTTCGAGGCTCGATCATCTATCGCTATCGGGGCCTCGGCCAGGATCGCATCGACCCTGAGCACATGTTCACTGGGATCTTGGACGATCTCTCCGAGCGAATAGTTGCGAGCTCAGGAGTGAGGGAGTCTGAGGCCTACCTGCGGGAACACGGTGGGCACGAGGTGGTCGTGTTCAACTCGTACTGGTAGACGGTGACCGACTGCAGTCGGACGAGCAGACCAATGCAAAGGGCGGAAGTGCCCGACGATGCCAGCCGAGAGCTGTGTGCAGACGAGCGGTCTGTAGCTCGGCGCTTGCTTCCTTGCCTCTTGGCGAATGGTGCCCGTCAAGTAAGCCAACTCCTCATGCTTAGAAGAACGCGAGCGACTATGAGTCGACCATTGCATGGGTTTCAGAAAAGGTGTGCACCGGCTGGTTTGTCGTCGTAATCAACACTTGGGGCAAGGCGCAGTGCTGTAGACCGCGGCATACAGAAGGTAAAGGCGTATGACATACAAAGTGAATGGCGGGATGTGAAACGAACACGCCCGTCTGCAAGAGCTGGGATCTTCTCCGTCAAGGCGGTGATATGTGCTCTAACTGTCCTGATTGCAAGCCTCGTCCTTTGGATTCGTCAGATACCCGAGGCTTCGCTGGGGGTTGACTCGTTTCCCGCAGCCCTTGCGCAAGTTACGTTTTGGGCGGCGCCAACCTTAGTCGTGTACGCGCTCGCAATCAGAACGCCGATGTTCGTCGCAGCGATTGGAGTCGTCGTCGCGTCTGTCCTGACGTGGCAATGGTGGTCGTTGGCGAGCGATTGGCACTCGACCGCGAGTCTCACTCCCGGATTCACGGGTTGGTTGGTCGGCCCCGTGGCAGTCGGTGCGGCGAGCCTTCTCGAGCGTGGGACTGTTGCACGACCCGGTAACAGGTTGGGATAGGAAGGCTGCCCTCGGGCAGGTCGCCGCCAGGTGGGCTTTCCTCAATAGACAATGCTTGTGGCCTAAATGGCTACGTCGTAGTGTTCGCCGAGCCATGCCTAGGCCGGAGTTCCTGCGTACGGCCTGGCGGTGGTGTCTCATCGTTCTGCTCATGTACGTGGCTCTGCAGGTTGCGGTTGTCGTTGCGTTGACCGTGGAACGCTTCCTGTATCTGGCCCCGGATCATCCAGTCTTGGGGGGCATCGTGTTGGGCCTCCTCATCTCGATGGTGGCGATCTTTGCCTTGAGTAGCCGGGCTGTGACGGTTGCTCCAACGAACCGAGTCGAGGTGTGGCCAATCGTTACCCGGACGCTGTGCCTCTGGGTGAGCGTCACCGTGCTCTATGCCCTGAGCTTCTTGGGTTGGTGACCAGGCCCGCCCTGCTCCGGTCGGGTGTCCTGGCCACCTCGTAACCTTCCTGGGTGCGCCGGCTTCGGGTCTTCCTGGGTCAACTCGACCCGGTGGTGGGCGACCTCGACGGCAACGTGGCCATCCTCCTGGGAGAGCTGGCGGAGGCCGAAGCAGCTGGCGCCGAGCTGGCGGTGTTCGGTGAGTTGGCCATCACTGGCTATCCGCCCGAAGACCTCGTGCTCAAACCCGGCTTTGTCGCCGACAACCGCCGGGCCCTCGACCGAGTGGCGTCGGCCACCACGGCCTGCGCCACGGTCGTCGGCTTCGTCGATGTCGACCAGCAGGGCCGCCGCTACGACGCCGCCGCCATCTGCGCCCACGGCCAGGTCCACGGCATCTACCGCAAGCAGCTCCTGCCCAACTACGCCGTGTTCGACGAGGAGCGCTGGTTCGAGCCGGGCCCGCCGGACCAGCCGCTCTACGTCGTGGCCGGGGCACGGGTGGGCGTGGCCATCTGCGAGGACGTGTGGCTGGTCGACGGACCCGTAGCCGCCCAGGCCTCAGCCGGCGCCGAGCTGATCGTCACCCTCAACGCCTCGCCCTTCTATGGCGGACGCCTGGGCGAGCGGGCCGCCATGCTGGCCGAGCGGACTCGGGCCGCCGGCGTCCCCCTGCTCTACGTCAACCAGGTGGGCGGCCAGGACGAACTGGTCTTCGACGGCGGGTCGCTGATCCTCGACGCTCGAGGCGAGGTCGTCGCCCGGGCCGCCCAGTTCCGGCCTGAGGCGCTGGTGGTCGACGTCGACGTGCCGACCCGAGCCGACGCCGCCACGACCCTTCCGGTGATCCGGGTGACGCCCGCCCCGTCCGAGCCCACCAGCGCTGCCCTCGAACCTCTGCCCCCGAGCGTCGCGCCCCTGCTCGACCCCCGAGACGAGGTGTACGAGGCCCTGGTGCTCGGCACCCGCGACTACGTCCACAAGAACGGGTTCGCCGATGTGGTCATCGGCCTCTCCGGTGGCATCGACTCGTCGCTGGTCGCCGCCATCGCGACCGACGCCCTGGGCCCCGACCACGTGCATGGCGTGTCGATGCCCTCTCGCTACTCGAGCGCTGGTTCCCGAAACGACGCCGCCGCCCTGGCCGATGCACTCGGCATCGACTACCGGACCATCTCTATCGAGGCCGCAGTGAACGCCTTCGGGTCGATGCTCGCCCCCAGCATCGGCGAGCGGGCCCCCAACCTGACCGAGGAGAACATCCAGAGCCGGGTTCGGGGCCTGACCCTCATGGCCTTGTCCAACGAGTTCGGGTGGATGGTCCTCACCACCGGCAACAAGAGCGAGCTGGCCGTCGGCTACTTCACCCTCTACGGCGACTCGGCCGGTGGCTTCGCCGTCATCAAGGACCTGCCCAAGCTCACCGTCTACGAACTGTCCCATCGGGTCAACGAGCGGGCCGGACGCGAGGTCATCCCCGCCGACGTGTTGACCAAGGCCCCCTCGGCCGAACTGCGCCCAGACCAGCGCGACGACCAGTCGCTGCCGCCCTACGAGGTGCTCGACCCCATCATCGAGGCCTACGTCGAGGGCGACCGGACCCGAGCCGAGATGATCGACGAGGACGGGTTCGACCCCGACCTGGTGGCTCGCATCACCCGGCTGGTCGATGTGGCCGAGTACAAGCGACGCCAGACCCCGCCCGGGGTGCGGGTGACCCCCAAGGCCTTCGGGCGCGACCGGCGCCTGCCCATCACCAACCGGTACGACCGATGACCACGAACCGTCCCCGCACCCTCCTCCAACACGGCGTCGTGGTGGGCCGCCACCACTGGGTGGCTCGGCGCCTCTACCAGCGCATGGGCGGGTGGGTGACAGCCATCGCCGATGCCCCGACCAAGGTGCGAGTGGCCACCGATGCCCGCCGCTTCGCCCTCCACGCCCAGGCCCTGGCCCCCCTCATCCCGGTGGTGCCCACCATCGAGCTCCCGTCCTTCGAGCCCGACGATGACGATCCGTTGCGAGAGATCGTCGAGTCGGCGGAGGGGCCCATCGATTGCTACGCCGTTACGCTGCCCGCCTGGGTGGCCGCCATCGATCGTGATCTGGCGCACAGCTCGCCGGTGACCGATGGGGCCCTCGTTCGGGTCCTGACCCACCTGCGGGCGGATCTGGCGTGAGCGAGAGCGGGGGCTCGCGCGAGTGGGACGCCTCCAGCTACGACCGCGTTGCCAACCCGCAGGCCACGTGGGGGTCGGTCGTGCTCGACCGGCTCGATCCCGACGGCGTCGGTGCCGTGCTCGACGCCGGCTGTGGGTCGGGTCGGGTCACCGAGCAGCTCCTCGCTCGGTTGCCCGATGCCACCGTGGTCGCCCTCGACGGCTCGGCCGCCATGCTCGGCCAGGCCCGTACCCGCCTGGCCCCATATGGCAATCGGGTCCGCTACGTGCACGCTGACCTGGCCGCTCCGCTGCCGGTCGAGGTCATCGGCCCGATCGACGCGGTGTTCTCCACCGCCACCTTCCACTGGATCGCTGACCACGACGCCCTCTTCGCCCATCTGGCCGCCGTGCTGAGCCCGGGGGGACAGCTGGTGGTGCAGTGTGGCGGTGCCGGGAACATCGCCTCGGTCACCGACGCGCTGGCCCAGGTAGGCGACGGATGGACCGGCCCGTGGACCTACGCCGGGGTCGAGGAGACCGAGCGCCGCCTCGCCGCCGTTGGTTTCACCGACGCCCAGGTGTGGCTGCACGACGAGCCCACCCCGTTTGCCACCGACGCCGAGTTCCGGGAGTTCCTGGCCACGGTCGTCCTCGGGGCCCACCTCGAACGACTCCCGCCCGAGGGCCACGATGCGTTCGTGGCTGAGGTGGCCGCCCACCTCCCCAGCCGCAGCCTCGACTACGTCCGGCTGAACATCGTCGCCCGTCGGGCGAGCGTGTGATCGTCGCCCGTCGGGCGAGCGTGTGATCGTCCCGCCGGTTTGGCTGATCTCAGGCGATGGGCTGGCGGCCCAGGAAGGCCAGCAGCTGGGCGTCGACCGGCGCGTCGTCGGCCACCGCCAGCGGCGGGCCGTAGGCGCCGGCGGCTCGGGCTTCGTCGGTCACGAACCCCTGGGCACACTCGAGGGCGTCGGCGGCCAACCTCGGGTCGATGGCGTCGTCCTGCGCGGTGGCTGCCGCCAGATCCCAGGTGTGGACCAGGATCTCGACGAACAGGATCCCGGCGCCGACTCGAGCCGGAATGGTCCCGAACGGCATGGTCAGTTCTTGGTCGAGGGCCCCGGGGGCTTGCCAGGCAGCTAGCGCCTCGGCCGAGACGGCGACGTAGGTGGCATGGGGGTCGTCGCCCAGCTCGTCGCCCCATCCTCGGGCGCCTCCGACCCCGGTCGCCGCGGCCATGGTCCACCGCCGTTGCACCCCGACCAGATGAGCCAGCAGCCGAGCCACGTCCCAGCCTTCGCAAGGCGTGGGGTCCCAGAGCTCGTCGGGTTGGATGCGCGAAATGACCGCCGCCGCCCCGTCGAACGTCGTCGTGAGGTTGGCGAGGAGCTGCTCGTCGTCCACGGTCGGACCTTACCGAGGGTCGACCCGGGTAGCGTGCCGACCATGAAGAAGCTCCTCGTTCTCGTCGTCCTCATCGTCCTCGGCGTGGCCGTCGCCCGCCGGCTCCAGCAGGTCTGAGTCGGCTCGGCGCCGGACGGCGCCTCGACCACCACCACCAGGTCACCCCGGCCACCACGACCAAGCCGAGTCCGCCGCCGGCCGTGGCCGTGGTAGCCGGGCCGGGCATGGGCACCCGGTCCCGCAGCCTCACTGGGTGCACGAACCGTCTGATCTCCCACCCCCGTTCCCTGGCCACCCGAGCCAGCGCCCGGTCGGGGTTCACCGCCACCGGGTGGCCCACCGCCGAGAGCATGGGCAAGTCGGTGGCCGAGTCGGAGTAGGCCCAGCTAGTGGCCAGCGAGATGCCCCGCTCGGCGGCCAGCTCCTCGATGGCGTCGACCTTGGCCGGGCCGTAGGCGTAGCGCTCGACCTCGCCGTTGTATCGACCGAGCTCGTCGAGCTGAGCCCGGCTACCGATGGCGGCATCGGCGCCCAGGTAGCGAGCGAGGGGCACGACGATCTCCTCGGGGGAGGCCGACACGATGACCACCAGATGGCCGTCGGCCCGGTGCTGGCGAATCAACTCGAGGGCTTCGTCATAGACGATCGGTTCGATGACGGACTCGAGCGCTTCTATGACGATCGACTCGACCTCGTCGTGGTTCCATCCCTTGGTCAGGACCAGCGCGGCGTTGCGAACCCGTTCGAGGCGGGCTTCGTCGGCGCCGAGGTAGCGGAAGACGACCTGGTCGTAGAGCGATCGGATGAGCGGCCACCGGCTGAGCAACCCGGCCCGGTAGAGGGTGGGGCCGAACGCGACCAACGAGGCCCGGGCGATCACCGTCTTGTCGAGGTCGAAGAAGGCCGCGTCCACCGCCGGTCAGGCTAGGAGGCCACCCGGCGACCCTTGCGGCGGCCCTTCCGCCATGGCTACCGTGCGCCCTCCGCTCCCCCGGCTCTGTTTCGTCGCGCCCAGGGAGTGGTCAATGTTGGTGGCTTGTTGGTCGGTCAAAGGCGGCAGCGGGACCACGGTCGTGGCCGTCTCCGTCGCCTGTCTCCTCGCTCGCCATGCGGCCCGAGGGGCGGTGATCGCCGACTTGGCCGGCGACGTGCCTGCCGTGCTCGGGCTGGCCGAACCACCCGGACCCGGCCTGGCCGAGTGGCTGGCCGCCGGCGAGGACGTACCCACCGACGCCCTCGGCCGACTCGAGGTAGAGGGGCCCGCCGGGCTGAGGGTGCTGCCGCTGGGTCATGACCCGCTGCCAGTCGGTGCGAACCGCCGGGCCGAGCTCTTGGGTGCTCTGCTCGGTTCCGACGGTCGTCCGGCCGTGGCCGACTGCGGGGTTGGCCCCACCGGCGTGGGCCTGGCCGTGGCTGGTTCGGCGAGCGTGTCGCTGCTGGTGCTGCGCCCGTGCTACCTGGCGTTGCGGCGGGCGGTGACCACGGCGATCCGCCCGACTGGCGTGGTGCTGGTCGACGAGCCGGGGCGCTCGTTGCGGGCCGGAGACGTCGAAGACGTGCTGGGTGTGCCGGTGCGAGCCGTGGTGCGGGTCGACCCGGCCGTGGCCCGAGCAGTCGACGCCGGGATCCTGGCCTCCCGCCTACCCAAAGGCCTCGGCCGAGCCCTGCGTCATGCCGCCTGAGGGGTTGGGCCAGCGGGTCCACGCCCGCCTCTTGGCCGAGGCATCGGCCGCCGCGCTGGTCGACGGCGACCTCGGCCCAACTGTGGCCCGCCTGGCCCGAGACGAGTCGCCCTTGCTCGACGACGCCACGGTGGCCCGGCTGATCGAGGACGTCACCGCCCAGGTGCGAGGCTTGGGCCCGCTCGACGCCCTGCTGGCCGACCCGGCGGTGAGCGAGGTCATGGTCAATGGCACCGGCGACGTCTGGATCGAGCGCCACGGCCGACTGGAGCGCACCGCACTCGATCTGAGGCCGACCCAGGTGGCCCTCCTCGTCGAGCGCATCGTCGGGCCTCTCGGTCTGCGGGCCGACCGCACCTCGCCCCTGGTCGACGCCCGTCTGGCTGACGGATCACGGGTCAACGCGGTGGTGCCGCCTCTGGCCGTCGACGGGCCGTGCCTCACCATCCGGCGCTTCGGGACCCGCCTCATCGAGCTGGCTGACGTGTGCCCGAAAGGGGTGGCCGAGCTGCTGGCCTGGGCCATCGACGGGCGGCTCAACGTGCTCGTCTCGGGCGGCACCGGGGCGGGCAAGACCACCTTGCTCAACACGCTGGCCCGGTCGATCCCGACCGGAGAGCGGATCGTCACCGTCGAAGACGCGGCCGAGCTACGGCTCGGTGCCGCCCACGTGGTGCGCCTCGAAGCCCGGCCGGCCAACGCCGAGGGCGTGGGCGAGGTCTCGGTCCGGGCCCTGGTCCGAAACGCGCTGCGCATGAGGCCCGACCGGCTGGTGGTGGGCGAGGTCCGAGGAGCCGAGGCCCTCGACATGCTCCAGGCCATGAACACGGGCCACGAGGGCTCGCTGTCGACCTGCCACGCCAACTCGCCGGTCGACGCCCTGCGTCGCCGGGAGGTGATGGTGTCGATGGGCTCGACGGCCCTACCCATCGACGTGGTGCGCGAGCACATCGCCGCGGCGATCGACCTGGTGATCCAGGTGGCCCGGCTGGCCGACGGACGTCGCCAAGTGGTGGAGGTGGCCGAGGTGGGTACCCCTGGCGATGCCCCCGGTGCCCTCACGGTGCACACGCTGGCTGGGCTCGACGGGCTGATCCGCGTGCCCCGGCGTGGGCCTCGGCGCTTGGGCGCGCCTCGGGCCGACCCGGCCTGGGTGGTGGCGGGATGATCCGATCGGCCCTACTCGTCGCCGTCCTAGCCGGGTTGTGGGCGACCGTGGTTGACCGGGCCCAGGGCGCAACTCGGGCGTCCCGACTGGTGCGCCGGCTGCCGGCCGGGGCGACCTCCACCGCAGCGACCGCCGCCGCAGCGACCGACGGGAACTCACCGAGGTGGTTCGTTCGCCGGGTCGAGGCAGCCGAGCTCCCGGCCTCGCCCGAGGTGTTGTGGCGGAGCTGGCTGGTGGCGATCGGGTTGGCCGCCGCACTGGGGTGGTCGGCCGGAGGACTGGGTTTGGCCGTGGTGCTGGTAGCGGTCGCCGGCCTGGCGCCGGCCGGGGTGGTGCTGTCGCAATCGGGGAGGCGGGATGCGGCCTACGTGCGGGGCCTGCCGGAAGCCCTCGAGGCCATCGCCCGGGGCCTGCGCTCGGGTGCGGCCTTGCCGACGGCGATCGGCGAAGCCGCCCGCGGCGGCCCGGCCCGGGTGGCCGCCGACCTAGACGGAGTGGCTCTGGCCACCGCGGCCGGGCAGGGCCTGGTCGATGCCCTCGACGCGTGGGCTCGGCGACGACCGGGGCCCGAAGTCCGCCTGGCCGTCGCCGCCCTGGCCCTGGCCGCCGAGGCGGGTGGCGCCCAGGCCCGAGCCATCGACGGCGTGGCCGAGACCATCCGAGCTCGCCTGGCCGTGGTCGATGAGGTGCGGGCGCTCGGCTCCCAGGCCCGGCTGTCGGGTCTGGTCGTTGGCGTGTCGCCGCTCGCCTTCGCCGGCTTCGCGCTGGCGACCGACGACCGAACGGCCTCGTTCCTGTTGACCACGTCGGCCGGGTGGGCCTGCCTGGTGGTGGGCCTCGGCCTCGATGGCATCGGGGCCTGGTGGATGCAGCGAATAGCTCGGGTCGAGATGTGAGTGCGCTGGCGGTGGCCGTCACCGGCGGTTGGGCTGTGCTCCTGGGCGCCGCGGCCTGGGCTTGGCGGCCCCGGCCCGACCGCATCCTCCAGCTCGTCGCCCGGCCCACCGATCGCCCACGAACAACCGCACCCGTCGTCGTGACCCTGGCTGTCGTCGACCGACTCGGCGGGGTGGCATGTGCGCTCGTCGGTCGACCGGCCAGCGATCGCCGACGTGCCGGCCTGGCCGTGGTCGCCGGCCTCGTCGCCATCCCGGTCCACCTGCTCGCCGGACCCGCAGTCGCGGCGGTGGCCTGGGCCGTGCCCGGCTGGCGTCGGGGACGCCAGGCCCGACGATCGGCCGACGATGTGGTCCGAGTCCTCCCCGAGGTGGTCGACCTCTTCGTGCTGTGCGCCTCGGCCGGGCTCACCGTGGCGCTGGCCGTGCCTGCGGTGGGGCGACGGGCTCCTGAGCCCATCGCCGCCGCCCTGCTCGACGTCGCCGCTGAGGTCGACGTGGGCCGGCCCTTGGCCGATGCCCTGGCCGGCCTGGTCCCCACCCTGGGAGAGCCGGTCCGTCCCCTGGTCGCCGCGTTGGCGGCCAGCGAGCGCTACGGCGCCCCCGTGCTCGACCGCTTGGGGCGCCTGGCCGACGAGGTGAGGTCCGACCGCCGTCGTCGAGCCGAGGCCGACGCCCGCCGGGTGCCGGTCAAGCTCCTCTTCCCCCTGGTGTGCTGCATCCTCCCCGCCTTCGCGCTGCTGACCGTGGTGCCCCTGCTCGCCGGTTCGTTCCGCTCCCTGCACTGAGCGGCCGGCCTCCACCACCGATCCGTCGACGTCCGGCGGTCACCCAGAAGGGCTCATCCATGTCGTTGCTCGCACTGTCCGTTCGTCTCCATCTCGCGCTCAGCCGTCGCCTCCGCCCCGACGACGGTCAGACGTCGGCCGAATACGCCCTGGTCCTCTTGGGGGCGGCCGCGGTGGCCCTGCTCCTGGTGGCCTGGGCCAAAGACTCCAACAAGCTGGGCAAGCTGCTCGACGCCGTGTTCGACCGCATCATCGACATGGTCAAGTGACGCTCGGGCCCCGTCCGACCCGAGAGCACGGCCAGGCGGCGGTGGAGGTGGCGCTGGTCTTGCCCCTCCTCGCCGTGCTGGCCCTGGCTCTCGTGCAGGTCACCCTCATCGTGCGCGACCAGTTGCTCGTCACCCACGGGGCTCGGGCCGGTGCTCGTCAGGCCGCGGTGAGTGCCGACCCGGCATCGGTGCGAGCCGCAGTGCTGGGTTCGTCGACCGGCCTGATCGACGACCGGGTCACCGTCACCGTGGTCGGTCGGGCCGCCGAGGGCAGCCAGGTCGAGGTCAGGGTCCGCTATCGGGCACCCACCGATGTCCCGGTGGTCGGTGCCCTGGTGGGCGACGTCACCCTCGAAGACACGGTGACCATGCGAGTCGAGGTGGCGGCCCCTCCTCCGCCGAATCGGGGCGACTAGCCCAATACGGCGTCGAGCAAGGCCAGGGCGCCGGCCTTGTCGAGCGGCTCGTTGAGGTTGCCGCACTTGGGTGACTGGACGCACGACGGGCACCCGTCGTGGCACGGGCATCCGGCGATGGCCTGGCGGGTGGCGGCCAGGTGCCCGACACTGGCGGCGAAGCCCAACTCGGCGATGCCGGCGCCGCCCGGGTAGCCGTCGTAGATCACGATCGTGGGCTTGCGGGTATCGGCCTGGAGTGGGGTGGACACCCCGCCCACATCCCAGCGGTCACAGATGGTGAATAGGGGCAGCATGCCGATGGCTGCGTGCTCGAACGCGTGCAGCGCGCCGGGCCAGCGGCCCTCGGCCAGTCCGGCCTGGGCCAGCAACTCCGGCCCCAGCACCCACCAGAAGGCCCGGGTCACCAGGCGGGTCGCAGGCAGGTCGAGGGCGACGGTGCCGAGGAGTGCCCCCGAGGTCGAGTCGCGGCGCTGGTAGCCGGTGACCTGCTCGCTGACCTCGACCGATCCGAGGTAGAGCTCGGCTCGGCCTGCGGGCGCGTCGGCCTCGAGTTCGAGCAGGCGGATATCGACCTCGCTGCGCACCTGGGTGTACTCGTCGCCGTCGGTAGGACTGACCCGGGCCGCGTGGTCGGCCAGGTCGAGCTGGTCGACCTTCCAGGCCCGGCCCTGGTGCAGGTACACCGCGCCGGGGTGCACCGAGCTGAAGGCTCGAGCACCGTCGACGGTGCCGATCAGGCGGTCGTCGGGGTCGACGACCACAAACTCCTCGGCCCACCCTCGGCGCAGACCGACCCGTTGGGCCGGGGTCCCTCGTCCCGACCAGAAGGCCCGGCCGTCACGAATCGCCACCACGTCGTCGTGGACCAGGCGGCGCACGCCATCGTCGAGGATGTCGCCCCACCACTGCTCGTCGGCTTCGGTCAGCGGGGCCTCGTAGGCCGCACACGCCAAGTGGGGGTCGACCACGTCGGGATTGGCCGGGTTGATCACCACCGGCTCGGGGGGCCGGGTGAGCAACTCGTGGGGATGGGCCATGAACCACTGGTCGAGCTGGTCGGCGCCGGCCACGACGACGGCCAGCGATGGTCGGGTCGAGCGTCCGGCCCTCCCGATCTGCTGCCACATCGAGGCGACCGTGCCCGGGAAGCCGTCGAGCACACAGGCGTCGAGGGTGCCGACGTCGATGCCCAGCTCGAGGGCGCTGGTGGCCACCACCGCTTGGAGCGAGCCGCCGAAGAGTTCGTCTTCGATCTGACGACGCTCTTCGGCCAGGTAGCCGCCCCGGTAGGGACGGATGGCGCTGGCCCGCTCGACCGGCACCAGTCGTTGGGCGGCGGCCGCCACCACCTCGGTGGCCCGCCGGCTCCGACAAAAGGCCACGGTCCGGTGGTCGTTGGCCACCAGGGCGGCGACCAGCGATGCCGTCTCGGCATGGGCCG
Source organism: Actinomycetes bacterium (assembly GCA_031399525.1). Classification (GTDB taxonomy): domain Bacteria; phylum Actinomycetota; class Acidimicrobiia; order Acidimicrobiales; family CADCSY01; genus JANNNX01. Next base: position 29,353 of record JANNOZ010000016.1, on the reverse strand, counting down.
AACGGCGGGCGCCGGTGTCGGTGTCGAGCAGTGGCGGGTTCCACAGGGCCACGAGGCGCTCGCCCTGGGGTGCCCCGTCGTCGGTCACGGGCTCGACCGGCAGGCCGCACAGGACGCTGGCCAACGCTCCGGCCCGGCCCAAGGTGGCCGACGAGCACACGAAGGTCGGGCTCGACCCGTACGCCGCGCACAGTCGCCGGAGCCGGCGCAGGAGGTGGGCCACATGGGTGCCGAACACGCCGCGATAGGTGTGCAACTCGTCGATGACCACGTAGCGCAGGCCGGTCAAGAAATCGGCGAAGCGGCCGTGGACCGGAAGGATCCCAGCGTGGAGCATGTCGGGGTTGGTCAGCAGCACCGACGCGTGCCGACGGGCGAACGCTCGCTCCTCGGTGCTGCTGTCGCCGTCGTAGGCCACCGCCACCAGCCCGGGGAAGTCGAGCTGGCCGAGCGCTCGAAGCTGGTCGTGGGCCAGTGCCTTGGTGGGGTAGAGCATCAGCGCGGTGCCCGGCGGCGAGTCGTCGGACCCAGCGACCGCTTCGGCGATGGGGGCTTGGAAGCACAGCGACTTACCCGAGGCGGTGCCGGTTACGACCACCGCCGAGCGGCCGGCCCGCACGAGGTCGATGGTCTCGGCTTGGTGGGCCCAGAGGCCGCCGTCGGGGAGGCGTTCGGCGATGGCGTCGGGGAGGGGTCGATCCAGCTGGCCGAAGCGAGCCGGGCGAGCGGGGAGACGAGCCAGGTCGACGAGCTGGCCCTCGGTCGACCGGGCCCGCACCACCGACTCGAGGTCCACCCCGGTCACCGTACCGACGGCTGCTGACACCCAGGCCGGGCGGCCCCGGGCCATGTCATAGAGCGTTCACAAAGCCGACATCGAGCCGTTCGCGAGCAAGGACAGGCTGGCGCCATGGCCATCGTCGCCCCCGAAGAGCGACCCGACGACGAACTGCCCGAAGTCGAGGACGGCGCCCCGCTGCGCCATACCTGGAGCCAGTCGGACCGGTTCGTGCCTCGGGCCTTCGTCCGTCCGGCCCAGCAGTTCATGCGGATCGAGACGGCGGGCGGCACCGTGCTCCTCGTCGCCGCCATCGTGGCCATGGTCTGGGCCAACTCGCCGTGGCGGGGTGGCTACGAGGCCCTGTGGTCCACGGTGATCGACCTCCAGTTCGGGGGGCTGGTGCATCTCGAGTGGACCTTGCACGAGTTCGTCAACGACGTGGCCATGACGTTCTTCTTCTTCGTCGTGGTCCTCGAGATCAAGCGTGAGCTGGTTCTGGGGGAGTTGCGCGACCCCAAGGCCGCCGCGGTCCCGGTCATCGGAGCGCTCGGCGGGATGCTGGTGCCGGTGGCCATCTTCCTGGCCATCAACGCCGGCCAGCCCGGCCAGAAGGGCTTCGGTATCCCGGTGGCCACTGACATCGCCTTCGCCGTGGGGATCCTGGCCCTCCTCGGCCGGCGGGTGCCGATGGCCGCTCGGCTCTTCTTGCTCACCCTGGCCATCGCCGACGACCTCGGCGGCATCCTCGTGATCGCCGTGTTCTATTCGACCGGTATCGAGTTCGGCTGGCTGGCCGGCGCGGTGCTCGTCGTGGTGGTGACCTCGCTGCTGGCTCGGGCCCACGTCCGATCGCTGGTCCCCTATGTCTTGCTGGGCGTGGCGTGCTGGTTGGCCCTGGACTGGGCCGGCGTCGAGCCGACCCTGGCCGGTGTGGCCTTCGGCTTCATCACGCCGGCTTGGGCCTTTCACGACCCTCGACACTTCGGTCGCCGGGCCCGGCGTCTCATCGACGGGATCGACCGGACCTATGACGACCAGGTCCTCGAGCAACGTGAGTTCGAGGAGAACGAGTCCCGGCTCCGGGAGGTGAGCCGCTTGGCCGTCGAGAGCGAGAGCCCACTCGAACGCCTGGTGGCCACGCTCAACCCGTGGACCAGCTTCCTGGTCGTCCCGGTCTTCGCCCTGGCCAACGCCGGGGTGCGGCTGTCGGGTGACGCGCTGTCCGAGCCCGGAGCGCCGCAGGTGGCTGTTGGCGTGGCGTTGGGGCTGTTCGTGGGCAAGGCGCTCGGGGTGTTCAGCTTCACCTGGCTGGCGTGCCGGGCCGGCGTCGGCCGGATCCCCACCGGGGCCCGGTGGAAGGACATGTTCGGCGTGTCGATCATCGCCGGCGTCGGCTTCACCGTCGCCCTGTTCATCACCAGCATCTCGTTCACCGACGAGGGTCTGGCCGGCGCGGCCAAGATCGGCATCGTCGCCGGCAGCGTGCTGTCCGGCGCGGTGGGCTACGTCTACCTGCGGACCGTCACCGCGACGCCAAGGTCGGAGGCCTGAATGACCGGCGAGGTTTCCATCGATCTGACCACGGATATCCTCACGCGAATCCCATCTTCAACTAACGCGAAACCTCCCATGGTCGACATCCCGATCACCAAGTCCGAGCGTGAGCTGCTCAAGACCATCTATCGGTTGACGCGCGACCAGCCCGAGGCCCATACCGGCACCATTGCCGACGCGCTGGGCCTGGCCCCCGGGACGGTCACGGTGACGGTCAAGAAGCTGGCCGAGCGGGGATTGCTCGACCACGAGCCCTACCACGGCGTCATGTTGACCCAGGTCGGCCGGGCCATGGCCGTTGGCGCCATCCGCCGGCACCGCATCGTCGAGCGGTTCTTGGCCGACATGTTGGGCTATGCCTGGAACGAGGCCGACCGCCTGGCCGCCAACTTCGAGCACGAGCTGCCCCAAGAGGTCGAGGACCGTCTCTTCCTGGCCCTCGACCGGCCCGACTCGTGCCCCCATGGCTTCCCCATCCCGCCTCGGGAGGCGCTCGACATCCCCGAGATGCCCCCGCTCTACGAGCTCGAGCCCGGCGACGTGGCCACGGTCGCCGTTCCCGGCTCGACCGATCCCGAGGTGGTGGCCTTCCTCGACACCCTCGGTGTGCGGCCGGGGGTGACCGTCGAGGTGCGTGAGAAGCACCCCTTCGACGGGCCGCTCGTGGTGCGGGTCGACGGTCAGGACCGCACCCTCGGGGCCACTGTCGCCAACCAGGTCTTCGTGCGGACCCAGCCCGCCTCTGTTTGACATCGGTGGGGCGGACGCCTTGCCTGTAGCCCCGTGCCCAAGCCCCTGGTGATCGTCGAGTCGCCGGCCAAGGCCCGGACGATCTCCGGGTTCCTCGGCGACGACTACGTGGTCGAGTCCTCGATCGGGCACATCCGCGACCTGCCTCGCAACGCGGCCGACGTCCCCACCGCGTACAAGGGCGAGTCCTGGGCCCGGGTGGGGGTCGACGTCGACAACGACTTCAAGGCGCTCTACGTGGTGTCCCGGGAGAAGAAGGAACAGGTCGCCAAGCTCAAGAAGCTCGTGGCCGACGCCAGCGAGGTCTACCTCGCGACTGATGAGGACCGCGAGGGTGAGTCGATCGCCTGGCACCTGATGGAGGTGCTCAACCCTCGGGTGCCGGTGCGCCGGATGGTGTTCCACGAGATAACCCGCTCGGCCATCGATGCGGCGATCGCCGAGCCCCGCGAGCTCGACCGGCGACTGGTGGATGCCCAGGAGACTCGGCGCATCCTCGACCGCCTCTACGGCTACGAGGTCAGCCCAGTCCTCTGGAAGAAGGTATTGCCTCGCCTGTCGGCTGGCCGGGTGCAGAGCGTGGCCACCCGCCTGGTGGTCGAGCGCGAGCGCGAGCGCATGCGCTTCCACCGGGCCAGCTACTGGGACGTCGAGGGCACCTTCGCCACCAGTGCCGACCGGTCTGTGGGCTTCGACGCCACATTGGTCGCCCTCGACGGTCGTCGCCTGGCGACCGGAAAGGACTTCACCGAGGCCGGAGTGGTGGCCAAGGCCGACCTGGTGGTGCTCGACGAGGTCCAGGCCACCGCGTTGGCCGAGGAGCTGGCCGGGGTCGACCTGGCCGTGACTTCGGTCGAACGCAAGCCCTACCGGCGCCGGCCGGCTGCGCCGTTCATCACCTCCACCCTTCAACAGGAGGCTGGACGCAAGCTCCGCCTCAGCTCGGCGGCGGCCATGCGGGCGGCCCAGACCCTCTACGAGGGCGGCTACATCACCTACATGCGAACCGACTCGACGACGTTGTCCGACACTGCGATCGCCGCGGCGAGGTCGACCATCGCCGAGCGGTTCGGCGCCGAGTACGTCCCCGACGCCCCCCGGGTCTACGCCAGCAAGGTCAAGAACGCCCAGGAGGCCCACGAGGCCATCCGCCCCGCTGGCGACCGGTTCCGCACGCCCGAGGAAGTAGCCCGCGAGGTCGGGTCGACCGAGGGTCGGCTCTACGAGCTGGTGTGGCAGCGAACGTTGGCCTCCCAGATGCCCGACGCGGTGGGCGAAACCGTCTCGGTCCGCCTGGGTGGCTCGTCGCCGTCGGGTCGGGCCGTCGAGTTCGCGACCAGCGGCACGATCGTGACCTTCCCAGGATTCCAGCGGGTCTACGTCGAGGATCGCGACGAGGGCGACGATGCCGAGGCGACCGAACGGCGCCTCCCCCCGTTGGCCGAGGGTGACGGCATCCACACCGAGGCCGCCGAGGCCAAGGGCCACGAGACCTCGCCGCCGGCTCGCTTCACCGAGGCCAGTCTGGTGAAGCGACTCGAGGAACTCGGTGTGGGCCGACCGTCGACCTACGCGGCGACCATCGGAACCATCCAGGACCGGGGCTACGTCTGGAAGAAGGGCACGGCCCTGGTGCCGAGCTTCACCGCCTTCGCCGTGGTGACATTGCTCGAGCAGCACTTCGCCGACTTGGTCGACTACGCCTTCACCGCTCGCATGGAGGACGATCTCGACGAGATCGCCGGTGGCCGGGCCGAGTCGGTGCCCTGGCTCAGCCGCTTCTACTTCGGCGACGACCAGTCGCCCGGGCTCAAGGAGATGGTGTCGGGCCACCTCGATGAGATCGACGCTCGCGAGGTCAACTCGATCCCCATCGGGACCGACGCCGACGGCGTCGACGTGCTGGTGCGGGTCGGACGCTACGGGCCCTACGTGCAGCGGGGAGAAGAGAAGGCGTCGATCCCCGACGACCTGGCTCCTGACGACCTCACCGTCGAGCGAGCCCTCGAGCTGGTGGCAGCTCCGAGTGGCGACCGTGAGCTGGGCACCGATCCCGAGAGCGGCCTGACGGTCTATGCCAAAGCCGGTCGCTACGGGCCCTACGTCCAGCTGGGGGAGGTGCCCGATGATCCCAAGGCCAAGGGGGCGGTCAAGCCCCGCACGGCCTCGCTGTTCAAGACCATGACCCTCGAGGCCCTCACCCTCGACGACGCCCTCCAGCTGTTGACCCTGCCCCGGGTCGTCGGCGCCGACCCCAGCGACGGAGTCGAGATCGTCGCTCAGAACGGCCGCTATGGCCCGTACATCTCCAAGGAGAAGGACAGCCGCAGCCTCGAGATTGAAGAGCAGCTGTTCACCGTGACCGTCGACGAGGCGCTGGCGCTCTTCGCCCAGCCCAAGCGACGTCGGGGTCAGGGCCAGGCTGCCCCCCCGCTGCGCGAGCTGGGCGACGATCCGGTGTCGAAGAAGGCGATGGTGCTCAAGGAGGGCCGGTTCGGCCCCTACGTGACCGACGGCGAGACCAACGCCAGTCTGCGCAAGGGCGACGACGTCGAGACGATCACCCCCGAGCGGGCATCGGAGTTGCTGGCCGACCGGCGAGCCCGGGGACCAGCGCCGAAGAAGCCCCGAGCAAGCCGCAAGAAGGCGTCCTGAGCGTCGGGTCGGCGGGCTGGTGACCGACGCCGGTCCGGAGCCTGATCGACCCGCTCCCGTACGCTGAGCCGGTGGCTCCGACGGCGCGCCCCGAGGACGACACCCTCAGGTTCGAGCAGGCGCCGGTCTCGTTGATCACCGGGGCGTCGACCATCCCCAAGGTCGGAGAGGTGGCCGAGGGTGACACCCTGCGGGTGTTCGGCTCGTACCAGTTCCTCCGTTTGTGGCTGGCCCAGGTGGTGTCGGCCTTCGGTGACTGGCTCGGGTTCGTGGCCATCGTGGCCGTGGCTGCCCGGGTCGGTGGATCGTCGCCCGAGGCCGCCATCTCGGTCGTGATGATCGCCCGGTTGGTGCCCGGCTTCTTCCTGGCGCCGGTGGCCGGCGTGCTCGTCGACCGCATCGACCGCAAGGTGGTCATGGTCGGCTGCGACGTGGCCCGGGCCGTGGTCCTGCTCTCCATCCCGTTCATCGACACCATCTGGCAGCTCGTGGTGGCATCCCTGCTGCTCGAGATCGGGACCCTTCTGTGGTCGCCGGCCAAGGAGGCCTCGGTACCCAACATCGTTCCGGCCTCCCACCTCACCAACGCCAACTCGCTGTCGCTGGCCGCGGCCTACGGCACCTTCCCACTGGCGTCGTTGGTGTTCGCCGCGCTGGCCAAGGTGGCCGAGCCGTTGAGCGATCAGTCGGCGTTGAATGCGCTGCGCATCGACCAGTCGTCGCTGGCCATCTACCTCGACGTCCTCACCTTCCTCGCATCGGCGTTGCTGATCTCGACCATTGCCATCGCCCGCAGCCCGGCTCGGGAGCCGGCGGAGTCCGCCGGCCGTCGGCGGGTCGACCTGGGCCAAACGATCGACGAGCTGCGCGAGGGCTGGCGCTTCATGTTCTCGGACCGACGAGTCCGGGCCGTCATGTTGGCCCTGGGCACCGGACTCATCGGCGGGGGAATGCTGGTGCCGCTCGGACCCGTGTTCTCCCGCGAGGTGCTCGGTGGTGGCAGCGCCGGCTACGGCCTGCTCCTCACCGCGCTGGGTTCGGGCGTGGCCCTCGGAGTGCTGTCGATCTCCGCAGTGCAGTCGCACCTGGGCAAGGAGCGGGCGTTCACCTGGGCGGTCCTCGGCGCCGGCGCCTCCCTCATCGTGGGCGCGTCGACCTCGTCGCTGACCCCGGCGTTGGTGGCCGTCGGCGTGCTCGGCGTGTGCGCCGGGGGCGTCTATGTGCTCGGGTTCACGATCTTGCACGAGACCGTCGCCGACGAGATGCGGGGCCGCATCTTCGCCAGCCTCTACACCCTGGTGCGGTTCTGCCTGCTGTTGTCCTTCGCCGTCGGCCCGCTGTTGTCCAACCGCCTCGACCGCTTGTCGAACCGACTCGTCGGCGGCGCCATCGACGTCGGCTCGGTCGTGGTTCCCCTCCCGGGGGTTCGGCTCACGTTGTGGCTGGCCGGGGTGATCATCCTCGGAGCCGGCGTCCTGGCCCTGACCACGCTGCGGGCCGTGCGCCCGACGGGGACCGACGTGGTCTCCGGCGGTGTCGGGGCGTGACTCGAGGGCTGCTCATCGCCTTCGAGGGAGGCGAAGGCGCCGGGAAGTCCACCCAGGCGCAGCGATTGGCTGGTCGCCTCGGCGCGGTGGCGACCCGTGAACCCGGGGGCACCACTCTCGGTGGACAGCTTCGTCAGCTCCTGCTCGACCCGGCCAGTGTCGGCCTCGACCCGCGAGCCGAGGCCCTGCTGATGGCCGCCGACCGGGCCCAGCACGTCGCCGAGGTGGTGGCCCCGGCCCTGGCGGCGGGTCGCCACGTCGTGACCGACCGCTGGATCGGTTCATCGCTGGCCTACCAAGGTGCCGGGCGCCGCCTCGACCTCGACGAGCTCCGCCAGCTCTCGGCGTTCGCCGTCGACGGTGTGGCGGCAGATTTGGTCGTGTACCTGGATGTCGATGTCGCCACCGCCCAATCCCGCCTCGACGGCGCCGCCGATCGTCTGGAGGCAGCCGGAGTCGAGTTCCACGAACGGGTGCGCAAAGCGTTCCTCGCCTTGGCCATCGAGCCCGGCTGGGTGCTGGTCGACGGTCGTCGGCCGCCCGACGAGGTGGCTGCCGCGGTGTGGGCCGAGGTGGCCCCTCTGCTCGCCGGTAACGGCCCCCCGGTCGAGGGGGCGTGATGGTCGGCGAGGTGTTCGACCCGATCGTCGGTCAGCCGACGGCTACCGCCATGCTGCGGGCCGCGGTGGTCGCGCCGGTACACGCCTACCTGCTGGTGGGTCCGGCTGGAGCCGGAGCCAACGCTCTCTCGAGCGCCTTTGCTGCGGCGCTGCTGTGCCCCGACGGTGGCTGCGGCGCGTGTCGGAGCTGTCGCCTGGCCCTCGACGGGACCCACCCCGACGTCCACGTCTTCGAACGGCAGGGGGCGTCGCTGTCGGTGGCCGACGCCCAAGCGGTGATCGCCGCAGCCTCCCGCAGCCCCATGGAGGGGGCCCGAAAGATCCTCGTTCTCACCGACTTCCACCTGGTGACCCAGGCCGCGCCCACGTTGCTCAAGACCATCGAGGAACCACCGGAGAGCACGATCTTCGTGATCCTGGCCGACCTGGTCACGCCCGAGCTGGCGACCATCGCTTCTCGGTGCGTCGAGGTCGAGGTCCGCCCACTGCCCACGGCCCTGATCGCCTCCCAACTCGAGGCGGCCGGCGCCGAGCCCGATCGGGCGGCCGCGGTCGCCGAGGCGGCCGCCGGCGACCTCGACCGGGCCATCCGCCTACTCGCCGATGACGGCCTGGCGGGACGTCGGGCGGCCTGGGCGTCGGTGCCGTTCCGCCTCGACGACACCGGGGCGACCGCGGTAGTCATTGCCGAGGAGCTGCTCGATCTGGTCGCTCGGTCGGGCACCGCGCTCGAATCGATCCACGTGGCCGAGCGAGCGGCTCTCGACGAGCGTCTCGCTGTCAGCGGGGAGCGGGGCGGCGGGCGCCGTCAACTCGAGGCCGCGCAGCGTCGTCAGGTCCGCCGGCACCGCACCGACGAGCTGCGGGCCGGCCTGGCCGTGCTGGCATCGAGCTATCGCGACGCGTTGGCCGACACCGATGCCCACCGGGCCCGGCGGGCCGCCGACGCCGTCGATGCCATCGGAGCGGCAGCCGAGGCCCTGGTTCGCAACCCCAACGAACAGCTGCTGCTGACGGCGCTGCTACTCGAACTCCCGGCACTGGCTGGCGAGGGCAGAACCGACGAAGGGGTGCGGTAGTTTCCTTCGGCCCGGGTTCTCGGGCGGCGCCCGAGTAGCTCAGACGGCAGAGCAACGCACTCGTAATGCGTAGGTCAGGGGTTCGATTCCCCTCTCGGGCTCGGGATGGCCGACCAAACGACGTTCGCCGAGCAAGCAATGCCCTTCATGGGGTCCTTGTACTCCACCGCGCTGCGGATGACCCGCAACCCGGCCGACGCCGAGGACCTGGTCCAAGAGACCTTCCTCAAGGGCTACCGGGCCTTCGGGAGCTTCACCGAGGGCACCAACCTGCGGGCGTGGCTGTTCCGGATCCTCACCAACTCCTACATCAACCGGTATCGGGCCCAGCAGCGGCGGCCCGAAGAGGTCGACCTCGACGATGTCGAGGACCTGTACCTCTACCGCCGCCTCAGCGGGACCGACGAAGAGCGGGTGGGCCGCAGCGCCGAGGATCAGCTCCTCGAACACATCACCTCCGACGAGGTGCGGGAGGCCCTGGAGGCCCTGCCCGAGACGTTCCGGCTGGTCGTTCTGCTGGCCGACGTCGAGGGGTTCTCCTACAAGGAGATCGCCGAGATTGCCGACATCCCGATCGGAACGGTCATGAGCCGGCTTCATCGCGGAAGAAAGGCGATGCAGAAGCGGTTGTTCGACTACGCCATGGAGAACGGGTTGATCTCGCGCAACGAGGCGGTCGTGGACATCACGCCGACGAGCACGCCGTCATGACCGAGCAACCCACTTGCGACTGCGCCGAGGCGGTCGCCGTTCTCTACGAGTACCTCGACGGCGAGTTGACCGCCGAACGCCGCCAGCTCATCCTCGGACACCTCGACGAATGCGGCCCCTGCTTGTCGGCGTTCAGCTTCGAACAGGAGCTCAAGGACGCGATTGCGCGCTGTGGTCACGATCAGGTTCCGGCCGACCTGCTCCGCCGGGTGGCCCAGGCCCTCGACGACTCCAGTTCCTGACGAGCAACCGCCTACCATGACCCCGATGGGTGTGCTCGCCGCCGAGGTGTGGACCTACTGGATCGCCGTGCCGCTCTTTGCCATGGCCGTGCTGGCCGTGATCGGCACCGCCATCGGCTACGTGGTCAAGGTCCAGGCCCCGAAGTACCCCCGCCGGTAGTCGATCGGCCCGCTCGTGCCTGAGCCCGTCGCCTGGGACCTGGCCGAGCGCATCGCGGTCCGGGTAGCGGGCCGCGAACCCTTCTCCGAGTCGTACCTTGCCGCCTCGCTGGCCGCTGACCTGACCGAGCTGACGGCGCAGGCCGAGGAACTGGTGACCGAGGCCACCGGCCTGGTCCCGAACGGGCCGGCCCGGTCGAGGGTCACCGATCGAGCGGGCTGGATCGCCGCCAACGTTGCCTCGTTCCGCCGGCTGCTGACGCCGTTGACCGACCGCCTCTCGGTCCGGCTCGAGCGCAGCCCCACGGGTGGTGCGGTCACCCGCAACGTCAGCGGCGCCGAGTTGGGCGCGCTGCTCGGCTGGATGTCGACCCGGGTGCTCGGTCAGTACGACCTGCTGGTGCTCGATGACGACCCGGCTGACCAGGACATCGTCTACTACGTGGGCCCCAACGTGCTCGCCTTGGAGAAGCGCTTCGGCTTCCCGCCTCGCGAGTTCCGCCTGTGGTTGGCCCTGCACGAGGTGACGCATCGGGCCCAGTTCACCGGGGTGCCCTGGTTGGCGCCGCACTACGTCGATCTGGTTCAGCGCACCTTGGGCGACGTCGATCCCGACCCCAAGCACTTCGTCGAGGCCCTCAAGCGAGCCGCGGCCGACTACCGGTCCGGGAAGAGTCCGCTACGCGAATCGGGGTTGGCCGGGATCTTCGCCTCCGCGGACCAGCGCCAGGTGCTGGCCCAGATCGGCGGGATGATGAGCCTGCTCGAGGGCCACGGCGATGTCACCATGGACCGGGCCGGTCGCCACCTCATCCCGTCGGCCGACCGGTTCTCGGGCGTCTTGCACGCCCGACGGAATGCCAGCCGGGGTGCGGGACGGTTGGTGCGCACCCTCTTGGGCCTCGAAGGCAAGCTCGACCAGTACGAGATGGGCGAGCACTTCGTGCGTACGGTCGAAGCCGCGGGCGGGCGAGATCTATTCGACGAGGTGTGGTCCAGCCCGGACGCGTTGCCCTCGATGGCCGAGATCCGCGAGCCGGCGGCGTGGATCGATCGGATGTCGTCCCGCCTGGAGTGTTGAGCTCGACTCGGTCCCTCGATGCGGTCGTGGCCGACCTGCTCGGCCGCTGCACCTTCCCGCCGACCGGCACCCCGGTCGTGGCCGCCGTGTCGGGCGGTGCCGACTCGTCTGCGCTGCTGATCCTGGCCGCGGCCGCCGACCTCGACGTCACCGCGGTGCACGTCGATCACGGTCTGCGCCCCGAGTCGGGCGCCGAGGCCGAGGTGGTGGCCGAGTTGGCCGCCCGCGTCGGCGCCGGCTTCCGGGCCGAACGGGTGGTGGTCGAGCCTGGGCCAAACCTCGAGGCCCGGGCCCGCGATGCCCGCCTGGCGGTGCTGGGGCCCGGGTCCATGACCGGCCACACCGCCGACGACCAGGCCGAGACGCTCGTGCTGGCGCTGCTGCGAGGGGCCGGATTGGACGGGCTCTCGGCCATGCGGGTGGGCGCCACCAAGCCGATCCTGGCCCTGCGCCGGGCCGAGACCTGGGCGCTGTGCGAGGCGGCCGGTGTCGAGACGGTCGATGATCCCTCCAACCGTGATCCGGCCTTCGTGCGCAACCGGGTTCGGGCCGAGGCGTTGCCCCTGCTCGACGACATCGCCGGACGAGATGTCGCCCCGCTCCTCGCCCGGTTGGCGTCGCTGGCCGCCGACGAGGCCGACCTGCTCGACGAGATGGCCCGAGCCGTAGACCCGACCGACGCCCGCCTACTGGCCGCGGCCCCGCCCGCCTTGGCCCGTCGAGCGGTCCGAGCCTGGGTGATGGATGCGATGAGCGAGCCGGACCGGCGGGCCTATCCGCCGTCCGCCGCCGCCGTCGAGCGGGTGCTGGCCGTGGCCCGTGGCGAGGCGGTGGCCACCGAGGTCGGCGCCGGCGTGCGGGTCGAGCGCCACCAAGGCCGCCTCTCGCTCCACCGGGTGGGGACGTCGGGTGCCGACGACCTACCGTTGCCCGTTGATGCCCCAGGTCCCGTCGCCCCATGACACCAACCCCGAGCTCGGCGAGCTGATCGTCGCCGCCGACGCCCTCCAGGCCCGGGTGGCCGAGCTCGGTGCTCAGATCACCGTCGACTACGCCGATCACCCGCCGCTGCTCGTCGGGGTGTTGAAGGGCGCCTTCTTGTTCATGGCTGATCTGGCTCGGGCCATCGACCTGCCGGTCGAGCTCGACTTCATGGCCGTGTCGTCCTACGGGACGGCGACGCGCACCTCGGGCATCGTGCGCATCGTCAAGGATCTCGATGTCGACCTCACCGACCGCCACGTGCTGGTCGTCGAAGACATCATCGACTCGGGCCTGACCCTGTCGTATCTGCGCCGCAATCTCCAGGCCCGCCAACCGGCCAGCCTCGAGGTGTGCGCCTTGTTGGTTCGGGCTGGCGTCGACGAGACCGAGCTCGATCTGCGTTACGTGGGCTTTCGGATCCCGCCCGACTTCGTCGTGGGTTACGGCCTCGACGTGGCCGAGCGCTACCGCCACCTACCGTTCGTTTGCGTCTACGACGGCGACGTCGGTCGGTAGCCTGGTCGGGACATCCCCGACCCGCCGAGGCTCTGCGTCGTGCGCCACCAGCTCCTGCGCAAGCCACTCACCTGGATCGGCGTCGGCCTCCTGGTGTTGCTGGTCGGCAGCCAGTTCTTGAATCGGCCCACGCAAGCCGATCAGCTGACCTACGCCGAGTTCGTCACTGCCGTCGAAGAGGGCAAGGTCAAAGACGCCACCATCGACGACGGTGCGTCGACCATCGAGGGCACTCTCACCGACGGCGACGAGTTCCGCACCGCGTACGTCACCGAAGCGGGGGCCGACGTCCAGACCCTCCTGCTCGACAACGGGGTGTCCTTCGAAGTCGACCGGGCTGGCCAGGCCCTCTGGCTGTCGCTGATCATCGAGCTGCTCCCGTTCGTGGTGATCGGCGCCATCTTCTTCGTCGTCATGCGCAGCGCCAGCGGTGGCACCCAGGCCAGCCGATTCGGTCGGGCCAAGGCCCGCCAGGTGGCGCCCGACCAGCCCCAGGTGACCTTCGCCGATGTGGCCGGCGCCACCGAGGCGGTCGAGGAGCTGCGGGAGATACGCGACTTCTTGGCGTCGCCGGCCACCTTCCAGGCCATCGGTGCTCGCATCCCCCGCGGGGTGCTCCTCTACGGGCCCCCGGGAACCGGCAAGACGCTGTTGGCCAGGGCCGTGGCCGGCGAGGCCGGCGTGCCGGTCTTCTCGATCGCGGGCGCGGACTTCGTCGAGATGTTGGTGGGGGTGGGTGCCAGCCGGGTCCGCGACCTGTTTGACCAGGCCAAGAAAGCGGCACCGGCCATCATCTTCGTCGATGAGATCGACGCCGTCGGCCGCCACCGAGGTTCGGGCACCGGCGGTGGTCACGACGAGCGGGAGCAGACCCTCAACCAGCTCCTGGTCGAGATGGACGGCTTCGACCAACGGGCCGGGGTCATCCTCATCGCCGCGTCGAACCGCCCTGACATCCTCGACCCGGCCCTCCTGCGACCCGGGCGCTTCGACCGCCAGATCGTGGTCGACCGGCCCGACCTCGTGGGCCGGCGGGCCATCCTCGACGTGCACTCGGCCGGCAAGCCGCTCGGAACCGACGTCGACCTCGATGTGTTGGCTCGCCGGACCCCTGGGTTCACTGGCGCCGACCTGTCCAATCTGGTCAACGAGGCCGCGCTGCTCACAGCCCGACGCCGGGCCAAGCAGATCGGTATGGCCGAGATGGAGGATGCGGTCGATCGGGTGATGGCCGGCCCCGAGCGCAAGAGCAGCGTCCTGTCCGAGGAAGAGAAGCGGGTCATCGCCTACCACGAGGGCGGCCACGCCCTGGTCGGCCATCTGCTGCCCAATGCCGATCCCATCCACAAGGTCTCGGTGGTGGCCCGAGGCCGAGCCCTGGGCTGGACCCTCGCGTTGCCGACCGAAGACCGCCATCTCCAGACCCGAGCGGCGCTGCTCGACCAGTTGGTGATGCTGCTGGGCGGCCGCACCGCCGAGGAGCTGGTGTTCGGCGATCCCACCACCGGTGCCCAGGACGACATCGAGCGGGCCACTCGAATTGCCCGAGCCATGGTCACCGAGTTCGGCATGACCTCGGCCATCGGGCTCCAACGGGTCGGGCGTTCGCCGTCCGGTCTGAGCGGGGGGGTCGACGGCGACGGCCCGCCGTCGGACCACGTGGCCTCGTTGGTCGACGCCGAGGTGCGCCGTCTGCTCGACGACGCCCACCGCGAGGCCGCGGCGGTTCTGCGGGCCCACCGAGCCACCCTCGACCAACTGGCCGAGGCCCTGATCGAGCGGGAGACGCTCGACACCCCCGAACTGCTCCAGATATTCGGCCACCTCCCGGTATGGGAGCGCCACTACGAGGTGACCACTCCATGACTATCGACGTCGCCCGCATCGAGCGGGCCGTGCGAGAGATCCTCGAAGCGATCGGCGAAGACCTGACCCGGGACGGGCTCGTCGATACGCCGGCCAGGGTGGCCCGTATGTATGCCGAGATCGCCAGCGGTCTCCACGAGGACCCAGGCGAGCACCTCACGGTGACCTTCGACGCCCACCACGACGAGATGGTCATGGTCCGAGACATCCCGCTGGCCAGCTACTGCGAGCACCACCTGATCCCGTTCGTGGGCAAGGCGCACGTGGCCTACATACCTGGCGACGACGGGCGCATCACCGGGCTGTCGAAGCTGGCCCGGCTGGTCGACGGCTATGCCCGTCGGCCCCAGGTCCAGGAGCGCCTCACCGTGCAGATCGCCGACACCCTCGAACAGGTGCTGGCGCCCAAGGGCGTGCTGGTGGTCATCGAGGCCGAACACCTGTGCATGTCGATGCGGGGGGTGCGCAAGCCCGGGTCGACCACGGTGACCTCGGCCGTCAGGGGCCTGTTCCGGGAGAACCCGGCGACCCGGGCCGAGGCCATGCAGTTCATCCACCGGTCGTAGCCCGCTCCAGATTTCGGGGTCCAAGTGGATCGGACCCTCGTTGAGGCCCGGGTAGGTTGAGGCTCGTGGTGGCGACTCGGGTCATGGGGGTGCTCAACGTGACCCCCGACTCGTTCTCCGACGGGGGCCGCTACCTCGACGTCGATGCCGCCGTAGCCCACGGACTGGCCATGCTCGCGGCCGGCGCCGACGTGATCGACGTGGGCGGCGAATCCACCCGTCCCGGGGCCACGCCAGTCGATCCCGCCGAAGAAGGCAGCCGGGTCGTCCCGGTCATCGAAGCCCTGTCCCCCTATGGGCGGATCTCGGTCGACACCCGGCACCGAGCAGTGGCCGAGGCCGCGGTGGCCGCCGGCGCGACTCTGGTCAACGACATCAGCGCCACCCTGTGGCCCGTCGCGGCCGAGGCCGGACCCGACGTGGGCTGGGTCGCCATGCACATGCTTGGCCAGCCCGCCACCATGCAAACCGAGCCTCGCTACGACGACGTGGTGGCCGAGGTCCACCAGTTCCTGGTGGAGCGGGCGGTGGAAGCGGCTGCGGCCGGCGTGGGCGAGGTTTGGATCGACCCCGGCATCGGCTTCGGCAAGACCGTCGACCACAACGTGGCCCTATTGGCCCGCCTCGACGAGCTGGTCGCCGCCGGGTGGCCGGTCGTGGTCGGCACCAGCCGCAAGGGGTTCCTCGGTCAGCTCACCGGCGGGGCGGCGGTCGACGATCGCCTCGAAGCCTCCGTCGCCACCGCGGTGTGGGCCGCCGACCGGGGAGCGGCCATGGTCCGGGTCCACGACGTGGCCGAGACGGTTCAGGCTCTCACCGTGGCCGGCCAGCGGGTGCCGGCGTGAAGGGCCGGTGGGCCCAGGGCATCGTGCCCCGAGGCTTCGCCTGGGTGATTCGCGACCAGTTGGCGGTGTCCGATCGGCCGGGAGGCTACGGCGCCAGCCATCGCCGGATCCGGCGCCAGGAAGAGCTGATCTGGATCCGCGAGCAGGGATTCACGCTCGTGATCAGCCTGCTGCGGTCGCCCCACAACCTCCACGCCTATGACGAGGTGGCCATGCCCTACCTCCACCGCCCCTTCGGGGCCCAGGACGACCCGGCCACTGTGCTGTTGCCGCTCTACCAGGAGCTTCGCCAGCTCACGGCCGCGGGCGAGCGCATCTTGATCCACGAGGACCACGTGGGTGACCGCCTCCAGGGGGCCATGGCCGGCTACCTGCGCTGGACAGGCATGGTGCCCGAGGGCCCCCGAGCCATCGCCTATGCCGAGCAGCTCCTCGGACGCCAGATGGGTCCCGAGGGCCGAGCCGTAGCCGCCGCAGTCGGCGATGTTCGCACTGGAGACTGAAAAGTGAAGAGCGACCGGATCGAGCTGCGGGGCCTGCGGGTGCTCGGCATCTGCGGGGTGCTGGCATTCGAGCGGGTGTCGCCCCAGCCGCTCGAGATCGACCTCGACCTGGGCGTCGACCTCGACGCCGCCGCCGCGTCTGACGACCTGCTCGACACGGTCGACTACGGCGCCGTGTGCGCCACGGTCGAACAGGTCGTGACCAGCAGCGAGGTGGCCCTGCTCGAGCACCTGGCCGCCCGGGTGGTCGAGTCGGTCCTGGCCCTGGACGAGCGCATCCACTGGGTCACCGTGTCGATCGCCAAGCTTCGCCCACCGGTGCCCCAGCAGCTGGCCACTTCGGGGGTTCGCATCACCCGGGCCCGGGTTGGCCGCGAGTGAGGGCCTTCTTGGGCCTCGGGTCCAACTTGGGCGATCGAGAGGGGCACCTGCGCCGGGCAGTGCGCACCGCCCCCGACGTGATCCGGGTGTCGCCGGTCTATGAGACCGAACCGGTCGGCGGACCGTCGGGCCAGGCGCCCTACCTCAACCTGGTCGTCGAGCTGGCCACCGACCGCACCCCTCGCCAGCTTTTGGCGGTGTGCCGAGAGTTGGAGGAGGGCGCCGGTCGAGTTCGGGTCGAACGCTGGGGGTCGCGCACCCTCGACGTCGACGTGCTCCTCGTCGGCGACCTCACCGTCAACGACGCCGACCTCCAGGTGCCGCACCCCCGGATGTGGGAGAGGCGCTTCGTGCTGGCGCCGCTCGCCGATCTCGCACCCGAGCTGGTCACCCCCGAACAGGTCGACGACGCCATGGGCCAGGTTCGCCGAGTGGGTCCGCTCGCCTAGCTGGAATTTGGGGTGGGCTACGACTCGCTGGGTGGGCAGATGAGCAGCAGCTCGGCACCCTGGGGGTCGGTGATGACCGCCGTGCGCCCATAGGGGGTGTCGGTGACCTCGCTCACCAGCGTGGCGCCGAGTTCGATCGCCGTCGCCACCGATGCGTCGGCGTCGGCCACGGCGAAGTAGGTCCGCCACCGAGGCGGTCCGTCGCCGGTGCCGATGCCCCCGACCATGCGGCCGTCGACGTTCAGCACGTCGTAGCGGGTCTCCCCCTCGCCCATCGTCTCGAAGCCGAATGGCCAGACCGCCCCGTAGAACGCCGACGCGGCGCCGACATCGGGCGTGACCAGGTCGTTCCAGAGCACACATCCGGGCTCGTTCACCAGCGTCGCGCCGACGTGGGTGCCGCCCTGCCAGACCCCGACCATGGCACCGGTCGGGTCGATGGCGATGACCATCGTGCCGAAGGCGTGCACGGCCATGGGCCCCATCAGCACCGTCCCGCCGTGCTCGCTCACCGCTGCGGCAGTGGTCTCGGCGTCGATGCTGGCCAGGTACGTCGTCCACTGCGGGGACAGGCCCGGCGTGCTGATCGGCTCACCGGCCAACCCGGCGACCACGTGTTCACCGATACGGGCGTTGGTGTAGCCCCCGACGTCCTCTCCACCAATGTCGAACTCCCACCCGAAGAGCCCTCCGTAGAAGCGGCGGGCGTCGGCCGGGTCAGTGGTGGCCAGGTCGACCCAGCAGGGGATACCGGCGGCGTACTCGTTCATCTCGGGCATGCCCCACCCTGTCACCAGTCGTCGTCTCGTGTCGAGGGTCGGTACCCTGGCCATCACGAACGGCACCCAAACGGGGCCGGAACGTTTGGAGCGCCACATGCGCGTGCTGGAGGGGATCGCCGAGCTGTCCGACGTGCTCGAGCGCGGTCGCGCCTCGGGGGCCCGTGTCGGGCTCGTCCCGACCATGGGGGCGCTCCACGACGGCCACGCCAGTCTCATCGAGCGAGCGGCCGACGAATGCGACCTGGTGTGCGCCACCGTCTTCGTCAACCCGCTCCAGTTCGGGGCCGGCGAAGACCTCGACCGCTACCCCCGCGACCTCGACGGCGATCTCCTCGTGGCCGAGAAGGCGGGGGCGGCGATCGTGTTCGCGCCCACCGTGGTCACCATGTATCCGGAAGGTGCCCGGACCCGCGTGCGGGTTGACGGGCTGGGAGACGTGCTCGAAGGGCTGCGCCGGCCCGGTCACTTCGAGGGTGTCGCCACCGTGGTGGCCAAGCTGTTCGCCATCACCGGCCGGTGCCGGGCCTACTTCGGCGAGAAGGACTGGCAGCAACTCGTCCTGCTCGAGCGCCTGGCCGCCGATCTTTGCTTCCCCGTCGAAGTCGTGGGCTGTCCGACGATCCGTGACCATGACGGCCTCGCCCTCTCCAGCCGCAACGCCTATCTCAGCGCGGCGGAGCGTCGGGCCGCGCCCGTTCTGCACCGAGCGCTTCTTGCTGGAGTCGCGGCCATCGACGTCGGCGAGCGCCGTGCATCGGTGGTCGAGGCGTTGGTCGCCGATCTGATCGGCGTCGAGCCCCTGGCCCGAGTGGGCAGCGTCGATGTGGTCGATGCTCGCTCGCTCGAGCCGGTCGACCCGCTCGCGGGCGAGCTGCGAATCCTCGTCGAGGCCCAGCTCGGCGCCGCTCGTCTGATCGACAACGTCGGGGCCGTCGCACCATGATGCCGCCCCGCACTTCCCCCGAGGAGCGCCGATGCGCCGCCGAATGATGAAGTCCAAGATCCACCGGGCGACCGTCACCGGAGCCGACGTCGACTACGTCGGCTCGGTCTCGCTCGATCCTGCCCTCATGGCTCTGGCCGACATCCGCGAGTTCGAGCAGGTACAGGTCCTCGACATCAACAACGGGGTCCGCCTCGAGACCTACGCCATCGTCGGCGGCCCCGGTGAGGTCTGCCTCAACGGCGCGGCAGCCCGGCTCATCGAACCCGGACACAAGGTGATCGTCATCACCTATGCCGACTACGACGAGGCCGAGCTCGACCGGTACGGGCCGACGATCGTCCACGTCGACGGGGCCAACCACCCGGTCGATCCGGCGCGGGTGGCCGCGGCCACGGCCGCCGACGGCCGCCGCTACGTCGAGTTCCCGGCGGGCTGATGCCCATGGACGGCCCCGAGACCGTCGACGGTCTCGACCTGCTCATCTTGGGCAGCGGCGTGGCCGGGTTGTCAGCCGCGGTCCGGGCCGTCACCCGCCACGGGCTACGGGTCGGTGTGCTGACCAAAGCCGAGTTGCACCAGTCGGCCACCCGCTGGGCCCAGGGCGGGGTGGCCGCGGTGCTCAGCGGGGGTACGTCGAGCCGCCGGGCCGACATCGAGTCGGACTCGACCGACCTGCACCTCGCCGACACCCTGGCGGCCGGCGCTGGGCTCTGCGATGCCGACGCGGTACGGGTGCTGGTCGACGAAGGGCCGTCCCGGGTCACCGAACTGGTCGCCCTGGGTGCGGTGTTCGACCGAGCCCCCGACGGCAGCCTGCGCCTGTCTCGGGAAGGGGGCCATTCCCGGGCACGGGTGGTCCACGCCGGCGGGGCGGCCACCGGCGCCGAGATCGAGCGGGCCCTCGTCGAAGCCGTGCGGGCCAGCGCCACCGCAGTGCTCGAGGGGTGGTTCGCCCTCGATTTCATCGTGGAAGGGGGCCGGTGCCAGGGCGTCACCGCCCTCGACCCCAAAGGCCGCCGCATCGAGGTTCGGGCCCCGCACACCCTGCTGGCCACCGGCGGGGCCGGCCAGCTGTTCTCGGTCACCACCAACCCGGTGCAGGCCACCGGCGACGGTCAGGCCATGGCCTTGCGCGCCGGTGTGGCCGTGGCCGACGTCGAGTTCATGCAATTCCATCCCACCGCGCTGCATCACCCGTCGATGCCCCGGCCGCTGCTGTCCGAGGCGCTACGGGGCCACGGAGCGGTGCTGCGCGACGTGCACGGCGAGCACTTCGTCGACGAGCTGGCCACCCGCGACCAGGTCAGCAGGGCCATGACCGTGCGCATGCACGAGCAAGGCGTCGAGCATCTGTGGCTCGACGCCACCTCGTTGGCCGACCTCGACGTCCGCTTTCCCAACATCGCTGCCTCGGTGCGCGAGGTCGGTCTCGATCCCACCGTCGACTGGCTGCCCGTCGCTCCTGCGGCCCACTATCTCTCAGGCGGGGTGGTCACCGACCTCGACGGAGCCAGCGCCTTGCCCGGCCTGTGGGCGTGTGGCGAAGTGGCCTGCTCGGGGGTCCACGGCGCCAACCGCTTGGCCTCCAACTCGCTGTTGGAGGGCATGGTGTTCGCCCCTCGGGTGATCGAAGCCATCGACCGGGGCAAGGACGCCCCCGAGGCCACCGGCGCCCTGCGCTCGGTGCTCGCGGAGGCCGAAGGCGCCGGCCGGTCGACCGGCATCGTCGGCCGTCTCCTCCCCCCCTCCGAACTCGGCGTGATTTCGAGCGCTATGCGCTCGGAAACACCCCCAGAACGGGGGGAGGGGATCGATTCGGCCAAGATCCGCGAGCAGCTCCAGCGGGCCATGACGGCTCAGGCCGGGGTCGTTCGCTCGGCCCGCTCACTGGCCGAGGCCGATCTCGCCCTCGACCGAGCCTCCCAAGCTGTGACGACCGCATCGGTTGACGAGGCCGAGGTCTGGAACCTGGTCACCTTGGGCCGGGCCCTCGTGGAGTCGGCGGCGGTGCGAGCCGAGAGCCGGGGCACCCACTGGCGCCGCGACTTCCCCGACACCGATCCGGCATTCCGTGTTCGACTGGTGCACGGCCGGTGAGCGCCGGCCCCTTCGATCCGCCGTTGACCGCGGTCCGTCAGGTGGTGGCCAGGGCGCTGGCCGAAGATCTCGAACCCCTGGGCGACCTGTCGGCAGCCTTGTTGCCGGCCGCCACCACAGGCGTGGCCGCTTTCGTCGCCCGGCGCCCCGGAGTCGTGGCCGGGCGACTTTCCGTGATCGAGACGTTCGCCCAGCTCGATCCCGGGGTCGGCGTCGACTGGGCCATCCCCGACGGCGATCAGGTCGAGCCCGGCGACGAGATCGCCCGGGTGTCGGGTCCGTTGGCGTCGCTGCTCACCGGCGAGCGCACTGCGCTGAACCTGCTCGGTCACCTTTCGGGGGTGGCCACCCTGACCCGCCGCTTCGTCGACGCCGCCGGCCCGGACGTGCAGATCTGGGACACCCGCAAGACCACCCCCGGTTTGCGGGCCCTCGAGAAGGCTGCGGTCCGCGCCGGGGGTGGAGCCAACCACCGGGGCAACCTCTCGGAGATGGTCCTGCTCAAGGACAATCACCTCGCCGTGGTCGGGATAGCCCATGCCGTGGCCGAAGCTCGTCGCCGCTGGCCGGCCCGCACGGTCGAGGTCGAGGCCGACCGGATCGAACAAGTGGCCGAGGCCATCGCCGCCGGTGCCGACCTGGTTCTGCTCGACAACATGACGCCCGACGAAGTGGCGGCGTGCGTGGCTCTCCGGGGCGATGGCGCCCGCCCGTTGCTCGAAGTGTCCGGAGGCGTCAGCCTCGACACCGTCGCGGCCTACGGCGCCAG
Organism: Actinomycetes bacterium; assembly: GCA_031399525.1. GTDB lineage: Bacteria > Actinomycetota > Acidimicrobiia > Acidimicrobiales > CADCSY01 > JANNNX01. The sequence continues at coordinate 7,470 of JANNOZ010000016.1, read as the reverse complement.
CGGGGTCGACCTGATCTCGGTCGGCGCGCTGACCCACTCGGCGCCGGTGCTCGACATCGGCCTCGATCTGCTCGCCGGCTGACCCGAGCCCGACGAACCCATGCTGCTCGCCATCGACATCGGCAACACCCAGACAGTCCTCGGCCTCTACGACGACGACCGACCAGGGCTGGTCCATCACTGGCGGATCTCGACTCAGCCCGATCGCACCAGCGACGAGCTCGGCCTCCTGCTGCGCCAGCTCCTAGAGGCCCGCAGTCTCGATCCGACCGAGGTCACCGGGATCGTGGTGTCGTCAGTGGTGCCGGCGGCCACCTCGGCGCTGCGGGAGCTGGCCGTAGCCGAGTTCGACCTCGAGCCCGTCGTCATCGGGCCAGGTGTGCGCACCGGGCTGCCGATCCTCATCGACAACCCCAAGGAGGTCGGCGCCGATCGGGTGGCCAATGCCCTCGGGGCCCTCGACCGCTACGAGCCGCCCCTGGTCATCGTCGACTGCGGGACGGCGACCACCCTCGACGCAGTGTCGGCGCGCGGTGAGTACCTCGGCGGACTGATCCTGCCGGGTCTCGAGATCAGCCTCGACGCCTTGTTCGAGCGAGCCGCGGGCCTGCGCCGGGTCGAGATCGTCGAACCACCCCGGCGGCTCATCGGCCGCAGCACGGTCGAAGCCCTCCAGTCCGGGGCCGTCAACGGGCTCATCGCCCAGGTCGATGGCTTGTCCACCCGGATGGAGGAAGAGATCGGCCCGTCGACGGTTCTGGCCACCGGCGGCCTCTCGGCCCTCATCGCGCCGCTCTCGGCTCGCATCGATCACCACGAGCCGTGGCTCACCCTCGACGGCCTCCGCGTCGTCTGGGACCGCAACACCGGATAAGAACCGCTTCCGCGTCGCGAAAAGCACCGTGGGGGTGCTGTTCGCGACGCGGAAGCGGTCGGACCCTACGCTCCGAGTCCGCCATGGACATCCCGTACCGCTTCGAGCCCACCCGTACGGCGGCTGCGCTCCACGACGAGTTCGCCGATCTCGAACCGGGCACCGAGACGGGCGCCACCGTCACCGTGGCCGGTCGGCTCATGTTGCGCCGGGTCCAGGGCAAGTTGGCCTTCGGCACCCTCCAGGACGCCACCGGTCGGATCCAGCTCTTCGCCCGAGCCGCCGACACGCCCCGCTTCGACGAACTCACCGAGCGCTCCCTGGGTGACTGGCTGGGCGTCACCGGCCAGGTGATGACCACTCGTCGGGGCGAGCTGTCGGTGGCCGTCGACCAGTGGGAGGTCCTGGCCGAAGCCCGTCGGCCGTTCCCGGACAAGTGGCACGGCTTGTCCGATCCCGACACCCGGTATCGCCAGCGCGAGGTCGACCTGTGGGTCACCGACGAAGCAGCGGCCACCCTGCGGGCTCGCAGCCGGGCGGTCTCCTTCGTGCGCCGGTGGCTGGAGGACCGGGGCTACGTCGAAGTCGAGACCCCGCTGTTCCACGCCATTCCCGGTGGTGCTGCAGCCCGGCCCTTCGTCACCCACCACAACGCCCTCGACGCCGACCTCTTCCTACGGATCGCTCCCGAGCTGTTCCTCAAGCGACTCGTCGTCGGCGGGTTCGACAAGGTGTTCGAGCTGGGCCGGGTGTTCCGCAACGAGGGCCTCTCACCCCGCCACAATCCCGAGTTCACCATGCTCGAGCTGTACGAGGCCTACGCCGACTACGGCGACATGATGGCCCTGACCGAGGCGTTGGTGGCGGCGGTGGCGACCGAGATCACGGGCAGCCCGGTGCTCGACTACGACGGTCGGCCCCTCGATCTCACCCCTCCATGGCGCCGGGTCACGCTGGTCGAGCTGCTGGCCGAACACGCCGGCCTCGACGTCGGCCTCGACACCCCGATCGACGAACTGCGCCGCCACTGCGACGAGCGGTCGGTTCCCTTCAAGGCGTCGTGGGGGCCGGGCAAGCTCCTCCTCGAGCTCTACGAGAAGACGACCGAAGCCGAGCTGTGGGAACCGACCTTCGTGTGCGACTACCCGAAGGAGGTTTCGCCGTTGGCCCGAGACCACCGCGACCAGCCCGGGTTCGTCGAGCGCTTCGAAGCCATCGTCGCCGGCCGTGAGCTGGCCAACGCCTTCTCCGAGCTCAACGACGCCGACGAGCAGCGCCTCCGCTTCGAGGCCCAAGCCGCGCTGGGGGCCGAGGGCGACCCCGAGGCTATGGCCGTCGACGAGCCCTACCTGCGAGCCCTCGAATACGGCCTGCCTCCGACGGGCGGCTTGGGCATCGGCATCGATCGCTTGATCATGCTGGTCACCGGGGCCACCACCATCCGAGACGTGATCCTCTTCCCGACCCTGCGCCCTGAGTCGAGCTAGGCCTCGGGTCGTCACTCCGGGCGGCGCATGGAGAAGCGGTCCGAGATCCTCGTGTAGTAGCTGCCGAACAGGCGGCCTACCGGGTGGTAGGCGTCGAGGTCGACCCGCTTGGTCGCCGGGTCGATGAGGCCCGGGCGGGTCCAGATCCACACCACCTCGCCGAAGAGGATCCGCCGATCGTCGAACGGCACGACGGTGTGCAACCGACACTCGAAGCTGGCCGGTGCGTCGGCCAGCCGAGGTGGCTCGACCACCTGGCTCGGGGCCAGGGCCAAACCAACGACTTCGGGCTCGCTGACCTCGGGCCCGAAGGGTGCGGAGGTGGCGTTCATGGCCTCGGCCAAGCCCTCGTCGACCAGGTTGACCACGAACTCGCCCGACTCGACGGCGTTGCGGCTGGTGTCCTTCAGCCCCCCACCGGGTGCTCCGTCGATGCTGACCATGACCATGGGCGGGGCGTCGCCCACCGCGTTGAAGAACGAGAACGGCGCGGCGTTGACGACACCCTGGGCGCTGATGGTGCTCACCCAGGCGATGGGGCGCGGCACGACGAGACCCGTGAGCAACTTGTAGCGCTCGGTCGGAGCCAGGGTGCGGACATCCCAGCCGTCGGCACCGTTGGGTGAATCGGCGCCCACTGGTCGGGCCTCCTCAGCTGTGGTCGACGGTGGCCACCAGCACCTCGGCCGCCTGGCGCAGTCCCGAAGCGCCGGCGCTGGGGCCCACCGCATCGAGGGCGCTGAGTGCTTCGGTGCAGTATCCCCGGGCCGTGGCGATGGCCACGTCGACGGCGCCCGACCGCTTGACCAAGAGGCGGGCGGCGGCCATCTCGGGGCCCTCGACGTCGAGCGGAACACCGAGAAGGGCGGCCAACTCGTCGCCCTCGGGGGAGGCCAGGGCCAGGATGGTGGGCAGCGTGTACACGCCGTCGGAGAGGTCCTTGCCGGCCGGCTTGCCCAACTCCTCGTCGGTGGCGGTGACGTCGAGGATGTCGTCGACCACCTGGAAGGCCATGCCGTAGGCCCGACCGAACTCGGTCAGAGCGTCGACCTCGTCGCGGGGGCGGTCGGCAACCAGGGCGCCGATGCGACACGACGAGGCGAACAGCGCCGCGGTCTTGCCGGCCACCGCCGAGGTGTACTGCTCGACGGTGCGGGTGCAGTCGAAGAGGCGCCGAAGCTCTCGCATCTGGCCTTCGCACAGGGCGCCGATGGTGGCGGCAAGCAGGCCCGCGACCTCCGTGCCGAGTCCGGCAGCGATCTCCGAGGCCTTGGCCAGCAGGAAGTCGCCGGCGAGGATGGCTCGCAGGTTCCCCCACCGGGCGTTCACCGAGTCGACTCCCCGCCGAGTCGCCGCTTCGTCCATCACGTCGTCGTGGTAGAGCGATCCGAGGTGGACCAGCTCGACCGAGACTCCGCCCATGACCAGGTCGGCCAGCACGGCCGAGGAGGCCCCGAGCCCATCGCCCGAGGCCAAGGTCATCGCCGGGCGCACCCGCTTGCCCCCTGCCCCGATGAGGTGTCCGGCAATCTCGGTGAGCTGGTCGTCGCCGGTGACGACCGACTGGCGGAGCGCCTCTTCGACCTGTTCGAGCGCTGCGGACATCCCGGCCAGCTCGAGGAGGGGCGACGGCGATGCCACCCGGCCACGCTAGCGGCGCCCCCAGGCAGTGACCGAAGTCCTCCGACTCGCACGTGCGGGCTGGGGTGCCGTCGGTACACTCGACGATCCGGCCCATACGAGGAGGGCGGCCTTGTTCGAACGCTTCACAGATCGTGCCCGACGGGTGGTTGTGCTTGCCCAGGAAGAGGCGCGGCTGCTCAACCACAACTACATCGGGACCGAGCACATCTTGTTGGGCCTGATCCACGAGGGCGAAGGCGTGGCGGCGAAGTCGCTCGAGTCGCTCGGGATCTCGCTCGAGGCGGTGCGCAACCAGGTCGAGGAGATCATCGGCCAGGGCGGCACCTCGCCGTCGGGCCACATCCCGTTCACCCCCCGGGCCAAGAAGGTGCTCGAGCTCTCCCTACGTGAGGCGCTCCAGCTCGGCCACAACTACATCGGCACCGAGCACATCCTCCTCGGCCTCATCCGTGAGGGCGAGGGCGTTGCCGCCCAGGTCCTCGTCAAGTTGGGCGCCGATCTCTCCCGGGTCCGTCAGCAGGTCATCCAGCTGCTCTCCGGCTACCAGGGGTCGGGTGCGCCCGAGGGTCAGCGTCAGGGCGCCGGTGGCGGCGAAGCCAGCGGCGGCGCCCAGGGCTCGCCGGTCCTCGACCAGTTCGGCCGCAACCTCACCCAGCAGGCCCGCGAGAAGAAGCTCGATCCGGTCATCGGCCGCGAGCGCGAGATCGAACGGGTCATGCAAGTGCTCTCCCGGCGCACGAAGAACAACCCGGTGCTCATCGGCGAGCCCGGGGTGGGCAAGACCGCCATCGTCGAGGGCTTGGCCCAGCGCATCACCTCCGGTGACGTCCCCGAGACGCTCACCGGCAAGCAGCTCTACACCCTCGACCTCGGCGCGCTGGTCGCGGGCAGCCGTTACCGGGGCGATTTCGAGGAGCGCCTCAAGAAGGTGCTCAAGGAGATCCGCACCCGGGGCGACATCGTCTTGTTCATCGACGAGCTGCACACCCTGGTCGGCGCCGGCGCCGCTGAAGGAGCCATCGACGCCGCGTCCATCCTCAAGCCCATGTTGGCCCGGGGCGAGCTGCAGACCATCGGGGCGACCACCCTCGACGAGTACCGCAAGCACCTCGAGAAGGACGCCGCCCTCGAACGGCGCTTCCAGCCCATCAAGGTCGAGGAGCCGACGGTGGCCCACACGATCGAGATCCTCAAGGGACTGCGCGATCGCTACGAGAGCCACCATCGGGTGACCATCACCGACCAGGCCCTGGTCGCCGCGGCCAACCTGGCCGACCGCTACATCTCCGACCGTCACCTGCCCGACAAGGCCATCGACCTCATCGACGAGGCCGGTAGCCGCCTGCGCATCCGGCGCATGGAGGTCCCGCCCGACCTCAAGGAGCTCGACAACGAGCTCATCCGCATCCAGTTGGCCAAGAAGGAAGCGGTCGAAGGCCAGCACTACGAAGAGGCGGGCCAACTCCGCGACCAGGAGAAGGCGCTGCTCGAGCAGAAGGCGGTCAAGGAGCGCGAGATCAAGGACTCCGGCGTCGACCTCTTCGACGAGGTCGACGAGGAGGCCATCGCCGAGGTCCTCTCGCTGTGGACCGGCATCCCGGTCTACAAGCTGACCGAGGAAGAGACAGCCAAGCTCCTGCGCATGGAAGACGAGCTGCACAAGCGGGTCGTCGGTCAGGAGGATGCCGTTCGGGCCGTCTCCCAGGCCATCCGCCGGACTCGGGCCGGCCTCAAGGACCCCAAGCGGCCCAGTGGGTCGTTCATCTTCCTGGGCCCATCGGGTGTGGGCAAGACCGAGCTGGCCAAGACCCTGGCCGAGTTCCTCTTCGGCGACGAAGGGTCGCTCATCACCCTCGACATGTCCGAGTACATGGAGAAGCACACCGTCAGCCGGCTGGTGGGGTCGCCCCCGGGCTACGTGGGCTACGAAGAGGGCGGACAGCTCACCGAGGCAGTGCGGCGCAAGCCGTTCTCGGTCGTGCTCTTCGACGAGATCGAAAAGGCCCACCCCGACGTGTTCAACACGCTGCTCCAGATCTTGGAGGAGGGGCGCCTCACCGATGCTCAGGGCCGGTCGGTCGACTTCCGCAACTGCGTGCTGATCATGACGTCCAACCTGGGCACCGCCGATCTGCGCAAGGCCAACGTCGGCTTTGCCGTGGCCGACGAGGCCGTCTCCTACGCCAAGATGAAGGAGAAGGTCAACGACGCCCTCAAGGTGCACTTCCGGCCCGAGTTCCTCAACCGGATCGACGAGGTGATCGTCTTCCACGAGCTGTCCAAGCCCGAGGTGACCACGATCGTCGACCTGATGATCGCCCGGGTCCAAGAGCAGCTCGTCGGCCAGGGGCTCAGTCTCGAGCTCACCAACGAGGCCAAGCTGCTGCTGGCCGACCGGGGCTATGACCCGTCGCTGGGTGCCCGCCCGTTGCGTCGAGCCATCCAACGGATGATCGAGGATCAACTCTCCGAGCGGATCCTGTTCAAGGAGTTCCGGGCCGGCGAGACCATCGTGGCCGACGTCGAAGACGGCGAGATCGTGTTCCGCACGGTCGAGGGCATCGAGCCCCCGCCCATGGAGCTGGCCGAGGCCGGCCCCGCCGACTGACGCTGTCGCACCTTTCCTTCCCCCGCATGGCCCGAGGGCGACTTCGGTCGCGCCTCGGCGCGTGCGGGCTGGCTGTCCTCGTCGCGCTGGCCCTCGCGGGCTGCCGGGCCGAAGGATCGGTGGTTCTCGATGTCCACGCTGATGGGACCGGTTCGGTCGCCGCTTCGGTGGCGCTCGATCCGGCCGCGGTGGCGGCGGTGGGTGACCTCGAGGAGGGACTGGCCCTCACCGACCTCACTGCGGCGGGGTGGGCGACCTCCATCACGCCGGCCGCCGACGGGTCGGCGGTGGTGCGCCTCGACCACGAGTTCGAGTCGGTCTCCGAGGCCAATGCGCTCCTCGATCAGTTGAGCGGGCCCGAGGGGCCCTTCGAAGGCCTGCGCCTGTCGGTCGACCCGTCGCAAGTGCGGGATCGCTGGCGCTTCGAGGGGTCGCTGGACTATCGGGCGGGTGTGGCCTCGTTCGTGGACGACGGGCTGCGTTCGGTTCTCGGCCAGTCGATCGACGACGCCGCCGTCGAGGCTCCAGTGGCCTTGACGGTGTCGCTGCCCGGCGGGACGACCCAGACCTGGCGAGCAGATCCCGGCGACTCGGTGACGGTGTCGGCGTCGTCGACGATCTGGCACGGGGCGACGATCGGGTTGGCCGTGGTCGGTCTGACCAGCGCGCTGGCCGCGTTGGTCCTGGCCCTGGCCCAGTCCCGACGCCGTTCGCGGGATCACTGAACGGCGCGGTGACGTGGGCCGTTGTGGTGGGGGGGGCGCCGGGGGGGGCCCCCACCACAACCCCCCGGGGGGGGACAGGGCCACCCGTGGGTACCGCGGGGGGCCAATGGGGGGACCCGGTGAGGGGGCGGT
>JANNOZ010000014.1:0-5858 GCA_031399525.1 Actinomycetes bacterium | reverse complement strand
CGGCGTAGAGCCGGGAGAACACATGGCCCCCAGACCCGGCGCGGCGGGGCGAATCCGGCGGTCCGGAAGCAGTCAGATCACTCATGTGGGGTTCCCCGCGAGGATCGGGTTGGGGCGGTCGCCGGCGTCGGTCGGGGGCGGTGGCGGGGGGGGCCCACTTGGGGGGGGCCGCGCCCTCGGCCGTGCGACTCGAAGACCAACGCACCGGAGATATCAGCCTGCGGATCCAGGCCGAGAGCACCGACGTCGACGAGGCCGAGGCCCGCCGAGCGTTGGCCGAGGAGGCGGGTATCGACGCCAACGACGTCAGCGTGCAACAGGTCGGCCCCTCGTGGGGGGAGCAGGTGAGCAGCGCGGCCGAGAGGGCCTTGTTCTTCTTCCTCGTGGCCATCGCCATCTACATCACCTTGCGCTTCGAATGGAAGATGGCGTTGGCGACACTCGTGGCCTTGTTCCACGACCTGATCGTCACCATGGGGGTCTACTCACTGTCGGGCCTCAAGGTGACGCCGGCCACGGTGGTGGCCATATTGACCATCCTCGGGTACTCGATCTACGACGGCATCGTCGTGTTCGACAAGGTCGACGAGAACGCCAAGAAGCTGTCGTTGTCGGGATCGCGGACCTACTCCGACATGGTCGACCAGTCGATGAACCAGGTTCTGATGCGAACCCTCAACACGTCGATCACCGCGCTGTTGCCGATCTTGTCTCTCCTGGTGGTGGGCACGTTCCTGCTGGGTGCCACGACCTTGCGCGAGTTCGCGCTGGCCCTCTTCATCGGGTTGGCGTCGGGCGCCTACTCGTCGATCTTCATCGCGTCACCGACCCTCGCGCTGTTGAAAGAGCGGGAGCCGCGCTACACCTCACTGCGTCAGCGGATCGAGGGGGCCAGGTCGCCGCTCGTCGCCGGTGGTGGCGCCTCGGGGTCACTCACGAGCGGCGAAGGGCCGGGGTCGGCGGGTGCCGAGCGACCGGTCATCGAACCCCGGGGGCGTCGCCAGCGCCGGAAGTGAGCCCCGGTAGCGTGGAGTGATGCCGTCGCGAGGAGCCCGCTAGCCGTGCCCACCGCTACCCGGGTGCTGCCCTGGCGCCGTACGGCAACGCCAGCAGAGGAGTTGGCTCCGCTTCTCGCCGCGTTCAAGTCCCGCCATCCCAAGGCGCCGACCACGTTGATCGCCCGGGCGTACACCGAGGCGGCCAACGCTCACGCCGGCCAGCTCCGGGCGTCGGGCGAGCCCTATGTCAGCCATCCCGTCGCGGTGGCGACCGTCGTGGCCCAACTCGGTCTCGACGAGGTGTCCATCGTGGCCGCGTTGCTCCACGATGCCGTGGAGGACACCGCGCTGGCCCTCGACGACATCCGGGGGCCGTTCGGGCCCGAGGTGGCCGACCTGGTCGACGGGTTGACCAAGCTCGACCGTCTCGAGTTCGCCACCAAGGAGGCCCAGCAGGCCGCGTCGATGCGCAAGCTGTTGGTGGCGGTGGCCAAGGATCTGCGTGTCCTCATCATCAAGTTGGCCGACCGGCTCGACAACATGCGCACCATCGCGGTGTTGCCCGAATGGAAGCAGCAGCGCACCGCTCAAGAGACGCTCGACATCTACGCTCCGCTGGCCCACCGCCTGGGCATGCAACAGCTCAAGCAGCAGCTCGAAGACCTCTGCTTCGCCACGTTGCACCCCAAGCGCTACGCCGAGATCGAGCACATGGTCCTGGTGCGCGAGCCCGAGCGCGAGCTCCACCTCGAGCGGGTCATCTCCATCGTGCGCCAGCGCCTGGCCGCCCTGCGCATCCATGCCGAGGTCGGCGGGCGCCCGAAGCACTTGTGGTCCATCTACGAAAAGATGGTCGTCAAGGGCCGCGAGTTCGACGAGATCTTCGACCTGGTGGGTATCCGCATCGTGGTCGAGCGGGTCGAGGACTGCTACGCCGCACTCGGCTCGGTCCACGCCATCTGGAAGCCGGTGCAGGGCCGGTTCAAGGACTACATCGCCATGCCCAAGTTCAACCTCTACCAGTCGTTGCACACGACCGTGGTGGGTCCGCTGGGCAAGCCGGTCGAGGTCCAGATCCGGACCCGGGAGATGCATCGGCGGGCCGAGGGAGGGGTGGCCGCCCACTGGGCCTACAAGGACGAGCTGAGCGCCGATGACCTGGCCTGGCTGGGCCGCATCGTCGACTGGCAGAGCGAGACGAGTGACCCCGACGAGTTCATGGCCACCCTGAAGGGCGACCTCGAACAGGACGAGGTCTTCGTGTTCACCCCCAAGGGCAAGGTCGTCAGCCTGCCCGACGGCGCCACCCCCATCGATTTCGCCTATGCCATCCACACCGAGGTCGGTCACGCCTGCATCGGGGCCCGGGTCAACGGAAGACTGGTCCCCCTCGATTCGCACCTGGCGTCGGGCGAGACGGTCGAGGTGCTGACCTCCAAGGTGCAGTCCGGCCCGTCCCAGGATTGGCTGCGGGTGGCGGTCTCGCCCCGGGCCCGCAACAAGATCCGCCAGTGGTTCTCCCGTGAGCGCCGTGACGACGCCCGAGAGACCGGGCGCGACGAGCTGCTCAGTGCCCTGCGCCGGGAGGGCCTCCCAGTCCAGCGGCTGCAGTCGGGCCCGGCGCTGGCCGAGATGGCCACCGAGCTGGGCTACGCCGATCTCGAAGCTCTCGAAGTGGCCATCGGCGAGGGCCACGTGTCGGGCAAGTCAGTGGCCCAACGCATCGCCCGGGCCCTTCACTCCGGCGACGGTGACGAGCAGCTGCCGGCCACCGCTCGGGCCCCTCGACGCAAGCCCAGCGCCACCGGCGTCCACGTCGAGGGCCTCGACGATCTCATGGTCCGGCTGTCGAGGTGCTGCACCCCGGTGCCGGGCGACGAGATCATGGGCTTCGTGACTCGGGGTCGAGGCGTGTCGGTCCACCGGGCCGACTGCGCCAACGCGCTGTCACTGGCCGAGGGCGGCGGCGAGCGCGTCATCGAGGTCGAGTGGGACCACGAGCGTTCCGACGCCATCTACATCGTCTCGGTCGAGGTCAAGGCCCTCGACCGGACGCGGCTCCTGCGGGATGTCTCCGCCGTCATGGCCGACCACAGGGTCAACATCCTCTCCTGCTCGACCCAGACCGGCTCCGACCGGATCAGCCGCATGAAGTTCGACTTCGAGTTGGCCGACCCGTCCCACCTCGACTCGCTGGTGTCAGCCATCCGCCGCATCGACTCGGTCTACGACGCCTACCGCGTCCTTCCCGGCTCCGGCATCTGAGGGTTGGCTCGTTCTTCGGCGGATTCACCACCTGCCAGGTAGAAGATTGGCCGAAGAACCCCAGGTGAGGTGGTCGCGGCTTGGGTGTGCGGCCTGGGCCTGGTTCGATGGGCGCCGTGGCGAGCCGTGGGTTGGTCCGAGTGGCGGTGGTGATCGCCGTGCTGGCGGCGGTGATCGGTGCCGGCAGCCCGGTCGGGGCGGCCACGCCCACCATGGCCGGGGGCCAGCCTGATGCGGCGGTGTCGATCCGACCCGGCGACGCCCCCCAGGTCGGCGCCAGCGGGGTCGACGACGAGGCAACGCTCAGCGCCGCCGGGGCCACGACGGCGCCCGCGACCTACTGGTTGGCCACCGCCGACGGCGCCGTGTTCAGTGTCGGTGCCGCCCAGTTCCACGGGTCGGCCGCAGGGGCGGGGCTGCGGGCCCCCACGGTGGCGCTGGTGACCACGCCGACCAAGGTCGGGTACTGGTTGACCACGGCCGACGGGGGAGTGTTCACCTTCGGCGACGCCGCCTTCGTTGGTTCGGCCGGTGACCTGGCCCTCAACCGCCCCATCGTGGGCATGGCCGCGACACCCTCGGGTCAGGGCTACTGGCTGGTGTCCTCCGACGGCGGGGTGTTCTCGTTCGGCGACGCCACGTTCTACGGCTCGACAGGTGGCCTGGCCCTCAATCAGCCCATCGTCGGCGTGGCCGCCACCCCGTCGGGTCAGGGCTACTGGTTGGTGGCGTCCGACGGAGGGATCTTCGCCTTCGGCGACGCCGCGTTCTACGGGTCGACCGGGAGCATCCGTCTCAATCGGCCGGTCGTGGGCATGGCCGCCACCCCGTCGGGCGGGGGCTACTGGTTGGTGGCGTCCGACGGTGGGATCTTCTCGTTCGGTGTGGCCCCGTTCTACGGGTCGACGGGCGGCATCGCCCTCAACCGTCCGGTGGTGGCCATGGCGGCCAGCCCCAGCGGGGGCGGCTACTGGATGGTGGCGTCCGAAGGCGGGATCTTCGCCTTCGGAGACGCCGGCTACCGGGGCTCGCTGGCCGGCCGGGCACTGTCCTCGCCGGTGGTGGCGATCGCGCCCACCGTGAGCGCCAACCCGTTCACCCCGGGGACGACCGGCTATGACATCTCTTGGCCCCAGTGCGGTGGCGCCTACCCAGACCCGCCCTATGACGTGGCCGTGGTCGGCGTGAACGGAGGTAATCCCTTCGAGCCGAACCCGTGCCTGGCCAGCCAGGCGGTGTGGGGTTCGGCCGCATCCGCCCGGACCCTGTACATGAACATCAACTCGCCCGAGATCAACCAGCCCGAGCAGGGCGACCACGGCCCGGCGGGGGCGTGCGGCGCCGAAGACGGCTGGTGTCGGGCCTACAACTACGGGTGGAACGCCGGCATCTACGCCTACGCCACCGCCGCGTCCCAGGGCGTGTACTCGAACCTGTGGTGGCTCGACGTCGAGCTGCCGGGGACGTTGTGGAGCGACGACCAAGCGGCCAATGCCCGGGTGGTGCAAGGGGCGGTCGACGCTCTCAACAGCCAAGGCGTCCTGGCCGGGATCTACTCGACGCCCTACCAGTGGAACCTGATCACCGGCAGCTACCGGTTCGCCTCGGTGCTGCCCCTGTGGCAGGCCGGGGCGTACTACCCGTCGACCGGCGAGCTGCGCACCAGCTACTGCAGCCTGAGCTTCGCCGGCGGCGAGACCTGGCTCATCCAGGGCGCCACCTTCGTCTACGACACCAACTACGCCTGCTGAGCGGCGTTACCGGAAGGCGCCCACCGAGCCGTGGTCGCCCGACCCTCCGGGTCCGGCGCCCGCCGGTTCGGCGTCGGCGTCGGCCGGCGGGGGACCGGCCATCATCGGCGGGGCGGGCATGTTGGCCAACAGCTCGGCGCCCCGGGCCCGGTCGGGGACATAGCCGTCGAGCAGGGGCATGACCTCGTCGAGGAAGAGGCGCAGCGAGCGCTTGGTGGCGTCGATGCCCGCGGCGTCCTCGTAGGTGCCGAGGTCGCAGCCCACGTTGATCTCGCGGTAGCCCATGTCGAGGATGTCGCGGAGCTGCTCGAACACCGTCTGGGGGCTGCCGTAGTGGACGCCGCGGAGCTGGGCCTCGACGGCCCCGGGGCCGGCGCCTCGGTTGGGCATCTCCCGCTTGCGCATCCAGCCGAGGTGCTGGTCGACTAGGGCCTGGTAGGGCTCGGTCGACTTCACCCGAGCGCTCATCATGGTCAGGGCCTGGGCCTTGGCCTCCTCGTCGGTCTCGGCGACCACGATGTTGGCGCCCGAGGAGGTCCACTCCAGGGCGGCGTCGATGCGCTCGGGCGAGTGGCCGTACTCGGCCAGCTTCTGCTCGAAGATCGGCAGCATGGGCCCGAACACGTAGCCCGACCAGCCGTAGCGGGCGGCCTTGTCGAGCCGGGCCGGGCTGGTGCAGGCCAGCTTGATCAGCGGGCCACCTTCCCGGAAGGGGGCAGGCATGATCCGCTGGTAGAGCGTGCCCTGGTAGATGTCACGGACGTTGAACTCGATCGGCGGGTCGTCGGGGGCCTTGTCCCACAGCTGCATCACGACGTCGAAGACCTCGTCGTGCAGCTCGGTG
>JANNOZ010000029.1:0-44629 GCA_031399525.1 Actinomycetes bacterium | reverse complement strand
CCGTCAGGCGCGACACCCCCGGCACTGGAGGACACCCTCCGACCGGAAACCCACTCCTGAAAGCGTGGCAATGGACGCACTTACGACTCCCTTCCTCACCGGTACCGCGACCGGGGCAATCCTCCTGCTCGCGGCGCTCGGCCTGACCCTCACGTTCGGGCAGATGGGCGTGATCAACATGGCCAACGGCGAATTCCTCATGGCCGGCGCCTACGCCACATACGTCACCCAGCAAGTCATCAGCAGCACCGGCCTCTCGATCGTCGTCGCCATCCCGGTGGCATTCGTGGTCGCCGGCCTCCTCGGGCTGCTGCTCGAGGTCTCGATCATCCAGTGGATGTACCGCCGCCCGCTCGACACCCTGTTGGTGACCGTCGGCGTGGCGATGGTTCTCCAGCAGTTGGCCAAGGACATCTTCGGTGCCCAGGGTGACCCAGTGCAGGCGCCGACGTGGATGAGCGGCAGCATCGACGTGTTCGGGTACGCCTGGCCCCACCGCCAGCTCTTCACGATCGTGTTGGCCGTCGCCACCTTGGGTGCGCTCGCCGCTTTGCTGAAGAACAGCTCGTTCGGTCGGCGGATCCGGGCCACGGTTCAGAACCGTGAGCTGGCGGAGACGATCGGGGTATCCACCCGCAAAGTCGACCGCACCACGTTCTTCCTCGGATCGGGTCTGGCGGGGGTCGGCGGCGTCGCCATCGCCCTGATCTCGGGAACCAACCCGACGCTCGGCACGACCTACATCATCCCGGCGTTCCTCGTCGTCGTCGCTGGTGGCGTCGGTCAGCTGAAGGGGACCGTGATCGCGGCATGGGCGGTCGGCGTGCTGACCGCGTTCGTGACCGACTGGTACAGCGGCAGCATTGCCCAGGTCGTCACCTTCGCGGTCGTCGTGATCTTCCTTCAGATCCGCCCACAGGGTCTCTTCACCGTCCGCACAAGGGGATTGGCGTGACGACTACGGCGACTGATGTGCCCGGGGTGCCCGATACCGAACCGCTGGCCTCCACTCCGAGGATGCGCTCACCGAAGCGGCCATTACTGGCAGGTCTCGTCCGCACCTACGGTCCGTTACTCAGCATCGGCATCCTGGCGCTGGTGCTCCTCGTTTGGGCACCCGGCTCGCTCTCGCCTTTCCGCCTCGGCAATCTCGGCAAGTACTGCTGCTGGGCCATCGCGGCCGTCGGTATCGGCCTGGCCTGGGGCCGCGGCGGCATGCTCGTGATGGGTCAGGGGGTGTTCTTCGGTATCGGCGGCTACGCCATGGCCATGCACATGAAGCTCGAGGCCGCTGGTCCGGGCAACGTGCCCGACTTCATGCAGCTCTACGGGGACGGAACGATGCCCGTGTGGTGGGAGCCGTTCCGCAGCGGGCCCTTCACCTTGTTCGCCATCGTCGCCCTGCCGGCCTTCGTGTCGTTCGTTCTCGGCTACGCCATCCTCAAACGCCGGGTGAAGGGCGCCTACTTCGCCATCCTCACCCAGGCGCTGGCGGTGGCCTTCTCGACGCTGCTGATCGCCACGATCAAGCAGACAGGCGGATTCAACGGACTGAACACCTTCACGACCGTGTTCGGCCAGAACCTGTATGACCCAGCCGTGAAGAAGAACCTCTACCTCGTCGCCGCTGGCTTGCTGATCGTCAGTTTGGTCGTCGTTTGGCAGCTCTACCGGAGCCGGTACGGCGAGCTGCTCGTCGCCACTCGCGATGCCGAGGAGCGCATCCGCTTCCTGGGCTACGACCCGGCCAACATCAAGCTGGTGGCGTTCGTGGTGGCGGCCATCATGGCGAGCGTCGGCGGCGCCCTGTTCGTCCCGATCGCCGGGATCATCTCGCCGTCCAACGTCGACGCGACGGCCTCGATCATGATGATCGCCGGCGTGGCTCTGGGCGGACGAGCGTCACTGTTGGGACCGGCACTCGGGGCGATCGCCGTCGGCTACGGGCAGTCCACGCTGTCCGAACAGTTCCCGACCCAGTGGACCTACTTCCAGGGCGGGTTGTTCATCGTCGTCCTGCTGTTCCTACCCCTGGGCATCGCGTCGTTGTGGCCCAAGTTGAAGGAACTGGTGTCGTCCCGGTGGCCCACGTCGAACAAGCTCACCGCCGACTTGGAACCGCTGGCATGACCGCCTCTTTTCTCGGCGAGGACTACATCGAGGTGCGCGACCTGACCGTCGACTTCGACGGTTTCAAGGCCATCCAGGGCGTGAACGTCAACTTCGTTCAGGGTCGGTTGCACTTCCTCATCGGCCCGAACGGTGCCGGCAAGACCACGCTGGTCGACGCCCTCACCGGCCTGTCCGAAGGGACGGGCACGGCGATGTTCCGTAACCACGACCTGCTCGCGATGAAGTCGCACAAGATCGTCCACCTCGGGGTCGGCCGGACCTTCCAGACGGCCAGCGTGTTCGAGCAGATCACCGTCATGCAGAACCTCGACATCGCCGCCGGCCTGCACCGCAAGGCGTTCGGCCTGGTGCGGGCCCGGCGGGCCGTGCCCGAGAGCGTCGAGCAGGTATTGGAGACCATCGGTCTGACCGACGTGGCTCACCGCCCCGCGGGAATCCTCGCCCACGGGCAAAAACAGTGGCTCGAGATCGGCATGTTGCTGGTGCAGGACGCAAAGGTGATGTTCCTGGACGAGACCGTCGCCGGCATGAGCACCCACGAGCGGGACGAGACCGGCGAGTTGCTGCGGCGGATCGTGGGCGACCGGACCATCGTCGTGATCGAGCACGACATGGATTTCATGCGCACCTACGCCGACTTCGTGACCGTCATGCACGCCGGCAAGGTGCTCGCAGAAGGAACGGTGTCCGAGATCCAGGCGGACCCGCTCGTCCAAGAGGTCTACCTGGGGACCGTGGCGGAGGTGGTCAGCAATGGCTGAGCCAATGCTCGAGATCGACGGTGTCACGGCGGGCTATGGCCGCACGATGGTCTTGTTCGATATCGACTTGTCGATTCCGGTCGGTGGCGCCGCGGCCGTCATGGGCCACAACGGTGCCGGCAAGACCACGCTGTTGCGGGTGGCGGTGGGCCAGATCCCGGTGAAGTCGGGCACCGTCCTCCTCGACGGCGAGGACGTGACCAAGCTCTCCCCCAACCAACGGGTCAGGCGGGGCTTGGGCTACGTCCCTCAGGGCCAGCTCTGCTTCCCGCAGATGACCACGATGGAGAACCTCCAACTGGTCACGACCACGAAGTCCGAGATCGACGAGGTCCTCGACACCTTTCCCGCCTTGACCGACCTGTTGGGTCGACCCGCTGGACTGCTGTCGGGCGGCCAGCGTCAACAGCTCGCCATCGCCCGAACCCTTCTCACCCAGCCGAGGCTGTTGATCCTCGACGAGCCCACTGAAGGCATTCAGCCCAATGTGGTGGCCGAGATCGAGCGAGTCATCGTCGACCTGACCCAGCGGAGCGACCTCACCGTGGTCCTCGTCGAGCAACACGTCGGGTTCGCACTCAGGTCGACCGACAGCTACTGCGTGTTGGAGTCGGGCCGCATCACCGGACGGGGCGAAGGCGGCGCCGGCGCGCTCGACGAAGTTCGCGCCGCGCTGGCGGTCTAGCCGTGCACCTCTCGATGCACGAGCAGGAACGTCTGCTCATCAGTGTCGCCGGCATCGTCGCCCGCGACCGCCAGGCCCGTGGCCTCAGCCTCAACCACCCGGAGGCGGTGGCCATCCTCACGTGTTTCGTGCTGGAAGGGGCCCGTGAAGGACGCACGGTGGCCGACCTGATGGACGCCGGACGCAGGGTGTTGACCCGGGCCGATGTCATGGACGGGGTCCCGGAAATGATCCCCGAGGTGCAGGTCGAAGCGACCTTCCCCGACGGCACCAAGCTGGTCACCATCCACGAGCCGATCGGATGACCGTGCCGGGCGAGATCATCGTCGGCGACGGAGATGTCGAACTGTTCGACGACGGCGCCACCATCTCGGTCGACGTCGCCAACACCGGCGACCGGCCAATCCAGGTGGGCAGCCATTACCACTTCGCCGAAGCCAACCCGGCACTGTCCTTCGACCGCACCGCTGCTCGGGGCTACCGACTGGCGATCCCGGCTGGCACCTCGGTGCGCTTCGAGCCGGGCATCGCCCTCACCGTCACCCTCGTGCCGCTGGGCGGCGCCCGGATCGTCGCCGGCCTGCGCGGCGACGTCGCCGGACCCCTCGACCCATGAGCATCGATCGAGCCCGCTACGCCCGCCTCTATGGCCCCACGGCCGGCGACCGCATCCGGCTGGCTGACACCGACCTGCTGATCGAGGTCGAACGCGACCTCAGTGCGGGCGGCGGCAACGAGGCGGTGTTCGGCGGCGGCAAGGTCATCCGAGAGTCGATGGGCCAGTCGGTCGCGACCCGGGCCGAGGGCACACCGGACGTGGTGATCACCGGCGCGGTGATCCTCGACCACTGGGGGGTCATCAAGGCCGACATCGGGATTCGCGACGGTCGCATCGTCGGCATCGGCAAGGCCGGCAACCCCGACACCATGGGCGGCGTCGACCCGGCCCTGGTGATCGGACCGTCGACTGACGTCATCGCCGGCAACGGCAAGATCGTCACCGCCGGTGCGGTCGACAGCCACGTCCACCTCATCACGCCGACGCTGGTCGATGTGGCCCTCGGCACCGGGATCACCACGATCATCGGCGGCGGCACCGGCCCGACCGAGGGGACCAAGGCCACGACGGTCACCCCCGGATCTTGGAACACCTCTTTCATGCTGCGAGCGCTCGACGGCGTCCCGCTCAACGTGTCGCTGTTGGGCAAGGGCAACACGGTGTCCGATGCCGGGCTCGACGAGCAGGTACTCGGAGGCGTCTCCGGCTTCAAGCTCCACGAGGACTGGGGCACCACGCCGGCCGCCATCGACGCATGCCTTCGGGCCTCGGACCGCTGGGGCGTGCAAACCGCCATCCACACCGACACGCTGAACGAGGCGGGCTACGTGCAGTCGACCCTCGCGGCCATCGCCGGCCGGACGATCCACACGTACCACACCGAAGGTGCGGGCGGCGGGCACGCACCCGACATCGTCACCGTCGTATCCGAGCCCAACGTGCTGCCGTCGTCGACCAACCCGACCCGCCCCCACACGGTCAACACCGTCGACGAGCACCTCGACATGCTCATGGTCTGCCACCACCTGAAGCCATCGATCCCCGAGGACCTGGCCTTTGCCGAGTCGCGCATCCGACCGTCGACCGTCGACCATCGCCGCCGAAGACGTGCTGCACGACCTCGGGGCGATCTCGATCATCGGGTCCGACAGCCAGGCCATGGGCCGCATCGGCGAAGTGGTGCTGCGCACGTGGCAGACCGCACACGTGATGAAACGCCGGCGCGGGTCGCTGCCTGGCGACAGTGGCGCCGACAACCAGCGGGCCCGCCGGTACGTGGCCAAGTACACGATCTGCCCGGCCGTGGCCCACGGACTCGACGCCGACATCGGCTCGGTGGCCGTGGGCAAGTTGGCCGACCTCGTGCTGTGGGATCCGGTGTTCTTCGCCGTCCGCCCCGCCCTGGTGCTCAAGGGCGGGATCATCGCCTGGGCCCAGATGGGCGACGCCAATGCGTCGATCCCCACGCCCCAGCCGGTGCTTCCCCGCCCGATGTTCGGCGCCGTGCCCCGGGTCGCGGCCGGGGCCAGCATCACCTACGTCGCACCCGGCGCTCTCGAGCAGGGCGACCTGGCCGACCGATTGGCGCTCGACTCGACCCTCGTGCCGGTGCGGGGCTGCCGGTCACTCACCAAGGACGACATGCCCGAGAACACGGCTCGGCCCGACGTGGCCGTCGACGCCGACACGTTCGCGGTGACCATCGACGGAGAGCTGGTCGAAGCCGCACCGGCCGCCGAGCTGCCAATGGCGCAGCGCTACTTCCTCTTCTGATGTCAATGCCGCTCGCCGCCCTCCTCCTGGCCGACGGTCGCCTACCGACCGGTGGTCATGTCCACTCCGCCGGCGTGGAGTCGGCGGTCGACGACGGGCGCATCGTCGACGTCGAGTCGCTCGGCGAGTACCTCCTCGGGAGACTGCACACCGTCGGGCTGACCGAAGCCGCCATCGCCGCGGCTGTGGTGCTGCATCCGGCGTCGATTGCCGAGCTCGATGCCGAAGCCGATGCTCGCATCACCGTGCCCGAGTTGCGGGTCGTGTCCCGCCGCTTGGGACGCCAGCTCATCCGGGTGGCCGGGCGTTGTTGGCCCGACCCGGTGCTGGCCACGCTGCCCGATCATCCTCACCAGCCCGTCGCTCTCGGAGCGGTTGGCGTGGCCGCCGGTCTCGACCCGCTCACCGTCGCCGGGATCGCCATCCACCACGCCACGGCCACACCAGCACAGAGCGCTCTGCGCCTGCTCGGCCTCGACCCGTTCGCCGTCGCCGCCTTGACCGCATCGCTGGCCTCCGCCGGCGAGATGGTCGCCACCGACGCCGTGGTCGCGGCGGGCGGCCCGATCGAGGACCTGCCGGCCCGGACCGGTCCCGTCGTCGAGATCGCCGCGGCCACCCACGCTTCGCTCACCACCCGCCTGTTCGCATCCTGAGGAGACCGCCATGGGCGCCAACCACGACGACCACCACCCCCACCGGCACCGGGCCGGCGCGCTTCGCGTCGGCATCGGCGGACCCGTCGGCAGCGGCAAGACCGAGCTCGTTGCGTGCCTGTGCCGAGCATTCGAGCAGCGCGGCATCAGTGTCGCCGTCGTGACCAACGACATCTTCACCAAGGAGGACGCGGCGATTCTCGAACGCCGAGCCGTCCTCCCGCCCGAACGCATCGTGGGCGTACAGACCGGGTGTTGCCCGCACACGGCGATCCGCGACGACATCAGCGAGAACCTCGATGCCCTCGACGACCTCCAGGCCCGCTTCTCCCCCGATGTCCTGCTGCTCGAGAGTGGTGGCGACAACCTCACCGCGACCTTTTCCCGTGCCCTCGTCGACGTCCAGATCTTCGTCATCGACGTGGCGGGGGGCGACAAGGTGCCCCGAAAGGGTGGCCCGGGCATCACGTCGTCCGACTTTCTCGTGATCAACAAGATCGACCTGGCGCCCATGGTGGGTGCGGACTTGGAGGTCATGCGCCACGACGCCATGGAGAAGCGGGGCGAGCGCCCGACGGCCTTCGTGTCGCTGCGCGACGACCCGCTGGCCACGGTCGTGGCCGACTGGCTGGAGCACGAACTATCGCACTCGACCGTCGGGGCGTGAGGGCCACCATCGTCGCCGAGGTCGCTGGCGAACGGACGCGCTGCACGACCTTGCGGTCGGCCCCGCCCATCTCGCTGCGGGACACACCTGACGGGCTCTACCTCGTGGCCAGTGGGGCCGGGCCGGTCGGGGGCGACGACCTGCACCTCGATCTCGACGTCCGATCCGGCGCGTCCCTGGTCGTCCGCTCGGCCGCGGCGACGATGGTGCTACCGGGGCCGTCGGGCCAGCCGTCGTCGTTGCGGGTTCGGGCCCAGGTGAGTGGTTCGCTGCGATGGAATCCGGAGCCGACGATCCTCGTCGCCGGCTGTGACCATCGGGCCACCACCACGATCGATCTGGCCGTGGGCGCCAAGCTGGTGTGGCGGGAGGTGGTGGTGCTCGGTCGCCACGACGAGCCGACCGGGTCGCTCCTCCAACGACTGCACGTCAACGTGGCCGGCACCCCACTCCTGCGCACCGAGTTGCCCATCGGCCCTCGTTGGCCGGGTGCCGACGGGCCCGCGGGCACCGACGGGGCGCTAGTGGTCTCGTCACTGCTCGTCGTCGGGGTCGAGCGGCCGGCGCTCTCCGATGGGGCCGACGGTGCGGTGTTGCAGCTGGCCGACGACGCCTGGCTGGTGACGACTCTTTCCGGCCGTGAGCGGATCCGGCCCGGTCGCCCTGGCCCACTGGTGCCGGCGCCCGACTGAACCCTCCCCAAACGAATCGGGGTTGTTTCCGAGCGCTCAGCGCACGGAAACACGCCCAGAACCGGCGGGGGGCCGGTTTCGGATGGAGCGGACGACGGGATTCGAACCCGCGACCCTCACCTTGGCAAGGTGATGCTCTACCAACTGAGCCACGTCCGCGTGGGGGTGTGACTGTAGCGCCTCAGAGCCGAGCCACTGCAGCCTCGACGATGGATCGGTCCCGGTCGCTCAGGGGTAGTTCGAGCGCCGCGGCCCGACCGTCGGAGGTCATCTTGGCCAGCGTCTTGGCCACCACGTCGACCATGTGGTCCTCGTCGAGGCGGTCGGCCAGCGCGCCGAACTGGGTCTCGATGAAGGTCAACGACAGCGCGTCCTCGAGGGTCTGGACGTCGAGATCAGTTCGCAATGCCTCCTTGCGGATGATCTGGCCCACCCGCTCGACGGTGGCCTCGTCGTAGCCGACGTCACGCAGCAACGGCGCCGCCACCTCGGCGTGGTGTCTCTGGAGTTGCCGCTTCCACCGCAGATAGCCAGCCCGGCCCTCGGGCTCGGTCGAGCGAGGGATGTCCCAGCGCCGCACGTGGGCGGCCCGGGCGGCCAGCAGCAGGGCGTCGGACGCATCGGGCCGCAGCCGCCGCACCCACTCCACGTTGAGCTCGGCGTGGGCCACCTCCTTGGGTCGGCGCTCCCCTCGCACCGCGATCATCTGAGGATCGTCGGCGTTGGCCTGGTCGATGGCTGCGAACGCAACCGCCAACCGCTCGTCAGGCATCGCCGTCGGCCGACGACGAGCGCAGGTCGACCCGCAGGGTCAGCACCCCGTCGACCAGCTCACCCACCGCGTCGCCGACGATGGCGTAGTCCATGAAGTCCTGTTCGGCTTGACGAATGAACTGGGCCCGCTCGGCCCCGGCTACGGGCGGAAGCGGCCGGCTGCGCACGGCGTCCGCCCGCTCTCGGTACCGCTGGATGAATGCGTCGACATCGAGCTCGTCTGCCATGGCCCCATCCTGACCGACCCGGGCACCCTCAGCGCTGGTGGCGGGGACACGAGTAGGTGCGCCGGCCACCGACCGTGCGTCGGACCAACAGCGTCGAGCAGCGGGGACAGCGCCCGCCCTGGTGCCGTTCGTCCTGCAGCCGGCCCATGTGTGACCCGCCAGCATCGGTGAGCGCGGCGACCGTCTGGCCGAGCCACCGATGCAGCCGACGGACCTCGGTCGGGCTGAGCGAGGCCGCCGGCCGACCCGGATCGAGCCCGGCTCTCCAGAGGGTCTCGTCGGCGATGAGGTTGCCCACGCCCGCGATGCGGGCTTGGTCGAGCAGCCGAGCCTTCAGCGGCGCGCTCGACCCGGACAGCACTCGCGCCAGCTCGGCTGCGGTGATCGTCGTGGCGTCGACGCCGAGGCGACCGACATCTGGGTCGAGCTCGATCCCTCCCAGGCGACGGGGGTCTCGCACCACCATCGAACCTCCGTCAGCAAACACGAAGCCAACCCGATCCCATCGGGGCTCGTCGCGACTCGATCCATAGGTGAGGTCGTCGATACCGGAGCGCCCGTCGACCAGTAGCCGCCCGGTCATCCCGAAGCGCACACCGATCGTCTCGCCACCATCCAGGTCCATGAGCAAGAGCTTCCCGATCCGTCCAGCGACGACGAAGGCCTGCCCGATGGCCACTTCGGTCAGGGTCGCAGAGTCGAGCCCGCGCTTGAGGAACCAGGCGTCGGGGGCGTCGACGGCGACGATCGGCCGACCGAGCGCCGATTCGGCGAGACGGCGGTACCGCTCGACCTCGATGAGCTCGGGCACGTCGCCGAGTCAGTGCTGCTGCAGGACGCCGTCGTCGGCCATGTCGGCGAACACCCCGGCGGCGTCATCGGTCGGGAAGACCACCGACGCCGAGCCCACGGTGCCGAGCCGGGCCGGCATGGTCATGTTGCGCAACTGGGCTGGGTCGACCGCCAGCCCGGCCCGGCCCAGGCGGTACAAGTCGGCCACACCGACGTCGGTGCGGACGTGGCGGAGGAGCACGTCGAGATAGCCAATGGTGGCGAACGCATCGGTGCCCTTGGCCCGCAGGTGCGACAGCGCCGACAGAATGATGATTCCCTGGTTGGTGGTTCGAGTGAGATCGCCGCCAGAGAGGTTGCGATTCCGAGAGAGCGACAAGACCTGTTCTCCGGTCATGGTCTGCACCCCGGCGGCAAAGTTTGCTCCCGAGTTGGAGTCCCGCATCGAGGTCGGGACGTCGACGCTCAACCCGCCCATCTCGTCGACCATGGCGATCACGCCGTCGAAGGTCGTGGTCAGCACGTAGTCGATGCGGATCCCGGTCAACCCGGTGATGGTGTCGGCCTGGAGCTGGGCCCCGCCCAGGGAGTACGCCTCGTTGATCTTGTGGTTGCCCTGACCCGGGACCTCGACCCAGGTGTCACGGGGGATGTTCAGCATGGTCGCCTGACCCAACTGCTGGTTGAGGCTGATGACGTGGAGAGCATCGGCCCGGGCACCCCCCAGCCCGGCCCGCTCGTCGCTGCCGATGACCAACACGCTCACCAGTCCGGTCGAGCCGTGATAGCTCGATGCGCCATCAGTGGCCAACGTGCTGGACGGCTCGCCGGCCGCCGCGACCCTCGTCAGCTCGATGGTGGCGTGACTGCGGTCCCTCGCCACGTCGACCGCCACCGCAACACCCGCCAGGACGGACGTGGCCACGCCCAGGACAACGAGGCGAAGGGCCCAGGAACGGAAACGACGAACCGTCACGACAGTGCCGTCGTCGTCGAGGTCGCGGTGACCGTGGCGGCCGCCAGTCCGCCCCCGGACCGGGTGACGGTCAGGTCGTAGTCGGCCACCTGCCAGCCCCCGGCACCGTCGGGCACGAACCCGAGCTGACCCACGCGATGCACCGTGACGGGATCGGTTGGCCCGGCCCCCATCGCCTCCCAGTCGAACGTGGCCGAGACGAGAGCGAGCGTGCCGTCCGCGGCGGCGAGACCTCGCAGGAAGACGCCGACCGGCCCGGCATCGAGCCGATCACCAGTGGGCACCCCGTCGTCGAAGACCACCGCCGCATCGGGGCCGAGCGCCACGGCCCCGGCGTCGGCCGTGAACAGCGCGGCTCGGTCGGCGTCGGGCACCTCCGCACCGACGAGTTGAGCCGCAGTAGTGCGAGCGAAGTACGTGGCCACCGCAGCCGACACCGAGGTGGACACCTGCGGATCGAGTCCCGCCATCGGTTGACCGGCGATCGTCTCGTCAGCCCACGCCACCTCGACCGTCACCGTGGGCACGTCGGGCGGCGGTGGCGTCGCGTCCGGTTTGTCATCGCTACAGGCCGACAGGACCAGCAGGGCCACCACCACGATCGCCGTCCCCACGCGCCTGAACCCGAACGAGCTGCCCACCACTGGCTCAGTCCTCGTGGTCGTCAGCGGCACCCGAGGCCACGTCGAGCGCCTGGTTCAGATCATCGACCAGGTCGTCGGGATGCTCGAGGCCAACCGACACCCGGATGAGGCCGTCGGTGATGCCGATGGCCACTCGCTCGTCGGGATCGACGTTGGCCGCGGTGGACGATGCCGGATGGGTGACCAGAGTCTCGGGGCCGCCCAACGAAGGGGCCAGATGGGCCAAGCGGACCGCTTCGGCGAATCGGCGGCCACCCTCCCATCCACCGGCCACCTCGAAGCTCAAGATCCCCCCGCCCGTCGCCATCTGGCGCTTGGCCAGCTCTCGTTGGGGGTGGCTCTCGAGCCCCGGGTAGTGGACCGTGGACACGGCTGGGTGCTCGACGAGGAACTCGGCTAGTCGCTGAGCGGTGGTGCTCTGGCGTTCGGTCCGCACGCCGAGCGTGCGGATGCCGCGAAGGGCCAACAACGCATCGAAGGGAGACGCCGTGGCCCCGTGGATGGTGTGGTAGCCCCAGATCGGGTCGATCAGCTCGCGTTCACCGGCGACCACGCCGAGCGTCGCATCGTTGTGGCCGGCCAAGCCTTTGGTGGCCGAGTGCAGAACGAGGTCGACGCCGAGGTCGAGCGGCCGTTGCACCAGCGGGCCCGCGAAGGTCGAGTCGACCACGGTGACGGGTCCCTCGATCGAGCCCACGACCTCGAGGTCGACCAGCCCGAGGCAGGGGTTGGAGGGGGTTTCGACGAAGACCAGAACCGTGCGTCCGGGCTGCACCGCGTCGACCAGGGCCGCGGGGTCGGTCGCATCGACCAAGGTCACGTCGATCCCGAAGCGCGGACACACCTGGGCCAAGAGCGCGGCGGTGGTCGAGAACACCTGGCGCTGGGCAACGATGTGATCACCCGACGAGCACAGCCCGAGTACCACCGAGGACACCGCTCCCATACCCGAGGCGAACGCCTGGGCCGCCTCGGCCCCCTCGAGCGTCGCCACCGCCTCCTCGAAGGCCCG
Source organism: Actinomycetes bacterium (assembly GCA_031399525.1). Taxonomy (GTDB): domain Bacteria; phylum Actinomycetota; class Acidimicrobiia; order Acidimicrobiales; family CADCSY01; genus JANNNX01. The sequence continues at coordinate 32,278 of JANNOZ010000029.1, read as the reverse complement.
GACCGTCGGGTTGCCGTAGCGGGAGTAGAAGCGAGTCGGACGAGGGGTGGTCGCCCGGGCCAGGGCGTCGTCGAGGCTCTCGGCCTCGAAGGTGGTGGTAGCCCACAGCGGCGTAGCCATGGCTCCGTCGTTGGCCGACCGGCCCGCGGTGAGGGCCTCGGTCTCGGGGTGGTACCGACGAGAAGTGGTCACAGCTCGGGAACCTCGTCCTTGTCGATGGCGGTCAGCAGGGCGTCGATCGGGGCGCCGACTTGGTCGAGGTCGATCAGGAAGGCGTCATGGCCGTGGGGGCTGTCGATCTCGACGTAGCGGGCCCAGGTGCCCGACCGCTCGATCGCCTCGACGATCTGGTGCTGCTGATAGGTGGGATACAGCGAGTCGGAGCCCACACCCATGACCAGCGTCGGCGCCACGACGCGGGCCAGTGCCTCGTCGATCGAGCCCCGACCCCGGGCCACGTCGTGGAGGTCCATGGCCTTGGTCAACAGGAGGTAGGTGTTGGCGTCGAAACGACGGACCAGCTTGAGGCCATGGTGATCGAGGTAGCCCTCGACCTGGAACCGCTGCCAGAGAGAGAACCCGTCGATGGGCTCGACCACCTCCCGGGAGAACCGGTCGGTGAACACGTCGTCGGAGCGGTAGGTGATCTGGGCGATCATGCGGGCCAGGGCCAACCCGTCGGTCGGCCCGTCGCCGTCGGGCGCGTCGTAGTAGTCGCCACCGCGCCAGCGAGGGTCGAGGCGGATGGCCCGACGGCCAGCCGAGCCGTAGGCGATCTGCTGGGCCGATGCGGCGGCGGCCGTAGCGATGGGCACCAACGCCCGCACTCGGTCGGGGAACATGATCCCCCACTCGAGCACCTGCATTCCTCCCATCGAGCCCCCAACGACGGCCAACCAACGCCGAACGCCCAGCTCGGTCGCCACCGCGGCCTGGGTGCGCACGATGTCGCGGATGGACACGACGGGAAACCGCGAGCCGTAGGGCCGGGCCTCAGGATCGGCAGCGTCGAGTGAGGCCGGGCCAGTCGAACCCTGACAGCCGCCGAGCACGTTGACGCAGACCACGAAGTAGCGATCGGTGTCGATGGCCCGGCTCGGCCCGATCAGGCCGTCCCACCAACCCGGCGTCGGATGCCCCGGGTGCACACCGCCCGAGGCGTGGGAGTCTCCGGTGAGGGCATGACAAACCAGCACGGCGTTGGCGGCGTCGGGCGCCAGCTCGCCCCATGTCTCATAGGCGATCGTGATGTCGGTCAACAGCGACCCACCCTCCAGCACGAAGGGCCGATCGGTCGCCATGTGGAGGAATCGACGCCTTCCAGGCGGGTCACCCACTCGCCACGCGCCGGTAACAGGCAAAGGCGCGCTCATCGGGGTGCAGCGTACTGCGGACCCCCTCGCGGCCTTCTGGCATATGACCGCGCCCAGGATCGCCCGGCTATGGTCCGGCCCATGCTCGAGGACAGACTCAAAGACGCGGCCCAGGCCAAGAACTTCGCCATGGTGTCCACCAAGCTCGCCAATGGACACATCCATTCGTCGATCATGTGGCTCCACGCCGATGACGAGTTCCTGTACGTGAACACCGAGACGGCCCGCCAGAAGTTCAAGAACATCGAGGCCGACCCGCACATCAACGTGTCGATCTGGCTGACCGGTGACCGCCCCACCTCGATCGAGGTCCGGGGCACCGTGGTGGCCAGCATCACCGGCGACGAAGCCTGGGAACACATCAACGAGTTGTCCCACAAGTACATCGGCATCGACTACCCGAACCCCGTGCTCTCCGAACGGGTCAAGATCCGCATCGCCCCCGAGAAGGTCATCTACCCCCCGGGCTGAGCGATCGATCCCGGGCCGATGCGCCCCTTTCGCTTCGGCGTTTCCATCGCCGGCTTCGACCACGGACACGACTGGGCCGACGTGGCCCGTCGGGCCGAGGACCTCGGCTATTCGACGCTGCTCGTTCCGGACCACCTGGCCAACCAGCTCGCGCCCATCGCGGCAATGGCGTCCGCAGCCGCGGTCACCACAACGCTTCGGGTGGGGTCGTTCGTCGCCGCAGTCGACTTCCGTCATCCGGTCGTGCTGGCCATGGAGCTGGCCACCATCGACCTCCTCTCGGGGGGTCGAGCCGAGTTGGGCATCGGCGCCGGCTGGCGACCCAGCGAATACGCCATGGCCGGTATCAGGTTCGACCCTGCTTCCATCCGCATCGAGCGACTGGCTGAAGCCATCACGGTGATCCGTCGGCATTGGCGGGGCGACCCGTTCAGCTTCCACGGCACCCACTACGACATCGACGGCCTCGAGGGACGACCGCTCCCGGCCACTCCAGGTGGACCGCCGATCTTTGTCGGCGGTAGCGGCCCCAAGCTGCTCACCCTCGCCGGGGCCATGGCCGACATCGTCGGGATCGCCCCTCGACGCGTGGCCGACGGCAGCGTGACGTCGGCCGACGTCGGCCGGCAGGCCATCGAGGACAAGCTGGCCATCGTCGCCGCTGCTGCTCAGGGGCGAGAGGACCCACCCGAGCTGAACCTGGCCACCCTCGGCGTGGCCGTCACCGATCGGGCCCGAACGGCGCTGGCCGGACTGGCGGCGCGGGTTTCGCTCGACGAGGACTCGGCGGCCACCAGCCCCCACCTCCTGGTGGGCTCGATCGACCACATCACCGAGACCCTGCTCGAACTCCGGGCCGCGACCGGGCTGTCCTACATCACCGTGTCGGCACCGGCGCTGGCCACGTTCTCACCAGTCGTGGCCCGCCTCGCGGGTCAGTGAACCCGGCGGCTCAGCGCCCGGGCGGCCCGGCCGGCAGCCGACCCAGCCACCACGTGGCCAGGGCGTCGGCCTCGGCATCGGTGAAGCCGTAGGCCTGGCCCATCGTCTGTCCGGCCTGGCCCAGCAGTTGCCGCCGGGCCTCGTCGTCAGGGGCCCGATGGGCGGCCTCGAAGGTTGCTGCGGCCCGGTCCCACGCCGAATCGTCGGCCGGCAGGGGCAACGAGCGGACCGCGCCGGCCGAAAGGCGAATCGATCCCGAGCTGAGGGCCGAGCCGGCCAGGGCTCGAGCGGCCCAGGCAGCGATCGGTGGGGCCGACACCACCGCACCGAGGCGCCACACGTCGGCGGCTTCATGGGGCACGACCGAGATGACCGGGGTGACCGCCAGCCACCGACCGTCGGGGTCGGCGAGCGCCTCGGGCACGGGCGTCTGGGTGGCGACCACCACCTTCGGCACCAGACGGGACCCGACCCACCGCTGCATCTGGGCGTCCACCTGCAGCGCGGCCCGATCGACGCGGGGATGATCCCACCGCTGACGGTGGAGCCGGGCCGAGCGAGAACCCCACCGACTGACCGCCGGATCGACCAGACCACTGGTGAGCAGGGGCGGATAGTCGCGGTCGTCGGCCACCGCCCGATCGACCACTGCGCCGACCAGCCCGTAATAGGCGCCGCGGAAGTCGGCGACCACCTCGGCCCGATCGCCGAGCACCCCACTCGTCGCCAGGTCGCCCAGGTCCACGATCGGTCCGTCCCCGACGAGCAGCGAACCCCACGGACCAGAGCCATCCGAGATGCGCGCCTCACCACCGTCTATCTCGACCGGTGGGATCCCCACGGCATAGGTCATCGGGGAGCCCTGGGCCCGGTGGGCGGGGTCGGACCCCACCACGTCGAACACCAGCACGCAGGTCGCCACGTCGGCGTCGAAGGCACCGCGACCGGGCGACCAGGCCACTGCCGGCACGCAACGCTGACCCACTGCGGCCCGAGCCGGTCCGGCATCGGTCGCGGCCAACACCGATTCGGGCAACACCAGGCCGACCCGACCGCCGGCCGGGACCACTCGGGCACTGAGGGCCGCGAACAAGGCGGCGGTATCGACGTAACCCCGGTCGAGGTCGGCCACCGGGCCGAGCCCCAGGCGAGTCCTCGCCGTCTGGATCCGGAGCTGGCCGAGGAAGGGAGGGTTGGCCACCACGACGTCGGGCTGTCGAGGCCAGTGCTCGACGTCGAGGGTGAGGGCATCGGCGACAGAGATCCGGGGAACGGCGTGACCCCCGCACCAGATGCACAGCACGGCTTCGGCGACCGCGGCGGCAACGGGATCGATCTCGATGCCCGCCAGGTGCTCGTCGACCAGGGTCGTGCGGTCATGACCGTCGGCCGCCAGCACCGACCCGGCCGCCAGCAGCAGGGCACCGGCGCCGGCGCACGGGTCGACCACGACCGGAGCCATTCGGGCCCCTCGCCACGGACTCAGGGTCCACGCGGCGAGTGGGTCGGCCACCGCGCCAGACGTGTAGTGGGCCCCGAGCCGACGACGTTCCTCCGGTCCGTAGCCCGACTCGGCCAGATCGATCAGCAGCCTGGGCCCAACGACCGCATCGGGCTCGAGTTCGGTCGGTAGCGGCGGACCCCACTCTTCGAGGAGGGCCAGAGAAGGGAGTCGAATCGACAACCTCCGGGCGATCGCCACCGCGACACCCGCCGCAGTGCGGGCCCGACGGCTCGGATCCTCCGGGTGGGTTCGCCGGGGTGGAGCGTCGCTCAGGCGACGACCTCGCTCGACGGATCCCACGCAGCCAGATCGGACAGGCGGGAATCGTTGGAGAACACCTCGACCAACGGCAGGCGCATGCCGGTCCGCTTCTGCAGACGCTCGACCTCGAGCTCCTGGTTCCACAGCACGAGGGTCACCACCACCCCCGATGCCCCAGCTCGGGCGGTACGCCCCGATCGGTGCAGGTACGTCTTGTGGTCGACGGGCGGGTCGTAATGGACCACGACATCGATGTCGTCGACGTGGATCCCCCGGGCCGCGACGTCGGTGGCCACCAGCACATGGAGCTCGCCGGCCATGAACTCCTGCAACGCCCGTTCCCGCATCCCCTGGCGCAGGTCGCCGTGGATGGCCTGGGCCTTGACTCCTTCGCGAGCCAACTCGGCTTCGAGGCGGTCGGCGCCCCGCTTGGTCTGCACGAAGATCAGGCATCGCTCGGCGCCCCGGGCGATGGCGGCGGCCACCTTGACCTTGTCCATCTCGTGGACCTTCAAGAAGCGGTGCGACATCCCGTCGACCGTGGTGGTCGGCGACTCGACCTCACGGAACACCGGATCGTGCATGTGGTCGCGCACGAAACGCCCGACGTCGCCATCCAAGGTGGCCGAGAAGAGCATGGTCTGGTGGGGGTTGGTGCAACGCCGCAGGATCCACTCGACCTGGGGCGAGAACCCCATGTCCGCCATCCGGTCGGCCTCGTCGAGGACCACCAGGTCGAGGGCGTCGAGATAGAGCTCACCCCGCTCGACCAAGTCGATGATCCGCCCCGGTGTGGCGATCACGACGTCGAGTCCCTTGCGAAGGGCCTTGATCTGACGCTCGATGTCGGTGCCGCCATAGACCGCCCGGATGGTCCGGCCCCGCCGCTCGGCCAGCGGCGCCAGCTCCTTGGCCACCTGGACAGCGAGTTCGCGGGTGGGTACCAGCGCGATGGCCCGAGGCCGTTTGGGCTCGGCCCGATCGACCCGCTCGATGGCGGGGATGCCGAAGGCCAACGTCTTACCCGAGCCGGTCTTGGCCTTGCCGCACACGTCGAGCCCGGCGAGTCCGTCGGGGATGGTGAGCGCCTGTATGGGAAAGGGGGCGGTGATCCCCGACTCGGCCAAGGTGGCGACGAGGTCGGCGGACACACCGAGCGAAGCGAAATCGGTGGTCATGTTCCTTCAGTGGTCCCGAACCGAAGGTGGGCCGGCGACGTCGCGATGGTACCGGCCCAGGCTGGGGGTTCGTGCCTCGACCCCTAACGTGGAAGACACGATGCACCGCTGGCCGAGTCAGACAGCCGACAGACTGAGGCAAGAGGGAATTCACGCCTCGGTGACCAGGCGGGAACACCTCCGGGACAGTCTGGAGGCCTGATGGGTGACCTGCTGGCCGACTACGACCCCAGCGCGTACTTCGACGAGGCCGTCGCGTCCGACGGCACCGTGCGCCCACCCTCGGCTCAGGTCTTCGATGCGTTGAGCGAGCTCGGGGTCGAGCGTTTGCGCAGGCGGGCCATCGAACGCGATCAGCTCCAGCGCATCCGGGGAGTGACCTTCAGCGTTCGCGCCGACGGGGTCACCGAACATCGCCCCCTGCCTCTCGACGTCGTTCCCCGGGTCATCGACCACGACGACTGGGCCATCCTGCGGACCGGTCTCATCCAGCGAGTGCGCACGCTCAACCTGTTCCTCGAGGACATCTACAGCGACCAGGCGGCACTCCACGACCGGGTGCTGCCTCCCGAGCTGGTGCTGTCGGCGCCGGGCTACCTGCGGGAGGCCTGGGGCATCCGACCCCGCCACGGCGTCCACGTCCACATCGCCGGACTCGACACGGTGCGCGGTGCGGATGGGGCTTGGCGGGTGCTCGAGGACAACCTGCGGGTTCCGTCCGGGGCCAGCTACGTCCTGGAGAACCGGGAGGTGCTGAGCCGATGCTTCCCCGAACTGCTCGCCAGCGTCGCCCTCGAACCGGTCGGCGGCTATCCGAGCATGCTCCTCGACGCGCTGTGCTCGTCGGCGCCCGAGGCGGCCGGCGACAACCCGCGGGTAGTCGTGTGGACCCCTGGCGTCCACAACGCCGCCTACTTCGAGCACGCGTTCCTGGCCCGCCAGATGGGCATCGAGCTGGTCGAAGGCACCGACCTGTTCGTCGACGGCGGCCGGGTCTTCACCCACACCACCACCGGTGTCCGCTCGGTCGACGTCATCTATCGCCGGCTCGACGACGCCTGGATCGACCCGCTCGTGTTCCGGGGCGACTCGCTGTTGGGCTGTCCCGGGATCGTCAATGCCGCTCGGGCCGGCACCGTGACCCTGGCCAACGCGATCGGCAACGGCGTGGCCGACGACAAGGCCGTGTATGCCTTCGTGCCCGACCTGATCCGCTACTACCTGAACGAAGAGCCGATCATCGCCAATGTCCCCACCTACCTCTGCGCCCAAGCCGAAGACCGGGCCACGGTGCTCAGCCGCCTCGATCAGCTGGTGGTCAAGCCGGTTGACGGCGCCGGAGGCCATGGCCTGCTCTTCGGGCCAAGTGCCGACGAGGCCACCATCGAGCAGTACCGGCGCCGGATCGAAGCCAACCCGCGGGGCTTCATCGCCCAGGAGGTGGTCCAGCTGTCGACCCACCCCACCCTCGTCGACGACACCCTGGCCCCCCGACACGTCGACCTACGGCCCTTCGTGGTCCAAGGCGAGCGCATCGAGGTCCTTCCCGGCGGGCTCACCCGGGTCGCCCTGGTCGAGGGCTCGATGATCGTGAACTCGTCCCAGGGTGGTGGCAGCAAGGACACGTGGGTCCTGCGCGAGCCCATCACCCCGCCGTCCATGTCGGGCCAGCCCACCGACTTCACCTCGGGCTGGCGGCCCCCACCGGGCCCGAACCTCGATGACGCCGACGAGGACGAAGCCATGGCCCTGCAGGCCCAAGAACAGCACCAGTTCGGCCCAGACCGCGGGTCCCGATGCTGAACCGGACGGCCGAGCGCCTCTACTGGATCGGACGGCTGACCGAACGGGCTGCGTCGGTCGTGCGCGGGGCCTTGGCCAACCCTGATTGGCGCACCCTCGAATCCGGCGACTCGCTCCAGGCCGATCCGGCCTGGAGGGTCCTCGACAGCATGCGGGTTGCTCATGAGCAGGCCCGCCGGGCCCGAGAGGGCCTGACGGCGGCGGTGGTCGAGCTCCTCGGAGGCGCCGTCCTCGACCTCGAGCGAGCATTGGCGGATGGCTCGGAACGAGAGCCCATGCTGCGTAGCGCAGCGCTGTACCTGGATGCCTTCAGCGGCCAGGTGGAGGCCAACGTCTACCGCGACGAGGCTTGGACCCATCTGGTTCTGGGCACCCGCATCGAACGGATTGCCAGCACCGCCCGCATCCAGAGCTTGCAGCGGCGTCGGTTCACGGGCGACGAGCGCCGGGACGCCCGGTTCATCCTCCGAGTGAGCGGCGCCATCGACACCTGGCGGCCCGGGACCATGGGCCCGCCGACGGTGCCCGCTGCGCTCGACCTGGTCCTGCGCGACCCCGAGTGGCCTCGTTCGGTAGCCAATGCCCTGGCCACCGCCCGATCCCTCACGGTGGCCATCCCCGTGGCGTCGAGCACGCTCGACGACGCCCACGCCGAGCTCATGGGGGCAACCCCCGAGTCGTTGGCCTCCGATCTCCCTCACCACCTGACCCGGCTGGTCACGGCCAGCGAACACGCCCACGACACGCTGCTCGCCGGCTGGCACCCTGGACGGCGCAGTCTGCCGGTGGGCGCGTGACGGCCACCGATCAACCCGTGCTCGACGCCACCTGGCAGATCGTGCACCGGACCTCGTACCGGTACACCCCGCCGGTCAGGCGATCCCGCAACGAGGTACGACTCATCCCGGTAACCGGGTTGGGCCAGGAACGGGTCAGCTCGGTCCTGAGGGTCGATCCGGTGCCGTCCTTCCAGCGCCAGCATCGGGACTACTTCGGTACCGAGGTCTTCGAGTTCGAGCTCGACGCCCCCCACGAGTTCCTCGACTGCTCGGTCGAGTCGGTGGTCCACACCCACATCCCCGAGCAACCAGAGCGTCGGATCTTCCCCTCGACCTCCGACCTCGACGCCGTCGAGTACCTCCAAGCGTCGCCCAAGATCCGGCTGGGCGCCGAGGTCACCCGCTTCGCCGGACAGCTCGACACCGGCGACGCGGCTGGCACCACCCAGGCCGTGTTCGATTGGATGCGCGAGTCGCTGACCTACCAGCCGGGATGGACCTCGGTGCACACCCCGGTCGAGGACGTGTTGGCGTCGCGACGCGGCGTCTGTCAGGACTACGCCCACCTCTCCATCGCCCTGCTGCGATCGGCTGGCATCCCAGCCCGCTACGTGTCGGGCTACGTGGCCCCAGCCTCCTTCGAGGAGGGTCGTCCCTACACAGTGGACAGCCACGCATGGGTCGACGTCTTGGTTTCTGACGGACAGTGGATCAGCTATGACCCGACCCACCATCAGCCGGCCGGCACCCGCCATATCCGGGTCGGACACGGGCGGGACTATGCCGACGTGGTCCCCTTCCGGGGGGTGTTCCAGGGCGCCGCCCGCCAGGAGCTGACCGTGGAGGTCACCCTCGAGGCCCTCCCTCCGGGCGACGTGCCGCTCTCGTCCTGAGCCCAGCCACGAACGGCGAAGCTGTCACGCGCCCCATTTTCGCCGTTATTCGGTGTATGCTCACCGATTACCGGTGTACGTGAAAGAGGGGTCCGATGCCCGAGCAGTCCAAGACCGTCGATGAGGCGCTCGAGGTCTTGACCGCCCTGGCCGCCATCGGTCCGACGACGCCCGGAGAGCTGGCTCGGCGTCTGGCCATCTCCCCCACCGCGGTTCGTCGCCTGCTGGTGACGCTGGAGGCCCATGACATCGCTCGACGCACCGCGCAGGGGTGGGCCCCGGGCCTGGCCCTGGTCACCCTCGCCTCCGGGGTGGAAAGAACCATCCGCGCCGCCGCTCGATCCCACCTCAGCGCCCTGGCCGAGGCCACCCACGCCACGGCAGTGCTCACCGTGCCCGCCGGCCTCGACGCCGTGGCCCTGGACGAGGTGGTGGGGGTCGATCAGCTGGTCGAGGTCCGCTATCGGCCGGGTCTGCGCCATCGGCTCGACGTCACCGCCCACGGTCTGGCCCTGCTGTCAGCCAGTGACCAGGCCACCGTCGCCGCGGTCGGCGCGTCCCCGGCGATCGTCGACCAGGTCCGAGAGGCTGGCTATGCCATCACCCGAGGTCAGCTCGAACCCGGCGTCGCCGGGGTTGCCGCCGTCGTGACCGACTTGACCGGCGCACCGGTGGCGAGCATCGGTGTCGTCCTCCCCGACCATCGGCTGATCGACGACGCCGCCGTCGCCGCCACCGTGGTCGCCGCCGCCCACGCCCTGACCAGCGACCTCTCTGCGACCACCGCCAACCATCGGGCCATTGCGCTCGGCTGACCGAGGAGCTCCCATGCCGTATTACCGACAGGTCGGCGAGGTGCCGGCCAAGCGCCACATCCAATTCCACCGACCCGACGGAGCGCTCTACGCCGAAGAGCTCATGGGCCAGGAGGGGTTCGCCTCGGACTCGGCGCTCCTCTACCACGACGAGGTCCCGACGGCGATCGTCGACGCCGAGACCGTCCTGGGCAAGGAGCCTCGGCTCGTGGCCAACGATCCGTTGCTGCCCCGCCATCTGCGCACGCTCGACACACCGGTGGGGGGCGACCCGGTCACCGGCCGGCATCTCCTGCTCGGCAACGACGACGTCCACGTGTCAGTCGTGCAGGCCACCGAGTCCAGCCCGAACTACCGCAACGCGCTCGGCGACGAGTTGGTCTACGTGCATTCAGGCTCGGCCCGACTCGACACCGTCTTCGGTCAACTCGAGGTCGGCCCCGGCGATTACGTGGTCATCCCCCAATCGGCCACCCACCGCTGGCACCCGGGCCCCGACGGCTCCGAGCCTCTGACGCTGCTCGTGATGGAAGCCACCGGCCACGTGGTTCCTCCGGCCCGCTATTTGTCCGAGCGAGGCCAGTTCGTCGAAGGAGCCCCGTTCTGCGAGCGCGACCTCCACGGCCCGACCGAACCCTTCGTCGACCTCGACGCCGAGCCGACCGTCCTAGTTCGTCACCGGGGCGGGCTGACTCGCTACACGTACGCCACCTCGCCCTACGACGTCGTGGGCTGGGACGGATGCCTCTACCCCTACCGGTTCAACATCGGCGACTTCGAACCGCTGACCGGTCAGATCCATCTGCCCCCGACGGTCCATCAGACCTTTGCCGGTCCCAACTTCGTGGTCTGCAGCTTCGTTCCCCGGCTGTTCGACTACCACCCCCTCTCGATCCCCGCGCCCTACAACCACGCCAACACCGACACCGATGAGGTGCTGTTCTACGCCGAGGGCGATTTCATGAGCCGCAAGGACGCAGGTATCGACGCCGGGTCGATCTCACTGCACCCAGCCGGCTTCATCCACGGGCCCCAGCCCGGAAGCGTCGAGGCGTCGATCGGCCAGCGCGAGACCATCGAGCTGGCAGTGATGATCGACACGTTCCGACCCCTCTCGCTGGGGGCCGCGGCACTGGTGGTCGAGGACGCCAGCTACCCCTGGAGCTGGTCGGGTCGGCACCTCACCACGACGCCCTGAGCATCGGACACGGCGGTAGGCACTGGCACACTGCTCGCCGTGCTCGCCGCCCTCAGCCAGGTCACCAGCTGGCCACCTCCCCATGTCGCGGTGGGCGTGCTCACCCGAGGGGCCGGAAACGTCGGCACGGTCGGTGACCTGGAGCGCGACCTGCAGTGGGCTTCGATCACCAAGCTGCTCACCGCGTATGCCGTCCTCATCGGTGTCGAGGAGGGGATCGTCGGCCTCGACCAGCCCGCAGGACCACCGGGCTCGACGCTGCGTCACCTCTTGGCCCATGCCTCCGGGATGGCCCCTGAGAACCGCCGCTCCCTGGCCAAAGTGGGCGTGCGGCGCATCTACTCCAACGCCGGGATCGAGCTGGCCGCCGAGATCCTGGCCGACGCCGCATCGATGTCGTACTGGGACTACGTGAGCGCGGCCATCCTCGAACCCTTGGCCATGGGCCGAACCCGCCTGGTGGCCACCGCGGCCAACGGCGCGGTCGGACCCACCGCCGACCTGCTGGCCTTCGCCGGCGAGCTGCTGGCCCCGCGCCTGCTCGCCCCGACGACCCTGGCCGAGGCCACCAGTGTGCAGTTCCCTGGGCTCAACGGGGTCCTACCCGGCCTCGGCCGCCAGCGACCCAACGACTGGGGCCTCGGCTTCGAGCTCCGCGGCCACAAGTCACCCCACTGGACCGGCGCCACCAATAGCCCGACGACCTTCGGGCACTTCGGGCGCTTCGGGGGGTTCGTCTGGGTCGATCCGGTCGCCGGCGTGGCCTGCGCCAGCTTGTCCGACCTCGACTTCGACCAGTGGGCCCGTGATCGGTGGCCACCGTTGGCCGACGCCATCCTGACCGAACTCAGCCCTTGAAGCCCCGGCGCTCGCGGGTGTTGATGTGCGACTGCGATTCGCGCACGGTGTCGAGCGGACCGTTCATCGACCAGTATCGCTTGCCGGCGACCAGCAGCTCCTCGGCCGGGAACTTGGTGATGACCTCGCAGCCCTCGGCGGTGACGACGAGTTCCTCTTCGATGCGCGCCGCCGACCACCCGTCGGCCGCCGGCCAGTAGGTCTCGAGGGCGAAGACCATCCCCTCTTCGAGAACCTCCGGATGGTCGAGAGAGACCAGCCGGCTGAAGATCGGCTTCTCCCAGATCGACAGCCCGACACCGTGGCCGTACTGGAGGGCGAACGCCGCCATCTCGTCGGCAAACCCGAACTCTTGGGCGGTCGGCCAGACCGACACGATGTCGGCGGTGGTCGCTCCTGGCTTGACCAGGTCGATGGCCGTATCCATGTAGTCACGACAGATCCGATAGGCGTCCTGCTGGGCCCTCGACGCCGACCCGATGGCGAAGGTCCGGTAGTAACAGGTTCGGTAGCCGTTGTAGCTGTGGAGGATGTCGAAGAACGCCGGGTCGCCGGGGCGCAGGATGCGGTCGGAGTAGACGTGGGGGTGCGGCGCGCAGCGCTCACCGGAGATGGCGTTGACTCCTTCGACGTACTCCGAACCGAGGCTGTAGAGCGTGTCGGAGACGAGGCCCACACACTCGTTCTCACGAACCCCAGGGTGCATGAAGCCGTAGAGCTCGTCGTAGGCGGCGTCGACCATCGACGCCGCGGTGGCCAGCAACGTGATCTCGTCTTCGGTTTTGATCCGGCGGGCCTCCATGAACAGCTGTTGGCCGTCGACGACACCGATGCCCGCCGCTTGCAGCGCGAACAGGATCGGCAGCTCCACGACGTCGACGCCAAGGGGCTCGTCGGCCAGCCCATGGTGCTCGAGCTCGGCCTTGACCTTGGCGGCCACGTCCTGCGCGATCCCAGCATCGGGGTTGAACGCACCCCGCAGCAGCGAGATGCCGGCCCGTGAGCCATTGGGCTGCGAGGGCTCGACCCGAGCCCCATGGTGGGCATCATGCACCCCTCCTGCCTCGCTGTGGGCATGGGAGTGGTCGAGCCACGGGTTGTAGATCTGGTGGTGACGAGCGGCCGAACCGAAGTCCCAGATGATGGGCTCGCCGTTGCGGGGCAACAGCGAGAAGCGAATCAGCTTGTCCATGGCCCAGGTCCCGATGTGGGTCGAGGTCATGTACCTCACGTTGGCGAAGTCGAAGGCCAACACCGCGCCCAGGTCGCTGGCCTCTAACTTCTGGCGCAATCGGGCCAGGCGGGCGGTGCGCAGCCGGTCCATGTCGACCCGCTGCTCCCAGTCGACGTTGTTCGGTCCGTACGTGCGGATCCCCATCGCTGCCCTCCAGGTGGCGCTGCAAACGAATGTGAAGCGGCCGGACTGTAGGTCCTCGTGTTGGGACGAGCACTCCTACCCTGTCCAACGTGCGACTCTTCTGCCGATCGTTACTGGCCGTCCTCAGCCTGTTGATCGTGCTCGTCGGCGTCGGCCCGGCCGGCGGCGCCGGTGCGGCGACTCCCACCGGGGGCCCGGACTACGGCGAGCGCATCGACCGCTTCGCCGTCGAGCTCTTCATCGAGGCCGACGGCGACCTTCGGGTTCAGGAGACGATCGCCTACGACTTCGGAGCTGGCTACCGCCACGGCATCATCCGCCAGATCCCCACCCGCGAGCGCTTCGACGCCGACTACGACCGGGTGTACCCGCTGGAGGTGCTGTCGGTATCGGCCTCGGCCGACACCCCGGGCGAATACACCGTGGGGACCTCAGGCGACTTCACCAACATCAAGATCGGCGATGCCGACGTCACCATTACCGGCGCCCACACCTACCAGATCACCTATGTGATCCGGGGAGCCCTCAACCACTTCGACGACCACGACGAGCTGTACTGGGACGCCATCGGCACCGGGTGGGGTGTCCCCATCGCCAATGCCAGCGTCGAGGTCACCGTTCCAGCCGAGGTGGGCCAGGTGGCCTGCACAACCGGACCGGAGGGCTCGTCGCTCCCGTGCGCTGGCGGGTCAGCCTCAGGTCAGCTGGCCTCCTTTGCCCAGCCCAACCTCGGGCCCTACGAGGGCCTGACCGTCGTAGTGGGCTTCCCCGTCGGGGCTGTGCAGCCCACGCCCGAACCGATCCTCGACGCTCCCTGGAGCATGAAGCGGGCCTTCACCCTGGGCTGGCCCCAGGTGAGCGCCACCGTGGCCCTCCTACTCGGGCTGGTGGGGGCGGTCATCGCCCTCGGGTGGCGCCACGGACGCGATCGGCGAGCCGCGGGCAGCGCCATCGACGTTGCTTTCGCCCCAGCCGGCACCGACGGCGATCGGGTGCCGCTCTTCGACCGGACGGAGACCCCAGTCGAGTTCGTCCCTCCCGACGGCTTGCGACCAGGCCAGGTTGGCACCCTGTTCGACGAAGTGGCCAACCCCATCGATGTGACGGCCACCATCGTCGACCTGGCGGTGCGGGGATACCTGCGCATCGACGAGCTACCGGGAGCCGATCACCTCCGCACACCGGACTGGCAACTGGTGAGGCTGCGAGACGGAGACGGCCTCCTCGAGTACGAGCGAACCTTGTTCGACAACCTGTTCGCGGGCAGCCACCAGGTGGCGCTCTCCGCACTCAAGTCGACATTCGCCGACCAGTTCCACGTCGTTCAGGACCAGCTCTACGAAGACGCGACGGCGAGAGGATGGTTCTCTCGTCGACCCGACGACGTCCGCCGCCACTGGCAGGGACGGGGGTGGCTGGTGATCATCCTCGGCATTGCCCTGACCGTGGGCTTCATCGTATGGACGACGTGGGCCCTGGTGCCCCTGACGGTGATCGTCGCCGGCGTCGCCTTGCTGATCGTTGGGCGCCGGGCCCCGAGCCGCACGCCGGCCGGCACCGCTGTCCTGCGCAGAACGCTCGGCTTCCGCCGGTTCATCGTCGACTCCGAAGCCGTCCGAGCCCGCTATGCCGAACAACACAGCATCTTCACCGAGTACCTGCCCTACGCCATTGTTTTCGGCGTGGCCGACCGATGGGCCAAGACCTTCGAGGGGCTCGAAGGTTTGAGCGACGCCGGCGACTGGTACAGGTCCACCACCCCGTTCAGCCCGATCATCTTCGGCCATGCCATGCAGGCCTTCACCACAACGAGCGCGGGGACCCTCACCTCCATACCCACCTCGACTGGTGGATCGGCCGCCGGGTTCTCGGGGTTCTCAGGTGGGTTTTCCGG
This sequence comes from Actinomycetes bacterium, assembly GCA_031399525.1. Lineage (GTDB taxonomy): Bacteria > Actinomycetota > Acidimicrobiia > Acidimicrobiales > CADCSY01 > JANNNX01. Next base: position 16,931 of record JANNOZ010000029.1, on the reverse strand, counting down.
AGGGTTCTCCGGTGGCGGAGGCGGCGGAGGCGGAGGCGGCTCGTGGTGAGCCACCTGGGCGAGTCGGCTCCAGCTCAGCCCAGGCCGAGCGAGGCGTAGCTGGCCGAGTAGCTCAGCACCCGATCGACATACGCCTCGGAGTGGTTGTAGCTGAACACCCCAGCGCGAACCCCCTCCTCGCTCGGGTCGCCACCCGACCCCGCGCACAGATAGCGGGCCGCCGCCGCGGTTGCGTCGTACAGGTTCTGGGGATCAGCCCGGCGGTCGCCGTTGCCGTCGGTGGCCCACCGCTGCCAGGTCGACGGGATGAACTGCATTGGTCCGACGGCCCGGTCGAGCTCGGCGTCGCCGTCGAGCAGACCGCCGTCGGTGTCGGTGATGGCCAGGTTGCCCCCTGATCCGTCGAGCGGCACCCCGTAGATCGCCGGCGACACATCGCCGTTGGCGGCCACCGATGCCCCACCGGCATGGCCATGGCGGGACTCGACTCGGCCCACGCCCGCGACCACGGTCCAGGACAGGGAACACCCTGAGCTGGCCACCGATCGCCGGTACGCGTCCAGGGCGATGATCTCGAGGTCGGAACTGCCCACCGTCGCCCCGGGCGCCTCGGCCACGAGCTTCACCTGGCGATCTGACCGGGTCGTGGTCCAGCGGGTGACCAGGGTGGCGGCATCGTCGTGGCGGCGCTGCGCGTCCCGGACGCGCCGGGTGACGTCTTCCAGCTCAGCCGCGGCCTGGCGCTCGATCCTCGCCGACTCGTCACGAGTGGCCTTGGCCTGGCGCACGGCGAGCACCGCAGTGTTGGCCACGGTCTCGCCGAGCACGACGCGGCGCTGACGATCGGCGTCGACGATCGCGGTGACATCGGGCGTCTGGGAGGTGGTTCCGGCGTCGACGAAACTGAGCACGGCCACCCGAGCCAGGTGTTGCTGGGCCACCTCGAGGTCGGATTCGGCCTGGGCCCGAGCGGCAGCTGCCTCGGCCTTGCGGGCCTCGACCTGGACCCGGAGCGTCGTGAGGTCGGCGACCTCGGCCGCGGCGGCGGCTTGGTCGTCGGTAGCGGCGATCAGTTCGGTGCCGGCCTCAGCCCAGCCGTCATAGGCCGACACCCATCGGGTTCCGCCCGCCTGCACCCCGGCCACGCCGGCACTCAAGGCGCCGAGCGCCTCGGGCGGCACCGGGCGAGTCCCTCCCACTGCTGCCTCGGCCGACAGCCCCGGCACCGGGACGATGACCCCGACCATGGCGAGGGCAACGAGCACCAGGCGGCGGGCACGCCACGACACGGTGGAACTATCGGTCCGGCACCCTCTCGCCTTGATCGCCGGTAATTGCACCATGGCACCGCCGCCGAGGCAGCGACCGGCCTGGGTCAGACGTTGAGGAGCTCGCGGGCGCCGGTGTCGACCGACGGATGGCGCAGCTTGGACATGGCCCGGGCCTCGATCTGACGGATCCGCTCGCGGGTCAGATTGAAGGTCTCGCCCACCTCTTCGAGGGTGCGGGCCTCACCCCGATCGAGGCCGTATCGCAGCCGCAAGATGGTGCGTTCACGTTCGTCGAGGGGGGCCAGGAGGCGGTTGACCTGCTCGGGCAGGAGGGCGTCGGCGGCTGCCTCGAAGGGCGAGATCGCTGTCGGGTCGGCCACGACATCGCCCAGCTCGGCATCGCCCTCTTCGTGGAGCGGGTCAGACAGCGACAAGGTGTCACGGGCGTAGCGGAAGATCTCGGCCAGCTTGTCGAGCGGGAGATCGAGCTCTTCGGCCAACTCGGCCATGGTCGGCGGGCGCCCGAACTTCACTTCGAGGCTGGCTTGGGCCTTGCGCAGGCGGGTCAGCTGGTCGCCGGCATGGACCGGAAGACGAATGGTGCGGCCGGTGTTGGCAATGCCCCGGGTGATGGCTTGGCGAATCCACCAGGTGGCGTAGGTCGAGAACTTGAAACCCTTGCGCCAATCGAACTTCTCGACGGCGTGGATCAGCCCGAGGTTTCCTTCTTGGACCAGATCGAGCAGGGGCAACTCGGACGCTTGGTACTTCTTGGCGATCGACACGACCAGGCGCAGGTTGGCCTGGATGAAGGTCTGGGTGGCGTCCTCGCCTTCGCGCAGCTTCTTCTGGAGCTCGCGGCGCTTGGCCACCGGAAGACGCTCGCCCTTGCGCTCGGCTTCCTCGATCTGGACCTGGGCCACCTTGCCCTCTTCGATGGCCTGCGCCAACCGGGCTTCGTCGGCCTTGGTCAGCAGCGCGTGCTTGCCGATATCACTCAGGTACAACCTGACGAGATCCTCTTCGGCACGTTCAGGTCGTTGCTTCTGAGAAGCCAACTCGGTCACCTTTGGTCGAAAGACGGTCGGGAGCGATTCGTCGCAGATCCCCGGGTCGGGAGCGTCCAAGTGTACGGCTCCGCTCGCTCGACGCGCTCTCTGGGCTCACAGTGCCCTCGGACCTGGGCCAATCACCGTCACACCGGGTTGCGCAGGACGAGTTCGAGGAGCCGAGCCACGCTGGCCGTGGCCACACATACGGAGGTATCCGCGGCGCCGTAATACATGCGCAGGGTGTCGCCGTCGTCGTCGACGATCCACCCAGTGGGGAACACGACGTCGCGGACGTCGCCGGACCGTTCGTAGGGGGCTTGGGGACCGAAGATCCACTCGTCGCTGCGGGCGATCAACCGACTGGGGTCGGCCAGATCGGTGAGGGCCAACCCGAAGCGGTAGATCGAGCCCGACGCGGTGACCCGCACCCCGTGATAGCCGATGAGCCATCCCTCGGCCGTCTCGAGCGGCGGGGGGCCGAGGCCGACCTTGGCCGCATCCCACCAGCCACCCTTGCGGGCCGGCAACAAGACGCTGTGGTCGCCCCAGTTCTGCAGGTCGGGGCTCCACGACAGCCAGATGTGGGTGCCCATCGACGCCTGGGTGGGAACCGGTCGGTGCAGGAGCGCCCAGCGACCGCCGAAGGTGCAGGGAAAGAGCGCCGCGTCCTTGTCCTCGGGCGACATCAGGACGCCCATGCGCTCGAAGGTGGCGAAGTCCTGGGTGCGAGCCAGGCTCACCAGCGCCCCACCCTCGGAGAAGCCGGTGTAGACGATGTAGTAATCGTCGCCGACCTTGGTGATCCGAGGGTCCTCGATGCCCCACCGCTCCTCGTATCGGTCATAGGCCGGCTCCAAGCGACAGTCGACATCGATCGTCCAATCGGTGTAGCCGTCGGCGCTGCGGGCCACGCACAGGTGCGAGCGCCCGGTGCGATCCTCGACCCTGACCAGGAGCAAGGTCCCACCGTCGAAGGCCACCGCCCCCGGGTTGAAGACCGAATTCACCATGTTGGGCCAGTCCTTGGCCGTCAGGACCGGGTTGGCCTCGTAGCGGTGAAAGACCTCGCGCTCGTCATACATGCGGCCATGGAACCAGTTTCACCGCCAGAAGTGGCAGAGTGACATTCCTGTGATTCGAGCACCGCGGGTCCGACGGGTGTCCGAAGAGCCTCTCGTTGGTCCCGGATCGGCCCCCGGGTATGGGGCGATCTTCAACGCTGGGGTCCTCTACCACGACGGCCGCTACCACCTCTTCGCTCGGGGCGTGCGCGACGGGTATCGCCGCAACGCCTACGTGGTCGGCCCCAGATTCCTCGACTACATCTCCGATGTCCTCGTGTTCACCTCACGCGACGGACGCCGCTATCGGTTCCAACAGGTGCTCGCCGCCGGCGGGCGCGATGGGGCATGGTCCTTCGAAGATCCGCGGGTTCAGCGGATCGGACCCGAGGATCAGGTGGTGATGACCTACACCCACCTGGCCCCGCCTTTTGCGGGGTTGCCGTGGCGCCTCGGCCTTCATGTGCTCACCTACGACGGGGCCTCCGGCCAGTTCCGTCTCGACCACGAGAGCGGCGCCCTCGTGGGGCCACCCATGGTGCCCAACAAGGACGGGGTGCTGGCCGACCTCGACGACGGTCGCCTGGCGTTGATCCACCGGCTCTACGGGCGAGACATGCACCTGGCCGTGTTCGACGACCTCGACGAGCTGATCGACACGAGCAGCCGATCGTGGGATCGCTACCTCGACGCGCTCGACGACCACGTGCTCATCGAGCCCACCGCCGGTTCCTTCGGTGTCGGCGCTGGCGCTCCCCCACTGCGAACGCCGGCCGGACTGGTCAAGCTGTTCCACGAGCGCACCCGTGACCAGGTGTACGTGATGCGGGCCGCCCTGCTCGATCCGTCCAGCGGGCGGGTCAGCGCCATGTTGGACGACCCGCTGCTCGTCCCCGAACTCGACTGGGAACGGCGAGGCGACGTCAACGACGTGGTGTTCGTGCAGGGCGCCGTGCTGCGCCGGGACGGCACCATCTACCTCACCTACGGGGCCTCGGACCGTTTCGTCGGAGCCGCCGTGCTCGACGGCGACGAGCTGGTCGAGGCCTTGCTGCGCAGCGGGAACGCCGACGACCGGTTGGACGCCACCCGGGTCTGACGGGCGTCGAGCCAGGTCGACAACCAGGCCAGGGTCGATTCGGCGCCCCGGTTGTCGTTGCGACCAGCGGGGGTCAGCCCGTCATAGCCCGCCCCGGTGACCACGTCGCACATGGCAATACCCACGTCGTTGGCCCCGAGGAACCAGGCCACGGCGTGGTCGATGACCGCCTCCCAGCGAGCTTCGCCGGTCAGGGTCCACGCCCGCAGTGCGGCCGACGAGAGGCCGGCCACCTCGATGGGCTGCTGGTCGAAGCCGGGCCGGGTCTCGCCTGGCGCCCACCCGACGCTCGGAGTCACGCTGAGCTGCCCGGCGCAGGTCTCGAGCTCGACCAACCAGTCGAGCTGGGCTAGGCCCAGCTCGACTGCGGCCTGGTCCCCCAGGGCGGCGCCCACGGCCAACACGGCCTCGGGAAGCGTGGCGTTGGCATAGGTCAGGCGAGGCTCGATCCACGGCCAGGTCGGGTCGGCACCGGTCACCGCGAGGCGGCCCGCGGCGGCCCGGGCCAGGGCTTCGGCCCCGTCGACGTCGAGCAGCGCCGCCGCGCCGATCCCGGCGAACGCCATCGAGCGCGGGAAGGGCGAGCGGACCTCGAGGCTGGGCCCGACCAGCTGACGGGCCCGGGCCGCCAGCTCGGGCCAGGGGCCGTCGTTGGTCGCCCCCAGGCCCATGACGGCGCGACCCCAGGTGTCGTCGGGACCGACCTCGTCGGTGATCTCCCCACCCACTGACATCCGGTTGTGGAAGCGACCGTCGGGCCGGGCCATGGCCTCGAGGAAGGCGAGGTACGTCTCGGCCAGGTGCCGCCAGGGTGCGTCGCCGACCAACGCCCCAGCTCGGCAAGCCACGGTCAACCCCCGGGCGACGTCGTCCACGCAGTAGCCGTGTTCGGTAGCGGGCACCGCGCCTCGGGCGTGCTCGATCATCCCGGTGGCGTCGGTCAGGTCCAACAGGTGCGAGGCCGAGAGCTGGGGGAGCCCGTCGCTCATGCCGAGACGGTCGAGGCGAGGGAGTTGGGTAGGAGGCCCTGTGCCAGGGCGACGTAGCGGCTGCCCACGTTGGGCCAAAGCAGCTCGGCCGCCTGGGCCCGGGCGTGGGCGGCCATGATTTCGAGCCGATCTCGGTTGGTCAGCAACGACCGCACGGCCCGGCCCAGACCGACGGAATCGCGATGGCCGACGACGACTCCGGCCCCCCGCTCGAGGGCCTCGCGGGCGTGGGGGAAGCCGGTGGCGACCACCGGTCGGCCCGACGCCAGGGCGTCGACCAGCACCCCGGAGGTGACCTGGTCGGCCGAGTCGTAGGGCAGCACGACCACACTCGAAGCACCGATGAGCTCATTGAGCTCGGCCACCGTGCGGTATCGGCCGTCGAACTCGACCAAATGGTCGACGCCGAGGGCCCGGGCCCGTTCGGCCAGCGCGTCTCGGTAGACCTCGCCGTGGGCGGCCCGCACCTTGGGGTGGGTCTGGCCGGCCACGATGTAGCGAGGGGCCGGGTCGAGGCCGCGTAGTTCGACCAGCGAGTCGACCACCCACTCGATGCCCTTGCCCGGCCCGAGCAGGCCCCAGGTGAGGATCACCGGTCGATCACCCGGCGGCGGCAGCGGCCGCCGGTTGTCAGCTGCCCCGTGGGGAATGACCTGGACGACCGCCGGGTCGACGTCGTAGCGATCGAGGAGGCGGCGGCGGGCGGCCACGCTCATGACCACCACGGCCCGGCAGACGGTGGCGAGACGCTCGACGATGGTGCGTTGGTGCTCGCTGGGCTGACGCAGGACGGTGTGGAGCACCACGATGCTGGGCCGGGCCAGGTCGTCGAGCAGGTCGAGGATCTCGTCGCCGTCGGTGCCACCGAAGATGCCGTACTCGTGCTGGACCACAACTACGTCGAAGGTGTCGAGCACCTCGACGGCCTCGGCCATCGAGGCGGCATCACCCTGGGCCCATTGGTGCAGCACCGGGGGTCGTGGGGCTGGGGCGTCGCCATCGACCACCTCGACGATGCCCACTCGACGACACGACGGCGCCATGGCCCCGGACAAGGCCGCGGTGAAGGTGGCCAAGCCGCACTGGGTCGGCGGGTAGGTGCCGACGAAGCCAATGGAGGGACCGGTTCGGGCTGACGAGGTCGAGCTTCCGGAGCGCTTCGACCCGACCACGTCAGCCCGCCCTGGTCGAGTGGATGGCGATGGTGAGCTGGCAGGGCGGTCTTGCCGACGGCGGCAACGACACGGACGCGAGGGTCATGACGTCTCCTTTTCCGTCGAGGGTGTTCCCCGCAGGATGCCACCGTGAAACCCCGGCCGCTCGGGCCGTTGGTCACATGCCGGCCACCTGGGGGTCACGTCGGCGTCCCGGTGCTGGTCAGGGCTATCGTCACAACCGTGGGTTGGATATTCCTGGTGCTTCTCGTGGCCGTGCCGATTCTCTACCTGTGGGTCGTCGCTCGCCTGCGGCGCAATTTTGACGAGATGATCAAGCCCGCCGACGACCTGCGCCGGGCCGACGACGGTGGCACTCAGTCTCTCGGGATGCGGGACGGTACGGGCGGTCTGGTCTAGGCCAAGAGCAACCGATCAACCTCGGCAGGGCTGCGCCAGGAAGACGTCAGCTGGGCGCTCAGGATGTGACTGGAGGCACCACGATCACCTGACCGGCGAACACCAGATCGGGGTTGGCCGGGTCGGCCAACCGTTCGCGGTTGGCCTCGACCAAGGTCGACCAATACCGGACGACCTCGCTCTCGTTGGGAGACCGGCCCAGCGCCATTGTCATCTCGTCGGCCGCCACCGACCAGAGGTGGTCCCCCGCCGACAGGACGCGCTGCCGTTCGCTGGTCACCGGAGCCGTCGGCTCGACCACGAGATGCGCGACTGGAGGAGCCGACGGCGAGGTCGGTGTGGACGGCACGACCGTGGCCATCGCCGTCGTCGAATGTGTCGAGGCTGAGGACGTGGCGGCTGACGCTGCCGGTCCAGAGCCGAGGAGAGCCAGCACGGTCGTCCCGACCAACATCGACCGCAGGGACCCCACGGTGACCCGATCGACCGCGGTTGCCAGTCGAACTGATCCGAAGAGTCGAGCGGTGAGCGTCAAGAGCCCGACGACCAAGACGTAGAGCGCGGCCAGGGCGACGCCGGCCCGGACCAGAGCGACCAGTGCCGAAGCGGGCCCCTGGTCGACCACCCACACCGGCCAATCGGACAGGCGTCCCAAGGGCGGAAATGCCGAGGCGCCACGGCTGGTGCCGACCGTCATCGCCAACGCACCGGCGGCCCCAATAGATCCCAGCACCGTCCGTGCCAGCGAGTCCGTCGCATGGGTGTTCATGTGCATCTCATGTAGTTTCCTGCTTTTCCATGCTCAGGGCAAGACCGGTTCGGCGTCGACGGCCTCGAAAGTGCTCGATGCCGAAACCCGCACGCCATCGGGTCCTCCCGGCACGGCCTTCGAAAAGACATAGGGAACCCATGCTGATACCTCCACAGTGACGCTGCGGCCGTCGAGGCCGACGGTCACGGCGACCGTGACGTCTTCGAGTCCGTTGTGGTCGAGCTGCTCGGCGGCCACTGAGCCCCGCACCACCTGCTCGGCCTGGTCGGGCCGAACCACGATGGTGCCGTCCCGGTAGAACGCCTCTTGGTCGAGGGCTCGGGTGGTGGCGTCGTTGGCTGCGGCGGCGGCGGCGTTGGCCACCTGCCGCTCGCCCAGGAACGCCACGGCGGCGTCGAAACTGAGCGCACCGAACACTACGAAGACCAAGACCACTGCGGGCATGAGGGCCAGCACGCTCCCGCGGTCAGAATCCCGCCTCCGCTCACCGCGCTCAGCCATCGCAGGGACCCGGACCGAATCCGTCGGTTCGGTCGGGTACGTCGTCTCGGTAGGGGTCGACCACCTCCCTGTGGCGGGCCCTGACCTCGACGCCCCCAGGGCCGATCCCACCGATCCACGGCAAGTTGATCAACGCCACTCGCTGAGAGACCACGAAGGTCACCGACGCACAGCGTTCGAACCGCAATGGCCCCTCGGTGGTCACCTCCACCCCCTCGGCGTGTCCTCGATGGGCCACGACAACCTCGAGCGCGGCGCGTCGAGCCTCGGCGTCGGCCTCAGCTGCGGTGGGCCCGGCCGATTCGACGAATGACCGGGTCGCTTCTCGCGCCGAAGCCGTAACCGCCAGCTTCGCGTCGACCACGGCCCAGGCATCGACGAGGAGAAGAGTGCCCACCACCAGGACGAGAAACCCAAAAGGCAGGGCCTCGTAGCCACCGACGAATCCCCGTTCGTCGCCAGCTCGACGACGGACGCGGCCACCGATGTCGCCGGCGCTCATCGCAGCCGCTCGATGCGCACGGTGACTGTTCGGTCAACCTGTGCGAACGGAATCGGGACGAAGGGAACCAACGATCGGCGGGCCGGCCCGAGGACACGCAACTCGACAACGTCCGGTTCGCCATCGCCGTCGACATCGACGTAGCGCCATTCGAACTGCAACGACCCATCATCGTCACCGAGCAACCGACGAACCTGGTCTTGGGCGGCGACTTGCGCGCCCACACCGCCGTCGGAGCCGGCAACCAAGCGCGCCGCGTCGAATGCCGCCGCGCTGACCGTCGATCGCTCGTAGAGCCCGAGCACGACCTGGAACGCAAACAAGAGAAGCACCAGGACAACGGTGAAACCGGTGACCATGCCGATCAGGCCGGCGCCCCTCTCACGATCAACCGATCTCTTCGACGTGGTTCTCCACCTTGTGTCCGGCGTTGTCGAAGACGCGGCTGAACGTGACCCACATGGCCAGGCCGATGACGGCCATGATCAGCACGGCGATGGCCGTGGAGATCACGCCCTCACCGCGCTGATCACTGAGCCAGTCCCGCCAACGGCGAGCCCCGCGTCGAGCCACCTGCACCATTGCTGTCATGTGTTGCATTGGTCCCTCCTTTGCTGGGATCGGTTGGGCCTCATCCGCTGAAGTCACGGAGGGCGTCGACGAACGGAACGGCGAGGAACACCACACCCGGCACGAGGGTCGCCACCGTCACCGGGATCCACACCTGCTGCGCCCGGCGTTCGGTCGACTCGATGAGCTCTCGGTGCACAGCCCGCCGAGACGAGCGCGCCTCCTCGGCCAACAGTCGGCCGAGGTCCGCGGTCTGGCGGTGTAGGGCCAGCACGGCTACGAACCGATCGACCGAGGGCACGTCTACGATCTCTCCCCACTCGCGGAGCGCATCGACCTCGGCCAGCCCATGGCCCATCCGCCGACACACCCGGTCTAGGTCACGAGCGCAGGCGCCCGAACCACGATCGGCGATCCGGGCCAACCCCGCCCCCACGGACCACCCGGCGGACAACAGGAGGGCGAGTTGCTCCGCCACGACCGGAAGTTCGAGGAACAACCGGCGGCGCCACGCCCGTGCCTGTCGGGACAGGTGCTCCTCGGGACCGAGGAACCCGACGACCGGGAGCGCCACGAGAAACAGCAGTCCGACCAACGGCGGTGGGGCCAGCACGGCCATGAAGGCGATACCGACAACGAGACCGAGGACCGCCCAACCGACCTGACGAACACGGAAGGCTGCCGCGTCGAACTCGGCGTGGATACAAGCGAGACGCCGTTCGAGGTCAGCGGCTGGATCGATCTTCACCAACCACGCGCCCATGAGCTCACCGACCGGCGCCACGAGTTCGGCGATCGACGCTAGGGACAGGACCCCTCGACTGGATGTCGGCACCCCGAGCGATGAGTACGGGCGGAGGCGCAGAACGAGAGACCTCCGGACGAACCATCGCCGATCGGCCAACACCAAAGTGGCGCCCGCCCAGAGGACGAGCCCACAGATCACCACGGCACGGCTCGTCACCGAGCCACCTCCGACTGGAGGTATCGCGCTGAAATCGCCGCGAAGACCCGGCGCTCGGGCGGCAGCCGCATGATCCGGCCGGCCCAGATCCAGCAGCCCGCCATGGTCACCAATGCAGCGGCGACGGCGAGTTGCGCGCTCGCCGATCCGTACGCGGCCCGGCCCGAGCCGATTCCCAACCCGACCGCGGCCATCCCCAAGGGCACGATCAAGACGAACCATCGGGCGAAACGAGCACCTGACTGGCGGGCGTCGGCATCTCGTCGCTCTTCGAGGTCTGCGATTCGGTCTTCGACCAGGGCGCCGAGCGCACGCTCGATCTCGCTGCCCCCGATCTCGAAGGCCACCAGGAGGGTTTCGCACACCGTGTCGGCGGTGGCGTCGGCCAAGCCGGCCTTGAGCACCTCGAGCGACCGCTCGAAGTTGGTGGTGAGCTGCCATTCCCGCTGGGCGGCGTCGAACGCCGGCACCATGACCTCAGGAGACCGTCCTCCGGCTTCGAACAACGCGACGGGAATCGACTGTCCGAGCGACGTCGCGCCCAACCGGATCTGCTCGATCAGTGTCGGCCAGGCGTTGCGAGCTTCGGCCCGGGCTCGCTGGTGACGGGCTCGACCTGCCGCGATCGGGATCGTCAGGGCTAAGCCGGCACCGACGACGGGGGCGAGCACACCACCGAAGCATGCGAACGCCAACGCCGCACCGGTACCGCTCACCATCACCAACGCAGCCGCCAGCTCCCTCGGCCGGGCATCGGGGAGCCCCGCGTTGCGCAGTACGCCTGACACGTCGAACGATCGGCGGGTCGGCCGACGATCGCCGGGACCCACGCCGTTCCAGCCCAAAGCCACATGGGAATAGACGAGGTGGACACCGTACGCGCCGATCACCGCCAGGAGTAGGCCAGTCATGCCCGCTCTCCTCCGACGCCACCCAGCCCGGCCATGGCCACACCAGCGCGCTCGAAGGTCGTTTCCACCCGAACCGGTCGGGCGCCGGTCCAGCACAACGGTGTCGACGGTCGATCCCGAGTGAAGAGGTCGGTGACGGTGAAGACACTGGCGTCGACCCCGCCCTGCAGGTCCTCCACGGCGACGATCTCGCTCACCCGTGGCACACCGTCGACCCGAGCGCAGTGGACCACGACGTCGATGGCTTCGCTGACCAGGGAGTTGAGCGCCGACACCGGCAGCTCTGAACGAGTGTCGGCCAGCTGGCAGATGAAACGGAGGCGAGTCAGCGCCTGGCGGGCCGACCCCGCGTGGATGGTCGTGTACCCCTTGACGCCCGAGGACAGGGTGAGGAGCAGCGGCAGCGCCTCGCGATCGCGAACTTCACCGACGATGGCCACATCGGGGGCCATGCGCAGGAAGCCGGCGACCAGTCGGCGCAGATCGATCTCACCTCGGTCTGCTCTCGCCGGACGGGTCTGCATGCTGGCGACGTTCGGCAGCGGCACATCGGCCTCGAAGACCTCCTCGGCGACCACGACCCGCAACGACGGATCGAGCTCGGCGGTGCAGCACGACAGCAGGGTCGTCTTGCCGGCGCCAGGCGGACCGGCAAAGACGATGGAGCAGCGGGCGGCGACCGCGGCTCGAAGGAAGGCGGCGGCGTCGGGACCGAGCATGTCGAGGGCGACGAGCTCGTCGAGGGAGCGATACCCGGTCCCGGTGAACCGCCGGATGTTGACCAAGACGTGGCCATCACGGCCGAGATCGCGGTGCACGATGTGCAGACGGGCACCGTCGTCGAGTTGGGCATCCTGTAGGCCTTCGGCCGGATCAAGCTTGCGATGAGAACTCGACGCCTCGTCGAGGATCTTGGTCAACGTGCGCATGACGTGCTCGTCGTCATGGAACGTCTCGTCGTGGTACCCCGACGGTCCCCGGTGACGACGAACGAACACTGCGTCCGGGCTGTTCACCATGATCTCCCAGACATCCGGATCCTCGAGCAGCGGGGCCAACGGCCCATAGCCGGCGAGGTTGCGCATAGCCCGTCTGGCCATCGCCGCCGGATCGAGCAACTCGACCGGCCGCAGGCCGCGCTCGAAGTCGTCGTTCCACCGGGCGACGGCCTCGTCGATCAACCCCGACAACTCTTCGCGACCCTCGGGCAGATCGACGTCGAGCTGCCGTTGCTTGGCCCGAGCGAGTACCTCGGCCTCAATCTGCTCCAAGGGTGAGCCAACCTCTTGAGTCCGATCGGCCATGTCAATCCGGAAGGGTCCCGATGGCACCAACTGGGACAGGGTCGGGGCCCGACGTCGACGCCTGCGCCGGACCAACCCGGGCGATGACGGCCCGAACAGCACCGGCCAACAGTTCGGGAAGAGGCGGTGGCAGGGCGACCCCGTCTCGGATCGCCTCGTCAACCCGGCGGGTTGGGAGGAACACGGGACTCGACGTATGTCCTCCGCCGAGCAGCGGCGCCGACAGTTCGGCGATTGTCCGCGTGAGCTCGGAGCGAGCGAGTGGCGACCGAGGCGCCCGGTTCACCACCGGGACGATTCGTCCGGCCGGGACACCGAATGCTCCGAGGTCTGCGAGCAGACGGAGGAGTCCGTGGATGCCCTTCACGCCCGGTTGGCCGACGACGAGGACGACGTCGGCCTGCCCGAGGACCGTCCGGGCCATGAGATGACGGTCTCCAACGTCGGCCGAGCCGGTCTCGGGTTCTCCTTCGACCTCTCCGGTGAGGTCGCACACCAGCGTGTCGTAGGTGTCCCTGAGGCTCCTGAGGGCTGCGTCGAACGCCCGAGGCCGAATCGTGGTCCATGCCCGGGATCGGCGCAGCCCCAACAGGACGTGGTAGCGGCGATCGACGACGTGCCAGGTCATGGCCCGCACCTCGGCCGCCGAGGGCTGCCGGACGCGGGCCACCTCCACCAGCTCCTGGATCCCGGGGTCCACCTCGCCGACATCGTGAAGCACCGCCAGATCAGCGTGCAGAGCCAGATCGGCGAGAACGAGGTCGTCTCCGGGTGACGCCGTGGCCGCCAGGCCCTGGGCCACTGCCATGGCTGCCGTGGAGACGCCGGCCCCACCCGAGCCACACACCCCGACCAGCAGCGCCGGTACTCGGGTCGTGGACATATCGGCGACGCCAGCGCTCGTTTCGATCTCGGGAGGTCCGACGACGTCGACCTCCTCGGCGTGGGCCAGCAGCGTGGCCATGAGCTCGTCGCCATCGAAGTCCGGGTCCAGCTCGGCGACCGCTCCGATGGCCACCCAGTCCGTCCCGGTTGCGCCAGCGGTCACGACGATCGGGCTGGCGCCAGCCGACGCGCAGCGAGCGAGAACGTCACGGTCCACGACGGACATTCCGGCGTCGAGGAGGACAGCTGAGCAAGGCCTCCCGTCGAGTCTTACGAGCAACTCCTCCACCGACTGGCAGCGAACGAACTCGACCGAAACCGCACCTGATGTCGTCCATTGCCCGACTCGGGCGAACCAGGGCGACCGAGCACGGGCGACCCCGAACAAGACGAAGCGGCCCCGACGCTTCACCGCGCCACCCCGGTCGTGCGTGCCAACGTCACGTCACCTGAACTCGCCGCGTCGGCCACGGCCTCGAGGCGGTCAGGCGGTACCGACAGCACAACCGTGACCGACGACGCCACCCCGATTCCACCCGATCCGGTGAACACCTTCACCACCGTCGCGGCTTCCACGATCGTGGACGCGCTGGCCCGACCGGCACCGGCGGCGGAACCACTGACGATCACGTCGACGACGTCGCCGGCCCGCAGTTCGCCCCCGAGGGCCCGAGCCGGGTCGACTGGCAACGAGATTTGTGCATGCTCTGGAGCGCCGACCGGACGAGCGACTGCGCTGCTCTGGACCAACTCGCCGGCCGCCAGAGGCGAGAGCAGGGTGGCGCCTTCCACCTCGCCGATGTCGGTGAATGCGCCGGCAGCCTGGGATGCGGGGAGATCGATCGACACCGCACTCAGATCGGACGCTGCGATCCGATCGCCTGGGCTCAAAGCCGAAGTGACCACCACATAGCGGGTCGTCGGCGCCCGGTTGGCGGCCTGGTAGGCAGCAAAGAGGCCTACGACGCTGAGCGCCACCAGCATCCCTCCCACGACCGCCCGCCCGCCCGGCAGCGGCGTCGACCGACCAGGTGCCCGGCCACCCACGGCGCGGGTCCCCGACGAACGGTCCCCAACTTCTCGCATCTCGATCACCACGATCCAGCTCCCTCCGCTGCACCGTCACCGTCGCCTACTCCGCCACCTACTCCACCACCGCGAGTGCTCGCCCACCACTCAGTTCGGTCGTCTTGACCGTGCTGCGTGGTCGAGTACGCTCTCTACGTACCAGTTCGCATGAGTTTGTGCAACTAGATTGCAGCTGATGCCATGGAACGCAGCGAGATCCCATGACAGTCCGCTACGCTGGGATCGTGGCCGACGAGATCATGTGGTTGAGCACCCAAGAGGCGGCTCGGCGGCTCGGCATCACCACGCGGACCCTCTACCGCTTCATCAACGAGGGCCAGATAGCGGCCTACCGGATGGGCCGGGTCTACCGACTCCAGCTCAGCGACGTCGACGCGTTCATCGAACGATCTCGCATCGCCCCCGGCGCCCTGGAGCACCTCTACCCGGAGCGCAGGGCGACTTCGACCAGCGAAGACACCCTCACGTAACACCGGCGCGCCGGCTGGCCGGTCAGGCGCAGCGCGGCCACCTCACGGCCGACGGCCTCGAAGACCCCGCTCCACCGCTCGCCGTTCGCTCCCCGGACGTCGACTTCGACCCGCTCGGCGGCCAAGTCGGCGACGACATCAACGAACCGGACGTCTCGATCGACTCGGCGATCGCCGGCGCGCGGAAAGGTCGCACTGCCGGCACGCTCGACGACTCCGACCACAGCGCCGACCCGCACCCAACGAGGTGCCTCTCCCCGTTCGCCAGACGCGATCGACACGACATCGACCCCGACGCCAAGGACCGTTGCGGCCAGAAACACGCCACCAGCCGAGTACACGTCGACCGGTCGGTTCGCCTCTGCGGCATCGAGAAGGACTCCCTCCACCGACGCGTCGTCGGCAGACCGGTCAACCAGATCGGCTCGCCGTCGGCGAGCGGCGACGGCATCGTCCTGGCGGGCCCGGTCGGCCAGCTGGCGTAGGGCCGGACCATCCAGGCCGTCGGAATCATCGGCGGGGATCACGAACACGCAGCGTAGCGCGAGCACTACGTCTTTTCATTGCTTTTCATGCCTTCACACGCCAGGATCGTCGGGTGGACCCCCAGCGCACCTCCAGCACCACCCATCTCGACGTGACGCCCGAGGGCGTCGCCGTGCACGAGCGTCGGTGGCCCCCTGGGAGCTCGCCTGACCCCGCGGTGGCCCTGGCCGCCAGACTCCGAGAGGCGGCCCACCCGGGCGTAGTGGAGTTGATCGATCTCGAGCTCGACCCGCCGGTGGTGCGCACCCGGTTCGTCAGTGGCACCACTGCTCACGATCTCGCCGACGCCGACGATCCCAGCACCGTCGCCTCCCTGCTGACGGCGCTGGCCAGCACTCTGGCCGACCTCCACGGACGGGGCGTGGTCCATGGCCGGCTCACTCCCGATCATGTCGTCGTCACGCCCGACGGGGCGCCGGTCTTGGTCGGTTGGCGACCTCACGACGCCGACGATCCTCCCCCCTTGCCCACCGACGACGTCGCCGCGTTCGGCGAACTGGTGCGGACCCTGGCCGGCTCGGGTCTCGACGAGACCAGCGACGAGTTGCGAGCTGTGGCCTCCCGGGCCCGGGCTGCCGATCCGGCCGCCCGACCTTCGATGCGGGCCCTGGCCGACTCGCTGGCCGACGTAGCCAACCGACCGCCACCTCCGACGGTTGGCCGGATGATCCTGCCCCGCATCGCGCCCCTCGGACATGACCGCCGACACCTCTCGCGCCGGCGTGTTGCTACCGCGGCGGCGGTGGTTGCCGTGGCGCTCGGTGCGACCGGTCTCGGTGTGATCCTCCACCGCATCACGGCACCCACCCCGCGGCCCCGGTCCATCGCCCTCTCCCCGACGACCGAGTCTCGGCCGGCCACGACCACCACCACATCGGTCCGGGTGTCCACGACCACCGACCCACCCTGTGACACCACCGCCGAGGTCCCGAGCCAGCCGGGAACTCGGTCGCTGGTGGACGCCGACGGCGACGGCTGCCCCGAGTGGGTCCACGTCGACGGGCAGCGGATCGCCGTGGGCGACGACATCTGGAGCGTGGGCGAGCCGGGCGACCTGGTGGCTGTCGGCGCCAGTGCCGCCCAGCTCGACGAGTTGCTCGATCAGGTCGCCGCCTGCACGACCCGCGGTCACGCCATCCGGATCAAGGTCGGCGCTGGCTTCGTTGAGCGCCATGGCAGTCAATTAACGTGTATCGCCCCCACGGGCTTCGCCCTGCCCCCCGAGGGGGCGCGACCGGCTTGAGGCGGCTCGGCGCCGGCCGGTCGCTCGATATAATCTCCAGGTGTTACTCGGCCTGCGCGCTCTTTTTAAGGGCGCCAGGCCGTCGCTTTTCTCCCCACCACATTTCCGTTCCCAAGGCATTTATCGTT
>JANNOZ010000030.1:0-4618 GCA_031399525.1 Actinomycetes bacterium | reverse complement strand
GGGCTTTTTTCGCTCCTGGGTTGGGGTTGCTGGGGGCGGGGGGGGGCGTTTGGGGCGTTTTTCGGCCCTTGGGGTCCTATGGCGCCCTTCGCTGCCCCCACCGACCCCTTTGCCTCTCGTCTGGTCTCGGTTGGGTGGGGGGGCTGGTTAGGCACGGTTGGGGGTTTGGGTTATTTGGTTGGCGAACGTTTGGAAGAGGTAGCGGGCGTCGTGGGGGCCGGGGCCGGCTTCGGGGTGGTATTGGATCCCGAAGGCTCGGGCGTCGGTGCACTCGATCCCTTCGACCACGCCGTCGTTGAGGTTGCGGTGGGTGACCCGGAAACGGGCACCGGGCGGGGGGTCGGCCACCGCGAAGTTGTGGTTCTGGCTGGTGATCTCGACGGCCCCGTCGGCCAGGCGCCGCACCGGGTGGTTCCCTCCGTGGTGGCCGAACGCCAGCTTGTAGGTGCTGGCGCCGAGCGCACCGGCCAGCAACTGGTGGCCCAGGCAGATGCCGAACACCGGCACGTCGGCTTCGATCAGCTCGAGGATCGTCGCCTGGGCCCCGACCACAGTGGCTGGGTCGCCCGGCCCGTTCGACAGGAACACACCGTCGGGTTGGCGAGCGAGCACGTCGGCCGCCGGGGTCGACGCCGGCACCACCTCGACGGTGGCCAGCTCGCTCAGTTGACGGACGATGGTGGTCTTGATGCCGAAGTCGTAGGCCACCACTCGAAGACGTCCGTCGCCCACGGTGTACGGCTCCGCACAGGTCACCTGGGCCACCAGGTCGACGCCGTCGGTGCCGGGCTCGGCCCGAGCCGCATCGAGGAGCACCGACTCCGACGCGGTGCCGAAGGCCCCCGGACGGGCACCGGTGTCGCGGAGATGGCGGGTCAAGCGCCGGGTATCGATGCCGGCGATGCCAGGCACCCCCGCGCCGACCAGGAACGCATCGAGGCCCTCGTCGGCCCGCCAGCTGGACGGGCCACTCGGGACCTCCCGGACCACCAGGCCCCGGCACCGGGGTCGGCTCGACTCGGCATCGATCGCATTCACGCCGTAGTTCCCGATGTGGGTGTAGGTGAAGGTGACGATCTGACCGGCGTAGGACGGGTCGGTCAGGATCTCCTGGTAGCCGGTCATCGAGGTGTTGAAGACCACCTCCCCAGTCGCCACGTCGGCCGGCGCACCGATGGCCTCCCCCTCGAATATCTCGCCGTCGTCGAGAACCAGGGCGGCTTCGACCGGGACGCGTCGGGCGCTTAGTCGGCTCATCGCTGAGCCTCGCCGTCCACCACGACCGCCTCGCCCCGCAGGACGGTGTGACGCACCCGGCCCGTGAGGGCCATCCCCGCGTACGGCGTGTTGCGGCTACGACTGGCCACCTGGGTCGGGTCGACCACCCACGTGGCCCCGGGGTCGATCACCGTCAGGTGTGCGGGACGCCCCTCCTCGATGGGCCCACCGTGCTCATGGCCGATCTGGGCGATGGCCGCCGGCTGCCAGGACAACAAGGCGAGCACGACCTCGATGGGGAGATCCAGCTCGCTGAGCGAAAGGGCCAAGGCGTGCTCGAGGCCGAGCATCCCGGGAGGAGCGCAGTCGAAGGGCTCCTCCTTGGCCTCCTGGGTGTGGGGAGCGTGATCGGTGGCTATGGCATCGATCGTGCCGTCGGCCAACCCGGCCTTCACGGCGGCCACGTCCGCGGTGGTGCGCAGCGGCGGGTTGACCTTGAACGTCGGGTCGTAGTCCGCACAGCTGGCGTGGGTGAGGGTGAAGTGATGGGGTGCCGCCTCCGCGCTGACGGCCAAGCCCTCGGCCTTGGCCGCCCGAACCAATTCGACCGATCGAGCCGTCGAGAGGTGCAAGAAGTGGATCCGGCCACCGGTGAGCCGGGCCAGGGCAATGTCCCGGGCCACCATCAACTCTTCGGCCTCGGCGGGCACCCCTGGGATCCCGAGCCGGCTCGACCACTCGCCCTCGTGCATGTGCCCACCCCGGGACAGGCCTTCGTCCTCGCAGTGCTGGGCCAGGACCACCCCGAGCCCGGAGGCGTACTCGAGGGCGCGCCGCATGAGCCGGCTGTCTTGGACCCCGGCGCCGTCGTCGGTGAACAGCCGCACGCCGAGGGCGGCCATTTCGGCCATCGGGGCCAGCGCATGGCCAGCCCGGCCGACGGTGATCGCTCCAGCCGGATACACGTCGCACAGTGCGTTTCGGGCCAGCGCGTTGACCTCGGCGGCGACCGCCGCCGAGTCGATCGTCGGCGTGGTGTTGGGCATGGCCACCACCGCCGTATAGCCCCCGAGAGCGGCCGCACGAGACCCGGACTCGACCGTTTCTGCGTCCTCCCGCCCCGGTTCGCGCAGGTGAGCGTGAAGATCGACCAGACCGGGCGCCACGATGCATCCCCCGGCGTCGAGTACCAATGCCACTCCCCCCACTTCGAGGTCGGGGCCGACCACTGCGACCACGCCGGACTCGGTGACCGCCACGTCGGCCCGGCGCCTTCCCGCGGCGTCGACCACCTCGCCACCCCGAACGATCAGGGTCACGTCAGACATCGGCACTGGCCTCCTCGGTCGGTGCGGCGGTGGCGGCTACCAGGTCGACGGCGGGCCCGGGACCGGACGCCACCAGAAGGAACAACACGGCCATGCGCACGGCGACTCCGTTGGCGACCTGGCGCAACACGACGGCGCGAGGCAGGTCGGCCACCGCGGCATCGATCTCGACGCCGCGGTTCATGGGCCCGGGATGCATCACCAGGGCATGGCCAGGCAGGAGAGCCGCCCGCTCTCGGGTCACGCCGTAGTCGGCTCGGTACTCCCGCAACGTGGGAACCAACGACTCGTCCTGGCGCTCGCGTTGCATCCGCAAGACCTGGACCACGTCGGTGGTCGGTAGCACCGCGTCGAGATCGTGGCTCACTTGGACGGGCCAATGCTCGACCGCCGGGGGCAACAGGGTCGGTGGCGCCACCAGCGTGACCTCGGCCCCCAGCGCGGTGAAGGCCAGCACATCGGAGCGGGCCACCCGACTGTGCTTGGCGTCGCCGACGATGGCCACCCGCACCCCGGCCAAACTGGCACCGAGGCCGTCGGCCACCCGCGACTGGCGAACCGTGTAGCAGTCGAGGAGCGCCTGGGTCGGGTGCTCGTGCCAGCCGTCACCCGCGTTGATCACCGAGGCGTCGACCCACCCGGCAACCTGGTGGGGCACGCCGGCGGAGCCGTGGCGCACCACGATCACGTCGACACCCATCGCCTCGATGGTCTGGACGGTGTCTCGAAGGCTCTCGCCCTTGCTCACCGACGAGCTCGACACGTTGAATGTCATAGTGTCGGCCGACAGCCGCTTGGCCGCCGTTTCGAACGACAAGCGAGTGCGGGTGGAGTCCTCGTAGAAGAGCGACGCCATCGAGCGTCCACGCAACGTCGGCACCTTCGGGATCCGCCGCTCGCTGACCTCGACGAACGAATCGGTCAGGCCCAGGACCTCCTCGATCCCGTCGGCCCCCAGGTCGCCCACTGAAAGGAGGTGTTTCATCGCCGCTTCCTCGGGGCGTGCTCCATCTCCCCCAGGTCGACGCCGTCGGCGTTCACGTCGACCATCTCGTGACGGGCCGTAGGCAGGTTCTTGCCCACGTAGTCAGGCCGGATGGGCACCTCGCGATGGCCCCGATCGATCATCACCGCCAACTGCACCGCTCGGGGTCGGCCGTGGTCGTTGAGGGCGTCGAGCGCGGCCCGGATGGTTCGGCCGGTGAACAGGACGTCGTCGACCAGCACCACGATCCGGCCGGTGAGCTCGACGGGGATGTCGGTGACCGCTTCGGGCATGACGGGTCGCAGGCCGATGTCGTCGCGATAGAACGCGACGTCGAGTCGCCCCACCGGCACCTCGATGCCCTCAATGCGCTCGAAGCCCTCGGCCAGGCGCTGGGCCATGGGCGTCCCGCCGGTCTCGAGACCCACGACCACCACGTCGTCGAGCCCGTGGTTGTGCTCGATCACCTCGTGGGCGATGCGGGTCACCGCCCGGCGCACGTCGTCGGCGTCCATAACCCGGTTCCGGGCAACGAAAACGCCCCCATACGGGGGCGTCAACCGGCGTTCTCGCTCTGCCATCTCGGCATCTCCCTGTCCGTCCGGGCCTCACGGGACCCGCTTCACGGTCAGGCGAGGAGGGTAGCAGTCCGGGTGGCGGCGGGTCGTCGGCCACTATGCCCCGACTATCCAGACGAGGCCCTCATGTTTCCCGCCCTACGGTGGTCACGGCGTGTTCGTCGGTCGCGGCGGGAGGATCGTGCAGGAGCCCGCGCAGGATGATCTCGATGTACAGCGGCCACCGTTCCTCGTCGGCCCAGGGGAACCGATCGGCCATGGCCACCATGGCCATGACGTCGGTGGCGTCGAGGGCGTCGCGCAACACGCCGGCATTCCACGCCCGGCGGGCCACGTGGCCGATGCCCCGCTGGAGTTGGCGGAACGCTTCGGTCGGCTCGTCGCGGGGGTGGAGCCGAGCCATCTGGAAGATCACCCGGTCACTGGCCACCTGGGCCGCGAAGTCCCGAATGAGCTGGCAGAAGGCTTCTCTCGGATCGGGCACCTCCATGGCCGGCTCGACCACGTGG
>JANNOZ010000020.1:0-101275 GCA_031399525.1 Actinomycetes bacterium | reverse complement strand
CTGGGGTGGTGTCGTCGACTGGGGTGGTGTCGTCGACTGGGGTGGTGTCGTCGACTGGGGTGGTGTCGTCGACTGGGGTGGTGTCGTCGACTGGGGTGGTGTCGTCGACTGGGGTGGTCTCGTCCACGGTGGGTATCTCGGTGACGATGGGTTCGTCGCGTACTTCGGCCGGCGGGGCCGTGTCGACCGGTCCCGGCGGCGGGGTGGGGGCAACCTCGGTCTTCGAAGACGTCAGGATCGGCACCGAGGGAACAACGACGTCCTCGACGGGAGCGACGGTCGTCGACGTCACCGACGGGGCGCTTATAGGCGCTGTCCCGTTCGAGCCGTTGTTGGTTGCTCCTCCGCCGGTGGTGGCCGGCGGAGTTTCGACGACGACGACATGGGCCTGCTTGGCGCCACCGGGCGATCCGGCGGCGGAACCACCGGCGTTGCCACCGTTGTCGGTGTCGAAGGCCATGGCGCCGGTGGCCAAGCCGATGACGGTCGCGCCGGCCACGAACATGGCCACCATCGCTCGGCGCTGGGTCCGGGTCGCTCCCATGAGGGCTCCGAGCCGTTCGACCACCGAGTCGGCCGGCTCGGCCAGGTAGTCGGCCAGCGATTCGATGTCCTCGCTGCGGAGGCTGACCACCGGTTCGCGCTTTTGGTCCCTGAGGTCGCGCACGAGCCGCAAGTAGGCGATGAGCAGCGACGTGCTGTTGCCCGGAGTGAAGGTCGTGCGCACTCCTGCGGTCCCGATGATCCCGCCACCGTCGATGTCCAGCTCGAGGCGGGTCGGAAGGATGTCGCCCAGATCGGCGCCGTAGAGCGAGGCCACCTCGGCCACGTCGACCTCGGTCACCGGGGTATTGCCGGCTTCGAATGCCTTCAGTTGGGCGGCGGTGAAGCGACCGTCGCTACGGGCGGCCAGCTGGCGCCGGCGCATGCCGTTGTTCTTGCGATGGGCGGCGAGCAACACCGCCAGGCGACGGGCGAAGGCCGGGCTGGCGACGTCGATGGTGGCGCTGTCGGGCATGACTCACTCCTGGGGCGGGGGCTCCCAGAAGGATCGGCTCAACCGTTACGCGACTTGACGAATTCCAGAATCGAGGCCGAGTGTGGTCAGCCCAGAGCCGGCGAGCCGACGAAGGGCGCCGGGTCGTTCGGCCCCGGGATCACCGGGTGGGTCCAGTGCATCACCCGGGAGAGGTCGGCGGTGAGCGTCCGCCACGACTCGGGGTCCCATCCCTCGGCGCACGCAGCCACGCTCAGATCTTGGCGAACGTGCACCAACGCGGGCAGCGACTCGAGGGCAAATCCCTTGACCGCCGACCGATCAGGATCGACGAAGGTCAAGAACTCCGCGGCATAGGGCCCCAGGAACTGTCGAGCTTCGGAGTCGTCGCAGGTCACCAGTAGCGCGACCCGACTATCGGCGCCGGAATACACCCGCAGGATCCGCCCCACCGTGGGCAAGAGCACCGCGCTCTCGGCGGTGTACGGATCGAGGACGGCGACCACGAGATGAAAGGTGGTCAACCATTGGGGAAGAGGCCTGGTGCCTCCGGTGAGCGACGTGAGGGCCAGCTCGGCGGGGGCGTCGGGCACCATCGGCGCCGAACCCTAGTTGCTGCTCCGGGAGCGCCGCGAACTCACCTGGGCCAGCGAGGGACCGCCCGGTAGCGGCGGTATCGTCGCCGGCGGTGCATCCCATCGAACGGCTCCGCCACGTCACCCGGGTAGCCCGGGCGTCTGGCGTCGAGCACAGCGTGCTGGTCCAAGAGGCCGCAGTGGCCCTGGCTGGGATGGGGGCCGACGAGCCGGGCATGGTGCTCTCCTGCAAGCGCCTCATCGATCGGCACCCCTCAGCCGGACCTCTCTGGTGGCTCTGTGCCCGACTGCTGACGGCCGAAGATCTCGGCGATGCCGCGTGGGAGTGCCTGCGGGCCATCGACGACGACCCCACCCCCCGGGCGATCGTTCGGGCGCTCCCGGACGACGCCACGGTCACCGTGCTCGGCTGGCCTGAACTGCTGGCCCAATCCCTGCACCGGCGGGGCGATGTCCGGGTGCTCGTCCTCGACGTCGGCGGCGAGGGATACGGCTTCGCCCGACAGCTCCAGACCGCAGAGGTCGACGCCATCGAAGTGCACGACGCCGGCCTGGCCGGGGCCGTGTTGGCCAGCGACCTCGTCCTGCTCGAAGCCAGCGCGGCGAGTGGCACCACGGTGTTGGCCACCACCGGATCTCGAGCTGCTGCCGCGGTCGCCCATCACGCCGGGGTGCGAGTCTGGGCTGTGGTCGGCGAGGGGCGGGCGTTGCCCGCCCCCCTGTTCGACGCCATGGTTGGTCGCCTGGCCACCGACGAGCCCTGGGAGGCCGACGTCGAGGTCGTTCCGGGCGACCTGGTCGACGCAGTGATCGGTCCCGATGGTCTGCTCGAAGCCGCCGACGCCGTCACCCGGGTCGACTGCCCGGTGGCTCCCGAGCTGCTCTGATCGATGTCGTCTACCGGCGGGGTCCTCGGTCGGGGAGCGGGTGACGCCGATCCCGCTGGACTGGTCGAGCGTTACCTGGTCCTCGGTCTCGACCTCGGCCGTCACATCGACGGGTTGGTCGACGCCTACTTCGGCCCTCCCGACCTGGCCCGTCGAGCCGCGGCCGGCGCCCCAAAGGAGCCGGCCGCCCTGGCCCAGGATTCCCGGCGCCTCCTTGCCGATCTCGAGCTCGACACCGACCTGACCCCCTCCCGGCGCCACTGGTTGGCCGCCCAAGTCCAGGGGCTGAGCGTCACCGCCCGCAAGCTGGCGGGCGAGCAGGTGGCGTACGCCGACGAGGTCGAAGGGTCCTATGGGGTACGGCCGAGGGCGGTCCCTGACGACGAGCTGGCCGAGGCCCATCGGCGCCTCGACGCCGTGCTGCCCGGGTCGGGCCCGCTGGTCGAGCGTTACGACCGGTGGCGCGACGCCCAGGCAGTGCCGGTCGATCGGCTCGATTCGGCGGTGGCCTCGCTGGCCGAGGAGCTGCGGGAGCGCACCGATCGTCTCTTCGGGCTGCCCGACGGCGAGCGGGTCGACTTCGAGCTGGTCACCGACAAGCCGTGGTCGGGCTTCAACTACTACCTGGGCGATCTGCACAGCCGGGTGGCGGTCAACGTCGACCTCCCGGTTCTGGCAGGAGGTCTGGCCCACCTGGTGGCCCACGAGGCCTACCCCGGGCACCACACCGAGCACACTCGCAAAGAGGTCGGCTTGGTCCGCAGCCGAGGCCAGGTCGAGGAGACGATCTTCCTCGTGGGCACGCCCCAATGTCTGATCGCCGAAGGCCTGGCCGATCTCGGCCTCGAAGTTGTGGTCCCGGGTGGATCGGCGGCGCGAGCCGAGATGGCCGCCGCCCACCTGCGACCCCTCGGTTTGCTGTTCGACCCAGAGGTGGCCGCGGCGGTGGCCGACGCCGGTGAAGCCCTTACTGGGGTGCGGGCCAACGTGGCCCTCCTCCTGCACGAAGATGGCGCCGACATCGACGACGTCCTCACGTACGCCGAGCGCTGGGGCCTGATGTCTCGGCCCCGGGCCGAGAAGCTGGTGCAGTTCTTGACCGACCCCACCTGGCGGGCCTACATCACCTGCTACGTCGAAGGACTGCCGCTCTGTCGCCGGTTCGTGGCCGGAGATCCTCTCCGCTTCAGTCGCCTGCTGACCGAGCAGCTGACGCCCGACCAACTCGCCGTGGCGGCCTGATGCGCCTACGAGTGGCCTGCGCGGCACTCGTCGCCCTGCCCACCCTGGCCGCGGCCGGGTTGGGCGCCCAAGCCCACTTGGCTCGTCGAGGCCCTCGGCCCGAGCCGATCGATCTCGATCTCGACGGGCGCTTCGGCCCCGCAGCCGGCGACCCGCTGCGCACGGTGTGGCTGGGCGACTCGACCGCGGCGAGCATCGGCGCAACCGAGCGGTCATCGGCGGTCTCGAGTCGGGTGGCGGCCAGGCTCGGCGCCATTCGCGGCCGACCGGTGGAGGTCCACAACCTGGCCCGCTCGGGGGCCACCACCGACGACGTGCTTGTCGAACAAGTCCCGAGCCTGGCCGATGTCGCTGCGGTCGACATCGTGTTCGTTTCGGTGGGGGCGAACGACACGCTGCAATTCGTGGGTCGGTCGCGGTTCGCGGCCAACTACCGGCTGGTGTCGGCCGCCCTGCCACCGGGCGCCACCGTGGTCATGCTCGGCGTGCCCGACATCGGCAGCGTTCCTCGCCTCGGCCGGCCCCTGCGCGACATCGTCGGATGGCGGGGCGACGTCATGAACAGTGTCGTGGGCCAGCTCGCCGCCGAACTCGGCCACACCTACGTCGACATCGCGGCCCACACCCGGGCGGTGGGAGCCGCGTCTGGGATCGGCGCCTTGGTCCGGCCCGACGAGCCGACGGACCAGTTCCATCCCACCGACACTGGCTACGGGGTGTGGGCCGACGCCATCATCGAGGTCGTGGAGGCCGAAGACATCGGGACGTGATCGCCGGGGTCCAACCCCACGCCTCGCTCACGGCTGCGCTCCTGGCGTGGGGCGAACGACACCGCCGCGACCTGCCGTGGCGCCGGAGCCGCGATCCGTGGGCGGTGTTGGTCAGCGAGGTAATGCTCCAGCAGACCCAGGCCCCCCGGGTGGCTGACCGGTTCGAGGTGTTCATGGAGCGCTTCCCCACGGTGGTCGACTGCGCCCGGTCGAGCCTGGCTGACGTGCTCATCGCCTGGGAGGGCCTGGGCTACAACCGGCGAGCCCGGTACTTACACGAGGCGGCAGTGGCGGTGACCGAACGCCATGGCGGTACGTTCCCTCACTCGCTCGACGCGCTGCTCGCCCTTCCGGGAGTCGGTCCGTACACCGCCCGGGCGGTGCTGGTGTTCGCCTTCGATGCCGACGTGGGCTTGGTCGACACCAACGCCGGTCGGTTCGTGGCCCGAGCCCTGGCCGGCCGAGCCGTGGGGGCCGCCGAGGCCCAGCGACTGGCCGACGGTGCGGTGCCGGCTGGGCAGGCGTGGGCCTGGGGCCAAGCGGTGTTCGACCTCGGGGCTGCCGTCTGCACCCGACGGACCCCTCGATGCCACGAGTGTCCGGTCTCGGCCTGGTGTCAATGGGCTCGGGCCGGGTGGCCCGACCCCGATCCAGTCACCGGGTCGGCGGGCATCAGTGGTCGGCAGTCGACGTTCGTCGGGTCCGACCGCCAGGGTCGGGGTCGGTTGCTCGACGCCCTCCGGCAGGCGCCCGTACCGGCGACGCCCGATGCGTTGGCCAACGCCTGCGGGTGGACCGACGACCCGGAGCGGGCCCGACGGGTGGCTGCGTCGCTCGTCGCCGACGGGCTGGCGCTCGAAGCGAGTGGCGAGCTGCGACTCCCCGGCAGCGAGTCGCGGACGCCGTCTGTTCCCCTCGACGACATGTCCCGATAACGTCGCAGGCCCATGTCCGGCTGTCACGGCTCGTGCGGGTCCGACCGGTGAGAGTCACCTTCTATGGGGTCCGGGGTTCCATGCCGTGCCCAGGGCCCCAGCACGTGCGCTACGGGGGCAACACGGCGTGCGTGGTCCTCGAACACGAAGGCGAGGCCCCCATCGTGTTCGACCTCGGCACCGGCTTGCGCAACTTCGGTCTGGGTCAGCCGCTCGACGGCTCGTTCCGAGGCGCCGCGCTGGTCTCGCACCTCCACTGGGACCACGTGCAGGGCCTGCCCTTCTTTCCCCCGGCCGACCGGGCCGGCGCCCAATTCGACGTGTACGGGCCGGTCCAGGCCCCCGTCGCTTTCTCCGCCGCCTTCGCCGAGCTGATGCGGCCCCCCTACTTCCCGGTACGGGTCGAGGACCTCCGGGGCGACATCGCGTTTCACGATGTGCACGACACCGAGCTGATGATCGGCAGCGCCAAGGTGATCGTGCGTCCGGTGCCCCACACCGGGCCGACCAACGGGTACCGGGTCGACTGGCACGGAGCTTCGGTGGCCTACGTGAGCGACCACCAGTCGCCTCTCGACGGGAGCATGGAGATCGCCGAATCGGTCCTCGAGCTCTGCGACGGCGTCGACCTGTTGATCCACGACGCGCAGTACACCGCGGCCGAGTGGGCCGAAAAGGCCCACTGGGGCCACTGCACGGTCGACTATGCCGTGGAGGTGGCTCGTCGTTCCGGCGCCCGGCGCCTGGCGTTGTTCCACCACGACCCCAGCCACGACGACGACATGGTCGACGCCTTGGCCTGCTGGGCTCAGGCGCTGGGCGAGTGTCAGGGCATCGAGGTTGTGGCCGCGGCCGAGGGCCAGACCATCGCCTTCGATCGCATCTGCTAAGCACTTCCGCCGTGTCTGACGAGCCGCGCTACCCCGAGATCGACGCCGCCCACTTCCGTCGGGTGATGGGCCACTATCCCACTGGGGTCACCGTGGTGACCGGAATCGGGGAGGACGGCCCGCTCGGGCTGGCCATCGGGTCCTTCGTCTCGATCTCCCTCGATCCGCCCCTCGTCGGGTTCTTCCCGACCAACTCTTCGAGCAGCTGGCCGGGCATCAAGGCCTCGGGCTCGTTCTGCGTCAACGTCCTGGCCGCCGACCAGGAGAACGTCTGTCGGGTCTTCGCGTCGAAGGGCGAGGACAAGTTCGCGTCGGTCGAGTGGTCGCCCAGCCCCGAGACCGGTTCACCGTTGATCGCCGGCTCATTGGCATGGATCGATTGTCGGATCTACTCGGTCTCCGAAGCCGGCGACCACGACCTGTGCATGGGCCGGGTGGTGGCCATGGACGTCGGTCGCGACGATGTGTTGCCCCTCGCGTTCTTCAAGGGCGCCTACGGGCGCACCGTGCCCGACGCCGACTGATCGTGGCCAGCTTCGAGCCGTCCTCGGTCATCGACGGCGTCATCGTGGTGACCCCTTCGGTCCACGCCGACGAGCGCGGGGTGTTCATCGAGACCTACCGGCGCTCGTGGTTCCCGCTCGGTCGGGAGATGGTGCAGGCCAACCGGGGCGACCGGCGGGCCGACTCGGTCGTCGGACTGCACTATCACCTGCACCAGGCCGACTACTGGTACGTGCCGTTCGGTAGAGCCCGGGTCGTGCTCCACGACCTACGGGTGGGGTCGCCCACCGATGGCGCCACCCTGAGCCTCGACCTCGACGACCAGGACCACCGCGGGGTGTTTATCCCCCCGGGCGTGGCCCATGGCTTCGCGGCCTTGACCGACATGGTCATCACCTACCTGGTCGACGGCTACTACAACCCGGCCGACGAACTGGGCGTGGCCTGGGACGACCCTGCGGTGGGCGCCGACTGGGGCGTCACCAACCCGGTGCTGTCGGCCCGGGACCAGGCCAACCCCAGCCGGGCTGACATTTCCGAGGGCCGCCGGCCCTACGCCAGCCTGCGGACCTAGCCCCGCCTGAGGCGATACGCTGAGGAACGAGAATCCGTGGCGACGACCGGGGGGCAACTCGTGCTCAGAGCGGTAGTGGTTGGACTGGTGTTCTGGATGGCGGCATCGATGCTCGCCATGCTTGTCGGCAGCATGGGAGTAGTCGAGCTGAGAGCCATCTTCTTGCTCAGCATCGCTGTCGGGGTGGTCGTCTTCCTCCTGCGAGATCGGCAGACCCAGGACTCCATCTAACTGGTCCATCGGTTGACGGGACGGTGCGTGGTCACGCACTCTCTCTGGGTGAGGGACAAACGCGGACGTGATGAGGTGTCGTCGAACCGGCTGGCCGTGCTCGGCCAAGCCGACGCCGTGGGCGGCGCCCTGGCTGATGTCGTCGCCACCCGGGAGGCCACCCGGCGTCGGCGACTGCGCCGGTTGGGTCTGGTCCTCGCCCTGATCGCCGGCTGGCTGTGGTGGCGGTGGCTGAGCGGTAACCCGGTCGGGTGGGGCCTGCCCCAGCTCACCGGCAGCGCCGCGATCTACGCCCCCTCGGTGCTGCTCGTGGTCCTGCTCGGTGCCGTCATCGGCATCCCGTTGTTGACCGCAGGGCGCTCGCCCCACGTGCTCTACCGACCCAGCGATATCACGGTTGGTCTCGACGACGTCAAGGGGGCAGCCGGAGTCAAGGAAGAGGTGGTGCGCACCCTCAACCTGTTCCTGGCCCACCGCACCTTCGCCGCCGACATGGGTGGCACGCCACGCCGGGCGGTTCTCTTCGAGGGCCCTCCTGGCACCGGCAAGACCTACATGGCCAAGGCCATGGCCCGAGAGGCCGGCGTGCCGTTCCTGTTCGTGTCGTCCTCGGCGTTCCAGTCGATGTACTACGGCCAGACCAACCGCAAGATCCGTAGCTACTTCCGGGCCCTGCGCAAGGCGGCTCGGGCCGAAGGCGGGGCCATCGGCTTCATCGAGGAGATCGATGCCATCGGCGGCGCCCGATCGGGGACGGGTGCGTCCACCCAGCGCGAAGGCATCAGCGGGGTCGTCAACGAGCTGCTCATCCAACTGCAGTCCTTCGACGAGCCCACCAGCGGACGCCGGATGCAGCGCAGCCTCATCGACGTGGTCAACCGGTTCCTGCCGGCAAACCGCCAGCTGCGCCGGACCCACGCCATGCCCGCCAACGTTTTGGTCGTCGGGGCCACCAACCGGGCTGCCGACCTCGACCCGGCGCTGCTGCGGCCTGGGCGCTTCGACCGCTCGCTCTACTTCGGCCTGCCGGCTCGAGCGGGACGTCGGGAGATCATCGACTTCTATCTCGGACGCAAGGCCCATGACGCCGAGCTCGACGACGACGCTCGCCGCGACGCGTTGGCCGGGATGACGGCGGGCTACTCGCCGGTAGCCATCGAGCACCTCCTCGACGAGGCGCTGGTCTGGGCGTTGCGCCGGGGCGCGACGGCGCTCGACTGGGACGACGTCCAACAGGCCCGCCTCACCGAGGAACTCGGGCTACCCCAGCCGGTGGAGTACGTGACGGCCGAACGTCGTCGCATCGCCACCCACGAGGCCGGCCACGCCACCGTCGCCCACCGCGTCGGCACCGATCGGACCCTCGAGCTGCTGTCGATCATCAAGCGCCAGGACGCCCTGGGCCTGCTGGCCCATGCCGAACTCGAGGAGCGCTTCACCCTCACCCGCACCGAGCTGGTGGCCCGCATCCAGATAGCCATGGGCGGCCTGGTGGCCGAAGAGCACTTCTTCGGGGAAGCCGGGACCGGCCCGGCGGGCGACCTTCAGGCCGCCACCGCCGCCGCGGCCCAGATGGTCGGCTCGCTCGGCATGGGCACTTCGCTGGTCAGCTTCGAGGCCGCGGTCATGCCCGGGGCCACCAACCTGGTGGCCAAGGTCCTGGCCGACGACGAGTCGCGTCGAGCCGTCGAGGCCTTGCTCGACGACGCCAAGGCCCAGGCCGCAGCCATCGTCGAGCGCGATGCCGTCGTGGTGGAGGCGCTGCGCGACGCCCTGCTCGAACGCGACGAGCTGGTCGGCGCCGAGATCCTCCAGGTCATCGCCCGGGCCGAATCCACCATGGGCGACGACGGGGTGATCGACCTCACCGAGGTGGGCCGGTCTACCCCCCGCTGACCGGCCGCTGGTCGCGGGCCAACACGACGTTGGCGATGGCGGCCAGCAGGCTGGCCTGCATGCCGACCGACAGCCACAAGATGAACCCGAGGACCAGACCGAAGAACCCGTAGAGCTCGGTCGATCGGGTGAGCTGGGCCGAGATCAAGCTTCCCCCGGCGAGGAGTAAGAGCGTCCACACCACCGCGCTGATCAGCGCCCCGGCCAGCAGCGCCCGGGTGGGTACCGCGGACGGGGTGACGATGCGGAACACCGCCGGGGCGGCCAGCAAGTCGATGACGAGAAGGGCAACCGCCACGCTCCACCACGGCCAATGCCGGTCGGCGGCCAGCACCGAGAAGGTCCCGTTGGCCAGGCCGGCCAACCCGATGACCGACACCACCGCGCCGGACCGGGCCAGCGAACCGGTGAAGCCGGGTCGGTCGGTGACGGGCAGGTCCCACAGGTCGGCCATCGCCTCCTGCCCGGACCGGCCGACAGCCAACGAGCCCCAGATGAGGGTGAGCAGGCCGACGATGGCGAGCGGGCCGTTGATCGGCAGAGTGCCCAGGTTGTCCTGGAGCGACGAACCGATGATCGGCAGGTCGGCCACCGTCGAGGCCAGGATCCGCTCTTGGAGCGATGGGTTGTCGGCCAGGACGATGCCGAGCACAGTGACGAGGAGCAGCACCAGTGGGAACGTGGCGAGGAGCGCGTAGTAGGTGAGGGCGGCCACCATTCGGGCGCCCCTGGTGCGCTGTCGTTCGGCGACGACGTCGAGGACGAAGGCGCTCGCAGCGAATCGGCGGGCCGCGGCCTCGAGCCGGGCCACCAACCCGTTCAGGTTGCGCCCACTGCGTCGAGGATGAAGGCGTAAACCAGCGCTTCGTCCCGCCATGCGTCATAGCGTCCCGACGGCCCGCCGTGCCCGGCGCCCATCTCGGTCTTGAGCAGCACCGGCCGGCTTCCGGTACCCGTGGTCCGCAGCTCGGCCACCCACTTGGCCGGTTCCCAGTAGGACACCCGAGGATCGTTCAGTCCGGCGGTGGCCAGGATGGCCGGGTACTCGACCGCCTCGACGTTCTCGTACGGGCCATACGAGCGCATGTAGGCGTACACCTCCGGGTCTTCCACCGGGTTGCCCCATTCCTCCCATTCGGTGACCGTGAGGGGCAGGCTCGGATCGAGGATGGTGTTGACGCAGTCGACGAACGGCACCTCGGCCACCACCGCGGCGAACAGGTGGGGCGCCAGGTTGGTTGCCGCCCCCATGAGCAGGCCGCCGGCCGAGCCCCCCCGGATGGCCAGACGATCGGGAGACGTCCAGCCATCGGAGATCAGCGCCTCGGCACAGGCGATGAAGTCGGTGAACGTGTTGCGTTTGTGCAACAGCTTCCCGTCGTCGTACCAGCGCCGGCCGAGTTCGCCGCCGCCGCGCACATGGGCGATGGCGAACACGAAACCCCGGTCGAGTAGCGAGAGCCTCGCCGAGGAGAAGGTCGGGTCGATGGAGATCTCGTAGGAGCCGTAGCCGTAGAGCAAGGCGGGAGCCCGGCCGTCGCGCTCGAAGCCGTGCTTGAACACCACCGACATGGGTACCTCGACGCCGTCGGGGGCGGTGGCCCACACCCGCTCGGTCGCGTAGTCGGCTGGGTCGTAGCCGCCGAGCACGGGCTGGCGCTTGCGCAACGTGCGCGCGCGGGTCCGCAGGTCGTAGTCGTAGACCGACGACGGGGTCACCATTGACGTGTATCCGTAACGCAGAAGATGCGAGTCGAACTCGGCATTGGCCCCGCCCGAGGTGGTCGACACCGCTTCGGGCGGCTCGATGACGTGGTCCGATCCGTCGTCGCCGAGGACCCGGATGCGGCGGATGGCGTCGGCTCGCTCGTGGAGGATCAGCCAGTCGGCGAAGACCTCGACCCGGCCGAGGGTCACGTCGGGACGGGCGTCGACGACGGTCTCCCATCGGTCGCGTCCAGGGTCGTCCTCGGGCGCCCGCACCAGCTTGAAGTTCTCGGCGCCGTCCGCGTTGGTCACGATCCAGAAGTGGTCGCCCTTGTGCTCCACGGAGTACTCGAGGCCTTGTCGGCGGGGCTCGATGACGGAGAACTCCCCGGTCGGGTTGTCGGCGTCGAGGTACCACCACTCGTCGGTGATCTTGGACCCGACGTGGCAGTACACGAAGCGCCGGTCCTTGGACAGCCCGACGCCGAGGAAGAACCGGGCGTCGGGCTCTTCGCGGACCAGCACGTCGTCCTCCGCCGGCGAGCCCAGGTGGTGGCGCCAGAGCTGGTGGGGACGGACGGTCTCGTCCGGGCGGACATAGAAAAGGGAGGCGCCATCGGCTGACCACGCCGTGCCGTAGTACGTGTCTTCGAGGACGTCGTCCAGGTCGACACCGGTAGTCAGATCGCGGACGCGCATGGTGTAGCGCTCGCCGCCGCTGGTGTCGCTCGACCAGGCGACGAGGCGGTGGTCGGGGCTGACGTCGAATGCGCCGAGGGCGAAGTAGTCGGTGCCCTCGGCCAGATCGTTCTCGTCGAGCAGGACGACCTCGTCCACGCCGGCGGCCGGCTCGAACTCGTCCGGGTCGGTCACCGCCTTGCGGCAGTGGATGGCGTACTGCTGGCCCTCAACCGTGCGGGAGTAGTACCACCACGGGCCCTGACGAACGGGCACCGAGAGGTCGGTCTCTTGGACCCGGGCCTTGATCTCCTCGAACAGGGTGCCCTGGAGGGCCTCGGTGGGGGCCAACACCGTCGCCGTCCACTCGTTCTCGGCCTCCAGGAGGGCGATCACCTCCGGGTGGTCACGGTCTCTCAGCCAGGCGTAGTGGTCGACGACTTCTTCCCCGTGGGCGAGGCGGACCTGAGGTCGTCGGGCGGCGACGGGCGGCTGGGCAGGCACCCGGGCGAGGGTAGGCGACCGACCTCTCTCTCGTTCTTTGGCGGATCCACCCCCGCTGCGGTGGTGGATCCGCCGGAGAACGGGGAGGAAGGGGTCGTTGTCACACCTCCGGAGTTGGATGGCGTCATGACCGCCGCCGCTGATGTCGTGCTGTCCACCCTGGCTCGTTCCCAGAGCGGACACGTCAGTCGGCGCCAGCTCCGGTCGGCTGGCCTGTCGGCTCGCCAGATCGACGGCGCCGTCGGCCGACGTCTGTTGGTGGCCGTCCACCTCGGCGTGTACCGCCACTCGGCATGGCCCGAGTCGGCCACGGGGCGGATCATGGCGGCGGTGTTGGGTGCCGGCGATGGTGCCGTGGCGTCACATCGCAGCGCGGCCCGGCTGTGGGGCCTGCGCGACGTGCCTCGATGGCGACCCGAGGTCACCGTCGCCGGGGCGTCACCCCATGTGAGGGCCGGGATCGTCGTGCACCGATCGGACCGGATCGACCCCGAGGATCGGGCCACCGTCGACGGAGTCCCCACCACCGCCGCGGCCCGCACCTTGCTCGACCTCGGCGCCGTGGTTCCTTTCGGCTTCGTGCTGGTCGCGGCCCAGGACGCCCTCCTCCGGCGGGTGGTCGACCTGGCTCAGCTCCTGAGCGCGCTCGAGCGTCTGGGTAGACGTGGTCGACGGGGGACCGCCGCCCTGCGCGCAGCGGTAGCGGCATCCACCAACGCCGAAGCGCTCGAGAGCGAGCTCGAAGCCAAGCTCTACCGGCGCCTTCGTGAGTCCCCATTGCCAGCACCCACCTACCAGCACGAGCTTCGACTGGTCGACCGATCCTGGGTCCGGCTCGATGTTGCCTGGCCCGAGCACCGGGTGGCCCTCGAGGCCGATGGCCGGCGGTGGCACGCCATTGCCAAGGACTTCGAACGCGATCTGGCCCGCCACAACGCCATCCTGGCCAGCGGGTGGCGCTGCTACCGGGTGGGCTGGACCGACCTCACCGAGCGCTGGCCCGCAGTGCTCGACCTACTCGAAGGGGCCCTACGCGGTGGTCCGGCACCGGCCCTCTCGTTCTTTGGCGGATCCACCACCGTGAAGGTGGTGGATCCGCCGGAGAACGAGAGTGGGCGGTGGGGCTCGCTCAGATCGGTGCGGCCGCTGGCTCGAGGAGCGTGATGGCGCTCATGGCTGCTCGGCGGCGGGCCCAGGCGCCGACCAGGGGGTCGTCGGTCAGGTAGATGACTTGAGTCGACTCGCCGGTCCGCTCGAGCAGGTCGAGCAGATCCCACTTGGAGTCGCCTTGGAGTCGAGCCAGGGCGTCGTCGACGATCACCGGTACGGCATCACCGTCGGGTCCCGCGTGGTTGGCCTGGGTCAGGTGAGCGAGGAGGAACTGGCGGACCGAATCGGCGTCGGGCCCGGTATCGATGGCTCCGCCCCCGCCGCGAGCCTGGGCCTCCAAGGACGTAACCCGCCGGTCGAGGGCCGCGTGACGATCGGCCAGACGTTGGGTGTCGGGCACCAGCGGTCGGCTCGTTCGCAACGCCGTGGCGGCGGCATCACGCCGACTGGTCAGCTCGTCGATGTCGGGCTCGTCGGCATCGGACGCGGTCACCGTGGCCCACTCGGGACGCCGGGTCGATCGGGCTTCGTTCTCGAGGTCGGCCAGTTCGAGCTCGACTTCTTCGAGGTCACGGCCGTGGTCCCGGGCCCGTTCTCGTTCGGTCGCCCGGGCCAAGGCCCATTCGAAGGCACCGACGCGAGCGGCGAGGTCGCCCTGGTCGAACCCGGTGCTGGCCAACACCTGTTCGAGAGATGCTCGAAGCTCCTCTTCCCGAGCGCGAGCAGCTTCGATGCGCACCTGGGCTCGGGCCACCCGTCCCTCCCGGACTCGATGGCGGACCATCTCGACGGCCAGGAACGGGTCGTCGACCCCGAAGGGCTGGCACAGCGCCATCAGCGCGTCACGAGCGGTCTCGACCGCGGGCTCGGCTTCCTCGACGAGCTGGCGGCGGACCTCTTCGATCTCCTGGGCCGCATGGCCGAGGTTGGCCAACGACTCGGCGTAGGACCGGACTTCGGCCTCGAGCGCTCCGGCGGAGCGGTGGGGGATCGTCCCGGCCACCTCGGCCCAGGCGCCCAACGCCAGTCGGTGTTCGAGGGCGGCTGCCTCGAGCTGCTCGCGGGCGTCGGGCGTGAGCATGGCGTCGACTCGGCGAAGGTGGAACGAGAGGTAGCTCGAAGCGCCGGCCCTGGCCAAAGCTTCCTGCTCGCTTCGTTCGGCCTTGGCCAGCCGGCGCTTGGGTCCGAACAGCGCCCAGCCCGCAGCCCCGGCCGCTCCGGCCAGGACGACGGGCGCCGCGAGAGGTGCCACCGCGGCGGCGGCCGCTGCCGCGGCCACACCGCTTCCACCCGAGATCATGCCGAACCGGCGGCTTCGACCGATTTTCGACTGGGCGTCGATCACCTTGGCGTGCTCGGCTTCGATGGCTTCGGCCAGCGAGTTGCCGCCGTTGTCGCCCTCGAGGTTGACGCCGCCGAGGGCCACCTCTTGGGCCTCCACTGCCGTTGCTGTCGACTGCACCCGCCGATGGGCGGCCCACAGCGCGTCCTGGTCTACCCGGGCCAGCTCCCGGACTGCGGGGTCGGACGGTTCGGGCAGACGAGATGCCGCCATCTCTCGCAGCGAGATCGACAGGGCCAGACGCCGGGCTTCGGCCGCTTCCAGGGCGGAGGCCCGGGATTCGAGTTCGTCGGGTTCGACCTCGGGCATGGTGCGCACGACGTCTCGCGTGCTGGGATCGAGGAGCTCCGCCTCGTCGACCATCTCGGCCAGCTCGCGGGCGTCGGCGTCAGCCGCGGCCCAGTCGGCGGCGACCCGTCGCAGATGATCGGCGGCGGCCACGATCCGGCGGTCGCTGTCGCCCGCGGCCACGCCACCTCGCAAAGCGGCAGCCTCCGAGCGGGTCCTTTCGAGGCGGGCCAGGAGCTTGGCGTACTGACGCCGAGCCATCGACTCCTGGGCGACCCTGATCCGCTCGTCGAGCTCGGCCACCTCTTGGGACAGCGCGTCGACGGTGTGCTTGGCCGCGTAGGCCGACGAGAGTTCGGCGGTCAGCGCGGCCAGGGTGGCTCGGGCCTCGACCAACTCAGGTGACTCGTCAGATCCGTGGGCCTGATCGAGACCCAGTCCGGCGGGGGTGAGGACGAGCAGTTCGAAGAGCTGCTTCTCGTCCCGTCGGAGCAGGTCGATCAGTCCGGCGGTGGGAACTCCGTCCTCGTAGACGGCGACGGGCCGGTCGTGGTCGTTGGCTACGCGGACCAGGCGGCCGGTGCCGTCGAGGTACTCCAGGGTGGTGCCCCGCACGGTCCCGGCCAGCCCGCCGACCAGCGAGTCGACCAGCGCCTGGCGCTCGAGAACGCCGATGCCGGCGATGACCGTCAGCCGCTCGTGGAACCGCAGCTGGAACTGGTCGCCGGGTACTTGCAGGGTCAGTTGCTCGATGCGCACGCACAGCCTCCTCGGCCTGGTCTATCGGCACGCCGGTGGCCCCCCTTGAAGGCCGCGCCGGAGCCTCGGCGCTGGTGTGCCCCGGCCCGGTGGCGGGTATTGTCACTACGGACGTAGGGGAAATCCCCGGGGCGTTGCACCCGCCCCCGCTCCGTTCCCCCCGACAGGAGTCAGCCATGGCGGTCAGCCAACTCGACCTGGGTAAGTACAAGCTGGGGTGGAGCGACGGTGATCAGTTCGTCTTCCGCCCCGAGAAGGGCATCAATGCCCAGGTCGTGGAGGCCATCTCGAAGGTCAAGAGCGAGCCGGCGTGGATGACGGCCAAGCGGCTCAAGGCTCACGGCATATTCGACCGCAAGCCGATGGTCCCGTGGTTCGCCGTCAACATGCCTGACCTGGACTTCCAGGACATCTACTACTACATCAAGCCCACCTCCGAGGGCGTCACCGAGGAGTGGGAAGACCTGCCCGAGCGGATCCGGGCCACCTACGAGAAGCTGGGCATCCCCGAGGCCGAGCGCCAGTACCTGGCCGGCGTCACCAGCCAGTACGACTCCGAGGTGGTGTACCACCGCAACCGAGACGAGCTGGCCCGCCAGGGCATCTTGTTCTGCGACATGGACACCGCGGTACGCGACTATCCCGAGCTGGTCCAGCGCTACTTCGGAACTGTCATCCCCCCGGGTGACAACAAGTTCGCCGCCCTCAACTCGGCGGTGTGGTCGGGTGGGTCGTTCATCTACGTGCCCCCCGGCGTCGAGTGCGAGATGCCGCTGCAGGCCTACTTCCGCATCAACTCGGAGAACGCCGGCCAGTTCGAGCGGACGCTGATCATCGCCGACGAGGGCTCGAAGGTGCACTACATCGAGGGCTGCTCGGCGCCGACCTACACCACCGACTCGCTGCACTCGGCCGTGGTCGAGATCGTGGTCAAGCCTTCCGCTCGGGTGACCTACACGACCATCCAGAACTGGTCCAACAACGTCTACAACCTGGTGACCAAGCGGGCCCGGGTCGAAGCCGAGGGCCACATGGAGTGGATCGACGGCAACATCGGCAGTCGTCTGACCATGAAGTACCCGGCCGTCGTCATGGTCGGCCCCAAGGCCTCCGGAGAGGTGCTCTCGGTGGCCTACGCCGGCGAGGGCCAGCACCAGGACGCCGGGGCCAAGATGACCCATGCCGCTCCGGAGACGACGAGTCGGATCGTTTCGAAGTCGATCTGCAAGGACGGCGGCATCGCCACCTACCGGGGCCTGGTCCGGGTAGAGGAGGGGGCGGTCGGCTCGAAGAGCTTCGTGCAGTGCGACGCCCTCATTCTCGACGAGGACAGCGTGAGCCAGACCTTCCCGTACATGGAGGTGGGCGAACGCGACGCCACCGTGGGTCACGAGGCCACGGTGTCCAAGGTTTCCGACGACCAGCTCTTCTACCTGATGAGCCGAGGCCTCTCCCACGAGCAGGCCATGGGCATGATCGTCAACGGCTTCATCGAGCCGGTGACCCGCACCCTGCCCATGGAGTACGCAGTGGAGTGGTCCCGCCTGATCGAGCTCCAGATGGAGGGCTCGGTCGGCTGAGCCGACGAGGCTTCGAGTCATGCCGATGCGCGAGGAGTGCAAGAACTTCGAGTCGAGGACGTACGCCAACGGTGAGACGGTTCGCAAGTGCGACCTCGATCTGGCACCCGAAGCGCCGTGGAGGTGCCCGGAGGAGTGTCCGGCCTACGAACGGCGCCTGGCCGACGTCAACTGGTCTCACGGGTCGATCGTGACGCCGCCGACGCCGCCCGAGCCCGACGGCGAAGCTATCGCCGAACTACTGAACGAAGCCGAAGACATCATCAACGCCGCCGGCCCCAAGATCCTGGCCGAGGTCGAGGCCGACGACGCCAAGCGAGGCTGGCGTCGCTGGTTCCGCCGTCGCTGAGCGCTGCCGACCACGCTCGCTGCACCTGAGAGAGGCACTCCCCTGAGCACCTTCACCGCTGACGCCGCCACTGCCTTGGGCGGACCCGACTGGCTGGGCCGCCGCCGACTCGAGGCTCTGGATCGCTTCGTTGGCGCCCCGCTGCCGAGCACCGAGGAGGAGGTGTGGCGCTACAGCCGCATCGCCGAACTCGACCTCGATGCCTTTGTCCCGGCGCCCGAGAGCGGCTCCCGGGTGGTTGCCCCCGACGGCGTCGCCGTCCTGCGGGTCGACGACGTGGGCGAGTCCAGCATCGAGACGTTGCCCGGGAGCGTCGTCGGACCGGCGGTCGACGCGTTCGACGAGCTCCATGCCGCCTTCGCCACTCCTGTGGTGATCGACATCCCCGCCGGCGTTCGGGTGAGCGAGCCGGTGTACATTGTCCACGAGGTGCCCGTCGGCGGCGTTGCGACCTTCCCCCACACGGTGGTGCGGGTGGGGGCCGGCGCGTCGGTGACCGTCATCGAGCAGCTGGTGTCGGCCGAGGGCGTGTCCGCACTGGTCGTGCCTCTGGTCGAGGTCGAGGTGGGTCGAGGAGCCGAGGTCGAGTTGGTGTCGGTCCAGGAGCTGGGCCGAGCGACCTGGCAGTTGGGTCGCCAGGCCAGCCGAGTGGCCGACGGTGGGCGATTCCGGTCGTTGAGCGTGGCCCTCGGGGGCGACTACGCCCGCAGCGTGATCAGCTCGACGTTGTCGGGTCCTCGGGCTCACGGCGAGATGTTGGCCGCCTACTTCGGGGAGGGACATCAGACCCTCGACTTCCGGACCCGCCAGGATCACGCCGCGCCCAAGACCACCTCTGAGCTGCTGTTCAAGGGGGCCGTTCAGGGCCATGCCCAGTCGGTGTACACGGGCACGATCCACATCGCCAAGCACGCCAAGGGCTGCGATGCGTTCCAGACCAACCGGAACATCAAGCTGTCCGAGCACGCCTGGGCCGAGTCGGTGCCCAACCTCGATATCGAGAACAACGACGTTCGCTGCAGCCACGCATCGGCGGTGGGTCCGGTCGATCCCGAGCAGCGCTTCTACCTCGAGAGCCGAGGCGTGCCGCCTGAAGTGGGCGAGCGTCTCATCGTGGCCGGGTTCCTCGACGAGGTCCTCGACCGGTGTTCGGTACCCAGCGTCGTGGGCCCGGTCCGCGCTGCGGTCACGGCCAAGCTCGATCGGAGGAACGACGATGACCAGTGAGCCGACATCAGTGGTCGTAGCTCGCTTCGACGACCTGGCCCCCGACTCGGTCACCCGCGTCGAGGTCGACGGCGTGGCGGTGTGCCTGGTCCGGATGGGCGACGATCTCTACGCGTTGGCCGACCGTTGCAGCCATGCCGAGGTAGCCCTATCAGCGGGCGATCTCGATCTGGACGAGCGGGCCATCGAGTGCCCCAAGCACGGGAGCGCCTTTGCCCTGGCCTCGGGCGAGCCGTTGACCCTGCCGGCCACCACCGCAGTGGCGGTCTACGACGTGCGCCGAGTCGGAGACGATGTCGTGGTGGTGGTTCGATGAGCGTGCTGGCGATCGACGGTCTGAGGGCCGCCGTCGGCGGCAAGGAGATCCTTCACGGGATCGACCTGCGGGTCGGCGGTGGCGAGGTCCACGTGGTCATGGGGCCCAACGGTTCGGGCAAGTCGACCTTGTCGCACGTCCTGGCCGGCAAGCCCGGCTATGAGGTGCTGGGTGGGTCCGTGACCCTCGACGGCGTCGACCTGTTGGCCCTCCAACCGTGGGAGCGGGCCCAGGCCGGGCTGTTCTTGGCCATGCAGTATCCGACCGAGGTTCCCGGGGTGCGCCTCGCCGGTGTGCTGACCGCGGCGCTGGCCGCGGGCGGTCGGGACGGGGGCGACGTTCGGGCTCGCCTGGTCGCCGAGGCTGAGCGCATCGGCTTCGACGAGCGCTTCCTCGAGCGGCCCCTCAACGTCGACCTCTCGGGGGGCGAGAAGAAGCGAAACGAGACCCTGCAGCTCGGCGTGCTCCAGCCCAAGGTGGCCGTACTCGACGAGATCGACTCTGGCCTCGACGTCGACGCCCTGCGCGACGTGGCTCGCCGGGTGGAAGCCGAGACCCACGAGCGGGGCCTGGCCGTGCTGGCCATCACCCACTACCAGCGACTCCTGGCCGAGCTGCGAGCGGACGTCATCCACGTGCTCGTGCGGGGTCGGCTGGTGGCCAGCGGAGGACCAGAGCTGGCCGACGAGCTCGAGGTGACCGGCTACGCCAGTTATCTGGCCGACGCCGCACCAATCGCCGACCCGTTCGCCGACCCGCTCGCGTAGGCCGCCTCCGCCGGGCACTCCCCGGAGGGTGATCTGGCGTTAACTGGCAATTCATATACCCCTGATAGTCAGCCCGACGTGGGTGCGCTGCGCGGACGGGATCGCGAGTTGAGTCGTACCGAGCGGCGTACTCAGCGTCGTGACCAGCGGGTCGTCTCGACGATCGCCATGGCCTGGGCGGCGTCGGTGATCTGGTTCTGGGTCTGGTGGTTCACCGATCGAGTGTGGGCCAGCACGGCGACCCTGATGATTGCGTCTGGGGTCGTGGCCTTTGCCTTCCTTCTTCCCGCCTACCACTTGGCGTTCGTGTGGCGGGCCTGCCGGCCCCATGTGCGGCACAAGGCGGTGCCCGAGCGCTGGCGGGTAGCCATGGTGGTGACCAAGGCGCCATCCGAACCGTGGCCGCTGGTGCGATCCACCCTCGAGGCCATGCTCGACCAAGACTTCGATCGCCGCCAGTACGACGTGTGGTTGGCCGACGAGGAGCCGACCGAAGCGGTCCGAGCGTGGTGTGACCGCCGCGGCGTGCGCATCTCGTCTCGGTTCGGTGTTCCCGGCTACCACCAGACGTCGTGGCCCCGGCGGACCCGGTGCAAGGAAGGGAACCTGGCGTACTTCTACGACCGGTGGGGTTACGACGACTACGACGTCGTGGCCCAGTTCGACGCTGACCACCGTCCGGCGCCGAACTACCTGAGCGCGGTACTTCCTGCCTTCGAGGACCCACGCGTCGGCTACGTGGCCATGCCTTCGATCTGCGACTCGAACGCCGCTGAGTCGTGGGCTGCCCGGGGCCGCCTGTTCGCCGAGGCGGCCTTGCACGGCCCTGTACAGACTGGCTCGGACTCCGACCTGGCGCCAACGTGTTTCGGGTCTCACTACGCGATCCGGACTTCGGCGCTCCGCCAGATCGGAGGACTCGGGCCTGAACTGGCCGAGGACTTCACCACAACGTTCTTCATGAACGCCTACGGGTGGGAGGGCGCCTTTGCTCACGACGCCATCGCCCACGGCGACGGTCCCGCCAGCGTTGCTGATGCCATCGTCCAAGAGATGCAGTGGTCCAAGAGCATGACCCTCGTGCTCCTACGGGTGGCACCACCGCACTGGGGGCGGATGCGGGCCAGCGTTCGAGCCAAGTTGGCTTTCAACGTGATCTGGTATCCGGTCCAGTCGGTCCATCGTGTGGTGAGCATGGCCATGTGCCCACTCGCGCTCGTGATCGGTATCCAATGGGCCCGGGTGCCGCTCGTCGAGTTCGCGGCTCACGTCCTTCTGCCGGCCGCACTGATGGTGGTGTTGGCGTCATATGAGCGGGCCCGGGGCTGGCTTCGGCCGTCTGATTCGCCGGTCGTGTCTTGGGAATGCGCGCTCTTCCGTCTGGCGGTATGGCCTTGGGCCGCCGTCGGCGTCCTCGCTGGGGTGCTTGGAGCGATCACGGGACGTTCGATGGCCTTTCGAGTGACGCCCAAGGGTGATGAGCGTCCCCTGCGTTTCCCGATGATGCTTTTGGCGCCCTACCTCGGCATATCGGTTGGGATGTCGGCGGTTGTCGTCGGCAATGCCGATGCCGGGGATGTGTCGGGCTACTACGTGCTCTGCCTGTTGATCGCCTTTTGTTATGGCGCCGTCGCAGTCATGTTGGTCGAGTTGCATCGCCGGGAGAACCCGGGGCTGGGGCGCAGGGTTCTTTTCGGTCTTTTCTCTCTCTCCGCCGCGGTGATCGGGGTGGCGGTAGCTGCCGTTTTCGTGCGACTCGACGCCATCGAGGAGGTGGTCGCACGAGGGGCCATCTTCCCTCTGCGGGAGAACGGCTCTCTCGATGTGGCCGGTGTCTTTCATGGGCCGGCCATGAGGCTCGCGCTGGTGGCGTGTGCGGCGGGCGCCGTCTCGGTGCTGCTGGCCCACCGGGTCAGGACCAACGGACCAGCCTCGATGGCCTGGTCCCATCCGGCTGCCAGCCCTGAGGTCATCGACCTCCGGGATCGCGTTCTGGTCCAGCAGGCCACGGAAAGTGATGTGAGAGCCACAAACAGCGGGCGTAGACCGGCCAGAGTGTTGTGATCAGTACACAAGGTCGTGAACCGCAGATGAATAACGCCTTCAGTGTTGCTCGAACGACGAAGCGTGGAATACGTTCCCGGCCGTCGCGGGAGGGAGTGCTCGCGGCGAGGCTTCCGAGCGGTCGAGGAGCCGATGACGAGGAGCCTGGCGGTGCCCGATCAGATTGAGCAGGCAGAGGTCGGAGGAACGCTGGACCAGTCCGGCGCTGAGATAGACCTCCGAGACCCTGTCGGCCCCGCCGATCGGCGTTCGCTTCCCACCCTCGTCACCCCCTCCGTAGCGGTCTTCTTCCCGGCCTACAACGAGGCCGACAACATCGCCACCACCGTCGCTGACGCCGTGCGGGTGCTCGATCAGCTCGGTGGTGAGTATCAGGTCATCGTGGTCGACGACGGAAGTCGAGACCAGACCGCCGAGGTGGTTGCGGCCGCCATCACGGCCTACGCACCCAGCGACGTGGTCCTGGCCCGTCACGACGTGAACCGTGGCTATGGCGCCGCCCTCAGGACCGGATTCGACGCCGCATGTGCGTCGGGGCTCGATTGGGCGTTCTTCACCG
Organism: Actinomycetes bacterium; assembly: GCA_031399525.1. Classification (GTDB taxonomy): domain Bacteria; phylum Actinomycetota; class Acidimicrobiia; order Acidimicrobiales; family CADCSY01; genus JANNNX01. Next base: position 78,503 of record JANNOZ010000020.1, on the reverse strand, counting down.
ACGCCGACGGCCAGTTCGATATGGCCGAGCTCGTCGGGTTCCTGACCGTCGCCCAGGTGACCCGGGCCGACCTGGTCGTCGGCTACCGGGTCCATCGGGCCGATCCGCTCGTTCGCCGGGTCAACGCCCGGATGTGGGGGTGGCTGAGCAACCTCTTGGTCCGCCACGGCGTCCGAGACGTCGACTGTGCGTTCAAGCTCATCCGCTGCTCGGTGTTGGCCGACCTCCACCTCACCGGTGAGGCCGCCACCATCTCCCCCGAGCTGGTGGCCAAGGCCCGCCGATCGGGGGCCCGCATCGTCGAACTGCCGGTGAGTCACTTCCCTCGCCAGCACGGCGAGCCGAGCGGCGCTCGATTCTCGGTGGTGGCCCGGTCGTTGCTCGACCTGGTCGGCGTGAGCGTCCGCATGGGCCGCCGGAAGGCCTGAGGGTGGCTGCCCCTGCGCTGCCCCTCGCCGATCGCCGGACGTGGTCGGGTCCACTCGGCGTCCTGGTCGTGGCGGTCGTCTCGTCGATCGTCGCCTACGTCGTGGTCCTGGCCAACGGGACCAGCCTGGCCTACCCCGACGCGGTGTCCCATCTCCTCATCGCCCGTCGGGTCATCGACAGCACAACGCCAGGATTCGCCCAACTGGGCAGCGTCTGGCTGCCTCTGCCTCATCTGCTGAGCCTGCCGTTCGTCTGGATCAGTCCGCTCTTCTATTCCGGCTTCGCCGGGACGATCGTGTCGATGGCGGCGTTCGTCGCCACCGCCTACTTCCTCCAGCGGCTGGTCATCCGCCTGACCGACAGCACCATGGCCGGCTGGGTGGCGGCTCTGGTCTTCATGACCAACCCGGGTGTGCTCTACCTGCAGTCGACTCCGATGACCGAGTTGCTCCTGCTGGCGTCGATGACTGCCGGGGTGTACGGCATCGTCCGCTGGGGTGAGGGCGCCCGTTACGAGTGGCTCGTGTTCGGCGGGTTCGGCGTGCTGCTGGCCACGCTCAGCCGCTATGAAGGGTGGGTCGTGTTGCTCACCCTCGCCGGGGTGGTGGTCCTCAGTTCTCTCACGTCGCTGCCCGGCCGGGACGGCCTGGAGCCGGGTTCGGCTGAGCGGTCGTGGCGTCGTCGGGTCCAGTGGCTCGACGGACATCTGGTGCTCTACCTGTCGGTGGCCGCGTTCGGCGTTGTGGTCTGGTTGGTGTGGAACCGGGTGCTCTTCGGAGACTGGCTGGCGTTCCAGCGTGGTGACTACGCCAAGCCGTCGCTGTGGGTCTCGGCCACTGACCCGGCAGTGGGCGACCTCTGGGTCTCGATCCGCACCTACGCCTACGCAGTGGCGGGCAACTTCGGGGGCGTCGTGGCGGTCGTGTCGATGCTCGGACTGGTCGTGTTGGTAGTGCGGCGTGGCTTGCGTACCGAGACCTTGGCCGTGCTGAGCCTCCTGGTCATGGCGCCGTTCTACGTGTTGGGGCTCTACTCCGGACAACGGCCGTTGCACGTGGCCGAGATCAACGGCGACCTCTACAACACCCGATTCGGCATGGCCATGGTGATCCCGATCGCCATCGGTTTGGGGGTGCTGGCGAGCGTCGGCCGGGACCGGGAGTGGCGCAACATTCCCGTTGTGCTGGTGCTGGGACTCGTCGTCGGAACATCGCTGGGCATGGCCAATGACGGCGAAGTGACCGTGCTGCAGGAAGCGAAGGTCTTTTCGTCCTCGCCGGTCGAGCAGCGCAATGCCCAGGCCGCCGCGTGGTGGCAGGACGAGTACGACGGCGGCTTGGTGTTGATGGAGGGCTTCGGGAACGAGACCGTCATGTTCGAAGCTCGCATCCCGCTCGACCGGATCGTCTACGAGGGCAGCGACGAGCAGTGGGAGCCGGCGTTGGCCGACCCCTCGGGCTCGGGCATCCGCTGGATCTACATGCGCACCGGCACGAACGGGAGCGACCAGGTGTCGGCCCGCCTCGGTGGTACGTCGGCGCTCGCCGGCTACGAGCTCGTCTACCAGGACGACGACCGTCAGATCTTCCGAGAGCCGACAGGCACCGATCTGGCCGACCAGGAGTTGTCGAGTTGATGGAGACGAAAGTCCCCATCGCCGACGAGCAGGTCGACCACCCGTTCACCGAGCTCGACGTCCGGCGACCGTCGGCCGCAACCATCGGCGGTGACCGGGTTCCCCGTCGGATTCTGGCGACCCTGGGCGTGGCCGGAGTGATCACCTTCGGGGCCGCCGCCTGGACCCAGGACGAGGTGTGGGTCCGATTGGTCCACGGCCTGGCCGTCACCGCGTTGGGCTCGCTGATCGTGGTGTACCTGGTCGTGATGGCTGCCAAGGCCCTGATCGTCACCCGGGCCTTGATGAGTCGCCAGCGCCGAGTGATCGACCTTAGGTTCGTCGACGTGGATCGCCCGGGCGGGTGGCCCAGCTACACGATCTTGGTGCCGCTCTACCACGAGGGGTCGGTCGTCTCGGCGTTGGTGACCAGCCTGGCGGCGCTCGACTATCCCGTCGATCGGCTCCAGATCCTTCTGCTCCTCGAACGCGACGACACCGACACCGAGTCGGCCCTGGCCGCTATCGCCCTACCTGACCACATGGAGGTGGTGGTGGTGCCGGCCGGGCGGCCCACGACCAAGCCTCGAGCGTGCAACGTCGGCCTGGCCCGGGCCACCGGCGAGTACTGCGTGATCTTCGACGCCGAGGACCGCCCGCAGCCCGATCAACTCCGCCGGACCGTCGAGGCCTTCGAAGCAGCCGACCCAGACATCGAATGCCTCCAGGCCCGCCTCGAGTACTGGAACCCGAACACGAACCTGCTGACCAAGCTGTTCACGGCCGAGTACGCGATGAACTTCTCGCTCTACCTGCCCGGGTTGGTGGCACCTGGATGGCCGGTGCCCCTCGGCGGGACGTCGAACCACTTTCGCACCGAGACCCTGCGTCGCCTCGGCGGATGGGACCCCTACAACGTCACCGAGGACGCCGATCTCGGGATCTGGCTGAGCCGACAGGGGTACCGGGTGGGACTGGTCGACTCGGTGACCTGGGAAGAGGCCAACAGCAACGTGGCGAACTGGTTGCGCCAGCGGTCCCGCTGGCTCAAGGGCTACATGCAGACCTGGTTCGTGCACATGCGATCGCCCCGCGACCTGCTCCGCGAGCTGGGCCTCGGTCGGTTCCTGGCCTTCCAGGTGGTGGTCGGCGGCACGTGGCTCACCAGCTTGGTCAACCCGCTGTTCTGGACGCTCACCCTGGCCTACGCCTTCACCGGATCGTCGGTGATTCGCGACCTGTTTCCCGCGCCGATGCTCTACGCCGGGACGCTGTCGTTCGTCGTCGGAAACTGGCTCTTCGGCTACACGCTGTTGTTGGGGGCCATGGAACGCAAGCTGTACGGCAACGTCAAATGGATGCTGTTGGCCCCGCTGTACTGGGCCCTGATGAGCGTCGCCGCCTACAAGGCGGCGGCCCAGCTGGCCCGTCGCTCTCGCCGCTTCTACTGGGAGAAGACCGATCACGGCCTTGTCGTGGCCGCCGAGGCGTCAGCGTGAAGCGGACCGCTCGCCACCTTCTCTGGTTCTACGTGGCGCTCGGAGCGATCGTCGTCCTGGTTGTCGTTCGCCCCGACTCGACCGGTGCACTGCCCAACGACCTCGAACGCACCACTCTGGTCACCGGCCTCCAAGAGCCGACCGCCTTTCGATTCCTCGACAGCGGCGAGGTGATGATCGCCGAGAAGGGAGGGCAGATCCTGCTCTACCACGACGGTCACCTCCACCCGACCCCGGTTCTCACCCTGGCCGTCGACAACGAGGCCGAGCGCGGCCTGCTCGGGATCGAGCCCGCACCCGACTTCGCCACGACCGGTCATCTCTACGTCTCGTACACCACCGTGGCCAACCACGATCGCCTGAGCCGCTTCACGGTCTCTGGTGGCATCGCCGATCCGGGATCGGAGGTGGTGTTGCTCGAATCGGACCAGCTGGGCCGCGAGTACCACCACGGCGGTGACGTCAGGTTCGGATCGGACGGGAAGCTCTACTGGGCCACGGGCATGAACGGCCAGTCGCCCAACTCGCAGAACCTGGGGAACATCCACGGGAAGATCCTGCGCCTGAAACCGGACGGGTCGGCTCCCGCGGACAACCCTTATGTCAACACCCCGGGAGCCATACCTCAGATCTGGGCCACTGGTCTTCGCAACCCGTTCCGACTCGACGTGCTGCCCGACGGCCGCCTGATCGCCGGCGACGTCGGTGGCGACCTCTACGAGGAGATCAACGTCATCGAGCGGGGTGGCAATTACGGCTGGCCCGCCGCCGAGGGCGCCTGCTCGAACTGCGACTCGCTCAACCCCCTGTTTGCCTACCCCCACACCGATCCGCCCGAGAAGGCCGGATCGATCACTGCCCTACTCGCCTACGAAGGTGATGCGCTTGGCGCGGACTACGACGGCGCGCTGTTCTATGCCGACTACACCCTTGGGTTCATCCGCTACCTCGAGGTCGACGGCACCGTTTCGTCGGTGATCAGCGACAACCCGTTCGACGAGCAGGCCGGCACCCCGGTGCAGCTGTCCCAGGCTCCCGACGGGTCCATCTGGCAGTTGGACATCTTCCCCGGCGCGCTGTCACGGATCGCGCCATCGGGCGGCGATCGGTCCCCAACGGCGGTGGCCGAAGCGACGCCCACCGACGGACTCGCGCCCCTCGAGGTGACGTTCTCCTCCGGCGGCTCGTTCGACCCTGACCCCGGCTCGACCCTGTCGTACCTGTGGGACTTCGGTGATGGGACGACGTCGAGCAACCCCAACCCGGTCCACACGTATTCGGAGAACGGGACGTTCGACGCCACCTTGACCGTCACCTCCGGCGCCAAGTCGGCCGTCGACCATGTGACCGTCACCGTGGGCAACCGCCGACCCGTCGTGACGATCGATGCGCCCACCGATCTGTCCCACTACGACGCCGGCGACACCATCGACTATTCGGCGTCGGCCACCGACCCCGAGGACGGGGCGCTGGCCGACGCCGCGTTCTCGTGGAAGGTGATCTTCCATCACGCCGATCACATCCACCCGTTCCTCGGCCCGATCGCCGGAAGCGCCACCGGGTCGTTCGTCGTTCCCACGTCGTCCGACAACGTGTCGACGACGTGGTACGAAATCCAGGTCACCGTCACCGATGCCGGCGGGCTGTCGAGCACCACCTCGGTGGGCGTCCACCCCAACCTGGCCACGGTCACCTGGACCTCCAACGAGCCGACGGCCACCATCACCGTTGATGGTCGGCCCTACACGGGCACGGTGGTCGAGCAAGCCGTGGTCGGCGTGGCCCACACGGTGGGCGCGGCGTCGCCCCAGCACACCAGCGCCGGCTCGTTCCGCTTCTCGTCATGGTCTGATGGTGGGGCCCAGTCCCACACCGTGGTGGTGCCGCCTGGAGGGGCCACCTTCACGGCCAACTTCGACGCCTACACCGAGGCGCCTCCGGGGTGGTCGAGCCAGGACATCGGCTCGCCGGCTACCCAAGGCGGTTCCAGCTACAGCGGCGGCGTTCTCACCGTCGACGGTGGGGGAACCGACATCTGGGGTGACGCCGACCAGTCGCGGTTCGTGTCGATCGATCTTCCCGAGGACGGCGACGTCATCGCCCGGGTCACGGGCTTGACGGCCAGCGACGAATGGGCCAAGGCCGGCGTCATGGTCAAGCAGTCCACCGATGCCGGTTCGAGCTACGCCGTTCTGGCCGTGACCCCGGACCACGGCGTCGTGTTCCAGCGGGACTTCAGCCGTGAGACCGCGGCCGGTCCCTATGTCCTGGGCGAGACCTGGCTCCAACTCCAACGTCGAGGCTCGATGGTCACCGCCCTGCTGTCGACCGACGGGGTGAACTGGGCGGTGATCGGTACCGACGACATCGGACTCACCGGGACGGTCCGAGCCGGCGTCTTCACCACGTCGCACCGCTACAACGAGACGGCCACCGCCGTCTTCGACCAGGTGTCGGTCACTCCCACGTTGCCGTCGGGGTGGGTGTCTGGTGATGTGGGGTCGCCGGTGGTGGGGGGTTCGGCGTCGTTCGAGTCGGGTTCGGGTCGGTTCACGGTGTCGGGGGCGGGGAACGATATTTGGGCTGATCAGGATCAGTTCCGGTATGTGTGGCGGCCGTTGGCGGGGGATGGGTCGATCGTGGCTCGGGTGTCGTCGGTGGTGGGGGCGACGAATGAGTGGTCGAAGGTGGGGGTGATGGTGAAGCAGTCGGCGTCGGCTGGTTCGCCTTATGGGTTGTTGGCGGTGACGTCGGGTAATGGGGTGGTGTTGCAGTCGGGGTTCAATTCGAGTGTTGCTGGTGGGTCTTATGTGTTGCCCGATGGTTGGTTGAGGTTGGATCGGGTGGGGTCGACGGTGTCAGCGTCGGTGTCTGGTGATGGGTTGGTGTGGACGTCGGTGGGTTCGGTGTCGGTGCCGGAGGGGGCGGCGACGGTTGGGTTGTTCGTGACGTCCCATGACGGTGGGGCGTTGGCCACGGCGACGTTCCACAACGTGACGGTCACCGGAGCGGGCTGAGCCGCTCCGAAGCTCTCAGCCCGAGACTGGCGCGTCGGTGCGTTCCCGCCCACCCATCGCCTCGGCCAGCCAGGTCAGCGAGGACGCCACCATGGCGTCGCACCCGGGCGTGGCCCTCTCACGCAGGTCGATCTGGGGGGCGTTCAGGTCGAGGCGGTCCATGGCGTCGAATCGAGTGAGCAGGTCGAGCACCTTGTTGGCCTTGTCCGGGTTGGGGATGGCGGTGAAGTCCTTGCCCAACTTGAGCGACACGGCCATGCCGTGGAACAAGCCGGTGACCACGTACGCAGCAGCCCGGATGGCTCCCAGCCACTCGCCCAGGTCCATGTCGATCCGGTTCTCGTCCGCGACTCGGTGGGCGTATCCCACCGAGATGATGCGGACCCCGAGGGCCGCGGCTGTCGCCTTGATGAAGGCTTCTTGGTCGGGCTCGAGCCACGACTCGTTGTAGAGGATCAACGCCGGCGCTTCGGTCCAGGGCGTCTCGATCGGAGTGGTGTCGACGAGGAACGAGGGGTCGAGCACTCGGGACGGCGAGCGTCCGGTCAGCTCCTCGACGAGATGGGCGCTGTTTTCGTCCCGCACCGACAGGGCATCGAAACGGCCGAGCAGGCCGCCGATGTGGGCGGCTCGGGCGCCCACATCGGTGGTGTTCCCGAAGCTGGCCGCGTAGGACACGGTGCGAGCGTCGTCGGGGGCGAAGTCGAGGAAGTGGGTTCCCTCGAAGCCGAGCTTCTGGCACCACAGCTGATCGCTACCAGCCACCACGACGTCGAAGTCGGCGCTGCGTTCGGCCAGTTCGGGCAGGGGGGTGACGCCTTGGGGTACGAGCTCGTCGGCGATGAAGCGCTCGATTCGTGCCGCCTTGCGCCGAAAGGCGGGGGCCCAGCGGTTGCGCCGGGGGTGATCGGTGCGCAACCACTTGGAGTACGACTCGTACCAATCGTTGTCCCGTGGAGTGCGGTACCCGATGAGCTCGGCGTCCCAGGAGAGGTCTCGCAACGCCTGGCGAACGCTCCACGCCTGGAGCAGGGTGCCGTAGTTGTAGCAGTGGTAAAGGGTGATGATTCCGGCTCGGGGCGCGGTGGGGGACATCGATCTCCATGGCGCGTGCGGGGGGACGTATAGCGCCGTCTCGATCGTCGCAGGGTGATGTGAACGCCCTGTAAGCGGACCCTGACGGCTCGCCAGGCCGACCGGGGAAACGACGACTGAACCACTTTGGGTGGCTGTCCGTGAACTGCCCCCAGAGCGGGCGTGAACATCGTGTTTCGTGGGGCCCCAGCCCCTTCGGAAACTACCGAGAGGGGCCGATAGCACGGCACATGGTGACGACCGCTCCCCCCGCTGCCCAGACCCGTGGCGGGCTTCGGATCCCCGCCCTCGTCGTCGACCTCGTCCCCGTCGGTCTGGCCACACTGGCTATCGCGGTGGTGCCGGCTCGGGGCGCCGCAGGCTCGGTGGTCGATGACCGAGTGATTGCTCTGCAACTACTCGCCGCGATCGCCATGGCGGTGACGTTGCTGACCGAGCGGGTCCGTATCGCCAGCTCCGAGAGCCATGCCGCACCACCCACCGTCGTGGCCCTAGCCGTGGTGGGCGTCGGCGCCGGCATCGCCGCCCTGGTGCGACCCGACCTCGGGCCCCTCCTGCTCGGACCGACGATCACGTGCGGTGTGGTCGGCGGATACTTGGCCTGTCACGGGTTGCGGGCCCCGGCAGTGCTGCGTCGGGTAACGGCGCTGTCGTTCGGCACGTGGCTACCGGTCGCCGCCTTCGCCGTGGCCACCCTGCGCTCGACCTTCGGCGGCGTGTCCGACCTGGTCTATCGGCGCCTGGCCTTGCTGCCCGTGGTGGATGACCCGTCGATGACCTGGCGCCTGCCGACTTCGCTGCTCTCCAACGGTGTTCTGATCCCCGCCGTAGCTGGCGTGCTGTGGTGGGCGTGGGCGTCTCCGACCACGGCGTCGCGCCACGAGCGCAACCACGCCCGGACCCGAATCGCCGCAGGCGCTGTCCTCGGCCTGATCGTGCATCACGCGGTGGTGCTCATGGCCCCGACCGATCGCTACTCGCCGGTCGGGCTCGATCGGATCGTCACCGGCCCGGCGCTCGATCTCATCGTGGGGGCGGTTGTGTTCGTCACTGTGGCGGTCAGCCTCAGCGGTCGTCCGGTTCGACCGGAGCGTCGGACCACGCCATACCGCGATCCCTACCTGTTCGGCGAGGCCCACGACCGGACCGGGCGCGACACCGGCGTCTTGGTCGTCGCCTGCTGGTTGCCGCTCGTCGCCATCGCGCTGAGCCGATGAGCCTCCGAGAGGCGCCCACCGAAGCAGAGGTTGCGCCGGTCGTCCCTCACGGCCCTCAGCCACCGACCGACGAGGAAGTCTTCGCTTACACGGCCGGGTCGGGCCGGTGGTTCCTCGGGATGAACTCCCTCACCCGGGTCGTGTTCGGCCTCGGGGTCCTCGGGCTCACCTTGCAGGGTCGCTGGCTTCTCCTACTCATGCCCTACGCCTTGCTCGTGGTCCTCACCGGCCTGTCGGGGATCGCCTGGTCGATCCAGATCCCCGACTTCGACGTCGAGGGCCACTTCGACCGGTGCCGGAAGATCGACCGGGCTCGATGGTCAGTCGACGTGTTCATCACGACCTGCGGTGAGGACCCAGCGGTCATCGCCAACACCGTGGCCCGAGCCGTCGCCCTCGAGCACCCGGGCCCGCTGGAGATCTACGTCCTCGATGACGGTGGTTCACCCGAGGTCGAGGCCGTTTGCGCCCGGTTCGGCGCCCGGTACTTGCACCGAGATCGCCCCGGGTGGATGAAGAAGGCCGGAAACCTTCAGTACGGCCTCGATCACTCCAATGGCGATCTGGTGCTCGTGCTCGATGCCGACTTCGCGGTGCGTCCCGACTTCCTGGCCCACACCGTTCCGTCCTTCGAGAGGAGTGCATGGGCATCCTCCAGACCCCCCAGTACTTCCAGGTCGACCCGGCCAACTGGGTCGAGCAGGGCGCGGCCGAGCAACAGGAAGTCTTCTACCGCCTCGTCCAGCGGGCCCGGGACCACTGGCGCAGCACCATCTGCGTCGGCACCAACGCCGTCTATCGGCGGTCGGCGCTCGCCTCCCGCGGTGGGGTCGCCCTCATCGAGCACTCCGAGGACGTGTTCACCGGCCTGAAGGTCATGGACGCCGGCTACAGGGTTGGGTATCTCCCGCTCATCCTGGCCGCCGGATCCTCGCCCACCGACGTGCGGTCGCTGTCGTCTCAGCAGTACCGCTGGGCTCGAGGCACCTTCGCTCTGGTGGGGACCTCGTTGTTCCGACGGGTCCGCCTCACGCCCCGTCAGCGACTCTCGTACTGGGATGGGTGGGCGTACTACGTAGCCGGCGCGATGGCCCCAGTCGCGGCTGTGCTGTTGCCGGTGTTGAGCCTGGTCGAGGCGCCGGGGACGATCACCCTGCGCACGGCCATGCTCGGGGTGCCGGCGCTGGTCATGGGTCTAGTGGTCGCTCCCCGCTGGCATCTGCGCCACGAGGGGTCGTCGTCCCGCCGGGTCGGCCTGCTCACCCAAGTGGCCCACCTCTGCGCTCTGGTCGATCACGCCGCTGACCGTGACCAGGAGTGGGTCCCGACCGGCGGGTCTCACCCAGGCGCCGGTACCGGGGCCGAGCGCCGCTACCGGCGAACCGACCACCTCGTCGACTTCTGTGTCGCCGCGGCAGTGGCCACCTTCGCCGCCGTGTTGGCGTTGTGCATCCTGCGGATCTCTCAGGGGGCTTCGCCCTGGGACTTGGCCCCGGTGGCCGGGTACACCGTCTTCGCGCTGGTGACGGCACTGGGCACATTGGCTGACCCCATCCACGCTTCGGTGCTGGCCGCTCGGGAGCAAGACTCGGCGCCCGCCATCGAGCCGGCACCAAAGCCGACGCCACCTGCCAAGCGCAGTCGAGACGTCGTGCTCGACCTGATCCGGGCCGTCTCGGTCGTTCGGGTCGTGTGCTGGCACGCCTTCGGTTTCTGGTGGATCTCCTGGACGTTTTCGGCCATGCCCGCGGTCTTCTATGTCTCCGGTGCGGTGCTGTTGCACAGCCGTCGCCGTCGCCGCCACCGCGACGTGGTGATCAGTCGCTATCTCCGCCTCCTGCCGCCCTACCTGGCCTTCGTGGGGGTCGGACTGGTAGCGGCCTGGTTGGCCTCGCCCACCGACGTGTCTCACCACCTCCTCGACGTGGTCGGCTGGCTGGTCCCGGTGGCTCGCACTCCGGCCGCGTTGTCGTGGGAAGGGGGCTGGCTCTCCTCGCCGCTGTGGTTCATCCGGGCCTTGCTCTTGGTACTAGTCGTGGCACCGCTGCTGGTGCGCCCCGTCGCCCGCCTGCCGTGGGCCGTGAGTATCGGCGGGTGGTTGGCCGTGCTCGTCGCCTTCGACCTGGTCGTGGCCAACCAGCACGCACCTACGGCGACGGCTCTGTGGCGGGGTGCCGGTGACGTGGCCTGCTACGGCGGCTTCTTCATCCTCGGCGCCCTGTTCCACAACCGTCGAGAAGTGGTGAGTCGTCGGGTCCGCTTGCTCGTAGTGGCGGTGACGGCGGCGGCGGCGGTGGTGGCGACTGTCGTGGCCCCACCGCCGGACTGGGTGGTCAACAACTCCTACACGTTGTCGGCCCTGGTCGGCTTGAGCTGGCTCTTCCTCGCCTTGAGTTTCGAGGACGCGCTGCGCCGGTTCGGTCAGACCCGCCTCGTCCACGCGGTTGTGGTCCGTATGAACGCGTCGTCGTTGACCATCTACCTCTGGCACACCCTGGCCATCTGCACGACCTATTGGCTGGTCGGTCCGCCCTCGTCATTGGCTGACTACCTGACCTTCGCCACGGTGTTGGTGTTGGCCATCGTGGTGGTCGTGCGGGCCGCCCACCCGGTGGAGGTGTTGGCCGCAGGCCGGCGTCCGGCCTTGCGACTGGGTTCGGTCAGCATTGTCGTGCTGGTACTGGCCGCCGCAGTCGTCCGCCCCAACCTCTTCCCCCACGAAGCCCCCGACGCCGCCGTGCCCCCGCCGTCGGGTCGGCCACTCGTCGGCGCGACGGCCCCCGCGTCGGACACTCCTCGGGTCGACGGCGAACCGGCGGTGGGGCTCAAAGCCACGGGCACCGATCCGAACGTCGATGACGCCGAGGGTTGGGTCGACGAGCACGGAGTCGAGGGAGCGGTGGCAATCGTGGCCCAGGCGACCGGCGAGCGAGTCGTGGCGCTCGGTGACTGGGGTCTCGACGCCGCCAGCGAGCAGTTCCAAGTCACCAGCGTGACCAAGACCATGGTCGCAGCCGTCGCCCTCCAACTGGTTGAGGAGGGTCGCCTCACCCTCGACGGACCCTTGCCAGCCGTCGACGGCGTCCCATCGGTCATTACCGACGAACTCACCTTGCGTCGCTTGCTCGCCCATGCCACCGGGTTGGTCGACTACCGCGATGCGGCCGGCTACCGCGAAGACCTCGAGCTCACACCTCGCCGGGCCATCACCTTGGCGTTGGCGAGCAGCGACGTCGGCTCCACCGAGGTGGAGTACGGGGCGACCAACTACCTGGTTGTTGGGCTGCTCCTCGAGCACGTCACCGGTGAACCGCTCGACCGACTGCTCGACGAGAGGATCTTCGGGCCCAACGACATGAGCTCGACCCGCCTGGTCCGCAACGACCGGCCCGGCTTCGTGGGCCACGCCAGTGGTGGAGTGGTATCCACCGTCGAGGACCTCACGCGCTGGTACGTGGCCCTGATGCGCGACCAGACCGTGTTGTCGCCGGCCATGCTCGACGAAATGCTCACCGGTGGGAGCCGGTACGCCACCAACGTCGGGCTCGGTGCGTGGGAGCGCTGTCCGTGCGCCACGGCTTCCGATGGCTCGGCGATCGTCGAGTATGTGTTCCACGACGGCGGCGACGTCCGACTCGCATACCACCCCTCCGACCGCACGGTCATCGCCATGCGTTTGTCGAGCGGTCTCTACGGGCCCGACCGCTTGGGCGACCAGATCGACGTGCCCATGGGCGAGGTGTTGGCCGACGTCAAACCGGAACCCGTGCCGGCGCCGTGAGGTTTAACGTGGCCTGGTGGCCGAGCCGCTGTCCGTCGCCGAGGTCCACGAGGCCATGTCCCAGCTCGACCCGGAGTGGGCGCTCGTTGACGGGCGACTGCATCGGGACCTGACCTTCGCCGATTTCGTCGAGGCCTTCGCCTTCATGACCGGCCTGGCCCTCGTCGCCCAGCGCCTCGACCATCACCCTGACTGGTCCAACGCCTGGAACCGGGTGTCGATCGACATCACCAGCCACGATGCCGGTGGGCTGACGGCCACCTGCTTCAAGCTGGCTGAAGCAACCGACCGTCTGGCTGCGGGCCGGCCCCGCTGAACTAGACGGCCTGGGGCGCCTCGGCCTCGTCGAGGCCTTGCTGCAGCGTGTTCCACGACAGCGTGGCGCACTTGATCCGCACCGGAAACTTGACCACACCCTGCAACGCTTCGAGGTCGCCCAGGCGCACCTCCGGCTCGCCGGTGTCGAGCGTTGTTGACTCCGGCTCGCCCCCGTCGAGCGTTGTTGACTCCGGCTCGCCCCCGTCGAGCCGGTGCTCATGGATCGACATGAGGCCCTTGAACGCCCGGGTGAGCGCCCGGGCCTCGCCAATGGTCTTGCCCTTGATGGCCGCAGACATCATCGACGCCGAGGACTGGCTGATCGAACACCCCGTGCCCCCGACCTTGAGGTCGACGATCCGGTCGCCATCGACGTCGAGGAAGAGCACGATCTCGTCGCCGCACAGCGGGTTGAAGCCCTCGACCCGCACCGCCGGCGGCACAGCCAGCTCACCCCGGTTAAGCGGGCTGCGGTAGTGGTCGAGGATGATCTCGCGGTAGAGGTCCTCGAGTCCCGGCATCGGTGCTCCTCGGCTCGGTGGATGGCTCAGAAAGCGAAGAAGTCGGCGGCGGCGGCCAGGGCGTCCACCAAGGCGTCGACGTCGGCTTCGTCGTTGTACAGGTAGAAGGATGCCCGCGCGGTGGCCGGTACCCCCAGGATGCGCATGAGCGGCTTGGCGCAATGATGGCCGGCTCGCACGCACACTCCGTGCTCGTCGAGCACTTGAGAGATGTCATGGGGGTGGACGTCGGCCAGGGTGAAGCTGATCACCCCGCCCCGGTCGACCACGTTGCACGGGCCGTGGATGGTGAGCTGTTCGGGGGTGAACCGCTCGCGCAGCGATCCCAAGGCGTAGGCGGTGAGGGCGATCTCGTGGGCCGCCACCGACTCGATGTCGTAGCGCCCCAGCGCGTCGATCGCCGCCGCCAGCCCGATGGCCTCGGCAATGGGCGGTGTCCCGGCCTCGAACTTCCAGGGCAGCTCGTTGGGGGTGAACCCGTCGAGCCGCACGTCGAGGATCATGTCGCCGCCACCCAGGAACGGGGGCATGGCGTCGAGCAGCGCCTCTCGGCCCCACAGCACCCCGATACCGGTCGGTCCGAGCAGCTTGTGGCCGGTGAAGGCATAGAAGTCAGCGCCCATCGCGGTCACGTCGGTAACCCGGTGCGGGCTGAACTGGCTGCCGTCGACCACCACGAGTGCACCCTCCGCGTGAGCGGCATCGGCGATCTGGCGCACGGGGGGCAAGGTTCCCAAGACGTTGGATGCGGCACTGACCGCGACCAGCTTCACTCCGTCGAGCAATGCGTCGAGATTGCTCAGGTCGAGTCGACCGTCGGAGTCGACCGGGAGATAACGCAGCTCGATGCCGACCTCGTCGGCCAGTTGCAGCCATGGCACCAGGTTGGCGTGATGCTCGAGTTGGGTCAGCAAGATCGGGTCGCCGGCGTCGAGGTTGGTACGGCCCCACGACTTGGCCACCACGTTCAGCGCCTCAGTGGCGTTCTTGGTGTAGACGATCTCTCGGGTGGATGCCGCGCCGACGAAGTTGGCCACGGTGCGCCTGGTGTCCTCGTATCGCCGGGTCGCCTCCTCGGCGATGGCGTACACCCCGCGGTGAACGTTGGCGTGGGTGTGCTCGTAGTACCAGGTCATGGCGTCGAGCACCGCGGACGGCTTCTGCGACGATGCGGCCGAGTCGAGGAAATGGAACGGGCCGCTCGCATGGTTGGCGAAGATCGGGAAGTCGCGGCGGATCGACTCGACATCGAGGGCGCCCGGCACTGGTCGCGGGCTCACGATCGCCACGCCTCGTAGCCCTCGTCCTCGAGGCGTCGGGCCAGGTCGGCGTCGCCGGACTCGACGATGCGACCATCGATCATCAGGTGGACCACGTCGGGGCGGAGGTGGTCGAGCAGGCGTTGATAGTGGGTGATCAGCACGACACCCATCTCCGGATGCTCAGCTCGCACCGCTTGGACGCCGTCGGCCACGGTGCGCAGGGCGTCGATGTCCAGGCCTGAATCGGTCTCGTCGAGGATGGCCAGCTCGGGTTCGAGGACCGCCAACTGGAGGATCTCGTTGCGCTTCTTCTCGCCACCCGAGAAGCCCTCGTTGAGGTAGCGGTCGGCGAAGGCCGGGTCCATGTCGAGGCGCTTCATCCAGTCCATGATGGCCAAGCGAGTCTCGAGGGTGGAGAAGTCCTCGATGCCCTTGCGGGCCCCGAGCGCCTGGCGCAAGAACGAATGGACCGGCACGCCGGCGATCTCCTGGGGGTACTGGAAGGCGAGGAACATGCCGGCCTTGGCCCGCACATCGGTGTCCCACCCGGTGACGTCCTCGCCCTTGAACAGCACCCGGCCCTCGGTGACCACGTAGTCCGGGCTGCCCATCAGGGTCGCAGCCAGCGTCGACTTCCCCGACCCATTGGGGCCCATCACCGCATGGACCTCGCCGACCCGAACCTCTAGGTCGAGCCCACGCAGGATCTCGACCGGATCGGCTGAATCGGCCGCCCGGTCGGCCACCTCGACGTGGAGGCCCTCGACAGCGAAGAGGGGTGCGGTCACCGAGTCAGCCTATTCGCACTACGTCGATAGGAGAAAAGGTCCTGTGTCACGCTGACGCTCTCGTTCGATGGCGGATCCACCACCGTGGCGGTAGTGGATCCGCCAAAGAACGGATGGCGTGGCGGGGCGATCGTCGGAGGAGGGAGGATCGGCGTCGATGCCTCAGGTCAGAGTGCTGCGGACGACCGAGCTGACCGACGACGAGTTGGCTGCTGTCCGGTCGCTACTCGGCGACGCCTTCGACGGCGACTTCTCCGACGACGACTGGCACCACACCCTCGGGGGGTCCCACGTAGTGGTGGTCGACCCTGCCGACACCGTGGTGGCCCATGCTGCGCTCGTCTCCCGGTCGATCGGGGTGGGCGATCGCCGGTTCCAGGCGGGCTACGTCGAGGGAGTCGCTACCGCGCCGCATCGTCGGGGTGAGGGCCTGGGTTCGCTGGTGATGAGCCGAGTCGCCCAGGTGCTGACAGCGAAGTTCGAGCTCGGTGTGCTGTCGACCGATCGGCATTCGTTCTACGAGCGTCTGGGATGGGAGCGGTGGCGGGGACCCAGCGGGGTGCGTTCGAGCGACGGCGCAACGGTGTTCGCCACCCCCGACGAAGATGACGGGATCATGGTCCGGCGCTTCGGCCCGTCCGCCACCGTCGAGCTGACGTCGATGATCTCGTGCGACCCGCGAACGGGCGACCACTGGTAGACGGCAGTCGACGGCGGGCGCCGGGCTCAGACGGCCGAACCGGCTTGGCGTTCGAGCCACCCCAACAGGAGTGCGATCGCCCGGGGGTCGAGGCGGAGGCGGTGGCCTGCACCGGCCACGAGGTGCAGCTCGGCCGAGCCGTGGGCGCCGGCCAACTCGCGGGCGTCGGCTGGGGGCACCGCGTCGTCGTCGGCGCCGTGCACGACGAGCAGGGGCCGGGGGGCCAGGTCGACCACCCGCTCGAGGGGGCGGATGCGGGAGAAGGCCCGGGACCAATGGTCGAGGTCGGAGGGGAACGCCGGGTTGCGGATGACGCCGATCTGGCGGGCGTGGGTCAACAGCCGCCGGGGGTGGTCGGCCCAGTCGTCGAAGGCCGACGGTGCGCCGAAGGTGGCCACGCCCCGGATGGACTTGTCCTCCCCACCGATGCAAACCGACAACGCGCCGCCGGTCCCCGAGCCGGCCAGCCAGATGTCTCGTATGTCGGTCGACGCCCGGACGAAGGCAACGGCGGCTCGGAGGTCGTCGAGCCAGCCGTCGAGGGAGAAGTCGCCGGTCGAGTTCCCGGTGCCTCGAAAGGTGAAGGTGAGCACCGCGAACCCCGCGGCCGACGCAATGCGCTCGGCCAGGGAGGGGTAGGTCTGGGCGAAAGTGTCGGCCCCCTGGAAGCGATCGGGGAACCCGTGGCACAACACCAGGCCGGGGAGCCCACCGGGGCGAGAGGTCGACGGCGGCCGGGCCATGTGGCCCGACAACTGGGCACCACCGACGTCGAGCGTGACCTCCATGGGTGTTCGACGGTACCGGCTGGACTACCTCAGCCTCGGTCGAGCAGATCTTCCTTCCAGGTCCGGAAGCGCTGGTGACGCTGGCCGCTGGGGCCGACTCCGTCGCCCGTTCCGTCGGGGTAGAGGCGGAACGTGTGCTGAATCGTCAGGTCGTCGGATCGCACAGCCAGGTACCGGGCGTGGGCCCGCGATGCTGGCCCGGCCCGCCACAACAGCCAATGGCCGATGCGGCGCTTGTAGGTCGACACCGGTTGGTCGATGTCGGCGCCCAACTCGAGCAGCTCGGGCGGGGCCTCGACCCACGCAGTCGCAGGGATGTTTCGATCGCGGATCGGCGTGGGCGGGAGCTCCGCGGTGTGGACCGGTGTGTCGTCGATCGGCCGCTCGTCGGCTGGCCGGGCCGGTCCACTCACGGCGTCGGGGGGAAGGGCAACAACAGCGGGGCCAGATCGGGACGGTTCGGACCCTTGGCCGGGGCGTCCGGAGGCACCGTGCCCAGGTAGATGAAGCCGGCGATGTGGTCGTCTTCGGCCAAGCCCAAGGCGGCCTTGACCACCGGATCGTGGCACGGCGCCCCGGTGCGCCAGATCGAGCCGTAGCCCAAGGCGGTGGCTGCCAACAGGACGTTCTGGCACGCCGCGTCGATGGCTCCGATCTGGTCGCTCGGTGGCACCGGTCGGTCGCGGAGGACCCCGGACACGATCAGCACGGTCGGGGCCCGACGCAGCTTCGTTCGCTCCTTCATCCGGGCTGGCTCGGACGGGTCGATGCCCTCGGCCGCACATCGGGTGAGGTAGGCCTCTTCGAGTACGAGCCCGAACGCATCGAGGGCGTCTCCCTCGAGCACGGTGAAACGGAAGGGCCGCAGCAACTTGTGGTCAGGGGCGCAGGCCGCGGCCTCGAGGATCGTCGTCAACTCGTCGACGGACGGGCCGGGGGCGGCGAGTCGCCCCCACGAGCGACGGGACCGGATGGCTTCGATGGCATCCATGGTGGTCACCAGCCCCGCTCGATCCACTCGTCGAGATGCGGTCGTTCGGTGCCGATGGTGGTGTCGAGCCCATGACCCGGCATGACGACGGTGTCAGGGTCGAGCGTGAACAGGCGCCGGTCGACCGACTCGATGATCTGGTCGAACGCGGCGGCATCGCCTCGGGTGTTGCCCGGCCCTCCGGGGAACAACGTGTCGCCACTGAAGAGGATTGGCGTGTCCTCGACCCGGAAGCAGATCGAGCCGGGGGTGTGACCCGGCGTCAGGATGGTCCGCACCCGCAGCCGTCCGACTTCGATCACCGAGTCGTCCTCCAGGAGAAAGTCGTAGGCCTCCAGCATCCCGGCGTCTCCTGAGGTCACTCCCACCTCGTAGCCGGCATCGCGGATGGCCGGCACGGCCTGGATGTGGTCCCAATGACCATGGGTCTCGAGCACTGTTCGCACCCCCAACGTCTGGCAGAGCTGGAGGAGTCGGTCGTGTTCGTTGGCCGCATCGATGAGCACGGCTTCGCCGGTCTGCGTGCAACGAAGGACGAAGACATTGTTCTCGACCGGACCGACCACCAGGCGGTGGACCTCGGCGGTGCTGTCGTGCCAGTGCAACGTGGTGCTCATCGCAGCTCCCGTATCGTGGTCCGGTCCCTCGGCTGGGGTCGGCTCGATCACCGTACCGACACCTCGCCGGGGCCGGGTCGACCCGAGGAAAGTAGGCGAGTTGTGGGCGTGGTGATCGGGGCGATGGTCGTCGCCATGGTGTTGGCCATCGCCGCCGTTGTGATCGGTCGGGAAGCGAGCCGACTCTCGGCCCAGGCGCCCCGGCTGGTCTTCGACGTCGAAGAGGCGGTCGACTGGGTCGCCGAGCACCTGCCGCTCGACGTGGCCGCTCGGCTGTCCTACGACGACGTGCGGGCCATCGTCGACTGGAGCCTCGAACACTTCCGCTCGATGGGCGTCCCCCAGAACGGTGACAGCCCTGAAGCCGCTCCCCATGTGGTCGTCCGCGACGCCGACACGATCGCCTATGTCCTGGCCCAGGCCGAAGTCCACGGCCTCGATGTCGACCGAGCCGAGGTCGACGCCGTGCTCGAAGCCGAGTTCGCCTACTTCGAAATGATCGGCGCGGCTGGGCCGGCGCCCGACGAAGAGGACGGGCCGGGAAATGCTGGAGCCAGCTGGAACTGACCCAGTACTCTCGTGGGCACCAGAGAAGGGAGGTGGTCCAACTGTCAAAGCCCTGTAGGACCCTGGAGGTGGTTGGCCGCTAGGCGGCCGTTGGACCACCACGGCGAATACTCGCCAACCACCCCCGCAGCTGTCGGCCAGAACCGGTCCGACTGGCGCTCTACGACGATGCGGGTTCCATCCAACACAGTGTTCGGGTGAGGGGAGCGCCTCCGGGTGTTCCCCTCGCTCGCGTCATCGGAGCTGGCGAGCGCTAGCGTGGCCAGTCACCACACGGGGAGCTCGGAGGTCACGCCGGGCTGAGAGGGCAGTCGCCGCTGCCGACCCGAGAACCTGATCTGGGTAATGCCAGCGGAGGGAACGAATGGGTCCGGCTCGACAGTCACAGGCGATCGTTGTCCTCGGCGGCGCGCCCCCGGACCGTCGCGTGATCGGCCATCTGCCCCACGGCGCGGTCGTGGTCGCCGCCGATGGAGGCCTCGACCATGCTCGAGCGCTCGGCCTCGACGTCGACCTCGTGGTCGGTGACCTCGACAGCGTGTCGCCCGATGGGTTGGCCTGGGCCCGCGGCTCGAGTGTGGCGATCGATAGGCACCCGCAGGCCAAGGACCAGACCGACGCCGAGCTGGCCCTGGACGCATCGGTGGCCATGGGCTCGACCAGGGTCGTCGTGTTGGGCGGCGGCGACCGACTCGATCACGACCTGGCCACTCTTTTGCTCCTCGCCCGAATCGGGGAGAGAGTCGAGATCGAAGCCTGGTGGGGGCCGACCTACCTCCGGGTGCTCCACGGACCCACCCGGTTCGGGTTCGAGGGACGGGCCGGCGAGCTGTTGTCGTTGGTGGCGGTCCTCGGTCGGGCCGAGCGGGTGAGCACCGAGGGTCTGCGCTTCGAGTTGGTCGACGAGGCGCTCGATGTGGGCAGCACCCGAGGGATCAGCAACGAGGTCCTTGGTGGTCCGGCCGCCGTCGAGGTAGTGGCGGGAACGGTCCTGCTCATCCGCCCGCAGCTCCTCGGAGGACCAGAGTGATCGTCGAGATCCAGTGCCTACCCACTCCTGGCGGTGCCGACGGCGACCGCTTCGGCCATGTCGATGCGGCCATCGCTGTCATCGCCGCCGCTGGCCTGCGTTACGAGGTCGGTGCACTCGGCACGACTGTCGAAGGTGACCCCGACGAGCTGTGGGCTCTGCTGCGCCGAGTGCACGAGGCGGGCCTGGCTGCCGGGGCGAGCTCGGTCGTCACCGTGATCAAAGTGGCCGAGGGACGGGGCGTGGCCGAGGTCACCGTCGATCAACTCGTGACCAAGCACCGCAGCGACCCCGCGGGTGTCAATCCGTCGCCCGCATGATGACGTGGCTTCGCCGCAGCGCAGGCACGGTCCTGGTGTTGGTCGGCATGGTCGGATTGTGGGCACTGGCGGTGCGGCTCTTCGGCGTCGAGTCGTACCTCGTTCCCGGTCCAGGGGCGGTGGGCGAGGCGGCCTGGGCGACCCGGGCGGTGCTGCCCGGCCACCTGCGAGCCACTGCGACGGTTGCCGTGGCCGGCTTGGTGGTCGGCTCGGCGATCGGGATCGCGGTCGGCGCCGTGGTCGCCGCCATCGGGCCGGTTCGCCGAGTGATACTGCCCCTGCTGATCGGTTCGCAGAGCATCCCAGCTGCGGTCCTCGCCCCGTTGTTCGTCGTGTGGTTCGGCTTCGGGACATTGCCCCGAGTCCTCGTCGTGGTGCTGGTCGCCTTCTTCCCGGTGGCCGTGGCCACCGCCACCGGAATCGCGTCGGTCGATCCAGACGTGGTCGAGTTGGTCCGTTCGCTCGGTGCCTCCCGCATCCAGTCGGCCCGGGCCATCCTCGTCCCCGGCGCGCTGCCGTCGGTCTTCGGGGGGATCCGCATCGCTGCGGCTTACGCCACCTTCGGGGCCGTGGTCGGAGAGTGGATCGGGGCGTCCCAGGGCCTCGGCATCTATTTGATCCGGTCGCAACGAGCGTTCCAGACCGACCAGGTGTTCGTGGCCATGTTCCTGATCGCCGGCTTCAGCGTGGCGCTCTACGCCGGCGTCGCCGGTCTGGCTCGACTGGTCATGCCCTGGCAAGGCGCCGGGCGCCGTATCCACTAGGAGGCCGTTCCGTGAGATCCCGTCCCGTCCTTATCGGAGTCGTCGCCCTGGCGCTCAGCCTGGTCGCCGCTGCGTGTGGTTCCGACAGCTCCTCGAGCCGGGCCGAGACGCTCACGGTGATGCTCGACTGGACGCCCAACACCCATCACATCGGGCTCTACGTGGCTCGGGCCGAAGGGTGGTTCGCCGACGCCGGCCTCGACGTCGAGATCGTCGAGAACGACTCGGGCGGGGTCGAACAGGCCGTGGCGTCCGGACGGGCCGACATCGGCATCTCGACATCGGAAGCACTACTCCCGGCTCGAGCCGAAGGCGTGCCCTTGGTCTCGATCGCCACGGTCGCCCCCCACAACTACTCGTCGCTCATGTCGCTGTCGGAGACTGGCATCTCCCGACCCCGAGACCTCGAGGACAAGACCTACGGAGGGTACGGCGGAGCGCTGGAGACCGAGCTGCTCGACCAACTGGTGACCTGTGATGGCGGTGACTTCTCGAAGGTGAAGACGACCGAGGTGGGAGACGTCGACTATCTGGCCGGTCTCGACCAGGGCCGATTCGACTTCGTATGGGTGTTCTCCGGCTGGGACGGCGTGCGGGCCTCGCAGATCGAGGGAGCGTCGATCGACGAACTGGCGTTCCAAGACAACACCGACTGCATCCCGGACTGGTACACGCCCATCTACGTGGCCTCCGAGTCGACCCTGGCGGATCATCCCGATGCTGTCCGGGCGTTCCTGTCGGTCGTGGCCCGGGGCTACGACCTGGCCGTGGCCGACCCCACCGAGGCGGCCACACTCATGCACGAGCAGGTTCCCGAGTCCGACCTGGCCCTGCTCGAAGCCAGTGCCGGGTTCTACTCGACCCGATTCGTGGCGCCCGATGCGTCGTGGGGAGTGCAGGACCCGACGGTGTGGTCGGAGTTCGAGGCCTTCGCCCGTCAGGCCGGGCTGATCGCGGAGCCTGTGGAGGTGGACGAGGCCTTCACCAACGACTACCTGCCCGCCGAGTGACCGACCGCCCGGCCGTCGAGCTGGCTGGACTGCGGTTCGACTTCGACGGACTCAACGTGGTCGACACTGTCGATCTCACTGTGGCCGAGGGGTCCTTCGTGAGCCTGGTCGGGCCCAGCGGGTGCGGCAAGAGCACGATCTTGCGGATCCTGGCCGGGCTGCTGGCTCCCTCAGCTGGCTCGGTGGAGGCCGGCCCGGCGGCCTTTCACCCTCAGCGCGATCTCCTCTTGCCCTGGCGGCGCACGCTCGACAACGCGGTGTTGGGGGCCGAGCTGTGCGGGGTGCCCCGGCCCGAGGCCCGGCGCCGGGCCGAAGCCGAGCTCGAGCGTTTCGGGTTGGCCGGCTTCGAGCGGGCCTGGCCCGCCGAGTTGAGCGGCGGGATGCGTCAGCGGGTCGCCTTACTGCGCACCTTCCTGGTGCCCCGACCGATCCTCCTACTCGACGAGCCGTTCGGCGCCCTCGACGCCATCACCCGGCGCGACCTGCATGCCTGGCTGCAAGGGGTGCTGGCCGCCGACGGGCGCACGGTCGTCCTGGTCACCCACGACGTCGACGAGGCCCTGGTCCTCTCCGACCAGGTGGTGGTGCTCTCGCCCCGGCCGGCCCGAGTCGTCACCCGCCTCGACGTGTCCTGGCCCCGACCGAGGGGCACCGCCACCCTCACCTCCCCGGCTTTCGTGGCCGCCAAGGCCCAGCTCCTCGCCGCCCTCGACGCCTGACCCCCCGCCCTCTGCCCTCCACTTCCCCGTTCTCGGCGTGATTCGGTGCGCTCAGCGCACGAAATCACGCCGAGAACGAGAAGTGTCAGACCCGCCCGCCACGATGAGGCCATGGGCAATACCAGCGGAGCCCTCGCCGGGCGGGCCACGACGCAGCTCGGACTCATAACCACGGGCGACCTGGCCGAGCTCGACGTGTCGGCTTTCCAGGTCCGGCGACGGGTTCGAGCCGGTGAACTGGTCCCAGTGCACCGAGGCGTGTGGCGCACGGCCAGCACACCGCCCACCTGGCGTCAGTCCCTACGTGGGGCATGCCTCGCCGGGGGCCGAGACGCCTATCTCTCGCACCGTGCCGCGGCCGTCCTGCACCGGATGGATGGATTCACCCGGGCGCCGGTGGAGGTCACCACCGTTCGTTCCCGCAACCGCTTCGGTCCCGGAGTGGTCGTGCATCGGCCGCTGGTAACCCCAGCGAGTCTGCTCACGATGGTCGACGACCTTCCGGTAGCTGGGATTCCACTCGTTCTCGTCCAGCTGGGCTCGGTCTGCCACCGCTCTCAGGTCGAGCACGCACTCGACGGTGTCTTGCGTGACGGTCGAACCGACCTGGCCGAGATCCGGGACTGTCTCGACCTCGTCGCCCGCCGGGGGCGATCCGGTGTCGGAGTGCTTCGGACCCTGCTCGGCCCTGAAGAAGCCCGACCGACGTCGGTCCTCGAGCGTCGGTTCCTCCGCGTTGTCCGCCGCGCCGGTTTGCCCGAACCCGTCTGTCAGTTCGTCGCGCGCGACGAGTTCGGCCATCCCATCGCCACCGTCGACTTCGCCTGGCCCGACCTCGGGGTCTACGTCGAGGTCGATGGCCACGGGAGCCACGCCACCCGGGCTGATCGGGCGCGGGACGCGCGACGGGAGAACGGGCTGAAGTTGGCGGGGCTGGTCCCGCTTCGGTTCACCTACGAGCAAGTCACCAACGAGCCCAGCGCCGTCCTCGGCCAGCTCCGGCGGGCCTTCGACCTCGCTCGTTCTGGGCGTGATTCCGAGCGCTGAGCGCACGAAATCACGCCGAGAACGGGGGTGGGTCAGTCTGGGTCGACGATGGCGCCGGGGCGGCGGCCGATCTCCGACGCTCGCCGTTCGGTGAGGAACACGATGTTGGGTCCGGTGATGATGCCGGGGACGAGGTGGTCGACCTCGTAGGTGTAGGGCTGGTACCCGAGCGTGGCCAGGAAGTCGGTGACCGGGTCTGCCGGCCATTCGATGATCAAGATGGGCTCGCTGGCCCTCAACGTGGCCGCCGCCCCTTGGAGGGCGAGCAGCTCGAAGCCCTGCACGTCGAACTTGGCGAACGTCGGCTCGAGACCGAACTCGTCCAGCCGACGCAGCGAGCACACATGCTCCTGGAGGTCGAGGGCGTCGTCTCGGTAGAAGTACAGCTGGTCGCGTAGCCACTCGGCCGCTTCGCTCCGATCGAATGAGGCCAGCCCGTCGAAGACGTAGCCGCCGTAGACCGGAACGTAGAGCGGGAGGTCGGCGTCCTCGGCGCCCAGACCCAGCCGGTGCAAGGTCACCTGGGGATCGGCGCCGTAGCGCGCTTGGAGTCGCTCGAACAGCACCGGGTTGGGTTCGAAGGACGTGATGGGCCCGGTCACGCCGAGCAGCTGGAGCGCCTCGATGCTCTGGCCGCGGTTGGCGCCCACGTCCAGACAGGGTCCGGCCAATGCGCCGGGCAACATCGACACGACGTGGAAATCGCGTTCGAAGGGTTGCCGTCGGAGTCGGCGGACCGTTCGTTGCAGCTCGTACTTGCGGTCGGGGATCGACGGAAACCGGACTTGGGCCGTGCGCAGAGCCTTGCGGGCGGTCGAGCGAGCGGTCTGTCGGAACGGCACGGCTCAGTCGGCCTTGCCCTTCCCGGCCGCCTTCTTGGCCTTCTTGAACGCCCGCACCTCTTGGAGGGTGTCCGGGGAGACCACGTCGGCCACCGAGCGGGGCTGGTCGTCGGAGAACGGGGCGCAGGCCTCGGCCCACCCGTCGGGTCGCACGCCGAGGCGCTTGCCCAACACGGCGGCGAAGATCCGGGCCTTCTCCTTGCCGAAGCCGGGCAGCCCCTCGAGGCGGGTGACCAACTCGGCGCCGGTCGCGGCGTCCCACACCGCTTCGGCTCGGCCGTCGTACTCGTCGACCAGGGTCTGGCACAGCGACTGGGTCCGGGTTGCCATCGAACCGGGGTACCGGTGCAGGGCGGGTTTGGCGACGAAGGCGGCGCTGAACGTGTCGGGGTCCATCGCCGCCATCTCGGTGGCATCCAGCGAGCCTCCGAGCCGTTCCTTCAGCAGTGCTGGGGCTGCGAACGCCCACTCCATCGGCACTTGCTGATCGAGCAGCATCCCGATCAGCAGAGCCAATGGGTCCTCGCCGAGGAGGCGGTCAGCCGCAGGGTCGCCGGTGATGAAGAAGGTGGCGGGCACGTTCGCTCCTTGGGCCTGGGCTTAGGCAGAACGAGGGTCGAGGGCGTCGGGGTCGATCTCGTAGCGGGCCAGAGCGTCGGCCACCGCTGACTCCTTGACCTGGCCCTCGAGGGCCAAGGCGTGGAGGACACCGACCACGACGTGGCCAGCGTCGGTCTCGAAGTGCCGGCGTAGGACCTCCCGGGTGTCGGAGCGACCGAAGCCGTCGGTGCCGAGCACCACGTAGGGGCCGGGAACCCACCGGCCGATCTGGTCGGGGACCGCCTTCATGAAGTCCGACACGGCCAGGTAGGGGCCGTCGGCGCGAGCGAGGCGCTCGGTGACCCAAGGAACTCGGGCCGGCTCGTTGGGGTGAAGCCGGTTCCAGCGTTCGACGGCGAGGGCGTCTTCCCGGAGGGCCTTGTAGGAGGTCGCCGACCACAGCTCGACTCCGACGCCGTAGTGCTCGGCCAGCTCGTCGCGGGCCTGGGACGCAGCCCCCCAAGCCGAGCCCGAGAACAGCACGGTCGCCTTGATGGTGGGGCCCTCTGGTGCTTCGGCGAAGCGGTAGAGCCCCCGGACGATGCCCTCGTCGAGCTCGGGGCTCGACGGTGCCGCGGGCATGACGTAGTTCTCGTTGTAGAGCGCCAGGTAATAGAAGACGTCCTCGCCGTCGCCGTACATGCGTTGACACCCGTCGGCGATGATGGCGGCCAGCTCGTAGGCGAACGCGGGGTCATAGGCCTGGCAGTTGGGCACCGTGGAGGCCAGCAGTAGCGAGTGACCGTCCTCGTGCTGGAGCCCCTCGCCGTTGAGCGTCGTGCGCCCGGCGGTGGCCCCGAGCATGAAGCCCCGACCTCGACTGTCGGCGAAGGCCCAGATGAGATCACCGGTGCGCTGGAAGCCGAACATCGAATAGAAGATGTAGAAGGGGATGGTGGGCACGCCGGTCGTGGCGTAGGAGGTCCCGGCCGCGGTGAAGCTGGCCATCGAACCGGCCTCGGTGATTCCCTCCTCGAGGATCTGACCCGACGACGACTCGCGGTAGCTCAACAGCAGGTCGGCATCGACCGGCTCGTAGAGCTGACCCTTGGCCGCGTAGATGCCGATCTCCTTGAACAGCGCGTCGAGTCCGAAGGTGCGGGCCTCGTCGGGGATGATCGGCACGACCAGCTCGCCGACGTGCTCGTCGCGGACCAGACCCCGCATGAGTCGAGCGAAGGCCATGGTGGTCGACACGGCCTGGTTGCCCGAGCCGATGCGCAGCTCGTCGAACACCGCGGCTGCGGGTTGGACGGGAATGGTCGGCTGGCGCACGACCCGGCGGGGCAGCGATCCGCCCAACGATGCCCGGCGCTCGAGCAGGTAGCGCTGCTCGGGACTGCCTTCGGGCGGCAGGTAGTAGGGCATGTCGCCGTCGGCCAGGGCCTCGTCGGGGACCTCGTCGCCCATGAAGAGCCGATCGCGGAAGACCTTGATCTGGTCGATGTGCATCTTCTTGATCTGGTGGGTGGCGTTGCGGGCCTCGACGTCGGGTCCGAGGGTCCAGCCCTTCACCGTCTTGGCCAAGATCACGGTGGGGATGCCCGTGTTGGCCGTGGCCGCGGCGTAGGCGGCGTAGAGCTTCGAGTAGTCGTGCCCTCCCCGAGGGAGGTTGGCCAGGTCGTCGTCGGACCAGTCGGCCACCATGGCGGCCAGGCGGGGGTCGGCGCCGAAGAAGTGCTCGCGGATGTAAGCGCCCGACTCGACTGAGTACTTCTGGAACTGGCCGTCGACCGTCTTGTTCATCTGGTCGACCAGCACGCCGTCGACATCTCGGGCCAGCAACTCGTCCCACTTGCTGCCCCAGATGACCTTGATCACGTTCCAACCCGCACCCCGGAAGACCGCTTCGAGCTCCTGGATGATCTTGCCGTTGCCCCGAACCGGACCGTCGAGGCGCTGCAGGTTGCAGTTCACGACGAACGTCAGGTTGTCGAGACCTTCCCGGGCAGCCAGGGACAGGGCGCCCAACGATTCGGGCTCGTCGGTTTCGCCGTCGCCCAGGTAGGCCCAGACCCGCGAGCCGGAGGTGTCGGCCAGGCCCCGGTTGTGCAGGTAGCGCAGGAAACGGGCCTGGTAGACGGCGTTGATCGGCCCGATGCCCATCGAGACGGTGGGGAACTCCCAGAAGTCGGGCATGAGCCGGGGATGCGGGTAGCTCGACAGGCCGTCGCCCGCCACCTCGGTGCGGAAGTGGTCGAGCTGCTCGGCGCTGAGTCGACCTTCGAGGAAAGCTCGGGCGTAGATACCGGGAGCGGCGTGACCCTGGAAGTAGACGAAGTCGCCGAGCCCGTCGTCGTGACCTCGGAAGAAGTGGTTGAAGCCCACCTCGTAGAGCGCGGCTGACGACGCGAACGTGGCCAGATGGCCACCGATCCCGTCCGATGCCTTGTTGGCCCGGATGACCATGGCCGCGGCGTTCCAGCGGATGAACGCCCGGATGCGGCGCTCGACGTGCTCGTCACCCGGGAACGCCGCCTGCTCGGACCGGGGGATGGTGTTCACGTAGGGCGTGGACACCATGGAGGGGATGCCGACCTGGAGCTCTCGGGCCCGTTCGAGCAGCGCAGCCACGATGAACTGCGCCCGGGACTTGCCGTGGGTCTCGACGATGGCGTCGAGGCTCTCCAGCCACTCCTGGGTCTCGGTCGGGTCGATGTCCGGCAGCTGGTGGACGAAGCCGTCGAAGATCACCGGTCCATGATCGCAGGTGACCGACCCGATGGTGATGCCGTGGGAGGATGCCCGAGTGACGACGGTCGTGTACACCGACGGGGCCTGCTCGGGGAACCCTGGGCCGGGGGGGTGGGCCTGGGCGGTGCCCGGCGGAGCCTTCGCCAGCGGGGCCGAGGCCCGCAGCACCAACCAGCGCATGGAGATCGCCGCGGCGTACGAAGCGGTACGGGCCTTGGCTGGTCCAGTCGAGGTGGTGAGCGACTCGACCTACGTGGTGCACTGCTTCCGGGACAAGTGGTGGGAGGGCTGGCTGCGGCGGGGGTGGGTCAACACGGCCAAGAAGCCGGTGGCCAACCGTGACCTGTGGGAGCCGTTCATCGAGCTGGTCCGGGCCCGGGGCGACGTCACGTTCCGCTGGGTCAAGGGCCACAGCGGCGATCCGATGAACGATCTGGTCGACCGCCTGGCCGTCGAAGCCGCATCGACTCAACAGGGTCGGGTCGGCATCGGCGCCGACGTGTAACTTTCGGCCCGCTCACCCCCAAACGAAGGACACCTTCATGCCTGCACGCACCGCCGCCGCCGAATGGACCGGGACCCTGCGCGAGGGGTCCGGCGTCATGTCCCTGGCCAGCGGCGCCTACCAGGGCGCCTACTCGTTCGTCTCCCGCTTCGAGGACGGCACCGGGACCAATCCCGAGGAGCTCATCGCCGGAGCCCACGCCGGGTGTTTCTCGATGGCGTTGTCGGGCCGTATCACCAACGCCGGTTTCGTGGCCGACAAGATCTCGACCACGGCGGCGGTCCACCTCACCCAGGGTGAGGGCGGTTTCGCCATCACCAAGATCGACCTGGTGACCGAGGCGAGCGTTCCGGGCCTCGACGCCGAGCAGTTCGCCACCCTGGCCGAGGACGCCAAGGCCAACTGCCCGGTCTCCAAGTTGCTGGGCGGCTCGGCCGAGATCACCCTCCAAGCCACCCTCGTCTAACCCGGAGCTCCCCAGCTCAGGGGAGGCCAGTCAGAGGAGGATCGAGCGGAAGGCGCCGTCGAGGTCGGGGTGGGCGAAGGTGAACCCGCTGGCGCTCAGAACCTGAGGCTCGACCCGGGCGCTGAACCACAGCAGCTCGGTAGCCAGTTCGCGCCCGTAGAGAAGCGCTGGGCCCAGCTTGGGGATCGGCAGGATCGCCGGCCGGTGCAGGACCGATGCCAACACTTTGGTGAAAGTGGCGTTGGTCACCGGATTGGGGGCCGTGAGGTTGACCGGTCCGGCCACGTCGGCGTCGAGCAGGTGGACGATGGCAGCCACCTCGTCGTCCAGGGTGATCCACGACCACCACTGACGACCGCTGCCGAAGCGACCACCGAGGCCGACGCGAAACAGCGGGAGGGTGCGGGCCATGGCGCCGCCGCTCGGGGACAACACGATCCCAGTTCTCAGCTGCGCGGTGCGGATGCCGGCCTCGGCGGCCGGGGCGGTCGCCGATTCCCACGCCACGGTCACGTCGGCCAGGAAGCCCTGGCCCCGGGGGCTGGCCTCGTCGAGGGCGGCCTCGCCTCGATCGCCGTAGAAACCGATGGCCGACGCGGAGAGAAACACCGCCGGCTTCGGATCGAGACGAGCGACTGTCTGGGCGATCAGCGCGGTGCCTCGGGTCCGGCTCTCGAGGATGCGGCGCTTCTGGGCATCGGTCCAGCGTCGGGCGGCGATGGGCTGACCGGCCAGGTGGATCACCGCATCGATTCCAGCCATCGCCCCGGCGTCGATGCGCCCGTTGTCGGGGTCCCAGGTGATCAGCCCCGGTGCGGGGGCGGCTCGAACCACGGGCCGAACGGAGTGTCCCGTTGCTTCCAGGTGAGCGACGAGGGCCCGGCCAACCAGGCCGGTCGATCCGGTAACGGCGATGTCCATTGGCGGAGCCTCCCTCTCGACGATCGGTACCCGAGTACTCCGGGGCCGATACGAGTCTGGACGCCGGGACCTCGGCGGTAGGGTCCGGCCGTGCCAGGCCGCTCCGCGTTGGGTTCCCCGCTCGTCATCCTCGCCGCTCGTGTGGCCGACGCGGCGACCACTGCCTTCGGGCCCGACGTCCGCCTCCCCGATCCCGTGGTGCTACCGGCCCGTGATCCCCGCCATGGCGACCTGGCCACCCCGGCGGCGATGACCGCGGCCCGCCAGCTCGGGCGCCCCCCTCTCGAGTTGGCCCAGGCCTTGGCCGATGCCCTCGACGTCGCCGACCTGTGCGAACCCCCGACGGTGGCGCCGCCGGGCTTCGTCAACCTGCGCCTGCGCGACGACTGGTTGGCCCACCGGGCCGCTCATGCGGCCCTCGACAGTCGGGCCGGTGTCGAGCGGGTTGGGAACCCGCGCCGGGTCGTGGTCGACATGGGCGGGCCGAACATGGCCAAGGAGATGCACGTCGGCCACCTGCGGTCGACGATCATCGGCGACGCGTTGGCCCGGGTGCTGGCGTTCCTGGGCGACGACGTCACCCGCGTCAACCATGTCGGCGACTTCGGCACCCAGTTCGGCATGTTGGTGGCCCACCTCGAAGAGTCCCATCCGGATGGCCGAGGTCATGGAGACGGACTCGACCTGGGCGATCTGGTCGCGTTCTACCGGGAGGCCAAGGTCCGTTTCGACACCGACCCGGCCTTCGTCGAGCGGTCGCGCCAACGGGTGGTCGACCTCCAGGCCGGCGAGCCCACCGCGGTTGCAGCCTGGTCGGCCTTGCTGACCCGCTCCCGGGAAGAGAACGACGAGGTCTTCGCCCTCCTCGGGGTGGAAGAGCTGGTCGAGCGGGGCGAGTCGGCCTACGCCGGCTATCTCGCCGCGGTCATCACCGATCTTCAAGCCGCGGGATTGGCCACCGAGGACGACGGCGCCCTGTGCGTGTTCCCCGATGGCTTCACCAACAAAGAGGGTGAGCCCCTGCCCTTGATCATCCGCAAGCGCGACGGGGGTTACAACTACGCCACCACCGACCTGGCTGCGCTGAGGGTCCGAGTGGCCGAAGGCGCTCGGCGCATCCTCTACGTAGTCGACGTGGCCCAGAGCCAGCACCTCGAAATGGTCTTCGCCACCGCCCGGCTGGCTGGGTGGGTGCCATCCGACGTCGAGGTGGTCCACATTGGGTTCGGGATGGTGTTGGGCGAGGACGGCAAGCGTCTCCGCACCCGGTCGGGGGAGACGCCTCGGCTGCGCGACCTGCTCGATGAGGCGATCGAGCGGTCGCGGGCCTTCGTGGTCGATCGGGCGACCGAGCGGGACGAGCCGGTGCCCGACGACCTCGATCGCATTGCCCGGGTCGTCGGGCTGGGGGCGGTCAAGTACGCCGATCTCAGCCAGAACCGAACGAGCAATTACGTCTTCTCCTACGACCGGATGCTCAACCTCAAGGGCGACACTGCCCCGTACCTGCAGTACGCGTTTGCCCGCATCGGCTCGATTCTGCGTGAGGCCGGCTGGGACGACTCGAAGGCCACCAGGGACGCTCTGGTGCTGCTCGACACCCCCCAGGAGCGGGCGTTGGCGCTTCGTCTGGCCGGTTTCGGCGACGTCCTTGACCGAGTAGTCGAGGATTGGGCGCCCAGCCACCTGAGCACCCACCTCTACGAGCTGTCCCAGGCCTACAACGGCTTCTACGAGCACTGCCCGGTGCTGCGAGCCGACGAACCGGTGCGCACCTCCCGGCTGTTGCTGTGTGCGGCCACCGCCCGCCAACTCCGGATCGGCCTCGACCTCCTCGGCATCGAGGTTCTGGAGCGTCTCTAGCCGGGCGTCGGGCTCGGCGTCGGCTCGGTCGATTCGTCCAGACCCCTACCGACCTTGGGTAGCGGCAGGGCCAGCAATACGAGTCCGGTCGACAGGGCGGCGACCGCCCCCATTCCCATGGCCACTCGGGCCGAGTAGGTCTCGATCAACCAGCCGCTGATGAGGGCGCCGACTGGCGTGGTGCCCAGCAGGGCCAGGGTGAACAGAGCCATCACCCGTCCTTGCATCTCGGGAGCCGACGAGCGTTGCAGCACGGCTTGGACGGTGGTCGAGAACGCCGAGACGGCCAGCCCGAAGAATGGCATCGAGAGCATGAAGATGGCCAGCGTGGGGGCGGTGGACGAGAAGGTCAGGGCCGCTCCGAACAGCACTGCGACCACGCCGACCATCCGCACGGTGGGGTGGCGGACACCACCGACGAGGAGGGCGCCGATGACGGCGAACCCTCCGTTGATGCCGTCGGCGATGCCGAAGGTGCCCGAGCCTCGCTCGAACACGAAGCGGATCATCGACGGCATGATCGTTTGGAAGTTGTACGAGAAGCAGCCGACGACGGCCATGGCCATCAGAGTTCGGCGCAGCACCGGTTCGTGCCACACGTAGCGCAGCCCGGCGACCAGCCCGGGGCGGCCGGTCGTAGCTCGGCGAGGAACCAGGTCGGGCACCGAGAGCCGCAGCAGGGCGGCGACGACGAGGAGGAACGACCCGGCGTTGACGATGAAGCACGGCCCGGTTCCGGCCACGGCGATGACCAGGCCGGCCAGCGCCGGGCCGACCATGCGTCCAGCCGAGTTGGTGGTGGCGTTGAGGCTCACCGCGCTCGGGATGTGGTCCGGTCCGACCATCTCGAACAAGAACGCCTGGGATGCTGGGCGATCGAAGGCGTTGATCGTGCCGAAGCAGAAGGCCAGGGCGTAGACGAGCTGCACGGTCACGACGTCGGTCAACACCAAGATGCCGAGGGTGCCGGTCACGACCGTGAAGGCCAGCTGGGTGCCGAGTAGCAGCCGTCGGGTGTCGACCCGGTCGACCACCACGCCGGCATAGGCCGAGAGCACCAGGATCGGCACCGACTGGAGGGCGATGGTGATCCCGAGGCTCTTGCCGCTGTCGGTCAGTTCGAGGACGAGCCAGGCCTGGGCGGTGATCTGGAACCAGTTGCCCAGGACCGAGATCAGTTGGGCGACGAAGTAGCGGCGATAGTTCGGGACCTGGAGCGAGGAGAACGTCCGGGCCGTGCGGGGCCCGAAACGGCTCACTCGGCGCTGACCAACAGGCGGTGGACCTCAGCTTCGACGTCCGGAGTGATCAATAGGACGACCTCGTCGCCGGCGTAGAGCACGGTGTCTCCGTTGACCGCCTGGACATGGTCGCGGCGCAACACGGCGACGATGGTGGCGTCATGGGGCAGGCCGAGTTCGGCGACGTGACGGCCGTTGGCGGGCGAATCAGTGGCGAGGGTCACCTCGACGAGGTGGACGTCACCACCGCGCAGCTTCAGGAGCTGGACCAGCGAACCCACCGTGGTGGCTTCCTCGACCAATCCCGTCAGGACGTGGGGAGTGGACACGGCGACGTCGACGCCCCAGGTTTCGTTGAACAGCCAGTAGTTGTCGGGGTTGTTCACCCGGGCGATGACCCTGGGCACCGCGAACTCTTGCTTGGCCAACAGAGACACGACCAGGTTGGCTTTGTCGTCGCCGGTGGCGGCGACGAGCACGTCACAGGTGTCGACCTTGGCCTGCTGGAGCGTGGAGACCTCGCAGGCGTCGGCGGCCAGCCACTCGATCCCGTCGGCTCCGTCGATTCCGTCGCTGGCACTCTCGATCTGTTGAGCGTTGCGCTCGATCACCAACACTTCGTGCCGGGCCTTGCGGAGATCACCGGCGATGTAGGTACCGACGTTGCCGGCGCCGACGATGGCGACTCGCATCAGTGGTGACCTCCTGCGTCGGCGACTGCGTTCAGGCGGCTGTCGAGGTCGGCAACTGCGTCGTTGCGGACGGCCAGGAAGACCGTGTCGCCGTCCTGGGCGACCAGCCCGGGCTCGACGAGGCGAGCCGAACCGCCACGGTTCACCCCAACCGTGCGGATCCGATCGGTGTCCTCGAGCTCGGCCAACGGTCGGCCCACCCACGACGACGGGATCGGTCGTTCGATCAGGCTGATCGAACCGGTGGGGTCGACCCAGTCGGCCTTGGCGTCTTCGGGGACGATGTGGCGGGCAATGTGGTCGATGGTCCACGGCACGGTGGCGACCGTCGGGATGCCGAGCCGGGCGTAGATCTCGGCTCGGCGGGCGTCGTAGATGCGGGCCACGACCCTTTCGACGCCGAAGTGCTCTCGGGCGATCCGGGCGGTGAGGATGTTGCTGTTGTCGCCGTCGGTGACCGCAGCCAACGCGGCGGCGTCCTCGACCCCGGCCGAGTGCAGCACATCACGGTCGAACCCGACCCCTTTGATGGCCCGCCCCATGAAGGAATCGCCGAGGAACCGGTCGAACGCCTTCTTGTCCTGGTCGATGATGGCCACCGAGTGGCCCCGAGATTCGAGGGTGTAGGCCAGGCCTGAACCGACCCGGCCGCAGCCCACCACGATGATGTGCACGGTCCACCATGCAACACCGCGGGAGGGGGTCGGACAAAACACCCTCCCCGAGGCCAGTCCTCGGTCTGACGCGCCATAGGGTGAGCGCCCGTGCTGACCCGCTCGACGCCAGTCAAGCCTCTGCCGCCCCCCGGTCGACTCGACGTCCCCGAGCGGCGAGGGTTCCGGATCAAGAACCGCTTGCTCGGGCGGCCCATCCCGACCGACCAGCTTCAGCACGAGCGGTTGGGCAAGCCCACGGGGCTGGCGGTGTTCGCCTCGGACAACCTCTCGTCGTCGGCCTACGCCACCGAGGAGATCCTCCACGTCCTCGTGCCGGTGATCGGTTTGGCCGCCTTCAGCCTGGTGGTTCCCATCACAGGGGCCATGTTGGTGGTGCTCGGCTTCTTGATCCTCAGCTACCGCCAGACCATCAAGGCCTATCCGTCGGCTGGCGGTGCCTACGTGGTGACCCGAGACAACTTCGGACCGACTGCAGCCCAGGTCGCCGGAGCTGCCCTACTGATCGACTATGTCCTGACCGTGGCGGTCTCGGCGGCGGCGGGCACCGCCGCGCTGACGTCGGCGTTCCGATCGCTCGAACCGTTCACGATCGAGATCGCCCTGGGATTCGTCGCCATCATCGCCTTCGGGAACCTCCGCGGCGTGCGCGAGTCGGGGAAGGTCTTCGCCATCCCCACCTACTTCTTCATGCTGAACATGGTCGTCCTCCTCGGAGCTGGGCTGTTCCGCTACGTCTCGGGCGATCTGCCCACTGCCGATCTGAGCGTGTCAGGTCTGCTCGAGATCGGTGAGGGTGGCGATGCCATCCTCTACGGCGCCGGGCTGGCGTTGGCCCTCAAAGCGTTCGCGTCGGCGGGCACGGCGGTCACCGGTGTCGAAGCCATCTCCAACGGGGTGTCGGCCTTCCGGCCGCCGGAATGGCGCAACGCCCGCCAGACGCTGGTGATCATGGGAGTCAGCCTCGGCGTCATGTTCCTCGGGCTGTCGATGTTGGCGTCGGCCATGAAGGTCGTGCCCTTCGAGAACGGCATCCCGACGGTCATCTCCCAGGTCGGAGACCTGGTGTACGGCGACTCGGTGTTCGGCACCGTGATGTACTTCAGCCTCCAAGCCGGAACCATGTTGATCCTGGTGTTGGCGGCCAACACCAGCTTCGCCGACTTCCCACGCCTGGCCAGCTTCCAAGCGGCTGACAGTTTCTTGCCCCGCCAGCTCACCAAGCGGGGCCACCGCTTGGTCTTCTCCAACGGGATCATCACTCTGGCGGCCGCGGCCGCCGTGGTGCTCGTGGTGACCGGGGCCAAGGTTCAACGCCTCATCCCGCTCTACGCCATCGGCGTGTTCCTCTGCTTCACCCTTTCCCAGGCCGGCATGACCCGCCACCACGTGCGACTCAAGGAACCGGGGTGGAAGTGGGGTCTGGTCATCAACGGGGTGGGTGCCCTGCTCTCCGGAGCGATCTGCATCGTGTTCGCGGTCGAGAAGTTCGCCGACGGCGCCTGGTTCATCATCGTGCTCATCCCCGTCATGGTGTTGGTCCTGTTGCGCTTGAACCGCCAGTACATGGCCGAGGAGGCCGACCTGGAGGACGACGCGCACCTGGCCGCCACGTCGCCGATCATGCGACGTCACGTGGTGTTGGTCTTCATCGACCAGCTCGACCGGTCGACGGCTCGAGCGATCCAGTACGCCCGGTCCCTGACCCCAGACGAGTTGCGGGCTGTCCACATCGCGGTCGACGAGGTCAAAGCCGAGCGCATCGGCGACGAGTGGCGCCGCCTCGGTTTGTCTCGGCTGCCGCTCGAACTGGTCGACTGCCCCGACCGGCGCGTCGACCGGGCCGCCCTCGAGGTGGTGGCCGAGGCGTTGGCCGACGGCGAGACCGAAGTCAGTGTGCTGTTGCCCAGGCGCCTCTACAAGCGGGCTTGGCACAAGCTCCTTCACGACCGCACTGCGGACGCCATCGCCGAAGCGCTGGGACCGTTGGCTCACGCCAATGTCACCTTCGTGCCCTACCACGTCGACGACGGCCGACTGTCCGAGATGGCCGCCGTCGCCGGTGAGGAGACCGGCAACGGCACCGGAACGACGCCGTCGGGTTCGTGAACGTCGTCGCCAGGCTCTTCGGGCGGCCCACCCCGATCAATCCGGCCGATGTGGTGCAGCCGGTCATCGATGGGGTCGTACCCATCGGGTCGGTCGAATGGCGCCAACGGGCCAAGGTCGCAGGTCGGGTTCGCTCCGTACGGATCCAGCCCTGGTCCGGGGTCTCGACGCTGGAGTGCACGCTGGTGGACGACACCGGTGGACTGCTCGTGGTCTTCCTCGGTCGCCGCTCGATCGCCGGCATTCGGCCCGGCACTCGCATGGCGGCGGAGGGGATGATCGGCGAGCAGCGCGGGCAGCTGGCGATCTTGAACCCCGACTACCAACTCCTGCCGTGAGAACGCCATGAGCACCCGAACGTTGATCATCTTGGCGTTGCTGTGCGGCCTGGCCATCCTGGTGGCTGGAACGACTCAGATTGTGCTCGCGGCCCGCTGAAGACCCCCGGCTAGCCTCGCCCATTCGAGGAGGACAGGTGCCAGACGCATTCGACGTAGTGATCATCGGCGGTGGACCAGCGGGGTATGGCGCGGCCTTGTACGGCGCATCGGCTGGCCTGTCGATCGCTCTGGTCGAGCGGGAGAAGGTGGGTGGCACCTGCCTGCACCGCGGGTGCATCCCAGCCAAGGAGCTCCTCGAGTCGGCCCACGTCTACCGGACCGTGTCCGAGGCGTCCCAGTACGGCATCGAGTCGAGCGCTCCCACGATCGATTTCACCGCCACCATGGCCCGCAAGCAACAGGTGGTCGATGGTTTGTGGAAGGGCCTGACCGGGGTCCTCGGTGGTCGCAAGGTCACGATCGTCGAGGGGACGGGCACGCTTGCCGCTCCCGGAACGGTTCGCGTGGTCGGAGGCGACGGGGCCACCAGCGACCTCACCGGCCGAGCGGTGATCCTGGCGTCGGGTTCGGCGCCTCGGACCATTCCTGGTTTCGACGTTGACGGCCGCTACGTCCTCACCTCCGACGAGGTACTGACGCTCGACGCATTGCCCGACTCGGCGGCCGTCATCGGCGGCGGTGCCATTGGATGCGAGTTCGCCTCGATGCTGGCCGATCTCGGCGTGGCGGTGACGGTGCTCGAAGGCCTGCCAAAGATCCTTCCGGGCTGTGACGCCGACGTTGCCAACGTGGTCGCCCGCAGCTTCAAGAAGCGAGGGATCGAGGTCCGCACGGGCGTGTCGATCACCGGCCACACGCCAGGCGAGAAGACCACGACGGTTCACCTGGCCGACGGCGCCGATCTCGAAGTCGACAAGGTCGTGGTGTCCGTCGGCCGCCGGCCACTGTCGGAGACCCTGGGCCTGGAGGGAACCGGTGTCGCCGTCGACGAGCGGGGCTACGTCGTCGTCGACGCCACCTGCCGTACGGGCGTCCCCGGGGTGTGGGCCATCGGTGACCTGATTGCCACGCCCGCGCTGGCCCACGTCGGCTTCGCCGAGGCCATCGTGGCCATCAAGGACATCCTCGGCGAGTCGCCCATCCCGGTCGACCACACCCGAGTGCCCTGGGCCATCTACTGCCGCCCTGAGGTGGCCTTCGCAGGACACTCCGAAGATTCGGCCAAGGCCGCCGGTTACGACGTCGTGGTCTCCAAGCACCAGTACCGAGGCAACAGCCGGGCGTTGATCATCGGCGAGCCAGACGGACTGGTGAAGGTCATCGCGGCCCGCACCCCCGACGGTCGGGCCGGACAGATCCTCGGGGTCCACATGGTGGGCCCATGGGTTACCGAACAGATCGGCCAGGGTTACCTGGCCGTCAACTGGGAGGCCACCGTCGACGAGGTGGCCGCCTTCATCCAACCGCACCCCACGCTCTCCGAACTGTTCGGCGAGTCGGTACTGGCCCTGACTGGGAGAGGACTGCACGGCTGATGGCTGACATCAAGATGCCCCAGCTCGGCGAGACCGTCGCCGAGGGGACGATCACCCGCTGGTTCAAGCAGGTCGGCGAGAGCGTGGCGGTCGACGAGGTGCTCTTCGAGGTGTCGACCGACAAGGTCGACTCCGAAGTGCCTTCTCCGGTTGGGGGTGTGCTCACTGCCATCCTCGTTGCTGAGGGCGACACGGTTGATGTGGGGACGGTCTTGGCGACCGTCTCTGACTCGTCGTCTGCTTCGGCTCCTTC
Organism: Actinomycetes bacterium; assembly: GCA_031399525.1. Classification (GTDB taxonomy): domain Bacteria; phylum Actinomycetota; class Acidimicrobiia; order Acidimicrobiales; family CADCSY01; genus JANNNX01. The sequence goes on along the minus strand of JANNOZ010000020.1, from coordinate 39,672 downwards.
TGCTGCTGATCCTCCGTCTCCCGTCGCCGCGGGGGGTCCGGCGCCGGGGCCTGTCCCTCAGGGGGCCCTTCCCCAGCCTTCGGCTGGGGGCCCTTCCCCTACGGGCCACCCGGCGCCTCCCGTTTCCCCCGAACCCGCCCCTGCCCCTGCCACGGCTCCTCCTGTTGCCGCTCCGGCTCCTGCTCCTGCTCCTGCTTTTGCTGCGGCTCCTGCTGGGTCGGGGGTTGGGGGGGTGTTGTTGTCTCCGGTGGTGCGGCGGTTGATCGCTGAGCATGGGCTTGATCCGGCTTTGATTTCGGGTACGGGTACCGGGGGGCGGATCACTCGGGATGATGTGTTGGCTGCGATTGATGCCGGGGCTGCTGGTCCTGCTCCGGCTCCCGTCGTGGCTGCTGCACCTGCACCTGCACCTGCACCTGCCCCTTCCGCTGCTGCTGCACCGGTTGCCCCGGCTGCTGTTCCTGCTGCCCTGGTTTCGGTGGGTGGGGTTCGGGACGAGGTGGTGGCCTTCAGCAACATTCGGAGGCGGACGGCTGAGCACATGGTGCGGTCGAAGGCCACGTCGGCTCACACGCTCATGGTCATGGAGGTCGACTTCGCCAACGTCGACAAGGTACGACTGGCCGAGCGGGCCGAGTTCAAGGTCCGTGAGGGCGTCAGCCTCACCTACCTGCCGTTCGTGTCTCGGGCCGTCGTCGACGCCATCGCCGAATTCCCCCACGTCAACTCGTCGGTGGGTGACGACGCCCTGATCGTCCACCACGACGTGCACCTGGGCTACGCCGTCGACCTCAACTTCGAGGGTCTCATGGTGCCTGTGGTGCACGGCGCCGACGGCAAGCGGCTTCGGGCCATCGCCCGAGAGGTCGCCGACTTGGCCGACCGAGCCCGGGCCCGCCAGCTCGGCCCCGACGACATCGCCGGTGGCACGTTCACCATCACCAACAACGGCGCCACCGGGGCCCTGCTGACCGGTGCAGTCATCTACCAACCCCAGGTCGCCATCCTCTCCACCGACGGCGTCAAGAAGCGGGTGGTTGTCGTGCCCGGACCCGACGGTGGCGACGCCATCGTCGTGCACCCCGTCGGCAACATCTCCTTGGCCTGGGACCACCGAGCCTTCGACGGGGCCTACGCCGCCGCGTTCCTGGCTCGCGTGCGAGACATTCTCGAGACTCGGGACTGGTCCCAGGAGCTGACATGACCCTACGGGTCCGCTGGCTGGGCCGGGTCCCCTGGACCGAGGCCTACGACCTCCAGCGGGCCCTACGGGATCACGGACACGACGACCATCTGTTGCTGCTCGAACACCCGGCGGTCTACACGCTCGGGCGTTGGGCCGACGCCGCCCATGTGTTGACCGACCCGGCCGAGGTCGGCGCCGAGCTGGTCCGTACCGACCGGGGTGGCGATGTGACGTTCCACGGCCCCGGTCAGTTGGTCGGCTACCCCATCGTGTCGGTCCCGGGGAAGCGAGCCGGGGCCCACGTCGAGAGCCTCGAACAGTTGGTGATCGACGTGGTGGGCGATCTGGGTCTGGTCGGCGCCACCCGGCGACCCGGCTTTCCCGGCGTGTGGGTGGGCGACCGCAAGCTCGCCGCCGTCGGAGTTCGCCTCGCCAAGGGTCGGTCGATGCACGGCTTCGCCCTCAACGTCGATCCCGACCTGACCATGTTCGATCACATCGTCGCCTGCGGCATCGAGGGGGCAGCGGTGACGAGTCTGGTCGCCGAGGGCATCGACGTGTCGATGCGCGAAGTCGTCGACGCGGTGGCGATCCGTGCCGCCCAGCGATGGGGGACAGCTGCCTGCGATCGCCAAGACGTGGCCTGGCGCGAAGTCCCCGAAGACTTGTCGGCGTTCACGCGGGGGCTTGGCCCGGGCCAGGTCGTCGGTCCGACCGACCATCAGGTGCCCACCAGCACCAACGTCCGGCTCATGGGCCGCCTGGCTCAGGCCGGGGTCGACGCCGGCCTGGCCATCGACGACCGCAAGCCCGACTGGCTGCGAGCCCGGTTGCGCATCGGCCCCGAGTACCTACAGATCAAGTCGACCATGCGGGATCTGGGCCTGGTCACGGTGTGCGAAGAGGCCGGCTGTCCCAACATTTCCGAGTGCTGGACCGACGGCACCGCGACCTTCATGATCAACGGCGAGCGTTGCACCCGGGCGTGCGGGTTCTGCCTGGTCGACACCCGCCATCCCGAGGCGCTCGACGCCACCGAGCCCGAGCGGGTCGCCGAAGCCGTCGTCCGCATGGGTCTGGCCCACGCCGTGATCACAGCAGTGGCTCGAGACGACCTGGCCGACGGTGGGGCCGGCGCATTCGCCCAGACCATTGCCGCGGTTCGCCGCCGCTCGCCGGGGTGTGCGGTCGAGGTGCTGATCTCGGACTGCAAGGGTGACGTCGCCTCGTTGACCACGATCTTCGATGCCCGACCCGACGTGCTCAACCACAACCTCGAGACGGTGGCTCGTCTCCAGCGAGCGGTGCGTCCGTCGGCCGGCTACGCCCGTTCGCTCACGGTCCTGGCTCGCGCCAAGGCCGCTGGCCTCACCACGAAGTCCGGGATCATCTTGGGCATGGGCGAGACCGACGACGAGGTCCGGGGTGCCTTGGCCGACCTGGCCAGTATTGGGGTCGACATCGTCACTCTGGGCCAGTATCTGCGGCCCACCACCCATCATCTCCCGGTGGCCCGGTGGGTCGAACCCGAGGTGTTCGCATCCTTGGCTGTCGACGGCGAAGCGTTCGGAATCGGTCACGTCGAGGCCAGCCCGCTCACCCGTTCGAGCTACCACGCTCGCCAAGCCGCCGCCGAGGTCAGCTGAGTCACGGTCTGACAGGCCGGCGGTGTCAGACCCCCTCGGTAGAGTCCTGACGGTGCAGCTGATCTACGACGAGGCCAAGCTCACCGAGCTGTTCCTCTACGTCGCTGAGCAGCTCCGCAACGAGCGCTTCGGTGGGGCAACCAAGCTCAACCAGGTCCTGTTCTTCGCCGAGCTCACCCACCTCCGGCGCCATGGGCAAGTCATCGCCGGGTGTGAGTTTCAGAAGCTTCCGCACGGCCCGGCGCCTCGTCGGTTGGTACCAGTTCGAGACCGACTGGCCGCTGACGGCGATATCGAAGTGCTTGCCGAGGACTTCCTCGGTCGACCCCAGCACCTTGTCCTTCCCAAGCGCTCCGCCGACCTATCGCTGTTCTCCGAGGACGAACTCGAGACGGTCCACGACGTGCTCGACCAACTCTCCGATCTCTCTGGAGCGGCGGTCAGCGCCCTTTCCCACGATGAGCCGGGTTGGCAGCTCACCGAGATTGGCGAGACCATTCCGTACGCCACCGCGTCGTTGGGATTTCCGCAGGTTTCGACGCCGACCAGCCGTCGACTCGCCCAGGAGGCCATCGAGCGCCACGGGATCGCGGTTGCTCGTTGACCTACCGAGTGGTGGTGAGTCAGCGTCATTTCGATCTGGTGCCTGAGGTTCGGACAAATCGGCTCGTGGACCCCGTGTTCGGTTCGGTCACGTTCGTCGGCGTTCTCACTGCCCCGATGTGGTGGAGCTCGACGCGTTTGACGTCGCTCCGGACTACTGGTCACTATCCCTTCACTATCCCTTCACTGTCGCACCCCTCCTTGATGATGAGGGCATGGCAGGCGTTGATCGGAACAACCCGGTTCCTCGACGAACACCGTCGAGGGGTTCTGGTCACTGGTGAAGAAGGGCACCCGGGAGATGCACCACTCGGTGTCCCCACAAGTTCTCGGCATGGATGCCTGAACGAGTAGGCCTGGCGGTAGAACCACCGGAACCATGAAGGTCCGATGTTCGACCTGCTACTTGACCGGGCGGTCCTTCCCGCCTCCACCAACGTCACTCTGACCCCGCCTCTGTAGGGGATTCGCCGGGGCGGCGATTTGGCGAGCGAGTCCTCAATGTCCTTGCGGTCCGGCATCGGGACCGTTAAGCCTTCGGGGGTGTCGTGCGTCTCCTGCGGTTCCTTCGTCCTCCAAGGGTAGGTGTGGGCATCGACCTGACGGGGACGATGGCCAAGATCGCTCAGGGCGATCACCATCTCCAAGCGTTCGCCCAAGCGGCCGGCCGATGGATCGAACGAGCGCCGTTCGAGCTGGTCATCGAGCGCAACGGTGATGGCACCGAGCACTATCTCCGCTTCCGCGTCCGGGAGGAGCCGCCGCCCGTTCTCGGTCTCAATATTGGTGACTGTGTCCACAATTACCGAAGCGCCCTCGACCACTTCGTCTACGCCGCTGCCGTCGCTCAGTCCGGTCTGAGTCCGCCACCCGCCGACGTCAAACTGCAATTCCCCATCGTCCGCCAATCCAAGGCCTGGCTCTCGCAGGCCGGATCCAAACTCCCAGGGATCACCCAGACACTCCGCGATGAAATCGCGAAGTTGCAGCCATACCACCGAGGCGATGAGGCGGACGTCCACCCCCTCGCCGTTCTCGCCGACCTCGACAACGGAGACAAACACCGGGTGCTCCACCCCGTCCTCGCCATAGGCCAGTGGTCACACACCGAAATCACTCGTATTGACCGTGGAAGCATCGTCGATACCGAACATACCCTCGTTGAGCCGCTTGTAGACGGCTCGCAACTGTTTCGAGTCACCCTTTCCGAACCGAACGAGAGCATCGGAATAAGGAACAACTCCACCATCGTCGTATCGCTCCGCCACCGACCCGTAAAGGGGGCTGAATACGGGGGGGTGGTTGCGATGCTCGAAGCCTGTCGAGACAGCGTTAAGGCCGCTGTCGCCGCTCTCACGTCCCATGTGTGATCGGCTCTAATGGATGCACGAGGGTCCGCCTCGGACGCGAGGCCAGAACTGCCGCCTGTTTGGCAGTGAAGGGATAGTTGCCGTCTATTGGGACTTGGTGGCTGACGATCCGCAGGACTGACTCGGCGTTCACGCGTGCGGGTGAATCACGGCAGGATGGGCGGATGGCTGCGCCGACTGCTGCTGTGCTGGCTGCCCGCATCGATCGGGTGCGGGCTCGGATGGCCGAGCTGGGGGCCGACGTGACCTTGCTCTCGGTCGGCGCCGACCTCCCGTATCTCACCGGGTATCACGCCATGCCCCTCGAACGTCTCACCATGCTGGTCCTGCCTCGGGATGGCATGCCCACCCTGGTCGTGCCCCGCCTCGAAGCGCCTCGGGTCGACCAACATCCCGACGTCTTCGCCGTTGACGCCTGGGACGAGACTGACGATCCGGTCGAGCGGGTCGCCGCCTTGGCAGGCCTCCCGGGCACGGTGGCCATCGGTGACCGGACCTGGGCTCGATTCCTCGTCGAGTTGCAAGCGAGGCTCGGCTCGAACACCCGCTGGCTGGCCGCCAGCGACGTCATGGGACCGCTCCGAGCGGTCAAGGACGCCTCCGAGCTCGACAGCTTGCGTCGAGCCAGTGCCGCGGCCGATCGGGTCGCCGCCCAACTCCAGGGTGGCGACATCGCCTTGGTCGGCCGCACCGAGCGCGAGGTCTCCGCCGACCTCGGGCAGCGCCTAGTCGCCGAAGGCCATGCCCAGGTCAACTTCGCCATCGTCGCTGCCGGACCAAATGCGGCCAGCCCCCATCACGAAGCCGGCGACCGAGTCATCGAGGCCGGTGAGGTGGTGCTGTGCGACTTCGGCGGCACCATGCCCGATGGCTACTGCTCGGACATCACCCGATGCGTGTGGACCGGAGGCACCGACCCCGACCCCCAGTTTCGCGACCTCTACGCCGTGCTCGAAGACGCCCAGGCCCAGGCCGCGGCCGCGGCCACCGTCGGGACGCCGTGCGAGGACGTCGACGCCGTGGCCCGGCGGCTCATCACCGATGGCGGCTACGGCCCCTGGTTCGTGCACCGCACCGGCCACGGGATCGGTCTGGAGGAACACGAGGATCCCTACCTGGTCGGGGGCAACTGCGAAGCCCTGCAGTCCGGCCATGCCTTTTCGATCGAGCCCGGTATCTATCTCCCCGATCGCTTCGGCGCTCGCATCGAGGACATCGTGGTGGCCACCGTTGATGGGCCCGAGCCGCTCAACCGGGTGACCCACGAGCTCGTCGTGCTCGATTGAGCGCGCCGGCAGCCCTGAGCTGTCAGGCTGTCGGTCGTGGGGGGGTCCACCGCTCGTCGGGTTGCCTTTTGGTCGACCGTGGTCGGCGTGGTGCTCGTCGTCGCCTCGATGGTGTGGACCGCCGCCGCGATACCGGCGTTGGTCCGGTTCCCGACCGACCTCGATCGCACCCTGACCTACGAGGGCGTCGTGCGGGTCCATGTCGATCCGACCACGTTGGCGCCGCTGTCCGAGCCGGTCGACTATCCGCTCACCATCGAGCGCCACGTCCAGAGCGTGGCGTCGGACAGCTCGACCGATCGGGTCGTCGTCGACGAGTCGCTGCGTCTGGTGGCGGCCGGGCTCTTCGACACGACCCAGACGAATCGGTACGTGATGGATCGCCGCTCGATGGAGAACGTCGCTGACGATCGGGCGTACGCCTTCACCGACGCCAACGTGGTCGACCGCTCCCCGGCCTTTCGCCTGACCTTCCCGTTGTCCACCGACGCCGAGACCCACACCGTCTATAAGAACGAGATCGCCACGACGTATGAGGCGACGCCGATCGCCGGGTCGACCAGCGTGGCCGGGCTCTCGGTCATCGAGTTCGAGGTCGATCAGGCACCGGTACCCATCAGCCCGGCGTACCAGGAGGCGCTGGGTGCGGTCGTCGAACTGCCCTCGGCGGTGCCGGTGGCCACGCTCGAGCCGCTGCTCGCCGCCCAGGGCATCGACCTGGTCGCCACCCAGACTGCGCTGCTCGCCAGCCTCTCGCCCGAGGACACCAGCGCTCTGCTGGCCATCCTCGAAGCGCCGGTGCCCATCGAATACGTCGAGGGTTTCTCCGGTGCCGATGCCGTCGAGCCCACCACCGGGGCGATCGTCGAGGTCAGCAATGTCGTCGAGTCGGTCGGCGCCCGCCCCGCACCCGAGGTGACGGCCGAGCTGGTCGAGATCCTGAGCCACTACCCGAACGTGCCCCTGGCCGTCGAGACGAGCGAGAAGCTCCAGGCGCTCGCCGCCGAGCCCATCGCCGTGTTCGAGAACCGTTTCAGTCAGACCGAAGCCTCGGTGGTGGATACCGCGGCGCAGGTGGCCGACGATCGCGACCAGATCGATCTGGTTTCCGACACGGTGCCCGGCGTGCTCTTGGCTCTAGGCATCGCCGGGCTGTTCGGTGGCGGCTTGGGCCTCCTGCTCGATCGCCGGCGCCGGCGTCGGGTCTGAGGCGGTCGTCGGGCGACAGGCTGGCTACGGTCAGAGGCGATGCCGAGCCTCGACGCCGGGACGGTGCTGCTCCAGTGGGCGACGGGTGGGCTGTTCTTCTGCTGGATCACCACGCGCCGCCGCGAGGTCGGTCTGGGTTACGGCTGGATGCTGCGCCTCGTCTATGGCGCGCTGGCTGCTGCCGCCGCCGCAGTCGGCATCCTCTTCAGCCCGGTGCCCGTCCGTGATGCGGCGGCGATCGGCGTGGTCATCGTGGTGGTGGTCGTTCAGTTGGTCTCGATCAGCCGACGGAGTGCCGGAGTGGCTGGGCCCCGGGCCGACGCCGCCCGGCGCCACGCCCGGGTGGCGGCCATGGCTGGTGAGGGCGGTGTCGATGCCTCCTCCGACGCTGGACCCGAGTTCGATCCTCGCCTCGACCTGGTGGCCCCGATCATCGGGGCGGTTGGGTTGTTCGCCGCCGCGCTCGATGGTGGTGGCAACACCGCAGTGGTGCTGCTGCGGACCTTTGCCGGGGCGGCGTTCCTCGGCGCGGTGTCCGACGCCATGCTGCTGGGTCACTGGTACCTGACCCAGCCCGGGCTGTCCCGAGCCCCCCTCAACGACCTGGTGCGCTGGGTGGGCTGGGTCTGGCCGGTCGAGGTCGTCGCCCTGCTCTTGCCGGTCGGGATGTTCTCGGTGCTCAACGGGACCATCGACGACGGCTACAGCGGGACCCTGGCGTGGTTCTGGGTGGCCTGCGCCGGTGGGACGATCGTGTTGGTGTTCGTGACCCGGGCCGCGCTCAAGGAGCGCTACTACTCCGCCGTGATGGCCGCCACCGGACTGCTCTACCTGGCCATCCTCACCGCGTTCGGCACCGATTTGGTCGCTCGGGCCATCCTCGCCGGGGCCTGATTTGCCTAACGGCGATGCAAGTCGGTCAGCGCTGGGCCAACCGGGCCTGTTCGACCTGGTAGCGAGCCCAGCGCTCGGGGGTCCAGCCCTCGGGCACCCCTTGGGCGGCCAGGGCCTCAGCGGCGGCGGCTGAAACCGAGAGGGGTCGGTCACTGGCGCCGGTCGCGGGGGCCGCCGAGCCCTCGACGGCCTCGACGAGCTCGCCTGCGGGCTGGTCGGTGCCCTTGCCCGTGCGGCCGTTGCCGGAGGGATCGTCCCCCTTGAAGAGCTCGGCCAACCCGCCCAGGGCCCCGGTGATGGCGGCGGTGTGGAGGGGCAGGAAGATCTTGGTTGCCCGGCCGTCGGCTACCTGCTCGAGGGTCTCGAGGTACTTGATGGCGATGAGGTCGTCAGTCGGGTTGCCGTCGTGAATGGCCCCGTAGACGGCCCGGATGGCCGAGGCCTCGCCGGCGGCGATGGTCTCCTGTCGATAGCGCTCGGCGTCGGCCAGCTCGCGGGCGGCCAGGGCTTGGCCCTCGGCCTCGAGGATCTGGCGTTGCCGGACGCCCTCGGCCTCGAGGATGGCGCCCTGCTTCTCACCCTCGGCCCGCATGATGGCGGCCTCGCGGATGCCGTCGGCGGTCAGCACCTGGGCTCTCCGGTTGCGCTCGGCCTTCATCTGCTCGTGCATCGCGTTCATCACGTCGGGCGGGGGGTCGATGCGCTGGATCTCGACCCTGACCACCCGCACGCCCCACTTGTCGGTGGCGTCATCGAGGATCAGGCGCAGGTCCTGGTTGAGCTTGTCCCGGCTGGTGAGGGCCTCGTCGAGGGTGAGGTCGCCGATGACGTTGCGGAGGTTGGTCTGGGCCAGCTTGGTGATGGCCAGGATGAAGTTGGCGATGTTGTAAACGAGGCGCTGGGGATCGGTGGGCTCGTAGAAGACCACGGCGTCTACCGAGACCACAACGTTGTCGGAGGTGATGACCTCCTGGGGTGGAACGTCGATGACCTGTTCGCGCATGTCGACTAGTCGCAGCGACTGGATGAACGGGATGATCACGTGCAAACCGGGGTCGCGGGTGGCCTTGAACTTGCCGAGCTGTTCGAGGATCCCCCGCTGATAGGGGCGCACGATGCGCACCCCGGTGGCGACCACTATGAACAGGAACAGCACCAGCACCAGCAGCACGGCGATGCCGACGGTCATCGGATTTCCTCCTGGTCGTCGGCCCCGCCGTCGATCGGCGGAGCCGGGGAGGTAGCCACGGCCGTGACCACCAGACGAGCGCCGCGGACCTCGGCCACCTCAATGTGGGTGCCCACCGCCAGCCCGGAGCCATCTGGGGTCTCGGCCCGCCACTCCTCGCGTTCGACGCGGACCAGTCCGGGCTGGTCACCTTCGATCGCTTCGAGGACCACTCCCCGGGCCCGGAGCAGGCGCGTGGCGCCGACCGGCTGATCGGTGTCGGACCGGGCGAGGCGGCGGGCCAGGGGCCGCAGGGCGAGGAAGGTCACCGCCGAGGCCACGAGGAAGACGGCCAGCTGGCCGGCGAAGCCGACCCCGGCGAAGGCGACCACCGTGGCCGCCCCGGCTCCGACACCGAAGGGCAGCATGAACAGCCCGGGGACCACGATCTCCATGGCGAGGAACCCGACCGCGACGACGAGCCACACCGCCCCCAGGACCTCTTCATCGTTCACGTCGCGTCGCCATCCCCGAGGCCGTCATCCATACGGCACCGAAGGGTACAAGTCGTCCGCCTCCTCAGACGACGAACCAAACGCTCTCATCGAACTCAAGACGGCGCTGTCTCATCGGGGGGCGGACCCTCGAGCCCTGGCCCACGCCATCGCCGGCCGCGGCTGATGTCCGTCGACCCTCGCCACAGGGAGCGGCGGATGGGGAACAGCTGTACTGGGCGTACCCGGTCGAGCAGGCCGGTGATGCCTTGGGGGGCGAAGACGGCCATGGCCATGGCCACCGCGCCGAGCACGATCAAGGCCCAGGAGCCCTCGTCCTGGAGTTGGTCGCGCACCACGTAGAAGACGGCGGTGCCGATGATCGGCCCCGCTGGGTTCCCGACGCCGCCGATGATGACGATGAAGATCATGAACGCGGTCCATTGCACGCTGAACGCGGCCTCGGGCTGCACTCGGAGCAGGCTCAGGTAGATCAACGCCCCGGTCATGCCGGTCCAGCCTGCGGCCAGCACCCACACGATCAAGCGGGCCCGGACGACGTCGACGCCCAGTGCCCGGGCGCCGTGTTCGTCGTCGCGCACGGCCTGGAGAGCGAGGCCGAGTCGGGTGCGAAGCACCAGTACGACCACCAGGACCGCTCCGACGCCGATGACCAAGGCGAGCCAGAAGGTGAGGTGCTGGCGAGACTCGATGCTGTAGGCGCCGACCGACCGCAGGCTGCGGCCGTTGCCGGCGCCGAGCGACTGGTTGTTGAGTACGACCAGGGCGACGGTCTCGGCGATGACCCAGGTGCCCACCGCGAAGTAGCCGCCCCGAAGCCGGAACACGAAGACCGCGACCGGCAGCGATACCAGTGCCGCCACCACCCCGGCCAGCGGGACGGCCAGGAAGGGGTTGATCCCGCGGTCGTCGGCGAGCACCAGCAGGCTGTATGCGCCGATGCCGACGAACGCTTGTTGGCCGATCGACACCATTCCCCCGAATCCGGCCAACAGGTTCCACATCGATGCCAGCGACAGCAGTCCGAGCACCACCACCCACGCTCGCAGCACGCTGGGAGCGGCCCACCCGGGCATCGTGGCCAGCACCACCGCGCCCACCAGCAGGGTGCCCATCCCAATCCGGCCGGCCAGGGTGGAACGCACGATGCGGGCACCGGTCGCTCCCTGGCCTCCGCCGGCCAGGGCGTCTCGGGGGCTGGTCCTCATGTTCGACCGACCCGACCGAAGAGCCCCTGGGGCCGCACCGCCAGCACCGTGAGGAACACCAGATGGCCGAACAGGATGCTCCATCCGGGCTCGATCTGGGCACCCACTGTCTGGGCCACTCCGAGCACCATGGCGCCGATCAAGGTCCCCCACAACGAGCCCAGTCCGCCGATGATCACGGCCTCGAAGGCGACGAGCAGCAACCCCGGGCCGGCGCTCGGAGCGAAGGTGGTCCGGATGCCTAGGAAGATGCCGCCCAGCGCCACCGTGGCCAGGGCCAGGGCCATCGCCAGCCCGAACACATGACTGGTGTCGATGCCCATGAGGCGTGCCGTGTGGAGGTCGTCGGCGACGGCCCGGAAGGCCCGACCGGTGCGGGTCCAACGCAGGAACATCGAGAGGCTGCCGAGCACCGCGATGGCCACCACCAGCGTGAGCAAGGGCAGCCAGCCGACCGCCAGCTCGTCGGTGAGGCGGAAGCTGGCGGTCTCGAGCTTGCCCACGTCGAGCCCCTTGGCGTTGGCCGAGTAGTGCTCCAGTAGGAGGTTCTGGAGCACGACCGCCAGTCCGAAGGTGACGAGGATGCCCCGCAACGGGTCGTCGGACACCACGAAGTTGAGGACCCCTCGCTGGAGCAGGTAGCCCGCCAGGCCAAGGGCCGGCACCACCACCGCAATGGTGGCGAAGGGGCTGACCCCCACCTGATCGACGATCGACCACGAGACGAAGGCGGCCAGCACCGCGAGGTCGCCATGGGCCAGGTTGACCAACCGCATCACCCCGAAGGAGATCGAGAGTCCGGTGGCGAAGAGGGCGTAGAGCCCACCCAGCAGGATGCCCTGGGTGATGGCGTTGGCCCAGGTCACGAGGTGGCGCCGAAGTAGGCGCGGGTGATCTGGGCGCGGCTGAGGTCGGCCGGCCGGCCATGCAGAGCGATGCGTCCTTCCTGGAGGCAATAGATCCGGTCGGCGCTGGCCGTGGCCTGGGTGATGTCCTGTTCGACCAAGAGCACGGTGATCCCGGCGCCGACGATGGCGGGGAGGGCCTGGTAGAGCTGGCGGACCACGATCGGGGCCAGGCCGAGCGACACTTCGTCGAGGAGCAGGAGGCGGGGGTTGGACATCAGGGCTCGACCGATGGCTACCGCCTGCTGCTCGCCGCCCGAGAGGGTGCCGGCCGGCCGGTGGGTGAGGGGGGCCAGCAGGGGCAGCAACTCGAGCACCCGCTCTAGGTCCCACGGCCCTGGACGGCGTCGGTGGGCGCCGACCTGGAGATTTTCCTGCACGGACAGGCTGGGAAACAGCCGCCGACCTTCAGGGACCATGGCAATCCCGAGGCCGACCCTCCGATGCGGCGCCAGGCCCTGCAGCGGCCGCCCGTCGTAAGTCAGGGTGCCGGCGGATACCTCGACTACTCCGGCGATGCTGCCCAGGAGGGTCGACTTGCCGGCGCCGTTGGCTCCCACGATGGCGAGAACCTCGCCCTCTTCGACCCTGACCGTTACCTCGGAGAGGGCCTGGAAATCGTTGTAACGGGCCACCACCGCGTCGACCTCGAGCAGGCTCACGTGGGGATGCTCCCGAGGTAGACCTCCTGGACCACCGGGCTGGACATGACCTCTTCGGGGTCGCCGTCGGCGATCTTGACCCCGAAGCTCATCGCCACCATGCGATCGACGACCGAGAGCAGGGCGTGCACCACGTGCTCGATCCAGACTACGGCGATGCCCTCGGCCCGGATGGCCCGGACGGTGACCACCAGCTCCTCGACCTCGGCATCGGTGAGGCCTCCGGCGATCTCGTCGAGAAGGAGGAGTCGGGGCGAGGTGGCGAGCGCCCGGGCCAGCTCGAGGCGTTTGCGGTCGAGAAGGCCGAGCGACCCGGCGGTCCGGCCGGCCGCGGCCGCCAGCCCGGTGCGGTCGAGGGCCGCGACCGCCTCGCCCAAGGCGGCCCGCTCGGTTCGGGGAGGGCTGGCTCCGAACACGGCCCCCACCAGGACGTTCTCGAACACCGACATGGCCTCGAAGGGTCGGGGGACCTGGGCGGTGCGGGCCAGTCCCAGCCGGCAGCGGCGGTCGGCCGACTGCCCCCGCAGGTCGCGACCCTCGAAGAAGATCACGCCTGCGTCAGGCTGGAGGTCGCCGGCGACCAGGCTCAGCAACGTGGTCTTGCCCGCCCCGTTGGGCCCGACGATGCCCACCGCCTCACCCGGGGAGACGACCAGATCGATCTCGTCGACCACCCGAAGGTGGCCGAACGACTTGGTGAGGCCGGTCACCCGGAGGGTGGGGGTCACCACTTGGCGTCAGGCGATGGCCTCGAGGGTCCCACCCGTGGGTACCTCGGGGAGATCGGTGTTCGACACGATCACCAGCTCGTAGGGGTGGTCCGTGCCCGTCCGCCACTGACCGCCGACGAGCTTGGTCTTGGCCACGTTCGGCACCGGCCCAGAGCTGAAGTCGACGTTGCCTACCACGGTGTCGAGGTTCGTCTCCTTGATGGCCGCGACGACAGCGTCCTTGTCGGCCGGCCCCCCCGCCCGTTGGAGCACGTCGATGGCGACCTCGAAGAGGGCGTGGGCGAAGCCGAGCGGCTGGGTCCACTGGCCGACCTCAGCCTCGAAGTCAGAGGCCAACTCGGCGGCCGACTGCTCGGTCAGCGATGACGAGTAGGGGTGTTCTGGGCTCCACCAGACCTCGGTGGAGAGGCCGTCGCCTATGTCGCCCAGGGCCTCGACGGCCGACGGGAACAACAGCGCCTTGCCGATCGAGGCGACCCGGGGCTCGAAGCCCTGCTGGGCAGCCTGGGTCCAGAAGGTGGTGAAGTCTGGGGGGATGGGGACGCCGGTGAGGATCTGCACCCCCTCCTCTTTGAATGTGGCGATCTGGGCCGAGAAGTCGGAGGTCCCGTCGGTGTAGCGGCCGGGGTCGACGATCGTGTAGCCGGCTTCGGTCAGCGGGGTGGGGAAGCCGTTGGTCGGATCGCCCCAGGCGTTGCCATCCGGGTCGTTGGGCCACAGGGCGCCGACCACCTGGTTGGTGTCGACCTCGCCCCACATGGCCAGGAACACGCCGATGATGTCCTCCAATCCCCAGAAGAAGTGGTAGGTCCAGTCGAAGGCGGTGGACGGGTCGCTGGGGTCGGCACCCCGGCCGATGTAGTACGGCTGCCACGGCGCGACGCTCGAGATGCAGGGGACCTGGTTGGTCTCGCACTGGTCGGCTACCGGGTTGGTCGTATCCGGGGTCGACGACACCAGCATGAGGTCGATCCCGTCGTCGACGATCAGTGTCTGGGCAACCTCGCTGGCCCGCGCCGAGTCGGACTGACTGTCGCGGTCGATGATCTTGAGGGCGTAGGTCGTCCCACCGATCTCGATCCCGTCCTGGTAGAGCGCCCGGATCTGCTCGAGCACGAACGAGTCGGCCTCGCCGAACGGGGCGAGCGCGCCGGTGCGGGGCGTGACGTAGCCGATGGTGATGGTGCTGCTGCCGCCTCCGCCTCCGCCCCCGCCCGAGTCGTCGTCGTCGGCACAGGCCGCGAGCAGGCCACCACTGCCCAGCACCACCGCGCCGGCGGCCCCGGCCCCGGCGACACCGAGGAACCGCCTCCGACTTACGCCACCCGCGGCCCCCAGCCGCACGCGGTCCATCCGAATCCTGTCAGCCATCCCGTGCTCCTGTCGTCGTGTCTGCCTTCTCCGGTCATGGGTGCGGGCCCGGCGTCCCCGCTCCACTCGGGCGGTCGCCCACCCAGGCGGCACGGAGCAGAGCGAGCAACGAGTCTCGATCGAGCGGGCGGGGGTTGGCGGCGGCGTCATCGAGGGAGAGATCGGCCACCACCTCCAGGTCGTCCTCAGTGACCCCGAGCCCCACCAGGCTGGTCGGGGTGCCCAATCGGGCCGCCAGGTCGAAGGTGGCGCCGGCCACCTCCGAAGCGTCGACTCCCAACGCCCGCCCCGCCGCGGCCATGGCCGCCGGGACGGCGGGCGTGTTCCACGCGGTGAGCTGGGGGAGCAGGGCGGCGTGGACCTGTCCGTGGACCAAGCCAAAGGTCCCGCCGAGGCTGTGGGCCAGGCGGTGCTGGAGGCCGGTGCCGGTGACGGCCAGGGCTCGACCAGCCATCGACGCGCCCCAAAGGGCCTCGGCCCGGGCCTCCAGATCGTCGGGATGCTCGACGCAGCGGGGCAGCGCCGAGGCCAGGGCGGCCAGGGCGGAGGCGGCACCGAGGTCCACTGCCGGGTCGGTGGCCGGGGCCGAGAGCGCATGAATGCAGTGGGCGACCGCGTTCATGCCGGTCGCCGCGGTGACGGCCTGGGGCAGGTCGACGGTCAGGGCCGGGTCGTAGACCACCGTGCGAGGAAGGGCTCGTAGGTCGCGCCCGGTGCGCTTGTGGTGCCCGGTGGTGGCGTGGATCGGGGTCATCTCGGAGCCGGCGTAGGTGGTGGGAACGGCCAGCAGCGCCAGGTCGAGCTCCACCGCCACCGCCTTGCCCAACCCGGTCGCCGACCCGCCGCCGACGGTGACCGCGGTGTCGGCTCCGACCTGCTTGGCGGTCGCCACCGCGTCTGCCGCCAGGGTCTCGGGTACGTGCTGGCGGACCTCGAGGTGTCGGGCGGCCAACCGCGGGCCGAGGCGCTCGGCGATGTCGTCGCCCGCGGCCTGGTTGGCTCCCCCTCCGCCGATGAGGAGCACCCGGTCGCCCCCCAGGCGACGCACCTCCTGGGCCACCTCGACGACCCGGCCGATCCCGAAGACCACCCGGCCGGCCAGGGCATCGTGGGTGAACGGCGCGATCACCACGTCGGTCGGGCGTACCACGCGGGCAGGTTGGCGGCGACGTTGACCCACACCGACTTCGCCTCGGTGTACTCGTGCATCGCTTCGAATCCCATCTCCCGCCCGTACCCACTGCGACCGACGCCGCCGAAGGGCGACCCCGGGCTCACCCGCTTGTAGCTGTTGATCCACACCATCCCGGTGCGCATCCCTCCCGCCACCCGGTGGGCTCGGGCCAGATCGCGGGTCCAGAGCCCGCCCCCCAGGCCGTAGTCGACACCGTTGGCGACGGCCAGCGCCTCCGCCTCGTCGGCAAAGGCGCTGACCGTCACGAACGGTCCGAACACTTCCTCTCGACACACGCGGTCTCGAGGATCTGCTCGCACGATCGTGGGCAGCACGTAACACCCGTTGGTCAGATCGGGCTGGTCGGGTACCCGACCACCCAGGAGCACCTGGCCCCCCTCGTCCTCGGCCACCTTGACGTAGGCGAGGACGCGGTCCCGATGCTCAGGCGACGTCAGGGGACCCATCTCGGTGTCGGGCTGGCGGGGGTCGCCGATCCGGATCGAGCGGGCCAGGGCGACGAAACGCTCGAGGAACTCCTCGGCGATGGCCTCGTGCAGCAACAGGCGGGATCCGGCGATGCAGGCCTGACCCTGGTTGTGGAAGATGGCGAACGCCGAACCCTGGACGGCGGCGGTGAGGTCGGCGTCATCGAAGACGATGTTGGCCCCCTTGCCCCCGAGTTCGAGGTGGACCCGCTTGAGGTTGCCGGCCGACGCCTCGACGATGCTGCGGCCAACCGCGGTGGATCCGGTGAAGGAGATCTTGGCCACGTCGGGGTGGGCGGCCAGGTGCGCGCCGGCCACTGGACCGAGGCCGGGGACGATGTTGATGACCCCGTCGGGCACGCCGGCTTCGGCCGCCAGCTCGGCGATGCGCAGCGTGCTCAGCGGCGTCAGCTCGGCCGGCTTGAGGACCACGGTGTTGCCGGCGGCCAGCGCGGGGCCCATCTTCCAACTGGTGAACATCAGCGGGAAGTTCCACGGGACGATCTGGCCGACCACGCCCACCGGCTCTCGGGTCACGTAGTTGAGGAAGCCAGGGTCGACCGGCACCACCGACCCCTCGACCTTGTCCGCCATCCCGCCGAAGTAACGGAAGGTTGCCGCCGTCCGGGGCACGTCGAGCATCCGGGCGTCGCGCAGCGGGTGACCGGTGTCGTGCGATTCGAGCAGGGCGAGTTCGTCCAGGTGCTCCTCGACCAAGTCGGCCAACCGCAACAGCGTCCGACCCCGCTCGGCCGCCGACGTGGCCGACCACCCGGGGAAGGCCCGCCCGGCAGCCGCCACGGCCCGGTCGACGTCCTCGGTCCCGGCCTCGGCTACTTCGGCCAGGAGCGACAGGTCGTGCGGGTCGCGGGTTTCGAAGGTACGGCCGTCGGCGGCATCGACCCACTGTCCCCCGATGAGCAGCTTGTCCTGCAACGCCGTGCCCCCCCGGTCTGGTCGTCGGGCCTAGAACTCGACCGGGACGGTCGGGGCCTTGCCGCTGGCTATCAGGCCCGGCAGATCAGGAGAGGCGTTCTCCCAGACCAGCAGCATCGCCCGCTTGGGGGCGTAGCCCTGGTGGCGGATGTCGGCCGGCATGGCGGCCACGTCTCCCGGCTTCATGACCACCCGGGCCCGCATGGCGCCGGTGTCGCGATCCTCGACATCCCACTGGATCTCGTCGGAGAGCTGCACGAACCACTCGACTCGGTCGTTGCCGTGGATGATCGGGAGGATGTACTCCTCGGTGGTGGGGCAGTAGAGGCTGCTCTTGCAGACCGACACCACCGAGGGGTTCCAGGTGACGTCGGAGCGCGACAGGTAGGCGAACAGGTTGAACGAGCAGACCTGGTCCTCGAAACCGGCTTCGGCCTGGATCTCGGGTTCGGTCTGGTCGACGTCGGCGAACTGCCGGTTGACCGGGAAGCCCTTCTCGTCGCTGCGGGTCACCTCGTCGCCGGGCACGCCCACCATGCGGGCCGCCGTCACCCGCCGCCGGGTCACCGCGGCCAGGTTGTCACCGTGCTTGTCTCCGAACGCGCTGCCGGTCTCGGCTGGGCTGGCGAACGGGTCGAATCCGTCGTTGGTCCAATCGGCCAGGATCGCCTCGAACGTCGCCCGGATCTGGGGCGCCGGGAAGTTCTCGACGTGGTCCAGTTCGGCTTTGCGGTATGCATCGTTGTAGCGGCCGGCGAACAGGTCGACGTCGCCGTAGTGGTTGACGGTGCCGACCACACCGTCGAAGTTCACCGTCCCGTAGAAGAAGTCCCAGGCCACGTCGCGCTGGATGGCTCGGAGGAAGGCGTCGGCCGAGATCAGGTGGGAGCCGGTGGGCCAGGCGACGTGGACGAAGTACTCGTCGCGACGGAAGGCGAACTCCCCCAGCGTGTAGGTCCGGTAGCCGTGTTCGTCGGGCTCGGACGCCTCGACGACGATCTCGTCGGTCACGGTCATGGTGCCCTCCTGGATGCGGGTGCGAGCCCCGAGGTCTCGGGGCTCAGTACGTCTGGCAGATCTGGCTCCACCGGTAGCGGGTGTCGGGGCCTTCGATGGTCTGGATGAGCAACACGCTGGGTCGGTCGGCCCGGCACCGGTAGGCGGCGCCGCCTGGGAGCAGGGTCATGTGGCCCTTGCCGGCGCGGACCCTGCCCATGGCCCGGCCCTCGGGTGCCGCCGGCAGGCCGACCGACCCCTGAGCGTCCTGCGCCAACAGGTCCTGCTCGGGATCACACAGCTCGATCTCGACGGCGCCGTCCATGACCAGCGCGAACTGGTCATGGGCCGCCGTCCGCCACGGCGACTCGCCCTCCGCTCGCACCACCTCGAGCACGTACTCCTGGTTCTTGCCGACGGCCACCTGCTCCCAGGGCTTGGAACGGCGGGCGACGTCGAACATGTTGGAGAACACGTAGTGCCGAGGGTCGTCGTCGATCACCTCGACACCACCCTGATCGTGCTCGTCGAGAGAACCGAATCGGGTCTCGTAGGCCATGTGCGCCGCACCCCCCGTGCGATCGCGTCCACCCTGGGGCGGGACGGTGTCGATGTCGCTCGCTTGCCCCCCCGGGCCTTCGCGCAACGAACATCTGTCGAGCTTCGGCACAAGTATCTAGACGGACTGTGACGCTGTCAAGGGGCGTCAAATGGCCTCAGGGGCGCACGACAGCCGCGGTCAACTGGCCCACGGCGTCGACCAGATCGCCGAGGTCGGGCAGTACGCAGCGGAGGTCGGTGGTCCCGGCGTCGGCCAGGGCAACCACCGCCTCGTGGACCTGTTCGAGGGTGCCGAAGAGGCCGGCATCCTTCGGGTGGCCGTAGGGGTGGTGGCGGGTCAGCGACGCTCGGGCTCCGGCCTCGGCTGTCGTGCGGCCGATGGATACCGGGGCCAGCACGGCGATGCCAGGTCTCGCCCCAGGGGTCCAGTCGTCCAGACGGCGGCCGAGTTGGTCGACGGTGGCGTGGAGCTGCCGGTCCGCGCTGGCGACGACGACGAGGTGGTCGAGGTCGTCCCCTGGCCCTTCGCCCGGCGCGGGGCCGGACGGGCGCCACTCCCGGCCGATAGCCACTCGTGAGCCGACGCGTCGGCGGAGGTCGGCTGCGGCATCGACGAGGGTGGCCGGATCGGCACCGAGGAGCGAGAGCTCGAGCGGGTTGCCGGACGCGTCGGCGTCGAGCCCGTTCGCGTCCCGCCCGAGCGCTACCACCCGCGATCGGCCGGACTTCAGCCAGAGGTGGGCACCGATACCGACGTCAGCGCGTCGGGCGGTAAGCGCAGTCAGGGCAGGCCACGGGTCGGTCCCGTCGCGGGCATCGACCCAGATCATCCCGACTCCGGCCGCAGACGCCACGCCGGCGAGGAGTCCCAGCTGCCCGGGCGACGTGCCGGCCTCCACCACCAACCCCAGGCGCACCAGGCGGCCGGGGGGTGGCTCGGTGCCACGTCGAGGTCGGGGCGTCGACTCGAAAGGGCCTCGGTCCGGGTCCACCTCACCGACCGTATCCCGAGTGCGCGTCCCGGTCAGACGACGAAGTACTTGGCCTGGGGGTGGTGGCAGATGATTGCCGAGGTGGTCTGCTCGGGTTGGTACTGGTAGCCGGTGTCCTCGGACACTTCGATGCCCAGCCGGTCGGCGCCGAGCAGCTCGGCCACGGTTTGGTTGTCCTCGAGATCGGGACAGGCCGGGTAGCCCCACGAGTAGCGCCCACCCCGATACTGCTGGCGGAACAGCCCGGTGAGGGTGGGGCCGTCCTCGGCGGCGAAGCCCCATTCCTCCCGGATGCGCCGGTGCCACAGCTCGGCCAGGGCCTCGGCCATCTCGACGCCGAGGCCGTGCAGCAACAGGTAGTCGATGTAGCGGTCGGCGGCGAACAGCTCGGCCGTGCGCTCGGACACCGCCGCGCCCATGGTCACGATGTGGAAAGCGGCGGCGTCGACCTCGCCGGACCCAACCGGTCGGAAGAAGTCGGCGACCGACAGCCACGGTTCCTTGCGCTGGCGGGGGAAGGGGAACCGGGCCCGTTCGACCGTGGCCGTCTCGTCGGTCCACACGACGAGGTCGTCACCGTCGGCGTTGGCCGGGAAGTAGCCGTAGACCACCTGGGGCACGAGCAGGGCGTCGGCCTTGGCGATGTCGAGCTGCTCGCGCAAGACGGCTCGGATACGGTCCTTGAAGTCGGTGTCGGACTCGCCCGCCTCGGGCCGGTAGCCCCACTGGTTGCGGAAGAGGGCGGTCTCGTTGACGTAGCCCACGATGTCGTCGAGGGCGATGCCCTTGACCACCCGGCTGCCGTAGAACGGCGGGGTGAACAGCTGGTTGTCGGTCTCGACCGTCGGCGAGCGGGTGACCGTGGGCTCGGGGAGATCGGCGTCGCGCACCGAGCGCCGGGCCGGGAGATCGCGCCCGCCGGCCTCCCGGCCCCACGCCGGATCGTCGACGCCGCCGGCCTTGAGCTCGGCCAGACGGTCCATCACATGGAGGCCCTCGAACGCGTCCTTGCCGTAGAAGACCCGCCCGTCATAGACATCGCGCAGGTCCCGCTCGACGTAGGTCCGGGTCAGCGCCGCGCCGCCCAGCAGGATCGGGATGTCGCCGGCCAGACCTCGGGTGTTGAGCTCCTCGAGGTTCTCGCGCATGATCAGCGTCGACTTGACCAGCAGCCCGCTCATGCCGATGGCGTCGGCCTTGACCTCGAGCGCCTTCTCGATCATCTCGCCCACCGACACCTTGATGCCGAGGTTGAAGACCTCGTAGCCGTTGTTGGTGAGGATGATGTCGACCAAGTTCTTGCCGATGTCGTGCACGTCGCCCTTGACCGTGGCCAGCACCAGGCGGCCCTTGCCGCCCTCGTCGGCCTTTTCCATGTGCGGTTCGAGGTAGGCCACCGCTGACTTCATCGTTTCGGCCGATTGGAGCACGAACGGGAGCTGCATCTGGCCCGAGCCGAACAGTTCACCGACCACCTTCATGCCGGCCAGCAGATGGTCGTTGACGATGGCGAGCGGAGCGATTCCCGCAGTCATGGCCTCGTCGAGCTCGGCTTCGAGGCCGTCGCGGTCGCCGTCGATGATGCGGGCTTCGAGCCGATCGCCCACCGGCCAATCCGAGCGGTCCTCCTTCTCGATGCCGGCCGAGCTGACCCCTTCGAAGGCGGCGATGAGGGCCTGGAGCGGGTCGTAGCCGTCGCGTCGGCGGTCGTAGATGAGGTCGAGGCAGATCTCGACATGGGCCGGGTCGATCTTGGACAGCGGCACGATCCGGCCCGAGTGGGCGATGGCCGCGTCGAGACCCGCCTCCTGGCACTCGTGAAGGAAGACCGAGTTGAGGACGTGGCGGGCTGCGGGGCTCAGCCCGAAGCTGATGTTGGACAGCCCGATGATCGTCGACACCCCGGGCAGGGCCGCCTTGATGGCCCGGATGCCCTCGATGGTCTCGCGGCCGTCGCCCCGACCTTCCTCCATGCCGGTGGAGATGGGCAGGACGAGTGGGTCGAAGAGCAGGTCGCTGGGGTCGAGGCCGTAGCGGCCCACGGCCAGGTCGTGGATGGCGGTGGCCGCCCGCAGCTTCCATTCGGCCGTGCGGGCCTGGCCCTCCTCGTCGATGCAGGTGCAGACCACCGCGGCGCCGTACTCGCGGGCCAGCGACAAGAAGCGGTCGAGACGGGTGCCGGGGGCGTCGCCGTCCTCGAGGTTGACCGAGTTGAGGATGGCCTTGCCGCCGATCCATTGGAGGCCGGTCTCGATGACCGGCGGCTCGGTCGAATCGAGCATGAGAGGGAGGCTGGCCTGGGTGGCGAAGCGGCTGGCCACCTCGGTCATGTCGGCCACGCCGTCCTCGCCGGTGTAGTCGACGCAGACGTCCAGGACGTGGGCGCCCTCCTTCACCTGCTCCTTGGCCATGGCCACGGTGGTGTCCCAGTCGTCGCCCAGCATGGCCTCGCGGAACTTCTTCGAGCCGTTGGCGTTGGTGCGCTCGCCGACCAACAGCACCGAGTTCTCCTGGCGGAACGGCACGGCGGTGTAGATCGAGGCCGCGCCGGGCTCGAACTGGGGGGTGCGGGCCGCGGGGGTCAGGCCGCCGCAGGCGTCGACCACGGCTTTGAGCATCTCGGGGGTGGTGCCACAGCAGCCACCGATCACGCTGATGCCCAGCTCGGTGACGAAGCGGGTGTGGTACTCGACCAGCTCGTCGGCGGTGAGGTCGTAGTGCATGTGGCCGTCGACCACCGAAGGCAGCCCGGCGTTGGGCAGGCACGAGATGGGTACCCGCGACTGCTGGGACAGCACCCGGAGGTGCTCGAACATCTCGGCCGGACCGGTGGCGCAGTTGATGCCGATGACGTCGGGGCGCATGGCATCGAGGGCGGTCAGGGCCGCGCCGATCTCGGTGCCGGGCAGCATGCGTCCGGTCAGCTCGATGGTGACCTGGACCTGGATGGGCACCTGGCGCTGGGCCGCCGCCATGGCCCGACGGGCGCCGACCATGGCGGCCTTGGCCTGGAGCAGGTCGAACACGGTCTCGATGATGAGCAGGTCGACGCCCCCGGCGAGCAGGCCGGCGACCTGCTCTTCGTAGGCGTCGCGCATCTCGGCGAACGCGATGTTGCCCAAACTGGGGAACTTGGTGCCCGGCCCGATCGAGCCGGCCACCCACCGGTAGCGGTCGGGGGTGGAGTAGTCGTTGGCCACCTGGCGAGCTAGCTCGGCGCCCTGGCGGGACAGCTCGTAGGCGCGGTCGGCGATCCCGTACTCGGCCAGGGTGACCGACAGGGTGCCGAAAGTGTCGGTCTCGACCACGTCGACACCCACGTCGAGGAAGCTGGCGTGCAGGTCGCGGATGACGTCGGGCCGGGTGGCGATGAGCAACTCGTTGCAGCCCTCGAACTGAGCCCCCCCGAAATCGTCGGCGGTGAGGTTGCGGGTCTGCAGGTTGGTGCCCGTGGCGCCGTCGAAGACGACGACCCGCTCTCGGGCTGCCGCGAGATAGTCCTTGGACGCCATGGGCCAGCCAGGCTACCGACCTGGTGGGGCGGTCCCGGCGGTTGCGGGTGGGGTCGTCAGGTGAACGGGTTCTCGACCCGCAGGTCGAACTTGCGGGTCGGAGTCAGGCGCGCGGAGGGGATGGGCGCCAGTATCGGGTGCTGGCCCAGCCATGACGGGATGCGCCGGACGAGGTCTCGTGGACCGTTGGACACGATCTCTCCCTGGCGCGCCGCGGCGACGAAGGTCGTGTCGCCCATCCAGACCTGGGTGAGGGTCCGCAAGTGGGCAGCGACGGTGACATCCACCTCCCGCCTGGGGTCCACATCGCACAGGTCGACCGCCCCCGAGTCGACGACGAGCCAGTAGGGCTTTCGGACGGCGGGGAGGAGCCCGAGGTCGAGCATCACCACACATGAATCACGACCGAGCCCGGCTGGGTCGAGGTATCGGCGCACGTCCCAGAGCAGCTCGTCGGCGTCGAGATCGCTGTCCGAGTAGTTGCTTCGGGCCCACCGCTGACCCCATTCCCCGAACGCCAGCACGATGGGGAACAGCTCCCGGCCGGCCTCGGTGAGGGTGTAGGAGACCGAATCGCGTACCTGCACCCGCTCGACCACGTCGGCTTGCTCCAGCTGTTTGAGGCGCTTGGACAACGTGGCCGGTGGGCAGGAAGGGATGCCTCGGCGGAGCTCGTTGAACCGACTGCTGCCGGACAGGAGTTCGCGCACTACGAGGATGGCCCAACGTTCGCACAGCACATCGGCGGCCTTGGCCACCGGGCAGAAGGTCGGGTACTCCGGCATCCCCGAACCGTATCGAGGTTGAGGTCGGCGAGTCAGTTCACCTATTGAACCGGATTGATACACCTTCTGAACTAGAGGCTGGCGCTCGGTGCCCTGACGATGGCCGGACAGTCATCGAATCCAGGAGTCCGAGATGTCCCAGACCGCAGTCACCACCATCCACCAGTCCGAGCGAGGGCTCCCGCCCGACGACGAGCCCGTCGTCACCCTTCGCTCGGTGTCCCACCGACGCAACGGCGTCACCCTGCTGCGAGATGTGAACCTCTCGTTGGACCCTGGATGCCTGGTGGCGCTGGCGGGCCCGAGCGGGGCGGGAAAGTCGACGATCTTGGCCATGCTCGGTGGCCTGGTTGCGCCAACGCTGGGCCACGTGACCCATCGGCTGGAGCCCGACCGCTGGGGGGACGAGCGACACCTCGGCTACGTGCCCCAGGACGACATCGTCCCGCTCGACCTGACCGTCGACCGCGTCGTCGGGTCGGCGGCCTCGCTCGTGCTGCCGGGCTCATCCGAGACCCGTGGCCGACGGGTGGACGAGGTGATCGCGGCCATGGGTCTCACCCACCGTCGTCAGTCGGTGGTGAGGCGCCTGAGCGGTGGGGAGCGCAAGCGAGTCAGCGTCGCCGTGGAACTACTCGCCACCCCTCGACTCTTCCTCCTCGACGAGCCGACCTCGGGCCTCGACCCCGCCGCCTCGACCGCGCTGCTCGCTCGACTCCGTGGGATCGCATCCGACGGTTCCACCGTTGTGGTCACCACTCACTCGCCGGTCGACATCGATCGGTGCGACCTGGTCGTGTTCCTCGCCGTCGGGGGGTCGGTCGCTTTCGTCGGCTCCCCAACCGAAGCTCGTCGCCACTTCGGCGTCGACGACCTGGCCGACGTCTACCCGATGCTCGTCGCGGCGGCGACGTCGCCGATGTCGCCGACGTCGCCGACGTCGACCTCGAACCAGACCATCCGTGGGCCCGTCACCTCATCGCTGACTGCGGTGCCGGCGAAGCCCAGGACGTCATTCGGGAGGCAGTGGCGGTCGCTCACGAGCCGGAGCGCATCCCAACTCACCCGCAGCCGCTTGACGCTGGCCATCCTCCTCGGATCGCCGCTGATGGTGACCCTGATGATGGCGACCTTGTTCCCCCCGGGGGGCCTCGACGGCGCAGAGCGGTCGTTGACCGCGGTCCAGGAGTCGTACTGGATCTGCTTCGCCTCGTTCTTCTTCGGCCTCACCTACGGGCTGCTCCAAGTTGTCACCGAGATGCCGATCGTGCGACGGGACCGACGCAGCGGCGTCCGGACCACTGCCTATGTCGCCGCCAAGGTCACCGTGCTCGTGCCGGTCCTGCTCGTCGTCAACGTGAGCATGTTCGCAACCCTCAGGGCCACCGACCGGCTGCCCTCCCTCGACCTCACCACGTGGCTCCAACTCGGCGTGACGGCGTCGTTGGTCTCCGTGGCGGCCCTGTCCATCGGAATACTGGCATCGGCGGCCGTGGCGGACACGACGCAGGCGACGCTCGCGCTGCCCATGATCTGCTTCCCTCACGTCCTCTTCGCGGGGATCCTCGTCCCGAGGGCAGCCATGACCTCGGTCGGTCGCGTGATGAGCGACGTCCTGGTCACCCGGTGGGGGTTCGAAGCGATCGGCGGCTCCCTCGGCCTCGGTGGGAAGGCCAGCGCCGGTCCGGACCCGTTTGCGACCACCTTCGGCGGTCCAGTCGTCCACGCATGGCTCGTGCTGGCGCTGATGACGGTGGCGATGCTGGGCGGGACCGTGCTGGTCCTCCGGCGTCGCCGGACCGTCTAGTTGCTGCGGGCGGCGCTAGCTGGTCTCGTCTCGCCCGCAGTCGGCCGTTGTCGAGGGCGAGCCCTCCGAGGTCCGGCCGTCCACGCAGTACCCGTTGTGTTCGGGAACGGGTGACGACAGTCGATACCTGGTGCCGTCCCACTGCCAGGTCAGGGTGGTCTGGATGTCAGGGGTGGCTCGGGTGATGCCGGGCGCCGAGTATCCGGAGACGTCGACCGCCACCGTCAGCGCGTCGCCGGCGATCACGCCGCCGTTGGCGAGATCCAGAGCGTGGAGGTCCTCGAGCGGATCGATCAACGTCTGGATCAGACGGGCCTCGGTGGTCGAGATCGCCGCGTCGAAGGCAAAGAGGGCCGACGAAGGGCTTCCGGCGCCGACATCGCAGCGGACCATGACCAAGGCGATCTGTGTGCCTGGCGTCGGCTCGATGTAGGCCACGGCCTGAATCACAAATCCGAAGGAGTCGCAGTCGACCGGATAGGCGACTCGTGACCAATCGACGGACTCGAGCGGCGCGTCGACAGTCAGGGCCGTCGTGGTCGTGGTCGTGGTCGTGGTCGTGATCGTGATCGTCGTCGTGGTGGAGGGGGTCGTTGTCGTGGAGACGGTCGTCGGCGGCTTCGTGACTACGCCGGTCGATCGGTTCTGGTCTGGCCGGAGCAGGAGGCCCGAAAGCGGGATGACGGCCACGACGACCACCGCGCCCACCGCGCCGAGGCGGCGGCGTCGTCGACGTTGGCGCAGTCGATGGCGAGCAGAGTCGACGTCGAAACTCGTGTTCGAGGGTCGGGCGGCGTCCCCCATCAGATCGGTGAGTTCAGGCACGGTCGGCGACCTCCTCCATGTCGATCACCAGGAGCTGACGGAGCGACACGATCGCTTGGTGGGTGAGGGCACTGACCGTGCCCGGGGCGCAACCCATGACGTCAGCCGTCTCGGAAATGTTCAGGTCCGCGAAGTAGCGCAGGACGACGGCCTGACGCTGGCGCAGCGCAAGGGCTTGAAGCGCCCCCCTGAGGGCCAGGCCGTCGGCGCTGGGCCCCGGGACCGATTGCGCCGTCTGGTCGAGACCCTGCGACGAATGCCGTCGTGCCACCCGGAGTCGGCGAAGTCGGGAACGTTCGAGATTGAACGCCACCCGGAAGGCCCAGCTCTCGGGTGCCTCCATCTGGGAGACCGAGGGCCATCGCTCCCAAAGTCGGGTACAGGTCTCCTGGGCGATGTCCTCGGCCGACCACCGGTCACAGCCGCTCAGCACCAGCGTGCCGACGAGGCGAGCAAACAGGGATTCGCACAGTTCCAGCAAACGGGCCGGCGGTTCGTTCTCCTCCACTCGGTGAAGACGCACGAGTGGTCTCGTTTCGTTAGTCCACGTCCGCGCGAGCCGCCGCGTCTCAGGCGAACGGGTTCTCGATCCGCAGACCGGCGATGGTCCGGCCGTGTTGCACGTCCTCGGTGAGCAGCGTCGCGGCGCCCGAGCTGACCGCGGCTCGGACGATGAGCGAGTCCCAGAACGAGAGACGGTGGCGTCCTTCGAGGTCGACGGCGTCGAGCACGTCGGCGGGGCCGATCGTCACGACGTTCCAGGTCGCGTAATCAGCCACGAGCTGGCGTGCGTCTGAGCGACGGAGCGGTCGGGGCAGCTTGCGAGTGAGGTTGACGTAGAGCTCCTGGAGGACCTGTGTGCTCAGCGCCCCCGTGCCCGATGCCCACAGGTCAGCCACGCGCTGGCGGGCGATGTGATGGCGCACTCCGGCGCTCGTGTCATGGGCGTAGAGCAGGACGTTCGTGTCGACGAACACCTCGACCGGCACCGCTCAGCGCTCGTGGAGTTCGTCACGGGTGGCGTACGGGCCGCCTCCGAGGTCGAACCCGCGGGCCAGTCGACGCAGCGAGCGCTCCTTGGCTTCGGTGTAGGCGTGGTTCTCGTCGATCAGCCGAGTCAGCTCGTCGGCGACGAGCCCGCTGATCGACCGCCCTCGCTGCGCGGCGAGCAGACGTGCGTCCTGCACCACCGAGTCGTCGAGTTGAAGCGTGAGGTTCCGCTTGGCCATGTTCCGACCCTACCGCCACAGAACTCGTGGTCCACAGGAAAGTGTGGACCACGATAGGGACTCGACCCGCTCAGCCGTTCTGGACCTGCCACCGGTCGACTCGCCAGTGCCCGGACCCGTCGCGGTGGAGGTGGGCTTCGAATGGCGAGGTGGGGCTGTTGGCAAACGTCCCGCCAGGGGTCTGGGCCGACTCGACGCCGACGGTGGCGCTCGATGACGTCGTGACCGTGCCTTTCACAGTCGCCTTCCCGTCCTTCATCGACAGGGTCGAGATGTTGAGGTTCGTCACGCGGAAGGTGTAGTCAGCGAAGACGACTGCTTTGCCGAGCCCGTCTCGCTGGGACTCGTGGGCCGAGCCGGTGAAGACGGCGTCGACCAATGGACCCAGTCGTTCTCGTTGGAGCTGAGTCAACTCAGCTTCCCGGAGTTGGACCTCGTCTGGAGTCAGCGAACGGAAGTCCGGCGGCAGCTGACTCGAGGCTCGATCAAGAATCCACGCCAATTGCGTCTGGGTCACGATGTCGGCGACGTCGGGGTCATCAGCGTCGACGTCAACCGGCAGGACGACCGAGTCGGCGCCGCGCTGAACGTCGTCGGGCCAATCGGGGCCGGTCGACACGGGCCAGACCAGACCGGCAGTGCTCACGTTGTCTTGGCTGCGGACGCGGTCGATCCACCACATCGCCCCGACCACCATGGCGATCAAGATGAGTCCGCTGATCACGGTGTCGCGCTTGACGCGACGGGAGGGTGGGGAGATGGGCGCCGACGTCCGATTCACGTGACGCAGGGTAGCGAAGCCTCGCGACGTCAGGCCGGGAAGAGGCCACTACGGGGGGCTCGGTAGCCTCGGGCTCCCCGTCACCGAAGCTCCTCATGGAGGTCGTGGTCATGACTGTTGCCCTGTCGGTCGCCGAGACCATCCCTGACGGCGTGGAAGTCATCGCCTTCCTGGTGGCCACGGGGCCCACGCTTCTCGGCGCCGACGATGCCGAGCTCACCGCCGTCCTCGAGAACCTCAATTTCGACGGGTCGGCTGGCTCAACCGCCACCATCCCCCGACCCGAGGGCGGGGTAGTTGTGGTGGCCGGTGTGGGAGTGAGCGAACCCGAGGCCGACGACCTCCGTCGAGCCGGGGCGGCCATCGCTCGCCAGGCGTGGAAGCGCCCGAGCATCGCCGTGATGACCGCTGGCCTCGACGCCGGACCCATCGCCGAAGGGATGGCCCTGGCCGCCTACCGGTTCGGGAAGTACTTGGCCGATCCCAAGGCCCCGCAGATCGAGTCGGCCACGTTCGTCGGAGGCGACGAGGCCGCCGTGGCTCGGGCCGGCGTGATTGCCGCCGCGGTGCACTTGGCCCGCGACTTGGTCAACGAGCCGGCCGGGGGCAAGAGCCCGAAGGCATTCGCCGAGCTGACCGCCGAGGTGCTGGGCGGGGTCGGGGTGCGGGTCGAGATCATCGACGAGGTCGAGGCCGCCAACCTCAGCCTGGGCGGGTTGCTCGGCGTGGCCGCCGGTTCGGACGAGCCGCCCCGCCTGGTGAAGATGACCTATACGCCGCCGGCCGACGTCGAGCCCACGGCCACAGTGGCGCTGGTGGGCAAGGGCATCACCTTCGACTCGGGCGGGCTGTCGCTCAAGACAGCCGACGGGATGATGACCATGAAGACCGACATGTCCGGCGGCGCCGCGGTCATCGCCGCCATGTCGGCGTTGCCCGCCCTGGCCCCGCCCGTGAAGGTCGTGGCCTACGTGCCCATGACCGAGAACATGCCCGGCGGTCATGCGACCAAGCCCGGAGACGTGCTCAAGATCCGCAACGGGACCACCGTCGAAGTGCTCAACACCGACGCCGAGGGTCGATTGGTGCTGGCCGACGGGCTGTCGCTGGCGGTCGAGGACGAGCCCGATGCCATCGTCGATCTGGCCACCCTCACGGGGGCGTGCATCGTGGCCCTCGGGTCGAAGATCGCCGGGCTGATGGGCAACGACGACACGCTCATCGCCCGCATCCAGTCGGCGGCCGACGCGGCGGGCGAGCCGGTCTGGCACCTCCCGCTGCCGAGCGCCTACCGCAAGCTGATCGACTCGGATGTGGCCGACATCAAGAACATCTCGGGCGGCAAGGGCGGCGGGGCGCTGACCGCCGGGCTGTTCTTGCAGGAATTCGTCGGCGAAGTCCCCTGGGCCCACCTCGACATCGCCGGACCGGCCCGGGGCGACGAGGACGACGGCCCCAACCCCAAGGGCGGCACCGGCTTCGGCGTCCGCACCCTGGTCGAACTCCTCACCACCTGGAGCTAGTCCAGCCAAATATGGAGCGTCGTGGACGTGCCGGCTCACTCCACGCCGGGACTGGGGATCTCGTCGGTCAAGGTCATGGTGGCCAGGATGTTGCCGCCAGCGTCTCTGAGGGCAAGCGTGTCAGAGCGAATCCTGTCCGGGAAGGAAACCACCACCCCAACATTGCTGGCCCGAGCCACCACGACGAAGGTGTCGTCGACTGTCGTGGCGTTTGGTACATCGACTGTGGCCACATCGGCGGCCTGGTCGGTAGGGAGGAAGGCGTAGGCCAGTGCGCCATCCGAGGAAGCGGGGCCGACGACAAAGAGCTGTGGCTGGTCGGTTGCGGTGCAGTTGCCGTAGGTCTGGTTACCAGCTCGCAGGTGAAGGCAGATCTGGGTACCGGTATCGCCGAGGCGCCCAGCCTCACCGATGCTGCCCGTGAAGCTGGCCAGGAGGGTGCCCCTTGTTGCGTAGGGCGCGGGGTCGTCCTTCAACAGCCCGACCACGCCGACCACCTGGCCGTCGGTGCCGAGCTCCAGGACGATCATCGAGGCGAAGCCGGCCCGCGCGAGGAGGTCCGTGGCCTCGTCGTCGGAGGCGAAGGGGCCAAACTCGGCGACGTCGTCGCCACGACGGATCCCCTCAGGGCTACGGGCGACCCAGGGCTGCCGGACCACTTCCTGCGTGGCGTTCACCGACAGGAAGGAGACCTTTCCGATGGCCCAGCCGTTGCTGGTCGGCGCGACGACGAACTGGATGGGTGTCCCGCTGGTAAGGACGATCTCTCGGGGCAGGTCGATCCCGGCGGGTCGTTTCGCGCCGGCCGGGAGGGAATCCGTCACCTCGACATCGGTTTCGCCCAGGACGACTCGGGCGAACTCACGGACGACGGCCTCGGGGCTGGAGCGGTCGATCCCCTCCTCGTCGTCGGAGGGCCAGACCCAGTCGGTGCCGGGTGTGATGTGCTCGAGTTGCGGGCCGGCCGGAGCGCTGGTGTCGCCGGCTTCTCGGACGGCGACGAGGACCCCGAGGGCGAGAACGACGACAGCAGCGGCGACGCCGACGCCGACTCGCAACCATGACCGCTGGGCCGGCGGGAACGCGGGCGAGGCGCCGGGTGTCGACGCGTCCGCGGGCGCGTCGGGCCGGGGGAGGGGGGTGGCCTGCGCCAGCTCGGCCAGGTCGCGGCGCAGGCGGTCTTCGAGGGTGGTGGGGCTCATCGGTCCTCCTCCAGTGCACGGCGCAGGCGGTCGAGGCCTCGGCTGGCCGCGGTCTTGACGGTGCCGGGCCGGCAGTCGAGAGCGGCGGCGATGTCGGCTTCGGTCCAGTCAGCCCAGTAGCGCATCACCAAGACGGCTCGCTGGCGGAAGGGCAGTTGGGCCAATGCGTCGAGGAGTTCGTTGGCTGATTGGGAAATGGCCTCGGGTGGGGCGCTGCGTTGTTCTCGTCCTTGGCGTCGGGTCGAGGTGCGGTGCCAGGTGGCGGCCAGGTTGGTGAGCGTCACCTTCAGGTAGGCATCGGGCGAGGCCAGCTCGCCGAAACGACCGGCGACCCTTAGCAATGCTTCTTGGGCCAGGTCTTCGCTGGCGATCGTCGAGCCGGTGAGCAGGTGCGCCAGGCGGGCGGTCTCGGGATAGACCCGGCGGTAGAAGTCGACGAAGGCGCCCTGGCTCACTTCGATCATGGGCTCCACACCCGGTAGACGCCGCTGGGCCCGGGTTTGGTTGCACCCTCGGCCCCTGATGGTACGAAACCTGGCATGTGGTGGGCCTCAGGCCCCCCACCACACCAGGTGTGAGGAGGAGGTGTCGCTCAGGCGGCGGGGAGGGGTGGCTGGCCGAGTTGGCCGCCGTGGTGTTGCTCCCATGCCCAGGCTGCTGCCTCGCCGGCCAGTGAGGGGTGGAAGCGCCAGCGCAGGAGTTGGCGTTCGATGCTGGGGAGGTCTTCGCCGAGGTCGGCCAGGGTGCGGGCGAGTTGGCGGGCTCGGCGTTCGAGCTGTTCGAGGGCGCCGTCGTCGCTGCGATGGGCGTTGGCCACCTGCCAGAGGCGGTGTTCGTCTTGGAGTGCCTCGGGGAGCCGCCGGAGCTGGCGCAGGGCCAGGGGTGGGAGCTTGCGGCGCACGGCCAGGGTGCCTTCGCCTTGGGGTTGAGCCAACTCGAACTGGCAGCACCGGCTGAGGGTGCGCACGAAGGGTGAGTTGCGACCTTCGCCACCGAGGCCGATCGAGCGGGCCGTGTCGGCCAGGGAGAGGTCGAAGCCTTGAGGTGACGTTTCGAAGCCGTCGGCCACTCGGCGCAGGAACCACACCGTCGACGGGCCAAGGACGCCCAGCCAGAACTTCTCGACGTAGGTCGAGCGGGGGTCGTAGCCGAAGCGCTCGATGATCGGGTCGGGCCAGGCCACGATGTGGAGGGTGTCGGTGGGCGGCCGCAACGGGGTGGCGGCGACGGGGGTCGGGACGGGAGCGGCGGTGGGATCGACGGTCATGGCGGGCATCTCCGGGACGATGGTCAACTCGAGCGCCGGGGAAGCGGAGCGGTCATGCAACCACACAGCATCGTCTCGTGCAATTTCATGTCTTCTCATGCCCACGTTCCGCTCCGTAAGCACACCTGCGAGCATGGGCGGATGGTGGATGAGCTGGCGGCGGTGCGGGCGTTGCTCGCCGAGGCGTCGCGCATCGTCGTGCTCACTGGTGCCGGCATCTCGACCGACTCGGGCATCCCGGACTTCCGGGGCCCCCAGGGCGTGTGGACCCGCGATCCCGACGCCGAGCGGGACGCCACCATCGAGCGCTACGTCGGTGACCCCGAAGTCCGTCGCCGGGCCTGGCAGGGTCGTCTGAATGCTCCGGCGTGGACTGCTCGGCCCAACCCCGGGCACCGGGCACTGGTCACCCTCGAGCGCCAGGGCCACCTCGACACCCTCGTGACCCAGAACATCGATGGACTGCACCAGGAGGCGGGCAGTGACCCGGCCCGGGTGGTCGAGATCCACGGCACCATGCGCCGCTGGACCTGCCTGTCGTGCGGCCGGGGCGGCCCGATGCAGGAAGCCCTCGACCGGGTGCGGGCCGGCGAGGAAGATCCTGCTTGCCTCGACTGCGGCGGAATCCTCAAAGCGGCCACCATCTCCTTCGGGCAGTCGCTGGTCGACGCCGACCTCCACCGGGCCCAGCAGGCCGCGGTCGACTGCGATCTGCTGCTGGCGGTCGGGTCGAGCCTGCAGGTGTACCCGATCGCCGGAATCGTGCCGCTGGCCGTGCAGACCGGTGCTCGCGTGGTCGTGGTCAACGGCGAGTCCACTGCCATGGACCACCTGGCTGCCGCCGTCGTGCGGGGCCCGATCTCGGAGATCCTCCCCGCCCTGGTGGACGACGGACCCGATACCTGACCTGGCCGGTAGGCTTTCGCCCATGGCGACCTTCCGAGACCTCCTCAACGCGACCAAAGCCCGGATCGCCGAGGTCGACACGGCCGGGGCCGAGGCGCTGATCGCCGCCGACCCGGCAATCGTCGTGCTCGATGTCCGCGAGCCCGACGAGCACGAGCAGGGGGCCCTACCCGGCGCCCTGCACATCCCTCGGGGCCAGCTCGAGACCAACATCGAAGGCCGGGTCCCCGACCACGATGCCCATCTCCTCGTCTACTGCGCCGGCGGGACCCGTTCGGCCTTCGCCGCCGACACCCTCAACCAGCTCGGCTACACCAACGTCACCTCGATGGCGGGCGGGTTCAACAAGTGGAAGGACGAGGGCCGCTCCTGGCGGGCGCCCCGCACCCTCACCCCCGAGCAGCGCAACCGCTACCAGCGCCACACGCTCCTGCCCGAGATCGGCGACGAGGGCCAGCTCAAGCTGCTCGACGCCAAGGTGCTCTGCATCGGCGCCGGCGGCCTCGGTTCGCCGGCAGCCCTCTATCTGGCCGCTGCGGGTGCCGGCACCATCGGCATCATCGACATGGACGTGGTCGACGCCTCCAATCTCCAGCGCCAGATCCTCCACAACGTCGAGCGCATCGGTGACCGCAAGGTCGACTCGGCCCGCCAGACCCTGACCCTGCTCAACCCCGACGTCGACGTCGTCACCTACGACGTGCGCCTGGGTGCCGACAACATCCTCGACATCTTCGAGGGCTACGACGTCATCGTCGACGGAACCGACAACTTCCCCACCCGCTACCTGGTCAACGACGCCTCGCTCAAGCTGTCGATCCCCGTGGTCCACGGGTCGATCTTCCGCTTCGAGGGGTCGGTCTCGCTCTTCGACCCCTGGGTCGGCCCGTGCTACCGGTGCATGGTCCCCGAGCCGCCCCCGCCCGAACTGGCGCCGTCGTGCTCGGAGGCCGGTGTGCTCGGCGTGTTGCCCGGCATCATCGGTTCGCTCCAGGCCATCGAGGCCATAAAGGATCTGCTCGATCTGGGCGACACCCTGGCCGGTCGGATGCTGACCTACGACGCCCTCGAGACCAGCTTCCGCACCTACAAGATCCGCCGCGATCCCAACTGCCCGGCCTGCGGCGAGGGCCACAGCCCCGACGACGTGGTCATCGCCGAGTACGACGACCTCTGCATGCCCCACGTCCTCACCCCGGCCTGACGTCGCCCGCCCCCGCCCGAGCCGAACTCGGATCACCGCCTATCGCCTGCCCAACTCGGATCACCGCCTGTCGGATCCCGATAGCTACTGAGCCGAGTTCGTCAGGCGACAGGTATCGATCCGAGTTCGGGTGCCGCCGGTACCCTGAGCGGCCATGGTCACCCGGTTCGTCATCATCGGAGGCGGTCCGGGAGGCAACCAGGCCGCCACCCACGCCGCCCGTCTGGGCGCCGAGGTCGTGCTCATCGAGCGTGACGTCGTCGGGGGCGCCGCCCACCTGTGGGACTGCATCCCGTCCAAGGCCATGATCGCCACCGGCGGGGCCATGGCCCGGGTCGACCAGGCATCGGTCATGGGGCTGGCCGGCCAGGCTGCGGCCGAGCTCGACCTCGACGGCCTGCGCACCCGTATCCAGGGCATCCAGGAGCGACTGAACCGGTCGAGCACGACCCTGCTCACCAGCCAAGGTGTCTCGCTCATGGCCGGGTCGGGGCGACTCAAGGGGCCCCACGAGGTGGTGGTCGAGACCCCTTCGGGTCTCACCGAACTCGAGGCCGACGCCATCCTCCTGTCCACCGGCAGCCGGCCCCGTATCCCGGACTGGGTCACCCTCGACGGCGAGCGGGTCCTCTCGACCCGCCAGGCCTATCCGCCGCCTGAGCTACCCGAGCATCTGATCGTGGTCGGCTCGGGGGTGACCGGCGTCGAGTTCGTCCACATGTTCGCCTCCTTCGGGTGCCAGGTCACCCTCATCGTGAGTCGCCAACAGGTGCTGCCCCAGAAGGATCCCGAGGTGGCCGCGGCTCTCGAGGACGACTTCTTGCGGCGAGGGGTTCGCCTGCTCAAGGGGGCCCGGGCCACCAGCATCGAACGCCAGGGTGACACCGTGACCGTGCGCTGCGACGACGGTCGAGTGGTCACCGGCTCACACGCTCTGTTGGCCATCGGGTCGATCCCCAACACCGACACGTTGGGCCTCGATGCCGCCGGGGTCGAGGTCGACCGGGGTGGCTACGTGGTGGTCAACCAGCACTGCCAGTCGAGCGTGGGCCACATCTACGCCGCCGGTGACGTGTCCGGGAAGTTGCCGCTGTCGTCGGTGGCTTCGATGCAGGGCCGCAAGGTGGCCGAGCACGTGATGGGCGGCCACACCCGAGCGCACCGCCACCTCGACTACGACAAGGCCGCGTCGGCCATCTTCACCGATCCCGAGATCGCCGATGTGGGCCTGGCCGAGGCTGACGCCTTTGCCGAGGGCCGCAAGATCCGAGTGACCAAGGTGCCGTTCTCGGTGTCGGCCAAGGCCCTGATCGAGGCCGACGCCCGGGGCTTCGTCAAGATCATCTCCGACCCCAACACCGGGGTGGTGCTGGGCGGCTCGATCGTCGGTCGCCACGCGGCCGAGCTGATCTCGGTCATCGCCTTGGCGGTCACCGCCGGGTTGAAGGTCACCGACATCGTCGAGTCGCTGCTGGTCCACCCGGCGCTGGCCGAGGCGTTGGCTGAGGCCGCCGAGTAGCCCTCGGTTTGTGGTCAGGCGGGGTCGATGACGACGACGACGTCGCCGGCGCCGATCGAATCGCCTTCGGCCACCTTGACCTCGACGACGGTGCCGGCGACTTCGGCCGCGATGTGGTTCTCCATCTTCATGGCCTCGAGGACGACCACTGCTTCGCCGGCCGCGACCTCGTCCCCCACGGAGACCAGCACCCGAACCACCGTGCCCTGCATGGCTACGGCGACCTCGCCGGTGGCCGTGCCATCTCTTCCCGCCTTGGACGCACTCGGTGCGGGCGGACCCCCGCTACCCCGGTTGGGCGGCACCCAGGCCGCCACCCGGTAACGGCGACCGTCGACTTCGACGTCGATCTCCCGCCGCACCGCGGTGTCGTCGTTGCCCAGGTCGACCTCGGGCAGCGTCATCGCCGGGGCCGTGGCTCGGCCGTCGAGCTGCGAGAGGTCGAGCGTGGTCTCGACCCAGCGAGTGGAGTAGGCGCCGGCGATGAAGTCGGGGTGGTCGAGGATGACTTGGTGGGCCGGAACGGTGGTGGGCACCCCGACCACGTCGAGTTCGTCGAGGGCCCGCAGCATGCGGCGCCGGGCCTGCTCGCGGTCGGCGCCCCATACCACCAGCTTGGCGATGAGGCTGTCGTAGGCCGGGCTGACTTCGTCGCCGGACTCGTAGCCGCCGTCGAAGCGCACGAACGGCCCGCCCGGGGCGACCAACCGGGTGATGCGCCCGGGAGCCGGCAGGAAGCGCCCGGCCGTTGCGTCCTCGGCGTTGATGCGGCACTCGATGGCGTGGCCCCGCGAGGTGATGTCGCCCTGGGCGAAGGGGAGGGGTTCGCCGGACGCCACCGCCAGCTGCACCGCGACCAGGTCGAGCCCGGTGACCATTTCGGTGACCGGATGCTCGACCTGTAGGCGGGTGTTCATCTCGAGGAAGAAGAACTGTCCGTCCTGATAGAGGAACTCGATCGTGCCGGCGTTGACGTAGCCGCAGGCTCGGGCCACGGCCACCGCAGCGGCACCCATGGCCACCCGGGTCTCGGGGTCGAACGCGGGCGCCGGTGACTCCTCGACCAGCTTCTGGTGCCGACGCTGGGCCGAGCAGTCACGTTCGCCGAGCCACACGACGTTGCCGTGGGTGTCGGCCATGATCTGCATCTCGACGTGGCGGGGCCAGGCCAGGTAGCGCTCGACGTAGAGCTCGTCCCGGCCGAACGCGCCGGCGGCCTCCCGAGCGGCGGAGGCCATGGCCTCGGCGACGTCTTCGGCTCGCTCGACGACCTTCATGCCTCGGCCGCCGCCGCCGTATGCGGCCTTGATGGCGAGCGGCCACCCGTGTTCCTCGCCGAAGGCGACGATCACGGCTGGGTCGGTGATGGGCTCGCTGATACCGGGAACGCCGCCGACGCCGGCCGCCTCGGCCGCCAGCCGGGAGCTGATCTTGTCGCCCATGACCTCGATGGCTTCGGGGGGCGGCCCAACCCACGCGGCCCCAGCGGCCACGACTGCTCGGGCGAAGGCGGCGTTTTCGGAGAAGAAGCCGTATCCCGGGTGCACGGCGTCGGCCCCGCTGGCTTCGAGCACGCCGAGGATGGCGGCGGTGTTGAGGTAGCTCTGGGCCGGGCTGGACCCGCCCAGGGCGTAGGCCTCGTCGGCCAGTCGCACGTGCAGGCTGTGCGCATCGGCCTGGCTGTAGACGGCGACGGTGGCGATGCCCAGCTCGCGACAGGTGCGGATGATCCGGACGGCGATCTCGCCCCGGTTGGCGACGAGGAGCTTGGTGATCGACATGAGCTGCCTATCGTTCCAGACCGTGCCCGACATCCGGTGGCTCGCGGTCACCGATTCGACCAACGAACGGGCCCTCGAGTTGGCCCGGGCCGGCGCCCCGCACGCCACGGTGGTGGTGGCCGACCACCAGCGAGCCGGGCGGGGGCGGCTGGGTCGGACCTGGCAGGACGGCCCGGCAGGCAGCTCGTTGCTGGCCTCGGTCGTGGTCGATCCGTCGGGTCCGGTGGCCACCGCCGGGTTGGCCGTAATGGCCGTCTCGTTGGCGATGGCCGATGCCTGCGCCGATCTGAGCGGTGAGCGTCCTGGGCTCAAGTGGCCCAACGACCTGGTCTGGGCCGACCGCAAGCTGGCCGGCGTCTTGGCCGAGTCGATCGTCGAAGGGACAGAGGTCCAGGCGCTGGTAGTGGGGGTGGGGCTCAACCTCTGGTGGCCCGAGGCCGGTCCGCCCCAAGAGATCGCCGCTGGTGCGGTGTCGCTGGAGGAGGCCAGTGGGTGCCGGGTCGACCGCGACCAGCTGGTGCGGAGCTGGGTCGATCGGGTGGACACGGCGCTGGGTGCCAACGTGGTCGACCTGCTGGCTGACTATCGCCGGAGCTGTTTCACCTTGGGCCAGGCCGTGCGGGTGTCGACAGCCGGAGGCGAAGCGCTCGACGGCATTGCGGTGGACGTCACCGACGCCGGCGCCCTGGTGCTCGACGTGGCCATCGTGGGGCGGCGGGTCGTTTTCTCTGGCGACGTCGTGCATCTGCGCGCCACCTAGGCCGAACGGCCCATTGACCCGTGATCACGCATCTCTACGATGCGTGCGTCACCAACTGGTCAGAGAGGCCCCCCTGATGCGTCGATCCCTCCTCATCGCCCTCCTCGCCGTGCTCACCCTGGCGGCCACCTCGTTCTCCCCGGCAGCCGCCAGTCCCAACGCCGGCACCGGCTACTGGATGCTCGACTTGGCGGGAAACGTTTACGACTTCGGCAACGCCGTGAACTACGGGAGCGATCCAGGGGCCGCCTCGTGCCAGATCCGGTCAGTCCTAGTGGGCTACGACGAAGACGACGGCCCCGTGTACGAGGATCAACTGGTGTGCTTCGATGCCGTGGACATCGAGCCCACCCCCTCGGGCCTGGGCTACTGGATCCTCAACAGCGGCGGGCGGGTGACACCCAAGGGCGACGCCGTGTCCTACGGCAATCTCGAGACGATCCCGCTGTCGGAGTACATCATCGGGATGACGGCGACCCCCACCGGCGCTGGCTATTGGCTCTTCGCCGCCGACGGGGCGGTCTTCGCGTTCGGTGATGCCGTCTACTACGGCTCGATGAGTGGCGTGGCGCTGAACCTGCCGATGATCGATTCGGCGGCCACTGCGTCGGGTGCGGGCTACTACATGCTCGCTCTCGACGGCGGGGTGTTCAGCTTCGGTGATGCGGAG
>JANNOZ010000027.1:0-7687 GCA_031399525.1 Actinomycetes bacterium | reverse complement strand
GGGGGGGGGCCCGCCGCCCGGGGGGGGGGGCCCGGCCCCGCCTCGACTGGTCACGTCATGGTGATGTCGAGGTACATGAGGCCGGGGCTGACCTGCGTGAAGGACAGCTCGTCGACCTTGTCGTTTTTGACCGCGATGGCGTCGGCCAGGGCAACGGTGATGATGTACTGCTCGCCGACCATGATCTCGGCGATCTGAGTGCTCAGCTCGTCGTATCGGTCGGTATCGGTCGTGCTCCCGGCCTCCTTCATCAGGTCGTTGAGCTCGGGCTCGACGAGATTGAAGGTGTTGAAGAGACCGTCTCCCTGATAGAGCGCGGTCGTGGCGAAGATGTCACCGATCTGAATGGTTCCGACCGTCACCGGGTATTCGTCGCTCTGGCGGACCTGGAACTGCGAGGACGTCTCGATCAATTCGATGTCCATGGTGATCCCGATCTCCTCCAGCTGGGCTTGGACGGCCTGGGCGAAGGTCTGGGTGTTGCTGTCGACGCCGACGTTGAACGAGAAGCCGTCGGGATAGGCGGAGCTCTCCATGAGCGCCTTGGCCTGGTCGAGGTCGAAGGCAAACTCGTCCTCGTAAGCCGGATCGTACCCAGCTCGACCCTCTGGGGTGGGCTGGGTGGTGGTCGAGCCGAAGCCGAACAGCAGGGCGTCGGCGATGGCCTCGCGGTCGAGTGCGAGGGCCATGGCCTTGCGCACATCGGTGTCGGCCAGGGCAGGTACGTCACGACCTTCTCGGTCATGGATGATGAGCCCGTAGGCGGTGGTCGGTGTGGTCACGAACGTGAAGCCGCTGTCCTCGGGCACCTGGACCGCGGTGGCGGCGTCCAGGGTCGCCACGTCGATCTGGTCGCTGCGCAGGGCGTTGAGCTTCGCTCCACTGTCGGCCAGGTTGTTCACGATCTCGTAGCGCTCCACCTTGGCTGGGTAGGAGCCCGAGTAGTCCGGATTCGGCTCGTACACATATCGCGAGGCCGACTTGGTGGTCAGCAGGTACGGGCCCGACCCAATGGGGTTGTCGTCGGGTTGGTTCTCGAACTGGGCTGGGCTGGCGACCATCCCAGCGGTGCCGCCGAGGATGTCGAGGAAGATCGAATCGACACGAGTGGTGGTGAGGACGACGGTGGCCGAGTCGGGAGTGTCGATGGTGACCCCCTGGAGCTGCGGCTTCTTGGACAGGCTTGTCTTGACCGCCTCGGCGTCGATCGGTGCGCCGTCATTGAAGGTTCGCCCGGTGGTGAGATGGAAGGTGTACACCGTGCCGTCCACCTCCCACGTCTCGGCCAGCCCGGGCAGGATCGAACCGTCGGCCGTACTCGAGTACGTCAGGCTCTCGAACAGCGGCTGGAGGTACTGCAGGGCCGCAGCCGAGCTGGTGGGATCGAGCGAGGAGGGTTGATCGCCGGCGACGCGCAGCGTGCCGTAGGGCCCGTCACCGGTGCGCTCGCCGGTGGTGGTGCTCCCGCTCTCGTCGCTGCTGCA
This sequence comes from Actinomycetes bacterium, assembly GCA_031399525.1. Classification (GTDB taxonomy): domain Bacteria; phylum Actinomycetota; class Acidimicrobiia; order Acidimicrobiales; family CADCSY01; genus JANNNX01. Next base: position 6,203 of record JANNOZ010000027.1, on the reverse strand, counting down.
CGAGCCCACTACGAGGGCAGTGATGACCAGTGCGGCACCGAGGACGAGCCATCGATGCGATCTTGACGCCGTGCGTCTCATGTCAGTTGTTCTCCTTGGGGGGTCATGGAACGACGCCACGGTAGTGGAACGTCGTTACAGGCCGGAGTCGGGGCTCGGGGATGCGGCCTCGGGCCGAGAGCAGGTGATGAAACGGTGTTACAGTCAAGGTCCCGAAATCATCCAGGGCCCGCAGAGAGGCGAAGGTGGCATGGCACCAACGAGGTTCTCGATCCAGATCAATCCCTATTCCGACGTCCCAGAGGACGACGAGGAACTGATCAAGGGGATCATCGACGACGGCTTGTACGCCGACGCGGCGGGTATGGCCGCCATCTACATCACCGAGCACCATGGCACCCACCCGGGTAACGCCTTCATGCTGGCGTCGTACCTGGCGGCCAAGGTCACCCAGGCCCATGTCGGCTTCTGCATCTGCGTGGTGCCCCTGCACCACCCGGCCCGACTGGCCGAGATGGCGACCCTGCTGGACCACCTCTCCGAGGGTCGGTTCGTCTTCGGCATCGGCGGGGGCGGCCTACCGTTGGAGTTCGCCCACTTCGGGATCCATGCGGCCGATTCGACCGAGCTCCACGACGAGGTCTTCGACGCGGTCATGACCCTCTGGAACAAGAAGCCCGAGGACCCGCCGGTGGAGATCAGCGCCGGTCCCTACACGGGCACCGTCATCAAGCGCTCGGTCCCGTCCCCGTACCGCGGTCGTGTGCCGCACGTGAAGCTGGCCGCGGCCAGCCCGGCTCGCCAGGACAAGGCGGCCCGCTACGGCTGGTCGATCTTCTCCCAGGCGGCCATGATCCCCGGCTACCGCGACCTGCTTGAGGGGTACGGGCACCCCCAGGAGGTCATCGATCGGGCCATGGCGTGGTCCTCGGCCACCGAGATCATCCATGTGGCCCCGACCGACGACCAGGCCCGCCAAGAGGCCATCGACGGGATGGCCATGAGGTCCTCGACCCTCAGCCAGGACGTGCCTCTGGCCGCCGAAGCGTTGCCGTGGATGCGCCAGCGGGCCATGCCCGGCGGTGGTGGCCCGGGTGGCCCCGGTGGTCCGCCTCCGGGTGGCCCGGCCGGCGGTCCTCCCCCCGGCGGCCCGGCTGGAGGTCCTCCTCCCGGCGGTCCCGGCGGCCCCGGCGGTCCCGGCGGTCCCGGCGGTCCCGGCGGTCCCGGCGGTCCCGGCGGTCCCGGCGGGATGCCGTCGACCGAGGAGATGGCGCTGCGGTTCTCGGTCTGGGGTAGCCCCGAGACCGTGATCGAGAAGCTCAAGGACAAGGTCGACATGGGCGTGCCCGAGATCTCGTTCGGGTTCGACAACGGGGCCATGAACCGGGAGCTCCGGGCCCGAGCCCACGCGTCGATGCGCCTCTTCTGTGACGAGGTCATGCCCTACTTCAAGACCTACGAGCCCGATCTCGAACGGGGCAAGGAGCTCTTGGCCAACGACCCGATGCTCGCCATGATGCGGGCTCGGGCTCAGGAGCAACCGGCTCCGTCAGCTGGCGGACACGCCATCATCGGCTGAGGGCGGCGGGCCGAAGGGCCCGACCGGCATCGCCGCCAGCAGCTCACGGCCCCGATCCAGGTCGGGCTCGTACTCGGCGAAGTACGGAAGTACTTCGCCGCAGAACAGCCGCACCGACTCGTGGGTGTGCTCCCACAACGGGGCCTCCATGGCCCCGTTGTCGAAGCCGATGGAGATCTCGGGGATGCCGAGGTCGACGGTGTCCTTGAGCTTCTCGATCACTGTCTCGGGGCTGCCCCACACGGTGCGCGACGACACCTCGCCGTCGCCACCGAGGTTGGGCCCGGCGCCCGGTGCGAACTGGGGCATCGCCCGCTGGCGCATCCAGCCGAGGTACTGATCGGTGAGGGCGAAGTGGTGATCGAGCTTGGCCGCCCGCATCTGCTGGCCCTGCAGGGCCCACTCCCTGGCCTGGTCGTCGGTGGGTGCGATGTGGACGATGGCGCTGGCCGAGGTCCACTCCATGGCCCTCTCGACGACGTCAGGAGGATGGCCCTCGGCTTCGAGCAGGGCCCGGTAGCCGACGACGGCCGCCGGCATCGAGAAGATCGACCAGCCATAGCGGGCGGCCTTGCCCATGCGCGGGCCGAGCCCGGCCAGCTTCACGTGGGGCCGGTCGTGCCCGTAGGCCCGAGGGACCACCCGCTGGATCAGCTCGCCCGAATAGGGCCCGACCTCGTATCTGATCGGTTCGTCTTCGGGCTGCTTGTCCCAAAGTTGCATGACGACGTCGAACACATCGTCATGCAGTTGGGTGCAGTCCGCCGCGTGGATGCCCACAGTGGCCGAGTCGAGCGGCAGCCCGCCGCCCCCGATCCCGAACACGAAGCGGCCCTTGGTCAGCTGGTCGAGCAGGTTGGCCATCTCGGCCAGCCGCTGGGGATGGTGGTACGGCACGGTGCAGATGCAGAAGCCGAGGTGGGCCTGCTCGAGGGCCCGGGCCAGGTAGGCGGCCAGCACGAAGCTGCTGCCGGGGTGGTTCCCGTGGTGCTCGGTGATGTAAACGGCTGCCATCCCGGCCTGGTCGGCTCGGATGGCATCGTCGATGATCCCGTCGATCAGGGCGGTGTCGTCGTCGGGCACGTCGTTGTAGGGATTGATCTGCAGCGAGAACTTCGTCCTGGTCACGGCTCACCCTCGAGGTCATCGAGCATGACGAGCCCTCCCTCTCGTTGTGGTACGAAACGTCACGACCTCCGGGGGTCGGTGATCAGGCGCGAACGGGAGCGGCGCCGCCGGGAGCGTCGTCGCTGGCCGCCGCAGCCATCCGAGCCGCCATCGTGGCCCGCATGCGCTCCTGCATCTCGGCTGCTGCTGCCTCGCCGGCAGCCAAGTCGGGCTGGTAGGCGTCGAAGTAGGGGACGACCTCGTCGCAGAAGAGCTGCATGGAGCGTCGTGAGGCCCCCATGACCGACGGGGTGAACACGCCGTGGTCCATCTGCAGCAGCATCTCTCGGTAGCCCATGTCGGCGAAGGGCCGGAGCTTGTCGATGACCTGCTCGGGCGTGCCGTAGATGGTGTTGGCCAGCAGGGCTTCCTCGTCGTTCCCATCGACCGCGCCCAAGCGCTCGGCCTTGAGCCGCATCCAGGTGTTGACCGTCGTCTCGTTGAGGGCGAACTGGCCGATGGCCCAGGTGTTGCGGCTGGCCATGGCCTCGAGCAGCTCGGCCCGGGCGTCGGCCTCGGTCTCGGCCACGTGCACGGTGGCACTGCCCGAGGTCCACTCCAGGATTTCCTCGATCCGTTCGGGGCTGTGGCCGTTCTCCTCCAGCTTCTGGCGGAACATGCCGAGCATGGGCCCGAACATGAAGGCCGACCATCCGTAGCGGGCGGCCTTGTCGATGCGGTCGGGGCTGGAGACCGCCAGCTTCACCCGCGGGCCTCCCGGCGAGTAGGCCGACGGCATGATCCGCTGATACACGGTGCCCTCGTACAGATCGCGCACCTTGATCTGCACCGGTGGGTCCTCGGGCTTCTTGGCCCACAACTCGAGCACCGACTCGAAGACCTCGTCGTGGATGTCCTTCATGTCCGCGGTGTGGATGCCGAAGCCGGCCGACTCGAGGGGGATGCCACCCCCGCCGATGCCGAAGACGAAGCGGCCCTTGGTCAGCTGGTCGAGCAGGTTGGCCATCTCGGCCAGTCGAGCCGGGTGGTGCATGGGCACAACGGCGATGGAGAAGCCGACGTAGGCCTGCTTCATCTGGGGCGCCAGGAACGACGCCAGCATGAACGGATTGCTGTAGGTCGTGTAGTCGTCGAAGTGGTGCTCGGGCAGGTAGGTGCAGGCGAAGCCGCCCTCATCGAGGATGAAGATCCTCTCGATCAGGTCGTCGATGACCGCCGTGTCGGCTTCAGGGCTGGGCGTGATCGGGGTGTGGAAGGTAGAGAACCGCATCGGGAGCAACAGCCTTTCGTGGGGGTGAGACGATGGACCGGCTACTTCATGGTGATGTCGAGGATGTCCAGGCCGGGGCTCTTCAGGACCCACTCGACGGTGGCCACCTTGTCGTTGTGGGCCGCGATCGAATCGCCCGTCGCCGCGGTGATCACAAAGGCGTCGCCGACCACGATCTCGGCCACGGCCTGGTCGATGACCAACAGCTCGTCGGGGTCGGTGGTCAATCCGGCCTGGGTGACCAGGTCGTTGAGCTCGGGCTCGTCCAGGCCGAAGGTGTTGAACGGCCCGTTGCCCTGGTAAAGCGAGATCGATGCGTAGGGTTCGTCCACGGTCATCGACGTCGAGATGGTCACCGGGTACTCCGTGCTGCGCACGGCCTCGTTGTAGGCCGCGGTGTCCAGGAGACGGATGTTCATGGTGATGCCCACGTCCTCGAACATCTGCTGGAGGGCGGTGGCGAAGGTGGATGTGGTCGCGTTGACCGGCGCGTCGAACTCGAAGCCGTCCTCGTAGCCGGCGTCGGCCAGCATCTCACGGGCGGCCTCGGGGTCGAAGGACAGCTCGTCTTCCCACTTCTCGTCGTAGCCTCGGACGTTCTCGGGGGTGGGTTGGGTCGAGCTCTGGCCGAACTCTTGGAGGACGGCGTCGACGATCGCATCACGGTCGATGGCTCGAGCCATGGCTCGCCGCACCTGGGGGTCGCCGAGCGCCGGGACGGTGGTCCCCTCGCGGTCGAGGACCACCACGGCGTAGGCCGACTGCGGCTTGGTGACCAGTTCGTACTCCCCGTCGGGGAGCTGGGTGGCCGTGGCTGGGTCGAGCGTCACGATGTCGATCTGGTCGCTGAGAAGCGCGTTGAGCTGGGCGCCTGGGTCGCTCATCCCGTTGTAGATCTCGAGCCGCTCGACCTTGGCCGCTCCCTCGCTCCAGTGGTCGGGGTTGGGGACGTAGGTGACCTTCTGCGCCGACCACGAGTCCAGGACGTAGGGACCGGAACCTACGGGCTCGTTGTCCGGGTCGGCCTCGAAGGAGGCCGGGCTCATGATCATGCCGGCCTGGGCGCCGAGGGTGTCGAGGAAGATCTTGTTGAAGGTGTTGAGGGTGATGACGAACGTTGTGGGATCAGGCGCCTCGAGGCTCTTGTAGATCGTCGCCAGGCGCGAGTCGTTCTCCTGCTTGTACTTGAAGTTGGCCAGGACCACCGACGAGTCCAGCACCGTGCCGTCGGTGAAGGTGACATCGGAGCGGAGGTGGAACGTCAGCGTTGCGTTCGGGATGTCGACTTCCCACGTCTCGGCCAACTTCGGCTGGATGTTGCCATCCTGGGTCTTCGAGTCGATCAGCGTGTCGAAGATCGGGGCGAGATAGTTCTCCGGCGCCCCGCCGTTGACGGCTGGGTCGAGACTCGTCGGATCGGCACCGGCCAGTCGCAGCACGCCGTGGGGCTCGCCCGGCGCCCCGGTCGTGCCGGTGGCGCCGTCATCGGAGTTCCCGTCGCTACCGCACGCCGCGACGAGCAGGACCATCACCAAGAGCAGCGACGCGAAGCGCGCTCCTCGACCCAAACGACTAGACACCACGGCTGGACCCCCCAAGCTCGGACAGTGAAACAGCGTGCCACGCTATGAAACGCTGTTACATGGGTCAAGTCAGGGTGGGGGCGGATCGCCTCGGACTCGGGTGAGCCAGGTCTTTGCCGGCCCCTACGTTGCCTCTCCTGGCACTGACTCCTCAGTCGAGGAAGTCGCAGGCGCCCTTCGAGCGAGGGAACGCCTTGACGTAGCGGACGTACTTGGCCAGGGCCCGGTCCTGCTTGAGGAGGCTGTCCTCCCGGAAGTGGATTCCTTCCATCACCGGGTTGTCCTCCTGGGCCAACTGGTCGCCGAACGCCAAGCCGACGTCGAGCCCGGCAGCCAGGTCGGCCAGCCCGGCCTCGTCGAGATTGCCCTTCACCGCGCCGGCGTACTGGTAGTTGGCGCAGCTCCCGTCGGCCTGGATGCGCATGGCTGACCCCATCATGGTCAGCGAGCCGTCCTCGGCCGTGAACTGCAGGCAGATGGCGTTGGTGCCGAAGACCCGGACGCGTTGGTGCTGACGGCCCAGCATCGGGTCGGTTTAGCCGCCTAAAAAATTTTGCCTCAATTAAAATGTATTATATATTAGCAGCATAATTTTAATATGAAACACAAATGAAACGAGTATTTCTGGTTAGTCTGGTGATCG
>JANNOZ010000010.1:0-427896 GCA_031399525.1 Actinomycetes bacterium | reverse complement strand
GGAGATCGCCGCCGATGGCCTAGCGAAATTAGACGATCCCGATGTGAAGGCTGCCAACGCCTGGTTGCGGCGCGTCTTCGGCTAGGGAAGGGAAACCCAGGGGCGTTGCCTCTGGACCCTCAACCGCGAAACGCCCTGCTTCAGTAGCCCCGCCCCAGCTCGACCTGGCTTCCGGCGACGTCGTGGCCGTCGAGGCGCTGGCCCGGTGGGAACATCCGAAGCTCGGGTCGCTCAGCCCCACGCTCTTCGTGGCGGTTGCCGAGGAGTTGGGATTCGGCTCCTCGTTCGGGCGCTGGGTGCTCGGCGAAGCCTGTCGGTGGCGGGCCGACCAGGTAGAGGCCGGGTCGCTCCAGGTGGCCATCAACGTCTCGGTCGCTCAATTGGGCTCGGACCGCTTCGTCGAGGATGTCCAGTCGGTCCTGGCCGACACGAACGTGGACCCGTCCTGGCTCTGCCTGGAGGTGGCCGAGGGGGCCCTGGCCGACGTCGACATCGTCCGGGCCAACCTCGATGATCTCCGGAGCCTCGGCGTCACCATTGCCCTCGATGACCTGGGCACCGGATCGGCCACGCTCTCGTCGCTGCGAGACCTCCCCCTCGACCTGGTCAAGCTCGACGGGAGCCTCCTGGCGGGCATCACCGACGACCGGGTCGACCGGGTCATCGTGGGTTCGCTGGTGCGCCTGGCCCACGACCTGGGTCTCGTGGTGGTGGCCGAGGGACTCGAGACCCAACAGCAGCTCGACGCCATTCGGTCGGTCGGCGTCGATCGGGCCCAGGGTTACCTGTTCGCGCAGCCCGAGCCGGCCGAGCGGCTCGTCCTCCATCGCGAGGTGCCTTCGGTCTGACCGGGCCTCTGGGCCGACAGCCCGCCGGACCCCACGATCCGAGGAGCTGGGCCCACCACTACCCTGTGGCCCGATGGTGCAGCGCTACTGGGTCGAGACATTGGGCTGCCCGAAGAACCAGGTCGACTCGGACAAGCTGACCGGAACCCTCTCGGCGGCAGGAATGCAGCCCGCGGCTGGGCCCGAGGGCGCCGACGTCGTCGTGGTCAACACCTGCGCGTTCGTCGAGGACGCCCGGGCCGAGTCGATCGAGACGATTCTCGCCCTGTCCGAGCTCCGGCGTCCGGGGGCACGCCTCGTCGTGACCGGCTGCCTAGCCGAGCGGTCCGGCCCAGAGCTGGCCGCAGCCCTGCCCGAGGTCGACCTGATCGCCGGTTTCGGGGTGCCGGTAGCCCTCGGCCCCACTCGCCTGGCGGTGACCGCCGAGTCATCGGATGCGGCTCCGGTGCCGTCGATGGATCTGCTCGAGCTCCCTCGACCGGCGGCGAGCGCCCCGTGGGCGTATGTGAAGGTGGCCGAAGGCTGTGACCGGGCCTGTGGCTTTTGCGCCATCCCATCGTTCCGGGGCCCCCAGCGCAGCCGATCGACCGGCTCACTGCTGGCCGAGGTCGACGCCTTGGTAGCCGGCGAGGGAGGCGTCCCGGTGCGCGAGATCGTCCTCGTCGCCCAGGACTTGGCCAGCTACGGGCGAGATCAGGGCGTGGGCGAGCGCGCACTGGTGCCGTTGGTCCAGGCTGTGGCCGATCGCGTCGATCGAGTGCGCCTCCTCTATCTGTACCCGTCCGAACTCACCGACGCACTCGTAGACGCCGTGCTGGCCACCGACGTGCCCTACTTCGATCTCTCGCTTCAGCACGTGTCGCGGCCGTTGCTGCGCCGGATGCGGCGCTGGGGTGACGGGACCCGTTTCCTCGAGCGCATCGAGTCGATTCGTGAACGCCGGCCCGATGCCGTGTTCCGGTCGAACTTCATCGTCGGCTACCCGGGCGAGACCGAGGAGGATCACGACGAGCTTCTCGCCTTCATCGACCAGGCCCAGCTCGACTGGTGCGGGTTCTTCCGGTTCTCCGAGGAGTCAGGCACCTATGCCGCCGGCCTCGACCGGGCCGTGGCTCCAGACGTGGTCGCCGATCGCCTGGTCGAGCTCGGCGAGCGCCAGGACGCCATCACTGCGGCCCGCCGCGACGCCCTCGTGGGCTCACTGGTGCAGGTGCTGGTGGACGAGCCCGGTGTCGGGCGGACGTTCCGAGAGGCTCCCGAGATCGACGGCGTGGTGCAGGTGCCTGGCGATCTGGCTGTGGGCAAGATCGAGACGCTGATGGTGTCGGCCAGCTTGGGTGTCGACCTGGTCGCGCAACGATGAGCGCGACACCCACGGTCTCGACCGCCCTGGTGACTCCGGCCAACCTGGTGACCGGCGTCCGGGTCCTGCTCACACCGGTGCTGGTGGCGCTGATCCTGGCCGAGTCGGCCTGGCTGGCCTTCGGGTTGTGGGTGGTGCTGGCCGCGACCGACCGACTCGACGGATGGCTGGCCCGACGCCACGGCGTGACCTCGTCGGGCGCCTTCCTCGACCCGCTGGCCGACAAGATCCTGGTGGTGGCCGCGGCGGTGGCTCTCGTCGAGGTGGGCGTCTTCCCGCTGCTGCCGGTGCTGATCATCGCCGCTCGGGAGCTGGCCATGAGCGCCTATCGCTCGGTGGTCGGACGCCGGGGAGTGTCGGTGCCGGCCCGGCCACTGGCCAAGGGCAAGACCGCGGTCCAGTTGCTGGCCGTCGGGGTGGCCTTGTTCCCTCCTTTCGCCGACGACCATGCCCTGATCGAGGCGGTGCTGTGGGCCGCAGTCGTCCTCACCGTCGTGTCGGGTCTCCAGTACCTGGTCGATGCTCGGCGGTCGGTCTCCATGAGCGCCGGGGACCACGGTGCGCTGTGACGTCGTCGCCGTCGGCACCGAACTGCTCCTCGGCCAGATCGTCGATACCAACTCGGCCTGGATAGGCGAGCACCTGGCATTGGCCGGGATCGACTCGCACCTTCAGGTCAAGGTGGGCGACAACCTCGAACGGATCGTCGCTGCCGTGCGGGCCACGTTGGCCCAGGCCGATGCCGTGATCATGTGCGGTGGTCTCGGGCCCACCCAGGACGACATCACCCGCGAGGCCATCGCCGAGGTCATGGGCGTCGAGTTGGTGCGCGACGACGCGGTGTTGGCGCGCATCGAAGCGGTCTTCGCGGCGAGGGCGCTCGGTCGGGGTCCGATGTCCGCCAACAATGCCCGTCAGGCCGACGTGCCCGTCGGGGCCACCGTGATCGAGCAGCGCAGAGGTACCGCCCCGGGCCTGATCTGCCCGGTGGGCGACAAGGTGATCTACGCGGTTCCCGGCGTCCCCGACGAGATGAAGGAGATGCTCGAGCGGGCGATCCTGCCCGATCTGCGGGCCCGTGCCGGTACCCGCTCGGTGATCTTGTCCCGGGTCCTGCGCACGTGGGGGTTGCCCGAGTCGACCCTGGCCGAGCGCCTGGCCGGGCGCATCGAAGCTCTCGACCAGGAGGGCAACCCGACCATCGCCTTCCTGGCCAGCGGTATCGAGGGCATCAAGGTCCGGCTGACGGCCAAGGCCGGCGATACCGCGGCGGCGGGCGCTCTGCTCGACGCCGAGGAGGCCCAGGTGCGGGCCCTGCTCGGTGCCCTCGTTTTCGGCGTCGATGACGAGACCATGGAGCACGCGGTGGGGGCCTCGGTGGCCGCGGCGGGCTGGCGCATGGCCGTGGCCGAGTCGCTCACCGGCGGATTGGTGGCCGAGCGTCTGACCCGGGTACCGGGCGCCAGCAGCTGGTTTCGTGGAGGCGTGGTGGCCTATGACCCCGAGGTGAAGTTCTCGCTGCTGGGGGTGCCCCGCGGGCTGGTGGTCTCCAGCGATGCGGCGGCGGCCATGGCCTCGGGCGTGCGTCGGGCGTTGGCTGCCGATGTCGGCATCGGGGTCACCGGTGTTGCCGGCCCGGACGAGAGCGAAGGCCAGCCGGTGGGCACGGTGTGGTGGGGGATCGACCTCGACGGCTCGGTGACCACCGGGTCCTTGGCGTTGGGTCGGCGCGAACGGCAGCGGGTTCGTGAGTTCGCCACCATCAACGTGCTCGACGCCGTGCGTCGCCAGCTCCTCGACCTGGCAACTCGCTCGTAGCGGTCAGGGCGTGGCGACCTCGGCTCCGTCGGTATCGACCTCGAGAGCGCTGAGGTGGCGGGGGAGCACGGAGAACGAGATGATCGACCCGGCCAGGGAGACGCCGGCCGCAACCCAACAGCCGACGCTGAAGCCGTCCATGAACGCGCTCTGGGCCCCGGCGATGATGGCCGCCTGGCTCGCTCCGGCTTGCTCGGCGATCGAGAGCGCAGCGCCGATCGACTCCGACGCGGCCTCCACGACCTCGGTCGGCAAGGGGAACCGGGCCAGGGCGTCGATCATCCGAGGTCCGAAGAGCGAGCTGAACACTGACCCGATGACCGCCACTCCGAGGGTGCCTCCCAACTCTCGGGTCACGTCGTTGACCGCCGAACCGACGCCAGCCTTTTCGCGGGGCAGGCTGCCCACGATCACGTTTGTGCACGGCGAGATGACCAGACCGAGGCCGGCGGCGATGAGCACGCTGGACACGACCACAGGTCCCCAATAGGCGCTGTCGGCTCGGAGGACCGCGGCCAGGGCGAATCCCGAGCTCTGGACCACCAGGCCGAGGGTCACCACGTTGCGGATGCCGAAGCGTTCGGCCAGACGGGGCGCCGTGCTGGAGAACACACCGGTGGCCACAGCGAACGGGAGCGTGTGGATGCCCGCCGAGAGGGGGCTGTAGCCCCGTACGTACTGGAAGTACTGGGTGACGAGGAAGATGAAGCCGAACAAGCAAAAGAATCCGATGGAGATCGACGTGCTCGCCGCGCTGAAGCGGGCGTTGGAGAACACCCGGACGTCGAGCATGGGGTGCTCACGCCGGAGCTCGACCAGGACGAAGCCCACCAGCAGGATCACCGACGCGGCGTATCCGGCGACGGTCTGGGTCGAGGTCCAGCCGGCCTCGGGGGCCTCGATGGTGGTCCAGACGAGTGCGGCGACGCCGAGCGTCGACAGGCCCAGGCCGACGAAGTCGAGGCGGTGGGCGCCGCCGTCTTTCGATGTGGGAACGACGAGGGCGCCAGCGACCAGGGTGAAGGCGGCGATCGGCAGGTTGACGTAGAAGATCGACCCCCACGAGAAGTGCTCGAGCAGCCAGCCACCCGAGACCGGCCCGACGGCGACGGCCAGGCCCGAGACCGCCGACCAGATGCCGATCGCCTTGGCTCGTTCGCTGGGGACCCGGAAGACGTCGGTGAGGATGGCCAGGGTGGCCGGGAAGATGAAGGCGGCGCCGATGCCCATGGCGGCCCGAGCCAAGGTGAGGCCTCCGGCCGACGTGGTGCTCCCGGCCACCGCCGAACACAGTGCGAACCAGACCAGGCCCAGTTGGAGGGCGCCCTTGCGACCGAAGCGGTCGCCCAGGCTGCCTCCGAGGAAGAGCAGGGCGGCAAACACCAACGAGTAGGCGTCGACGATCCACTGGAGGTCGCTGGTGGTGGCGCCGAGGTCGCGTTGGATGGTGGGCAGGGCGACGTTGACGATGGTGTTGTCGACCACGGCCAGGAAGACGCTGAGGCACAGGACGGCCAGGATCGTCCAGCGCCGGTCGTGGATGGTGGTGGCGTCCATCGGTCCTCCAGTGTCAGGACCGAGCACTGTAGAACGGTGCTATAACAATGTCCACTATGAATCCGGTCGCCCGTCGGCATCGCACGCCGTCGGCCGATGTCGAATCGGCGTTGCTGAACGCGGCCAGCCAGCTCCTCGCTGCCGAAGGCCCCGGTGCGCTGTCGGTCCGTCGCATCGCCGAGGCGGCCGGCGTGTCGACCATGGGTGTGTACAGCCGCTTCGGCGGCAAGCACGGCATCGTCGAAGCGCTGTGGCGCCAAGGGTTCGAGGACTTCTCAGCCCTCCTGCACGCCAGCACCGGAACCGATGCCCTCGACCGCCTCGTCGTTGGTGCCCGCCGCTATCGAGAGTTCGCCCTCGCCCATCCCACGACCTATGGGATCATGTTCCAACAGGCCGTGCCCGAGTTCGTCCCGAGCACCGACGCAGTCGAGTTCTCCCAGGCCAGCTTCGCCACGTTCGTGGGCTACGTGGCCGATGCCATCGACGACGGTTACCTGGCCGAGGCCGACCCGACGGAGGTGGCGCAGTCGATCTGGGCCACCCTCCACGGGTTGGTGGCTCTCGAGCTCGTAGGAATGGGTTTCGTCGAGGACAAGGCCCGGCACTTCGATGGCACCGTCAGCGCGTTGTTGGCTGGTTTCGGCCCCGACGCGGCGATGCCGGCGTCACGCTGACGCCGGCATCGCTGGCTTGCATGGGTCGGGATGGGCCGGGAAGGCTCCGTGGCCAGGGTCAGGCCGCGGGGGCCTTGTCGAGCTCGGCCGAGATCTCGACGGTGACCTCGTCCACGCCGAATGGGCTGTGGGTGATCCCGAAGTCCGACTGCTTGATCTGGGTGGTGGCCGAGAAGCCGGCCTTGTCCGAGCCCGTGGGCGGGAACACGGCGGTGCCCCCGAAGGTGGCCTCGAGGGTGACGGTCTGAGTGACGCCCTTGATGGTGAGGTCGCCGGTGACCGAGAAGCGTTCGCCGGCGCCTTCGATGGCGGTCGAGCGGAACGTCATGGTCGGGTAGTTCTCGGCGTCGAAGAACGCCTCGCCCTTGAAGTGGTCGTCGCGCATGGCGAAGCCGGAGTTGACCGATCCCATCTGGATGGTGGCCTCCAACGCCGAGCTGGCCAGGTCGGCGCCGACGGTGAGGGCCCCCTCGAAGGCATCGAAGGTGCCCCGGATGGTGGCGATGCCGAGGTGCCTGGTCGAAAAGCCGATCTGGGAGTGGACCGGGTCGAGGGTCCAGGTGCCGGGGGAGAGGGGAAGAGACATGGGGCTCCTTCGGAAGGGACTGGATGAGTTGCGGGGCAGAGTACCGGGGTCCTTGAGCGAACACTCGTTCGGGACTACGCTCTGCAAATCACAGCGATGTGATATGTCACACCCCCTGCGTAGGGTGCGGCAGGTGATCGTCGGACCCACCGAGATCCGACCGGCAGTCCCACCGAAGCGTCCGGCGCCACCCCAGGAGCCCGGGCACCACCCAGGAGGAGAGCGCAGTGGAGCGTGACAAGGCGTTGGAGATGGCCAAGAGCCAGATCGAGAAGCAGTACGGCAAGGGTTCGATCATGAAGATGGGCGAGAAGTCGACGATGGTGGTCGAGACCATCTCCACCGGCTCCCTCGCCGTCGACCTGGCTCTCGGTGTCGGTGGGTTGCCCCGGGGCCGGGTGGTCGAGATCTTCGGCCCCGAGTCCTCGGGCAAGTCGACCATGGCCATGCACGTGGTGGCCGAGGCCCAGCGCAACGGTGGCATCTGCGCCTACATCGACGCCGAGCACGCCATGGACCCGGCCTATGCCAAAGCCATCGGCGTCGACATCGACGAGCTGCTGATCTCCCAGCCCGACACCGGTGAACAGGCCCTCGAGATCACCGACATGCTCATCCGCTCCGGTGCGCTCGACGTGGTCGTGATCGACTCGGTGGCCGCGTTGACCCCCAAGGCCGAGATCGAGGGTGAGATGGGCGACAGCCACGTCGGGCTCCAGGCTCGGCTGATGTCCCAGGCCCTGCGCAAGCTGACGGCCAACCTCAATCGCTCGAACACCATCTGCATCTTCATCAACCAGTTGCGAGAGAAGATCGGCGTGATGTTCGGATCGCCCGAGACCACGCCGGGCGGTCGGGCACTGAAGTTCTACTCCTCGGTCCGCCTCGACATCCGCCGCATCGAATCCCTCAAGGACGGGGCCGAGGTCGTGGGCAACCGCACCCGGGTCAAGGTGGTCAAGAACAAGGTGGCTCCGCCCTTTCGCCAGGCCGAGTTCGACATCATGTACGGCAAGGGCATCAGTCGGGAGGGGTCGGTCCTCGACATCGGCGTCGACCTGGGCATGATCAAGAAGTCGGGCGCCTGGTTCACCTACGACGGCGAGCAGCTCGGCCAAGGTCGGGAGAACGCCAAGCAGTTCCTGGCCGACAACCCCGAACTGATGGTCGACATCTCCGCTCGGATCATGGCCGAGACCAGTACCAAGGACGTTGACGAGGTGGCACCGCCTCCGTCGGTCGATCCCGAGACCGGTGAGGTCGTCGATCTGGTCGACGTTGTCGATCCCGACGACCAGCCGTTGGTGCTGGGCTGATCTTCATGGCCCAGAGGGCGGGCCCGATGGGGCCCCGCCCTAACCTGGGTCGGTGACCGGCCGGTATGTGATCCGCACTTACGGGTGCCAGATGAACGAGCACGACTCCGAGCGGATAGCCGGATTGCTCGAAGCCGACGGCTACCGGCCCACCGACTCGCTCGACGATGCCGATGTGGTGGTGCTCAACACCTGCTGCATCCGGGAGAACGCCGACAACCGCCTGTACGGCAAGCTCGGCGACCTCAAGGCGCTGAAGGCCGAACGCCCAGGGCTGCAGATCATGGTGGGGGGCTGCCTGGCCCAGAAGGACCGAGAGGTGGTCCAGCGCAAGGCACCTCACGTCGACGTGGTGTTCGGCACCCACAATGTCGGCCACGCGGTCGAGTTGCTCCACCGGTCCCAGGCCGAAGGGGCAGCCGTGATGGAGATCCTCGAGGAAAGCGACGCCTTTCCGTCGGCCTTGCCCGTACGCCGGGAGGTCGAGTGGGGGGCGTGGGTCACCATCCAGATCGGCTGTGACAACAGCTGCGCGTTCTGCATCGTGCCCTCGGTCAGGGGCGTCGAGCTGAGCCGACCACTCGACGAGGTCGTGGCCGAGGTCGAGGCGTTTGCGTCTGACGGGGTCATCGAGGTCACCCTGCTCGGTCAGAACGTCAACTCGTACGGTCGTGACCTGGCCTTGGCCGAGCGGACGGCTGGGGGTTCGGGGCGGGTCCGTCCCCGCTTCGCCGAGCTCTTGACCCGGGTCGGGGCGGTCGAGGGCATCTCGCGGGTGCGCTTCACCAGCCCCCACCCCAAGGATCTGCTGCCCGAGACCATCGCGACCATGGCCGAGGTACCCGAGGTGTGCGAACACCTTCACCTCCCGCTCCAGTCGGGCAGCGACCGAGTGCTGGCCGCCATGCACCGGGGCTACACCGCTGAGCGCTACCTCGAACGTCTCGCTGCGGCTCGGGCTGCGATCGCCGATCTGGCGGTCACCACCGACATCATCGTCGGGTTCCCGGGTGAGACCGACGACGACTTCGAGCGCACTCTCGACGTGGTTGCCGAGGCGGCCTATGACAGTGCCTACACGTTCATCTTCAGTCCCCGAGCTGGGACCGAGGCCGCGGCCATGGTCGATCAGTTCGTGCCCGCCGAGGTGGTGGCTGAGCGGTTCGCCCGGTTGAAGGTCGTGGTCGAACGCAGTGCGCTGGCCCGCCACCAGGCTCGGATCGGCCGGGTCGAGGAGGTCGTGGTCGAGGGGCCGAGCAAGAAGGATCCGGCGGTGCTCAGTGGTCGGACCCGTCAGAACAAGCTGGTCCATTTCGACGCCGACTTGGGCCTGCGGCCGGGGTCTGTGGCCACCGTCGTGGTAACCGAGGCCGCTCCCCACCACCTGCGGGGCGAACTGATCGAGGTGCTGTCGCGATCTCGGCGCCGCACCCGCATACCCGTCGTCTCCTCGTGAGTGTCCTGGCCATCGTCGGGCCCACGGCGTCGGGCAAGTCGGCGGCGGCCATGGCGTTGGCCCGAGCCAGTGGGGGAGCGCTCGAGGTGGTGGTGGCCGATTCGATGACCGTGTACCGGGGGATGGACATCGGCACGGCCACGCCGACCCCGGCTGAGCAGGCCTCGGTCCGCCACCATCTGGTCGACGTGGTCGACCCAGCCGACGAGTTCTCGGTGGCCGCCTTTCAGGCCCTGGGTCGGGCCGCCCTGGCCGACATCGCCAGTCGTGGTCGTCACGCCGTGGTCGTCGGGGGAACCGGGCTCTATGTCCGGGCCCTGGTCGACGACCTGGAGCTTCCGGGCCGCTGGCCCGAACAGCAGGCCGCGCTCGACGCCGAGGTCGATGCCGCAGCCGATCCGAGCGTCGCGCTACGGGGCCTGCACGCCCGGTTGGCCCAGCTCGACCCGGTCGCCGCCGGACGCATCGAGATCACCAACCGCCGTCGGATCGTCCGGGCCCTCGAGGTCACGATCGGGGCCGGCCGGCCGTTCTCGTCCTTCGGCCCGGGCATGGAGGCCTACCCCGCGGTCCCGATCGCCCAACTCGGTCTTCGGATTCCCCTCGACCAGCTCGACCGCCGGATCGAGGCCCGCTTCTCAGCGATGATCGACGAGGGTCTGCTCGATGAGGTCCGGGGGCTGGCTCACGCTGAGCGGCCCCTGTCGTCGACTGCGGCCCACGCCCTCGGCTACCGAGAGCTTCTGGCCCACCTCCGGGGGGAGTGCTCACTCGAGGCGGCCGTCGAGCGAGCGGTGGCCCGCACGCGGACCTTTGCTCGTCGCCAGATCCGCTGGTTCCGGCGCGATCCCCGCATCCGCTGGGTCGACGTCGGGACCGGCCCCGCCGGCGTCGACACCCAGAATGTGGTCGCCGAGGCCGAGGCCCTCCTGGGAGACTACGCACCGTGCATCTGACCAAGCACCACGGGCTGGGCAACGACTTCCTCGTGCTCCTCGATCTCGAGGAGGAGCACCCGATCACCGAGGAGATGGCTCGCGCCTGGTGCGACCGGCACACCGGCATCGGCGCCGACGGACTGATCGGGGTCACCCCCGGCGTCGACGGGGCCGATGTGACCATGACCCTGCGCAACGCCGACGGCGGTGCGGCCGAGATGAGCGGCAACGGCGTGCGCTGTCTGGGCCAAGCAGTCGCCCGGGCTCGGGGGGTCGATCACCTCGACCTGCTCGTGGCCACGATGGCCGGACCCCGCGTCGTTCAGATCCGGCCGGGGCCCGACGGCGACGACACAATCCTTGCGGTCGAGGTCGACATGGGTCCGGTGGTCGAGGGTTCGGTGCCCGACCTGCCATGGAACGGCTTCGTCCCTGAGCGGGTGGCCTACGTCGAAGTCGGCAACCCGCACGTGGTCGGCCTGGTCGACCCGGCCGAGTTGGCCGAGGTCGCGCTCGGCCAGCTCGGTCCCCGAGTCGAGCATGCAGTGCCCGGTGGGGTGAACCTCGAGCTCATCGCCGTGGCCGCCGAGGGCCCGGACCGGCTCGACCTGCGGGTGTGGGAACGGGGCGCCGGCCTCACCCTCGCCTGCGGGACCGGGGCGACCGCCGCAGCCGCGGTGGCTCACCGTTGGGGCTTGGTCGGCGACCGAGTCGAGGTGCGCATGCCTGGTGGAGCGGTGACCGTCGGAGTCTTCGACGACGAGCCGGGAGCCCACACCACCCTGGCCGGTCCGGCGACCTTCATCGCTGACATCGAGGTGCCATGGCGCTGATCGAACGCTCCTTTCGGGAGCGCATCGTGATCGTCGGGACCACGGTCTCGCCCTCTACCGACGAGGAGACCGAGGCCCACCTTGACGAGCTCGAGCTCCTGCTCGACACCGCCGGGGCCGACGTCGTCGGCCGGGTGACGCAGCGCTTGTCGGCGCCCGACCCGGCGACCTATGTCGGAAAGGGCAAGGCCGAAGAGCTGCGTCAGATGGCGCTCGATCTCGACTGCGACACCGTCGTGTTCGACGACGAGTTGAGCCCGGCCCAGAGCCGAAACCTTGAGAAGTTGCTCGGGCGCACGGCCATCGACCGCACCGCGGTGATCCTCGACATCTTCGCCCAGAACGCCCACACCCGGGAGGGCAAGGCCCAGGTCCAGCTGGCCATGTACCGCTACCGACTGCCCCGGCTCCGGGGCAAGGGGCTCTCGCTGTCCCAGCAGGCGGGTGCGGGTGGTATCGGGGCCCGGCGAGGCCCGGGCGAGACCAAGCTCGAGGTCGACCGCCGCCGCATCCTTCGTCGCATCTCCACTCTCGAAGCCGAACTGCGCGACGCCACCCGGGTCCGCCGGACCCAGCGCAAGGCCCGGGCCCGGGGGCGCAACCGGACCGTGGCCATCGTGGGCTACACCAACGCCGGTAAGTCGACCCTGCTCAATCGGCTGACCGACGCGGGCGTGTTGGTCGAAGACCGGCTCTTCGCCACCCTCGACCCCACCGTCCGCCGCCTCCAATTACCGGGTGGTGAGGCCGTGCTGGTGTCCGACACGGTGGGCTTCGTCCGCAAGCTGCCTCATGCGCTGGTGGAGGCGTTCCGCTCCACCCTCGAAGAGGTGGCCGAGACCGATCTGTTGGTCCACGTGGTCGACGCCTCGGCCCCCGATCCGCAGGCCCAGATCGACGCGGTTCACACGGTCCTGGTCGAGATCGGCGCCGACCATCTTCCCCAGCTCGTCGCCTTCAACAAGGCCGACCTGGTCGACGAGACCACCGCCCTCGTCCGCACCCACCCCGGTTCGGTGGCCATCTCGGCCCATACCGGCGCGGGGATCGACGCCCTGCTTCTGGCTCTGTCCGACCGCCTGCGGTCACTCGACCGGGTGATCGAGCTGGTCGTGCCCTACGAGCGAGGCGACGTGTTGGCGGCCCTGCATCGAGAGGGCGAGGTGCTGGGCGAGTTCCACGAGGACGTGGCCACTCGGGTCCGGGCTCGGCTCGACTCGGCGGCGGCTCGCCGGTTCGGCGAGTTCGTCGTGGCATGACCGAGCCGTTCGTCCCGCCGGCCTACCCCTATGACCGGCTGGCGCCGTTGGCCGCGCTCGCGGCCACCCACGACGGCGGCGTGGTCGACCTGTCGGTGGGTACACCCAAGGACCCGCCTCCCGACCTGGTGGTCGCCGCGTTGGCCGAGGCGGCCGCGGTAGGGGGCTACCCGCCATCGATCGGCAGCACCGAGCTGCGAGCGGCTGCCGGGGACTGGTTGGCCCGGCGCCTCGGTGTCGTGGTCGACCCGGCAACCGAGCTGGCGGCCTGCATCGGGACCAAGGAAATGGTCGCCGGCTTGCCGAGTTGGCTGCACCTTCGCCGTCCCGACCGAGACACCGTGCTCTATCCAGCGGTGAGTTACCCCAGCTACGAGATGGGCGCGATGCTGGCCGGCTGTCGGGCCGTCCCGGTCCCCGTCGATGCCGAGTGGCGGCTGGATCTCGCCTCCATCGACCCGGCCGACGCGGCCCGGGCGCTGTGTCTGTGGGTCAACACGCCGGGCAACCCCGCCGGCGGTCTCGACGACCTCGATGCGGCAGCCGCCTGGGGTCGGGCCCACGAGGTGCTCGTCGTCTCAGACGAGTGCTACGTCGAATACACCTGGACCGGCCTCCGGCGCACCATCCTCGAATCAGGTCGGGCCGGGGTGCTGGCGCTGCATTCGGTGTCCAAGCGCTCCAACGCCGCGGGACTGCGAGTGGGCTTCTACGCCGGCGATGCCGATTGGGTCCACTACCTGTCGGAAGTGCGCAAGCACGCCGGGTTCATGGTGCCTGGCCCGGTCCAGCATGCCGCCGCGGTCGCTCTGGGCGACGACGTCCACGTCGAGCACCAGCGCACGATCTACCACCGTCGCCTCGAACGGATGGCGGCTGTGTTGGCCGAGGTCGTCGGACACGAGGTCGCGCTCCCCGGAGGTGGGTTCTATCTGTGGGTGCGGGCCCCGGGAGACGATGCCTGGGCGTTGGCCGAGCGGCTGGCATCGACCGGCGGTTGCCTGGTGTCGCCGGGCGACTTCTACGGCCCGGCTGCGGCCGGCCACGTCCGTGTGGCGGTGGTCGAACCCGATGACCGCATCGAGCTGGTTGCCACCCGCCTCGGCGTGTCCTGACCCGTTCGGGGAACCGACATAGGTATAACGTAATCGCTTCGTAACGCCACGACGGGTACTGCAGTGGGAAGCTGCTCCGGCCTCACTGAAAGGGACCCCACATGGGAGTTCGTCGTATGGCCGGGCGAGCGAAGACACGCCCTGGGCTGCTATTCGTCGCCTCGCTGGCCATCGCGCTTCTGGCGGCGTGTGGTTCCGAAGGCGCCGAGGGCGGGGCGGCCGAGGCTGCAGTCGGCAGTTCGACGCAGTCGGTGAACACGACGGTGACCCCGCAGTCGCCTGCCGTGACACTGGATGCCTACGTCAGCACCCTTCGGTCGGTCCGCACGTCCAGCGCGACGGCGTCCACGGGTGGTCTGGTGATCGCGGTCGTCGGGCACGACGATGGGATCACTCAGTGGCTGTCGCTGCTGGCCTGGGACGAAGCGTGGTTGGTGATGGCCGAGGTTCCGGTCGATCGGGCCTACGACATGAGCGACCGGCCGATCGAGGCGGTCGATGCCACCGGTGACGGCCAGATCGACTTCCTCGTCGGGTTCGACGCTGTGCAGCCCATCGGCGTTGTCCTGTCCGAGGCCAGCGGCGCATGGGGACTGCTGACGGTGGCCGACGGCGATGGCCAGGGTGTCGAGCACTATCTCGGGGGCAGTCCTCGAGTCGAAAACGACGTGCTGGTATCGACGACGAGCGATTGCCAACCCACCTGTGCCGACGCCCCCTCGGTCACCCAGTCCTGGAGGTACTCGAACGGACGCTTGGCCCTCGATGGGCCGGTCGTCGGCTGAGCCCGGTTGGGTTCGGCTCACCTAGCCTGCGGCCCATGGCTGACCTGCAAGCGACGATCGAAGAGCTCTGGACCCGCCGCGACGAGATCGACCTGCGCGACCCCGACGCGGTGTCCGCCGTGGCCGAGGCCGTGGGCCTGCTCGACTCGGGTCAGGCCCGGGTCGCCGAGGTCGATCCGGTCACCGACGAGGTCGTCGTCCACCAGTGGCTCAAGGCGGCCATCCTGCTGTTGTTCCGCCAGGCCCAGATGGCCACCACCGAGCTCGGACCCTTCGAGTACGCCGACAAGATCCCGCTCAAGCACGACTACGCAGCCGCCGGGGTCCGCGTCGTGCCAGGCGCATCGGCTCGATGGGGCTCGTTCCTCGACCGAGGTGTCGTACTCATGCCGAGCTACGTGAACATCGGAGCTCGAGTCGGGGCCAATTCCATGGTCGACACCTGGGCCACTGTCGGCTCGTGCGCTCAGATCGGCGCCAACGTGCACCTCTCGGGTGGGGTCGGCATCGGTGGGGTGCTCGAACCGCCCCAAGCGGCCCCGACCATCGTGGGCGATGACGCCATGATCGGCAGCCGGTGCATCGTGGCCGAGGGCGCTCGGGTTGGTGACGGCTCGGTGCTGGGCGCCGGGTGCATCCTCACCGGATCGATCCCGGTCATCGACGCTGCGTCGGGCGCCGAGCTGTCCCGGGGCATCGTGCCGGCTTGGACCGTGGCCGTGTCGGCGACCCGCCGGCGGGAGTTCCCGGGCGGCGAGTTCGGCTTGCCCTGCGTGCTGGTGATCAAGCATCTGACCGAAGGTGAGCGACACGACAAGGCCCAACTCAACGACGTGCTGCGGGAACACGGGAGCACCGTGTGACCCTGCCCGACGACCTGCTCGAGCTCACCGCCGAGTTGGTGGCCATCCCCTCGGTGTCCCACCACGAGGGAGCGTTGGCCGACTGGGTCGAGTCGGAGCTGGCCGCCCTCGGGTGGTTGGCCGTCGAGCGGGTGGGCGACAACGTGGTGGCCCGTACCGAGCTGGGCCGACCCCAGCGGCTGATCCTCGCTGGCCATCTCGACACCGTTCCGCCGACCGGCGACGGCAGCGATGCCAACGGTCTGATCGGCGACGTGGTTCGCGGTCGGGGCTCGGCCGACATGAAGGGTGGTTTGGCCATCTCTCTGGCCCTGGCCCGAGACCTGCCCGCGCCCGCGGTCGACGTGACCCACGTGTTCTACGTCGGCGAAGAGGTCGAGGATGCCTTCAACGGCTTGGGCACCTTGTTTCGAGACCGGCCCGACCTGATGGTCGGCGACGCCGCCGTGCTGGGCGAGCCGACCCTGGGCCAACTCGAAGCAGGTTGCCAGGGCAGCTTGCGCGTCGCCGTGCACCTCCACGGTCGCTCGGCCCATGCGGCGCGCCCCTGGATGGGGGTCAATGCCGTGCACCGCCTCGGCCATCTCCTCACCCGAATCGACGCCTTCGTGCCTCGCAGGGTCGTGCTCGATGGCTGCGAGTTCCAGGAAACCCTTCAAGCGCTGTCGGTCGACGCCGGCGTGGCCCAGAACGTGGTGCCCGATCGGGCCAGAGTGGTGGTCAACCATCGCTTCGCTCCCGACCACGACCGATCGCGAGCCGAAGCGGTCGTGCGGGGCGTGCTCGACCCGGCCCTCGAGGTCGGGGACGAGATCGAGGTGCTCAGCGTCCTCGATGGAGCGGTGCCGGGATTACGTCACCCGCTGCTGGCGACCCTGGTCGAGCGCCATCGCCTGACGGTCAAGGCCAAGCTGGGCTGGACCGACGTGGCTCGCTTCGCCGCCCATGGCATTCCCGCCGTAAACCTCGGCCCGGGTGACCCGCTGCTGGCTCACGGTCCCGATGAGTACGTCGAGCGCTGGGCGTTGGAGGCGACGTACGCCGTGCTGCGCGACCTGCTCGAAGTCGGTCCGTCCTAGAGCCGACGCAGGACCGTGACGACCTTGCCGTAGACGACGACTTCGTCGGCCGCGAGCTCGAGGTCGGCCATGGAGGGGTTGGCCGCTTCGAGCACGATCGTGCGGCCCTTGGGTCGGAACGTCTTGACCGTCGCCTCCTCGCCCGGGAGGCCGGCGACCACGATCTCGCCGTCATCGGCGGTGGCCTGCTGGCGCACGACGACGAAGTCGCCGTCGAGGATGCCGGCGTCGATCATCGACTCGCCCCGGACCCGCAGCATGAACAGGGTGCCCTCGCCGGTGAAGTCGGCGGGCAGAGGGACGAGCTCTTCGACCTGTTCCTGGGCCAAAACGCCGACGCCAGCGGCGACATCGCCCACGAGGGGGACGTGGCGGGTGGGTTGGCGCTCGGCGTGGGTGCCCGAACCTGGGTCGTAGCGCACCTCGATGGCTCGGGGCTTGGAGGGGTCGCGGCGCAGGTAGCCCCGCTCCTGGAGCGTCTCGAGATGGGCGTGGACCGTCGAGGGGGAGGTGAGCCCCACGGCCTTGCCGATCTCGCGGACCGACGGGGGAAAGCCCCGGTCCTGCTGGGCAGCGACGATGAAGTCGAGGATCGTCCGCTGGCGTTCGCTCAGCTCATCGGTGCCCATTGCCGTCTCCCTTGCGTCGTGCCGCGCTCGAACGTGTGTTCTTGTCACAGTAGCTGGATACGTTGCCCGGGACAAACACCCGTTCGATCTTGACAGCGAACAGGCGTTCGTGCTTAGGTGCGAACAGGTGTTCGGAACCGACCGAGGAGGCGAGATGGCAGCGATCGTGAGTCGAGTGTCGCAGTACCGAGGCGAGCGCTCAGGGCAGGCGCTGGTTCGGCCGATGCCTGTTCGTCCGCGGTTGCGAGTGATCGAGGGTGGCAGCGGTGTCCGCTCCCAGCGAGGTGTGCCAGCGCCGGTCTACTGGCGGCGCCGGGCCGCGGTGCTGGTCGTCGCGGTCCTGGCCGTGGCGTTGTTGTTCGTGGTCACGCGGGCGGCGTGGGCAGCTCCCGAGGGGGCGGGCGCAGGGCGCCCCGCCCCCTCGCTGGACGCCGGCGGCTCGTATGTGGTGCGCTCGGGTGAGACCTACTGGTCGATCGCGTCGGGCTTGGCTGGACCAGGTGACGACGTGCGGGTCGTCGTCGATGCGCTGCAGGCGGCCAACGGCGACGCCCCACTGGAGGTCGGTCAGGCCATCGTCCTTCCCGACTGAGCGGAGGGTGCCGGCCATGGTGTCGACCAGTGACGTGGGTTCGGGGGCGGGCCTCGCCCGGGTACCGTGCGGGTCCATGCGATGCCCGGTCTGCGCCAGCCTCGACGACAAGGTCGTCGATTCGCGCCTGACCGATGACGGCGACGCCATCCGTCGTCGACGGGAGTGCCTGGGCTGCGGTCGGCGGGTCACCACCTTCGAGCGGTCCGAAGAGGCGCCGCTGATCGTGGTCAAGCGGACCGGCGATCGCCAGGCGTTCGATCGGGGCAAGGTTGTCCGGGGCATGGTGGCGGCGGCCAAGAACCGCCCGGTCGAGGTGGCCACGATGGAACTGGTGGCGGCCGAGATCGAAGAAGAGCTGCGGATGCAGGGTGTCGAAGTCACCGCCGAGTCGATCGGCCAAGCAGTGCTCGGCCGGCTGCGGATTCTCGACCATGTGGCCTACGTCCGCTTCGCCAGCGTCTACAAGGACTTCGACGACGTGGCCGACTTCGAGCGGGAGGTCGGCCTGCTCACTGATCGGTCACCAGCTCAGGAGCCGACGCCACCTCGGTCGACCAGGTAGCGCAGGAAGAGAGTGTCGTCGTCCTCGAGGGCGGCGGCCAGGCGCAACCGGTGGGGCCGGTTGATCACGTGCTCTGCGGTCAGCCGGTGTGACCCGGTGAAGCCGCTGAGCAGCGGCGAGATGGTCAGGCACAGCTCGTCGATGGCGTCGAGGGCGCCGAGTTCGCCCAGCAGGGTGGGGCCTCCTTCGGTCAGCACCACTTCGTGGCCCCGTGAGCGCAGGAGTGCGAGGGCGTCGCGCAGGTCGACCCGGTCGTGGCCGGCGACGACCAGGTCGGCCGCCTGTCGGGCCCGGGCCATGGCGTCGCCGTCGGCTTGCTGGCAGGTGATGACCAGTGGCCGGGCGACTGCTTCGGTGAAGAACGGGGCCTCCCAATCGAGTGAGAGAGAACGAGATACGACGGCGATGGGGGTGGGGGTCGGCTCGACGATCGGTCGGTAGCGTTCGGCCCGGGCCGTGCCGGCGCCGATGAGGACGAGATCGGCCAAGCCGCGAAGGACATGGAACAGTGAGCGATCAGTGTCGGAGGAGATCCCGGCCGATCGTCCGTCGGTGGAGGTGGCTCCGTCGGTCGACGTCACCATGTTGGCCAGGACCCAGGGCCGGTCCGGGGGTGTGGGCCGAGGACCCTGGTAGGCGTTGATCGGGTCGACATCGTCGACCGCGTGAGGCAGGAGCTGACGCATCGCGGGAGGCGGCCGGGAGCTACGGCGCCAGGAGGAGCCTGCCGGTGACCTCGTGGTCGAGGATCCGGCGTCGAGCTTCGTCGGCCTCGGCCAGAGGCAGGACGGTGACGGCGAGGTGATAACGCCCCTCGGCGACGTTTTGGTACAAGTTGGTGGCTGCGGCTCGCATGCGGTTGGGGTCGGGCGGGGGCCCGCCCATCCCACCGAAGCCTTGGAGGGTGATGCCCTTGCCGTAGAACGTGCGCACGGGCAGGGTCATCTCGAGTCCAGCCGACGAGCCGAACACGAGGATGCGAGCGCCGGGGGCTGCGGCCTCGACCGCTCCGGCGGTGAAGTCGCCGCCGAGCCCGTCGAAGATCACCGTCGGATGGGTGTCGCCCAACGCGGCAGGCAGGTGGGCTCCGGTCGGAGCCACGGCGACTCCGTCGACGCCGAGACCGGTCAGGTAGTCGGCCTTGTCGGGTCGCGACGTCTGGGCCCACACCGTGGCACCGGTGGTCTTGGCCAACTGGATGGCCAGCGACCCGGTGCCACCTGAAGCGCCCAGCACCAACAGCACGTCGTCGTTGGTGAGCTGTCCCAGATCGACCAGGCGAGCCGCGGTGCCGATCGTGCTGCCTACGGCCGCGGCCTGCGCCAGGTCGATGTCCTCGGGCAGGGTCACCAGTGCATCAGCGGGGACGGCAGCTCGCTCACACCACGTCCCGTCGCGCCCCATGCCCATGCCCGAACCCATGCCGAGGGCCACGGCTCGCCCGTTGACGTGGCCCACCGCGGAGAGGCCAGGGGTGTGGGGCAGGGTCACGAACGGGAGGTAGCCCCGGGTGATCCAGATGTCGAGCGGGGCCACGGGTGCGTAGGCCAACTCGAAGACGACCTCGCCGTCGGCCGGTTCGGGTTCGGGGGCCTCTTCGATGACGAGAGGGCCATCGAAGCTGTGGAGACGGACCGTACGCATCAGGGGTTCCCTCGGATCAGTCGGCGAGTGGCGCCAGCGCCTCGGCGATGGGCGCCAACACGTCGGGGCGGTGGGGCGGTGGGAGATAGACGATGCCGAGGTCGAGGCCGGCGTCGTCGAACGCGGCGGCCTGTTCGGCCAGCTGCCCGATGCGCACGTCGAGTGGGCCATCGCTCTCGGGGGCGAGGCGCAGGTGGGTCGACGTCTCGATCTCGGAAGGATCTCGGCCGATGTCGGCGCAGTGAGCGGCCAGGACGTCGAGCTTGGCCTTCCAGGCCTCGACCGGCCCGCCGGGAAAGTTCCAATGTTGGGCCCAACGGGCGGTGGTGCGCAGGGTGCGGCGTTCACCGGTGCCCCCGATGCAGATCGGAGGGTGGGGTCGCTGAACGGCCTTGGGCTCGCACCATGCGTCGGTGAGGGTGAAGTGCTCGCCGTTGAAGGTGGTGGATGTGTTCGACAGGAGCGACACGATGACCTCGACCCCTTCGTCGAAGCGGTCGAGGCGCTCCTTGATGGTGCCCAGCTCGATGCCGTAGGCATCGCACTCCTGTTCGTTCCACCCGGCGCCCAGGCCGAGCTCGAGGCGGCCACCGGACACGATGTCGAGGCTGGCCGCCATGTTGGCCAGCAGGGCAGGATGGCGATACACCATGCCGGTCACCAGGCAACCGACCCGGATGCGGGTGGTGGCCTGGGCCAACCCGGTCAAGGTGATCCAGCCCTCCAGGCACGGCCCAGTGGGGTCGGCGCCCATGATCGGGTAGAAGTGATCGAAGGTCCATCCGGACTCGTAGAGATCGATCCCGTCGGCCTCCTGCCACACGGCGAGCATGTCGGCCCATGTGGTGTCCTGGGGCGAGGTCTTGAAGGCGAAGCGCACCCGGGCAGCTTGGCAGGTGGACCGGGCCCGTGTCTCGGGCTCCACAGCCCCGGACCTGGGGTGCGAGCGGTGGCCTGTGGACGAGGTGGGGACGGCGGTGGCGGCTCGCCACCGTTGCGTGCCGGTTGTCCACATCGGGTCCTGAGTTGTGCCCCTGGCAGCCCACAGCCGGCCCCTCCTACGGTGCCCGCAGACGTTCATGACGAAACGCTTGCCGTGTAACTACAGACCTGTAATGATCGTCTATCTCGTGGCTCGGCTACCGAGAGACCACAGCATGTTGTGGTTTGCCAGCGTCTCGCTGGAGCTGACGCCCGCCAGACTGGAGAACCCCCGGGGGGCCGGCATGCCGACTTCTCGGACCGAGCAGGAGAGTGCGAGACATGGCGATGGCGCCGGAACGCAACGGCAGCAAGGGCACGATCGGTGCCGAGGCTGGGGGCCGGATCGGCATCCGCCGGTTCTTCACCACCTCAGGGGTGCACCCCTACGACGACGTCACCTGGGAGCGCCGTGATGCCCGCATCACCAACTTCCGAGACGGTTCGGTGGCCTTCGAGCAACTCGACGTCGAGGTGCCCTCGACCTGGTCGCAGAACGCCACCAACATCCTGGCCCAGAAGTACTTCCGGGGGACCTTGGGCACCGCCGAGAGGGAGACGTCGCTCAAGCAGGTGGCCGACCGGGTGGTCGACACCATCTGCGACTGGGGCATCGCCGATGGCTACTTCGCCGACGCCGGCGAGTCCGAGGCGTTCCGAGCCGAGCTCAAGCACGTGATCGTCACCCAGCGGGCCGCGTTCAACTCGCCGGTGTGGTTCAACATCGGCGTCGAGGGCGTCCCCAACCAGGGCAGCGCCTGCTTCATCCTCTCCGTCGACGACACCATCGACTCGATCCTCAACTGGTATCGGGAAGAGGGTGTGATCTTCAAGGGCGGTTCGGGCGCCGGGGTCAATCTGTCCCGCATCCGATCGAGCGCCGAGCTGCTCAAGGGCGGCGGCACCGCGTCGGGGCCGGTGAGCTTCATGCGGGGCGCCGACGCCTCGGCCGGCACCATCAAGTCGGGGGGCAAGACTCGCCGGGCCGCCAAGATGGTCATCCTCGACGTCGACCACCCCGACATCGAGGAGTTCATCTGGTGCAAGGCCGGCGAGGAGCGCAAGGCCCGGGTCCTGCGCGACAACGGCTTCGACATGGATCTCGACGGCAAGGACAGCCACTCGATCCAGTACCAGAACGCCAACAACTCGGTGCGGGTGACCGACGAGTTCATGCAGTCGGTGCTCGACGACGGCGACTGGGACCTGGTCTCGCGCACCACCGGCGAGGTCGTGCGCACGGTCAAGGCCCGCGAGCTCATGCGTCAGTTCTCCCAGGCCAGCTGGGAGTGCGCCGATCCGGGCATGCAGTTCGATACCACCATCAACAACTGGCACACCGCGGCCAACACCGGGCGCATCAACGGGTCCAACCCTTGCTTTACCGGCGACGCGCTGGTGCACACCGACAAGGGCTTGGTCGCGTTTCGCGAGCTGTTCGATCGGGTCCGCCAAGGCGAGACCTTCGGGGTCTACACCCACGACGCCACCAGCCCTGACGCTCCCGCCCAACGTCTCGAGCTCACCACCCCCGAAGCGTTCATGATCACCGGGTTCAACGAGATCGTGAAGCTCCGATTCGACAACGGGATGGAGCTGCGCTGCACCCCGGGCCACAAGATCTTCACTGCGACCCGGGGCTACGTCGAGGCTCAGCACCTCACCGAGATGGACGAGATCAAGGTGCTCGACCTGCCGGCTCCGGCGGTCTCCGCAGAATGGCGCCTGCCGGTGGCGACCGACGTGACCGAGTACGTCGGTCGTGACCGGCGCAGCACTCAGGGCGTGATCCTGCCGGAGAAGTGGTCGACCGAGCTCGGGCACTACCTCGGTTGGCTGGTCGGCGACGGGTGCATCTCGGGTGACGTGGCCAGCACGGTCTACGGCTCGCCAGAGGAGCACGACGAGGTGCTGCCCCGTCATCAGGCCCTGTTGGGATCGATGAACGACGGACGAGTGCCCAAGCCTTCGGTCCAGGCCAACGGCACGCTGCAGCTCCGCCAGTCCCGCTCGACCCTCACCGAGTTCCTGCTCGAGCTCGGGATGACCCGTTCGAAGGCGGCAGCCAAGACGGTTCCGTGGTCGATCCAGCAGGCGCCTCCAGAAATCGTGGCGGCATTCCTTCAGGGATTGTTCGATGCCGACGGTTGCGTCTATGACGGCGCTGATTCTCGCTACGTCGGGCTGGGCTCGAGTTCGCGCCAACTGCTGGTCGACGTGCAGCGCCTGCTCAGCACGTTTGGCATCTTCAGCCATCTCTACGCCACTCGGGGACCGAAGCCCGGCGCCTTCACCTACGTCGGCCAGGACGGCACCGAGACCAGCTACGACGCCCAGGCCATGTTCGACCTGCGTATCTCGAGCCGTTCGATTGCTGCCTTCGCCCAACACGTCGGCTTCTCAGTGCCGACCAAGGCCGACCGGTTGGCTCACCTCCTGGCGACGCACCGCTTCAACGCCGTGCGCGAGACCGTCCGGCTCATCGACCGGTCCGAGGACGGAGTCGAGCTGACGTACAACCTGAGCGAGCCGCGGAACCACTCGTATGTGGTCAACGGAGTCGTGGTTCGCAACTGCTCGGAGTACATGCACCTCGACAACTCGGCCTGCAACCTGGCCAGCATCAACCTGCTGCACTACCTCGACGAGGAGAGCGGTCGCTTCGATGTCGACGCCTTCCGCCACACCGTCGAGGTGGTCTTCACCGCTCAGGAGATCATCGTCGGCAACGGCGACTATCCGACTGAGGCCATCGGGGACACCACCCGGCGCTTCCGCCAGCTGGGTCTGGGCTACGCCAACATTGGCGCCCTGCTCATGGCGCTGGGCCTGCCCTACGACAGCGACGGCGGCCGGGCCTGGGCCGGAGCCATCACCGCCCTGATGACCGGTCATGCGTATGCCACCTCGGCCCGCACTGCCTCCCGCATGGGCCCCTTCGCCGGCTACACCGACAACGCCGAGCACATGCTCAAGGTGCTCAACATGCACCGTGAGGCCGTTGCTGCCATCGACGAGGAACTGGTGCCCCCGTCGCTGTTGGGCGCGGCGCAGGAGAGCTGGGATGCCGCGGTCGAGCTGGGCGAGGCATTCGGCGTGCGCAACAGCCAGGCATCGGTGCTGGCCCCCACCGGCACCATCGGTCTGCTGATGGACTGCGACACGACCGGCATCGAGCCCGACCTCGGATTGGTCAAGTTCAAGAAGCTGGTCGGTGGCGGCAACATGACCATCGTCAACCAGACGGTGCCCCGTGCGCTGCGCATGCTCGGCTACTCCACCGCCCAGATCGAGGCCATCGTCGCCCACATCGACGAGCACAAGACGATCCTCGGCGCTCCCGAGCTCGACCCGGCCCACATCGAGGTGTTCGCCTGTTCGATGGGCGACAACACCATTCACTACCTGGGCCACGTGCGGATGATGGGGGCGGTGCAGCCGTTCATCTCCGGCGCCATCTCCAAGACCGTCAACATGCCCGAGGACGTGTCGGTCGAAGACGTCGAGCAGCTCCACATCGATGCCTGGAAGTTGGGCGTCAAGGCGGTGGCCATCTACCGCGACAACTGCAAGGTGGCCCAGCCCCTGGCCACGGCCAAGAAGCAGCCGGCGGCCGGTTCGCTCGATGCATCGCCGGCCGATGTGGTCGAGCGCATCGTCGAGAAGATCGTGCACAAGCCGGTGCGCCAGAAGCTGCCCCGCAACCGGCGGTCTCGCACCTTCCAGTTCCGGGTGGCCGACTGCAAGGGCTTCGTCACCGTCGGCGAGTACGACGACGGCCGGCCCGGTGAGGTCTTCCTCAAGGTCTCCAAGCAGGGCTCGACCCTGGCCGGGATCATGGACACCTTCGCCATCTCGGTCAGCCACGGCCTGCAGTACGGGGTGCCGCTCAAGGCGTTCGTCGAAGCGTTCACCAACATGCGCTTCGAGCCCGCCGGCATGACCGACGACCCCGAGATCCGCTTCGCCACCAGCCTGGTCGACTACATCTTCCGGCGTCTGGCCGTCGACTACCTGCCTCTCGACGAGCGCATGGAGATGGGTATCTTGTCGGTGGGCGAACGGCTCGAGCCGACGTTGCCGGGCATCGAGGACGCCGGCATCGAGACGGTGTCGGGCTCCGACGTGGTGCCCAGCGCCCCGGTGGTCAACACGGTCGCCGCCGACCTCGACCCGATGGTGCCGTCGGTGGTGGTGACGTCCACCTCCACGCAGTCGACGGTCGACGCCCCCATGTGCATGACCTGTGGCATCCAGATGCAGCGGGCCGGCTCCTGCCACGCCTGCCCCAGCTGCGGCAGCACCAGCGGCTGCAGCTGAACCCCCAGCCGTTCCGGGCGTGATTCCGAGCGGTAGAGCGCGACGAATCACGCCCAGTTCGGTGGTAGCTAGCCGGCTGAACCCGATCCGGCGTCAG
Source organism: Actinomycetes bacterium (assembly GCA_031399525.1). Taxonomy (GTDB): domain Bacteria; phylum Actinomycetota; class Acidimicrobiia; order Acidimicrobiales; family CADCSY01; genus JANNNX01. The sequence goes on along the minus strand of JANNOZ010000010.1, from coordinate 402,575 downwards.
CCGGCTTCGGCCGGGATGGTGCCGGCGGCAATGGCTGCGGCCAGCTGGGCGTGGTCGGCCTCGGTCTGATCGGCGTAGCGGACGGCGAAGGTCGAGATCGCCTGGTCGAAGCGGGCGCCCTTGCCGATGTAGCCGGCGATGACCGCCGGGTCACCGCTACGGGCGTGTGCTTTGGCCAGCACTTCGCCGCACGCGGTGGCGAACTCGACGAGGCCCGGGGCGATGCGTTCGCTGTTGGGAATGATCTTCATGTCCCGGAACTGGCGCACGTAGAAGTCCATCCCGTCGAGCGTGGTCCAGCCCACGAAGATGTCGGTCGCGCTCTGGATCAGCCGTTTGCCGTTGACGACTCGGGCCCCGTGGTTGGTATGGCGGCTGGCGCCGAGGTGGGCCTCGTACACGGAGGGAACGGCCTGCTTGATCTGGAGGAAGAGGGGGTCGCCGCCGCGACCCTCGAGCAGCAGCAGGTGGACCCGCATCCCCACGCTGCCGACCCCGACGACCTGGCGGGCGGTGTCGACATAGCGGAAAGTCGAGAGTAGGTGTTGTCGGTCGTCCTGGAGGGTGGTCACGTACCGCTCGAACACCTCGTGGGCCACCTTCAGTCGGTGGGCATCGTCGAGGTGGGTGAGCCGGGGAGGCTTCTCGATGATCCGCCGCTGGCCGTCGATCACGGCCGTGACCTTCTCGAACGCTCCCCGTCTGGTACTGGAGCTGCTTTGCTTGTCGATGGTCTGGGCCACCCGGTTGCGGCGAGTGGGCTCGAAGTAGTCGAGCAGCTGGTCGACGTAGATGGCGTCGTACCAGATGTCCATCGGAGATGCCTCGGCGTAGTCGGCCATTCGGCGGCGGTAGGCGGCCAACGCGCCGGTCACCGCGTCGACGGCCACGCCGTGGCCCAGGCCGTTGTGGCGAGCGACCACGATCAGGCTGGCCGCCAAGCGCTTGACGTCCCACTCGAAGGGGCCGGGCAGGGTCTCGTCGAAGTCCCGAAGGTCGAACGCCAGGTTGCGTTCGGGGGTGGCCCACAGGCCGAAGTTGAGGACGTGGGCGTCGCCACAGAGCTGCACGACGATGCCGCTGTGGGGTGAGCGGGCGAGATCGGCGGCCATCACTGCGGCTGCTCCCCGGTAGTAGTTCCAGGCCGAGGCGGCCATGCGACCGTGGCGCAGGGGGATGAGCTCAGGGATGCGGGACGCGTTCTGGGCCAGGATGGCGGCCAGCGCGCTGCGCCGGCGGGAGTCGGTGGGTAGGTCGGCCAGGCTCGATCGGGTCGCCTGCGCCCGAGCCGCCCGACCCAGGGCCCGGCGGGCGTCGGGCGACGCCAGGGGCGCCAGCGGGGGATCGGTCGGTTTCGACATCGACATGGCGTGGTCCTAGCCTACTCGGTAAGGCCGTGACCGTACCGGGCTGTGTCACCATCACCGCCAACCCGGAGGTATCCCCATGACCGACGCCCTCGCCGCGCTGTTCACCACCGTGCTCTTCATGGGCTTCATGGGGCTGTGGTTGGCCGGCATGGTCTTTTGGGTCATCAAGCTGATCGAAGTGGCCCGGATCCCCGATCTGCAGTTCCGGGCGGCCGGGTCCGAGAAGGTGGTGTGGGTGCTCATCGTGGCCCTGGTCGGAGTCATCGGCGCCTTGGTGTGGCAGTTCGTCCAGCGAGGCGAGGTTCTCGCCGCCGCCGGCCGGGTCCCGCTGGCGCCTCCGGGCTGGTATCCCGACGGCGCCGGTGGGTACCGATGGTGGGATGGCTCGAGCTGGTTCCAACACCGGACCTAGTCAGGCTGAGCTGTCGGCGATGGATTCGGCCATCTCAGCGGGGGCGTCGTGGTGGCTGCGGCTGTCCCTGGTTGTGGCGGTCGTGGCCGCAACGGGCAGCATCATCGGACTCACCGTCGATCGGATCTACGCCAACGAAGTCGAGGCCTTCGTGGTCCAGGCGCTGGCTCAGGATTGGGTCAACTTGATCGTGGTGTGTCCGCTGCTCGTCGCTCTGGCCGTGCTGGCGCTTAGAGGGTCGTTGGCGGCCTACTTGCTCTGGCTGGGAGCGCTGGCCTTCACGATCTACAACTACGCCATCTACGCCTTCTCGATCCGTTTCGGGCCGCTGTTTGCGGTGTGGGTGGCGATCCTGGGGGCGGCCACCTGGGCGCTGGTGGGTGGGGTGGCGGCACTCGACGTCGACGGGGTGAGACGGCGCTACCGCGATGGTCCGGTCATCACCGTCGCGGCCTGGTACCTGATCGTGGTGGGGGTGCTCTTCGCGCTCTTGTGGCTCCGAGAGATCGTGCCCGCGCTGGTATCGAGCGAGACGATCCGCAGTGCCGATGACCTCGGCCTGCCGACCAACCCCGTCCATGTGATCGACCTGGCGTGGTTCCTGCCCTTGACCGTGGCGTGCGGGCTCTCACTGCGCCGACGGGGTCCTCTGGGCTTCACCGCGGCCCCGGCGGTGCTCTTGACCATGGCGTTGATCGGTCTACCAATCGCCATCACGCCGCTGATCCAACAGGCCCGGGGTGACGACCCGGTGTGGGCGGTCATGGGAGTGATGGTCGGCGTCACTGCCGCGGCGACGGCGGTGCTGGTCGGGCTGATCCGCTCAGTCGCGGACTGGCGATGAGTCGCGTCGGTGCAGATGGCAGGAGAGGGTTCAACCCGAGCCGGTTGCGGCCGATAGGAGTAGGGGAGCACACTCGGTTCAGGGAGGCATGGCCATGGACGACGAGGCGGTGACGCCGACGATGGCGATGCGGTCCTTTGCGTTCGAGCGGCTGAGTGCCATCGCTGCGGTGCTCGACGACTCGGGGGCCATCGTCGATACCAACGAGGCCTGGCGCCTTTTCGCCCAGCTGAACGACGGGGCACCGCGCGCCACCGGCACCACAGTGAACTACCTGGAGGTGTGCGACCGGGCTGCAGCCAACGGTGAGGACGGAGCGGCCGAGGTCGCCGCCGGGCTTCGCCAGCTCCTGGCCGGTAAACGTGACCAGTTCGACTTCGAGTACCCGTGTCCGTCCCCCACCGAAGACCGCTGGTTCCTCCTGCGGGCGTCTTCGGCACCGATCGAAGACGGCGCCGGCGTCGTGTTGTTCCACGTCGATATCACCGCTCGCAAGCTGCTCGAGCAGCGCTTCGCGGTCGAGGCCGAGTTCGACGAGTTGACCGGCCTTCCCAATCGTCGTTCGGCGTTGCGGTTCATCGAGCAGCAGCTGGCCGTGTCCCGGGAGACCGGAGCGCCGCTGTGGGTCCTGTTCATCGATCTGGATGGGTTCAAGGAGGTGAACGACCAGCACGGGCACCACGTCGGTGACGAGCTGCTGGCGAAGGTGGCGGTGCGGGCCAGCCGGACGCTTCGATCACAGGACCGGTTGTGCCGTTTCGGTGGCGACGAGTTCGTGCTGGTGTGCCCGGGCGTCTCCGAGGACGGCGTGGTGGCGCTATCCGCTCGGCTCCGTGAGGTGATGGCCGCCCCGTTCCAGATCGGTGCGGTGGAAATCGCCATCGGGCTTTCGGTGGGCTTCGCATCGAGCGTCCCCGAGTCGACCGTCGACACGCTGCTCGACGCGGCTGACGCTCAGATGTACGGAGAAAAGCGGGGTCGCCGTCGCGTCTCCCGTCGATGACATCACTGCCGTCGTCTTTCGATCCGGCGAAGGTGGTCCCGTACCTCCACCTGATACTCCTCGAATGAGCGAGCCAAGGCCCCAATCTCATCGGGGCCCAGCTGGCTCTGGTCATGACTGAGGATCCATTCGGCGAGGTGTGGCCCGGTGACCACGGGGACGGATTGGAAAGCGACCGTCTCGCTGTTTCGTTGGACCGCTTCTCGGGCACCGTGTCCCCACAGCACCACCAGTGCATGGATCTGTTCTCGGGCTATGCCAACGTGAGGAGCGAAGCCCAACCCCAGGCACCGAGATCCGGCCAGCGCCTGTTTGGAGCCACGGGCGACCCGCTCTCGCAAGATGTGGTCGGACCATCCGCTGCCGCTCCACTTGGTCTCGATGACGAACACGCCTCCCGGACCGATCACGACGTGGTCGATCTGGTAGTTGTGCGGCACCACGAAGTCGTTGACCACCTCGTAACCGCGCCGGCGCAGCCGACCGAGCTCCCCGTCGGTCCATTCCTCGGCCGCTCCGCCGACCCTCATGTCGAGGGTGCCGGCGCGCCAGGCGACGAAGCCTCCGAGCAGGAGGATGGCGAAGGCCACGCCGATGGCACCGACTAGCGCTCTAGCACCAGGTCGGGCGAACGCGGCCTGGGTCCCGGCCAAACCAAAAGCCAGCAGGGCCACCGTGAGGAGTTGGCGCCATTGGCGGCGTATGAGGTCTCGTTCCGTTCGTCGGGATCGACGGCGGACCTCTGTCCCGGGACGTCCGATGGTTGCTGCGCTCACTGATGCGAAAGTCACGACGCAGTATCGGAAAGCGGTTGGCCGATCTTGACACCCAGCCGTTGCGTACACTCTCGGGCTCGTGACCCGCAGACTCGTCGTTCTTGTCCTTTCCGTGAGCTTGGTGACCATGCTCGCCGGGGTGGCGAACGCCGCCTTGATTCCGCCCGATGTCGGTCAGAGTCTGAGCACCGTTCCTCCTGCGCTGTTCTCAGGCGACGTCAACGGTGATGGTCGTGTCGACGTGTTGGTTCCTGCCCAATACGGCTCGATCCGCGTGTACCTCAATGGCGGGAATGGGACGTTGACAGCCGGGTCACCCATCACGTCGAATGCGTTCGACGGTGGGCTGCGAGACGTGAACGGCGACAACAAGCTCGATCTTGTCACCCTCGAATCGCTTGGCGCGGTCGAACTGCGGGTCGGCGTGGGCGACGGAACCTTCGGTGCGCCGACGGTCGTGGGCGGTGCTGCTGACATTGATCGAGAGCTGCTGCGAGTCGGTGATGTCACCGGAGACGGCAAGGCAGACGTCGTCGTCGGTCGGTACGCGTCACCCAACACCGCGTTGGACGTGCTGGTGGGAGATGGGGCTGGCGGCTTCGCATCGCCAGTGACGACAACCGTCCCGGGAGGATCGTCCTCGTTGACCCTCGGGAGGATCAACGGTGATGCCAGAGATGATCTCGTCGTCGTCACCACCGACGGTCGGGTCGACGTGACCTACGGCGCCGCCGACGGATCGTTCGGTGGCCGCCAGACCCTCTTCGGCCCGGTCGCTCCCCTTGCCCGAGCGGCAACGCTGGGCGACTTCGATGCCGACGGCCAGCGGGATGACATCGCGTTCACTCGAGGTGACGGTTGCTCTCTGGAGGTGGAGACCCAGGCCAACGGGTCGTTCACCCGGCAGGGCGTCCCTCAATCGGTCGGCTGTCACCCGAACGCAGCACCGGTGACCGCAGACTTCAACGGCGACGGTCGAGATGACGTGTGGGCCGGAGCGCGCTACATGGGCGTCGGTCGTTCGGGTCTGTCGACCTACCCGGTCGGGGAAGGTTCCGAGGTGTTCGCCGACCAGCGGGCAGTGCCACTCGAACTCAACGGTGACGGTCGTCAGGACCTGGTGGTCACCGGTTCGAATAGTTCGTCGAGGCCGTGGTTGTCCGTGCTGGTGAGCGAAGCCCGGGTTGGCTACACCCTCCTTGACGAGAACGGGGACGGCTACGTCTTTGGGGGTGCTCAGGGTGTCGCCCCGAACGCAGCGTCTCTCTACGGTGGCGCCACCGACCTGGCGGCCGTCCCCGCCGGGGGAGGGTTCTCGGTACTCGATGCGGCGGGAGGGGTGTGGTCAGAACCCCTCTTCTCGCGCACTTTGGTCGTGCCAGGTGGGTCCCTCATGGGCGACGAGGTGGCGACGAGTCTGTCGTTGACTCCCAATGGTCAAGGTGGATGGGTGTTCACGTCGCTCGGGCGCGTCTTTCCGTTCGGAAACGCTCCCGCCCTCGGTGACATGTCGGGGATCGCGCTCAACGGGCCGGTGCTCGACTCGGTGGCCACCCCCTCGGGACTCGGCTACTACATGGTTGCGTCCGACGGCGGGGTCTTCGCCTTCGGTGACGCGGTCTTCCGGGGCTCGATGGGCGGTATCCAACTCAACGAGCCGGTGCAGTCGCTCGTGCCTGACCCTGATGGGTACGGCTACTGGCTGGTCGCCGCAGATGGTGGCGTGTTCGCTTTTGATGCTCCCTTTGTCGGCTCTATCCCGGGTGTCCTCGCCCCGGGTCAGGCGCTGAACGCAGCGGTGGTTGGCATGGTGGCGTACGGGAACGGCTACCTCATGGTGGGAGAGGATGGCGGAGTCTTCAATTTCTCCGATCTCCCCTTCGCCGGCTCCCTCGGCTCGAACCCACCCGATGCTCCCGTGGTGGCCATCGCTGAGTATCGCGACTGACGAACCTCCGTTCTCGGCGTGGTTCGCCGCGCTCTGGCGCACGGAAACACGCCCAGTGCGGCAGGCGCGGCGCGTCGCCTGCTCATCCCTATGGCATGACCAACGAGCAGCACGTCGGCGTGGCCGGCCTCTTCGATCGGGTCGCCGACACCTACGACGCCGTGGGGGTCGAGATGTTCGGCCCGGTCGCTCGGCGCCTGGTCGCCGAGCTCGACCCCCGACCGGGCGAGCGGACTCTCGACGTGGGCTGCGGGCGGGGTGCGGTCTTGTTCCCCCTGGCCGAGGCAGTGGGCGGGGGCGGATCGGCCACCGGACTCGACCTGTCGGCCCGCATGGTCGAGTCGACCCGGGCCGACGCCGTGGCCAATGGCGTCGGAGTCGAGGTGGTGATCGGCGACGCCCAATCGCCTGACTTCGAGCCCGAATCGTTCGACGTCGTGGCCTCGTCACTGGTGCTGTTCTTCCTGAGTGATCCCGGTGCGGCCCTGCTGGCGTGGCACCGGCTCCTCGCCGACGGCGGACGTCTCGGTGTGTCGACCTTCGGCGACTACAGCGACCAGTGGCGCTCGGTCGATGCCGTCTTCGAGCCGTTCCAGGCGCCAAAGACCCTCGACCCGAGAACGCAGCCGGCCTCCAGCCCGTTCGCCAGCGACGAGGGGATGGAGGCATTGGTGGCCGATGCCGGATTCGTGGAGGTTCGCACCGCAACGATGTCATTGCCGGTCCGTTTCGTAGACCGAGACCAGTGGTATCGGTGGACGTGGTCGACTGGTCAGCGCTGGATGTGGGAGGCCGTCCCTGAAGATCAGCGGGCCGACGTCCGGGCTCTGGCCTACGAGCAACTCGACGCCTGCCGCGACGCCGACGGCCGCATCGGCTTCGACCAGGACATCCGATTCACGTTGGCCCGCCGCTGAGTGACCTTTGGCCCCGGCGCCCACTGCGATGGGCTGGCAGCCTTGGTTCGACTCGACCGCAGTGGGCACAGGGAGGACCAGGGCATGGCTGAACGACGGATCGTGGTGGGTATCGACGGGTCGCAGGGGTCCAAGGACGCCCTGCGCTGGGCTGTCGAGCAGGCCCGGCTGACTGGCGCCGACGTCGAGGCGCTCTGGGCCTACAGCTACGGGTTGGCCTGGATCGACGTGGGCACGACCTACGAGGACGTCTGGATGGACGACGCCACCCATCGGGCCGAGACCGATGCCCGGGCGTTCGTCGAGTCGACGGTGCCCGACACTGGGTCGGTGCCCTTGCGAGTACGCGCTATCGAGGGCCCCGCGGTCGACGTTCTGGTCGAGCAATCGAAGGAGGCCGACCTGCTGGTGGTCGGCACCCGCGGCCGGGGCGAGTTGGCCGGCCTGCTCCTGGGTTCGGTGAGCCAGCGCTGCGTCGAACGGGCCCACTGCCCCGTCGTGGTCACCCCGTCCCGCTGAGCGGTACCCTGCGTGGCGATGCCTGTTGACACCGAGGCCGACCTGCTCGACCGCTACGAGGCCGAGCTGGCCGCATCCTCGACGGTCGAGCCGTTACGCCCGTTCCTGGCCCGTACTCGACGCGTGGTCCTCCCGGCCGCAGTGGCGCTGGTCTTGAGCTTCGCTACCACCGGTGGATGGCAGTGGTGGCAGGGCGGGCCCCACATCTCGGCCGAGGCCAGCAGCTTCGGTAGGGTAGGTGGGGCGGTCGCAGTTGGCGAGACCCGGGTGGTCAGTGGTGTCCTGAACCTCGACGGAGGCGACGGGACCATCACCATCCTCGACGCCCAGGTCGTCGACTCCTCCGGGCTCACGGCCTCGTTCCAGCTGCGCGACCCGGCGCTTCCCTTGGCTGGGCTGACCACCCCCGCCGAGTCACCCAACGACGGTCCACCCCTCGTGGGGGCGACCCTCGGCGCCGGCGACGAGCGCGTCATCGTCGACCTCGTGGCCACGTTCAATCAAAGCAGCGTTGTCGGCCCGGGCACCATCGAGATCCGCTATCGCACGGGCAACCGGGCCGAGCACACCGCGACGATCGCGCTCGACTGGTGCGTCGCCGCTGTGCCGACCGACACCCTCGGTCAGTTCCAGACCGAAGTCAGTGAGGCCACTGCCCAACCGACATCGAGTGGGTTCCGACCCGACGTCGTCAGCTACCTCAACTGCTCGGCAACCTGACTGGGACGTATCCGGACCTCGTGCTCGTGGTGCGGTTCTGGGCGTTCCGAGGTGGATTGATAGCGGTTTCGGGCTTGGGTGGTGCGTCTGCCGATGCTCGCCTTGCCGTGACCGTGGCGACGGTGGTCGGTGTGGCCGCAGCGCTGACTGGGGACGAGGCTTTCCGACGAAGCCGCCTCTGGGCCGGCATGGCTCTGGTCGCCATCTCCTTGTGTCTGCCCGTCTACTACGGCTGGCCGCTCTATCTCCTTCCAGTCGCCGGGCTCGTCCTCGCCGCGGTCCACGTTTGGCGCCGAACGTACGTCGTTGTACAATGACGTACATGAGGACGATCTCGGTCTCGGACGCTCGGGCCGTCTTGCCGACGTTGCTCGATGAGGTGGCCGACGGGCATGAAGTGACGATCACCCGACATGGGGCTGCGGTGGCCGTCCTCGTTCACCCCGACGCGGTCCGCTCTCGGCGGATCGACGACGCGGCCGCCCGGGCTCAGCAGGTGGTCGAGCGGGTCACCGCCGCAGCCCAGCGAAACCAGCCAGCCGCGTCGATCACCGCCGCTCGGGCCGACGAACTCGTTGCCGAGGTGGCTGCCGGTCGCCGTCGCTGAGCAACCGGACTGACGTGGACGCGTTCGACGCCGACGTCCTCATCTACGCGGCTGTGTCCGGCCACCCGTTGGGAGAACGGGTGGCATCACTGTTCCCCCGACACGCCATCGTGTCTGGTGCCCCACCCGTCGGTGTGGGTTCGGTCCTGCTCCTTCCAGAGCTGTTGACCAAGCCGAGTCGGGTCGGAGCGACCGACGAGATCGATGCCCTGGCCTGGTTCCTCGCTCGGCTCGACCTTCGCCCGGTCTACCCGGCTGTGGCCCAGCTCGCAGTCAGCCTTGGGGCCGCGTACGACCTGCGCGCGGCCGATGCCGTGCACCTGGCAACTGCCGTGAACATCGGCGCCGACCGGTTCGTCACCAACAATCGCCGAGACTTCGACCGAAAGATCGTCGAAGTCCTCGTGACCTACCCCGAGGACCTCTAGGGCCACAGGCTCCAGGTTTGTCTGAAGCTGTGGCCGAGGGGCCATGCTGGGCACCGGCAACTGCGAGGAGGTCGTCATGAGCGACGCGATCGGTCCGGTCACCAAGGCGATCGGCGCCCGCCCGCCCTTCGGCCCCATGGAGCGACTCGACCACGAGCGCCTCGTCGCCGAGCACCAGGCCACGCTGGGGTCGCCTCGCCGCCGCTACTCGCTGGGTGCCCGGGCCCTGTTCGCCACCATGGACGCCGTCTACGGCTCCGATCGCACCTTCGAGAAGTTCCGGGTGCTCGAGCTCGTCGCCCGGGTGCCCTACCAAGCGTGGGAGAACGTGGGCTACGTGGCCGTCACCCATACGTCCCAGCGTCCCACCTTCGCCCGGCGGGTGTTCGACCGGGTGCGGGTGGCCCGCTTCGAGCAAGACAACGAGCAGTGGCATCTACTCATCGCCGAAGAGCTCACCGGCGACGAGCCCAGGCCCTGGACCAAGACCAGGCTCATCCCCCAGGTGCTGGCCTTCGTCTACTACCAGCTCTCCTGGATCCTCTTCACCGTCCGACCGAAGTGGAGCTATCAGCTCAACGCCGACTTCGAGGACCACGCCGAACACGAGTACGCCTACTTCGTCGAGGAGCACCCCGAGTGGGAGGAGCTGCCCTACGAGGGCCAGTTCGCGGGGGACTTCGGTAGCTATGACAGCCTGGCCGACCTCTTCCGCCAGATCGGCTACGACGAACGCCTCCACAAGATCGAGAGCGAATTGGCCATGGGCCGCCCCCGGTTCGAGTGACCGAGGCGGGCCGAGGCGAGCATGACTCGCATGCCGCCCCCGGCCCGGTACCCTGTGGCCCTGGCGTCCCACCCTCGGGTGGTGGAGCCGGTCTGATCCGAGACCGCTTCGAGATGCCCGAACCCGGAAGGCGAATACAGCCCCTCGACCACCCGGCGGCAGGGGCTCGGCGCTGGGAGCGCCGTTGCACACATGGACCACGCCACAAGAGCTTTCGAGGACGCCGTCTGGGCCGCCGCCGAGGGCATCGCGACCAGCGACCAGCGAGCTCTGCTCGAAGCCGACCTGCGGGCCTGGCGCCGCACGCTCGAAGACCTCCTCGACGAGACCGAAGACCATCTGGAGGACGCCCGGTCCATTGCCGGCCCCGAGCGCGAACAGGTCGTCGCCGACTTCCAGGGTGAGTTCGACCGCCTCGAAGCGGCGCTCGACCTGTTGACCCGGTCCCCCGAGTTGGCGGCCACGATCGTGGCCCCCGATGTCGGTGGCGAGGTCCGTCTCCAGGGATCGTGGTCCGACCGCAACGTCGTGGTGTGGGCGGGTGGTCCTGAGACGGCCCCGGCCGACAGCGACTCCCTCTCGGACCTGCTCGAAGCCATCGGCGGCCCGGCGCTGGGTTGGAGCCCACACCCGGCCGTGCCGCTGCCATCGGGGGCCCGAGCGGTGGCGCTTTCGATTCCAGTCGAAGAGTCTCTGGGCTGGTTGGTCTCCGTCGGAGGCGAGGTGGGCCGGGCCGGACTCGGCGCCAGCGTCGCCTGGCTCGGCCGGGTGGCGGTCACCGCCGTGCGCCTCGTGGCCCGCGGGGCCATCGTGCCGACCCTGGCCAGCCGTAAGGGTCCCGATTCTCGCCAGGTCGAACTGGCCGTGCGGTGGGCCCCAGCTCTGGTCGACTCCGCGGTCCTCGACGAGCTGGCGGCGGCCATGCCGGGTCCGGTGACCGCGTTGGTGTCCGGCGACGCCCGCGTGGTGACCCTCGACGTGCTCGGCGCGGTGGTCGACGTCATCACCCGCGACGCGGCCGGGCGCCTCGAGCTCCCGGCCCCGCCGCCGGTGACCCGGACGACCGCCGCCATCGCCGAGGCAGTCGTGACCCGTCTCGACGGATCACCGTTCGAGGCCCCGATGGCCCCCGGGGCCGAGGTGGCCAAGCGCCTCGACCGCTGGTCCCGCTCGGTCACCAACCCGGCTCGGAGCACACTCGTGGTCCAGTTGGATCCCCCTGATTCGGGCGATGCCTGGTTCCTGACCGTTCTCGGGCGGGGAGCCGAGGGCGGGCTCCTCCCCGTCGAGCGGGCGCTGGCCGACAGCAAGGCCACCCAGCATTTGGCCGACGAGCTGGCCCGCCTCGAACGGATTTTCCCGGCGCTCCTGCGTCCCGGCGGTCTTCGTCGTGGCCAGGTGTATCTCAGCCAGGCCGAGGCCTGGGAGCTGATGACGGTGACCGGTGCGACCCTCGAAGCTGCCGGCTTCGACGTGCGGGTGCCGGCGCTGTCGCGTCGCAAGCCCACTCCGGCGTTGCGACTGTTCACCGAACCGGCCGGCGAATCGGTGGTGGGGGCCCACCAGCTGAGCAACGTCCGGTGGTCGGCGGTCTTCGACGACGTCGAGCTGACCGCGGCCGACGTGGCCCGACTGGCCGCCGAAGCCCGGCCCTTGGTTCGGTCCCACGGCCGCTGGGTCGAGCTCGACCGGGCCGACCTCAAGGAGGCGGCGGCCGCACTCGCCGAACGGGCGACGACCCAGCGCATGACCGGCGCCGAGATCCTGCGCCATGCCGTCGGTCTGGAAGGCTCGGCGCTGGGTGGCGGCGTCGTCGTCGACGGGGGTGGGTGGGCTACCGACCTGCTCCGCAAGGCCCGAGACTCCTCCACCGAACCGATCACCACCCCCGAGGGCTTCGTGGGTGAACTCCGGGGCTACCAGGCCGAGGCGCTCGGTTGGCTCGGGTTCCTCGACACTGTGGGTCTGGGCGGTTGTCTGGCCCTCGACATGGGGCTGGGCAAGACGCCCACCGTGCTGGCCCACATGGCCCGCACCTCCGGTGGCGGTCCAACACTGGTGATCGCACCTCCGGCGGTGGTCGGTAACTGGGCGGCGGAGGCCGCCCGGTTCACTCCCGGGCTGCGGGTCGTGGTCCACCACGGGGCGTCCCGAGCATCGGCCGCCCAACTCGACGTCGAGGTGGCGGGTGCCGATGTGGTCATCACCACGTACGGAACTGCGGTGCGCGACGTCGAGGCGTTGTCGGCCCGCACGTGGGACCGGCTCGTGCTCGACGAGGCTCAAGCCATCAAGAACCCGGCCAACGAAACGTCCCAACAGCTCCGTCGGCTCTCGGCCCGCAGTCGCATTGCCCTCACCGGCACCCCCATCGAGAACGGCTTGGGCGATCTGTGGGCCATCCTCGACTTCACCAACCCCGGCCTGGTCGGTGCCCGGTCGACGTTCGTGGCCCAGCTCTCCGGCGAAGGCGAAGCAGCGTTGCGGGCCCTCAACGGCATCCTCGTGTTCCGCCGGACCAAGAGCGAGCCGGTCGTGGCCGCCGAGCTCCCGGAGCGGATCGACCAGCTCGACCACTGCACGATGAGCCCCGAACAGATCGGCCTCTACCAGGCGGTGCTCGACGGTCTGGTGGCCGACGCCAGCCAGGTGGGCGGCGACCCCAAGCAGGGAGCGATCCTCGCCGCCATCACCGCGCTCAAGCAGATCTGCAACCACCCGGCGGCCTATCAGGACGACGGCCGACCGCTCGCCGGTCGCTCGGGCAAGCTGGCCCGCCTCGAAGAGATCGTCGAGTCGGTCTTCGCGGCCGACGAGCGGATCCTGGTGTTCACCCACTTCGCCGAGTGGGGCAAGCGGCTTGCCGATCACCTCACCGCCGTGACCGGCGTTCCCATTGCCTGCTACCACGGCGGACTGGCCCGGGGCGCCCGAGACCGACTGGTGGCCGAGTTCCAGGCCGGAGAGGGACCCGGCGCCCTGGTTCTGTCGCTCAAGGCGGGAGGAACCGGCCTCAACCTGACCGCGGCCAGCCACGTCGTGCTCTATGACCGGTGGTGGAACCCGGCGGTCGAAGACCAGGCCCGCGACCGGGCGTGGCGGATCGGCCAGACCCGAACGGTCGTCTCGCATCGCCTGGTGTGTCCCGGGACCGTCGACGAGCGGGTCGAAGAAGTGGTGGCCGGCAAGCGCCACATCGCCGACCTGGTGCTGCCCAAGTCGAGCTCCCTGGCCGACCTCGATGCTCAGCAGTTGCGGGTCGCCCTCGGGCTGCGGGCCGACGCCCTGCTCACCGAGGAGGACCTATGACCGTCCCTCGTCGCCGACCGCAGAACCGACGGCGTCGTTCGCACAAGACCAGGCCGGTCGATCTATGGCGTCCGGTGCCCCAGCTGCCCGAACCCCACCCGATCGTGCCGGCGACCGACCCGACTGCGCTGCTGCGCTCCCTCGGCGACCCGCCCCTTCATGGTCAGGGGGCCGTGGCCGAGCACTACCTGGCGGCGGTGGTCGAACGGGCGGCCGCCCTGGCCACCGCCCTGGCGGCCAGCGCCGGACTGTTGGCTCACCCGACCCAGGACTGACCGAGCGCCGTTCGTTGCCGTCTCCCTTAGGACGGAATTTCGTGGCCTTGGCCCCCACCGACTCGAGCTGAGGTCCTACGCTGGGTCACGGTGATGAACTTCAACTTCATCAGTCGACGGGCGATGAACGGGGGCAAAGACCCCAAGCCGCCCGACGCTGAGACCGACGAGACCGACAACAACGGGGTTCCGCCGGCCCCCAAGGGGCGACGTCGGCGCACTCGGAGTCGACGGCAGGCCAAGATGCGCATGCCGGCCAGTACCGCGGGTTGCCGCGACTGGTCGGCGGTGGTCGTGCCGGTGCGCCAATACGCGCTGTTCGACGATCCCGACGACCTGCCCGAGGGCGAAGACCCCGATCTCGAGGTGCCCGCGCTCGTGGTGACCGGACAAGGTCGAGCCGACGCCGAGGCCGAACTCGAGTTGGTGGCGGCCGAGATCCAGGACACGCCGACCATCCTCGAGCTCCGACTCACGTCAGTGGCTAGCCCGGTCCTGGAGGCTCGGTCCGTACCCATTCGCTTCATGCGGGCCTTCGACGCCGAGATTGCCTTGGTCCAGCGGGTGGTGATCAACGGTGCGGTGGCCATCGACGTCGTTCGGGATCACGCCGAGTGAGCACGGCCGAACTCACCACCTGTGTGTTCTGTCGTATCGCCGCCGGCGGTCTCCCGGCCGATGTCGTGTTCGAGTCCGGTCGCACCATTGCGTTTCGTGACCTCGACCCCCAGGCCCCGCTCCACGTTCTGGTGATACCCAAGGCGCACGTCGACCATGCCGGAGAGTTGACCGGCGAGCACGGCGACCTACTGGCCGAACTGTTCGTCGCGGCCAATGCTGTGGCCGTGGGGGAGGGCGTGGCCGACGACGGCTATCGCTTGGTGTTCAACGTGGGGGATGACGCCGGGAACTCGGTTCCCCATCTCCACCTCCATGTGCTGGGTGGTCGTCCGCTGGCCTGGCCACCCGGATAGCCTCGCTGGCGAACCGCCGTGACTGCTGCCGACGTCAAGATCCTCGTCCCCGGGAACCACCTCATGGTCGGCCTGCTCGGGCAGCGTGACGAACTTCTCCGCCTGGTCGAAACGGCCTTCCCGGGCGTCGACATCCATGTTCGGGGCAACGAGATCTCGATCGCCGGTCCGGGTGCCGACGTGGTGGGGCGCCTGTTCGAAGAGCTGGTGCTGCTCCTCGAAGCGGGACACGCCCTCGACGCCGCCAACGTCGGGCGAACCATCGACATGGTCAATGCCCACGAACGACCTTCGGAGGTGCTCACCGCCGAGGTCCTGCGCTCGACCAAGGGTCGCTCGGTTCGACCCAAGACCAGTGGCCAGAAGCGCTACGTCGACGCCATGGGCGAGAACATCGTGACCTTCGCCATCGGTCCGGCCGGCACCGGCAAGAGCTGGTTGGCGGTGGCCGCCGCGGTCCAGGCGCTGCAAGCCAAGACCGTCAACCGCATCATCTTGACCCGTCCGGCGGTCGAGGCCGGCGAACGGCTGGGCTACCTGCCGGGTGATCTCATGGCCAAGGTCGATCCCTACCTGCGGCCGCTGTGGGATGCCCTCTACGACATGGTCGAACCCGAAGGGGCGGCCCGGCTCCTCGAACGGGGTGCGGTGGAGGTGGCGCCGCTGGCGTTCATGCGGGGCCGAACGCTCAACGACAGCTTCATCATCCTGGACGAGGCCCAGAACACGACCCCGGAGCAGATGAAGATGTTCTTGACCCGCATCGGGTTCGGCTCACGGGTCGTGATCACCGGAGACGTCACCCAGGTCGACGTGCCCTCGGGCCGGTCTGGTCTGGCGGGCCTCGAAGACGTGCTGGTCGACATCGAGGGGATGGCGTTCGTCCACCTGACGAATCGGGACGTAGTGCGCCACAAGATCGTCCAGGACATCGTCGCCGCCTACGACCGTCATGACGAGTCGTCCCAGCCGGCGAACGTCGGCCGCGCCCACCGCCGGTGAGCCAGGGCCCCCAGATCGTCGGCCTCGACGAGCGTGACGATGTCGACGTCGACGTCGAGCTCGACCTGGACCGGCTGGTCGCCCTGGCCGCATCGGTGCTCGTCGAGGAGGGCATCGCCGACGGTGAGCTCGGGCTGACGCTGGTGTCGGAGGACACCATGGCCGAGCTCCACGTCACCCACATGGACGAGCCTGGCCCCACCGACGTGTTGTCCTTTCCTCTCGACGCCCACGAGGCGACGGGTCCGGAACCCGTGCTGTTGGGCGACATCGTGATCTGCCCGGCCGTCGCCGCCAGGAACGCGGCCGAGCACGCCGCCACCATCGAGGCCGAGCTCGAACTGCTGGTGGTCCATGGCGTGCTCCATGTCCTCGGCCACGACCACGCCGAGCCCGACGAGGAGCTCGCCATGCAAGCGGCCGAACGTCGTCACCTCGAGGCGTTCCGCCGCCGATCTGGACCTGACCGTGACTGACACGCAGCTCCTGACCCTCTTCGCAGTATTCCTCCTGGTCGCCTCGGCGGCCTTCCTGGCCATGGCCGAGACCAGCCTGACCACGCTGCCCCGCACCCGGGCGCTGGCCCTGGCCCAGGAGGGCCGGCGTGGGGCCCACAGCCTCGTTCGGCTGCTCGAGCACCGCGAGCGGGTTCTCAACCCGGTGCTCCTCCTCGTGCTCATCTGCCATCTGGCTGCGGCCACGCTCATAGGTCTGACGGCCGAGCAGTGGTTCGGCGCTTGGGGGGTGGTGGCGGCGATCGTTGTCGAGATCGTGCTCGTCTTCGTCCTGGCCGAGGCCGTGCCCAAGACCCTGGCCCTCCAGCACAGCGAGGCCGCCGCGCTCTTCTGCGCACCGGTCGTCAACGTCATCGCCAACTTCTGGCCGGTGCGGGTGTTGACCCGCGGACTGATTGGTCTGGCCAACGTCATCGTGCCGGGCAAGGGCCGACAAGAGGGGCCGATCATCTCCGAACAGGAGCTGCTGGTCATGGCCGAGCTGGCAGTCGAGGCCGACGTCATCGAGTCCGAGGAGCGCACGATCATCCGCTCGGTCATCGACTTCGGCGACACCGTGGCTCGCGAAGTGATGGTGCCTCGCCCGGACATGGTGGCGGTCGACGCCGACGTGACCGTGGCCGAGGCCATGGAGGCGGTCCTGACCCACGGGTACTCGCGGATCCCAGCCCACAACGGCACGATCGACGACATCGCCGGGGTCATCTACGCCAAGGATCTGTTGCGGGCGTCTCGGGACGGACGCGATGCCCAGCCGGTGCGGGTCATTCTTCGCGTTGCACAGTTCATCCCCGAGACGAAGAGGGTCACCGAGTTGTTGCGAGAGATGCAGGCCCGCTCGTACCACATGGCCATCGTCGTGGACGAGTACGGAGGCACTGCGGGCCTGGTCACCCTCGAGGACCTGATCGAAGAACTCGTCGGCGAGATCGTCGACGAGTTCGACGTCGAGGATCCGCAGTTCGAGCCGTTGGCTGACGGCGATGTGCGGGTCAACGCCCGGATGGCGCTCGACGAGCTCAACGAGCTCCTCGAGATCGATCTTCCCGAGGGTGACTGGGACACCGTGGGTGGGTTGGTGTTCAACCTGCTCGGGCACGTACCCCATGAGGGCGAGACCGTCGTGGTCGACGGCCACCAGTTGCGAGCCGAGCGGGTCCAGGGTCGACGCATCGGCCGGGTAAGAGTCACCCGGTCTGCGACCCACGGCGAGAAGGCCGACGATCCTGATCGGGCCGCGGCCAACGGCGGCGGGGAGCGGTCGTGAGGTCTGGGTTCGTGAGCCTCGTAGGCCGGCCCAACGTCGGCAAGTCCACCCTGCTCAACCGCATCTTGGGTCAGAAGGTGTCGATCGTCTCGGACAAGGCCCAGACCACGCGTTTCCAGGTGCGAGGAATCCTCAATCGTCCCGATGCCCAAGTGGTGTTCGTGGACACTCCCGGCATCCACAAGCCCAAGACCATGTTGGGTGAGCGACTCAACGAGACGGCGACCGCCACCGTGGGCGGCGTCGACGTGGTGTGCCTGGTGATCGATGCCACCGCCCCGTTCGGCACCGGCGACCGATGGGTCGCCCAGCGCTGCCCTGCAGACGCCGTCGTGGTGGTCAACAAGACCGACATCGCGTCGTCTGATCAGATCTTCGAGCAGTTGGTGGCGTCGAGCGAGCTGGACCTCGAGGCCTATTTCCCGGTGTCGGCCGAGCGTGGAGACGGCGTCGACGCCTTGGTCGAACATCTCGTCACCCGTCTTCCCGAGGGACCGCCGCTGTATCCCGATGACATGGTCAGCGATGTTCCCGAGGCCGAGTGGGTGGCCGAGTTGGTGCGCGAGCAGCTTCTGGCCCAGTTCCGCGAGGAGCTCCCGTACTCCATCGCCACCCGAGTCACCGAGTGGGAGTGGCCTCGCGTGCGCTGCGAGATCCTCGTCGAGCGCGAGTCCCAAAAGGGGATGGTGATCGGCAAGGGGGGTGCGGTGCTCAAGGCGGTGGGCATCGCGGTGCGGGCCCAGATGCCGGAAGGGGCCTACGTCGAGCTGGCTGTCAAGGTCGACAAGGACTGGCAGCGCCGAGCGAAGGCCCTCGACCGACTCGGGTACTGAGCGATCCGGCCGGCGTCGGGACCGGGCCGACGCACCGCTAGGGTCCTGCGTCGCCATGGCCGTCGACGGGATCGATCCGACACGTCTGCCTCGACACGTCGCCTGCGTGATGGATGGCAACGGCCGTTGGGCCAAGGCCCGAGGGCTGGCTCGCACTGAGGGCCACGCTGCGGGAGAGGAGGCGCTGCTCGACTCGGTCGAGGGAGCGCTCGAGCTGGGCTTGGGTTGGCTGACCCTCTATGCCTTTTCCACGGAGAACTGGCGGCGCCCGGTCGATGAGGTGCGCTACCTCATGGGCTTCAACGAAGGCATCCTCACTCGCCACCGCGACGACCTCAGTGCCCGGGGTGTGCGTATCCGCTTCGCCGGGCGCCGCGACTGGCGGGTGCCTCGGCGTCTTCTGCGGCGCATGGACGAGACCCTCGAGCTGACCCGGGCGAACAAGGGCCTGACCCTCACCATTGCCTTCAATTACGGCGGGCGGGCCGAGATCGTCGACGCGGTGCGGGCCCTGGTGGCCGACGGCGTGGCTGCCGACAAGGTCGACGAGCGGGCGATCCGGCGCCGCCTCTATGACCCAGAGATGCCCGACGTCGACCTCATGGTGCGGACGTCGGGTGAGTACCGGATCTCCAACTTCTTGTTGTGGGAGCTGGCCTACAGCGAGCTCTACTTCACCGAGACGCTCTGGCCCGACTTCCGGCGCGAGCACCTCTATGCCGCAGTGCGCGAGTTCCAGCGGCGCGAACGACGCTTCGGCGACATCGGTGGGGCATAGCCGGCGGGGCCGGCTGATCGGCATAGCCTGCGCGGGTGGGTCTGTACCGGGAGCGTGGGGTGGTGTTGCGCACCCACAAGCTGGGCGAGGCCGACCGCATCATCACCCTGGTCACCGAGGGCCGAGGCAAGGTCCGGGCCGTAGCCAAGGGGGTGCGCAAGACCCAGAGCCGGTTCGGGTCGCGGCTCGAGCCGTTGTCGAATGTGTCGCTCCTCCTCTACGAGGGCCGATCTCTCGACACCATCACCCAGGCCGAGACGATCGAGTCGTTCCGTGACGTTCGTGAGCACCTCGACCGCCTGACTCGGGCGTCGGCCCTGCTCGAGGCGGTCGACGCGGTGATCCAAGAAGGAGATTCCGAACCCCGCATCTACCAGATGCTGCTCGGAGCTCTGCGCACCTTGGCGGCCGGCGATGCACCCCTGGTGGTGCCGGCGTTCTTCTGGAAGCTGTTGGCCCAACAGGGCTTGAGTCCGGTGGTCGATTCGTGTGTCAAGTGTGGCGACGACGACGCCGAGTTGGTGGCCTTCGATCTGGCCGAGGGCGGCACCTTGTGCCGGTCGTGCCGTTCCGGAACCGCCATCTCGCCCGAGGCGCTGCGCCTGCTGCGGCGGATGCTCGGAGGCGATCTGGTCGGGGTCCTCGCCGAGCCGGCCTCGGTGGCTGGTTACGAAGTCGAGCACCTGGGCACCCGGGCCCTCGAAGGAGTGCTCGAGCGCCGGCTCCGAGCGGTAGGCGCACTGGATCACTGATTGCGATCGACACGAGCGGTATCGCTGCAGGGCTAACGTCGCCGCGGTGAGCGGGGGAGACGCCGATGCGGAGCCGGCGTCGACGCGTTCACTGCGGTCGGTGGTCAGCCAGGGCCAACGGTCGATCCCCAACGGCCGTCCCGGTTCGGTCGTCCGCACCGCACTGATCGCTCATCTGGATTCATTCGCTGCCGTCCCCGTCGTGCTCATCGG
The DNA here is from genome assembly GCA_031399525.1 of Actinomycetes bacterium. Classification (GTDB taxonomy): domain Bacteria; phylum Actinomycetota; class Acidimicrobiia; order Acidimicrobiales; family CADCSY01; genus JANNNX01. The sequence continues at coordinate 382,326 of JANNOZ010000010.1, read as the reverse complement.
TGCCGGTGCTGGCTCGGGCAAGACCACGCTCGTGGCTCAGTGGGTCGAGCACGACCCGCGACCGGTGGCCTGGCTGTCGGCCTCGAAGGAGCACGACGACTACGCCGTGTTGGTCACCGACCTGCTCGATGCCTTGGGGGCCATCGAGTCGTTCGATGTCCGAGTCCGACGCCGACTGACCGCGTCTGGTGCCGACCTGGCCACCGTGCTGTTGCCTCGGCTGGCCCGGGCATTGGCCCACCGCAGCGAACCCTTCGTCCTCGTCATCGACGACTTGCACCTGGTGACCCGGCCCGAGGCGTCGGCGGTCGTGGCCACTCTGGCCGACCATGTGCCCGAGGGATCCCAGCTCGTCTTGGTGACCCGGCGCCCTCCAGCCATCCCGCTGGCGCGCCTGCACTCGAGTGGCCGTCTGGCATCGGTCGACGGCTCCGAACTGGCGATGGTGCCCGCAGAAGCCTCGGCCCTCCTCGAGGGGGCAGGCCTGAGCCTGGACCAGAGCGCGGTCGATGCGCTGGTCGAACGCACCGAGGGCTGGGCCGCCGGGCTCTACCTGGCGGCGCTGGCCCTGCGTGAGCAACCCGACCCCGGGCTGGCTGCCTCGCACTTCGCCGGCGACGACCGCCTGGTGGCCGACTATCTGCGCGACGAGGTGCTGCGGGCCTTCCCGAGGGGCTCGCGTGATTTCCTCTTGCGGGCCTCGGTGCTGGATTACCTCGATGGGGCCGTGTGCGACGCGGTGCTCGAGCGCACCGACTCGGGCCAGATGTTGGAGCGGCTGGCCCGAGAGAACCTCCTGGTGATCCCCCTGGATCGAACGGCCTCGTCCTACCGGCTGCACCATCTCTTCGCCGACATGTTGCGGTCCGAACTGCATCGTCGCATGCCCGAGGCCGAAGTGGCTCTGCACCGACGAGCCAGTCGTTGGTTCGAAGGCCACGACGATCTCGATTCCGCACTGGCCCACGCTCAGGCGGCGTCCGACCACGACCGGATCGACGACCTGATCTGGCGGGGCGCACCTGCCTTCCTCAACTCCGGACGGGCCGGCACGGTGACTCGATGGCTGGCGCCGTTCTCTTGGGATGAGATCGAACGTCGGCCGGCGCTCACGGTGACTGCAGCCTGGTGGGCCATCGTGGGCAACGACGTGGGTCGGGTTCGCTATCTGGCCGCGGTCGCCAGTGGTGCCGGGCCCGACGCCGTGCTGCCCGACGGGACCTCGGTGCACACCGCGGCCGCGCTGTTGCGGGCGGTAGTCGGTCAGGACGGGCTGCGTCGCCAGGCCGACGATGCGGGCTATGCGTTCACCAACGATCGGGTCGATGGTCCGTATCGGAGCGTGGCTGGGTTCCTCGAGGGCGCTGCCCTCCGGCTGCTCGGATTGCCGGATCGAGCACGAGCCCGACTGGGCGAGGCGGCCGGGCTGGCCCGGGTCCACCTACCGGCGTCGTACTGCCAGTGCCTGAGCCAACTCGCCTTGCTGGCCGTCGACGAGGGCCGTTGGTCCGAGGCTCGCCTCCTGGTGGGTGAGGCCCACGCCGTGATCGAGCGTTACGGCCTGGGCGAGCGGCCCGCCATGGCGGGAATGTTCGCCGTCAGCTCGCTGGTTCGAGCCCAGGGCGGCGACCGGGTCAGGGCCGAGGCCGCAGCTGAGCAGTCGACCCTTCTGCTCGGTGGCCTGGCCGATCTGGGCCCGTGGATGGTGGCCCAATCCCATTTGGTGCTTGGTCAGTCGGCCAGCTTTCTCAGCGACGTCGAGCTGGCCAGGTCACATGTGGTCGAGGCTGCCGTGGTCATCGATCGCATGCCCGACTTCGGACTGCTGGGGAGCCAGCTCGACGCTCTGCGCAGCCGCCTGGGGGAGCGTCGCGACACTGGTGGCGCCGCCAGTGACATGACCCCAGCCGAGCTGCGGGTGTTGCGCTATCTGCCGACCCACTTCACCTTGTCGGCCATCGCCGACGAACTCGGGGTCTCTCGCAACACGGTCAAGTCTCAGGCCGTGTCGGTCTACCGCAAGCTCGGCGTCGGCTCTCGGGCCGGGGCCGTCAATGAGGCCCGGCGCCGGGGTCTGGTCGCCGATCCGACCGGAAACGAGGGGAGCCGGTTCGGCGAGCCCCGGTAAGGTCCCGCCCTCATGGCTGAGCTGATCGACCAGGTCGTCAACCTGTGCAAGCGCCGAGGCTTCGTGTTCCCGAGTGCCGAGATCTATGGCGGCTTTCGTTCCACCTATGACTACGGGCCGGTTGGTGTCCTGCTGCTACGCAACGTGAAGGACGCGTGGTGGCGCTCGATGGTGCAGCTCCGCCACGACGTGGTCGGCCTCGATGCCGCCATCCTGTCGCCCCCTGCCATCTGGGAGGCGTCGGGCCACCTCACCAACTTCACCGATCCGTTGGTCGACTGCCGGGTCTGCCACGAGCGCTTCCGCCTCGACCAACTCGACGACCCCGAGCTGTGCCCGAAATGCGGGGCCAAGGAATCATTCACCGAGGCCCGCCAGTTCAACCTCATGTTCAAGACCCACGCCGGGCCCATCGAAGAGGACGCAGCGGTCGCCTACCTGCGGCCCGAGACCGCCCAGGGCATGTTCGTCAACTTCAAGAACGTGCTCGAGACCTCTCGCAAGAAGCCGCCATTCGGCATCGCCCAGATCGGCAAGTCGTTCCGCAACGAGATCACGCCCGGCAACTTCATCTTCCGCACCCGCGAGTTCGAGCAGATGGAGATGGAGTATTTCGTGCCGCCCGAGGAGGCGTCGCACTGGTTCGAGTACTGGCTCGAGAATCGCTTGGCCTGGTACGTCGACCACGGAATCCCTGATTCCGAGCTGCGCTTGCGCCACCACGACGTCGACGAGCTGTCCCACTATTCGAAGGGGACCGCCGACGTCGAATACGCGTTCCCGTGGGGCTGGGGCGAACTCGAAGGCGTCGCCAACCGCGGTGACTTCGACCTGACCCAGCACGCCAACGCGTCGGGCGAGCGACTCGAGTACTTCGACCAGGCCAGCGGCGAGCGGTACGTGCCCTGGGTCATCGAGCCCGCGGCTGGTGCCACTCGCACGTTGATGGCCTTTCTTCTCTCGGCCTACGACGAGGAAGAGGTGCGGGGCGAGACGCGAGTCGTGTTGCGCCTGCACCACCGCCTCGCTCCCTACAAGGTGGCGGTGCTCCCGCTGTCGCGCAAGGACGAGTTGGTCACCGCCACCCGTGAGGTTCTCGGGTTGTGCCAGGTCCACTTCATGTGTGACTACGACGAGACGCAGTCGATCGGCCGGCGATATCGACGCCAGGACGAGTTGGGCACGCCCTACTGCGTCACCGTCGACTTCGACACCCTCGACGACCGGGCGGTCACCGTGCGCGATCGCGACACAATGGACCAGGATCGGGTGTCGGTCGACCGCCTCGTCGGCTACCTCCAGGAGCGCATGATCTGAGCGGGCGGGTCGTCAACGCGTCGGCCCCCGAACTCAGAACGGGTATCGGGCTGGCTCGTCCTTGACCGTCACCCAGCGCCATTGGGTGAACTCCTCGACGTTGGACAACGTGCCGAAACGGCTGGCGTTGCCAGAGGCTCCGACGCCACCGAACGGGATGCGGGTCTCGTCGTTGACCGTCTGGTCATTGACGTGGACGATGCCCGAGCGGATGCGGTCGGCCACGGCTTGGCCCCGAGCCTTGTCGCCGGTGATGATCCCGGCCGACAGTCCGTACTCGGTGTTGTTGGCCAGATCGACCGCCTCGTCGTCGGTCTCGAAGGTCGTGATGGCCACCACTGGGCCGAAGATCTCCTCGTCGAACGCCGGCATTCCCGGCTTGACGTCGGCCAGGACGGTCGGTTCGAAGAACAGGTCCTGGTTGCCGCCGCCGGCGACGATGCGGGCTCCCATGGCCACCGAGTCGTCGACGATGCGCCGCACCCGGGCCAGCTGCTTCTCGTTGATCAACGGACCGAGGGCAACCTCGCCGGTCGGGTCGCCGACGGGGAGGTGAGTGGCCTTCTCGCCGACCTTGGCCGCGTACTCGTCGGCCAGCGACGAGTGCACCAGGTGGCGCGACGTGGCCATGCAGATCTGGCCCTGGTGGAGGAACGAACCCCAGGCGCCGTTGGATGCCGCCGCGTCAACGTCGGCATCGTCGAGGATGACCAACGGGCTGTTGCCGCCCAACTCGAGGGCCACCTTCTTCAGGGTCCGCCCGGCCACCTCGCCGACCCGGCGACCGACCGCGGTCGAACCGGTGAAGGAGATCATGTTGACGTTGGCGTCCTCGACCAGGGCCTCGCCTGGCTCGGTGCCACCGGGCAACACGCACAGCACGCCCGCCGGCAGGCCGGCCTCCTCGAAGATGCGGGCGAAGACGAGTCCGCCGCACACCGGGGCGTTGGGGTCCGGCTTGAGGATCACCGCGTTGCCCAGCGCCAGGGCCGGCGCGACCGACCGGGACGACAGGATCAGCGGGGCATTCCAAGGCGAGATCACTCCGACCACCCCGAGGGGGATGCGCCGAGCGATATTGCGTACGCCGGGGTCGGTGGGAAAGACGTGCTCCTCGCCCACGCGGTCGGCGTAGTCGGCCGCCTCCTTCAGTTCGTCGCTGGCGATGTGGATGTTGAAGCCACCGAAGCCCGACGCGGCACCGGTCTCGCGGTGCACCCAGTCGAGGATCTCGTCGCTGTTGGCCTCGAATATCTCGGCGGCCCGGCGCAAGATCGAGGCCCGGGCGTTGCCGGGAAGGGCGGCCCAGGCCGGCTGGGCGGCTGCGGCGATGCGTCCGGCTTCGGCCACGTCGGCGGCGCTGGCTCCCCCCACTTCGAAGAGCGAATCGCCGGTCGAGGGGTTGCGGTCGGGGTAGGCGTCGCCGGTGGCGTCGTGCCAGGTCCCGTCGAACCACTTGCCGGCAAAGACAGACGAATCGAGGAACCCAGCCATCGCGAACCCCCAGGGTGAAAGCGGACGAAGCGTTCCGGATCGTACGCCATCGGTTGCGATGCGGCGACCGGGCACCGTCGATCCGATGTCCGCAGGGGTGGCCGGTAGGATTCGCCGCCCATGACGTACGTCTATTCCTTTGATCACAAGCACCGCACCGCGCCCATGAACCTCAAGGATCTGCTTGGGGGCAAGGGCGCCAACCTGGCCGAGATGACCTCGGTTCTCGCCCTGCCGGTGCCGCCCGGGTTCACCATCTCCACCACCGCGTGTCGCGACTACATGCACGGCGGTTGGCCCGACGGCCTCGATGTCGAGGTGGCCAAGCACCGGGCCAAGCTCGAAAAGGCCATGGGCAAGCGGGTCGGCGACCCAGCCGACCCGCTTCTCGTGTCGGTGCGCTCGGGAGCCAAGTTCTCGATGCCCGGGATGATGGACACGGTCTTGAACCTCGGACTCAACGACGCCTCTGTCGAGGGTCTGGCGGCCCAGACCGACGAGCGCTTCGCCTATGACTCGTACCGTCGGTTCGTGGCCATGTATGGACGGATCGTGCTCGACGTGCCCGGCGAGGAGTTCGACCGCCTCCTGGACACGGCCCGCGAGTGGGACGGCGCCACCAGCGACTCCGACATCAGCGCCGACACGCTGCGCCGGCTCGTGTTGCGCTTCAAAGAGGTGGTCGAGCGCCACACGGGCGCTCCCTTCCCGCAGGACCCGACCGACCAGCTGCGAGGAGCGGTCGAAGCGGTGTTCCGTTCGTGGAACGGGGCCCGGGCCATCGCCTACCGCGACCGCGAGGGCATCAGCCACGACCTCGGGACCGCGGTCAACGTGCAGGCCATGGTCTTCGGGAACCGAGACGACAACTCGGGTACCGGCGTCGGGTTCACTCGCGACGCCGCTACCGGTGCTCCCGGCGCCTACGGCGATTTCTTGGTCAATGCCCAGGGTGAGGATGTCGTGGCCGGTATCCGCAACACCGAGCCGATATCGGCCATGCAAGAGAAGTTCCCGGCCATCCATGGCGAGTTGCTCGAGATCTTCGATCGGCTCGAACGGCATTACCGAGACATGTGCGATACCGAGTTCACCATCGAACAGGGTCACCTCTGGATGCTCCAGACCAGGGTGGGCAAGCGCACGGGCCCGGCGGCATTGCGCATGGCCGTCGACATGACCAAGGACCGGCGCATCAAGCTGACCAAGGAAGAAGCCGTCCTGCGCATCACCGAGGATCACCTCGACTCGGTGCTGCACCCCAACTTCGCCGCCGGCGCATCCTTCGAGGTGCTCACCACCGGGCTGGCGGCGTCGCCCGGTGCCGCGGTCGGACGGGCCTATTTCAGCGCCGACGACGCCGTCGCCGCCTACGAAGCTGGCGAAAGAGTCATCCTGGTTCGCTCCGAGACGTCACCCGAGGACGTCCACGGCATGGCCATCGCCGAAGGCATCTTGACCGCCCGAGGGGGACTGGTTTCGCACGCCGCGGTCGTGGCCCGGGGCTGGGGCAAACCAGCGGTGGTCGGCGCCGATGCGGTGCGCATCAAGGACAAGGCGTTCACCGTGGGGTCGACCACGGTGTCGGAGGGGGACTGGCTCTCCCTCGACGGCACCGCCGGTGCAGTGGTGCTCGGCCAAGTGCCCCTGGCATCGGGGACGACCTCGCCCGAGTTCGACCAGATCCTCAAGTGGGCCGATCAGATCCGCAAGGGCAAGCTCGCCGTCCGGGCCAATGCCGACACCGGCGTCGACGCGGCTCGGGCCCGTGAGTTCGGCGCCGAAGGAATCGGCCTGTGCCGGACCGAGCACATGTTCTTGGGCGAAGACCGGTTGCCGGTCGTGCGCCGCATGATCCTGGCCGACACACCCGAGGCCGAGGCCGAGGCGCTCGAAGAGCTGCGAGTGGTGCAGAAGGCCGACTTCCTCGAGATCCTCGAGGCCATGGACGGATTGCCGGTGACGGTCCGCCTGCTCGACCCGCCCCTGCACGAGTTCCTCCCCGACGTCGAGGAGCTGGCCGTCAAGTCGGCCACAGTCGGCCTCGACGCCGACGAGTCCAAGCTCTACGAAGCGGCCCGCGAGTGGCGGGAACAGAACCCGATGCTGGGCACCAGGGGTGTCCGCCTCGGTGTGGTCAAGCCTGGTCTCTACGCCATGCAGGTCCGGGCACTCATGGAGGCCGCCGCCGAGCGAGTCGCAGCCGGCGGGAAACCCATCGTCGAGGTCATGATCCCGCTCACGATCTCCCGGGCCGAGTTGGCCGAGGCCCGCGGGTGGGTCGAGGGGGCCATCGCTGAGGCGGGGGGCGGCCCTTCCAAGAAGCTCAAGGTCACCATCGGCACAATGATCGAGACGCCTCGGGCCGCATTGCTCGCCGGCGAGATCGCCGAGGTCGCCGATTTCTTCAGCTTCGGGACCAACGACCTCACGCAGATGACCTTTGGATTCTCACGCGACGACGTGGAGGGCCGGATCATGGGTCCCTACCTCGAACTCGGGCTGCTCGACGCCAACCCGTTCGACACCGTCGACGCGGCGGGAGTGGGCGAGCTCGTTCGTCTCGGCGCGACTCGGGGCCGAAAGGCCCACCCCGGCCTGAAGCTCGGGGTGTGCGGAGAGCACGGCGGCGACCCGGCCTCGATCGCCGTCTTCTATGCCGCCGGACTCGACTACGTGTCCTGTTCTCCTTACCGAGTACCTATCGCCCGGCTGGCGGCCGCGCAGGCGGTCATCGGCGCGGGTGTCGGGGCGACGGCGTAGATGAGCGCACTGGTGCTGGCATCGGGCGAGTCGTCGTCGACCACGTTCGCCAGCTTCTCGGTCCCCGGTTGGGTATGGGCGGCGTTCATCGCCTTCATCGTGGCGCTGCTCGTCGCCGACCTGCTCCTCGTCCACCGGCGTCCGCACGTCATTTCCTTGCGCGAAGCGCTCATCGAGAGTGCCGGATGGATCTCGCTCGGTCTGGGCTTCACCGTGGTGATGTTCTACGCGTGGGGGGGGCAGGCCGCCGGGGAGTACGCCAGCGCATACCTGATCGAAAAGGCGCTCTCGATCGACAACGTCTTCGTCTGGGCGGTCATCCTCAGCTACTTCGCGGTCCCGTCCGAGTTCCAGTTCCGGGTGCTGTTCTGGGGCATCTTCGGAGCGTTGGTACTGCGCGCCGTGTTCATCTTCGCCGGCGTGGCCCTCATCGAGCGGTTCTCGTGGGTGCTGTACATCTTCGGTGCGTTCCTGCTCTACACCGCGTGGAAGCTCTTTCGCCACGCCGACACCGAGGTTCATCCCGACCACAACATCGCCCTTCGGGCTGTGCGGCGCTTCGTGCCGTCGACCAACGAGTACGACGGCCAGAAGCTGTTCACCTACCGCACCGGTCGGCGCCTGGCCACTCCTCTGTTTGCCGTGCTCATCCTGATCGAGACCACCGACGTGGTCTTCGCCGTCGACTCCATCCCGGCCGTGCTGGCCGTGTCGCGTGAGCAGTTCATCGTGTTCTCGTCCAACGCGTTTGCCATCCTCGGGCTGCGGTCGTTGTACTTCTGCCTGGCCGGCATGAAGGACAGATTCCGATACCTGGACACCGGCCTCGCCGCCATCCTGGCCTTCGTGGGGGCCAAGATGCTCTTGGCCGAGGTCTGGCACGTCCCCACCTGGGCGTCGTTGCTGGTCATCGTGTCGGTGCTCACCGTTTCGATCGTGTTGTCGCTTCGAGCTGACCGGCGCGACGCCGCCACATAGGCGAGCGTCTGGTCCTAGCCTCGGCCTGTCATGGGCATCGTCGACGAGGACATCGAGCGGGTCAGAGCCGCCACCGACCTCGTGGCCCTCATCGGCGAACAGGTTGCGCTGCGGCGGGTCGGCAGCCGTTTCGTGGGGCTGTGCCCGTTCCACACCGAAAAGAGTGGCTCGTTCTCGGTCAACGCCGAGTTGGGGGTCTATTACTGCTTCGGGTGCCAAGCCAAAGGCGACGCCATCACCTTCCTGCGCGAGACCCAGCTCCTCGACTTCGTCGGTGCCGTCGAGGCCCTCGCCACTCGGGCCAGCATCTCGCTGCGCTACACCGATGAGCGTGAGTCGGGCCAGCGCAGCCGGCGAACGGCGCTGGTCGAGGTGATGGCCAAAGCAGTGGAGTGGTATCACCAACGTCTCTTGCAGTCGCCGGACGCGGCGACCGCCCGGGGCTACCTGCGATCTCGGGGCTACGACGGCGACGTGGTGCGCCGGTTCCGACTGGGCTGGGCGCCTGACGACTGGGACGAGTTGGCTCGATCCATCGGCGCCCCGCCCGATCTCCTGCGAGACACCGGATTGGCCTTCACCAACAAGGCCGGTCGCCTACAGGACTCCTTCCGAGCCCGGGTCCTGTTCCCGATCTTCGACGTTCGGGGCGACCCGGTCGCGTTGGGCGGGCGCATCCTTCCGGGCGCTGATGGGCCCAAGTACAAGAACTCGCCGACCACCGGCATCTACGACAAGAGCGAGGTTCTCTACGGGCTGAACTGGAGCAAGGCCGACGTCGTGGCTTCGGGCGAGGTGGTGGTGTGTGAGGGGTACACCGACGTCATCGGCTTCGCCCATGCCGGGGTGGGCCGAGCTGTAGCCACCTGCGGCACGGCTCTCACCGATCGTCACCTCGCCGTGCTCCGGGGGTTCGCTCGACGGATCGTGCTGGCCTACGACGCCGACGCCGCCGGGCAGGGCGCGGCCGAAAGGGTCTACGAATGGGAGCGCCGCCACGACGTCGATGTGCTGGTCGCCGCCCTTCCGGCCGGCTCGGATCCAGGTGAGCTGGCCAGCCGAGACCCGGCTGCATTGCAGGCCGCGGTCGAGCACGCCAAGCCCTTCCTCGCCTTCCGACTCGATCGCCTCTTCGCTGCCGCCGACCTGGGTACGCCCGAGAGCCGAGCCCGGGTGGCGGCCATGGCGATGGCCCTGGTCGGCGAGCATCCCAACGAGCTGGTCCGTGATCAGTACCTCATGGTGGTGGCCGACAACTGTCGAGTCGATCCCGATCGGCTCCGGGCCCTGCCCACCAGGTCGGCGACGACCGGATCGGGCCGCTCGGGTCGTCAGGTTCGACCCGACGGTGATCCCGACGCCGGTCTGGGCCCTCGACCGGCTCGCCGGGTCGACCGGCACGACTCTGCCGCCCTGATGGTCTTGCGCCTGGTGCTCCATCGACCGGACGAGACGGTCGGACTGGTCCATGAGAGCCTGTTCGGCGACGACATCGAGTTGGCGGCGTTTCGGGCCCTGGTCGGCGCCGAGTCGGTGCATCAGGCCATCGAACGGGCCGAGCCCGAGGCGGCCGAACTCTTGCAGCGTCTGGCCGTGGAAGAGCCCGACGTCGAGGTCGACGACGTCGTTGCGCTTCTGGTCCGACAGCGGGCCGCCCCCGAGCTGAGGGCACTCGAGACGTCGGCCCAAGTGGGGAGCGACATCGACGCCACCCGGGCGCTCATGTGGCTCAAGGTGCGGGTCATGCAACTCGACGAGCCCGACACCCGCGCCGCGGCCATTGCCGAACTGGTGCCGTTCCTGGCCGAGCGGGCCGACTCGGTGGCATGAGCGTCGAGGATGGGGGTGCCGAGCAGCTGCCGGTGGCCGACCTCCGGCGGCTGGTCGAGTCGGGGAGGGCCAGCGGTGCGGTCACCGTCGACCTCATTCTCGACTCACTCGGCGCTCCTGACCCGACGCCAGAGTTCATCGCTGCGATCACCCAGCTCCTCGCCGACCAGGGGATCGGCGTTGACGTGGAGGAGCCCGAGCCCCGTCCGGTCGATCGCCGTCCAAGGCCTCGCTCTCCGGCTCCGCCCAAAGCGCGCTCGACCAGTGGGGCGACCCGCACCGACAGTGCCGACCCCGTACGCCGGTACCTCCACGAGATCGGCCAGGTGCCCCTGCTCAGCGGTGCCGACGAGGTGCGGCTGGCGTCGGCCATGGAAGCGGGACTGGCGGCCCAGGCCATGCTCGACGAGCGGACTGGTACGGGCCGTGGCGACGAGGTCGTGCGCCTGCGGGCGCTGGTGGAGGAGGGCAACGCGGCCCGCCAGGTACTCATCTCGTCGAACCTCCGGCTGGTGGTCTCGATCGCCAAGCGCTACTCGGGTCGGGGTATGGCCCTGCTCGACCTGGTCCAGGAGGGCAACCTCGGGCTCATGCGAGCGGTCGAGAAGTTCGACCACCGGAAAGGTTTCAAGTTCTCGACGTACGCCACGTGGTGGATCCGTCAGGCCATCACCCGGGCCATCGCCGACCAATCTCGGACCATCCGCATCCCGGTCCACATGGTCGAGACCATCAACCAGGTGATCCGCACCCGCCGCGCGTTGCTGTCCGAGCTCAAGCGAGAGCCAACTGCCGCAGAGGTGGCCGAGCAGTTGGGCATGCCGGTCGCCAAGGTGCGCGAGATCGAACGCATTGCCCTCGACACGCTGTCCCTCGACTCGCCGGTGGGCGAGGACGAGAGCGAGCTCGGCGACTTCATCCAGGACCCGAGCGCGGACGGACCGGCCGATATGGCCACCCGGGCTCAGCTGGCCCAGGCCATCACCGAGGTGCTCGACGAGCTCAGCCCTCGTGAGCAAGAGGTGGTGCGCATGCGCTTCGGCCTCGATGGCCAGCGGGTGCGGACACTCGACGAGGTGGGCCTGAGGTTTGGGGTCACCCGCGAGCGAGTGCGTCAGATCGAGACGAAGACCCTGGCCAAGCTGCGCAACCCCCAGCGCAGCGGACACCTGCGCGACTACCTCGAGGCAGACTGACCCACTCCGACGGCCTCGGCGAGGTCGCGACCCTTCGTGCCGTATTCGTCGACCAACTGGCGAGCCCGTACCACTCCGAGGTCGATGACGGCTCGGGCCCGCTCGCTGGTTCCCGCCGCTGGGGCGGCTGGCGATGCCGGTTCGGGGAGGGGGGCGACGCGCGTGCGTCGGACCATGACCCGAACCTTGCGGACGACCGATCGGTGCCGCTGTCCGACCCGGGTACCGACCCAGAGTCCGAGCCCGGCACCTACGAGCAGACCGAGACGGAATCGCATCAGGGCATCATCCCACGTCGGGTCACCGTGTGGCGGGGTCGTCGCCCCCGCCACACGGTCCGAGGAGTTGTCAGACGGCGATGGTGGTGGCCTGGGCCGCCGCGAAACGGGCCGCCACGTCGGGCCAGCTGACCAGATTCCAGATGGCGGACACGAAGTCGGCCCGGACGTTCTTGTACTGCAGGTAGTAGGCGTGTTCCCACGCGTCGATCACGAACAACGGGATCGAGCCGTTGGTCAGGTTGCCGTGGTGGTCGTAGACCTGCTGGATGACCAGTTGGCCGCCGAGCGGTTCGTAAGCGAGGACGCCCCAGCCCGACCCCTGGACGAGCGTGGTGGCGGCCGAGAGCTGCGCCCTGAAAGCGTCGAAGGTGCCGAACGCCGCGTCGATGGCCGTGCCCAGCTCGCCGTCGGGCTTGTCGCCGCCGTCGGGGCTGAGGTTCTTCCAGAAGATCGAGTGCAGGACGTGGCCCGACACGTTGAAGGCCAAGGTCTTCTCGAGCCCGACGATGGCTCCGAAGTCGTTTGCCTCCCGGGCGCCAGCCAGCTTCTCGAGGGTCGTGTTGGCCCCGGCGACATAGGCCGCGTGGTGCTTGTCGTGGTGGAGTTCGAGGATCTCGCCTGAGTAGTGCGGCTCCAACGCGCCGTAGTCGTAGCTCAGGTCGGGCAGGGAGTAGGTCACTGGGGCTCCTCGTCGTGCTGGGTAGGGGAAGACCGCCGTTTGGGGGGTGCGGCGGCTTCGCAACGTACTTCTTACCCGGAAAAGCGGCGAACGAGACGACGCGTTACATAGAGTGTGCGGCCATGCCAGGGCGAGGGGGAACAACAGCAGGGCGGGTACGCGCCCGGACGATCGGCGTCGCCGGGTGCGCCGCCATCCTGTACCTCCTTGTCATCTGGTCCAGCAGTGGCACCCAGGATCTTCCGGCCAACGACGAGGGCGTCGCCATCCAGTTCCCGACCAGGGCCCTCTTCGCTCTGGTCGGTGTGTTCGTCGCCATGGCGGCTGCGTTGCTCCTGGTGATGGTGGTGTGGGCGGTCAAGGCGGGCGGGGAGCGCAAGCCCCGAAAGAAGAAGAAGCGCAAGTGGTACGACTACCTCATCCTGCTGGCGATCCTGGGCGTCGCCATGCTCGCCCTCTCGAACTTCTCCGAAGTGACCAACCGGTTGACCAACTCGTTTGCCCAGAGCGACGACCCCACGACGACCACGACGAGCGGCCTCGATGGCGGACCGACGGGCCAGTCGACTGCGGTGTCCTGGTTGGTGGTGGGCGGGGTCGCGATCGCCGCCGGCTTGGTCGTGTTCCTGAACTCTCGCAGGACCAAGGCGGTGGTCGTCTCCGACGACAACGACGTGGTCCTCGACGTTCCGGTGGTCTCCGATCCATCCGAGCTGTCCGGACTCGAGCCTCGGTCCGCAGTCATCGGCGCGGCCGTCCTGCTCGAGTCGCGGCTGGCCGATGTGGGCCAGACCCGAGGTTCGTCCGAGACGCCCGAGGAGTACGCAGCGCGGATCCGGCGCTGGTTGGGCGATCGGTCGACGCCGGCGGCGACCGTGTTCCGCAACGCCCTCTACGCCCGATTCAGCGACCATCCGGTCGATGTCGACATGCGCACGGCCACCCTTGGTGCCCTCGATCAAGCCCTGGCCGAACTTCGACCGTTTGCGGGAATGCGATGAAGCGAGGGCTCTGGCTCGGCGCGTTCTGCCTCGTGTTCTCGCTCTTCGGCATCCCGGCCGCGGCCGGAGAGAACCGCGGCATCTTCATCATCGGTTTCGGACTCTTCCTGGTCTGGGCCCTCTCTCGGGCGGTGTCCACGGCGATTGGCGAGGCGGCCGACCCCGAAGACTTCGAGCCGACCATGGTCGATCCCAACGCACCGGCGCCGGCCCGATCCCGCAGCCTGGTGGAGATCGTCCGGTCCCACCTGCCCGGTCGGCTCAAGGGTGAGCCCCGGATCGAGCCGCCGCTCACCGAGATCGAGTCGCTCGAACGCACGATGACGGCGTCCCTGCGAAGCTGGAGCGACGCCGAACAGCTCCTCGTGCCTCTCTTGCGCCGAGTAGCGGCCGACCGACTCCGAATCGAGCGCGGCGTCTACCTGCGCCAAGAGCCGGACAAGGCCCGAGCCGTGCTGGGCGAGGATGCCTGGCCGTTCTACGCCCCTGCCCATACCGCTGCTCGCACCCGCGATGCCGCGATCACCCCACAAGAGATCGATGTCGCACTACGCGCACTGGAGGAGTTGTCATGAGGGTCGATGAAGTCTCGGCGTTGGCCGACCAGGTGGTCGACGAGGTCGAACGGGCCGTCGTGGGCAAGAGGGAGGCGGTCGAGCTCCTGCTCCTCGGGATCCTCGCCGATGGCCACGTGCTGATCGAGGACAACCCCGGGCTGGCCAAGACACTGATGGCCCGTTCGTTGGCCCATGTCCTCGGACTCACCTTCGGGCGCATTCAGTTCACGCCCGACCTCATGCCCGGTGATGCCACTGGCTCGGTGGTCTTCGACCAGAAGGCGGGATCGTTCGACTTCCGGCCCGGGCCGATCTTCACCAACTTGCTCCTCGCCGACGAGATCAACCGGGCGCCAGCCAAGACGCAGGCGGCGTTGCTCGAGGCCATGGCCGAGCGCCAAGTGACCATCGACGGAGAGACCCATCGCCTCGACCTGCCGTTTGTCGTGATGGCCACACAGAACCCGATCGAGTTCGAAGGGACCTACCCGCTGCCCGAGGCCCAGCTCGACCGGTTCATGCTGCGGATGTCGGTGGGCTATCCGTCCACCGACGACGAGTGGAAGATGGCCGCCGACCGGATGGAGCGCCAGACCGACGAGGTCGCCCTGCGTCCGGTGATCGACCAGGCCAAGTTGTTGGAGATGCAACGAGCCCTGGAAGGGGTCTTTGTTTCCGAGGCGGTCGGCCGCTACATCGTGCGTCTGGTGGACGCCACCCGGTCCTCGACCCAGCTCCGGGTCGGTTCGAGTCCCCGGGGCACCCTGGCCCTGCTGAAGCTGGCTCGGGCCGTGGCCGCCCTCCGGGGTCGTGACTTCGTCACCCCTGACGACGTCAAGGCCATGGCGGGCCCGGCGCTGGGCCACCGGCTCGTGCTTCGCCCCGAGCTCTGGGTCCAGGGTCTTTCCGGGAGCGACGTGATCGCCACCATCGTCGAGCAGGTCGTCGCTCCCAGCGCCGAGGAAGCGTTGCGCGACCGGTGATCCGTCAGTCGACCTACCGCCTGCGGCTCTACGCGGTCTTGGCCCTGGCCGGACCGGCGCTGGCGCTGGGGATGGGCCGACCTGAGCCAGCAGTGCTCACGCTTCCTTTCGCGGTGGCCGTGGTGTTGGGGCTCCTTGCCCAACGGTTGCCTGTGGTCGAGGTGTCGGCCAAGGTCACCCGCGATCGGATACTCGAGGGCGAGCACGTACCGATCGAGATCACCTTGCGCAGCGATCGGTCTCTTTCGGCCGAGATCATCCCCCACCTTCCCGCCAACAGTGAGTGGATTACCGGGCGTCGGAGCACGACGGTCTCCACCGAGCCTGGTCAGACGGTGGTGATCGACGTCGGGATCGAGCCCAACCACTGGGGCCCCCTGTGGGTGGGCGTCGTCGACATCCGGGTGACCGATGGCCGGGGTTTGATTTCCTACGCCCGGGCCGTCGACCAACGTCAGCTCGTGCGAGTTCTTCCTCGGCCCGAGGCGTTGAGGACGTTGGCCCGACCGGCTCGACCCCGCCAGATCGTGGGAGTGCAGCCGTCCCGTCATCCGGGTGAGGGTCTCGAGTTCGCCGACGTACGCGAGTACCGCCCGGGCGATCGGATGCGCTCGGTCAACTGGCGGGCCAGCGCCCGTCGCCCCGAGCTCTACGTCAACGACCGCCACCCCGACCATTCGGCTGACGTCGTGCTCATGCTCGACAGCTTCACCGGCTTCTGGCAGCGGGACGAGACGTTGGTGATGGCGGTGCGGGCAGCCGCCGCGTTGGCGGAGGGCTATCACGGCGCTCGGGATCGAATCGGTCTGGTCGGCTACGGGGGCACCTTGCGGTGGATCCTGCCGGGGACCGGGATCAGCCAGTACTACAAGATCGTCGACACGCTGATCGACACCGAGGTGGCCGTGACCGAGACCAGTCGGGGGGCAGATCTGCTGCCGCCGAGGAGCGTCCCGACCCAGGCTCTGATCGTCGCTCTGTCGCCGTTGGCTGACGAGCGTCCGCTGGCCTTCCTCCTCGACCTGCACGCCCGGGGCTACGAGGTGGCTGCGATCCAAGTGGTCGAGCTGGTCGGCGAGGGCGACGGCTCGGCCGCCGCCGACTTGGCCCGTCGGCTACTCGCCCTTCGCCAACGGACGGTGCAACGGCACCTCGAACGTTCCGGGATCCCGGTAGCGACCTGGAGCGACGGCGTGCCGCTAGAACGACCGATCCAGGAGGTACAGCAGTGGCGTCAGCGCGCTCGACTCATGCCGTTGTAAAGCACGCCGCGCCGGCGGCCGCTTTTGCCATGGTGCTGGCGGTTGGTGCCGTCCTCGCCGACGGCGGTGAATCCGGCCTCGGGGTGCCCTTGGTGATCGCCTTCGCCCTCGGGTTCTGTGCGTTGGCCCTGCTGACGTGGTTACCCGGGCTGGGCGTGGCCATTGGGCTGTTTATCGGTGCGTGGTCCTGGGTGTGGAGCGCCGACCCACCTGGGCTCGGTGCGGCACTGGTGGGCGTGGCGCTCTACGGCTTGGCCGAAGCCACCCTGTGGTCAGCCGGAGGGCGGCACCGGCTGGCTGGCGGCCCCATCGATCAGGGCTATGTCCACGCCGTTGTTGCCTTGGCGACCATGGCGTTCGGGTTCCTCGCGCTGCGGATGGAGGGCGGATTGGCCGAAGGTCGCCCCGCGTTGGTCGTCGGCAGCGTGGCCGTGGTCGGCTTGCTGATCATCGTGGGCAAGCTGGCCGACTTCTCCGCGCAGAGCTAGCAAGACGCTTCCTTCTGCAGTCGTTCGGGCCTACTGTCAGGCGCTCGACAGAGGAAGGGGAGCGACCATGTCACGCAAGGTTGCCGACTGTAGGGATATGCCGAGCGAGATCGGCTGCACGCTGACCATCTCCGGGGAGGAAGAAGAGGTGGTGCGGGCAGCCTCCGAACACGCCGTGTCGGCCCACGGCCACGACGACAGCGCCGAGTTGCGCTCGGAGATCCGTTCGTCGCTGAAAGACGAGGTGCTGGCGAGCTAGCCCTTCGCACCAGCCAGGGCCCGTACCGTCGAGTCGTCCGAGCTGAAGATGGCGGCGAAGATCACGATGGCGACGAAGAAGACGATCGAAGCCACCGTCAGCCCGATGTTGATCCACGCCACGATGCGGGCCGCTTTGGTGAGCCCCAGGCCGGTTCTGTAGCCACCTGACGCCATGATGGTGCGGTCGGCTTGCGAGGCCAGGACGAGGGCGACGATCGCCGGGACGACCGGGCAGATGACGAATGAGGCGATGGCCAGGACCAGTGATACGACGGCGGTGCCATCGGTCGTGGGGGCCTGGTAACCCGGGTAGTAGCCGTAGGGCGGAGGCGCACCCCACCCGGCCTGGGGCTGGGGTTGGGGTTGGGGTTGGGCGCCCTGGTACGGGGGCGCCGGGGGTGGTGGCGTGGGAGGTTGCGGGGCGGCCCAACCCGGCGGGGTTGTCGGCGGCGGCTGCTCGGGAGGCGGGCCGGACGGTGGCGGGGTGTCGGTCACGGCCTGACACTACGACTCGACTGGCCGGAGTGCGCCGGGAAGTGGGGCGGGTGGGGATCGAACCCACGCATGACCGATTATGAGTCGGCTGCTCTGACCACTGAGCTACCGCCCCGGCCGGGCGATGCTACGAGGCTCGCGCAGTGAGATCTGGCTCCGGGGGAGAGACTCGAACTCTCAACAAACGGATTAACAGTCCGTTGCTCTGCCAATTGAGCTACCCCGGATCGAGCGGGTCACGGTAGCAGCGCTCCAGCTGGCTGGATCCAGCCGACGGTTCAGGCCGCCAGCCAGGCGGGTGCCCGTTCCAAGAGATATCGACTGACGGCCAGGCATCGGTCGAGGGTGTCGCAGAGGAGTTCCTCGCCTTGGAGCAGGCGGGTAAGCGAGACATCGATGCGGGCGACGATCGACAGCGACCGTTCAGCCGGGTCGGTGACCGCACCGAAGCTGTCGATGGCCGAGACCTCGAGCGGGAGCTCGGGACCGCCGACACCGGCCAACTCGGTGGCCAGCACGAGTAGGTCTGGGCCGCTCGGCAATGGAGGCAGAGCCCAGTTGAACGTGAGCGGAAACTGGTAATCGTCGGGCGGGTAGTCGCCCTCCGGCAGGGCCAGCACCGCATCCTCGAAGGCGAGCAGCACGCGCGGGTCGACCTCCAGAGCGAGGTGCAGGTCGAGCGGACCGCCGCAGCCCTCTTCGGGGTGCACGTCGACTTCCCAGGCCTGGCGCAGCGAGTAGGTCTCGACGAAATGGCGTTCGTCGTGCACGTGGAAGCCGTGGTCGACCGCATGGTCCTTCAGCTCGGCCACGTAGCCGGCGACGTCGATGACGGCCACGGCCGACACCGTAGTCGCGTCGCCCTTGGCGCTCTCCAGCCGGAACCCGATTGTGTTCACCCCAGTGACACGGTGTCGCTACCACCTCTCGGTATCGTCGGGACACGTGACTGACGCTCTGCAGGTACTCGAAGTGCTCGATGCCGCAGCGGTCGCGGTGCGCAAGGCACTCGACGAGCTCGACGACTGGCGACCGACCACCGAGCGGGCGGGCCAGTACGCCCTCGACCTGGTGGCCGACGACGCGGCGGTCGACGTGCTGGTGGGCGCCGGCTTCGGGGTGCTCTCGGAGGAGTCCGGCGTCCAACACGACGACCGTCCACTCCTCGCCGTACTGGATCCGATCGACGGGTCGACCAACGCCAGCCACGGTGTGCCCTGGTTCAACACCAGCATCTGTGTGCTCGACGACGACGGACCGTTGGCCTCGATCGTCGTTCATCAGGTCACCGGGACACGGTTCCACGCCGTGCGCGGTGGCGGCGCCTTCCGTGACGGCGTCGCCATCTCACCATCGGGTGCGACCGACCTGAGCCGATCGCTGGTCGGGATCTCGGGCCTGCCTGCCCACCATCTGGGCTGGCGCCAGTTCCGAGCGCTGGGGGCGGCAGCGCTCGACCTGTGTCTGGTCGCATCGGGGGCGCTCGACGCCTATGTCGACGTCGGTCCTGGGATCCACGGACCATGGGATTACCTGGGCGGCATGCTGATCTGCGAGGAGGCCGGCGTCGCTGTGGTCGACGGTCACGGCCGCCCGATGGTGATGCGGGACCACGGCGCCCGCCGGGCGCCGGTCGCGGCGGCGACGCCGGGACTCCTCGACGCCCTGCTGGGAGCCCGGGAGGCTGCGCTCGCCCAGTCCTAGGCTCCGGAGATGTCCGGTCGCGTCCGTCTCGTCGCCCTCCGGGCCTTCGGTCGACTGCCCCGCCCCCTCCGTGGAGTGCTCGTGCGTCTGGGAACGCCCTCCTACACGGTCGGCGTGTTCTGCGTGATCGTGCGCGGCGACGGGGCCATGTTGCTCATTCGCCACTCATACCGGCCGGGTTGGGGTCTGCCCGGAGGGTTGGTCGATCGGGGTGAGGCCGTCGAGCGGTGTGCGATCCGCGAGACCTCCGAAGAGGTCGGACTCGACGTCGAGCTGGTCGGCGATCCAGCAGTCGTCGTCGACCCGGGCGAACGCCGGGTCGACGTGGTGTTCAAGGCCCGACCGGTGCCGGGGGTCGAGGCCGACGCCCTCGTGCTCGGGTGGCCCGAGATCGTCGCCGGGTCGTGGTTCGCACCCGACGTCGTGCCCGGTGACGCCGATCTCCAGGCCGACGTGGTTGCCGCCCTGGAGGCGGTCGGCGTCCGCTCGCTCGCCCCGGAGGGTCCACGTTGAGCCCGGCACTACGATCGGTCGTCGTGTCGAGGACCAGCGCGTGGAGGATCGAACCGTCCGGCCCGCTCTACGGCGACGTCACCGTCAAGGGTTCCAAGAACGCCGTCACCAAGCATCTCGTGGCCGCCGTGTTGGCCACCTCGCCGAGCACCGTGCGCAACTGCCCCGATCTGGGCGACGTCGGCATCACCGCGGGCATGCTGCGCGACCTGGGGTGCACCGTCGAGATCGACGGAGATGCGGTCACCGTTGACGCCACCAGCCTCGATTCCGGTCGGGTCTCGGGATCGTTCGGAGGTGTCAACCGCATCCCCATCCTGCTGATGGGCCCACTCCTGCACCGGATGGGGGAAGTGTTCGTGCCCCTCGTCGGCGGCGACCGGATCGGCGCCCGACCCGTCGATTTCCACGTCGCCGCGCTCACCGCGATGGGTGCCGAGGTCGCGGTGACGCCGGACGGCATCGAGGCCAAGGCCGCCCGCCTCCACGGCGCCCACATTCGCCTGCCCTATCCCTCGGTAGGGGCCACGGAGACCGTCCTGCTCACCGCCAGCCTGGCCGAAGGGCGAACGGTCCTGGACAACTCGGCCATCGAGCCCGAGGTCATCGAGCTGGCCCTGTTCCTGCAGCGCATGGGCGCTCGAATCGAACTGCGCCCCGACCGTCGATTCGTGATCGAAGGCGTCGATCGGCTCACCGGCGCCCAACAGACGCTGGCCGGCGACCGCATCGAAGCGTTCAGCTACCTGGTCGCCGGTCTGGCCACGGGTGGTCGGGTCCGGGTGCGGGGCTGCCCGCAGGATCGCCTGGTCACCGCCATTTCCACCTTGCACCGCATGGGCGTCCGCTTCGAGATCACCGACGATTGGGTCGCGGCCGAGGCCGACACCGTCGGTCTGCGCCCGGCGGTCGTCCACACCGACACCCATCCCGGGTTCATGACCGACTGGCAACCACCGTTGGTGGTGCTGTTCACCCGGTGCCAGGGCATGTCGGTCGTCCACGAGACCGTCTATGAGGGTCGCTTCCCCTACGTGTCGGCGCTGAAGGAGATGGGCGCCCAGATCGAGTTGTTCGAGGCCTGCCTCGGTGGGAGTGACTGCCGGTTCAACCTCACCAGCGCACTGCACTCGGCGGTTGTCAACGGTCCGGCCCGCCTCCGGGGCGCCGAGATCACTGTGCCCGACATCCGAGGTGGCTTCGCCTACGTGATCGCCGCTGCGGCGGCCGAAGGGTCGTCGTTGTTGCACGACGTCCACCACCTCGAGCGGGGCTACCACCATCCGCTCGATGCCTTCGCCGAGTTGGGGTTGGCGATCACGAGAGTGTCGACTGGTTGACTGGTCGACCTCGGGCGCTTAGCTCAGCTGGCTAGAGCACCTCCGTTACATGGAGGGGGTCGGGGGTTCGAGTCCCTCAGCGCCCACCCAGATCATGAAGGTCCCGAGGTCCGATAGGGCCATTTGAATTGGTGACCCTGCAGGAACGCCCCAGTGGGGCGTATCGTCATGAACATGGTTCTTCCCAATGCACGAGGTATCGCCCATCGCAAGGGGGGCCGTCCTCGAGACGCCTCCCTTGACGGCAAGATCGTCGCCGCCGCCCTGGCCCTGGTCCCTGAGAAGGGGATCGACGGCACGAGCATGGACGACGTGGCCGAACGAGCCGGCGTCAGCAAGCCGACGATCTACCGCCGGTGGCCGTCCAAGGACGACCTGATGATCGAGGCCATCAGCCAGCTCGCTCAACCGATCGACGGGGTGGCCGAGCCCGACGTGCGGGTCGGGACGGTCAAGGTCATCGAAGACCTGACCGAGCGCATCTCGCGCTATCTCGACCCGGTCGTGCCCGACCCTCGGTTGCGGGCTGCGTTCAAGGACAAGGTGCTCTCCCGTGAGCGGGCCCAGGTCGGCGAGCTCATCGAGCGAGCCAAGGCCGAAGGCAGCATCCGAGGTGACATCGACGTCGACACCACCATCGACTTCATCTACGGCATGGCCTTCTTCTACCGAGGTCAGATCCGCATCGGCGAGATGGGTTTCGACGACGTCCCTGAGCGGGCTCGCCAGGTCGTTGACCAGCTGTTCGCCGGCATCGCCAGCTGAACCTGAGGTCGCCGCACGTGGTCGACGTCATTAAGTCGAGTCGTCGCTCCGATGCCGTACTGGCCGCGGCTTCAGTGCTGATCGGCGGGTTCGTCGCCTGGGCCACCGCGGGTGGCCTGTCATGCGGCGCCTGTCTGGTGGGTCGTGCGGCCATCATTTCCACCCTCGTCTGGGTGGTGTTGCGGGTGGCCACCAACCGGCTGGGGTCCTCGACCGGCGATCGCTGATCCAGGGGCTCAGAACGTCGGCAGCTTGATCCAATAGAGCTCGGCGTCGCTGATCGCCTCGATCGTGACCGTCTCACCCTTGTCGAACCGCAGGGCGCTGCCATCGCCGAAGCGCTGACCATCGATCCGCACCTCGCCTCGCCACACGAAGTGGAGATGGGTGGCGTCCAGAGCGTTGAGCTGGTGTCGAGCCCCAGGCTCATACCGGTGGAATCCCACCCGGACATGGCGCTCGGTGAAGTCGCCCAGCAGCTTCTCTTCGACCCCGGCCTCACCCTCGACGGGAGTCCAGGTGAAGGCATCGGGATGCATGGTGATGGGCCGGTCGTAGCGAGGCTGGGGGTAGGTCACCGGCCGACCGTTGACGTGGGCCCATATGGCCTCGTAGCCGTCGACCACCTCGGCATCGCCCGATGCAGGGTGGTACATACCATCGGCGAACGTGCCCTGCTCGGCCAGCTGCTTGTTCCCGGTGGCGAGTCGTTCATAGCTCATGAAGCCGCTGCCGGACGGTCCGCCGAACTGGAGGCCGAGCATGCGCCCTCCGTGGCCGGATTGAGGGCCGTAGTAGGCGCCTTCGGGGAAATAGGTGACGGTCCCCTCGGGAAGGAAGTGATCGGGCGAGGACTCGTGTCCTCCTTCGATCACGAAGTGCATCTGGTCGAAGTTGTGGTGGTGACGAGGCGTCGAATAGTCCTCGGCGATGCGAGTAATGCTCCACTCGAAGTTGTCCGGGGCGTCGGGATCGCCGCGGAGAAGCTGGGCGAACTTGATCTCACCGGGCCGGTGAGTGGCGAACTGGGCTGCCTCGATCTCGTCAGCGCGTGCGGCCTGCATCGGGTGCCCCCTGCCTCGATCGGATGAGATCTTCGATCGTAGTTCGTTGATCATGACAAATGATCGCCCTGGATTGGCCGGTGGCCAGCTCGGCGGTCACCATGGGCGGCCCGTGCTCGACGTCCTGGTCTCCGTGGTCCTGCCCGTGCTGCTCGTGGCCGTGGTGGGAGGGGTCGTGGGCCGGCGCCTCGACTTCTCGGTCGAGACCTTCTCGGCCGCGGTCTTCTACCTGTTCAGCCCGGCGCTGATCTTTGCCAACGTGGCCACGGTCCAGCTGGCCGGGGGTGACATCGCCCGGCTGTGCCTGGTCGCCATCGTCGTGTTCGTGGTGAACGTCGTCGTGGCCTACGCATGGTCACGAGCACGGGGATCGGATCGTCCCACCACTGCGGCGGCAGCCATCAACGCCTGTGTCGTCAATCAGGGAAACATGGGTTTGCCCATGGCTCGTCTGGCTTTCGGCGAGGTCGGCCTGAGCATCGCCACGGTCATCTTCGTGTTCGGGACCTTCCTGTGGTCCTCGGCCGGAATCGCCATCGGCTCGATGGCGACCGGCAACCGCCGAGCGGCGCTGACCGCCCCCTTCCGGTATCCGTCGATGTACGCCGCGCTGCTCGGGGCGTTGGTGAACGTGGCGAACATCGACCTGCCGACGTTGCTGGACGAGTCGATCACCACGCTGGCGGCGGCCTCCATCCCGTGCATGTTGGTCGTGCTCGGTCTCCAGTACCGCCGCCCTCGCCTCGACGATCTGGCCGAACCGTTGGCCGCCAGCGTGAACCGGCTGCTGATCGGACCCCTGGTCGCGTGGCCGGCGGTGATGCTCCTCGGTCTCGACGGCGTGACTGGCCGCACGTCGGTGATGATGGCCGGGATGCCCACCGCCGTCATGGCGACCGTGTTGACCAGTCAGCTCGGCGCCCGACCCGATCTCGCCGTTCGCGCCGTGGTGCTCTCCACGTTGTTGAGCACGGTGACCCTGACCGTGTTGATCACCCTGCTGCGTTGAGCGCTCGGAGCTTGGTCGTCTCGAGCTCGAGCATGGTGATGCTCGACGCCAGGAACTCGTGGAGAACGACCAGCTCTCGGTCGTCATAGCGGTCGAGCAGGCTGGTCCACGCCTGACAGAGGTCGGCGTAGAGGATGCCGGCCCCCTCCTTGGTTGTGGGCTCGACATAGACCCGGCGACGATCGTCGTCGTCCCGAGAGCGAGTGGCGTACCCGGCAGCCTCGAGCCGGTCGATCACGGCGGTGATGGCCCCGGTGGTGAGACCGGTCAGCTCGGCCATCCGGCCGGCGGTGAGACGCCCCTCGCGCCCGAGTAGGTCGAGGCAGTTGAGGTCGGTCACGTTGATGCCGATCTGGTCAGCGACCGCGTCGACGTACATGACCATGGCCGTGCTGAGGTCACGGCCCATGTCCTGACTGAGCGACGCCAAGAGCGTCGTTCGATCGAGGGCGCGGGCTGCGGTATCGGACGGCGTCGGCGTGGTTGACACGGTTCTGGCTCCTGCTTAGAGTGCCAAGAATCTTAGCGCGTAAGACGTTAGCGGCTGCCTCTGGGCCTCGAACGGCTTCGGTGGTCACGACCGTCCCTACCCCGATTCGAGGGTTCTCATGCTGATCAAGTTGGCCGACTTGTGCTATCGCCGCCGACGGTTGGTCCTACTGGGTTGGATCATCTCTCTCTTCGGCGTATTCGCCCTCGGGGGCGCCTTCCCGGCGGAGTACCGGGCCAACTACCAGACCCCCGGGGCCGAGTCGTCGGCCGCGTATGCCTTGCTCGGAGAGCGCTTCGAGACCCAGGGCGGCGACTCGGTCAAGGTCGTGTTCAAGGCCGACGGCGGGGTCGACCAGCCCGAGGTGGAGGCGGCCATCGAGTCGCTGATCGCCGAGCTCGAAGCCGAGCCTCATGTGGCCAGCGTCGTCAGCCCATACAGCGCTGAGGGAGCCCGCCAGGTATCCGAGGGCGGCGACATCGCCTACGCCCAGCTCAACTTCGACACCACGTTCGAGAACGTGCCGGTGGAGGACAACGAAGCGATCGTCGACCTGGTCGAGGCGGCCAACACCGACACTCTCCAGGTCGAGGTGTCGAGTCTGGTGGTGGAAGGCGAGATTGGTTCGGAGGCCCTGGGCCTGATCTTCGCCGCCTTCATCCTCCTGCTGGCTTTCGGGTCGGTGCTGGCCATGGGATTGCCCCTGCTCACCGCGCTGTTCGGCTTGGGCATGGGCGCCACGCTCGGTGTGGTGGCCAGCAACGTCGTGGAGACCCCGGAGTGGGCCAGCACGGTCGCCGTCATGATCGGCCTCGGGGTGGGCATCGACTACGCGCTGTTCATCGTGACCCGCTACCGCACCAGCCTCCACTCGGGGCTGGACCCCCGGGAGGCCACCGCGACGGCCATGGGTACCGCCGGCCGGGCCGTGCTCTTTGCCGGCGGGACGGTGATCATCTCCCTGCTCGGGATGCTCACCATGGGGTTGTCCTACCTCCACGGGGTGGCCGCCTCGGCGGTGATCGCCGTGCTGGTGATGCTGGCCGCCTCGCTGACCTTGTTGCCGGCCATGTTCGGGTTCGTGGGCCAGACCATCGACCGCCTTCGGGTGCCGTTCACCGGACGCCCCGAGCGCCAGGGTGAGCACTCCTTCTGGTACCGGTGGAGCCGCGTCGTCCAGCGTCGTCCCTGGTGGGCTTTCATCGGTGGTGCCGCCGTGCTGCTGGTCCTCACCATTCCTCTCTTCGACCTGCGTTTCGGCTTCCCCGACGACGGCAACAGCCCCACCGACCAGACCGCCCGCCAGGCCTATGACCTGCTCACCGAGGGCTTCGGTCCCGGCTACAACGGGCCGTTGCTGCTGGTCGCCGATCTGTCCGAGGCCAGCGATCCCGAGGCCACGCTGAGCACGCTCGAGTCGGCGGTGGCCGACGCCGATGTGGCCTCCGTGTCGCCGGCCTCGCTCAACGACAGTGGCGACGCGGCGATCATCACGGTGAACCCGAAGACGAGCCCCCAGTCGGTCGAGACCGAGGAACTGGTACAGACCCTTCGCAACGACGTCATCCCCACTGCGGTGGCCGACTCGGGAGTGGTGGTCAAGGTCGGCGGGTTCACCGCCGTCTCGATCGACCAGAGCAACTACATCTCCAACCGCCTGCCGATCTTCATCGGCTCGGTCGTGCTGCTGTCGTTCCTGCTGTTGATGACGGTGTTCCGCTCGCCGCTGGTGGCGCTCAAGGCAGCGATCATGAACCTGCTGTCGATCGCCGCCGCGTACGGCGTGATGTCCTACGCCGTCAACGGATCGTGGTTGGGTGAACTGCTCGACATCCCCGAGACTCCGGTGCCGGCGTTCATCCCGATGATCATGTTCGCCATCCTCTTCGGGCTGTCGATGGACTACGAGGTGTTCCTGCTCTCCCGCATCCGCGAGGAGTACCTGCGTACCGGTGACAACAGTCAGTCCGTGGCCGACGGCCTGGCCTCGACCGCTCGGGTCATCACCGCCGCCGCGGCGATCATGGTCTTCGTGTTCGGCGTGTTCATCTTCGACCCGAACGTGTTCATCAAACAGATCGGCTTGGGTCTGGCCACCGCGGTCTTCGTCGACGCCACGATCGTGCGCATGATCCTGGTGCCCTCGACCATGGAGCTGCTGGGCGACGCCAACTGGTGGATGCCGTCGTGGCTCGGGCGCATCCTGCCTGAGGTCCACATCGAGGGCGCCGATGCCGTCGAGGCCGAGCTCAAGGCCATGCTGGCCGAGGAGAGCTCGAAGGTCTGAACCCGAGGCCGGCCCACCGGCCTCGGGCGGCCTCGGGACTAGCGGCCGCCCCGGTGGGCGATGCGGGCCCTCGGGCTCAAGTGGAGCACCGGGGCCGACTCGCCATCACGCAGATCGATGGCGGACCGCTCGGCGGCGGCGGCGTGGGTGTGGTGTCGTCGTGTGGCCCACCAGCAGCCGAGCACGAAGCCCACGTTCAGCGCGAGAAATGATCCGACTACGGCGTACACCGTCTGACCTCCCCCCACCCGCGGCGGGACACCGTAACGAGTGATCGAGTGCCATACGCGGATGTCCGCCAGACTGAGCCGATGGGCGACCCGAACCAGGAGCGACTCCTCGAGGTCCAGCAGTTGGACATCCAGGCCGACCAACTGGTCCGACGGCGAGCCGACTTACCAGCGCGGGCCTCGCGTCGTCAGGTCGGCGTGTCCATGGCCCAGGTTGACGAGGCGCTCGGGGTGTGTCGAGCGGCCCTGGCCGAGCTGCGCAGAACTCAGGGGCGCCTCGAGGACGAAGCTGCGTCGCTGGTCGTGAAAGTCGAGGCCGAGGACCGTCGCCTCTACTCGGGCACCGTCACCTCGCCCCGCGAGCTCGAAGCCATTCAAGGCGAGCTGGCGTCGTTGCGCCGTCACGTGGTCGAGATCGAGGACCGGGTCCTGGAGGTGATGGAGCAGGTCGAACCGCTGGCCGCCGAGGAAGCTCGCCTGGCCGGTGACCGAGCGGCCTTGGAGGCCGACGCCGGCGCTCTCGACGCGGCCATTGCTGAAGCCGAGGTGATCATCGATGACGAGTTGGGGGCGGTGATGGCCCGGCGGGCCGAGGTGGTCGACGCCGTGCCCACCGAGCTACTGGCTCAGTACGACCGCCTGCGTCCCCGCCTCGATGGTGTGGCCGTGGCCCGACTCGAGGGCGACCGCTGTCTCGGTTGCCACCTGAGCCTGCCGGCCAGTGAGCTGAGCCGAGCCCGTCGCGCCCCCGTCGATGCCGTCGTGCACCACGAGGAGTGCGGTCGCATTTTGGTTCGCTGACGTGGTGCTCTGGTTCGCCGGGACCGCGGTCGTCGCTATTTGGTTGGTGCTGCGCGATCCGAGCTTCGACTATCGATTCCTGATCGTCGGGGCGCTGCTGGCCGACCTGGTCGACGGGCTGATCGGGGGCCCCGGAGTGCTTCACAGCGTCGCCGGATGTGCGGCCGTGCTCGTCGTGGCCATGGCGGCCTCTCAGGGCCGACGCCAGCTGCGCCGGTCGCTGCTTGCGTTGTGCTTCGGGCTCTTCCTCCACCTGGTGTTCGATGCAGCGTGGGCTGACACCGAGGTGTTCTGGTGGCCGGCGTCGGGCGTCGGGTTGGCCGATGGCCAACTGCCGGTGGTGGCCCGTGGATGGTGGAACCTGGCCCTGGAACTGGCCGGAGCAGCCATGTTGGTGTGGGCGTGGCGTCGTTTCGGCCTGGCCGAACCCGTTCGCCGCTCGCAGTTCTGGCGGACCGGGCAGGTCGGCCCCGACCTGGTCGACTGAGTTCGGCGCCGACCCCTAGCGTGCGGGCGGTCGAGGCGCCCGCTGTCGACATCGGAGGTTCACCGTGCAGGACTTCGTCGACGACTTCAAAGCGTTTGTGATGCGAGGCAACGTCCTCGACCTGGCCGTGGCCGTGGTTCTCGGCGCGGCGTTCATCTCTGTGGTCAACAGCTTCGTCAAAGACGTCGTCATGCAGATCGTGGCGGCCATCGGCGGTCAGCCTGCTTTCACTGCGCTGACCATCGACATCGGCGACGGGCGGATTTACTACGGATCGTTCATCACGGCCGTCGTGAACTTCCTGATCGTGGCGTTCGTCGTCTTCCTCGTTGTCCGACTGGTCACCGCGCTTCAAGCTCGCCGGGGCGCTACCCCGGCCGAAGAGGCAGCATCGGCCGAGGTGCAGCTGCTGACCGAGATCCGCGATCAGCTGCGGGAGCAGCGCTGAAACCGACTGGGGTGGCTCGCTGGGGTGTGGTCCTCGGGGTGATCGTTCTCCTCGCGGTGACCACCACGGCCATGGCCATGGCTCGCACACCCGACGAATCGACCCCAGCCGCGATCGGTCGGCTCACCGGTCGGCTCACTGCCGCGTACCAGCTGATGGCGGTGCGGGGCAGCGATGGCCCGGCGTCTGAACGCCAGCGCCTGGTCGAGCGAGGCAACGTCGACTTGGCTGAGAGTTCCTTGGTGGCCAGCATCGAGGAGCGCGTTGGCGGCCGTCGAGTCGGGCCGGTGACCCGGCTCCGGACGGTGGATGGGTCGAGCTACGAGCGGGTGATCGGCACCGGTGAAGGCTGGGTGGCTACCAGCCCGAACGTTCCTGTCGCCGGGCTCACCGCGGCTCAGCGCCTCTGGACCTGGCAGTACGACCTGGTCGAGTTGACCGGTCTGCTCGACCAGGTCACCGACTCACTCACCGAGGTGGGCACGACCTCGGTGCGAGAGATACCGACGACTCGCTACCGCCTCACCGTCGACCTCTCGACGCTGGCCGCCGCCGGCGTCGACACGTCTGTCCTCGACGGCGCCACCACGGCGACCCTGTGGCTGTGGGTCGATGGTGGCGGACAGCTGCGTCGGATCGGCACGGAGAACCCGGCTCTGGTCGTGACCCAGGTCGACGGTCGCGTGCAGACCGAGGTCTACGACAAGGTGCAGCTCGAACTCTGGGACTTCGGCTCGCCGGTACGCGTTGAAGTGCCCGAAGCGGTGTCGTCCTCCGGCTGACGTCCGTCGGCTGTGGTCAGCTCAAGTGCTCGTCGAGGAAGCCGAGGGTGCGTTCGAGTGCGAGGGTGGCCGACGCTTCGTGGTAGCTGGCACCGCCCTGGCGGTTGAAGGCGTGGCCGGCGCCGTCGTAGACGAACACCGGGACCGCGGGCCATGCGGCCTTGATGGCATCGACGGTCTCGAGCGGGATGGCGTGGTCCTCGGCGCCGAAGTGGAGCATGAGGGGTGCCTGGGGCGGCCGGGCTGGGTCGGCCTCGATCATCCCGCCGTAGTAGCCGACGGCGGCCGAGAGAACGTCGCCCATCTCCAGCGACGAGCGAGCGGCGATCGACCCGCCGAAGCAGTAGCCGATCAGGGCGAGACTGCCGGCGTCGCTGATCGCCTCGGCCGCGGCCCGGGCGTCGACCATGACGTTGTCGAGGTCGAGCTGCTGCATGATCCCGAAGCCCTTCTGCATGCTCTCGGGCTCATAGGCCAGCTCGACGCCCGGCTCGACCCGGTCGAAGAGCGCAGGGGCGATGGCGACATAGCCGTGCTCCGCGTAGCCGTCGACGACCGAGCGGATGTGGCTGGTGACCCCGAAGATCTCCTGGATGATCACGACCCCGCCCTTGGGTGAACCGGTCGGATCGGCTCGGTAGGCGCCGAGCTGGTGGCCGTCGCTGGCTGTGATGGTGACGAACTCGCCCATGGTCGGGCCTCCCCTGGTGACTGATGTGCACTGACTCCGGCCCGATAGTCGAGCACACCGGGCTGCGTCCCTGCACCGGGAGTGTGTCCCAACCCTATCCTTACGTAGGATGGAAAGTAAGGAGTAATCGTGGATGCTGCTGCGCGAGTCACATCGAAGGGTCAGATCACCGTGCCCAAGGCCGTTCGCGACGCTCTGGGCATCGCCGAGGGCGACCAGGTTGTGTTCCGAGTCGAGGGAACACGTGCGGTGCTGGCCAGGACATCGAATTTCTTGGACCTGGCCGGGTCGGTGCCGGTGCCGGCGGACCGGAGGAACGTGGCGTGGGACGAGGTGATCCGCCGAACGAGGAAGTCCCGGGCGGCGCCACCAAGGTGAGCGCCTTCGTCGACACCAACGTTCTGATCCGCCACCTCACCGGCGATCCGCCGGAGCTTGCCGTTCGGGCCACGGCCTACCTTCGTGAGGCGACTGAGCTGTTGCTCACGGACCTCGTCGTGTCCGAGACGGTCTACGTGTTGGAGTCGTTCTATCGGGCACCGCGCCCGACGGTGGCGGAGGCAATGCGGTCGCTGATCGCGTTCCCTTCGATGGTGTGCGTCGATTCGGCACTACTCCTGCGGGCCATCGAGGTCTACGAGACCGTCCACATCGACTTCGCCGAGGCCTACCTCGTGGCATGCGCCGAGAGCACCGGTGTCGGGGTGATCGCGTCGTTCGACCGATCGATCGACCGGGTGACGACGGTCGATCGGATCGAGCCGTAGCCGGACCGGACGGAGCTCAGCTACACCGCCGCTGAGTGGGGCCGAGTGGGGGACGGTGACCGGCCGGCCGACGGTGCAGCTCGTGGTTCAGAGCGCAGCCGGGACCTTGGCGGAGGGCAGGGATGCAGTCGCACGGTCCCGACGGTCACGAACGGCTGAACGCAAGTAGCTGGCGGAACGACCCGCGATCGGCGGCCTTGAGGGCCGAGAGGTACGCCGCTCGCAACTCGTCGGTGGTGACGCCGAGGTTGGCTCCCCACGTGAACCGCGAGCCACCAAGGGCCTGGATCAGGTAGTCCGCGGCAAGGCGAGTGTGTCGCCCGTTGCCATTCGGGTACGGATGGATGAAGACGAGCTGGTGGTGAAAGCGGACAGCGATCTCGTCCGGCGGGTAGGTCTCGTGCTCGATCCAAGCGAGCACGTCGTTGGTGAGATCCCGTACGCGCACGCTGATCATCTGCGGGTCGACCCCGATGGTGGTCTCGCGCTGCCGATAGGTCCCCGCCCATGACCACACCTCGCTGAACATCGCCTTGTGGAGGTTCCGGAGGTACCGGTCGTCGAGCAGTTGAGCCGGCGTCGGCTGCCGGCGCCGGGTGACGGCCGATGTGATGTTCCGCTGCTCAGCGTCGTTCAGTTCACCGCGGGTGGTGATGTAGGTGAGCAGGAGGCCTTCTTGGTCGTCGTCATCGAGTGGTGTGTGACCATCACCGATGGGAACGAGCGGGTCGCTCACGTCGTGGGCGCGTCGGTCCAGAGGCCGCGTCGGTCAACGAGCTCGGCCGCTAGGTCATCGATCTGGTCCTTGACGTCGACGGCTTGATCCTCGAGCCGCATGTTGTGGGCCACGTGCCGGAGAGACGCTGCTGCCTTGCGGCGAGCCTGGGTCTGGACGGCGCTGTCGAGGCTCGTTCGAGGTACGAGGAAATAGACGAGGTCACAGTCGAGGGCGTCAGCGGCCCTCCGCAAGGTGTCGAGCTTGATCGTGCCGTCAGCCTCCGCCCGCTCGATGCTGGAGACCCTCGTCTGAGCGACACGCATTCGCTTCGCAAGCTCGGTTGTCGACATGCCCAGTGCGTCGCGTATCGCTCTGATCCAGCCGCGGGGAGGTCGCGGTTCCCCAGCGAGGGGGCGAAGGGTTTCGAGGCGAGCGTCGAGCTGGCGGCGAGCGCCTGTGTTCCGGAGGGCCATGGGAACATTCTAGAATGGAAAGCTTCTAGTTGGAAGGTCTATCTAGAAGCTATGTATTCTTGATTTGCCCACATCTAGACGAGGTGGGGGACGGTGAGTCGGCCTGTAGGCGGGGTTCTGTCCAGCGCCTCGCGGCGCCTGTGTGGCCATCCATCTGAGCGGCCCACCTGAGGGTGACGACCGGAAGGTCGTCGGACGGGCCATCCATCCCTCGATTTGGCCTTGCTCCAAGTGGGGTTTACCGAGCCGCCCGAGTCGCCCCGGGCGCTGGTGCGCTCTTACCGCACCGTTTCACCCTTACCTGTGCCCGGTTGCCCGGGCCATCGGCGGTCTGCTCTCTGTTGCACTTTCCGTCAGGTCACCCTGCCTGGCTCACGCCAGCACCCTGCCCTGTGGAGCCCCGACCTTCCTCGACATGGGCAATGCCATGCCGCGGCCACCCGGCCGACTCACCGTCGCCAGGCAGTATCGCAGCTCAGGGCGCGGGGACGACGAGCTCGACGCGTAGGGCAGCCCGGGTGTCGGCGGTGATGCCGACGGAGTCGAGGGCGGCGTCGAGGCTGCCATGGCGCTCGACCAGGGTGTCGAGGAAGCGAGACATGAACGCCGGAGGGGTGGCAGTGAAGGCGGCCAGCAACTTCTGGGGGTCGGGGGGTTCCATCCCGGGCGGGGGAGTTGGCGGTGCTGCCGGGGTGCCGTCGTCGGACGGTGGCCGCCCGCGATCCATCCGAGGTCCCCGCTCGGTCAGGTTCTTGAGGAAACGCTCGCCGTGCAATTGCAGCAGGTCGCCGGTGAGGGCGTAGTCCGCGGCGATGTCGGCGGGCGACGCCCCGACCGCAGCCAGCACCAACGCGATGGTCACCCCGGTGCGGTCGCGGCCGGCGGTGCAATGGACGATGGCCGGCAACGCCCCGGGCTCGGCCAGGGCTCGCACGGCGGCGGCCAGGTCGGTGCCGTGCTTGTCGAAGAACTCGACGTAGGTCTCGGCCCAGTCGTGGGTGCCGTCGAGGAAAGCCTGGCGCCGAGCCTTCTCCTCTTCGGTGGGCTCTGGTGGCGCCTCGCCCTCTGGGGGTGCCTCGCGGCCCTGGCCGACGTCGCCGATGGGAACGTTGACGTGGCGGATGCCCACGGCGTCGAACTCGGGCAGGCCATGGGAGAGCTCTTGCTCGGAGCGCAGGTCGACCACCGTGCGCACGCCCAGGTCGTTGGCCAACACACCCAAGCTGTCGACGGAGAGATCGCTCAACGTGGCCGAGCGGAACAACGACAGGGTTCGGACCACGCCGCCGTCGGCGGTCGGGTAGCCGCCCACATCCCGCAGGTTCATGCTGCCGTCGAGGACCACGACCCGCTCGCCTTGCCAGAACTCGTGCATGGCCGTCAGCTTGTCAGGTGCCGACCAGGTGGGCAGTAGCCCTTCGGCCGGGAAGTTTCACCACCTCGATGGCCGCTGGGAGCTGCTCTTTGACATCGGTGGCGTGGGTCACGACCAGTACCTGGCGAAACCGGCTGCGGAGACGCTCGAGGGCCAGCAGGGCCCGGGCTCGGCGTTCGTCGTCGAGCGGGCCGAAGACCTCGTCGAGCACGAGCAGCCCGACGGCCCCGCCCGACTGGAACCGGACCTGCTCGGATATGGCCACTCGCAGGGCCAGATTGGCCAGGTCCTTCTCGGAGCCCGAGAAGCGACCGAGGTCGTAGGCCACACCACCGTCGTGGATCTGGAGGCCGAAGTGCTCGGCGTCGACGTCGAGCCGGTCGTACTCGTGGTCGGTCAGCTCGGCGAACAACTCGGCCGCTTGGGCGGCCAAGCGAGGGCCGACGGTCTCGACCACCGACGTCCGGAACGCGCCGAGCAACTCGGCGGTGCGGGACAGGTGCCGAGCTCGTTCGGCCACCTCGGCAATGGCCTGGTGCTGCTCGTGGGCCACCGCCTGGCGGGCCCGGGCACCCTCGAGTCGGGTGACAGCCTCGGTGTGGGTCAACTCGCAGCGGTGGGCGGCCTTGGCGGCGTCGTCGGCCGCCGCCCGAGCCGCCTCACGGGCGGCACCGGCCGCGGCGTGGGCCTTTGGGTCGAACGCCAAAGCCTCGACCTCGGCCAACAGGGCCGCCCGGCGTTGGCTGGCCAGATCGATCAGCTGGCGGGCGTGGGCCAACTCGGCCTCGGCTCCGGCCCTTCGCTCGAGGCGACCTTCCAAGCGGCTGGCCTCGGCTGTAGCCGCTCGACCTTCGGCCAGCGCGGCGAGTAGCTGGTCGAGTTCGCCCTGAGCCAGGTGCCGGCCGAGGGCAGCATTGGCCCGGGTCAGCGTGGCCTCGGCGTCGAGCCGCCGGGCTCGGGCGGCCTCGAACTCGGCCCACACCTTTCGTCCAGCGGCGAGAACCCCCTCGGCCTCGGCCAGTTCGGTCTCGGCCGCGACCAGGTCGGCGCCGGCCGTCGATCGGTTGGCGTCGAGGGTGGCCAGGCGTGCCTCGGCGTCGGTGACCTCGGCGGCCCGATGCTGCTGGACCTGGGCGAAGGACTCGCCCAGGGCTTGGCCGCACACCGGGCAGTCGGCGTCGTCGGACAGCTCCGCGGCTCGCTCGACCGCGGCCCGAGCTCGGGCCAGCTCAGCGTTGGCGGCCTGACGCTGGCCGTCGAGGGTGGCAACCGCAGCTTGGAGCTGCTCGACGTCGGCTCGGCGGGCCAGTACCCGTGGTTCGTCGAGGGCCGGCGGCTCGACCGGCGTTGGCGTGTCCTCGAGGCGTGCCTCGGCCTCGGCCACGGCCCGGGCCAGTGCCACCTCGGCTTCGAGGGCGGGCAGGGAGGCCGCCGCGCTTCGCAGCGAGTCGAGCCGGATGGTTGCGTCGTCGAGGGTGGCCAGTTCGGCGGTCAGGCGAGTCACGGTCTCGGTGGCCGCGTCGAGCTCGGCCCGCACGGCCCGCCCGTCGGCGACCAGCGTGTCGTGGCGGCGGGCCTGCGCATCGAGGAGCTCGAGGGCCGCTTCGGCGTCGGATCGAGTGGCCGCGGCCG
The DNA here is from genome assembly GCA_031399525.1 of Actinomycetes bacterium. Lineage (GTDB taxonomy): Bacteria > Actinomycetota > Acidimicrobiia > Acidimicrobiales > CADCSY01 > JANNNX01. The sequence continues at coordinate 347,037 of JANNOZ010000010.1, read as the reverse complement.
CGTCTCGCGCCGCGACAGCGGAGGTCCGAGCGGATTCGGTGTGGACCACGATTCCGGCGAGCTCGGCGATCTCGACGTCGAGCGCAGCCAGGTCGGGCAGCAGGTCGCGCAGACGGTTGTGGTCACTGCCGGCTTGGGTGGCGTCCTTGTTGGCCTGGGCGCGGGCGCCGTCGAGCGGGGTGATGCCGAGCAGGCGCAGCACCAGCTCCCGGCGCTTGGCCGCCGTCTGGCTGGTGAACGCGGCCAGCTGGCTCTGTTCGGCAAAGACCGATGCTCGAAAGGCGGTGTCGTCCATGCCCAACACCGAATGGACGTAGCGGCTGACGTCGGTGGCGCCTTCGGCCACCTGGAGGCGGTCGGCGCTGGCCTCGGCTCGCACCGTGGCATTGATGCCCGACAGGGTTCGGCGGACCTCGTAGAGATGGCCCTCGTGCTCGAACTCGATCTCGGTGACGCAGTCGCCGTTGACCCCCGACGTGCGGACCTGCTCTTTGGCCGTGCGGGACTGTCCGAAGAGCGTCCAGCGGATCGACTCGATGAGGTAGGACTTGCCGGCCCCATTGGGCCCGTAGACACCGACCAGCCCGCCGGGAAGCTCGAGGGTCAGCTCGTCCTCGAAGACCCGATAGTTGCGCAGGTAGATGCGGGTGAGCTGCACGGGCCGGACCGGCGATCAGGCGTCGTGGACGGCGCGGTCGAGGTAGCCCCGCCCGGCCTCGACGATGCGGGGTCGCTCGAAGCCGGTGAGGTCTTGGCCGTCGACGAAGCGTTCCCAGCCGGCGACGATCGAGTTGAGGTCGGGTAGCTCAACGCCTACGGCCACCCCGACGAACTGGGGCTCGACCTTGAGGTGCAGCAACGCCGAGCTGGCCTCCCGGACCTCGTCGAGGTCGAGGAGGCGGTAGGCCTCGGGATCGACGCCGTCGAGGTAGAGGCGAGCCACACCCCCCTCGGGTAGGTCGACCATACGGTCGAGGACCGCGGCGCGCAGCTCGGTGTGGGAGAGGCCCAGGGCGTTGACGGTGGGCAGGGTCAGCAGTGGGCGCTGGCCGGTCAGGGGCACGTGGTGGCACTCGCCGGTGGTGGTGTCGAGCACCACGATGCCTTTGGGGGCCTCGGGCTCATCCGCGAAGGTGAACGTGTCGGTCGAGCCGGCGTACCACATGCCGGGTTGGACCCGTTGGTGGGTGTGGTAGTGGCCCAGCAGGACCAGATCGGCCCGTAGGCGGCCGGCATCGACCTCGATCTCGTTGATGTCGGCGTAGCGGGGCTCGACCTGGGGGAGGCGGGGGTGGGTGAGCAGGAGGTTGGTGGCGTCGAGGCTGCGGTGCTGATCGGCCTGGTCGAGGGCCTCGAGGGTGGCGTCGACCGTGAGCATCTGGGGGACGGCATGCACGACCAGGTCGCCCAGGTCGACGCGCTCGTAGGTGGCCCGGGTGGCGAAGTGGACGTTGCCCCCGTGGTCGACCCCGAACGCATCGGCCAGCGGCGAATACGGACTGCCCGTGCCAGGGAGGCGGGGCGTGTCGTGGTTGCCGCTGATGACCACGACTGGCACCCCGTGCTCGCGAATCTCGAGCAGCGCCCGTTGGGCCACCCGGAAGCTGCGGTAGGTGGGATTGGGCCGGTCGAAGATGTCGCCCAGCCAGATGAGCACGTCGGGCTCTTGGGCCAGGGCCAAGGCGATGGCGGCCTCGAAGCTGCGTTCGAAGTCGTGCTCACGTTGGTTGACCCCGGGCAAGTCGGGCACGGCCACCGGCAGGTAGCTGCGTCCCAGATGGGCGTCGCCGAGGGCTGCGATACGCATAGCCGGCGCCGGACTCAGTCGAAGATCGACGAGGTGGCCGGAGCCATCGTCGGTCGGGGTTGCGGGGCGGGCGGGGTGGCCCGGCACAGGGCATCGAAGAGGTGCACCCGGGCCGGAATGGCGAAGGGCGCAGCCAACGAGGCCACCAGGCATTCGCCGGGCATGAGGGTCTGGATCTCCGGCCCGAGGGCTGAGAGGTCTTGCTTGGCCGAGCTGCGCAGGATGTTGCGGTCCTTCTCGTCGGCCAAACCGAGCACGAAGAAGGTGTTGAACTGACTGAGCAACTCGTCGTCGAGGAGCTTGGGCTGCTGGGTGATGGCGGTCAGCCCTACCTTGAACTTGCGCCCCTCGCGGGCCAGGCGGGGAAAGACGTTGGCGTCCCGGTCGGCGGCCGAGGACAGCACCCGTTGGGCTTCTTCGAGCACGATCGAGACCACCGGCAGACGTTCGTGCAGGTCGGGGTCGTCGAGGTAGGCGCCGGACCACCGGTCGAGCACCGTGCGGGTGAGGAAGCTGGCCACCAGCAGCTCTTCGGTCGAACCCAGCCCACTGACGTCGACCAGCACCACTCGTCCGGCTTCGAGGTCGGCCACGATGGCGCCCCCGACCGAGACGTGGGCGTCGGTGGCGACGCAGGGGAGCTCGACGATCCGTCGGGCCCGTCGATGGACCACCTGCAAGGTGTTGAGGGCGATGCGACCACCCAGGTCGACCTCTCGGAAGCCGGGGAGGTCGTCGAGTTGGGCGAAGTCGAGGAGCCAGGTCAGCCCAGGGCGGGACGGGCCGTTGTAGAAGCGCTCGAGCTCGAACAGCGCCTCCTCCTGGGGGCGGGTCCAGTCATAGGCGGTACGCAGGTCGTCGACCGCCAGCTCACCCAACGAGAGGCGCAGGGCCGACGTGTTGGGCAGACGCCGGGCGGCATAGGTGCGCAGCCGGTCGGCGGCCCAAGGGTGGCGGGGCAGGGCCGTGCGGTACTCGCCGTGGGGGTCGACCAACAGGAGGCCGTAGCGGCCGTTGGCCCGCATGGCGCCGCCGGCCAGCACCATCATCAGGTTGGACTTGCCCATCCCGGTGGTGGCGAAGATGCCCACGTGGCTGGCCAGCGCCTCGCCCGGGATGCCCACCTCGAAGTCGACCACCGTCTCGCCGCTGCGCAACCAGCCGATGGGCAGGTCGCCCATGCGGCTGCGCAGGAAGTCGAAGTCGGCCGGCTCGGGCGAGACCACTCGGGAGAACTGGGTGGGCAGGCTCTTGGGCTTACGGAAGGTCTGGGTGCCGCCGTCGTCGGGTGGGGTCAGGTAGCCCAGGCATCGACAGGAGGCGACTCGATAGGTGCGTTGATCGGACTCGTAGAGGCGATGGGCGCCGGCCTCGTCTCGGGTGTCGTCGGCCAGCAGGGTGCCGGCGACTCGCTCGGCCCAGCCCGGCTCTCGGTGCTCGGAGCCGTAGGAGACGTCGACCACCCGGAACAGGTAGCGCCGGCCGGTGGCGCCGTCGATGCCCACCAACAACTCGCCCAGGAACAGGTCTTCGTCGGGAGCAGCCCGGAACGTGGCCTCGAGCACGTTTTTCCCGAACAGCCGGCCCCGGGTAGGGGAGAGCTCGCTCATGCTGTTCCCCCTGGCATGACCTCGTTCATGCGGTTGCCTCTGGGCATGAACTCGTTCATGCGAAGGCCCCGCCGCGTTCGAGGAAGCGGTGACGGTCGGCGAAGGCCCGCTCGCGGGCGTCCTCGTCGACCCCGGCAAGGTCGAGCAACTCGTCGAGCTGACTTCGTAGCTCATGGCGCAGCCAGCTCGGACAGGCCGCCAGCCGGTCGGCCACCGACAGCGGGTAGGGATATCCGGGGAAGGCGGCGTCGTCGCTGAGCGCGCTGAGCTGGCCCAGCACGGCGGCCGGGTCGGTGGCCAGGTGTCCGGCCAGGTCGATGCGGAAGGCGAAGCGGGCGTCGGGGTCGAGCCGGGCGATCACCACGGCGATGGCGCCAACCTCCAGATGGGCGATCGGCGCCCACCAGGTGGTTCGGGGCCCGAGCGTGGCTTCGGCGTCGCGTTCGAGCATGCCGACCAGTGGCGCTCGGCCCCGGGCCAGCGATGAGTGCTTGGTGATGGCGACCAGCGTGACGTGGCGATCGACGGCCCGGTCGATGAGCTCGGGGACCAGGCCCGACGGCGCTCGCCAGTCGGGGACCAAGTCGCCGTCGACCAGGACCAGACCACCGGGTTCGGCTGAGTCGACGGCTCGGGCCACGGCGACCCACTCAGCCTGGTCGCGGAGGAAGTTGAGGTCGATGCCGGGGTCGAGGCCGAGCAGGTGGGCGTCGATCTGGCCCGGGTCTTCTATGGCGCAGGCTCCGTGCTGGAACCGGACCGTCGCTGCTCGGGTGACCGCGATCTGCAGGCAGCGGGCGTCGGCCAGCAGGGCTTGGCCCCCGTCGACCGCCCAACATTCGACCGGTGGATCGACCCGAACGAGCGGGCGGGTGACGGCGTCACCGTCGAAGACCAGGTCGGAGCCCTCGGGATCGGACAGCGACACGTCCGCGCCGGCCAACAGCGCCGCCACCTGGGTAGCCACCGCCGCGAGCGAGCTGGTCTCCGCCATGGACCCCATCGTCGCACGAGGGTGTGACAACAACGGGCCGGAGGGCGTTCTCTGGCGGATCCGCCACCTCCTCGGTGGTGGATCCGCCGAAGAACGAGGAGGGCTAGGGGCGCGGTTCGAAGACGACCACTGCGGTCTCCATCGAGCGCCGGGAGGCATAGGCATCGAGGTTCTTGTCGATCTCGCACCATCGGGCCCACAGACGATCGCGCTCGTCGCCTTGTGCAGCTCGGCCGGTGACCTGGCGAGATCCGTCGACCAGGTCGACGGTCACGTCCGGATGGTCTTGGAGATTGAGCCACCAGGCTGGTTCGGCGTCACCCCATCCGTTCATGGCCAGGGTGACGAGGTTGGGGCCGTCCTCGAAGTAGCCGATGATCACGGCGCGGTCCTGGCCTGTCCGCCGGCCTCGGGTGACGAGGTGCATGGCCCCCCATCCGTCGGGCTTGGGTCGCCAGAGGCCGAGGCGTCCACCGGTCCAGCGGTAGAGGCGGCGGTGAGCGAACCAGGCCAGCCGGATGAACCATCGGGGAGGGAGCCGTGCTTTCTGGGCCGCCACGTCAGGCTTGCCGGAGCCGGTCGAGCAGGCTCCTGGCCCATTGTTCGGCCCGGTCCTCCTCGCCCGCAAGAAGGTGGCTCTCCTTGTCGACCAGGAAGCTCTCGGGCTCAGCGATCTCCCGGAAGCCGTGGTGGCGGAGCCGGCGGCTGATCCCCACCGAAGCCCGCCCGGTGAAGGCCGGGTTGGCGTCGATGCGGGTGTCGAAGGCGGCGGCCGGAGTGTCGTGGACCCGGTCGACCTGATGGAACCAGTCGCGCAGCCCTGGTCCCTCGGCGTCGGGGTCGAGGGAGTCGGGCGTATCGGCTTCCTCGACCGCGCTGCGGCGGGTGGTCGACCAGGACATGCCATGCACGTGGGTCGGGCCCCCGACGATCACCAGATCGGCGCCGGTGATCAGCTCGGGCGTGGCGTCGGCTACGGCCACGGCGGCGACGTCGACTTCGCCGGTGCGGCGTACCGCGGCGGCGATGTGCTCAGCCAGGGCGCGGGTGTTGCCATACATCGATTCGTAGACGATCACTGTCTTCATCCTGGGTCTCCTTCGGGTTGCCCGACCGGGCATGGCCAAGGACCGCTCGACCCTGCCCGTGTCCGGCCGGAGAGGACAGGGCCAAAGGTCACGCGACGGGCCGATGGGACCGCGTCGGTCAGGGCCAGCGCACCACGAGGTCGAGTCCGAGGAAGCGGGCGTAGGGCGCCAACGCTGACTCAACCCGGCGACGGTCGGCGGCCTTCAGCGTCACGAGCGGGGCGACGCTGACGGTGACTTTGGTCTTGGTCGTCGTGCGGGTCCAGGTGGCCACGACCTGGCCGCCACGCACGATCGTGGGTCGGAACACGCCGTTGCTTCCCGGGATGACCGCCTTGAGGTGGCCCTCGCCCAATACCAGCGAGCGGTCCTTGTAGCCGAGGAGGAACTCGTCGAATCCGGCCAGGGCCCAGACGTCGGTGTCGGCGAGGTCGTCGGTCGAGGGCAGGAGGTCGAGCAACTCGGGGGCCACCAGCACCTCTTGTCCGTCGAGCGTCGCCACGCCGACTGCGTCGGTGGCCAGGGCAAGCGCCGCCCTGGCTTCGGCCGCGCCGAACCCAGTCCAGCCGGCGAAGTCCTGTCGGGTGGCGGGCCCGTGACTGCGCACGTAGCGGGTGGCGATGGTCGCCAAGGCCTCGTCGCGACTGGGCTGGTTGGGGTTCGGAACCCAGTCGTCGAGCAGGACGAAGGTCTGCTCCTTGCCGACGTTGGGGGCGATGCAGGTCACGCCCCGCTGGCTGGCGTACCAGAGAAGGTGGTAGCCCCAATTCTCGTTGCCGCCGATACCGGCGTCGGCCAAGGCGGCCAGGCACTCGGCCCGGGTCAAACGTTTACCTCCGGCCAGCGTCGTCCCGAGCACGTCGACGGCCCGCTCGGCGGTGTCGTCGGGCAGGCCCAGGAAGGCCCGACGCTTGGCTGCTCCAGCCAGAGGTCTGGCGCCCATCAGGTCCAGCATCCAGCGAGCGTCGCGGGGTGGTACGAGGTGAACGGTGCCCCGCATGGGCCAGGTGCGCAGCGCTTCGCGGCGTTCGAGGGCGGCTTCGACGCCTGCCTTGTCGAGGTGGGGGAGTCGGGTGCCGAGTGACCAGAGGCCGCTGCCCAGGTCTTGGGCCTGCATGGCGCCGAACCACTCGACCACGCCGGCGACATCGACCGGCCCCGTAGGGCGGCCGGGATCGCCGGGCTTGTCGGCGAGCAGCAGGCTGGTCAGGCGGAGGCGCCGGGCGGTGGTGGCGTCGAGCGTCGGCGTCACCGTTGGGCAGGGAAGCCCGGAGGCGTCACGCCCATGGCGACCAGGGCGGGCAGGAGGTTGGAGGTGCCGGCGTGGCGACAAAGCTTGCCGTCGCGGACCCAGAAGAAGCCGAACGATCCGAGTGAGACCTCGGCGCCCGACGCGGGCACACCCATGAACGTGCCGGTGTGGCGACCGGTGAGGCGGTAGTGGGCGGCGAAGGCGTCGTCCTCGCTGATGAGCCACACCAATTCGGCCCGCTTGTCGCTGAGCCCGTCAGCCTCGGCGCCAAAGTGAGCCTTTTGCGACTCGGGTCCCCGGCCCGGGCGGCCCTCGGCCTCGTAGTCGTCGGTCATCAGCTCGTCGAACGCATCGAGCTGGTTGGTCGAGGTGGCATCGAGGAACCGCTGCATGAGGTCGACGTGCACTGGATCAGGCATGGCCCCGACCGTAGTGGCGCGGCGGAAGCCGGCGCGTGGGCCGGGAGGGACGCGGCGGCGCGATCACGGCGCTAGTCCCGACGGCGACACTCCGGGGTGGCGCGACGAGATCCTGACGCGCAGCGCGGCGGGCTGGATCGACAGCTCGATCGGCGGCTGCAACTCGACGGACTCGCCGTCGACGCCAGCCGACACTGGTCCCGGCGCGTCGATCTCGAGGGTGGCCGCCGTCCAAGCCCGACCGGGCTCAAGGTGGCCCAGCGCGTCGCCGTCGGGTTGATCGATGACGAGGACACCCAGCTGACCACTGGTGAGAGACGGCCGTGTTCCGGTCACCAACGGCCGGCGCAACGCATACGGGTTGTTGGAGATCAGCACGACCGCGAGGTCACGGTGCTCGAGGCCGCGGTCGTCCATCAGTCGTAGCCCGGTGGCGGACCGGCTGGGGCCGAGCACCGATTGCATGGTCGCCAGCAGGGTGCGCGCCTTCGCTTGGCGGTACTCGGGCTGTCGGACGGCGTCGCCGTAGATGCCGAGCGAGACGTTGTTCAGGAACAACCTCCCGTTCACGAGGGCCACGTCGATCGAGCGCTCCACCCCATCGGTGAACGCATCGAGCGCGCCGACCAGGTCTCGCCGGTTCACCCCCAAGTCGAGCGCGAAGTGATTGCGGGTGCCGGCGGGAATGCACACGAAGGGGACCCCGTGGGTCAGAGCCACGTCGGCGACGACCCCCAGCGAGCCATCGCCACCGGCGACGCCTAGAGCGTCGGCGCCAGCGGCCACAGCCGCGGCCGCCAAGGCCGAGAGGTCGTCATCGGGATCGAGGCCAACGACCTCGATGCCCCGTGTTCGCGCCTCGTCGGCGAGGCCAGCGCGCGCCGCTTTGCCGCCACCCGACCTCGGGTTCACGAACAGCACTGGGTGTCGCAGCGGTTCGGCTGGTGCCCATCCGTGGCGCAGCGGAGCCGTCCCCGGACGTCTTGGCGTGCTCACGGGCGTGATCATCCGATGATGCCGGGGGTTGCAGTAGAGCCGAACGTCCCGGCGGCAACGCCCGGGGAATCAACAAGCGAGGTGGCTCTGATCAACCATCAGGTTGACAACTCCAGCCCGGGTCCGTACCGTGCTCTCAACCAACCGGTTGATAAGGAGGAGCCACCGTGGCCGTCGCTGACGACGAGCTGTCCCGAGTCTTCGCTGCCCTGGCTGATCCGACCCGGCGGGACATGGTCGCCCGTCTGGCGGTGGGTGACGCCACGGTGGGGGAGCTGGCCGACCCCTACGACGTCTCGATCCAAGCGGTGTCCAAGCACATCAAGGTGTTGGCCCAGGCCGGCCTGGTGACCCAGACCAAGGTCGCCCAACGGCGGCCCTGTCACCTCGAAGCCGAGGTCTTCGACCTGATGACCAAGTGGATCGAGCGCTACCGCCAACAGGCCCAAGCCCGCTACGAACGCCTCGACGCCGTGCTGGCCGAAATGCAGGCCGCCGACCACGGCACCGAGCACCCAAACCCTCAGCCACAACAAGGAGCCGCGTCATGAGCGCCACCCACCCGTACCAGGTCTCCATCGAGGCCGACCCCGTCGTGCCGATCATCCGGATGACCCGAGAATTCGACGCCACCCCGGCTCAGTTGATGCGAGCCCATACCGATCCCGAGCTGTTCGCCCGCTGGGTCGGACCCGACGGGATGGCCACCGAGATCATCGACTGGGATGCCACCACTGGCGGCCGCTGGCGCTACGTCGCCCGACGTGACGGCGAGGACTACGCCTTCCGCGGCTGCTTCCACGACGTGGGCGAGGCCCGCATCGTCCAGACCTTCACCTACGAAGGTCAGCCCGAGGGTGTCGCCCTCGAAACGCTGTGGTTCGAAGACCTGGGCGACGGCCGCACCCGACTGCACGCCCAGTCGCTGGTCGACAGCTTCGAGGGCCGCGATCAGTGGCTGGCCAGCGGCATGGAGACCGGCGTCAACGAGGGATACGCCAAGCTCGACGCCCTCATCGGCGAGATCTGATGGGCAACCCGGCCGACGAGCATCGGCGCGTGGCCGGGCAGTTCACCGAGACCGTCGAAGGGGTGGCTCCCACTGCCTGGGACAACCCGGCGCCGCCCGAGGGCTGGGTGGCCCGAGACGTCGTGCGCCACCTCGTTGAGTGGTTCCCGGCGTTCCTCGAAGGGTCGACCGGCATCAGCCTGCCCTCGGGCCCATCGGTCGACATCGACCCCTTGGGCGCGTGGACTACCCAGACCGACGCGGTGCAGGCCCTGCTCGACGACCCGGTCAGCGCCGAGCGTATCTACGACCTTCCCCACATCGGCACCATGACCCTCGGTCAGGCGGTTGCCACGATCTACACCGGCGATGTGTTCCTCCACCGCTGGGACTTGGCCCGGGCCACGGGCCAGGACGAAACCCTCGACCCGGCCAAGTGCGCCGAGATGCTCGAGGGCATGAAGCCGATGGACGACGTGCTGCGCCAGAGCGGCCACTACGGGCCCCGGGTCGAGGTCGCTGACGACGCCGAGGTCCAGACCCAGCTGCTGGCCTTCATCGGCCGCCATCCGTAGCGGCGCGGCCGCCGACGACCCCCGAACTCGGATCAATAGCGTGCGGGTCCCAATCGCTATTGATCCGAGTTCGATGGGCGACAGCTATCGATCCGAGATTCGAGCGGGGTCGGCGGGGGTGGGGCGACTCGCTGCGTAGGTGGCCATGGCGGCGAGGAAGCGGTCGTTTTCGGCCGGCAGGCCGACGGTGATGCGAACGCCGTCGGGGCCGAACGCCTGCACGAGCACGTCGGCAGCCCGGCAGGCGGCGACGATCGCCACCGCGTCACCGTTGGTCGGCATCCACACGAAGTTGGTGTGGGACACCGGCGTGGACCACCCGAGGGCATCCAGCTCGGCCCGCAGCCGGTGGCGTTCGGCGGTGACCTCGGCCACTCGGGCGGCCAGCTCCTCTTGGGCGCTCAGCGCGGCTAGCGCCGCGGCCTGAGCCACATCGCTGACGACGCAGGTCACCCGCAGGCGCCGCAGGGCGCCGATCACCTCGGGGTCGCCCACGCCGTAGCCCACCCGCAGATTGGCCAGCCCGTAGGCCTTGGAAAACGTCCGCAGCACGATGAGGTTGGGGTGGCCGGCCAACAACCCGAAGCCGTCGGGGTAGCCGCCGTCGAGGGCGTCGTCATCGACGAACTCGCGGTAGGCCTCGTCGAACAGCACCAGGCGGTCCGAAGGGACCGACGCCAGGAACGGCACCACGGCCGACGCGCCGAGGGCCGTGCCCGTCGGGTTGTTGGGGTTGCACAGCGTGACCAGTGAGGTCGCCTCGCTCACGGCGTCGGCCATGGCGTCGAGGTCGAAGGTGTGATCGACCGATTCGACGCCGCAGAGCCGGGCGCCGGTCAAGCCGACGTTGAGCGGGTACTCGGAGAAGGCGGGAAGGCCGACGACGATCTCGTCGCCCGGACCACTGGTGGCCGCGCAGGCCATCCGCAGCAGATCGAGCGAGCCAGCTCCGACCCAGACCTGGTCGAGGTGGACGCCGTGGAAGTCGGCGATGGCCGACCGCAGCTCGACCATCTCGACGTCGGGATAGCGGTTGGCCCGGCCGCGCAGCGCGGCCACCACCGCAGCCTCGACCGACGGCAACGGTCCGAAGGGGCATTCGTTGGCGCCGAGCTGGGCCACCCCGGGGTCGGTGACCGGGGCGCCGGGCGTCGACACGGAGATGGTGCGGGCCACCTCCCGGAGACGGATCACGATCGGGTCACGATCGGCGCTCACGCTGCACGGCGGGCGACTCTACGACGATCTGCGACAGCGGCTTGCGGGCCAGGTCGGGCACCTTGGCCTCGTCGGCCGGGTAGCCGATCGGGAACAGGATGTAGGGCCGTTCGTTGTCGGGCCGCTCGAGGATCTTGGACAGGAACGCCATGGGGGAAGGCGTGTGGGTCAAGGTCGACAACCCCATCTCGTGGAGTGCGGCCAGGAACAGCCCGCAGGCGATCCCGACGCTCTCCTTGACGTAGTAGTGCTTGCGTTGGGACCCGTCCGGAAGCACGGCGAAGCGTTCTTCGAAGACGACCACGATCCAGGGCACCACGTCGAGGTAGGACTTGTCCGAGGTCGTGCCCAGAGGGGCGAGGGCGTCACGCCACTCGGCCGGTAGCCGGCCCCCCTCGTAGTTGACCCGCTCCTCCTCTTCGGCCGCCACACGGATGGCGTGGCGGGTCTCGGCGTCGCCGATGACCACGAACTTCCAGGGTTGGTGGTGTGCTCCTGACGGTGCCGTGTTGGCCGTGCGGATGGCCAGGTCGATCAGCTCGCGGGGCACCGGGTCGGCGCTGAACATCCGACACGAGCGCCGCCGCTCCATCGCTTCGTAGAACGCGGTGCCCGCAGCCCGCGCCTCGTCGTCGGGCTTGCGACTGAACGGCAGGGCCACGAACGGGTAGACGGCTTCGACCTCTGGCGGCGGGTAGACGTAGTCGGTCATGGCGGCAGGTTGTCCCGCCGACGTCCCGGCCACCGACGCCGTCGTTCCGATCAGTGGAACCCCGATCGGAGCGAGCGGCTGAGGCCGAGCGCCGCGGTCCGCACGGCCACCGCCACCCTCTCGGGCTCGAAGCGAGACGGAGGGCCCGAGATCGACAGCGCCGCGACGGCCCGGCCCCGGGAGTCGAGCACCGGCGCGGCCACACAAGTCATGCCCAGCGCGAGCTCCTCGCGGTCGTAGGCCACGCCGGCTCGGCGCACCTCGCCGAGCTGGGATCGCAGCAACTGGGGCACCACGATCGTATACGGCGTCCGCGGGGCCAGACCCCGGGCCAGCACGGCGTCGAGGGACTCGTCGGGCGAGTAGGCGAGCATGGCTTTGCCCACGCCGGTGCAGTACGCCGGATCGCGGCCGCCGACCCGAGCCGGAGAGACCGCGGCCCGGTGGCTGGCGATCTTCTCGATGCACACCACGTCGGTCCCGTCGAGAACGGCGATGTGCACCAGCTCGTGGGCGGCCTCGTAGAGGTCTTCGAGGAAGGGGAGTGCCAGCTCGCGAAGACTGCGCTGCGCGGGGACCCGGCTGCCCAGCTCGAAGAGGTGGATGCCCAGGCGGAAGCCACCGTCGACGCGGTCGAGTACCCGACGCTCGACCAGGTCGGCGCAGATGCGATGGACGGTCGGCTTGGCCAGGCCGGTGCGCCGGGTCAGCTCGGCCAGGCTGAGCACGTCGGCGTCGGCCGACCCCATCGCGTCGATGACGGCGAAGAGGTGGTCAGATACCGATCCCACCGGCGCATCCTCCCACCGCGGCGCGCACGTGATCTCGTATCGATGCCTGTCGCCCCAAATCCGAATCGGAAGGGCGGGGACGCAAGAACTCAGAGATCGAGGGCGGACAGCGTCGGCACCCAGCGCCGAGACCGTTCGACCGCGGTCCGCCACCGGGCCCGGTCGAGGCGACCGGTCGGCTCGACCACCGTCGCCGGCGCCCACGTCGAGGCCACGTCGTCCCAGTCGCTCCAGGTGCCCACGGCCAGTCCGGCCAAGAACGCCGCGCCGAGCGTGGTGGCTTCGCGCTCGGGCGACACCTCGACCGGCCGGTGGGTGGCATTGGCCAGGGCCTGGAGAAACGTGGTGTTGGCGGTCATCCCACCGTCTACTCGCAGCGACTCGAAAGTGGATCCGGTGTCGGCCTCGGCCGCGTCGACCAGGTCGGCGCCCTGGTGGGCGATGCCCTCGAGCACCGCTCGGACCAGGCGGGCTCGACTGGTGCCGGCCGACACCCCGACCAGGGTGCCTCGGGCCCCGTAGTCCCACTCGGGAGTGCCGAGGCCGGCCAAGGCCGGCACGAAGTAGGCGCCGTCGCTGTCGTCGCAGCCCTCGGCCACCGGGCCCGACTCGGCGGCGTCGGCGAGGACGCCGAGGTCGACCAGCCAGTCGACCGCTGTGCCGGCGGCCAACGCGATCGCTTCGACGCCCCAGACCTGGCGGTGGCGGTCCCGCCAGGCCACGATCGGGAAGGTCCCGTGCGGTCCCCGCCGCTCCCACGGTGGGCGGTCCTCGCCGACGCACACGTCGAGCATGGCGCCGGTCCCGAAGGTGATCTTGGCCATGCCCGGGAGCACACAGCGCTGGCCGATCAGCGAGCCCTGCTGGTCGCCGACGATTCCGGCGATGGGCGGCGCCCCGTCGAGGGCCGAGGCCACCCCGACGACACCGCTCGAGTCCACGATGTCGCCCAGGACCGAGCGGGGTACTCCGATCACGTCGAGTACCGCCGGGTCCCAATCGTCGGCTTGGGCGTCGACCAGCCCGGTGACTCCGGCATTGGACGGGTCGGTGACGTGGAGCGCGCCTTCGGAGAGCACCCAGGCCACCCAGGTGTCGATCGTGCCGGCGCACAGATCTCGTGTTCGTCTCGGGTCGGCGGCGTCGAGGAGGAAGACGACTTTGGTGGCCGATTGGTTGGGGCCGACCCGCACCCCCTTGCCCTGGGCCACCAGGCACGGTCCCACGGTGCGCAGGTCCTGCCAGCCGATGCCCGGCCCGACGGGTACGCCGGTGGCCCGGTCCCACACGATCGTGCTGGCTCGCTGGGCGGTGATGCCCACGGCGGCGACCGGACCCGCCTCGGCCAGGGCGGCCCGGGCCGTGGCCAGCACGGCGTCGGCCAGGGCGATGCCGTCGAGCTCGACCACTCCCGCCCCCGGGGTCGAGGGTCGCACCACTTGATGGTGGTAGCCGGTGAGCGTGGCGTCGGGTCGGACCACTGACGACCGGACGCCGCTCGAGCCGACGTCGATGACCAGAATGCTCACCGCCGGCAGAACCGGCCGCTCAGGGCGCCGACCCGACGTCGGATCGCCGGCGGGCGACGCGGTCGGTGACGAGGGCGCCGAGCAACCCGGCGGAGTAGGCGAGGATGGCGGCGAAGGCGATGGCCGCCGGCGCCACATCGTCGCCCTGGATGAGGTTCAGCGGCACCGCGACCAGCTCGACCGCGAGGTATGCGGCCAACGCGGCGATGGCGCCGTTGGCCAGCGGGGCGCCCGGCGCTAGCCGGGCGGCGACCGCACCGCCCAAGGCGAATCCGGCGACGACGGGGACGAGAGCGGCGAACACCGCGTTGCCCCTGGCCGGCTCGTCGATGAGGGCTTGGCCGATGAGCGACGCGGGCACGGCGATGACCGCGGCGACGATGGCGCCCACGAGGATCGCTCGGCGGTCGAGGAGCTGCATGAGATGGTCAGCTTCGCGCGCCAGGCACCGCTCAGCGCTGCACCTCGCCCACCGAAGGTGGCCCCGATCACCCGAGTTCGGGGCCGGGCTGGCCGCTACCGTGCCGTCGTGCCCGATGTGACTCTCGCCGCGCTCGGCGGTTGGCCGGCCGTCATCGGTGGGCTCATGGCCGGCGACGACCTCGATGCCGACGAAGCCCGGGCCGTGATCGCCGGGATCCTGGAGGGTGAAGCCACACCGGCCCAGCTCGCCGGGTTCCTGGTGGCCTTGCGCATGAAGGGCGAGACCGTCGCCGAGCTGACCGGCGCCGTGTTGGCCATGCTCGACGCGGCCGAGCGGGTGAGCCTGCCGAGCAGCATCGACGCGGTCGACACGTGCGGCACCGGTGGGTCGGTACACCGGCGCCGGGGCGCGTTCAACGTGTCGACCATGGCCAGCTTCGTGATCGCCGGGGCCGGACAGCCGGTGTGCAAGCACGGCAACCGGGGGGCCACCTCGACGAGTGGCTCGGCCGACCTACTCGAGGCGCTCGGCGTGGTCATCGACCTCGGACCCGACGGTGTGACCCGTTGCGTGACCGAGGTGGGCATGGGTTTTTGCTTCGCTCCTCGCTACCACCCGTCGATGCGCCATGCCGGGCCCACCCGGCGCGAGCTGGGTGTTCCGACCGTGTTCAACGTGCTGGGCCCGTTGGCCAACCCGGCCCGGGTCCGACGCCAGATCGTCGGTGTGGGCGACCCCACGATGGCCGACCGCATGATTCAGACCCTGGAGGCCACGGGGGCCGAGCGGGCCATGGTCGTGCACGGGGCCGGTCACGACGAGTTGACGACGACCGGGTTGTCGTCGGTCCACGAGTTGGTGGGGGGCGAGGTCCGCCAGTACCTGGTCGATGCCACCGAGCTGGGACTGGCTCGGGCGACCGACGACGACCTCCGGGGTGGCGATGCCCAGGCCAACGTGGCCATCTTGCGCCGGATTCTCGACGGAGAGGCCGGCGCTCACCGTGACGTGGTGGTGCTCAACGCCGCCGCCGGCCTGCTGGTCGGCAACCAGGTCGCCGACCTCGCCGCTGGTGTCGAGATGGCCGGGGCCGCCATCGACGACGGCTCGGCGTCACGGGTGCTCGAACAGCTGGTCGCCGTGTCCGGCGGCGGTCTCGGGCCAACCGATACTCACAACTAACATCGGCGGCCGTGCCCGACGCCCCCCGCTTCCGCTGCGCTGCGTGCGGCAACCTGACCCGGTTCGACGTGGTCAGCACTCGCCGGACCCGGGCGTTCCACCACTACACGGTGGGTGGTGAGCTGACCGTCGAGGACGAGCAGATCCTCGAAGAGGTCGTGGAAGAGGTCACTTGCCGGTGGTGCGGTTCGGGTCGATCCGTCGAACGGGTCGCCCCTCCGGCCGACGCAGCCCGATAGCCGACGAGCACGCGAGCCGACGTGGACCAGCCCAGCGACCCGACTCCCTCCCCACCCCCCAATACGCCGGGTTGGGGCCCGCCCCCTTCGGCGCCGCCGCCAGGCTGGGGCCAACCCGTCCCCCAGGGACCACCGCCCAACTGGCCGAAGACCGAACCCAAGGCCATCTGGGCCCTCGTGCTCTCTTTGGCCGCCTATGTCATCTGTCCGGTGGTCAGCGCCGTCGTGGCCATCATTCTCGGCCTCTCGGCTCGGCGGACGATCGCCCGGTCCAACGGCACTCGAACGGGTTCCGGCATGGCCCTCGCCGCGGTCATCCTCGGTGTGGTCCACCTCGTTCTGGTCATGCTCGCCGTGCTGTCGTTGGTCGTGTTCCGATCGGATCTCAACGACTGGTTCAACGAGCTGACCGACCGCCGTCCGGTGGCCGAGCTCACGACCGGCGATTGCTTCAACGACGCCACCATCGGCAACAGCACGCAGGTCACCGACGTCTTCGTGGTCGAGTGCACCACGAGCCACGAGGGTGAGGTGTTTCTGACCGGTGAGCTGCCGGACGAGCCGTCGACCCCCTTCCCGGGTTCGGGTCCGCTCGGCCAGCAGGTGGCGGCCCAGTGCTCAGCCGGCTTCGAGGACTACGTCGCCTCGCCCTATGACGACTCGATCTACGGGTTCACCGCGCTCTCGCCGTCCCAAGACGCCTGGCGGGACGGTGCCCGGTGGTTCGTGTGCGCGTTGGTGCCCAAGGAGCTGACCAGTTCGGCCGGTTCGGCGCGCGGCACCGGTCGCTGAGGGCCGTGGCGGTGACCACGAGCGTGGCCGGGTCACGCTCGGTCGAGGACTCCGCAGCGCTGTATCGCGACGTTCGGGCCATCGCGGGAGCGGTGGGCATCGACGCGGTGGGGGTGACCTCCGCCGCCCCGTTCCTCGACACGCGGCGCGATCTCGAGAACCGGCGGGCGGCAGGACTTCACGGGGGTATGGCTTTCACCTATCGCAACCCCACACGATCGACCACCCCGGCCGACCACCTCGCCGGTGCCCGGTCGCTGGTGGTCGCAGCCCGTCGGTACGCGACGGGTGGTCGAGACGCGGCCCGGGCGCCGTCAGGGCCACGGCCCGAGCCGGGCCGAGCCTCTGGGCGGGTGGCCCGCTACGCCCAGGCCGACCACTACCTGCGGCTACGCCGAGGCCTGGGCGCCGTGGCCGACCGAATCGAGGCCGACGGTTGGCGGACCGTGGTGCTCTGCGACGACAACGCCTTGGTCGATCGAGCCGCCGCCCATCGGGCCGGACTGGGTTGGTTCGGGAAGAACGCCAACCTCTTGCTCCCGGGCAAGGGGTCATGGTTCGTGCTGGGCTCGGTGCTGACCGACGCGCCGCTCGATCCGTCACCGAGGGTGGTCGACGACGGGTGCGGGAGCTGCCACCGCTGCGTGGATTCTTGCCCGACGGGCGCCATCGTCGGGCCCGGCGTGGTCGATGCCCGACGTTGTCTGGCCTGGCTGGTGCAGGCTCCGGGCCGGTTCCCGATTGCCTACCGGGAAGCGTTGGGTGACCGCCTCTACGGCTGTGACGAATGCCAGGAGGTGTGCCCGCCCACCCGCACCGGGGTCGACCCCGAGATCGCCATCGACACCGACGCCCAGCCTGGCCAGTGGGTCGATCTCCTCGACCTCCTGGCCGCCGGCGACGCCGAGCTGCTCGATCGATTCGGTCGGTGGTACATCCCTGGTCGCGACCCGGCTGTGCTACGCCGCAACGCGTTGGTGGTGTTGGGCAATGTGGCCGATCCGAGATGGCCTGGGGTGCGCGAAGCCCTCGTCGAGGCGCTCGCCCATCCCCACGAGCTGGTGCGGGGCCACGCCGCCTGGGCTGCGGCCCGACTCGGGTATCTGGCCGAGGCCGAGCGGGCCCTGGTCGACGAGCGTGATCCGGAGGTGCTCGACGAGCTGGCCCGAGCCCGGACGGTCGGTCCCCGCTGATGGGATCGCTGTTGGTCACCAACGATTTCCCGCCCAAGGTCGGCGGCATCCAGCAGTACCTGTGGGAGCTGTGGCGTCGCCTCCCGCCCAGCGAGGTGACCGTGCTCACGACTCCTCATCCGGAGGCCGCTGCGTTCGACGCGGCCCAGGCCTTCCGGGTGGTCCGCACCCGCCAACGGTGGCTGTTGCCGACCCCGATGCTGGCCCGACAGATCGACGAATTGGCCACCGAGGTGGGCGCCACCTCGGTGATTCTCGACCCCGCGGTCCCGCTCGGCGTGCTTGGCCCTCGCCTGGCGGTGCCGTACTCGGTGGTAGTGCACGGGGCCGAGGCCGCTATCCCGGGTCGACTCCCGGTGAGCCGAGCAGTCCTGGGTTCGGTCCTGCGCGGGGCCACCTCCGTGGTCGCCGCCGGTTCCTACGTCGCTGACGAGGCCGAGCTGGCCGCCGGCCGGGCCCTGCCCCTCGTCGTGGTGCCACCAGGTGTCGACGTCGACCGTTTCCGACCGGCCGCCGCCGAGGAGGCGGCGGCCACCAGAGCCCGTCTGGGCGTTGCTGACGACGCCCGCCTGGTCGTCTCGGTCAGCCGGCTGGTCCCCCGCAAGGGGATGGACACCCTGGTCCGGGCGGCGGCGCGGCTGGCCCCGGCCCGGCCCGACCTAGTCGTGATGATCGCCGGCGATGGACGCGACCGGGGGCGCCTCCAACGGTTGGTCGACGAGTCGGGGGCGCCGGTCCGCCTGCTCGGCCGGATCTCCGAGGACGACAAGGCGGCCCTTCTGGGTGCGGCCGACGTGTTCTGCCTGGCCTGTCGATCGCGCTGGGGTGGGCTCGAACAGGAAGGCTTCGGCATCGTGATCATCGAGGCGGCCGCAGCCGGGATTCCGTCGGTGGCCGGCGCCAGTGGTGGGGCGGGCGAGGCGGTGGTCGACGGCCTCACCGGCTTCGTCGTCGACCGCCCGGGGCATCCCGGACATGTCGCAGACGCCCTCGCCCGACTGCTCGACGATGCCGAGCTGCGCCGGGCCATGGGTACCGCTGCCCGCCGCCGGACCGCCACCGAGCTCTCCTACGACCATCTGGCCCAGGTCCTCGCCCACCACTTGAACCAATGAGTGAAGACGACACGAGTCAAGACGGCATCGCCCCCGATGCCGTCCCGATGGCCGAGGTCACCGCATCGGTGGCGGGAACGGTGGTGTTCGTGGTCGCCGCCGTGCTCGGGGCCGCCTGGCCCGATGAGCTGGCCGTGGTCGCAGTCGCCGTCGACCTCGTGCTGTTCTTCGTCGGGTTGGTCCTCTTCGGCCTCTCCTTCGTTCTCGCCGCCTCCCGCAGCCGTCATGACGAGATGTCGGTAGCCGGCCTGTGGTTCCTGGCTGGCGACGTCGCGCCGACCCGGGTGCGCCGGCTCCTCCTGGGCGCCCTGGGCGTGCAGGTCGTCGTCGGTGTGGCGACTGCTTCGGTCCGACCGTTCAGCGGCCTGGCCTTCGGTGTGCTGGTCCCGACCTACGGCCTCGCCCTGGTCGGGATGTGGGCCGCCCGCCATGGGCGATTTCCTCGCCGCGCCCGTTGAGCGCGCGAAGCACCGGGTCCGACGGCAGAATGGGACCGTGCCGAGCAACGACGCGTCGACAGGAGGTGCCCCGGTGGCCCTCGACGAGGTGACCGAGTTCACGACGATTGCCGCGCCCCGGGCCCAGTGTCTCGAGGTGGCGCTCGACGTCGAGCGCTACCCGGAGTGGGCGCTCGACGTGCGCGAAGCCGAGGTCATCGAGCGCGACAGTGAGAATCGGGCTGTTCTGGTGGCGTTTCGGGCCGCGGCGATGGGTCACTCCATTCGCTACGTGTTGCGTTACGACTACGCCGAGATCCCTGATCGCCTGAGCTGGACGCTGGTGGAGGGCGACCTGGTCAAGCGTCTCGACGGCGAGTACGTGTTCGCCGTGGCCGAGGACGACCCAGGCTCGACCGACGTGCGCTACCACCTGCTGGTCGAGCTGGCCGTGCCCTTGCCAGGATTCGTGAAGCGCCGAGCAGAGGGTCGGATCATGGCCACCGCGTTGGACGAGCTCAAGCGCCGCAGCGAGCGCCTGCCCGCCAGCTGAACCGGCCCCGGGCGGCGGACCGTGCACCCGCCTACGATCCCTGTCCCCACCGTGGCCAGGGAGGTCCCGTGCCCGTCATCACCCAGGACGAGATCCGCCGGCTGGCTTCCTTTCAGGGCGTCGATGCACCGGTCACCACCTGCTACCTCGATGTCGACGGCCGCCGGCACCCGAGGTTCGCCGAGGTGGTACACCGGGCCGAGCGGATGGTCCACGCCGGGCGGGCCCGGGCAGGCGACAACCGATCGGTCATCGCCGATCTGGAGAAGATCGAAGCGTTGGTCCGGGGCGGATTCGACCGGTCCCACGTCCGTGGAGTCGCCGTCTTTTCGTGTTCGGCGCAGCGTTTCTGGCAGGTCGTCGAGCTGCCCATGGCCGTGCGGGACCAGTTGGTCCTGAACCACTCCCCCTACGTGCGCCAGCTCGAATGGGCGCTCGACGAGGGTGAACGGTTCGGTGTGCTGCTGGCCGACCGCCAGCGAGCCCGCATGTTCGTTTTCGAGCTGGGCGAGCTGGTCGAGTCGAGCGAGCTGTTCGAACAGCTGCCCCGCCACGACGACGACGACCAGAGCTATCTCAAGGATCAGGTCCAGGACCACACCGCCGCCCTGGCTCACCAGCACTTGCGCCACGCGGCGCGGGTGGCCTTCGACGTGTTCCAACGGGAGGGTTTCGAGCGCCTCCTCGTAGGGGCCCCCGACGAAATCGCCAACGAGCTCGAGGCCGCACTGCATCCCTATCTGCGGGAACGCCTCGAAGCCCGATTGTCGGTACCGGTGGGGGCGAGCGCCGACGTGATCCGCCAGGCAGCGCTGGAGGTGGAGGCCGAGGTCGAGCGGCGAGGAGAGGAAGAGGCGGTGGGTCGCCTGCGCTCGGCGTTGGGGGCCCGCCGGGGCGGGGTGGCCGGCCTCGAGGACACCCTCGACGCCCTCAACCAGCGCCGGGTCGAGCTGCTGTTGGTCTCCCACGACTTCGCCGAGCCCGGGTGGCGTTGCCCGGCCTGTCACCACGTCGCCCGGGTGGGCCGGGCCTGCCCCATGTGCGAGGCCGAAATGGACCAGGTCGACGATGTGATCGAAGAGGCCGTCGAGGAGGCCCTGGCCCAGTCCTGCGACGTGGAGTTCTGTGCTCAGAACGCCGATCTCGACGTGCTGGGGCGCATCGGCGCGCTGCTCCGGTACTGACCGGGCCTGTGGGACTCACCATCGGGCTCGACGTCGGGGGGACCAAGGTCCTCGGCGTGGCCGTCGACGAGCGCGGCGTCATCCAGGCCGAGCACCGCGTCCCCACCCCTGAAGGAGCCGACCAGCTCACTGTCGCGCTGGTCGGGCTGACCACGGTCCTTCGGGGCCAGGTGGTCGGTCCGGTCATCGCTGTCGGGCTGGGTCTGGCCGGCCTGGTCGACGCCGACGGCATGCTGCACAGCGGGCCGAACCTCCCCGGCATCGAAGCGTGGCCGGCCCGTGAGGTGCTGGGGGAGCGGCTCGGGCTGCCGGTGCGGGTCGACAACGACGCCAACGTCGCCGCCTGGGGAGAACTGGTCCTCGGCGCCGGCCGGGGCGCGGCCAACCTCGTGGTGGTCACCCTCGGGACCGGGATCGGTGGCGGCGTCGTGATCGACGGTCGGCTTCTGCGGGGCGCCCATGGCTACGCCGGGGAGGTCGGTCACCTACCGGTGGTGGTCGGAGGCCGAGCGTGCCCCTGCGGCGCCCTCGGCTGTTGGGAGCGCTACGCGTCGGGGACTGCACTGGGCATCGCGGCCCGCGAGCGGGTGGCCGCCGGTCAGGCCCCGGCCCTGCTGGCCCGGGCCGGTGGGGTCCCGACCGCAGTATCCGGAGAGCACGTCACCGCCGCTGCGGCCGACGGCGACCCCGACGCCGTCGCGCTCCTGGCCGACCACGGGACATGGCTGGCCCTCGGTCTGGCCGGCCTGATCGACGTCTTCGATCCCGAGCGGGTGGTGGTCGGCGGGGGGCTGGTGGACGCCGGTGAGCACCTCTTCGGGCCGACTCGTGCCGCGCTGGCCGGGCTCGTCGTCGGTCACGCCTGGCGTCCGGAGGTGCCCGTCGTGGCCGCCGAACTGGGGGAGCGAGCGGGGGCCATCGGCGCTGCCCTGTTGGCCCGCGAGTAGCTGTCGATCAGAGGAACTCGCCCCAGGGCATCGCAGGCCGGCGACTACCCTCGCCGTGGTGGAGTTCCGCCGGATCAACTCGCTGCCCCCGTACGCGCTCGGAGTCATCGACGGGTTGAAAAAGCAGGCCAGGTGGTCAGGGGTCGACGTCATCGACTTCGCCTTCGGCAACCCCGACCTGCCGTCACCGGCCATCGCGGTCGAGAAGCTGACCGAAGCAGCCCACAACTCCCGCAACCACCGGTACTCGGCCAGCAAAGGGATACCCAAGCTGCGGGAAGCGGTGGCTGACCTCTACCAGCGCAAGTGGGGGGTGACCCTCGACCCCGAGACCGAGGTCATCAACACCATCGGGGCCAAAGAGGGGTTCAGCCACCTCATGTGGACCTTGCTCGGGCCGGGCGACGCCGCCCTGGTGCCGTCGCCGACCTACCCGATCCACATCTATGGCCCCCTGTTCGCCGGGGCCGAGGTGCGCGAGATGCCCATGGGCGACGCCGGCGCCGACTTCTTCGACACCCTCGTCGAGCGCTACGAATGGTCCTGGCCCAAGCCGCGGGTGATCGTGCTGAGCTTTCCCCACAACCCCACCGGCACGTGCGTCGAACTCGACTTCTTCCAGAAGGTGGTCGACTTCGCCCGGGAACGCGAGGTCGTGGTCGTCCATGACTTTGCCTATGCCGACCTGGGTTTCGACGGCTATCAGCCGCCGTCCATCCTCCAAGCCGAAGGGGCCAAGGAAGTGGCCGTCGAGCTGTACTCGATGACCAAGTCGTTCTCCATGGCCGGGTGGCGGGTGGCCTTCATGGTCGGCAATCCCGAAGTCGTGGCCGCGTTGGGCAAGCTCAAGAGCTACCTCGACTACGGGGTGTTCCAGCCCATCCAGATCGCCGCCACGGTTACCATGAACGAGGCCAGCGGCTATCCCGACGAGCTCCGCCAGATCTACCAGAGCCGCCGCGACGCCCTGTGCGATGGCCTGGCCCGCATCGGCTGGGACGTCCCCAAACCCCGGGGGACCATGTTCGTCTGGTGCCGAATCCCCGAGCCCTACCAGGAGATGGGGTCGGTCGAGTTCGCCAGCTCCCTCGTCACCGACGCGGCCGTGGCTGTCTCGCCGGGGATCGGATTCGGGCCCGGAGGCGAGGGCTACATCCGGTTCGCGCTGATCGAGAACGAGCAGCGAATCGCCCAGGCGGTACGCAACTTGCGGCGCACCCTCACCAAGCTCTGACGGGTGCCTTTCCTGACGTTCTCCTGCCGGTAACAGCCCGTTTACACACCCCCGGTACGGTCTCGGCCGTGCCCACCTACGTGCTGCGCCTCTGGGTCCCTGACCGGCCCGGCGCGCTGGGCAGCGTGGCGTCGGCCATCGGTGAGGCGGGCGGCGACGTGGTCGGTATCGAGATCATCGAACGGGGCGCCGGCCGGGCGGTCGACGACCTCACCGTGGAGCTCGACGACCCCGGTCGGCTCGACGCGCTCGTCGCGTCGTTGGCGGCTGTCGAAGGGGTCGACGTGGAAGACGCCATCCTCGCGGTTGGCCCGGCCCGCGACCCCCGAATCCAGGCCCTCGACGCGGCGACCACGGTCGTCGAGGCGGGGACGAGCCTTGAGGTGCTCGATGCGCTGATGTGGGCCCTCGGTCGTGAGGTCGGCGCCAGTTGGACTGCGGTGGTCGATCTGATCGAGTCGGCCTTGGTGCGGGCCGTCGGCGACACGCCGAGCGAGGAGTGGCTGGTGGCCTTCGCCCAGGGCAGCGTCAGCGCCGGGGTGGGCCCTGGGCTCGGAGGCACGGGCGACGTGACCTGTGCCCTCCTCGAAGGCACCGACCTGGCTGTCCTGGCCGGTCGCCCGGGTCGACCGCTTCGCTGGCGCGAGCGCCGAGAGGTCGGTGCGCTGGCTCGCATCGCCGGGGCCCGTGTCGCCGAGCTGGCCGTGCGCGACTCGTTGCTCATCCACCCCAGCGTCTTCCGTTAGTCGGACCAGCGGTCGCTAGCGTTGACCCGCTCGCCGACGCGAGCCCGAGGAGGTCGAGACGTGAAGATCGGAATCCTCACCGGCGGTGGCGACTGCCCTGGGCTGAACGCAGTGATCCGGGCCGTGGTGCGCAAGGGCGAGCGGCTCCACGACGACACGTTCGTGGGCTTCCTCGACGGCTGGAAGGGTGTGGTCGAGCGTAAGTGGCGTCTCGTGGACGTCGAGACCATGCGCGGCACCCTGCCCCGGGGTGGCACGCTGCTCGGAACGTCGCGGACCAACCCCTACAAGCTCGACGGCGGACCCGAGCGCTGCCATGAAACCCTCGGGGCTCTCGACATCGACGCGCTGATCGCCATCGGCGGCGAGGACACCCTCGGCGTGGCCGCCCGGTTGTCCGACGAAGGGGTCCAGGTGGTCGGGGTGCCCAAGACCATCGACAACGACCTGTCGGCGACCGAGGTCACCTTCGGGTTCCACACTGCGGTCCAGATCGCCACTGACGCCATCGACCGGCTCCACACCACCGCGGAGTCCCACGACCGGGTGATGGTGTGCGAGGTCATGGGCCGCCACGCTGGACACATTGCTCTCTACGCCGGGATTGCCGGTGGGGCCAGCGAGATACTCATACCCGAAGAACCCTTCGACATCGACGTCGTGTGCGAGTCGCTCCGTCAACGTCACGCCCGGGGCCGGTACGCGTCGATCGTGGTGGTGGCCGAGGGCGCCGTCCCCATCGAGGGCACGATCAGCGTGCAAGAGGGTGACGTCGACCAGTTCGGCCACGCCCGCCTCGGCGGTATCGGCAACGTGCTGGCGACCGAGATCGAAGCCCGCACCGGCTTCGAAACCCGGGTCACCATCCTCGGTCATGTGCAAAGGGGTGGGACGCCGACGGCCTTCGACCGGGTGCTTTCGACCCGCTTCGGCATCGCCGCCATCGACGCCGTGCATGCCGGCTTGTTCGGGCAGATGGTGGCGTTGCGGGCCGACGCGATCACGTTGGTGCCGCTCGGTGATGCTGTGCGGGAGTTGAAGCTGGTTGATCCGCAGCTTTATCACGATGTGGCTGAGGTGTTTTTCGGCTGAAGTTCTAAGGGTTCCCTGCACGGGGTGTCGGCCCCCCGCTGGGCTTGCCTTTCACTTTGTCCGGTCGGCGCCCAGCGGGGGGCCGACACCCCTCCCCTGCTCCTCGTCCGCTTGGGCTGGGGGTGGTTAGTTCTGGTTGTTGGGGTCTTCTAGTAGGCCGAAGGGGACTTGTTCGGAGTCGATGCGGCGGGGCTCGGAGTCGGTGGGTACCCCGCAGTTGGCCAGGGCGACTACCAGGGCGGCGCCTACCAACGCCTTGCGCAGTCTGCGGCGGGTCACGACTCGACCTCCGACGCCGGCACTGCCGCGGGTCCGAGGTCGGGCTCGGGCTCGTCGGGTAGGCCCCGCAGCACGCTGGCCAGCTCGATGACGAAGCGGGCGCCCGGCTCGCCATCGGGGCGGTCCTCGACCCAGACCCGCCCGCCGTGGAGCTCGACATGGCCTCGCACCAGGGACAGGCCCAGGCCGACTCCGTCGCTCATCCCGCGGCTCCGGGCCTCCCTGTGGGCCCGGGAGAAGCGTTCGAAGACCCGTTCACGCTCGTCGGGGCTGATCCCGGGGCCGCTGTCTTCGACGCCGATGCGAACCATGACCCCGTTCACCTCCACGGTGACTCGGGTCGCCCCGCCGGCGTACTTGCGGGCGTTGTCGAGCAGGTTGGCCATGACCTGCACGAAGCGGCGCTTGTCGACGTCGACGATGCAGCCGCTGGCGCCCGGACCCAAGATCACCGGGACGGGTTCGTCGGAGTTGGCCGTTACCGACTGACGGACCAGTTCGGCGATGTCGACCTCGTCCAGGGCCAGATGGGCGGCTCCGGCGTCGAAGCGGGAGATCTCCAGCAAGCCGTCGACCATCGCGGTGAACCGCCCGATGTCGTCGCGGAGCAGGTCGAGGGCGGCCCGGGCCCGCTCGGGCAGCTCGTCGCGCTGGCCTTCGAGCACCTCGACCGCCGCGGCCAAGGTGGTCAGCGGCGAACGCAACTCGTGGGAGACATCGGAGGCGAAGCGGTTGTCGCTCTCGATGCGCTCCTGCAGGGCGCTGGCCATGTCGTTGAACGAGCCCACCAGGGCGCCCAAGTCGGCGTCGTCGACCCGGGCCACTCGGGTGTCGAGGCGCCCTCCGGCGATGGCGGCCGCGGCCTGGCGCACCTCGGCCAGCGGACGCAAGACGTGGCGGCTGGCGTAGGCGCCCAGGGCGGCCCCGGCAACGGTGGTGACCAGACCAGCGACCACCAGTGACAGCGCCAAGGAGCGCAGGGTGCCCTCGAGCTCGGCGAACGACGAGATCTCGAAGTACGCAGCACCGACGGCCGGGAGGGGCAGGCCGACGACCAGCAGGGTGTCGTCCCCGGAGGTGTACCGCAGGCTGGCCGGCTGGCCGGCCAGCACCTCGTCGCGCAGCAAGATCGGAATGGTGGCGCCGGTCGCCGCGTACCACTCACCGTCGCGATACAGCACCGGCGTCGAGCCGGGTTGGGCCTGCACCGCATCGAGCGCCCCGGCCACATCGGTGCTGTCGCCCCGGAGGGTGTCGCGAACCACCCGGGCGTTCACGTAGGCCTCCGCCGTGGCGGTGCGCTCGTGCTGTTCGACGAGGTTCTGGCGCACGAGGCTGAAGGAGATCAGGGCCATCAGGGCCGAGAGGGCGAGCCCACCCAGGGCGAACGCGGTGATGAGCCGGGCGCGCAGACCGAGACGCCGGGCGTGAGGGATCGTGGCCCGGACCCGACGCCGGGTGCCGGTCGCCCGGGTCGCCACGTCAGGCTTGGAGCTTGTAGCCGAGACCCCGCACGGTCAGGACATAGCGAGGGTTGGCAGGGTCGGGCTCGACCTTGGTCCGGAGTCGGCGCACGTGGACGTCGACCAGACGACCGTCGCCGAAGTAGTCGTAGCCCCAAACCCGCTCGAGCAACTCCTCGCGGGAGAACACCTTGCCCACGTTCAGAGCCAGCTCGCACAGCAGCTTGAACTCGGTCCGGGTGAGGTGAACGTCGCGGCCCGACGAGCGGACAGATCCCTCGTCCGGAACGATCTCGAGGTCGGCGAAGCGCAAGTGGGTGTGTCCCGGCGCGGCGGGTCGGACCCGTCGGAGCAGCGCCCGGATCCGAGCCGACAGCTCCTTGGGCTGGAACGGTTTGGTGAGGTAGTCGTCGGCGCCAGCCTCGAGCCCAGCCACCACGTCGTGGGTGTCGGTGCGGGCGGTCACCATCACGATGGGCACGTCACTGGTGCGACGAACGGCTCGGCACAGCTCGAAACCGTCCATTCCCGGCAGCATGAGATCGATGAGCACGACGTCGGCCGGGTGGGCTTCGAACTCAGCCAGGGCGAGTTCGCCGGTCGCCGCTTCGGCGACCTGCCATCCCTCGTCCTCGAGCGCCATGCGCACCGCGGTACGGATGCGTTCGTCGTCCTCGACGGTCAAGATGCGCGTCGTCATGGCCAGCCAGGATGCCTCATCCGCTCCTCTGGGACACGGCTCCAGCGCGGACCAACAACCCGAGCAACGGGTCGAACAGCTCTGGGTTGGCCGCCACGGTGATGGTGCGCCCGATGCGGGGGCTGGCTCCCACCCACGTGCGCCCGCCGGCTTCGGCGGCGACGAGCAACCCGGCAGCCCCGTCCCAGGGCTCGATGCCCTCCTCGTAGTAGGCGTCGAGGCGTCCGCACGCCACCCAGCAGAGGTCGACCGCAGCGGCGCCGGCCCGCCGAATGTCGCGCACGTCGCCGATGACCCCGCTCAACACGTCCACTTGGGCTCGGCGATGGACAGCCTCGTAGCCGAAGCCGGTGCCAACCAGCGCCTTACCGAGATCGGTGGTAGGGCTGGTGTGGATGAGCCGTCCGTCGAGGCGGGCGCCTCGCCCCCGCACGGCGCTGAACAGTTCGCCGTGGGCCGCGTCGAGGACGACGCCGACCTCCACGATGCCGTCCACTTCGACGGCAACGGACACGGCGTAGGCGGGGACCCCGTAGAGATAGTTGGTGGTCCCGTCGAGCGGATCGATGATCCAGCGGACCCCGGAGCGGTTCGGGGCTGACGTGCCCTCTTCGGCAAGAACGCCGTCGTCGGGTCGAGCGCTTCGGATGCCTTCCACGAGAAGGCGCTCGGACGCCCGGTCCATCTCGGTCACCATGTCGGTGGCCGAGGACTTGGTGGCGATGTCGGTGCGCACGGAGCTCACCCCACCAGCCAGGAGCGCCCCGGCTTCGACCACCAGATCGGTGGCCAGATCGAGCAGCTCCACGAGATCAGGGCCATTGGACATCTCGACGACGGTACCGGCGTCTTCGGGAGGGCCCTGACCGAGCCGCGCCTACGCTCGCCGCGTGCCTGACCGTCGAGTCGAGCTGCGCTCTGACACGTTGACTCGCCCGACGCCCGAGATGCGCCGGGCCATGGCCGATGCCGAGGTCGGTGACGACGGCTATGGCGAGGACCCCACGGTCCTCGCCCTCCAGGACCACTACGCCGCGTTGGTGGGTAAGGAGGCTGCGCTCTTCCTCCCTTCGGGCACGATGGCCAACCAGGTCGCCCTCCGGGTCGCCGCGCCACCGTCGAGCGTGGTGTTGGCCGGGCGCTCGTCCCACATCGCCAGCTTCGAGGACGGCGCCAGCGGCCTGGCGCCGTTCCAGCTGGTGACCCTCGACGATGTCGGCGGATGCCTCGACCCCGACGACGTGGCCTTCCATGTCTCCGCCGCGGCCCACCACTGGACCCGCCCGTCGGTGGTCTGCGTCGAGCAGACCCACATGGCCAGTGGTGGAACGGTCGTCGTCCCCGCGATCATCGAGGCGCTGGGCGCCTGCGGTCTACCCATGCACATGGACGGGGCCAGGCTGCTGAACGCGTCCGTGGCGTCAGGCCGTCCGGCGGCTGAGCTGGCTGCGCCGGCTCGAACGGTGTGGACCGCCTTGACCAAGGGACTCTGTGCCCCGGTGGGCTCGGTCCTGGCCGGACCAGCAGATGCGATCGATGAGGCGAGGGTGTGGCGCCGCCGTCTGGGCGGGCAGCTGCGGCAGGCCGGCATCGTGGCCGCCGCGGGACTCATCGGGCTGTCCTCCATGGTCGACCGTCTAGCCGAAGACCACAGCCGGGCCCGCCGCCTGGCCGACGCGGTGGCCGACCGATGGCCTGGATCGATCGACCCAGAGCGGGTCCAGACCAACATCGTGGTCTTCGCCCATCCCGCCCCGGCTTCGGTGCTACGGCATTTGGCGGCATCCGGTGTCCTGGCCGGCACGATCGGCCCAGGAACGATCCGTCTGGTCACCCATCACGACGTCGACGATGCCGGGGTCGAGGTGGCCCGGGCCGCGTTGGCGACCGCGCCATGAGCAGCCGCCGGTGAGCCCCTCCACCAGCCTGTATCGCGGGTGCCCGGAGCGAGCCCTGGCCGTGTACGCCCACCCTGACGACGTCGAGGTGTCCTGCGGCGGGACCCTGGCCGCCTGGGCGGTCGGTGGCTGTGAGGTCCACGTGGTGGTGGCTACCAGAGGCGAGAAGGGATCGGCCGCGCCGGGCGTGGACCCCACGGCCCTGGCTGACCAGCGGGCCGAGGAGGTCCGGGCTGCCGCCACGGTTCTCGGTTTGGCCGGCGTCGAGTTGCTGGGCCACGCCGACGGCGACCTCGACGTCGATCCCCGAGGGCTGAGAGCCGAGTTGGTGGCTGTGATCCGTCGACACCGGCCCGAGGTGGTGGTGTGTCCCGACCCCACGGCGGTGTTCTTCGGCGACCGCTACATCAACCACGTCGATCACCGGGCCATCGGCTGGGCCGCGCTCGATGCGGTGGCCCCGGCGGCCGCATCGCCGGGCTACTTTCCCGAGGCCGGCCCAGCCCACGGGGTGGCCACCATGTTGCTGTCGGGATCGCTGGAAGCCGACGTGTGGGTCGACGTGTCGGCCACCATCGATCGCAAGGTCGAGGCGTTGTCGCGTCACCGATCCCGGTTCGGCGATGGCGACGAGGAGTGGCTGGGCGACTTCGTCCGGGGCCGAGCCGCCGAGGAGGCCCGCCGACTAGGGGTGACCCACGCCGAGGGCTTCCGGCGAGTCCGCCTGGCGTAACCGTCGGGCCGACCGCCCCGGTGAGTCACTCGATCGGGCGGCGCCATTCGGCCATCGCTCGTAACACCAGCACGGCGATGATGGCCACGCCGCCGGCCCCGACCAGCCCGCCGAGCACCGTGGCCAGCGCACTCGGACCGGTGCACTCACCCGAACATTGCAGGTCGACCAGGGCCCAGCCGATCAGGGCTCCGCAGCACCCGCCCACGACGATCGCGCCGAAGGCCAGGGCCCGGGCCCACACCGGCGGCAGCGCCGAGGGCGCGTAGGGCCGGGCCGGGCGGGGGTCCGAATCGGGGGCCATCGCGGGTCAGCCTATGGGCGGGTCTCGACCATGGCCGTGCCTAGAGTGCTGCTGTGCGCGCCCTGGTGGTCCTCCCCACGTTCGAGGAGGCCCCCAATGTCGTCAGGGTGATCGAGCGGCTCCGCGCCGACGCACCCGATGTCGACGTTCTCGTGGTCGACGACAACAGCCCCGACGGCACCGCCGATCTGGCCGAAGGCGCCGGTCGCCGCCTCGGGCAGGTGCAGGTCCTGCGGCGCCCGGGCAAGGCCGGGTTGGGCCAGGCCTACAAGGCTGGCTTCGCCGTCGCCCTCGAGGAGGGCTACGAGGCTGTGGTCGAGATGGACGCCGACTTGTCCCATGATCCGGCCGTCGTGCCCCGCCTCCTTGCCGCCCTCGATGACGGGGCCGACGTGGTGGTCGGGTCCCGCTATGTGCCCGGTGGGGCCATCCCGGCGTGGTCCTGGTACCGGGCCGCGTTGTCACGCTGGGGCAACCGATACGCCGCCGCGCTCCTGAGCATCCCCGTCCGTGATGCCACCTCCGGCTTCCGAGCCTTTCGCACCGCGACGCTGCGGCGGGTCGACCTCGACGCGGTGCGAGCCGACGGGTACGGCTTCCAGATCGAGATGGTCTACCGCCTCATCCGGGCTGGGGGCCAGGTGGTGGAGGTACCCATCACCTTCGTCGATCGCACCCAGGGGACGTCCAAGATGTCCAGCCGGATCGTGGTCGAGGCGCTCTTGCTGGTGACGGGTTGGGGTGTGCGAGACCGCCTCGACCGGGCCCGAGGTCGGATCCGTCGGCCCACGCCCACCGGCTGACATCGGGCCATGGCTGGCTCGTCGCGGCCGGGAATCCTCCACGTCGACCTCGACGCCTTCTTCGTCGCTGTCGAGGTTCGAGACAACCCCAGCCTGGCCGGGCACCCGGTGGTGGTTGGCGGGACCGGTCGTCGTGGCGTGGTCGCGGCCGCGTCCTACGAGGCCCGGGCCTACGGGGTGCACTCGGCCATGCCGATCGTCACGGCTCGTCGGCTGTGTCCCCATGCCGTTGTGTTGCCCGGGCGCTTCGAGCGCTACCGCGAGGCCAGCCACGCGTTCCACCAGATACTCCAGCGGGTGACCCCCCTCGTGGAGGGCATCGCGTTGGACGAGGCCTTCCTCGACGTGCGAGGGGCCACCCGCCTGCTCGGTGACCCTGCCGCGATCGCCGCCCGCCTGCGCACCGAGGTGGCCGGTGAACTGGCCCTGTCGTGTTCGATCGGTGTGGCGCCCCGCAAGCTCACGGCCAAGTTGGCCTCCGAAGCGGCCAAGCCCCGGGCATCTCGAAGAGGCCCGACCCCGGGACTCGGCATCGTGGTGATCGAGGAGGCCGACGAGCTGGAGTTTCTGCACGCCCACCCGGTCGCCGCCCTTTGGGGAGTGGGGCCGGCCACCCGAGCCCGTCTCGAGCCACTCGGGGTCCAGACGGTCGGCGACGTGGCCGGTCTGGAGGTCGACCGACTCGTGCGGGCGGTCGGTGAACACGCCGGTCGGCACCTCCACGACCTGGCCTGGGCTCGAGATGAGCGGGCCGTCGAGCCGGAGCGGGAGGCGAAATCGATCGGCCACGAAGAGACGTTCCCTGTCGATCTCCACGATTCCCGAGAGATCCTCCGGGAAGTGGCCCGGTTGGCCGATGCCGTGGCCCAGCGGTTACGTCGAGCTCGGCGCACGGCACGGGGAGTGCAGCTCAAGGTCCGCTACGGCGACTTCCGGACCTTGACCCGGTCGGTCACCCTGCCCGCTGCCGTCGACACCGGTCCGGACCTGGTCGCCGCCGCCCGTCGGCTCCTCGCCCAGGTCGACCTATCGCCTGGTGTCCGTCTGCTCGGCGTGAGCGCCTTTCAGCTGAGTGAGACTCGGGCCCGCCAGCTCCGACTCGGCGAGGAGTCCCGAGTTGGAGCCGAGGAGGTCACGGGCGCGCTCGACGCCATCCGTGACCGGTTCGGCGACGATGCCATCGTGGCCGGAACGGCGTTCGGGCCGGGTGGCCCGCGGCCCGTTCGTCGAGGGGCCCAAGCATGGGGGCCGGAGGATTCGGGCCCCACGGCCCACTGATGAGGTCGTCCGGCGCGTTGTCGGTCGGGGAGTCGCGTGCGATGATCACGGCTAGCATTCCTATCCAGTCCGTCAAGTCCGCCAACTGGGCTGCGATGGAGCGCACGGAGGCTCGGCGTGCCGCTTTCCGAGAACGAACAACGCATACTGCGTGAGATCGAACAGCAGCTGTACGCGTCCGATCCTGAGTTGGCCCACGAGGTCGGCTCGACGACGATCTACCGGCACGCAGGCCGAAACCTCAAGTGGGCCACGGGCGTGTTCGTGGTCAGCGTCGTGTTCATGATCGTGACCCTGGCCGTGTCGGCCCTGCTGTCGTTCGTGGGCTTCCTGGGCATGCTCGCCGCCGCGATCTGGTTCGAACGCAACCTGCGCAAGATGGGTCGAGCTGGTTGGCAGGAATGGACCTCCACCATGCGGGGCGGGAGCGTGGGCGGGGCCGTCGGATCAGCCCGTCGGCGCATGCGAGACCGTTTCGAGCGCGACTGAGCCCCAAGGCCGGTCAGTCGTCGCTGGGAGTCCCTACCTGCTCGCGGATGTCGATCCGGGTCCGGGGCGTGGGCCACAGAGGGCGAGGGTCGTACCACGAGCGGATCCGCTGAGATCGGTCGAAAGTGGCCCGCACGCCGTCGGCAATGGTCCGGGCCGCGTCCTCGGCCTGTTCCGCGGTGGTGTCGTCGACCACCTCCGGCGCGTAGCGGGCATAGGTGACCATACCGGCCAACCCGTTGATGACCCGGGCCTCGACTCCCGGGGCCCGGGCGGCACGCCGAGCCAGCTCCGCTGGCGTCTCCCACGGGTGGCTGTGCAGACCGACCAGGTCGATGGCAGCCACGGCGTCGTCCCAGGCCACGACCACCCGGCGGCTGGCGTCGACGGCGCGGGCTCGCTTTCGCCGCCTGAGCGCGCCGCGTAGGCCGAGGAGGCCGAGTGGCCAGAGCGCGGCTGCGGCGACCAGCACGACCGCCGCGGCGCGGAACCGTCCCGTCCACGACCTGGGCTCGGTCGAGGTGGCCGCCCCGGTGGCGCTCAGGTCGCTGCCGAAGTCGGGGAGGGTGGTGGCCGTCTCACCGCCGCCGACGGTGGTGGGTGAGCTCTGTGATGTGGTCGAGGTGGACAGCTCGGGCGCGGTCGCTTGCTGAGGGGAGAGCCCGGTGTAGCTGTTGGCCCGGGGTGCGCCTCGACCCGGCGTGGGCTCGAAGGCAACCCACCCGATCTGGTCGAAGTAGACCTCGGGCCAGGCGTGGGCGTTGTACCCGAAGACGTGGTAGCGGTCGTCGTCGCCGAGCTCGCCGGGGGTGAAGCCGACGGCAACTCGGGCGGGGAGCCCCGCCGAGCGAGCCAGGGCCGCGTACGCGCCGGCGAACTGCTCGCAGTAGCCGGTCTTGGTCTCGAACAAGAACCGCTCGAGATCGTTGGCGCTGTGGCCGGACATGACGGTGAGGTCGTAGGTGAACTGACCCGACTGGAACCAGTCCTGGAGCCGTCGGGCCTTTTCGTATTGGGTAGTGGCGCCAGCCACGATCTCTCCCGCGAGCGTCTGGATCGCGGTGCTGAACCCCTCGGGGAGGGCGGTGTAGGTCGTGGCGATGGAGGCCGGGGCCGTCGCCGCGGCCTCCGACAGGATGTCCTGGGTGATCGTCGGCTGCACCGAACGCAGCTCGTAGCGGGTGCCCTCGGGCACCGGTTCGGCGCCGGAGGCGATGAGGCTGCCCGAATCCGCGTCGTAGCCGGCATCGATGCCGTCGATCTGCACCGGGCGGTAGGCCGCCGGGAGCCAAACCGATGACAGCGCCGCGATCTCGACGTCCTGTTCGATGACCACACTGCGGCCCGGCGCCGGTCCGCTGAGAGCATCGTCGGCTGCCTCGTAGCGGCGGTTGGACGACCAGATCCTCCCGTCGAATTGGTCGAGCGAGGTGAGCCGCCAGTAGCTCGGGTCGCTGGCCGCCACGCTGAAGACCTCGGTGTCGCCCTGGTCGACGAGTCGGGTGCGGATGTCGACGAGGGGGCTCACCGTGACCCGGGTGTCCGAACCCGGTCGGTCCGAAGCCCGCCACGGGATGACGGCCCGAGCGTCGGCTCCCGGGAGTATGGGGCCAACTACGAGGGCAGCGACCACGCCGAGGCCGATGATGCCGGCCCCTCGGCGGGCCAAGCTGGTGCCCGCACCCATTGGATCGGTGGCCATCTGGCCCGGGGTCACCGACTGGGCCAATCCCCTCTGGGCCAGCCAATAGGCCATGACGGCGATCAGGAACACCGCGGTGGTGACCAGTCGGTGCTGGCCGGCGCCGAGGGCGGCGCCGAACAAGAAGATGCTGGCGGCTGGTATCGCCGCTTCGACGGCGGCCCCAGCCCGGAACGCCGCTGTATCGGCAGTGACCGCGACCAAGGCCACCGTGAGCACCCCGATCAGCACGAAGCCGGCGTCGACCGGCGCCGGCGCACTCGCGTCGCGGAAGACCGACCAGGCTCGGGACAGCTCGTCGGCCGCGGCCTGCCAGGTGGCCAACGTCGGCAGGCCGTACCAGGACGACTCGGGCCACTTGAGCCAGGTCAGTAGGAGCACGAGGAGAAGCCCGAGGGCTCCTACGGCAATCATCACCGGCCGCCCGTCGCGCCGGACGACTGCAGCGACCACGTGGGCGATGATCGCGGTGGCCACCAATGCAGGCAGGAACGATGCGTCTTCGAAGATGCGGATCAGGCCGAACACTGCGGCCACCGTGACACCGCCCAGGGCCAGTTCGGTCAGCACGCGAGCCAGCTGGCCAGGCGGACGAGGGTGATCGGCGACCGCCATGGTCTGGCGCAGATCGCGGCTCCGGGCGCTCATCGTCGGTGTGTCACACCCGAGCGACCGGCACTGGGCCACCCTGCACGAGACGATCCCAGACCTCGCCGAATCCGACGTCGGGTCCCACCGTGACCATGCGGGCGGCCGCTGGCGGGTCGGACGGGTCGTCGGTGAAGGCCACGGTGAGCACGGTCGGGAAGGTCAGGCGCAGCCGGGCGGCGGCGTCAATGTCGGCCGGCGCCGTGCCGCCCAACATGACGGCGACCGCGCCGCCATGACCCGTAGTGCCCAAGAGGGCGAGGGTGCTGGGCAGGTCGGCGGTGTTGGCCAAGGGCACGGTCGCCAGGTGTTCGAGGATGGCCTCGACGTGGGCCGCGCTCGTCGCCGAGCCCGAGTCGAACCGGGCAGTGGTGACCACCCTGATCTGGGCCCGATGGGCGGCACAGGCGCTCACCACGCTGGCCGCGGCGGACACTGCTCGTTCGAACGACGCAGCCGAGTACGCGTCACGGCGGACGTCGAGCACGATGGTGGCCTGGCGTTCCCAGGGCATCTCGTCCTGGCGGATCATCAGCTCGCCCCGGCGGGCGCTGGTCGGCCAATGGACCCGACGCAGGTCGTCGCCCGGAACGTAGGTCCTCAGGGTGGAGAACTCGTCACCGACGCTGGTGTGCAGGTCGACGTGGCCGGTGCCGGTGAGCAGGGCGTCGCCGGGTGCCGGCGGGAGGGGCAGGACGTCGTCGATTCGAGGCCAGACGGTCAGTTCGGTAGCCGAGGCCACCTCGGTCTCCAGGCGCACCAGCCCGAACGGGTCGGAGACGACCAACGAGAGCGGCCCGATCCGGCGTATGCCCCGGCGCTCGGTCGGGAGTTGGTACGCCGCGGTCACGACTTTGCCGGCGTCGAGCGGGGCCAACACCACCCGAGCCACGTGGTCGTGGTCGATCGGGTCGGCCAACGACACCAGGGGCGACGGGCGACTGGTTGGATTGCGGACCTGCAGGTCGACTCGACTGGGTGTCCCGGCGTGGACCCGACGGGGATGCAGCGACCGGGCGACGTCGAGACGGACCTTGGCCAGTTCGACGGCGATGGCGCCGGCGATCAGCACTGCAGTGACCCCGACGGCGACGACATACAGCTCGACGATGCCGAAGAGCCGTCCGGCCACCACCAGCGCGACAGCCGACAGCACTGCACCCCAACCCTGGCGGGTCAGCACGGCGGCTCAGCCCGCGTCGGTGGCGGCGGCTGCTGGCACAGGTACGTGACGAAGCAGGTCGTCGACGACGCGGGCCGCACTGATGCCCTGCATGGTCGCCTCCGGGGTGAGCACCAGGCGATGGGCGAGCACCGGGGCCGCCAACGCCTTGATGTCGTCGGGAATGACGAAGGTCCGACCGCTGGCTGCCGCCCGGGCCCGGGCCGCACGCTGTAGAGCGAGGGTGGCCCGAGGAGACATGCCCAGGGTGAGGCTGGGGTGGACGCGAGAGGTGGTGGCCAGCTCGACGAGGTATCCCTTGAGGCTCGGGGCGACATGGATGTCGCGGGCCAGGGCGGCCATGGCCAGCACGTCGTTGACGGTGGCCACTGGGCCCAACTTGTCGATCACGGGATCGGCGGCCTGGGTGTCGAGAATCTCCAGCTCGGCATCCCGGGCCGGGTAGCCCACCGACACCCGCATGAGGAAGCGGTCCAGCTGGCTCTTGGGCAACAGGTAGGTGCCCTCGTGCTCGATCGGGTTCTGGGTGGCGACCACCATGAACGGCGTCGGCAGCGGATGAGTCACGCCGTCGACGGTCACCTGGTGTTCTTGCATGGCTTCGAGCAGAGCCGACTGGGTCTTGGGTGATGCCCGGTTGATCTCGTCGCCGACGAGGACGTTGCAGAAAACGGCCCCGTGTTTGAACTCGAAGGTGTTCGTGTCGCGGTTCCACACCGACACACCGACGATGTCGGAGGGCAAGAGATCGGGCGTGAACTGCACCCGACCCCATCGCCCGTCGATGGACACGGCGAGGGCCTTGGCCAGGTTGGTCTTGCCCACGCCGGGAACGTCCTCGATGAGGAGGTGGCCCTCGGCGATCAGACAGAGCAGCACCAGTTCGATGACCTCGGGCTTGCCCTGCACGGCGACGGCGATGTTCTCGCCGATCGCCGCGAACCGCTCGGCGAAGCCTTCGAGGTCGATGGCGGCAGACGTGGTCGGAGCCATGAGACCGAGAATCGTATGTGGCCCGCCCCGCTACGGCACCTGCGGGCTATACCGTCCCGCTGTGGCCACGGTTCTCGCCCTCGACGTCGGCGGGACCAAGGTGGCCGCCGGGGTGGTCGACGAGAACGGGTCGCTACTGGCTCGGGCCGAGATGCCCACACCGGTCGCCGATGGCGCCGCCGCCTTCGACGCCTGCTGCTCGGTGCTGGCGTCGGTGGCCCGGGGCGACGAACTGGCCCTCGGGGTGGGCTGCGGTGGCCCGATGACGTCCGGGGGCGAGTTCGTGTCGCCGCTCAACATCGGCGGCTGGCGCCGGTTCCCGCTTCGGGCCCGGCTGGCAGCGACCACGGGACTGGACGTCTCGATCGACAACGACGCCAAGGCGTTGGCCCTGGCCGAGGGTTGGCGCGGCGCCGCGGTAGGCGTCGAGGACTATCTGGCCATGGTGGTGTCGACGGGGGTGGGCGGCGGTGTGGTCAGTGGCGGCGTCCTGCTCGACGGGGCCTCGGGTAACGCTGGCCACGTCGGCCACGTGATCGTGGTGCCAGGCGGCCGGGTCTGCGCGTGTGGCGCCCGCGGCTGTCTCGAGGCCGAGGCATCCGGGTCCGCCATCGCCGCGATGACCGGTAGGCCCCCCGAAGAGGCGTCACCGGCCGTGGTGGCCCGGACCGGGCAGTTGGTGGGCCAAGCGGTGGCCGCAGTGGCCAACGTGTGCGACCTGCGTCTCGCGGTCGTCGCCGGATCGGTGGCATTGGGCTTCGGGCCACCGTTCTTCGATGCGGCCCAGGCTGCGCTGGACGACGATGCGCGTCTGGACTTCTCATCCGGCAGCCGGATCGTGCCCGCGGGGCTCGGCGACGCGGGCCCGCTGGTCGGAGCGGCGGCCGTGGGCTGGCGAGGACTGGGGCGAACGGTGCGCTCCGATGGGTGAACGAGGAGGGCCGTGGTGGGCAGCAGCCAGCCTGGCCGTGTTGGTTCGCCCCCAGTTGTGGGCGGTGGCGCTGCGCCAGCTCCGACGGTTGGCGCCTTCGGGGTGGTGGCGGCACTGGCCGCCGTTGCCGCTCCCGGCCCAGGACTACCTCCGGTTCCGGGCTGAGACCATGTACGGCGACGCCGACCACCCACTCGATCCCGACGACGTGGTCACCTGGCTGCAGTGGTGCCGCTCCCGCTGACTGGCCGGACCCTCGGCTCGGCATCGGTCACAACGGCTGGACCCATCGCGGCTCGCCGATCGGGTAGATGTAGACCCCGTCCGAAAGGGCCAGGATCAGCGTGCCGCCGGCCTCGAACTCGCCGATGATCTGGCCCCGGCCGTGGCCCACGTCGAGGGTGCCGAACGTCATCCTCGATACCGGGAACGCCAGGCTCCTGGGTTGCTCGACATGGAGCTCGCGTACGACGACCGACGTCTCGGGCATGCGCAGCGCGCCGGCCCGATAGGAGTGGCTGGGCATCGGCAGCGGCGCCCACCACTCGTAGCGCACCGGCCTCGACGCGATGTCGTCGAGGCCGTCGCGGCCGACCCGCTTGGCAAAATCCAACTGCCGGGACCGCCACGACGGGCGGCGGGGACCCCGCTTCGTCCACGGGAACCTCACGAGTCTTCCTCGGTAGGGAGGTGCACGGGCCCCGCCGGTCGCACCGCCATGGTTCCGTCGGTGGCCATGCCCCACGGCTCGGTGACATCGGTGTCGAACCACCGACTCGACGGGTAGATCTCGCTGGGCAGGGCGACGCCGGCCAGCGACGCAAGGGCCACGTCGACCGCCTTGCCGATACCCGTGGACAGCATGCCGCCGATCCACAACGGGATGCCCTCGGCCACCGCGAGGTCGTAGATGGCAAGCGCGGCGTGGATGCCGCCGACCCGACCGGGCTTGAGGTTGACGTGACCGCGCCATCCGAGGGCCAACGCGCTGCGTAGGTGGTCGACCGACCCGACCGACTCGTCGAGACAGACCGGCGTTTGGAGCCGACGGGATACCTCGGTCAGCCCCACCAGGTCGTCGGGGGGAAGGGGTTGTTCGATCTCGACCAGGCCCAGGTCGTCCCAGTCGCTCATCGTCGACGGATCGAGGCTGCCGTTGGCGTCGATGGCCACCGCGAGAGTGGGCCAGGCCTGGCGGACGGCCCGGACCGGATCGAGGCCAGAGCTCGGCCCGACCTTCAACTTGACCCGGTGGTAGCCGGCGCCGACGTGGCGGGCGACCTCGGCGAGCAGAGCGTCGATCGAGCGCTCGAGTCCAACGGCGACCGCACAGGCCACGCGGTCGCGTTCGCCACCCACCCAATCCGCCAGTGAGCACCCGGCGGGGCCCAGGGCCAGGTCGAGCAGGGCTGCGTCGACCGCGGCGGAGGCCATCGGATTGCCGGCCACTCCCGCTGAGGTGTGCCCGGCGAGCACGGCAGGGAGGAGGTGGCGACGGAGCACGGCCTCGGCTCCGTCGACCCACTCGCCGGTGTAGGTCGGAGCGGGAAGGGCAGCGCATTCGCCCCAGCCGACGCCCTCCGCGCCGACCAGCTCGACGAGCAGGACGTCGCGCTGGTGAAGGACGCCGTGGGTCGTGACGAACGGAGCGACGAGCGGGAGCGTCACCCGGTGGAGCCGGGCATCGAGGATCTCCGGCGTCGGTAGGGGTGATCGGGGCTGGACGTCCTGGTGCTTCACGCGTTGACCGGCGTGGCGAGGTAGGGCTCCCAGAGGCTCGGGACCGAGCCCACCATCACGTGCACCCACGACAACTCCCGGGGGGCGCTGGGCCGGTTGTAGAGGTGCATCGAGGTCTCGTGTAGGAGGCGGTCGCGCTTGGCGCTGTTGCAGCGCCGACAGGCGGCCACGACGTTGTCCCAGCTATGGGTTCCGCCCCGGCTGCGGGGTACGACGTGGTCGATCCCTTCCGCCGGACCGAGGCAGTACT
Source organism: Actinomycetes bacterium (assembly GCA_031399525.1). Lineage (GTDB taxonomy): Bacteria > Actinomycetota > Acidimicrobiia > Acidimicrobiales > CADCSY01 > JANNNX01. The sequence goes on along the minus strand of JANNOZ010000010.1, from coordinate 306,505 downwards.
GGCAGCGGTTCCCGTCTCGGGCGAACACCGATCGCCGGTTGAGCGCACGGTGGTGCTGGTAGGGCACCCGGACCAAGTAGTGGAGCCGGACGACCGATGGTTCGGGCACCTCGATGTGCTCGGCGTGCAGCCGGTGGCCGGTGTCGTGGACGACCTCGGCTTTGCCGTCGATGACGAGCACCACGGCGCGCCGCGAGGACACGACGGCCAGTGGTTCGTAGGTGGCGTTCAGGACCAGCGACCTGGTCACGGCGGTCACGGTAGCGGGCCTCGTGCCCTCGGCGACCGACGGGTCGGGCAGACTCCGGGGCCGTGGCCGACAGACCGGCAGACGTGGTGACCATCACCGAGCGCCCCATCGAGCACGCCACCCTCGTGCTGGGCAGCACCCAGGACGCCGCCGTGGTCGACGCCGAGGCTGCGGCCCGCCTCGGCGTAGAGGTAACCCGGCGTCGCAGCGGTGGGGGAGCGGTCTTGCTCGAGCCCGCCGGTTCGCTCTGGGTCGACGTCGAGGTGCCCAGACTCAACCGCCAGTGGGACGCCGATGTCGGTCGGTCCTTCCTGTGGCTGGGCCGGGCCTGGGCCGAGGCGCTGGCCGCCGTCGAGGTCGGCGTCGGCGCGGACGTGGCGGTGCACGACGGCCGGCCGATCTCGTCCAACTGGTCGCGGTTGGTTTGCTTTGCCGGGCTTGGATCGGGCGAGGTGTCCATCGGGGGGGTCAAGGTGCTCGGGATGGCCCAACGTCGCACGCGGGACGGGGCCACGTTCGGGTGCCTCCTCTACGCCCGGTGGGAGCCCGATCGGCTGCTGGCCGTGTTGGCGCTCGATGACGACGCCAGGGGCCGGGCCGAGCGTGAGCTGGCCGGCGTTGCCGGCGGGGTGGGCGAGCCGGCGTTGGGTGCAGTGGTGGCGGCCTTTGAGTTGGCCGTGGCCGACTCGGCATCGGTCGAGCCGACCGACCGGCGCTGATCGGCCGGTTGCCGAGGGGGCTCAGCCGGTGGACCGGCGCGCCCCGGTGGAGGGAAGTGGGGGATCGGGGCCTTGACGGGTGGGTTATGGGGGCTTAAAGTGGAGCGAAGTGGTGAGAAGGGGTTGAACCGGGTTCCCCGAGGGGGACAAAGGGGAGATCCGGGCTCATCGAAACGATCGAGTGGTGGTCGCCAACGACCTGGAAGGAGCGGGAGGTGTTCTTCGGAGAGTTCGAGCACTCCGTGGACACCAAGGGCCGGGTGATCCTCCCGGCCAAGTTCCGAGACGCCTTCCTGGCGGGCGGCTTCATCACCAAGGTCCTCGACGGCTGCTTGGCCGTTTACACCCGAGAGGAGTTCGCCACCGTGGCCCAGGAGATGCAGGAGAAGGCCCGCCGAGGTGGCGACGAGCGGACCCTGGTGCGCTCTCTGGCGGCCGGCACCGCCGAGGTGGTTCCCGATCGCCAAGGCCGCATCGCCTTGCCGGCCAACCTCCGCTCCTTCGCCGAGATCGAGCGCGACGTCGTGGTGACCGGAGCCATCAACCGGATCGAGCTCTGGGACGCCACCCGATGGCGCGACATCAACACCCGCGGCGAAGCGCTGCTCGCTGGCGCTCAGCCCGGCCTAGACGACCTCGGCATCTAGCCGTCACCAACCCAGACCACGTGCAAGGAGTCGCCCCCGCCCACCTCCGAACCGGACGACCGAGCCTTGGCTCGTCGCTCACCCGCAGCCTCCCGATCGACGGATGGAATGCCCCTACTCCGCCCGCATCCGTCTCAGCCGACCGGGGAGACATCCCGGCGGCAACAGTCGATCGGGGGGCTGCTGATGAGCGAACGCCTCGAGGTCACCGACCAGGACCGGACGTGACCATGCCCAGCGATTCCTTCGTCCACGAGTCGGTGATGCTGGCCGAGGTCGTCGACGTCTTCGCGTCGGTTCCACCCGGCACCGTCCTGGACGCCACAGCCGGCGGCGCCGGCCACAGCCAGGCCATCCTGGCTCGCCATCCGCAGCTCTCGGTGGTGGCCCTCGATCGGGACCCCGATGCAGTTGTCGCGGCCCGACGACGTCTCGCGCCTTTCGGTCGCCGGGCCAGCGTCCACCACGCCCGCTTCGACCGCATGGACGAGATCCTCGACCAACTCGAACTGGACCGGATCAGTGGGGTCCTCTTCGACCTCGGGGTCAGCTCGCCCCAGCTCGATCGGCCCGACCGCGGGTTCAGCTACAGGGGCGATGGGCCCCTCGACATGCGCATGGACTCGACCGATACCCGGACCGCGGCCGACATCGTCAACACCGCCTCGGTCGAGGAGCTGCGTGACCTGCTCCAGCGGTACGGCGACGAACGCTTCGCCTGGCGGATCGCCCAGGCGATCGTGGCCGAACGGCCCATCACCACCACGGGTCGACTGGCCCAGGTCGTCGCCGACGCGGTCCCGGCGGCAGCCCGCCGGCAGCGCCATCCGGCCCGCCGGACGTTCCAGGCCTTACGCATCGAGGTGAACGGCGAGCTGGCGATCTTGGCGCCGGCCATCGACTCGGGCCTGGCCCGGCTGGCCCCAGGTGGCCGCTGCGCCGTACTGGCCTACCACTCGGGCGAGGACAGGATCGTCAAGGAGAGATTCGACCGGGCCGCAACCGGGGGCTGTACCTGCCCGCCGCAGCTGCCGTGCGTGTGCGGCGCAGTGGCCACCGTCCGCCTCCCGAGTCGTCGGGCTCGTCGGCCATCGACCGGCGAGGTGGCCCGCAACCCACGGGCGGAGAGCGCTCGCCTCCGGGTTGCCGAGCGGTTGGCGTCATGAGCCCAGTCGCCCAGCGGGCCTCCGGGGCGGTCGTCCGTCGTGATGTCCGTGCTCGCCCCGCCATCTCGAGGCCACCGCGCCGCGAGACCACGACGGCTCCGGCCCGCCGCGTCCTGTCGCTCAGTCCCCGGGGTCGGATCCTGGCCGTCGTGGTCGCAGTGGTCTCCCTCTTCTCCCTGGCCGGTGTCCAGGCGCAACTCGTCTCGGGCCAGAAGCAGCTGGACCGACTCGACGCCCAGGTCGCCGAGAAGCGGACTCGTAACGAGCAGCTCCGGGCCCGGGCCGAAGAGCTCTCGGCTCCCGAGCGGATTGTCACGACGGCCAAGGAGCTGGGCATGGTGGAGCCCGAACGCGTGACCTACCTGGTCGCGCCGAGCACCACCGCCGAATCGGTGGCCGCGGCGGCGGCTGGGTCACCTCGGTGACGGCAACCCGCACACCGGGCACCGCTCGGCGTCAGCGCCAGGACGACCGGAGTGAGTGGGGCCCGGTCCGCCCCGTACCGCCGCGCCGGTCGGGTTCGCCACCGACCCCCCGTTACCGCCCGGGGCCATCCGGGCCGGGGCTCCCGAAGGGGCGTCCACCGACATCCACTCAGCGGGTTCTGCGGGCCGTCGTGGTGGTCGTGTCGCTCATTGTTCGAGTGGCCCTGGCGGTGGCCGCGATCGCCTTGAAGGGCGCGGCTCGGCTCTGGACTGCCCTGCCCTGGGCCCGCCGGGTGGAGGCTCGACGGTCCTCGTCGCCGGCTCGACCGCCGGCACCGAAGACCGTGCGGGGGATGTCCCGGCGGCGCTGCATCGGCCTCTTCGTCGTACTCGGCGTCGGGTTCGGGGCCGTGGCGGTTCGCCTGGGCCAACTTCAGGTGCTCGATGCCGATGGCTACGCGGCTCGGGGTATCGCCCAGCGCACGCAGGCCGTTTCGCTGGCCGCGCCCCGAGGAAGCATCGTCGGCCGCAACGGCGAGGCCCTGGCCCTTTCCGTTCCGATGCACACGATCGTGGCCGACCCGGCGCTGGTCGACGATCCCGACGCCGAAGCTGCCGCCCTGGCGCCGATCCTCGGTCGCGACGTCCGCTCGTTGGCGGCCGACCTTCGGGGCGAGGGTCGATTCGTCTATCTGGCCCGCAAGGTCGACGACTCGGTGGCCGCAGCTGTCGAGGACCTCAACCTGGCCGGTATTCAGGTGACCGAAGAGTCCGCTCGGGTGACCCCCGCCGGATCGGTGGCGGCTGGGGTGATCGGGCGTACCGACCTCGACAGCAACGGCGTGTCCGGTCTCGAGCGTCAGTACCAGGGCCAGCTGGCGGGTACCGCCGGGTCGCTGCTCGTCGAGCGCGGCAAGGACGGCGAGACCATCGCCAGCGGTAAGCAGCAACGGTCCCCGGCGACGCGGGGCGACGACCTGGAGCTCACCATCGACCGGTCGTTGCAGTACTCGGTCGAACAGGCCCTCATCGAGGCGGTCGGCTCGACCGGATCCCAAGGTGGGATCGTCGTCGTGAGCGACCCGGCAACCGGAGAGATCCTGGCCATGGCCAACGCCCGGGCCGGTACGAACGGCCCGGAGGTGGCGTCGGACAACATGGCGCTCACGATGGCGTTCGAGCCGGGATCGGTGTCCAAGGTGATCACGATGGCCGGGGCCCTCGAAAAGGGGACCTACGGCGAGAGCTCGGTGCTGAACGTGCCCGACTCGGTCGAGATGGGGACCTACACCTTCACCGACGACCACGCCCACGACCCGGTCGACATGACGCTCAACGACATCATCACGCAGTCGTCCAACGTCGGGACGATCGAGGTCGCTCGGTCGCTCGGCCAGGACACGATGCATCAGTACCTGGTGGCGTTCGGTCTCGGCCAGGACACCGGGCTGGGATTCCCCGACGAGTCGTCGGGCATCGTGGCCGATACGTCGGAATGGACCGACTCGTCGATGGGGTCGATTCCGATCGGCCAGGGGTTCGCGGTCAACGCGGTGCAGCTGCTGGAGGTGTACAACACCATCGCCAACGACGGCGTCTACGTCCCGTCGACCCTCGTGAGTGCGACGGTCGACGCCGACGGCACTCGTCATCCAGTGGAGCGTGAGTCGGCCCGGCGCGTCGTGTCCTCCGAGACGGCGACGACGCTCACCCGCATGCTCGAGAGCGCCGTTTCCTCGCCCGATGGCACCGGTGGCCGAGCAGCGATCGATGGCTACTCGGTTGCCGGCAAGACCGGCACCGCCCGCAAGCCTTGTGACGACGGCACGTGCCGGGGTTACGAGCCGGGCGCGTACGTCGCCACCTTCGCCGGCTATCTCCCTGCGGAAAATCCCCGGCTGTCGGTGGTGGTCATCCTCGACGAACCTCGGGGCGAGGCCGGCTACTACGCCAGCCAGACCGCCGCGCCGCTGTTCGCCGAAGTGGCCGAGTATGCCCTGCGCCGATTCGACATCCCGCCGACCGGAGTCGCCGGCACCGAGCCGTTGACCTCCGTGGGCGCTGGTTCGCTCACGTCTGCGGGTGCATCCCGCGCCGGGGACTAGGCCGTGCGTCTTGACCGGATGCTGGCCGGCGTCGATGTCGTGGCCCTGCACGGCGCGGCCGAGTCGGTGGAGATTTCGGCGGTGGTTCACGAGACCGGGCGGGTCGTCGACGGTTCGCTCTTCTGTTGTGTCCCCGGTGCCCGCGTCGACGGCCACGACCTGGCCGGTGAGGCGGCACGATCCGGCGCCCGAGCCCTGTTGGTCGAGCGCTACGTCGACGTCGACATCCCGGTCGTCCAGATAGAGGTGGCCGACGTGCGCTCGGCCATGGGGCCCGTGGCCGCCGCGTTCTGGGGTCATCCGTCTCGATCGCTCGACGTAGTCGGCGTCACCGGGACGAACGGGAAGACCACCACCACCCTGCTGCTCCAGGCCATCCTCGAGTCCGCCGGTCGACCGACCGGGATCATCGGGACACTCAGCGGAGTTCGCACCACACCGGAGGCACCCGAGCTGCAGGCCCGCCTGGCGGGCTTCCGGGATGACGCCATGGTGGCCGTGGCCGTGGAGGTCTCGTCCCATGCCCTGGTTCAGCATCGGGTCGACGCCACCCGGTTCCGAGTCGCGATCTTCACCAACCTGGGGCGTGATCACCTCGACTACCACGAGACCGAGGAGGCCTACTTCCAGGCCAAGGCTCGGTTGTTCCAACCGGATCTGGCCGACCGGGCGGTCGTCAACGTCGACGATCTGCACGGTCGGCTGCTCGCTCAGGCGGCCCGCATCCCGACCACCACGTGGTCGTTGGCCGACGCCGCCGATATCGATCTGGCCCTTGGTCGAAGCAGGTTCAACTGGCGGGGTCACCTGGTCGAGCTGCCGTTGGGGGGCCGCCACAACGTCTCCAATGCGCTCGGGGCGGCCACTGCAGCGCTCGAGCTCGGCCTCGACGAGGAACAGATCGCCCGGGGCCTGGCATCGGTGCCGCTGGTCGTCGGCCGGTTCGAGGTGGTGGCCCGAGAACCCGTCGCCGTGGTCGTCGATTACGCCCACTCGCCCGAGGCCCTCGAGCAGCTCCTGCGGGCCACGAGGGAGATCGCCCCGGCCGGAAAGGTCATCGTCGTGTTCGGGGCCGGAGGCGACCGAGACCAGGGCAAGCGCCCGGCGATGGGTGAGGTGGCGGGACGTCTCGCCGATCACGTCGTGCTGACCTCGGACAACCCCCGTCACGAGGATCCGGCAGCCATCGCCGCCGATGTGCGCCGGGGATTGGTTGGCCCGACGCCGGTTGTCGTCGAGTTGGATCGTCGAGCCGCCATCGCCATCGGCCTCGAGCTGGCCCGTCCTGGCGACGTCGTGGTGGTGGCCGGCAAGGGTCACGAGACGACGCAGGTCATCGGAGCCGAGGAGCGCGAGTTCGACGATCGGGTGGTGGTCCGCGAGGAGCTGGCTCGGCTCGGCAAGGCTCCCTCGGCGTGATCGCTCTCCTGGCCGCGGCTGCCGTCGCCTTCGTCGTCGCCATCTTCGGCACGCCCGTGCTCATCGGGTGGCTGCGGGACCACGGGATCGGCCAGCCCATTCGTGAGGACGGCCCGGCCGGCCACCGAGTCAAGGCCGGGACCCCCACGATGGGTGGCTTGGCCATCGTGGGTGGAGGGCTGTTGGGCTACGCCATTCCCCATGTAAGTGGCCGGATCGTCTTCACCCGGGGCGGGATCCTCGTCGTGCTGGCCATGGCCGGGGCCGGGTTCGTGGGCTTCCTCGACGACGTCATCAAGGTTCGCAACGCCCGGAACCTCGGCCTGAACAAGAAGACCAAGATGGCCGGGCTCCTGGCCGTGGCCATCGCATTCGGTGTTCTCGCCGTCGAGTGGGCGAACATCCGCACCACGTTGTCCTTCACCCGCTGGGACTCCCTCCACGTCGATCTCGGACCCGTTTTGTTCGTGGTGTGGTCGGTGGTGTTGATCATCGGCTTCGCCAACGCCGTCAACCTGACCGACGGGCTCGATGGTCTGGCCGGCGGCTCGGCCGTCTTCTCCTACGCGTCCTACGTGGTCATCGCGTTCTGGATCTTCCGACACGTCGACGTCTACCAGGTCCCCGAGGCGCTCGACCTGGCCGTCATGGGCGCGGCGATGACCGGCGCCTGCCTCGGGTTCCTGTGGTGGAACGCCGCTCCGGCCCAGATCTTCATGGGCGACACCGGAGCGTTGGCCATCGGCGCGGGCCTGGCCGCGCTGGCGCTGGTCACCAAGACCGATCTCTTGCTGCCCGTCCTCGGGGCGGTGTACGTGGTCGAGACCATGTCGGTGATCATCCAGGTGGCGAGCTTCCGCCTGGCCCGCCGCCGGGTGTTCCGCATGGCGCCCATCCACCACCACTTCGAGCTCGGTGGATGGCCCGAGACGACGGTGATCATCCGCTTCTGGATTCTGGCCGGTATGGCCACGGCCGTAGGCGTCGGGATCTTCTACGCCGACTACTTGTCGATTCCGGGGATTCTCAACTGATGGCGACCGACACCGTGCTGGTGGTCGGCGTCGGGGTGGCCGGTGAGGCGGCCGCCCGGCGGCTGGCTGAGCACGACTGGACCGTGACCGCGCTCGACGAAGCTCCCGTGGCTCCGGCCCGGGCCGAGCTGTTGCGGTCGCGGGGGGTGCGCGTCGTCGACGAGGTGGGCGCCAATGACGCCGCTCACTTCGTCGAGGACGCCACCCTCGTCGTGCCCAGCCCCGGTGTGCCGTGGAGTCATCCGGCCCTGGTCGAGGCCAGGAGGCTGGGCGTCCTCTGTTGGAGCGAGTTCGAGCTCGCCGCCCAGTGGAGCGACCTGCCCATGGTGGGGGTGACCGGTACGAACGGAAAGACCACCGTCACCGAGTTGGTCACCCGCATGCTGCGAGCCAGCGGCATGCGGACGGTCGCCGCCGGCAACACCGAGTTGCCGTTGGTCGACGCGGTCGCGCCGAGCGCCGGGGGCGAAGTCGATCTCGACGTCGTGGTCGTCGAGGCCTCGTCGTTCCGGCTGCAGTTCACCGAGACCTGGCGCCCGTCGGTCGGCACCTGGCTCAACGTCGCCGAGGACCACCTCGACTGGCATCCGACCATGGCGCACTACATTGCGGCCAAGACGCGGCTGTGGGCGGCCCAGGAGCCGTCCGATGTCGCGTTGGCCAATGCCGAGGACCCCATAGTGAGCGAGGCGGCTCGCTCGGCACCAGGGCGGGTCGGCACCTTCGGCATCGATGCCGGCGATTGGAGGGTGGTCGAGAACGCCCTCACCGATCCGTCCGGGGCGGTCGTGCTCGACATCGCCGATCTGTGGCGTCGTTATCCCCACGACGTGGTCGACGCGTTGGCGGCGGCGGCGACTGCCCACGAGGCCGGTGCCGACCGCGCCGCAGTCATCGATGTGCTGGCCACCTTCGACGGGCTCCCTCATCGAGTGCGCATGGTCGGCGAGCATGGAGGCGTGCGCTACGTCGATGACTCGAAGGCGACCGACCCGCACGCGTCGATCGCCGCCATCTCCTCGTTCGACTCGGTGGTCCTCATCGCCGGTGGTCGCAACAAGGGTCTCGACCTCTCGGCTCTCGCTTCGACGACCGATCGGCTCCGCGCCGTGGTTGCCGTCGGTGAGGCCGCCGACGAGGTCGTCGACGTGTTCGCCGGTCGACGGCCGGTGGTCGTGGCCCGGTCGATGGACGATGCCGTGGCCGCCGCGCAGGCCGCAGCCCAGCCTGGCGATGTCGTCTTGCTCTCACCGGGGTGCGCCAGCTTCGACTGGTACGGCTCCTATGCCGAGCGGGGCGACGACTTCATACGGGCCGTGCATCAGATCGTCGGGGGCGACCGATGATCGAGCGGGCCCTGCGGGCCGTCGGTCGCGGCGATGCTTCTCCTCTCCAGGTCGCATCCTCGGCTCCCCCTCGACTCCGGGTCGCGGGGTCACCCGATCCTGGCCAGGCCCGGGTCCGGCGTCGCGACCGGCTCCGGCGTGATCACGTCGGACTCCTGGCCGTGGTGGCAGTGCTGGTGGTCGTCGGCCTGGTCATGGTGCTGTCGGCATCGTCGGTCCAGTCCGAGTCGGACAACGGCTCGCCATTCACCTACTTCTCTCGCGAGCTCCTCTACGCCCTGGTGGCCGTCGGGGTGTTCGTCGCCATGCTCCGGGTCGACTACCGGGTCTGGCGCCGGCTGGCGGTCCCGATGCTCGCCGGCTCGATGGCGCTTCTTGCCCTCGTCGTGGTCCCGGGGGTGGGTACCCAGGTCAACGGCGCCCGGAGCTGGATCGGCGTCGGGCCGTTGACGTTCCAGCCGTCGGAGTTGGCCAAGCTGGCCGTGTTGCTGTTCAGCGCCGACCTCCTGACCCGACGAGCCCGCCAGATGCGTGACACTCGTCTGACGCTGCGTCCGGTCGTCATCGTGGCGGTGGTCGTACTGCTCTTGGTGATGGCCGAGCCCGATCTCGGTTCGGCCATCGTCATCGGCGTCGTCATCTTCGTGGTGTTGTTCCTGGCTGGCGCCCCGTTGTTCGAGCTCGGATCGGTCTCGCTGGTCGGTGCGTTGGCGGCGACGGTGGTCACCCTCTCGACGCCGTACCGCCGCGACCGGGTGCTCGCCTTCCTCGATCCGTCGCGGGATCCGAACGGCATCGGCTATCAGCTCAACCAGTCCTTCACCGGGATCGCCAGTGGGGGCCTCACTGGTGTCGGTCTCGGGGCCAGCCGAGCCAAGTGGGGGTTCCTGCCCAACGCCCACACCGACTTCATCTTCGCCGTGATCGCCGAGGAGCTCGGTCTGATCGGCGCCTTGGTCGTGATCGGACTGTTCGTGGCGTTCGGCGTGTTCGGCGTCCGGGCCTCTCTGCGGGCCCCGGATCGCTTCGGCACGTTGGTCGCGGCCGGCATCACCGCGTGGATCTTGGCGCAAGCGTTGGTCAACATCGGTGGGGTGATCGGCCTGATGCCCATCACCGGGCTGACCCTCCCGTTCATCAGCTACGGGGGCACGTCGTTGGTCATCACCATGGCTGCGGCGGGCATCCTCACCAACATCGCCCGCCACGGTCGCCAGCCGCGCCGAGCGGCGGTCAGCTAGCGCTCTCCACCCCCGGGGGCGGGCCGGTCGGTCACACCGCGTACGAACCGGTGTCGATGCGCTCGAGGTGGGCGGCGACCCAGTCAGAGGTGCGAGCCAGGCCGTCGCGCAGCGACACCTCGGGCTTCCATCCAGTCCACTGCAGAGCTCGGGAGCTGTCCGAGAGCAGCCGTTCGACCTCGCTGCCCGAAGGGCGCAGCCGGGTGTCGTCGGTGGTCACCACCGCGGACGAACCGGTGAGTTCGATGAGCAGGTCGGCCAGTTCACCGATGGAGATCTCCTGGCCCGATCCCAGGTTCACGGCGTGACCCAACGCCTGTTCGCACCGGGCCACGGCGAGGAATCCGGCAGCCGTGTCGCTCACGTACGTGAAGTCGCGGGTTGGCGTGGTGGCGCCCAGGCGTATCTCGGTGGCGCCCCGGTGGAGTTGGCTCAGGATCGTCGGGATGACCGCCCGGGTCGACTGTCGTGGTCCGTAGACGTTGAACGGGCGGGCGATGGTCACGGGCAGTTCGAAGGAGTGGAAGAACGACAGAGCCAACATGTCGGCGCCGATCTTCGATGCTGAATAGGGCGACTGGGGCTGCATCGGGTGGTCCTCGGTGATGGGGACGGTCCGGGCGGTGCCGTAGGTCTCCGATGTCGACGTCACGACCAGGCGTTCGACCCCGAGACGCCGGGCCGCGTTGGCGACCTGGTAGGTGCCGTTGATGTTGACCTGCACGTAGCTCTCGGGGGCCACGTAGCTGTAGGGGATGCCGATGAGCGCGGCCAGATGGAACACGACCTCGCTTCCCTCCATGGCCGAGTACACCCGTTCGCCGTCTCGGACGTCGCCGGTGACCACCTCGATCTCGCCGTGGATCGCCGGGTCGAGCCAGCCGAGGCGGCCAAAGGGGTTGTAGTGGGCCAGCACCCGGACCCGGGCGCCTTGGCGGACGAGCAGCTCGCTGAGGTGGCTGCCGATGAAGCCCTCGCCGCCTGTGACCAAGACCCGGGTCCCGTCCCAATCGGTCATCGTGGTACTACTCCTCGGGCTCGGTCAGGAAGTGGTGCAGAACTCGTTCGAGCTCTTCGGGGCTGCCCATGTCGAAGTACTGCTCGACGATGGGGAAGGCAGCCACCCTCCGGTCGCTGCGCATGACCTGTTCGATCAGCTCGGTCATCAGGAACGGTCGATCCCGGGGGATCTCGTCGAGCAGTTCGGGGTCGAGGACGTAGATCCCAGCGTTGCAACGGTGGCGCAGCGTGGGCTTCTCGTCGATGCGCACGATGCGGCTCCCCTCGACCGCCACGACGCCGTAGGGGATGGGGGTGGCGTGCTCGTAGGTGGCCACGGTGAGCGTGGCCCGCTCGGCCCGATGGAACTCGATCATCCGGTCGAAGGGGACCGAGGTGATGAGGTCGCCGTTGAGCACGACGAACGGGGCGTCAGGAGCCGGGTCGAGGAGGCGCAGACCACCGGCGGTGCCCAGCGGCTCCTCCTCTCGGACATAGGTCACGCGCACGCCGTAGGCCGACCCGTCACCGATGCGCGCCTCGAAGGCCTCGGCCTTGTAGTTCACCGTGAGGCGGACGTCGGTGAGCCCGGAGGCGGCGAGGTGGCCCAACATGCGTTCGAGGATGGTCGTCCCACCCACGGTGAGTAGGGGCTTGGGGACCTTGTCGGTGTAGGGCCGTAGGCGCTCGCCTCGGCCGCCGACCATGGGGACGGCGGTCACCGACGGGGGACCCGTCGGGGGGGCCGGGGGCGCCACGTCGAGGCCACCCAGGACCGACTCGACCACGTCGCTGGCGCGAGCCCCGGAGTTGAGCGCTCGCCGCAGATCGGCATCGGTGATCAGACCCAGTTCGTATCCGGCTTCGTCCTCGATGGCACCCACGCCAGCGCCCGGGCCCAGCGCGGCGAGGGCCTCGAGCAGGGTGGCGTCGCTGCGCACGACCGCCGGCTCGGAGCCTGGTCTCGTGCTCACCTCGGCGACCCGAGCTCGAGGACCCAGGCGGCGAGATCGTCGGCCGCCGAGGCGTGGGCGACGGAGGCGAGGCCCTTGCGCATGGTCTCCAGCATGGCCCGGTCGGCCATGCGAGCCTCGATCATCGGACCGACGGTGTCGGCGGTGGCGGCGCCGTCGGCGACCAGTAGGGCACCGCCGACGTCGACGAGGACGTGGGCGTTGACGGTCTGGTGGTCCTTGGGTGCGTGGGGGTAGGGCACGAGCACGGCCGGCAGTCCGACGGCTGCGAGCTCGGCAATGGTGCCCGCTCCGGCCCTGGTGATGGCCAGATCGGCGGCCGCGTAGGCGTGGTCCATGCGTTCGATGAAACGCACGAGTTCGACCATCGGAGCGCCCGGGGCCGATTCGAGCCGGGCCGCAACCCGGTCGTGCTCGGTGGAACCCGCTTTGAGGATGATCCGGATGTCACCACGATCGCACCAGCGGGCGGCCAGTCCCAGGGCGAGGTCATTGAGGGTGGCCGCCCCCTGGCTGCCGCCGGTGACCAGCACGGTGAAGGTGTTCGGCTTCAGGTCATAGGCCGCTCGGGCGTCGGCTCGAAGCCGGGACCGGTCGAACGTGGCCAGTTCGGGCGCGAGCGGCATGCCGACCACGCGAACGGTGGCGCCGGACCGAAACGCGGCGCCGGCCGAGGCGAACGCCAGCCCGACGTTGGGGGTCAGTCGGGCGGCCAACAGGTTGGCTCGACCCGGGATGGCCCCGGATTCGTGGAGGACGGAAGGAAGCCGGGCCAGGCGGGCTCCGGCGACGATGGCCACTCCGGCGTAGCCGCCCATCGACAGGGCCACGGTCGCCTGCCGACGCCGAAGCAGCGATCGGGCCTGGTTCGAGGCCCTCAGGGACGCGAACGGGAAACGCCAACGGTCCGATCCGGCGAACGGCACCATGTCGAGGAGGTCGAGTTGGTAGCCGGCGTCAGGGATCAGGGTGGATTCGAGGCCCCGGGCCGTGCCGGCGAAGGACACCGCGGCGGAGGGGTCGATGCGTCCGATGGCGTCGGCGACGGCCAGTCCGGGGTAGATGTGCCCACCAGTTCCCCCGGCAGCGATGACGACGGTTGGCGCAGTGGGGCGAGCCATGACCGGGGGAGTCTGACGGTCACCCCCTGGGGTGGCAAGCACCGGGCTGGCCCGGCCGGCGCCGGCGACCAAAGTACGATCGGTGACCCGTTCACCCGCCGGAGGTCGCCCGATCAGCCCGTCGACGATCGATCTCTCGGTGCCCCGGCGTATCCACGTCGTCGGTGTCGGCGGCGCGGGCATGAGTGCCATTGCCACGGTGCTCGTCGGCCGGGGTCATGTGGTCAGCGGATCGGACCAGGTGGCCTCGCCGATGATCGAGCGTCTCGTGGCTTTGGGCGTCGACGCCCGGGTCGGCCACCATCCCGAGCTGGCGGCACGGGCCGACGTGGTTGCGTTGTCCAGCGCCATCGGCGCCGATGATCCCGAGGTGGTGGCGGCCCAGGGAGCGGGGGTGCCGGTGTGCGACCGAGCCACGCTGCTGCCGGCGTTGTGTGCGCCGCACCGGACCATCGTCGTGTCGGGCACGCACGGAAAGACCACCACCTCGGCCATGGTCCTGACCATCCTGCGGGCGGCCGGTCTCGATCCGTCCGGCATCGTCGGAGGCGACGTCGCTGGTCTCGGCGGGGGAGCGGTGGCCGGCACCGGCCTGTGGTTCGTCCTCGAGGGCGACGAGAGCGACGGCAGCTTCCTGGGGCCGACCGCCGAGGTCGCGCTCGTCACCAACATCGAGTCCGACCACCTCGAACACCACGGCTCGCAGGAGGTCCTCGAGGGGGCGTTCCGACGCTTTCTGGCCGGGGCCGGGTCGGCGGCTGTGGTCTGTGCCGACGATCCGGCCGCCATGCGGGTGGCGTCGGGGCTCGACCACGTCGTCACCTATGGAACGGCAGCGGACGCCGACTATCGGGTGGTCGACCTCGCATTGGCGGCGTGGGGCTCGTCCTTCACGGTCGAGCACCGGGGCGTGCCGACGTCGGTCGAGTTGGGCCTACCCGGTCGTCACTACGCGCTCGACGCGGCTGGTGCCATCGCCGCGGTCGCCACGGCCGGCGTCGACCCGTCAGCGGCCGCGGCGGGGTTGGCGTCCTTCCGAGGCGTGGCCCGGCGCCTCGAACCTCGGGGCGAAGTGGCCGGGGTGACCTTCGTCGACTCGTACGCCCACCTCCCCGCCGAGGTGATCGCCGACGTGGCTGCGCTGCGTGCCGGTCCATGGCGCCGGCTGGTGGTGGTGTTCCAACCTCATCGCTACACCCGGACCCAGGCCCTGTGGCGCCAGTTCGGCGATGCCTTCGACGACGCCGACAAGATCGTGGTCACCGACGTCTATCCGGCCGGTCAGGCCCCCATCGACGGAGTCTCGGGCAAACTCGTCGTCGACGCCGTGCTCGATCGGCACCCGTGGCGATCGGTGGCCTGGATGCCCAGACTCGACGACGTCGAGGGGTACCTGGTCGCCACGTTGGCTCCTGGCGACCTCTGTCTCACCCTGGGTGCCGGCGACCTGACGGTGATGGCCGACCGGGTGCAACGGGCCCTCCTCGACCGGGCCGGCCAGGCGTCGTGACCGCCTCGAACGTCGGCGACGCTCTGGCGGCGGCGGCTGATGTCCTCGGCGGGAGGGCCCGGACCGACGTGGCGTTGGGGCCCATGACCACCTACCGGGTGGGTGGTGCCGCCGCGCTCTTCGTCGAGGTGGCCGACGAGGCTGATCTCGCTCTCGTGACCCGTGCGGTTCGAGCCGCCGACGGCGCCCTGCCGATCTTGGTGGTCGGACTCGGGTCCAATCTCTTGGTGGCCGACTCCGGCTTTCCGGGGCTGGCGGTGGCGCTCGGCGCCGGCTTCGAGTCGGTGCGCATCGAGGGGACCGTGGTCCATGCCGGTGGAGCGACGCCGTTGCCGGTCCTGGCCCGGCGCACTGCCGCCGCCGGCCTCCGGGGCCTCGAATGGGCCGTTGGGGTGCCGGGATCAGTTGGCGGTGGCGTGCGTATGAACGCAGGAGGGCACGGTTCGGACATGGCGTCGAGGTTGCGCTGGGTCCGCGTCCACGACCTCGTCACCGGCAACGATGGACGCATGGATGTCGCCGTCCTCGGTTTGGGCTATCGGCGATCCCGGCTCTCGGCTACCGACCTGGTGGTCGAGGCGGCCTTCACCCTCGAAGCCGGCGACCCCGCCACCGCCCTGGCCGAGATCGACGCCGTGGTCTCTTGGCGTCGGTCCAACCAGCCCGGCGGGCGCAACGCCGGCTCGGTGTTCGTCAATCCGCCGGGCGATTCCGCCGGGCGTCTCATCGAGGCAGCCGGAGCCAAAGGGCTCCGGCTGCGAACCGCCCAGGTCAGCGACAAGCACGCCAACTTCATCCAGGCCGACGTGGGTGGTTCGGCCGACGACGTCTGGGCCCTGATGGCCGAGGTCCGTCGTCGGGTGGTGCTCGACAGTGGGGTCCAACTGGAGACCGAGGTACGTACGGTGGGCTTCGCCGATCGCCAGGCCAGCCGGTGACGACCACGACCCCGGCGCCGCCCGCACCTCCGGGGCCGCCGCCGCTCGACCCGCGTTTGCGGGCCCGGCGGATCGAGGTCCGGCGGGCCGAGGCCCGCAAACGCCTGCACCGCCTGGTTGCCGTCCTGGTCGTGGTCGGGGTGCTGATGATCGGCGGTTCGCTGTTCGTCTCGCCTGTTCTCGATGTCGACCACATCGAGGTGATCGGCACCGATCACCTCAGCGTCGAGGACGTCGTGGCGGCCAGTGGCGTCGAGTTCGGCCAGCCCATGGTCGCGGTCGACCGGGGGAACGTGGCTCGCTTGGTCGAGGAGGTCCCGTGGGTTCGTCAGGCCAAGGTGACCCGCACCTGGCCCGGGACCGTCACCATCGAGGTCAGGGAGCGAACGGCGGTGGCCAGCGTCGTCGGCATCGACGACCAGCAGTACCTCGTCGACCGAGCGGGTCGGGTCCTCGGGTCCGATGCGATGTCCACGACGCCGGTACCGACGCTGTACGGGGTCGGAACCCCGAGCGAGGCGGGCACGGTGTTGTCGGGCGAGGCCGCGTCGGGGGCGCTGACCCTGGCGGTCACTTTGCCGGCCGCAACCCCGTCGGGTATGGGCGTGTTCGCCATCGAGCGGCTGGACACCGGCCGGCTGACCGGCACTCTGGCCCTGCCCGACGGCTCGCTGGCGACGGTTCTCTTCGGTGCCGATGCCGACCTCGAGGCCAAGGTGGTGGCCTTCTCGACGGTCCTCGGCAGCGTCGATCCGACCGGCCTAGCTGTCGTCGATGTCAGCGTCCCATCCGCTCCGTCCTTGACCTTTGGCTGACCCGCTCCCTACCCTTGAACCCGCACCTGAGGTTGATGTCATGCTCCAGTTCAGGTTGAGGCGCACCCACGCCCCGCTTGGCCGTCTTGGCTCGGGGCGGCCTGGGAGGCTGGTGCGGCCGTCTCCGATCATTCGCGATTTCCCCACCGGGAGGCAGTTCCATGGCCGGTAACCCCCAGAACTACCTCGCGGTCATCAAGGTCGTCGGGGTCGGCGGTGGCGGCGTCAACGCCGTCAACCGCATGATCGACGCCGGCCTGAAGGGCGTCGAGTTCATCTCGGTCAACACCGACGCCCAGGCCCTGCTGATGAGCGACGCCGAGCTGAAGCTCGACATCGGCCAGGACATCACCCGCGGGCTCGGCGCCGGGAGCGATCCCGACGTCGGACGCCAAGCCGCCGAGGACCACCGGGCCGACATCGAAGCGGCCTTGGCCGGCTCCGACATGGTGTTCATCACCGCCGGCGAGGGCGGCGGCACCGGCACCGGGGGCGCCCCGATCATCGCCGAGGTGGCCAAGGGTCTCGGTGCTCTGACGATCGGAGTCGTCACCCGGCCCTTCGCGTTCGAGGGTCGGCGCCGTTCGGTCCAAGCCGAGCAGGGCGTCCAACGCCTCAAGGAGAAGGTCGACACCCTCATCGTCATCCCCAACGACCGACTGCTCACGATCTCCAACGAGCGCACCACCGTGCTCGAGGCGTTCAAGATGGCCGACGACGTGTTGTTGCACGGCGTCCAGGGCATCACCGACCTGATCACCACGCCCGGGCTGATCAACACCGACTTTGCCGACGTCAAGATGATCATGAGCAACGCCGGCTCGGCGCTGATGGGTATCGGGCAGGGTTCCGGCGAGGGCCGGTCGCTCACCGCCGCTCGTAGCGCCATCTCCAGCCCCTTGCTCGAGGCGTCGATCGAGGGTGCCCGGGGGATCCTGTTGTCGATCACCGGCGGCAGCGATCTCGGCTTGTTCGAGATCAACGAAGCGGCCGAGGTCATCCGGGGCGTGGCCCACGCCGATGCCAACATCATCTTCGGGACCGTGATCGACGAGTCGCTCGGCGACAAGGTGCGGGTCACCGTCATCGCCGCGGGCTTCGACCGTTGGGATCGCGACGAGAGCGCGTCGGTCAAGCGCCGCTCGGCGCTCGATTTCGACACCGACGACGATCTCCTCGTCGGGACCGACCTCGATGACGCCGGCGACGACGACGGGTTCGACGTCCCCAGCTTCTTGCGCTGAGCGGTCCAGTGCAGGCGCGCTGGCGCTTCACCGACCGTACCGATGGCGATCTCGCCCCGGGGTCGGATCACGTCGAGCACCGCCGCCGGGCCGTGGCGGCCGGAGCGTGGACCTGGGTCCACCAGGTACACGGCGCCGATGTCGTCGAGGTGGCCAAGCCCGGCGAGCGGGCCGGTGCGACCGCGGATGCACTGGTCACCACCGTTCCCGGAGCGGTTCTGGCCGTAGCCGTGGCCGACTGTGCCCCGGTCGTCCTCATCGGTAGTCGAGCCGGCGAAGCCTGCGCGGTGGGGGTGGCCCATGCCGGGTGGCGAGGGCTGGCGGCGGGGATCGTCGACCGCTCGGTGACGGCCATGATCGATCTGGGCGCAGCCGAGGTCTTCGCCCTCATCGGGCCCTGCATCGGCCCCGAGTGCTACGAGTTCGGCCCCGCCGATCTCGATTCGGTGGCCGCCGCAGTGGGCCCCGAGGTCCGGTCGCGGACGAGTGATGGCCGGTCGGCCCTCGACCTGCGAGCGGGCGTGACGACTGCGGTGCGGGCGTCGGGAGCGGTGGTCGTGGGCCAGCCGGCACCGTGCACCTCGTGTGCGGCCGGCGCCTTCTGGTCCCACCGAGCCCGACGCGACTCCGAGCGTCAGGCCGGTGTCGTCTGGCTCGACTCATGACCGACCAGCCGTCGGTCGCCGATCGGCTGGCCGTCGTGAGGAACCGCATCGCCGCTGCCGGGGGAGATCGGTCGCGGGTCCGGATCGTGGCGGTCACAAAAGGATTCGGCCCTGAGGCGGCCCGTGACGCCTTGGCGCTCGGCCTGACCGACCTGGGCGAGAGTTACGCCCAGGAGTTGGTGGCCAAGGCGTCGACGTTGGCAGCCGATGTACCGACTGGCGGCCCCAGCCCCCGCTGGCACTTCATCGGGCGACTCCAATCCAACAAGGTGCGCCACCTGGCCTCGGTCGTCGACTGCTGGCAATCGGTCGATCGAGGGTCGCTGATCGAGGCGATCGCTCGCCACTCTCCTGGGGCCCATGTCCTGATCCAGGTCAACGTGAGTGGCGAGTCGCAAAAGGGCGGCTGTGCCCCGGAGGACGGGGCCAGGCTGGTCGATCTGGCCTCCGAGCAGGGCCTGGTCGTCGATGGGCTGATGGCGGTCGGTCGGACCGGTCCCGCCGCCGAAGCTCGGGCCGGGTTCGCTCTCCTCCGAGATCTGGCCGACCGCCTCGGGTTGGCCGAGTGCTCCATGGGCATGAGCCACGATCTGGAGGTCGCGGTGGCTGAGGGGGCGACCATGGTGCGAATCGGCGAGGGCCTCTTTGGCCCCCGCCCCCTCTCACCAGGACGTGTCCGTGCCGCGCCAGGACCCGCCAACTAGGGTCGGCGCCCACCAGGAGGTGCTTCGATGGCATCGATGTGGCAGCGAGCCATGCACTATCTCGGGCTCGGCCCCGACGACGCGTACGACGACGAGTACGACGACGACGAGTACGGCGACGACCCCTACGACGAGTACGACCTGACCGACGACCATCGGGTGGCCAGTGCTCGGCAGCTGCCGCCCGAGCCGCCCGACGTCCCCTCGGGCACCGTGCGGGCGTTGCCCCGCGAGCCGGACATGGCCGCCGCCGCAGTGGCCGCGGCTCCCGCGGCCCGGGCCAGAGGCGCCGCCGTCGTGCGCCCCTTGGCCCCGCAGACCACCAGTGCCAAGCCGGTGACCCAGGCCCCGACGTCGTTCAACGACGCTCAGGCCATCGCCGACGCCTTTCTCGACGGGACGCCCGTGATCCTCAACCTGCAAGACGTCGATCGGGACCTGTCTCGGCGCCTCGTCGACTTCGCCTCGGGACTTTGCTACGGCCTGCGGGGACACATGGAGCGGGTGACCCACCAGGTGTACCTGCTCACACCGGCCAACGTGGAGGTGTCCGCCGAAGAGCGCCGGCGCCTGCAGGAACGGACCAGCTGACACCATCACATGTCCCAACTTCTCTGCCTGGCCGGCAACTTCTACCTCATCGCGCTGTTCGCCCGGATCATCCTGTCGTGGTTCCCCATCTCTCCCGGTGGAGCCATGGAGCGGGTGGTGTCAATGCTCTACGCCATCACCGAACCGGTGCTGGGCCCGTTGCGACGGATGATTCCCCCGGTGCGCATCGGCGGCGGGGCCCTCGACCTGTCGCCGCTGATCGTGCTGATTGGCCTCCAGATCATCCTCGGCCAGGTGTGCGGGCGCTGACGGGCCGAGCCGCGTCGCCGGAATGCCCAGACCGCCTCCGGGCGCCTCGGTAGCATCGCAGCCATGGACGTCACGCCTTCGTATCTCCGCGATGCTGAGATCAGAGAGCGCTTCCGCGGCTACGACCAGGACGACGTCGACCAACTTCTCGAGCAGGCGGCCTTCGCGCTCGAACAGATCGAGCTCAAGGTCCGAGACGCCCAGGAACGGGCCGAGCGGGCCGAGCGCCGTCTGGTCGACCAGGTCAGCGACGACGAGGTGCGTCGCACCTTGATCCTGGCCCAGCGCACGGCGGAGGCCACCACCCGCGAAGCCGAAGCCGAGGCCGCCGTGGTGATCGCCGACGCCGAGGCCCGCTCCGCCGAGATGGTCGCCGCAGCCGAGCAGCGCATCGCCGCGCTCGAGGCCGAGATCGTCGAGCGTCACAACCGAGAGCTCGGTGACCTGGCCGCCCAGCGGGCGGCGCTCCAGGCCGACGTCGACGGGCTCAGCGCCTTCGTCACCAGCTACCGCCGCCGGTTGCGCGACGAGTTGTCCGACCAGATCGCCTGGTTGGACGACCCGGCGAGGGTCGAGCAGCTCAGTTCGCCGCCCATGCGGGCCCCCGAGCCCACCCTGGCGCTGGCCGCAGTCGACGTTCCGGCACCCGTCGACGACGACACCGATGACAATGACGAATCCGAGGACGCCGATGCCGCCCCGGTATCCGAGGGCGACCGCGGCCTCGACGTCGGAGCCGACCGGTTGGCCGTGGTTCCCGATGTGGCCTACGACGCCGAACCCCGCTGGTCCGACGACGACGACTTGCCACAGGCCGAGGAGACGACGGGTCAGCAGGCGGCGCTGGTCCTCGACGACGAGGCCGGCGACGATGAAGCCGACGACGATGGTCCTGCGCCCGTGGTCGACCTGCTCGAACGCGAGGAGCCAGAGACCTCCCACCCCGACGAGGTCGACGTCGATGCGTCGCTCGACGGTGACGAGGACGAGGCCGACGACAGTGCAGGCTGGTTGGAAGCCGCGGCCGAGACCGATCCGTTCCTGGCCGAGTTGCGTCGAGCTGTGACCGACGAAGAGCCCCTCGGGCCTCGGGACGACGACGACCCCCCGCTCGATCTGACCGGTCTGGACAACCGCGGAGCCCCCTCGGCCCGCTTCCGCCGGCGCCGCCGCCGCTAGTTCGGCGGGCTCAGGTCGACGACGGGGACTCGGCCTTGCTCACTGCGATCTGAAGAGTGGTCCCGGGACCGCCCGCCGCCGTCGTGAGGTCCACGGCCAGCGTCTCGGCGGCAACGAGTGGGCGGTGGGCCTCGACCGCGGCCAGGGTGGCCGCATCGGCGGTGATGGCCAGGAGGATGCGGTCACCCACCGACAGTCCGGCGTCTCGGCGGGCCTGTTGGACCTCGCGGATGACGTCTCGGGCGATGCCCTCGGCTTCGAGCTCGGGGGTGACCTCGGTGTCGAGAACCACCACGCCGTCGTTGCCGGGCAGCGACGCCGAGCTGGACCCATCGGTGGGCACCAAACGCAGCGAGAACTCACCGTCGACCAGTTCGATGCCGCCGACGAGTGGACGGGCTCCCAGGCGAAGCTCGTAATCGCCGGCGCGATGGGCCCGCATGACCCGTTGCATGTCGGCGCCGAGTCGGGGGCCGAGGGCCGCGGGAACCAAGTGGAGCTCGTAGCGGGCGTGGGCGTTCACGTTCTCGCTGAAGGTGACGTTGCGCACGTTGACCTCGTCCTCGAGGATCCCGCCGTAGGGCTCGAGGGCGAAGGCGCCGGCCGCAGTGACGTGGAGGGCCGGCAACGGGAGGCGAACCCGCAGTCCCTGAGCCTTGCGAACCGACAGAGCGGCCGAGCACACGTCGCGCACCCGGTCCATGGTTCGCACCAGCTCGGCGTCGCCCGGGAGGTCGTCGGCGTCGGGCCAGTCGCTCAAATGCACGCTGTTCTCCCCGCTCAGGCCCCGGAAGATGGCTTCGGCAGTGAGGGGCAGCAGCGGGGCCGCGACCCGACACAGGACATGCAGGGAGGTGTAGAGGGTGTCGAAGGCGTCGAGTGCCTCTTGGCCTCCGGCGCTGGGGCCGGCCCAGAAGCGGTCCCGGCTCCTACGCACGTACCAGTTGGTCAGCACCTCGAGGAACTGGCGGATCTCGGCGCAGGCTCCGAAGAGGTCGTACGCCTCCATGCGGGCGGTCACCTCGACCACGAGGTCGTGGACCTTGGCCAGCAGGTAGCGGTCGAGCTCACCGCGCTGGTCGGTACGCCACTGGGCGGCGTGGTCCTCGGCGTTGGCGTAGAGGGTGAAGAAGTACCAGGTGTTCCACAACGGGAGGATGACCTGGCGGACGGTGTCGCGGATCCCGTCCTCGGTGACCACCAGGTCGGCCCCCCGCAGCACGGGCGACGACAGCAAGAACCAGCGCATGGCGTCGGAGCCGTAGGTGTCGAACACCTCGTAGACGTCCGGGTAGTTGCGCAGGCTCTTGGACATCTTCTGGCCGTCGTTGCCGAGCACGATGCCGTGGGCGACGCACGAGCGGAACGCCGGGCGGTCGAAGAGGGCGGTGGCCAGGACGTGCAACGTGTAGAACCAGCCTCGGGTCTGGCCGATGTACTCGACGATGAAGTCGCCCGGATAGTGGTCCTCGAACCACTCGCGGTTCTCGAACGGGTAGTGGACCTGGGCGAAGGGCATCGACCCGGACTCGAACCAGCAGTCGAGGACCTCGGGTACCCGGCGCATCATCGATCGCCCGGTGGGATCGTCGGGGTTGGGTCGGACCAGATCGTCGACGACGGGCCGGTGCAGGTCGTCGGGGCGCACGCCGAAGTCGCGTTCGATCTCGTCCAGGCTGCCGTAGACGTCGACGCGCGGGTAGGCCGGATCGTCGCTCTTCCATACGGGGATGGGCGATCCCCAGAACCGGTTGCGGCTGATCGACCAGTCGCGGGCGTTGGCGATCCACTTCCCGAAGCTCCCGTCCCGAATGTGCTCCGGTGCCCAGGTGATCTGCTCGTTGAGCTCGACCATGCGGTCGCGCACGGCGGTGACCTCGACGAACCACGACGAGACCGCTCGGTAGATCAGCGGGCTGGCGCAGCGCCAGCAGTGGGGATAGCTGTGGTCGTAGGTGTCGTGGCGCACGAGGGCACCGGCCGCCTTGAGGTCGGCGATGACGAGGGGGTTGGCGTCGAACACATGCTGGCCGGCGTAGGGCGGCACCTCGGTGGTGAACCGGCCCTGGGCGTCGACGGGGTTCACCACGGCGATGCCAGCGGTGTCGCACACGGCCTTGTCGTCCTCACCGAAGGCCGGGGCCAAATGGACTACTCCGGTGCCGTCTTCGGTGGTCACGAAGTCGGCGCCCAGCACCACGAACGCCTCGGGCGAGTCGGCGAAGAACTCGAACAGCGGTCGGTAGTGGTGTCCGACCAGGTCGGCGCCGGTGATGGTGTCGACCTGCTCGGCGCCCTCGAGCTGGCGGGCGTAGGCGTCGAGGCGGGACTCGGCCACGACGTAGCGCTCTCCGTCGAGGGCCAGGACCGCATAGGTGATGGCCGGGCCGACGGCCAGGGCCAGGTTGGACGGCAGCGTCCATGGCGTCGTCGTCCAGACCAGGACGAGCTCGCCGCTGTCGAGCCGGAACGACACGGTGACCGCCGGGTCCTGGCGTTGGCGGTAGACGTCGTCCATCCGGGTCTCGGTGTTGGACAAGGGTGTCTCGCAGCGCCAGCAGTACGGCAGGACGCGGTAGCCCTCGTAGACCAGGCCCTTGTCCCACAACGACTTGAACGCCCACATGACCGACTCCATGTAGGGCAGGTCAAGGGTCTTGTAGTCGTTGTCGAAGTCGACCCACCGGGCCTGGCGGTGGACGTAGCGCTCCCATTCGGCCGTGTAGCGCAACACGTTCGTGCGGCACGCGTCGTTGAACGCGGCGACCCCCATCTCCTCGATTTCGCGCTTGCCCGAGATGCCCAGCTGCTTTTCGGCTTCGACCTCGGCGGGCAGGCCGTGGCAATCCCAGCCGAAGCGGCGCTCGACCCGCTGACCCCGCATGGTGCGGTACCGGGGCACCGCATCCTTCACATAGCCGGTGAGGAGGTGGCCGTAGTGAGGGAGTCCGTTGGCGAACGGGGGGCCGTCGTAGAAGACGAACTCGTTGGCGCCCCGGTCGCCGGCCGGACGAACCTCGACCGAGTCGGAGAAAGTGCCCTGGTCGGCCCACGACCGGAGCACCTCGGCCTCGAGGGTGGGGAGGTGGGGTTGGCGATCGACCTCGGGGTAGCGCGGCACAGCTGGTCCTCTGACGGTTGGACGGTGACCGGGCAGCATACGAGTGGCGTTGCCGCACCTGGGCCCTGGTGCTACCGTCCGGCGCCCTTTCCCCGGCCTGGTTTCGAGGCGATGCCGAAAACCACCAGCTCTGCCAAGAAGTCCCCGTCCACCGGCGCGGCCAAGAAGGCTGCTCCCGCCAAGAAGGCGTCGGCCAAGAAGGCGGTGCCGGCCACGAAGGCGGCGCCCGTCAAGAAGGCTCCGGCCAAGAAAGCGGAGCCGGCCAAGAAGGCGCCGGCCAAGAAGGCCGCGCCGGCCAAGAAGGCCGCGCCGGCCAAGAAGGCCGCGCCGGCCAAGAAGGCGACTCCGGTCAAGAAGGCGGTTCCCGAGAAGTCGGCACCGGCCAAGAAGGCGGCGCCGACAAAGGCAAAGGCGCCTCGGCGGCCGTCGCTGACCGATGCGTTCCTGACCGCCCAGCGGGCCCTGCTCCTCGAGGAGCGCGAGGCCTACACCCGACAGGCCGCCTCGTTACGACACGAGGCCGAAGAGTTGGCGGCCGAGTACGAACCGGGAGACGTCCAGTTCGACGAGGAGTCGGGCGAAGGCGACACGCTCAACGTCGAACGGGAGCGCGACCTGGTGCTCTCGGCCCAGGCGCTCATGGCCGTCGAGGAGATCGACGCCGCGTTCATCCGGCTCGACGCCGGCACCTACGGCGTGTGCACCAAGTGTGGCCAGCCCATCCCCAAGGAGCGTCTCCAGGCCCTGCCCGCTGCCGCGCTCTGTGTCCAATGCAAGACCGGGGGTCTCTGGCGGCACTGACCGTCGAGGCGCCCCCCGTGACCCGAAGCGGTCGTTTCGCGCTGTGGACGATGGCCGCAGTCGCTTTCGTCGTGCTCGTGGTCGACGTGGCCACCAAGCGCTGGGCGTTGGCGGAGCTGTCCGATCGCGACATCGATGTGGTGTGGACGCTCCGGCTGCATCTCGTGCGCAACACGGGGGGCGCATTCTCGAGCGGCACCAACTTCGCGCCGGTCTTCGCCGTCCTCGCCGTTGGTGTGGTCATCGCGCTGGTGGTCGTAGGTCGGCGGTCACCGTCGAGGTTCCAACAGGTCGCGCTTGGTCTCTTGGTCGGCGGCGCCCTGGGCAACCTGTCCGACCGGGTGTTCCGCCAGGGGGGCGGCCTGCTCGGCGGCGCCGTGGTCGACTTCGTCGACCTGCAATGGTGGCCGGTGTTCAACGTGGCCGATGTGGCTATCAGCACCGGAGTGGTAATGCTCCTGATCGCGTCGTGGAGGCCGTCGACCCCCGCTCAGTCCCCGCCGCCATGAGCTTCATCGTTCCCGAAGCGCTCGACGGCGAGCGGATCGACCGGGCCGTGGCCCTCTTGACCGGGCGGTCCCGGTCTGAGGTCGCAGTGCTGGTGGCCGAAGGGGCGGTGATGGTCGACGGCCAAGTGGCTCACACCCGGGCCCACCGGTTGCACGCCGGGGCCGTGGTGCTGGTCGATCTGGCCGAGCTTCCCGAGCGTGGGGTCCAGGCTCCGGTCGCCGATCCCGACGTCGAGCTGGTCGTCGTCCACCAAGACGACGACGTCATCGTGATCGACAAGCCGCCCGGTCTCGTCGTGCACCCAGGTGCCGGCCAGGGCTCGGGCACCCTGGCGGCTGGGGTTCTCGCCCGGTTCCCCGAGGTCGCGGTGGTGGGAGACCCGCTTCGACCCGGGATCGTCCACCGCCTCGACAAGGACACCTCTGGGCTGCTCGTCGTGGCCCGCAGCCCGCGGGCCTACGACTCCCTGGTCGCCCAGCTCGCTCGGCACACCGTGACCCGGGTCTATCTGGCGCTCGTCTGGGGTCATCCCGAGCCCCCGACGGGAGTGATCGACGCACCGATCGGGCGGGACCGGGGCGATCCCACCCGGATGGCAGTCCGTACCGACGGGCGCGAGGCCCGTACCCATTTCGAGGTGCTCGACACCTTCGCCGACCCGGCACCAGTCGCCCTGGTCGAGTGCCGGCTCGAAACCGGCCGGACCCATCAGATCCGCGTGCATCTGGCCGCCATCGGGCACCCGGTGGTCGGTGACGATCGCTACGGGGGCGCTCGGGCTCGCCTCGTGGCGCCGAGGGTGTTCCTCCATGCCCGACAGCTGGCCTTCTCCCATCCCGGCCTCGGCCACGAGGTGACCTACGAGTCGCCACTGCCAGTCGATCTCGCCGAGGTCGTGGCCCCGTTGCGCTGAACCGGGTGCTGCGGCCCGCTCAGCGGGTGGCGTCGACGTCGACAGCGGCGTCGAGGACGGGCCACGGGCGCAGCCCACGGGCCTGCTCGACGCAATCGGCCAGGGTGTAGGAGTCGAGCCGCCGACGCATCTCGGCGCCCACGTCGGCCCAGATGGCCAGGAGCACGCACTGACCCTCGTGCTCACAGGCACCGTCCTGGTGGGGCGCACCGAAGTCGCCCAGGACGATGGGGCCGTCGACCGCGCTGACGATGTGGCCCAGGGTGATGTCCTGCGGGGCCCGGGCCAGCACGTAGCCGCCACCGACGCCCCGCTTGGACCGGACCAGGCCGGCCCCCTTGAGGGCCAAGAGGATCTGTTCGAGGTACGGCTGGGGCAGAGCCGTGCGATCGGCGATGTCTCGGACCGAGGTGGGCCCGTCGGTTTCGGCGTGCAGGGCGAGCGATAGCAACGCTCGAGCCGCGTAGTCGCCTCTCGTCGACACCTTCACCGCGCTCATGCTACGGGTCCGACCCAGGGCCCAGGAGGGCGAACCGGCGCGTCGGGTCGGAATGAGGCAGGATCGGCGGGTGACCGACCTCCCCTCGGGTGCGTCCCGCGCCCAAGACGAACCGTCCGCCGAGCTGGTCGACGTGGCCGTGAGCGATGCCTCCCGCGAGTCGATCGATCAGCCCGCCAAGGTGATGCGGATCGGCTCGATGATCCGCCAACTCCTCGAGGAGGTGCGCCAAGCGCCACTCGACGAACCCAGCCGCGACCGACTCCGGGAGATCTACGAGACCTCGGTCGTCGAGTTGGCCGATGGCCTCTCGCCCGATCTTCGAGATGAGCTGGCGAGGCTGGCTCTCCCGTTCGACGAGGGCACGCCGAGCGAAGCCGAGCTCCGCGTGGCCCAGGCCCAGCTGGTGGGGTGGCTCGAGGGGCTCTTCCACGGCATTCAGGCCACCCTCTACGCCCAGCAGGTGGCGGCCCAGCGCCAGCTCCAGGAGATGAGCCAGCGGGGCCTGCCGCCCGGCCTTCGAGGCCCTTCCGAACCCGGTGGAGCCAGCCAAGATCGCCCGCCGGGCACCTATCTGTAGGACGCGAGCGACATTCACAGATCACACCGGGCGGCGGCGTAGGGTCGACTGCTCACGGAACGCCGACGCGGAGAGGCTCGTTCGTTGGGCAAGTCGTTCACCCACCTGCACGTTCACACCGAGTTCTCGATGCTCGACGGTGCGTCGAGGGTCCCGGAGATCGTCGCCGCGGCCGTCGCCGATGGCCAACCGGCGCTCGGCATCACCGACCACGGCAACATGTACGGCGTCCTCGACTTCTACGCCGAGTGCAACAAGGCGGGGATCAACCCGGTGATCGGCATGGAGGCCTATATGGCCGCCGAGAGCCGTCACGACCGCCCCCGTCGCCGGGGCAAGGTCGACGACACCGGTGGCGATGCCGACGGCGGCGAGAAGCTCTACTACCACCTCACCCTCCTGGCCGAAAGCACCGAGGGCTACCGCAATCTCATGAAGCTCTCGTCGCGGGCGTATCTCGAGGGCTACTTCTACAAGCCGAGGGTCGACTGGGAGATACTGGCCGACCACCACGAGGGCCTGATCGCCACGACCGGCTGCCTCGGTGGCGTCGTCAACCAAGCGTTGCTGCACGGGGATCCGGCGGGGGCTCTGGCCAAGGCCGCTCGCCTGCGGGACATCTTCGGGCCCGAGCACCTCTACGTCGAGCTCCAGGATCACGGTCTGGTCGACCAGCGTCGTACCAACCCGCAGCTCATCGGCATCGCCTCGGCGCTCGACCTGCCCCTGCTGGCCACCAACGACAGCCACTACACCCATCGCCACGACCACGAGGCCCACGACGCCCTGCTCTGCGTCCAGACCGGCACCACGATCGACGACCCCAACCGATTCCGGTTCACCGGCACCGAGCACTATCTGAAGTCCGCGGTCGAGATGCGCGAGCTCTTCGGCGAGGTCGAATCGGCGTGTGACAACACCCTCGAGGTGGCCGAGCGGGCCCACGTCGAGATCGAGTTCGGCCACCCTCGGCTGCCGACCTTCCCGATACCCGACGGCTTCGTCGACGATGCGGCCTACCTGCGCCATCTCACCTACGAGGGGGCCACGCAGCGATGGGGCCCACACCCGCCCTCGTCGGTGACCGAGCGCCTCGACTTCGAACTCGGGGTCATCGCCGAGATGGGGTTCTCGTCGTACTTCCTCATCGTCTGGGACCTGATCGCTTACGCCCGGCGGGAGGGCATCCGGGTAGGGCCGGGCCGGGGGAGCGCGGCTGGTTGCTGTGTGGCCTATTGCCTACGCATCACCGACCTCGACCCGATCCGCTACGACCTGCTGTTCGAGCGGTTCTTGAATCCGGGTCGTATCGAGATGCCCGACATCGACATGGACTTCGACGATCGTTACCGCGATCAGATGATCCGCTACGCCGCCGACCGCTACGGACGCGACCACGTGGCCCAGATCGTCACCTTCTCGACCATCAAGGCTCGGGCTGCGGTTCGCGATGGCGCCCGGGTGCTGGGCTTCCCCTATGGGTTGGGCGACCGGATCGCCAAGGCCATGCCGCCGTTGGTGATGGGCCGCGACACTCCGTTGGCGGCCTGCCTGGAACCCGATCCCAAGCACGAGGACGGCTTCAAGGCGGCCGCCGACCTTCGTCAGATGTACGAGACCGATCCCGAGGCCCGTCGGGTCATCGACGTGGCCAAGGGCCTCGAAGGACTCCGCCGCCAGGACGGCATCCACGCGGCCGCAGTGGTCATTACCGACAAGCCCCTCACCGAGTACCTGCCGGTCCAACGCAAGCCCGAGGCCGGCAAGGAACCGCAGGACGCGCCGATCGTCACCCAGTACGAGATGCACGGGGTGTCCGACTTGGGCCTGCTCAAGATGGACTTCCTCGGACTGCGCACGCTCTCGGTGATCGAGAACGCCCTCGACCTGATCGAGCTGTCCGAGGGGGCTCGGCCCGACATCGACGACGTGCCCCTCGACGACGAGCCCACCCTCGAGTTGTTGCGCCGAGGCGACTCGATCGGCGTGTTCCAGCTCGAAGGCACCCCGATGCGGGCGCTGATGCGCAGCCTGGCCCCGACCAGCTTCGACGACGTCGCCGCCCTCGTTGCCCTGTATCGCCCCGGGCCGATGGCCGCCAACATGCACAACGACTACGCCGATCGCAAGAACGGCCGCAAGTCGATCAGCTACCTCCACGACGATCTCGAGCCCCTGCTGTCAGACACTCAGGGGCTGATGATCTACCAGGAGAGCGTGATGCGGGTGGCGCAGCGCTTCGCCGGGTACACCCTGGAAGAGGCCGACAATCTGCGCAAGGCGTGCGGCAAGAAGGACCGCGTGCTCATCGCCAAAGAGCGCGAGAAGTTCGTCGCCGGCTGTGTCGACCAGCAATATGGCGACCAGGTCGGCACCGCGCTGTTCGACATCATCGAGCCCTTCGCCGACTACGCGTTCAACAAGAGCCACTCCTACGGCTACGGACTGGTCGCCTATCAAACCGCCTACCTGAAGGCCCACTGGCCCGTCGAGTTCCTCTCGGCGTTGTTGACATCGGTCAAGGACAACCAGGACAAGTCAGCGGTGTACCTGGCCGAGTGCCGCCGGATGGGCATCACCGTGACCGTTCCCGACGTCAACCGCTCGTTGTCCGACTTTGCCCCCCGCATCGACGACGGGGTGCCCCAGCGAGCCGTCCTCTTCGGTCTCTCGGCGGTGCGCAACGTGGGAGAGGGCTTCGTCGCCCTGGTGGTCCAGGAGCGGGAGGAGCGGGGACCGTTTGCCGACTTCTACGACTTCTGCGACCGCGTCGACCCCTCGGTGCTCAACAAGCGGGTGGTGGAGTCGCTGGTCAAGGCCGGGGCCTTCGATTCGCTCGGCCACCCCCGCCTGGGTCTGCTCAGCGTGCACGAGTCGGTGGTGGACCACGCCGTGGCCCGCCGACGCGAGCGTGACCAGGGGATCATGAGTCTGTTCGGCGACGCCGGCGGCGGCGCGGTCGAATCCTTCGACGAGCGGCCTCCCATCCCCGACCGCGAGTTCGACAAGTCCGAACGCTTGGCCTTCGAAAAGGAGATGCTCGGTCTCTACGTGAGCGACCACCCGCTCATGGGCGCCGAGCACCACCTGGCCCGGCGGGTGGACTGCTCGCTGGCCGAGCTGCGGGACCTGGCCGACGGGCCCGATGCGGCGCTGGCCCGCACCATCGGCGGGGTGGTCACCGGGCTGTCTCGCCGGTACACCAAGCGCGGTGACCTGATGGCCACGTTCGTCCTCGAAGATCTCACCGCGACCGTCGAGGTCATGGTCTTCCCCAAGACCATGACCGACTTCGGGTCGCTGTTGGCCGAGGACGCCATCGTGTTGGTCCGGGGCCGTCTCGACACCCGCGACGACCTCCCCAAGTTCATCTGCCTCGAAGTCCAGCGCATCGAGCTGCCGACCAGCGCCCACCCACCCCTGCGCATCAAGTTGCCTCCGGGTACGGCAGCCGACAGCGCTCGGCTGGCCACGCTCAAGGCTCTCCTGGCCGAACACCCCGGCCCGTCGCCGGTGCTGCTCCACCTCGACCAACGTGTCGTACGTCTCCCGCCGAGCTTTGCTGTCGATACCGGTAACGGCCTGGCCGGTGAGCTGCGGGCCCTTCTGGGGGCCGACTCCGTGCTGGTCTAGGCTAGAGCGCTGCACATCCAGGGCTGAGCGGGATCGGAGCCGATGGCGACGAGTGTTGAGACCAAGGACTGCACGGCGCTCACCGACGCCGAGCTGGCGGAGATGGCCGATCTGGCGGCCGATCAACCGGCTCGCTACGACATCGGGGTGCTGTCGAAGCAGCGCGAAGAGTGGGTCCTCGTCACCAGGGCGCATGTGGGTTCGGTGCTGCACGGCTACGCCTTCGCCACCCTCGAGCGCATCGGCGGCACGCCCTCGGTGCTCATCGGGCTGGCCGCCGTCAAAGCGTCATCCAAGCGCAACGAGGTCCTGCGGGCCCTCCTGGGCGACCTCTACCGACGAGCGGTGCTGGCCTTTCCCGACGAGGACGTGGTCATCGGCACCCGATTCGGCGGGCCTTCGGGCTTCGAGGCTTACGCAGTGACCAAGCTGGTCGACATCGTTCCTCGGCCCGGGCACAAGCCGTCAGGTGAGGAGCGGGCGTGGGGTCGCCGGTTCGCCAAGCGGTTCGGTGTCGAGGGCGACTACGACGACCGGGCCTTCATCTCTCGTTCGGAACCGCCGGCCATGCTGTTCGATTTCGAGTCGCTCAAGCCCGAGAAGCTCGACCCCGAGGTCGTCGCCCTGTTCGACGAAGTCGACCCGACGCAAGGCGCCTGTCTCGTGGCTTTCGGCTGGGCCATGGCGGAGGATCTGGCCAAGCTGGCCTGACGTGGTCCTGCGCCGACGACCGATGACCCGGTCCTTCGACGGCGCGCCGATTCCTAACGACGTTCTGGCCAGGGTGTTGGCGGCCACGGCGGTCGCGCCCTCGGCCGGCAACGTCGACGCTCTCGACTTGGTCACCCTGGTCGGACCTGAACAGACCGAGCGCTATTGGTCCACGACCATGCCCGACGAGGAGGCTCGGCGCCGGTTCGGGTGGCCGGGGTTGTTCCAGGCCCCGGTGCTGGTCCTGGCCTACGTGTGGCCGGACGCGTATCCGCAGCGCTATGCCGAGCCGGACAAGGTCGCGACCGGGCTCGGGGCCGGCGTGGAGGCGTGGCCGGTGCCCTACTGGTGGGTCGACGGGGGAGGAGCCTTGACCGCCCTTCTGCTGGCCGCCGAGGCCGAAGGGTTGGGCGCCTGCTTGTTCGGTCAGTTCTCCCACGAGCCGGCGCTCAGTCGGGCGTTGGGCGTCCCCGACGATCGGCGGGCCCTGGGCACGATCGCGTTGGGGTGGCCCACGCCCGGCGGGCATCGCCGGGGTCGTTCGGCTGGGCGTCCCCGACGCGAGGACATCGACCGGGTGCACCCCGGTGCCTGGTGACCGGTGGGGTCCTAGTGCTCGCTCAGCGAGCTGTATCGCTGCCCCCGGCGACCGCATAGCTCCAGAGCTCGGAGCTCACGCTGACCGGTCCTCCGTGGGGGGCGGGCGCATCGGCGCCGGCGTGGCCATGGCTGAAAGCGGCTGACGACACCCAGGCGGTGAACGAGTCCTCGTCCCGCCAGCGGGTGATGACCAGCCAGGTGGTGCGGTCGTCGGTCGGCTGGAGCAGCTCGAATCCCTCGAAACCCTCCTGGTCGTCGACTGCACCGGCCCGGGCCGCGAAACGTCGGGCCAGTTCGTCTCCCGAACCCTCGGGCACGGTGATGGCGTTGATCTTGATGACGGTCATGGCGTCATCATCGCCGCTCAGGTGACTCCGATACCCAGTTGGGTCTCGAGGTCAGCCACCGTGGTCGCCGGCAACTCGCAGGTGTAGCCCTGGCACACGTAGGCCGCGCCCGGCGAGCGGCCGGCCCACAACGGCGAGGGGTAGGGCGTTCCCCAGGCGAGCACGGCGTTGGGCAGCCACGCCACCTGGGCCACGGTCACCAGATCGGGGCGGGGACCCACCACCACGATCTCCGTCGTGGGACCGGCGAGGAAGTCGACCGCGGCCAGGAGGTGGGCGAACGCCGTCGGATGGGTTGCCGCCGGGGCCAGCACCAACGCGACCAGGGTGTAGGCCGTGTCGGTCCAGCGTTGATCGCCGGTGAGGGCACCGAGGCGGGCCAGGGCCAACGCAGCGGTCGAGTTGGCTGAAGGCGTGGCGTTGTCGACCAGGTCCTTCTGGCGGGCGACGAGGACTTCGGCGTCGTGGCCGGTGGTGAACAGCCCACCCCGGTCGTCGTCCCAGAAGAGCGCGACGAGCGCCTCGGCCACCCCGACGGCCTCATCCAACCAGCGGGACTCGCCAGTGGCTTCCGCCAGGCGGGTGAAGGCATCGACCAAAGCGGCGTAGTCAGCGGCCACGGCCAGGTGCCGGGCCCCGCTGGTGGGGTGCCAGGCCCGCAACCAGCGGCCGTCCTCTCGGCGCAGCTCGGCCCGGAGAAAATCGCCCACCTCCACCGCAGCCCGCCGCCATTCGTCGTTCTGGGTAGCCCCCGCCGCCTCGGCCAGGGTGGCGACGAAGAGCGCATTCCACTCGGTGAGCACCTTGTCGTCGAGTCCCGGGCGAACCCGCAGGTTGCGGGCCGCCAGCAGCGCTCGGCGGGCGGTCTCGACTTTGGTTGGGCGCAGCAGGTCGCCTCGGACCGGGCGATGCAGGATGTTCGAGCCCTCGAAGTTTCCCGAGCGGCTGACGCCGTACCAGGCGATGGCGGCTTGGGCCGAGTCGTCATCGGCGACGGTGGCGACGATCTCCTCCGGTCGCCACACGTAGAAGCGCCCTTCCTCACCCTCCGAGTCGGCGTCCTCGGCCGAGCACAGTGCGCCACCGGGCGAGCGCAGGTCGCGCAGCACATAGTCCACCGTCTCCTCCAGGACCTGGAGGTAGCGGGGCTCGAGGGTGAGCTGCCAGGCGTGGAGGTAGACCCGGGCGAGGAGCGCCTGGTCGTAGAGCATCTTCTCGAAGTGGGGGACCATCCAGAAGGCATCGGTGGCATAGCGGGCGAACCCACCACCGAGGTGGTCGTAGAGCCCGCCGGAAGCCATGGCGTCGAGCGAGGTCATGACCATGGCCAGGTCGTCGTCGGAGGCTTGCCCCCCAACCCTCAACCTCAGGATGAGGTCGAGGCTCATGGCCTGGGGGAATTTCGGTGCCCGCCCGAAACCGCCCCATTCGGCGTCGAACTGGGCCCGCATGCTCTCGAGGGCTTGGGCCAGCAGGTCCTCAGGAGTGAGGGACCCTGAATCATCGGCGCCCAGCGAGGCCGTGCGGGTCAGCTCGTCGGCGATCGTGTCGGCGTGCTCGAGGAGGTCGTCGCGGCGGGTACGCCAGGCATCGTCGACGGCCCGGCAGATGTCGAGGAGGCTGGGCATGTTGCCCCGCGCCTGGTTGGGGAAGTAGGTGCCGCCGAAGAACGGCCGCCCGTCGGGGGCGAGGAACACCGTCATAGGCCAGCCGCCGTGGCCGTTCATGGCCTGGACCGCGTCCATGTAGAGGGCGTCGATGTCGGGCCGTTCCTCTCGGTCGACCTTCACGTTGACGAACAGCTCGTTGAGCACGGCCGCGGTGTCGGGGTCCTCGAAGGACTCGTGGGCCATGACATGGCACCAGTGGCAGGCCGAATAGCCCACCGAGAGGAGCACGGGCACGTCCCGGCGGCGGGCTTCGGCGAACGCAACGTCGTCCCATGGGTGCCAGTCGACCGGGTTGTCGGCGTGTTGGCGCAGGTAGGGGCTTGATTCCTGGGCGAGTCGGTTCACCGGCTGAGGCTAACGGCGAACCGGGCTCGGTCGATCGTTGACGTCTTCAACCATCGTGGCTACGGTGCGCTGCCGTTGTAACAAACCGATCCAGGAGACTCACTGATGTCGACCATCCGTCACCGGGGCCTAGCGGTGCTGGCCATGTTGGTCATGGCCGCGCTCGTTGCTGGAGCGTGCGGCAGCAGCGAGGGTTCGGGCGGTGACGACGCGGCGCCCGCCACCGGTCCGAGCGGCACGTTGCGCTTCGGGAACTCCACGCCGGTCGTGAGCTTCGATCCGCAATCTCAGACGGGTGGAGGCAGCACCGACATCGTGTTCTTCCGGCCGGTGTTCGACACACTCCTCGACACCAGTGCGGCGGACGGCACGATCAAGCCCAGCCTGGCCACCGAGTGGGCCGTGGACGGCACGGTCTACACCTTCACGCTTCGTGAGGGTGTCACGTTCACCGACGGGACGGCCTTCGATGCCACGGTGGTGAAGGCTCAGGTCGAGCGAGGCATCGAGATGGCCAAGGCCCAGGGCCGGACCCCGACGACCTCCTCGGTCGAGGCGCCCGACGCCACCACGGTCATCATCACCCTCGTCGAGCCGAGTGCCACCTACCTCGGGACCCTCGGCGGAAAGCCGGGGATGATCATGAGTCTGGCATCCCAGAGCGCCGCTGACGCCGACCGCGTTCCCCAGGGCTCCGGTCCCTACGTGCTGGCGTCCTATGAGGACGGCGTCAAGGCGGTCTACGACCTCAACCCGGACTACTGGAACGAGGATGCCCAGAAGCTCGAGCACATCGAGATCTCGGTGCTCTCCGAGCCCAGCACCCGCTTGAACGCCCTGCGCTCGGGGGAGATCGACGCCACCGTGCTCGAGCCGGAGGTGGCGGCCGGCCTCAACGACAGTGACGGTGTCGAGTTGGTCACGGTGTCCCGGCAGTTCTACGGAATCATGATCCGCGACCGAGATGGCACCAAGGTGCCGGCGCTGGGCGAGGTCAAGGTTCGCCAGGCCATTGCCTATTCGATCGACCGCGAGGGGTTCATCTCGGCGGTGGCCCAGGGGTTCGGGACGCCGTCGACCCAGATCGCGGCACCGACCAGCCCGTACTACGACGAAGAGTTGGACGAGACCTTCTCCTTCGACCCCGACAAGGCCAAGCGGCTCATGGCCGAGGCCGGGTATGCCGACGGGTTCGATGTCACCATCCCCGCGGCCACGACCACGGCGACCTTTGCCACTGCCGTGCTCGGCTTCTTCCAGGAGATCGGCATCAATGCCACGGTGGTGACCCTCGATCCGGGTCAGCAGGCGTCCCTGCCCGTGTCGGCGGACTGGCCGATCATCGTGGCCAACTTCCCCAACGAGGTGCTGGAGATCGGCAGCCTCATCACCGGTACGCCTGGGTCGCCCGGCGTCTTGAACCCCTACAAGGTGGAGGAGCCTGACCTGATGGGGTTGGTCGAGCAGGCCAACAACGCCGCCACGGCCGAGGAGCGGGTACCGATCCTGACCAAGCTCAACGCCGAGCTCACCACCCAGGGTGTGCTCGCCGTCGCCGCCCAGAAGGACGCCATCGCCGCCCACACCGACAAGGTGACCAACGTCGAATGGCGAGCTGGGGACCCGACGCCCAACATCCTCACCATGCAGATGACCTGAACCGGACTCGTGCGCTCGTCGGGTCAGGTCGGATCGGTGGCGGTGTCCCTCCGCACGACCTTGCCCGACGGCGTGCGGTCGATGGTCTCGACCACGACCAGCGAGCGGGGCAGGGCCCAGGGCGCCAGCACGTCACGGGCCGAGTCGCGGAGGGCATCGAGGCTGGGGGCGTCGCCGGCCGAATGGGGTACCACCCGGGCCACGACCCGATGGCCCCAGGTCGGGTCGGCCTCGCCGTGCACCAGGACGTCGGCGACCAGGGGGTGACGCCGCAGCGCCGCCTCGACCGGTTCGGGCCACACCTTTTCACCGCCGGTGACAATGGCGTCGTCGAGTCGGCCGAGTACCCGCACCGTGCCGTCATGGGCCACGTCTCCGGCGTCCCCGGTGGCCAACCAGCCATCGACCGAGCGGGGGTCGACGTCGCCGTCAGGGCCTCGGTAGGCCCGAAGCAGCATCGGACCCCGCACCTGGAGCTCGCCCTCGACCGAGCGGACCTCGACCCCGTCGAGGGGAGTGCCGTCGTAGACCACCCCGCCGCTCGTCTCGGTCATCCCGTAGGTGCGCACGACGTTGGCCGGACGGTCTCGGTGGTCGGCGCCGCCGCCCAGCAGCACTCCGGCGAACCAAGAGGGATCGAGACGATCGAGCATCGTCGCTACGAGCGACACCCAAGTGGGCGCGGCGTCGGTAACGCTCCGCACCGCCTCGGGTGTGGCCCGGGCCAACATGACCAGCGGGGTCCCAGTGATCAACGCCCGAGCCACCACGCCGAAGCCGCCGATGTGGGCCAGGGGAAGGCACGCCAGCCACTGATCGGCCGAGGGGTCGACTCCGAGGCGTCGGGAGCTGGCATCAGCGGCCGCCCGGAGGCCGTCGTGGGTGAGGACGGCCAGCTTGGGCTCGCCGGTCGAGCCGCTGGTGGCCACCACGACCGCGTCGCCGTCGTCGACAGGTCGACGTTCGGCGCGAGCCACCGTCGAACCCTCGGCCCACCACACCTCGGCCGGGCCGGCCAGATCCAACAGGGCCCGCACCGCGTGGTCCGGCAGGCGAGGGTCGATGGGAAACACGGCATCGCCCCGCTCCCACACCGCGCCGACGGCATCGACGAACCATCGGTCGAGCACCGCTTCGACGGCGATCACGCGGCCCATCCCGTCCGCAGCGTACCGACGCCGCTGGCTGGCTCGGCTCGACGGACTACCGTCCGGCCGATGACGATCACCCCGGGAGCGGACTGGCACGAGCAGGGGACCTGGCAGGACATCCGCTATGCGACGGCCGACGGGATGGCCAAGATCACCATCAACCGCCCCGAGGTCCGCAACGCCTTTCGGCCCCAGACCGTCGCCGAACTCATCGATGCGTTCCACCTGGCTCAGGACGACCCCGATGTCGGGGTCATCATCTTCACCGGCGAGGGCGACCTGGCCTTCTGCTCCGGGGGCGACCAGCGCATACGAGCCGACGACGGCTACCTGGGTGATGACGAGGTCGCCCGCCGGGGGATCGGTCGGCTCAACGTGCTCGATCTGCAGATCCAGATCCGCCGGTGCCCCAAGCCGGTGGTGGCCATGGTGGCCGGCTACGCCATCGGCGGCGGCCACGTCCTGCATGTCGTCTGCGACCTCACGATCGCGGCCGAGAATGCCCGCTTCGGCCAAACCGGTCCTCGGGTCGGCAGCTTCGACGGCGGGTACGGCTCGGGGTTGCTGGCTCGCAGCGTCGGCCAGAAGAAGGCCCGGGAGATCTGGTTCCTGTGCCGCCAGTACGACGCCCAGCAGGCTCTCGACATGGGTCTGGTCAACACGGTCGTGCCCCTCGAACGCCTCGAGGTGGAGACGGTCGGGTGGTGTCAGGAAATGCTGGCGCTGTCCCCCCTGTCGCTCCGGCTCCTCAAGGCGTCGATGAACGCGGCCGACGACGGCCTGGCCGGTATTCAGCAACTGGCCGGCGACGCCACCTTGCTCTACTACCTCTCCGAAGAGGCTCAGGAAGGGCGCGACGCCTACGTCGAGAAGCGACCCCCGGACTTCTCCCGGTTTCCCCGCCGCCCGTGAGCGGGTGGCGCATGGGGGCGCGCCCGTGAGGCGGTGGCTGATCGGGGCTCGGCCCCGCACGTTGGCCGCTGCCGTGGTTCCGGTGGTGGTCGGCACGGCGGCGGCCGTCGGGCGAGTGCCTGGGGGCTTGGTGTGGTGGCGAGCCGGCGCCGCGCTGATTGTCGCCGTGGCCATCCAGGTGGCCACGAACTTCCAGAACGACTACGCCGACGGCGTGCGGGGCGCCGACACCCACCGGGTGGGGCCGACCCGTCTGGTGGGCTCCGGGTTGGCCACGCCGGCCGAGGTGCGTCGAGCCACGGTGGTGGCGGCGCTGGTCGCCGCCGGAGCTGGCTTGGCCTTGGCCCTGGCCGTCGGTCCCGAGCTGCTGGTGGTGGGGGCCGTGTCGTTGGCTGCCGGCTACTTCTACACCGGGGGACCCCGGCCCTACGGGTACGCCGGTCTGGGGGAAGTGTTCGTGTTCGTGTTCTTCGGTGTCGTGGCCACGGTGGGCTCCAGCTACGTCCAGTCCGAATCGGTGACCCTCCTGGCGGTGGCGGTATCGATGCCCGTGGGCTTCCTGGCCACGCTGATCCTGGTGGTCAACAACCTGCGGGACATCTCCTCGGACACCGCCGTGGGCAAGCGCACCCTCGCCGTCCGAATGGGTGACGGGTCCACCCGTTCGCTGGCCGTGGTGCTGGTTGTCGCGGCCTACGCCTGTCTGGTCGCCATCGCCGTCGTTCGACCCCTGGCCCTACTGGCCCTGGTATCGCTGCCGGTCGCCGTTCGGGTCGTGAGGGTCATCACCTCGGGTGCCACCGGTCCGAAGCTGATCGGTGCCCTTGGCGCGTCGGCCCGCCTGGAGTTGGTCTTCGGGCTGGCCTTGGGCGCGGGACTGGCGCTGTCGGCGTGAGCGGACCGGCCCGTCTCGCATCAGCTGGCGTGGTCGGCCAGCCAGGGTCGTACGACGGCGAGGAACGCGTCGGGAGCTTCGAGGTGGCAGGCGTGTCCGGCGCCGGACACCACTACGGCCGAGGCAGTGGCACCGATCGCCGCCACCAGGCGTTCGCCCACCGCCCGATAGCGCTCGTCGTGCTCCCCGGCGACGACCAGTACGGGCATGGCCAGGGTGGCCAACGCCGACCACAGCGGCTGTTGGGCCCCGGTGCCAGCCAGGCGCAGGCTGGCCGCCATGCCGGCCACGGTGTTGGCTCGGCGGGCGTCGCGGGCGTCGGTGGTGGAGTCCAAGCCGGCGAAGAGAGGCTGCGCCAGCCACTCGTCGACGAACGCGTCGACGCCGATCGCTTCGAGCCGGGCGGCCAGCGCCTCGTCGTCGACCCGGCGAGCCGTCCGGGCCTCGAGGTCGTCAATCCCAGCGGTGGCACCGACCAGGATGAGCTGGTGCACGAGGTCGGGGCGAGCCAGAGCGAGGTGCAGGGCCAAGCGCCCACCCATCGAGTAGCCGAGGTAGGCGCCCTCGCCGCCCGCCTGCCCGAGGAGGGCGGCGCCGTCGACCAGATCGGTGGCCACCGCCGAGGACCCACCGTGGCCGGGGGCGTCGACCCGCACCACCTCATGATCGACGGCCAGGTCGTCGGCCACCCGACCCCAGCACCTCGCGTTCTGGGTGAAGCCGTGGACCAGGACGATTCGGGGGCCATTTCCCGCCCGCTCGACATGGAGCATCGCCGATGACGGTAGCGGCCACGTTCGCCGCGACGATCGTCGACGAGTGGGCCCGGTCGGGCCTGCGCCACGCGGTGATCTGTCCCGGATCGCGTTCGACGCCGATGGCCCTGGCTCTCGACGCCGACGGGCGTTTCGCCGTGCATGTCCGTCTCGACGAGCGTTCGGCGGGGTTTCTGGCCCTCGGCATCGGCCTGGCCACGGGAGTGCCCGCGGTCGTGATGGTCACGAGCGGGACGGCGGCAGCCGAACTGCATCCGGCGGTGCTCGAGGCGTCCTACGCCCGGGTCCCGTTGCTGGTCTGCACGGCCGATCGCCCCCCCGAGCTCCACGACGTCGGGGCGCCTCAGACCGTCGACCAGCAGCACTTGTACGGGCGGGCGGTGCGCTGGTTCTGCGCCCCCGGTGTCCCCGACGAGGCCGTGTCGCCCGCCTGGCGGTCGATGGCATCCCGGGCGGTGGCCGAGGCCACCGGCGCCCCGCCGGGTCCGGTCCACCTGGATCTGGCTTTTCGCGAACCGCTGGTCGGCGACCCGGCGACGCTACCTCCGGGGCGGGCCGACGGGTCGCCGTGGCATCAGCCCGTCGGAGCCGAACGGGCCCCTCGCTCAGCCGACCTCGACCGGGTGGCCGACGAGCTGCAGGTCGAGCGGGGGATCATCGTGGCTGGCGGGCCCGGGCCCGAAGCGTCGGCCATGGCGGCGCTGGCCTCGGCCACGGGATGGCCGGTGGTGGCCGACCCGCGTTCGGGGGTTCGAGTGCCGGCGGCGCCCACCGTGGCCAGCTTCGATTCCCTGCTGCGCCACCGGCCGTTCGCCACCGACCATCACCCCGAGGTGGTCGTGCGTTTCGGGCAGCCCCCGCTGTCGAAGGTGCTGGGCGCCTGGCTCAACGAGGGTGGAGCCCACCAGGTCGTTATCGACCCCCACGGCGCCTGGTGGGATGCCGACCGCCAGGCTGCGGTCGTCGCCGCTGGCGACCCCACCGGGTGGGCGCTTGGGTTGGCCGAACGACTGGGACCGGCCCGAGACGATCGGTGGTCCGGTGCGTGGGCGACGGCTGAGGCGGTGGCCCAACGGGCCATCGACGAGGTGTTGGGCGCCATCGGCGAGCTCACCGAGCCGTTTGTTGCTCGATCGCTGGTGGCCGCCCTACCTGAGCGCAGCTCGCTCGTGGTCGCCGCGTCGATGCCGGCTCGCGACGTCGAGTGGTTCGCCGCGCCCCGTCGTGGCCTTCGCGTCCTCGGCAACCGGGGGGCCAACGGCATCGACGGGGTGGTCTCCACCGCAGTCGGAGTGGCGCTGGCCACGGCTGGTCCGACGGCTGCGCTGTTGGGCGATCTGGCGTTCCTCCATGACGCCAACGCCTTGTTGGGCCTGGCCGCCGACCAACCCGACCTGGCCCTGGTGGTCATCGACAACGGGGGCGGCGGGATCTTCTCGTTCTTGCCCCAGAGCGAGGTGCTCGGCGTCGACCGCTTCGAGCGGCTCTTCGGCACCCCCCAGGACGTCGACCTGCCGACCTTGGCCGGCGCCCACGGGTTGCCCACCGTCGAGGCCCACGGCATCGACGGGTGGCACGCCGCGATGGAGGTGGTCCAGCGGGTGTCGGGACCGCGCCTGGTCGTGGTGCACACCGACCGCGCTGCGAACGTCGCCGCCCACGCAGCCCTACACGACGGGGTCGCTCGGGCGCTGGGCTGAGTGCTCAGGTGGTGAGGGCGTGGGCCAGGGCGCTCATCTTGGCGTCGTTCTCTCGCAGTTCTTGGGCTGGGTCGGAATCGGCGACGATGCCGTTACCGGCGAAGAGCCGGGCGTGGTTGCCGTCGAGTTCGGCGCTGCGGATCCCCACGGCGAACGTGCCGTTGCCGGCGGCGTCGACCCAGCCCACCGGCCCGGCGTAGCGGGCCCGGTCGATCGCTTCGATGCGGTCGATGACGGCCAGCGCGTTGGCCGTGGGGGCGCCGCCGACGGCCGGGGTGGGGTGGAGCGCCGCGACCAGGGCCAGCACCGACGCCTCGGGGGCCGAGAGGCGACCGTGGACCGAGGTGGCCAGATGCGAGACGTTGGCCAGGGAGACGACCACCGGATCGGCGTCGGCATCGACGTAGGAGCAGAACGGCAGGAGCCCGTCGAGCACGGCGTCGATGGTGATCTGGTGCTCGTTGCTGAAGTTGGCCGACGCCTTCAGGGCCGAGATGGCTGCGGCGTCGGCGGCCGGGTCGAGGCCTCGGGGCACGGTGCCGGCCATGGGCTGGGCGGCCACGAGGTCGCCGGCCCTGCGCACCAGCAGCTCGGGGCTGGCGCCGATGAACCCGTCGAGCGACCACCGATAGGCGTGGGGGTACGTCGCGGCCAGGCGAGCCAGGATCCGTCCGGGCGAGAACGGCCGATCGGCGTCGACGATCAGCTCTCGGGCCAGGACCACCTTGCGCAGTTCACCCGATCGGATGGCGTCGACCGCGGCGGTGACGGCCTGGCACCACTCGTCGTCGGTGCGGCTCGTCCGGGTGTGCACCGTGGTCGGGTCCGGTGACGGCGTCGTTCGGACCGGTTCAGTGTGCCGGTCGAGGTCGGCTCGGGTGCCGATGCGGGTGGTCCACTGATATCCGTCGGCAGACCATCCGTGGATGAGCGCGGGGATGACCAGCGAG
Organism: Actinomycetes bacterium; assembly: GCA_031399525.1. GTDB lineage: Bacteria > Actinomycetota > Acidimicrobiia > Acidimicrobiales > CADCSY01 > JANNNX01. Next base: position 263,370 of record JANNOZ010000010.1, on the reverse strand, counting down.
CCGGGTGCGCTCGACGCGAAGGGCAGGGCGCCCAGCGCCAGCGGTCCGACACCGGGGCCGGCGATCTCAGCCGGACCGTCGTCGACGATGGCATCGAGGGCTCGAGCGGTGTCGTGTGACGCCCGAGCCAGGCGATCGGGCCCGTCGCCCACTGGAATGCGTCGGGCGATGCCCCGGCCCACCAGGCGGACGTCGGGGCCTTCGAACACCAGGTCGTGGTCGCCGAAGGGACCCTCGGGGGAGTGGTCGCTGAAGTGGGTTCGGGCGATGAGCTCTTCGCTCACCCCGGGTCCTGACGGGTGCCCACGAGGAGCTGAGCGATACAACCGGTGAGCTCAGTTCGTTTGGTGTCGGCGAACCCGGCCTGGGCGAAGAGCTCGACCAGCGCGGTGGGCTCGGGCAGGTAGGCCACCGAGCGGGGGAGGTAGCGATAGGCGGCGCCGTCGGAGAGGAGGGCGCCGATCTTGGGCACGACCGAACCGAAGTAGATCGAGTGACCGGCCCGGAGCACCGGGTTGGACGGGGTGGCCACTTCGAGCAGGCCGATGCGACCCCCGGGACGAACAACTCGGGCCAACTCGGCGGCGAAGGCGGGCAGGTCGACCAGGTTGCGCAGGGCGAACCCGCACGTGGCGCCGTCGAGGGATGCGTCGGGGAAGGGGAGTCGGAGTCCGTCGGCCTGGACCAGCGGTGCGGTTGTGCGGGCGTTGGCGAGCATCCCGAAGGAGAGGTCGACCCCGATCGGCACGAGGCCAGCGGCGGCCAGGTCGCGGCACAGGTCGCCGGTGCCGGCGGCGACGTCGACCACCGACGAGCCGACGGGGAGTCGCAGGGCCCGCACGGTTGCCCGCCGCCACCGGACGTCGAGGCGGAACGTCATGATGCGGTTGACCAGGTCGTAGCGGGGCGCGATGGCGTCGAACATCGATCGGACGGCGGCGGCCTTGGCCTCCCCTTCGGGCAGGGGCCCGTCGCCCAACGGCACCCGGTCCACCGGCTCGCTGGTCACAACGCGTCGGGCTGAGCGACGCCGCAATGCTTGCAACGGGGGTAGCCCCGAGAGGTCGGCCGTTCGCAGTCGACGCAGCGGTACACCTTGATCTCGCCTCGGCGCAGCCGGCGAACGGCGCTCACCAGCATCCCGCCCACGGCGATGGCCATGGCCAGCTCGAGCGCGTCACGCAACAGGACCGACATCTCCCCATTGTGCCCACGTACCCCGTGTGGCGGCGGGTTCACCTTCCTGCCGGAACTGTTTGCCGAAGGTTCACCGAAAGGCACGTGACGAAGCGCAGCGGTGTCCTACCGTCCTGGCTTCGCTACTGGTGAACCGGCAAACGGGGGGCTGTGATGGGTCGTCGGGCTGTAGTCCGGTGTTTGGGGTGTGTGGTGTCGGTCGTGGCCTGTTTCGGGGCGACGATGGTGGACGTGGGGGCGGTTGAGCCGGTTGATGCGGTGCCGACGGAGGAGAGGGCCCGCGAGGTGGCGGTGCCGAAGTCGCCGGCCCAGGAGGCGGTGTCCTCTGAGGTTCCGGTCGGTCGTTCGGGTGTGGATGAGGCGGGCGAGGCGACTCGGGTGAAGGAGAAGGTCGATCAGCGGACGGCGACGACGGAGTCGTGGGACTTGTCCGATGGTGGGGTTTCGATGGTGGTGCATTCCCAGCCGAAGTATTTCCAGGAGGGCACGGGGTCGGAGTGGCGGGAGATCGATCCGAGTTTGGTCGTCGATGAGGACACGCCGGGGCGGTATCGCTCAGCGGCCAATCGTTGGTCGGTGTCCTTCGGGCCTTCTGGGGACGAGGGCGGGTTGGTGTCGTTCGTGTTGTCGGGTCAGACGCTGTCGTTTTCGCCGGTGGGGGCGACTCCGGGGGTCAAGCCTCAGATCGATGGGCAGTCGGCGACCTACGACGACCTCTGGGTGGAGACAGATGTCGTGTATTCGGTGTCGGCTTCTGGGGTTGACGAGCGTTTTGGTGCTGGCGTCGGCGAAGGCGCCGACCTCGTTCGAGTTTTCGGTTGCTGGGGCTCGGCCTGAGTTGAACGCTGATGGTGGGGTCGATTTGATCGTTGGTGGGGTGAAGGTGGGGGTGGTGCCCCCGTTGACGGTTGATACGGCCGAGCGTTCTGTGACTCCGAAGGCCGCGGGTGCGGTGTTCGAGGTGTCAGCCAAGGACGACTCGGGTTCGATCACCGTGTCGGTGAGTCGTGAGTGGCTGGAGTCGTTGCCGGCATCGGCGTTTCCGGTGGTGATCGATCCGACGGTGTTCGACGCCGAGTCTGGTACGCAGGCGGTGAGCTACACGTCGGGTGGCTCACAGGTTTCCGGCTTGCGGGTGGGGACGAACCAGGCGACCGGTTCGACGTGGCGGGCTCGGGCGTATGTTCCGACGCCTACGTTGCCTTCTGGTGGTCAGCCCTGGCACCTGGTGTGGGCGCAGCTGCGGGTGGACACCTCAGTTATTGGCTTCGAGGAGTTTCAGGTATTTGGGCACAACTTGCAGCCAATGTCGTTTGGGGCAATCGTGAATAGTGGCACGGCACTGCCGTCCTATTCGTGGCTGGGTGGACACTCGGCAGATGTGACGAGTTGGGCGGCTTCGCATCCTGGTGGGTCGTGGTACGGGATGCGGGGCCTGGAACCACCGACAGCGTCGTGGCCAGAGGATATGGACAGCTATGAGGTGCTAACCGATCTGGCTATTGAGTACCGCTATTATCAGACCCCGAATCCGACGGTGCTGACGTCTCCAACGGGCACCGTGTCGTCGTCGACGCCCACCTTGGAAGCGGCAGCGACGAATGATCCGAATGCCTTGTACGAGTTCCGGGTGTCCACTGAATCTGGTGGTGGGGGCACGGTGTTGGATTCGGGGTGGTTGAACAGTCGCACGTGGACGGTGCCGGCGGGGGCGTTGGCTGATGGAATGACGTACTTCGTTCGTGTGCGCACGGGGATTGGGTCGCCGTGGTCGCCGACAAATTATGCGCCGCCGGCTGCGGCGACTGAGTTCCGGTCGTTCACGGTGAAGAAGCGGATGGGTGCGGGTGGTCCGTCGGCGACGGACACGGTCGGGACCGTGCCGGGGTCGACGGTGACGCCGAGCGAGGGGGCGCCATCGCCGAGTACGCCGACGGCGAATGTGACGGTCAACATGATGACGGGGAATTTGGCGGTGAGTGTCAGCCCGCATCAGCTCGAGACTTTGTCAGGGTCTGCGGGGGTGGCATTGAACTACGACTCGCAGGGGGCAACGTCGGTCGATGGCGGCCAGACCGGCTTGTACGGGACGTACTCGTCGGGTGGGTCGGTGATCGGAAAGCGGGTCGATCCGGCCGTGAACTTCGTGTGGGCGTCATCGCCCATGGGGGGCTACACGGCGTCTTGGAGCGGGGTGTCGGCGTCTTGGAGCGGTGTCATCACGGTGCCTTCGACCGGGACATGGCGTTTGGGCGGTCGGACTGGGTCAGGCACGATGACCGTGTACTTAGATGGTTCGTCGACGCCGTATGTGACGGTAGGAGCGGGTTCGTCACCGAGTTTCGGTGCTGCGCTGGGCTGGGCGCCTGGGTCGGCGCACAGTGTCCGGGTCGAGTACTCGACCGCCGGCTCCGGCGACGTTCAGTTCTGGGCTCGCAACGACTCGGCGCCCACGGGCGAGAGCGATCGTTTCGTGGTGCCGGGGAGTTGGCTGCGCCCTGGAGTAACAGGGCTACCGGCGGGTTGGCGTTTGGCGGCCAACCCGGGGGCGGGGTCTTGGAACCGGGCCCAGGATCTCGGTTCCCATGTAGTGGTCCACAGCTCGAGTGGCGACACCCTGGTATTCACCCGTCGCAACGACGGCACCTATGCCCCGCCAGCTGGGAGCACTGACTATTTGACAGTAGCGACGACCACCGTCGCGGGGGCGGCCACGAAAGGCGATATAGAGCTGTCGACGAGCGACAACGTGCTGTATCGCTTTGGGAACGACGGGTGGGTTCGTTCGGTGAGCACGGTCGCCGATGACCGCCAACCCACCGCGCTGTCCTACACGTACACGACGCTGGCGGGCACGGTGGGGTCACCGGTGTTGACCGCTATCACCGACCCGGTGACTGGTCGTTCGATCAACTTGTGCTACGGAGCATCGTCGTGTGACGGCTCGGGCTATGGGCAGGCTTCGAACGCGCCGGACGGGATGTTGGCCCGGATCGACTATTGGGATGGCACACCCGGTGCCCCGAGCTTTTCCAAGCTGGTGTACGACGGCTCGGGTCTTCTGGTCCGGCTGGTCAACCCCGGTGGGGTGACCGCCGACTTCGCGTACTCGGGCACCGGGCTTCTCTCCCTAGTCCGCGATCCGTTGGCGTTCGACGCAGTGTCGTCCGGGAACCGATCTGACTGTCCGGCCTCGGCCACCGACGGGACTCCGACGTGTGCGACAACCATCTCCTATCTTCCTAACGGGCGGGTGTCGTCGGTGACCCAGCCTGCGCCGACGCCGGGCGCAACCCGGTCGCGTCGGGTCTATTCCTACGACCTGGCGAAGAAAGAAGCGTGGGTCAACGTGGACGGTTTCGTCGCGTCGTCGACTTACGCCACTCGACTGACTTGGGACGACCAGGGCCGGGTGACCAAGTCCGAAGACGCTGGAGGCCGCGCAACGGAGACGACCTGGGACACCACCGTCGACCGGGTGCTGAAGTCGAAAGACGCAGCGGGGCTGCAGACCACTGACGTGTATGACACCTTCACCAACTTGCTCACCGACCGTTACGGACCAGCGCCGGCCTCCTGTTTCAGCACGAATGCCCCCTATACCCCGGCCGGTGCGTGTTCGGTCACGGTGCCACGCACCCAGTACCGCTACGACGAAGGGATCGACGGTCTAGCTGCCACTTTTTGGTCCAACCCGTACTTCGCTGGGACGCCGGCTCGCCACGGGGTCGGTCCGGGTGGCACTGGTCCGAGCGGGCCGGGCTGTCCCGCCGACACCTTGTGCACACAGTGGGCGACTAACGCGCTGCCAGTCACCCCCAGCGGCGTCACCCGGCCATCGTCGCAGACCTCAAGCCCGTTCACCTGGAGTATGCGCCTGACCGGCATTGTCGACTTGTCGATCCCGGCCTTGCTCCAAGCATCTACAACCCAGCGGGTCATGCTCTATGTGGATGGCGTGCTCTGGTACGACATGAACGCGCCAAGCGCGAACGAAGATGACGTTTCCGACTATGGCGAATGGCAATCCGGGATGTGGCCTGCTAGCCCCATAATCCCGGCGGGCCGGCACCGCATCCAAATAGATTTCCTGGGTTCGTCGAACACGCTGAACGGTTTGTACATCACTGGCACCGGGTGCTGTGCCATGCCGAACTCGATGCAGGATCCTGATTTCGGTCGGGTGACTACCACCATCGATCCTGACGGCAAGGTGGTATCGACCTCCTATGTCGACGCCGCTTCGGGGATCGGAGCTGAACTCGGCTTGGTCACCGCGGTAACCCAGGACCCGGCATCTCTGGCCTTGCGGTCCACCACGAGCTACGAGTCACCGAGCTCCAACCGGTGGCTGCGCAAGACGGCCAGCTCTCTGCCCGGCGGGTCGACCACCACCTACGTTCACTATTGCGGAACGCCAACCCATTCGTCGTGTGGTTCGGGCCAGGTCAGTGGTGCGTTGGCCACTGCCTGCGGGGTGACGGCGGGTAGCCCCCAGTGGGGCCGGGTCGCTCAGCAAACCGACCCGGCGCCGTCGTCAACGGTGGCCGGCCGAGCCCAACAGTTCTTATATGACCCAGCGGGTCGGATGGTTGGTCGACGAGTCGGTCCGGGTGCGTCGATATCGTCGCAACCCTGGGAATGCACCTCCTACGACGCCCGCGGTCGGGTGATCACGCGGACCTGGCCCGCTCAAGGATCGAGTGCGGCTCGAGTCGCGACCTACACCTATGGCGTGTGGGGCAACCCGCTGATCAGCGCGGTGACCGACAACAACGCGACCCCGGCCGATCCCACCGACGACCCAGTTGTATCGTCGACAGTCGATCTTCTCGGCCGCCTGGTGTCCTACAGCGACGCAGTCGGTCATAGCACCTACTACACCTATGACCAACCGGGACGATTGGTGCGCACGGTGAGCGGGGCAATGATCGTCAACCAGGGCTACGACAACAAGAGCCAGTTGACGTCCGTCACGGCCACGGTGGGTGGCAGCACCAAAGCCGACGCGTCGGTGACCTACGACAGCGTGGGTCGGATGACCGCCGTGACCTATCAGGGAGGTGCGCTGAGCCAGTCCGTTGGCTATGACCAGCGGGGCAACCGGGTTGGGGTGACCTATGAGCGTCCCAGTGGGGGTGAACCCACCCCGGTTGGGGTGCATACGGCGACCAAGTCGTCGGGCGGGCGGGTGGTTGAGTCGAAGGTGGCGGTGTCGGTTGGCGGGTTGACCGATCCGAATCCTTCGGGTGACGACTTGGTTTACGACGGGGCCGGTCGTCTCGTGACCGCTCATCTCGGGGTCGGTCGAGGTGACTATCACTATGGGTCTGCCACGGGTGGGAACTGTTCCAGCCAGGCTGGGAACAATGCGGCGGCTGGGGCGAACACGAATCGGGTTCGTTCGACGTGGACACCAGCGGGTCAGGGGGCGTCGGTGACTCATAGTTGTTTCAACGGGGCGGACCAGTTGGTGTCGTCGACCACGGGGTCGGTGACCACATCGGTGTCCTATGACGCTCATGGGAACACCACGGCGGAGGGAGCGACGAGCTACACGTGGGACAGTTCGGATCGGTTGGCGTCGATGTCGACCGGGTCGACATCGGTGTCCTATCTGCGGGATCCGTTGGATCGGTTGACCGGTCGGGTGGAGGGGTCGTCGACGACTCGCTATGGCTACAGCGGGTTCGGCGATGCGATTGCTGCGGTGTATGACGAGAACTATCAGCGGGTGGAGGATGTGGTGGTCCTGCCGGGTGGGGTGTCGGTGACGGTGCCGACCGGTGGGGATGATCCGTCGTTGGCGTTGCCGGATCTGTTTGGTCACACGCTGGTGGTGACCAATCAGGTGGGTGAGGCCCAGGGTGGGTTGGTTCGGTATGACCCGTGGGGGGCGCCGCTTACTGCGGTGGCTGACACGGTGGCTGGCTCAGCGGAGTTGGCGGCCTACGGGTCGTCCTCCAAGTTGAGTGAGTCCAACGGCGTGGTGCACATGGGGGCCAGGGCGCTGTCGACACGGTCAGGCCGATTCCTGTCCGTCGACCCCATCCAGGGAGGCTGCGCCAACGCCTACGTCTACGTCTACGGCGACCCCATCAACACCAGCGACCTAAGCGGAAAAGGATTCTGGAGCAACGTACTCAGCGTCGCCGCAGTCGTTATTCCGCTAGCCGTTTGCACGTTCTCTACGGCCGGGGCGTGTGCTGTAGCCGCAGCGGCAGGCTTCGCCGTCCGCACGGGTCAGCGGGCTGCGAAGTGTGGAAACCAGGCGATCTTCAGTGCCGAGACCGGTTTCGATGCGGTGCTTACTGCGGGGACGGTTGGTACTGGAGCGTTGGTCAGCGCCGCCAAGGCCGGCCGCGGGCTGAGCGGTGCTGGGCGCGGATTGGCGTCAGCGCTTGTTGCAGGCGATAGGGCTGCTACACGCGATGCTGCCGGTCGCCTAGTGGAATCCGGAGTTATCACTGGGCTGGCGTCCGGCGGGGGCGCGCTTCCCGCCGGCTCAGCATTGGCGAGAAAAAATGCGTCAGACTGCTGACCAATCCGTACACGTGTTCACGAGGCTTACTTTCGTTAGGGCCGCCTTCGGATTGATGGGCATAGTGTGTTGGATGGCTTCATTTGGCGGGTTTGAAATACTTGCGACCTCGCAATCAGCGGGCCAAACCACCTGGGCACTTGTCCTCATTGTTATATCAGTACTGTCCGGGGTCGCTCTGCTTGGCTACTCATTCGATCATCTTGTTGTCGATCAGTGTGGATTGTTCCATCGCGTTTGGGGCGTCACGTTGTGGAGTCGAAGCTGGAGTGAGATGACGGAAATCTCGATCGTCGAGGACGTTCGGGGATGGGTATTCCCTCAGGTTCGTAGTACCCGTGGGTTCCGGAGAAAGGTGTTTGTCCTGGCCCGCTATAAGCTGCTAACGCCGTTGCCGCATCGCGATCATGTTCTCTTCGAGCAGCTAGTCGCGGAGTACTGGGAAGGTCCCGAGAATGTGCCAAGAAGCGGAAGTTTGTGACGTGAGCTGACTAGTGACATTCGGCGGCGGCCTTGAGAGTGTCGATGAGGGAGGGGCATGTGTCGATATACTCAAATCAGTAATGATGGTGTCGGCGCGGTGTTAAGGAAAGGGTACTTTCGACGCCATTATTAAATAGACCTGGAATAGTGGCCCGCCAGACGAGAGGTAGGTATCCCCACCGGGCTTCTGCTCTGAGAACGTCGTCGATTATCGGTATGCAGTCGCTGATATCGGCGTCGGTGCTATCCGCGAGGGGCACGGGCGTCGTGGTCGCTGGAGCGTCGTTCACCGCTGCGATGACTTGTGTGGCCCTGCTCGGCCTGCGCAGTACCGGTCCGGTCTTTCGCGATCGAGCGAGGGCGACGCTCTTCTTGTTCATCGAGGTGGCCGGGCTGGCGTTGCCATGGCTGGTCGTGGTCACCGGCAGCCTGGTCGCCGCAGCCAGCGTGCTCCCCGCGTTCGGCGTGTTGGTTTGGTGGTCGACGTCTCCCCGGCGCGGTTGGGGGTGGATCCAGCGCTTGCCGGGTTCGAAGATGTGCGCCCGGTGCGGGATGGGGCGCAACCTGCGCACCGGGCCGGACAACTGCGGGTACTGCGGCGAAGCGACCGCACGCTTCGCCGCCCCATGACTCGCTCCCGACACCCGGACGAGAGCCGCGGTCGGCCACGTAGGGTGCGGCCATGCCGAGCGAGATGATCTTCGGGACGTTCGTTCCCCAGGGGTGGAAGACCGAGTTGGTCGAGGTGGAGGGTGCGGAGGCCAAATGGGCCCAGACCCTCCACATCGCTCGGCTGGCCGACGAGTTGGGCTACGACTCGATCTGGGTCTACGACCACTTCCACAACCTGCCCGTCCCAGCCCAGGAAGCGGTGTTCGAGTGTTGGACGACGCTGGCTGCGCTCAGCCAGGTCACCTCCCGAGTCCGCCTCGGCCAGATGGTTGGCTGCGCCGGATACCGCACCCCCACCCTGTTGGCCAAGATCACCTCCAACCTCGACGTGATCAGCGGGGGACGCCTCGACTGGGGGATCGGGGCGGGCTGGTACGAGCACGAGTACCAGGCCTACGGCTACCCGTTCCCGGCACCGGCCGAGCGCATCCGCCTCCTAGCCGAGACCGTCCAGATCGTGCGGTCGATGTGGACCCTGCCCGAGACGACCTTCGCTGGCGAGCTTTTCGACGTCCAGGGGGCCCAGTGCGACCCCAAGCCCCTCCAGCGTCCCCACCCACCGATCTGGATCGGCGGTGGCGGCGAGCAGCTGACCCTCGGGGTCGTGGCCCGTCACGCCGACCGGTCGAACTTCGGCGGCAACCCGGCCGAGTTCGCCCACAAGTGCGAGGTCCTCAAGGGTCACTGCGCTCGGGTGGGACGCGACTACGACGAGATCGTCAAGACGTGGTCGCCTGACGTGTTCGTGCGCGAAACCGAGGCCGAGGTGGAATCGGCCGGGTCGCGGTCGCTGCGGGGCGAGCCGGTCGAGTCATGGCGGGCCGGGAACCTGGTCGGCACCCCCGAGCAGGTCATCGAGCGCATTCAGCAGTACCAGGCGCTCGGGTTGGGCGGGATCGTGGCCTGGCCGGTCGACCTGCCCGACGACACCACCGTTCGGCTCTTCGCCGAGCAGGTCATCCCTGCGTTTCGGTAGGCGGCCGCTACTTGAACCAGATGCGCTGGTACGAGCGGCTGTCGGGGTGGATCAGCAGCGCCACCAGGGCCACGGAGAAGGCGAACGTGATGACCGCCAGCGACGTCAACAGGTTGGTGATGCCCACCAGGGCGATGAGCAGGAGCACCTCGCCGGCGCTGATCACGACCGCAAGCACGTAGCCCCAGCGCTTCTCGTTGGCGATGCCGAAGCCGCCGGCGGCATAACCGGCGACCGCCGCCAATCCGAAGAGAGACCCGAAGGCGCCATAGAGGGTGCCCTGGAGCAGGCCGAGCACGGCGTTGAAGTACAACAGGAACACCGCGATCTGAAGCGTCTGGGGCAGCGAGGGGTTGGTCCAGCGCTGAGTCATGACACCAGTTTGCCGGACGAGTTCGTGGTGCCGGTCCTCGCCCCGACGGAGAGGTCAACTCGGGCGGAGACTGACCTCGACGGCGTTGGCCCGGAGCTGGCCACAGGCCGCGTCGATGCTCGTTCCCCGGTTCTGGCGAATCGTGGCGTTGGCGCCCAAGGACCGAAGCCGATCGCGGAAGGCTCGGACCCCGGCTGGTCGGGTCCCCGGCGTGGCGTACCCGGGAGTCGGGTTGAGGGGAATCAGGTTGACGTGGGCGCCCAGGCCTCGGGCTCGGGCGGCCAGTTCGTCGGCGTCGCTGGGTCGGTCGTTGACCCCGGCGATCAGCGCCCACTCGAACGACAGCCGACGGCCCTTGGCGTCGAGGTAGGCCGCGCAGGCCTCGGTCAGCGCGGCGAGTGGGTATCGGCGGTTGAGGGGAACGAGCTGGTCGCGTAGTTCGTCGTTGGCCGCATGCAGCGAGACGGCCAGGTTGACCGGGAGCGGTTCGTCGGCCAGTCGCCGGATCCCGGGGACGACGCCGACGGTCGACACCGTCAGGTGCCGGGCCGACATGCCGAGGTCGTCGTGGAGTCGGTGGACCGCGCCCAGGGTGGCGTCGTAGTTGGCCAGCGGTTCGCCCATGCCCATGAACACCACGTTGGACACCCGGCGAGGTCGAGCGGCGGTTGCAGCCCGCACGACCTGCTCGACGATCTCACCCACGGTGAGGTTGCGTTCGAAGCCGGCCTGGCCGGTGGCACAGAACGTGCAGCCCATGGCACAACCGGCCTGAGACGAGACACAGACGGTGACCCGATCGGCGTAGGCCATCAGCACGGTCTCGACCAGGGCACCGTCGCCGAGCTGCCACAGCCACTTCACGGTGTCGCCGCCGTCGCTGGTGGAGGTCCGGGCCGGGGTCAACCCAGGGGGGAGCGCGTCGTCGAGCCGGGTCCGCAGCGCCGCCGGAAGGTTGGTGAGTTCGTGGAGGTCGGCTGTGCGGTGCAGGCCGTCCCACACCTGGTCGACCCGGTAGCGGGGTTGATCGGAGAGAAGGGCTGCCAACTCGTCACGGGATACGTCGTAGCGGCCGGGCACCTGCTCAGGCTAGGACCCCTGGTCGGTAGGGTGAGCCGAGTGAGCGATCCGTCAATTGTGGATGCGGCCGTGGGCGGACCGATCCACGACGACCATCACCGTGATGTGGCCGCCGGTTCGGCCCGGGCCACGGTATTCGGTGTGATGGACGGACTGGTGTCCAACGTCGGGCTCATCTTGGGCTTCGCCGGGGCCAACCCAGCGCCATCAGTGGTTCGCCTGGCGGGCATCGCCGGGCTGATCGCCGGGGCCGTGTCGATGGCCGCTGGCGAGTACAACTCGATGCGGGCCCAGACCGAGCTGTTCGAGGCCGAACTCGAACTCGAACGCACCGAGTTGTCTCGCAACGCCCACTTCGAACAGCTCGAGCTGGCCCAGATCTACGAGTCGAGGGGCGTGCCGCCCGAAGACGCCCAACACCTGGCGGCCACCATGATGCGCAACCCCGAACTGGCCCTGCGCACTCACGCCCGGGAGGAGCTCGGCATCGACCCCGACGCCACCGGCTCGCCCGTCAAGGCGTCGGTGTCGTCGTTCTTCGCCTTCGTCGTGGGTGCCTTCGTGCCCCTCGTGCCCTGGTTCTTCCTCAGCGGCACTGCAGCCATCGTGGCGTCGGTGCTCTTCGGGCTCGTCGGCGCCGCCATCGTGGGCATCGTGCTGGCCAACTTCACCGGGCGATCCAAGGTCAAGACCGCGGGGCGCCACGTGATCATCTCGGTGGTGGCCGCCGGAATCGGCTATGCCGTCGGGTCCTTGGTCGGCATCAGCGGCGTCTGAGCTCGGTGGCCCGCCCCCGTAGCCCAGCCGGCCGGGCCCGAGAGACCCAGGTCCGCCTGGCCCAGAAGTATCCCGGAACCGCCACCCAACTCTGCGAGCTTCGCCACGACGGAGCGTTCCAGCTGTTGGCCGCCACGATCTTGTCGGCGCAGACCACCGACCTGCGGGTCAACGAGGTCACCCCGGCGCTGTTTGCCCGCTACCCGACCGCCCACGACCTGGCCATGGCCGACCCGGCCGATGTCGAGACGATCGTCCATTCCACCGGCTTCTTCCGCCAGAAGACCAAGAGCCTGATCGGGATGGCTGCCGCGGTGGTCGAACGCTTCGGGGGCGAGGTGCCGGAGCGGATCGAAGACCTGACCACCCTGCCCGGTGTGGGTCGCAAGACGGCCAACGTCGTGCGGTCCGTGGCTCTGGGACGGCCCGGGCTGCCGGTCGACACCCATGTTTTGCGCTTGGCCGGCCGGCTGGGACTGACCACCGAGACCGACCCGGTGAAGGTCGAGCTGGCTCTCAACGCCATGGTGCCCCCCGCCGAACGTGGCGCGTTCAGCCTGCGCCTCATCCTCCACGGCCGTCGGGTGTGCGATGCCCGAAGGCCCCGATGCGACGAGTGTGTCCTGACCGACTTCTGTCCGTCGCGGCGCTGACACCGGCCGGGCGGCTCAGCGCAGACGGCCGGCCGCGTGCTCGAGCCGGCGCACCGCGGTGGCCAGCGCCCGTTCGGCTTCCTGGAGGGCGGCGACGGCGTCTTCGCCCACCTCGTTGCCGAGCTCGATGGCCAGGTCGTGCACCCGCTCGCGCAGCTCGGCCGCAGTGGCGGTGACGACCGACAGCTGAGGAGACACGCTCATGGGCCCGTTGTAGCAGGACCGGGGCGGCCCGGGCCCGTCGGTACGATGAGCCACCCCATGCTCCGACGCCTCGATCTCCGCGGGTTCAGCGGTGACCTGCGCACCCGGTTGCCTCGGCCCCAACGAGACGGCGACGGTCCGGTGGACGCCGTTCGGGCCATCCTGGCCGAGGTCAGAACCGGGGGCGACGAGGCGGTGCGGGCGTGCACCGAGCGCTTCGACGGCGTCGTCCTCGACGACCTGATCGTCCCGCTGGCCGAGCGTCAGGCCGCCCTCGATCGGGTGGCGCCCGACGTGCGGCTCGCCCTGGAAGTGGCTCGGGACAACATCGCCGCCTACCACCAGGCCGGCATCCCGCCCGAGGTGACCTACGAGCGCGATGGCATCGTGGTGCGCGACCGTCGAGTGCCGGTCGATCGGGCTGGCCTCTACGTGCCTGGGGGAAGGGCCAACTACCCCTCCACCGTGCTCATGACCGCAGTCGTGGCCCAGGTGGCCGGCGTGCCCGAGCTGGTCCTGTGCGTTCCTCCCCGCAAGGACGGCACCGTCGCCGACGAAGTGCTGGCCGCCTCGGTGTTGGCCGGGGTCGACGAGGTGTACCGCATCGGTGGGGCCCAGGCCGTGGCGGCCATGGCGTATGGCACCGAGACGATCCGTCCGGTGGACGTCATCGTCGGGCCCGGCAACCTGTATGTCGCCCTGGCCAAGCGGGAGGTAGCCGGCGAAGGCGTCGTCGGTGTGCCCTCCAGCTTCCCGGGTCCGTCGGAGGTGGTGGTGGTCGCCGACGGGTCGATCCCGCCCGAGTTCGCCGCCGTCGACGTGGTGGTCCAGGCCGAGCACGGCCCCGACGGGCTGGCCTGGCTGGTCACCTGGGACGAAACCGTGGCCGACGCGGTCAATGCCGAGGTGGCCGCCATCGCTGAGGCGTCGTCTCGCCGCGACGACATCGTGGCCACCTTGTCGGTGTCGGGCTATGCGGTGCTGTGCGACGGACCCGACCAGGCCATGGCCGTGGCCAATGCCATTGCGCCCGAGCACCTCGAGTTGCTCACCGCCGACCCCGAAGCCCTGCTCCCGATGGTTCGCCACGCCGGGGCGGTCTTTCTCGGGCCGTGGTCGCCGGCGTCGGTGGGCGACTACCTGGCCGGACCCAGCCACGTGCTGCCCACCCATGGCTCGGCCCGATTCTCCAGTGCGCTTCGGGTGGACGACTTCGTCAAGCACGTCCACGTCGTGGCCCTCGACGAGCGAGCATTGGCTGAAGTCGGCCCGCACGTGATCGCCTTGGCCGATGTCGAAGGGCTGAGCACCCATGCCGAGTCGATCCGGGTCCGTGACCGTGCCCGCTGACGCCGCTGACGCCGCTGACCGGCCCCGGGTACGCGCCGACCTGGTCGCCCTCGAGGGCTACCACTCGCCCCAGGTCGACGTGGCCGTGCGCCTCAACACCAACGAGTCGCCGTTCCCGCCGCCCCCCGGCTTCGCCGCCGCCGTGGCCGACGAGGTGGCGCGGGTCGAGTGGCACCGCTACCCGGACCGGGCCGCCACCGACCTGCGGGCTGGTATCGCCGAGATCCACGGCGTGGATGTCGAGCAGGTCTTCGCGGCCAACGGCTCCAACGAGGTGCTCCAGACCCTGTGCCTGGCCTACGCCGGAGCGGGGAGGTCGGTCGCCGTGTTCGAACCGACCTATCGCCTGCACTCCCACATCGCATCGGTCGCCGGCGCCACCGTGGTGGTCGGCCACCGAGGGCCCGATCTGGCCCTCGACCATGCCGAGGTGCACCGGCTGCTCGACGCGTCGGCCCCGGCCCTCACGTTCTTGTGCTCGCCCAACAACCCGACGGGAATGACCGAGGACCCCGACGTCGTGCGGGCGGTCGTGGATCGAGGGGTGGGCATCACCGTGGTCGACGAGGCCTACGGGCAGTTCGGGTCGTGGTCGGCGCTCGACCTGGTCGGCGAGAGCCGATCGCTCGTGGTCGTGCGCACCTTCTCCAAGACCTGGTCGATGGCCGCCGCCCGTCTGGGTTACCTCGTCGGGCCGAGCTGGCTGGTGGCCGAACTCGAGAAGGTGGTGCTGCCCTACCACCTCGACGCCGTGACCCAGATCGCCGGACGGGTCGCCCTGCGCTTCGCCGAGGAGATGACCGCGCGGGTCGAGCTGATCGTCGCCGAGCGCCGCCGGGTCGAGCTGGCGTTGGCCGGGCTGGGGCTCACCACCTGGCCGTCGGACGCCAACTTCATCCTGTTCCGGTCCGAGCACCGCTCGGGCGACGAGCTCTGGGCCGACCTGGTGGCCCGTTCGGTCTTGGTCCGCAACACCGCGTCGTGGCCCGGCCTGGCCGGCTGCCTGCGGGTCACCATCGGCACGCCCGACGAGAACGACGCCTTCCTGGGCGCCATGAAAGAGGTCCTGTCATGACCAGCGCCAGCGCCCCCCGTACCGCCACCCGGACCCGGCTGACCAAGGAGACGTCGATCGAGCTGCGCCTCGACCTCGACGGCACCGGCCAGGTTGCGGTCGCAACCGGTCTGCCTTTCTTCGACCACATGGTCAGCCAGCTGGGCAAGCACGGTGGCTTCGACCTGGTGCTCAAGGCCGACGGCGACCTCGAAATCGACGCCCATCACACCGTCGAGGACACCGGCATCGCCCTGGGTGAGGCGTTCGCCGAGGCGTTGGGCGACAAGGCGGGTGTGCGCCGCTTCGCGTCGATCGCCGTCCCTCTCGACGAGGCGTTGGTAGAGGTGGCCGTCGACCTGTCGGGTCGACCGTTCCTGGTGTACGAGATCGAGCCTCCGGGCGAGCGGATCCTGGGCGATCCGCCCTTCGACCCGCAGCTGGCCGAGGAGTTCTGGCGGGCGTTCGTGACCAGCGCGGCGATCACGCTGCACCTGCACCTGGTGCGGGGCAAGAACACCCATCACGTGATCGAGGCCAGCTTCAAGGGCGTGGCCCGGGCCCTGCGCGACGCGGTCCGGGTGGAGGGGACCGACGTGCCCTCCACCAAGGGTCTGCTGTGAATCCGAGCCGACCCGGGGCGACGGTGAGCAGGTGGGCGTGAGTCGACCGGTTGTTGCCGTCCTCGACTACGGCATCGGCAACCTGCGGTCGGCCCAGAAGGCGCTCGAACGGGTCGGGGCGAACGCGGTGCTCACCGCCGACTCTGCCGTCGCCGCCGGGGCCGATGGCGTGGTGTTGCCGGGGGTGGGGGCGTTCGGGCGCTGCATGCAGGCGTTGCGCGACACCGGACTGGACCGGGCGGCCCACGATGCCGTCGATCGAGGCACGCCGTTTCTCGGGATATGCGTTGGGCTCCAGCTGTTGTTCGAGGCGTCCGAGGAGGATCCAGGCGTCGAGGGGCTGGGCATCCTGGCCGGTGTCGTCCGGCGGTTGCCCGAAGGGGTCAAGCACCCCCAGATGCAGTGGAACACCCTCGATTTGGTCGGCCAGCCGCCGCTCTTCGCCGGCCTGCCCGACCCGGTCTGGGTCTACTTCGTGCACTCCTACGCCCCCGAGGACGGGCCGTACACGGTGGCCCGGTGCGACTACGGGGGACCGGTAGTGGCCGCGGTGGAGCGCGACCACCTCTGGGCCATGCAGTTCCATCCCGAGAAGTCGGGGACCGCCGGGCTGGCCGTGCTGGCCAACTGGGTGGAGTCGCTGTGATCGACCTGTTCCCGGCCATCGACCTGCGAGGAGGCCGCTGCGTGCGGCTCTACCAGGGCGACTACGACCAGGAGACCGTTTACGGCGACGATCCGGTGGCGGTGGCCATCGGTTTCGCCGACGCTGGTGCCCGGTGGGTCCACATCGTCGATCTCGACGCGGCCCGCGGTGATGGTCCCCGAAATCGGCCGGCGATCGCCGAAGTGGCCCAGGCGTTGGCCAAACGGGGCGTCGCGGTGCAGACAGGTGGCGGGGTGCGAGACGTGGCCGCGGTCGATGAACTGCTCGCTGCGGGCGTTCGTCGCGTGGTCATCGGCACTGCCGCCTTCGCCGATCCGGATCTGGTGGGGCGGGCGGCCGCCAACCATCCCGGGGGGGTTGCCGTGGGTCTCGATGCCCGGGGCGGTCAGGTCGCGGTTCAGGGCTGGACCGAGGCGTCCGGAGTCGGGGTTCTCGACGCGGTGGCCCGATTCTCCGACGAAGGCGTGGCCGCGTTCGTGGTGACCGACATCGCCCGGGACGGGACTCTGGCCGGGCCCGATATCGACGGTCTGGCCTCGGTCTGCGCGGCCACCGACGTCGACGTCGTGGCATCGGGTGGCGTTGGCTCACTCGACGACCTGCGGGCGTTGGCCCGCTTGCCTCTCGCCGGGGTGATCGTGGGCAAGGCCATCTACGAGGGTCGGGTCGAGGTGGCCGATGCCCTGGGCGTCTTGACCGAAGCAGCTGGGTCCTGATGCGTACCGTCAGAGTGATTCCCTGCCTCGACGTGGACGGCGGTCGGGTGGTCAAGGGGGTCAACTTCGTGGGGTTGCGCGATGCCGGTGACCCGGTCGAGCTGGCCGCCCGCTACGACGCCGAGGGCGCCGACGAGGTGGTGTTCCTCGACATCACCGCCAGCTCCGAGGGGCGAGACACGATGGTCGACGTCGTCTCCCGCACCGCCGAGCAGGTGTTCATCCCGCTCACCGTGGGTGGGGGAGTGCGGTCGGTGGACGATGCCCGCCGAATGTTGCGGGCCGGAGCCGACAAGGTCGGGGTGAATACCGCCGCGGTCGACCGCCCCGTGCTGGTCTCGGAGATCGCGGCCGAGTTCGGGGCCCAGTGCGTGGTCGTGGCCATCGACGCCCGCAGGCGGGTGTCCGGTGATGTCGACGCCCGCAGGCGGGTGTCCGGGGATGGCGCCTTCGAGGTGTTCACCCATGGTGGCCGGACGCCGACCGGCCTCGACGCAGTGGCGTGGGCGGCTGAGGCGGAGCGCCTCGGTGCCGGCGAGATACTGCTCACGTCGATGGACCGGGACGGCACCCGTGACGGGTTCGACCTCGAGCTGACCCGAGCCGTGGTCGAGGCCACGGGAGTGCCGGTGATCGCCAGCGGCGGTGTCGGCACCCTCGATCACCTGGTGGAGGGCGCCCTCGAAGGTCGAGCCGACGCGGTGTTGGCCGCCTCCATCTTCCACTTCGGCGAGTTCAGCGTGGCCCAGGCCAAGGGTGCACTGGCCGCCGCGGGCGTGGTGGTTCGCCCGGCCGGCTGACTGGGCCGGGATCGGCGAGCGATACCGTGCCCCTGTGGCCGACGCCGTGGACGACAAGCAGCCCATTCGAATGCTCGCCGATCGCATCCTGGTGCAGCTGCCCCAAAGCGAGGGTGAGCGCCGGTCCCGAGCTGGGATTCTCATCCCGGCGACCGCTCAGGTAGGCAAGCGCCTCGCCTGGGCCGAGGTCGTGGCCGTCGGACCATCGGTGCGCACCGTGGTCGACGGAGACCAGGTCCTGTTCAACCCCGAGGATCGATTCGAGGTCGAGGTCCGGGGCGACGAATACCTCATACTGCGCGAGCGTGATATCCACGCCGTCGCCGCGGCTCGTCTGGAAGGAGAGGCCACCGGGCTCTACCTCTAGAATCGTGACGCCGGCACCGGCACAGATTCGATCTCCGGGGGGACGAAATGGCGATGACGACCGACGATGCCGGCCCAATGGTGGCCGCCCGAACGGTCAAGGGTCGGCGCTTGGTGGACGTAGCCCGAGACCTGGCCCCCCAGTTCGCCCCGTATGCCGACGAGATCGAGCGGGAGCAACGTTTTCCCGAGCATCTGCTGCGGGCCACCGGAGAATCTGGCTTCTTCCGCATGCTGTTGCCCGCCGAGCTGGGTGAGGACGACGTCGACCCGGTCTCGACCATCGAGTTGGTCGAGACCTTCGCCCGAGTCGACGGCGCCGTGGCGTGGTGCGTCAGCCTGGCCAACGCCGGGTGCAGCCTCGCTGCCGGCCTCAGCCTCGACGCCGCCCGTGAGCTCTTCGACGCCGATCCCCTGACCAATGTGGCCGGCGGTCCGACCTCCATCGATGCGATCGCTCGCGCCGTGGATGAGGGATGGCTGGTCAATGGACGTTGGACCTTCGCCAGCGGCAGCGGTCACGCCACGCTCTTTCTCGCCGCCGCCGAGGTGCACGGACCCGACGGCGTCCAAACCGTGGCCGAGGGCGAGCCGGGCGCCGGACTGCCTCGAATAATCGTCTTCTTCATGCCCCGGGCCGACATCGAGATCGAAGCTGGCTCGTGGGACACGTTGGGCCTGCGGGGCACGGCCAGCGGCAATTTCCGGGCCACCGAGGTGTTCGTTCCCGAACGGTTCGCCTTCTCGTTCTACGACCCGCTACGACTGACCGCCACCATGGCGCCGGCCAGTCCGTTTGCTGCGATCGCCTTGGGCATCGCCCAGCACGCGCTCGACGCCTTCGCCGATCTGTCGGCCCGCAAGAGCCACGACGGCATGTTCCGGGCCCAGGGCGCTCCGAAGCTGCGGGAGCTCCCGTTGATCCAGGATCAGATCGGACGAGTGTCCGCCGAGCTGATGGCCACCCGCACTTGGGTCTACGACCTGGTCGGTCAGCAGTGGGCGGCCCAGGTCGACCAGTCGCCCCTTCCACCCGAGACGCGCGCCGGGTTGGCGGTGATGAGCGCCCACACCGTGGCGGTGGCCGAACGAGTGGTGGATGTCGTGGTCAAGCAGTCGGGTACGTCGGGGATCCGCCACGGGGCGGAGATCGAGCGCTGTTTCCGTGACATCCACACGGTGGCCACTCACCTCGGTGCCTCCACCAACGCCTATGGCGACCTCGGTCGCCGGGTGCTGGGCGTTCCGTTGGCGCCCCGGATCCAGGATCCGGCGACCAGCGCCTACCTGCTCGCCCGATTCGGCCAGCCGTCGTTGGCCTGAAGCCGGGTGGGTCGAGCCGGACGCGGCCGGGCCGAGGTGGCCTCCTACGATGGCGGGCGTGCCTGAACCGACCACCATCGCGGTGCTGAGCGACGAGCTGGCCCTCGTCAAGTACGACGCCGACGGCCTGGTGCCGGCGATCGTCCAAGAACAGGCCACCGGCCAGGTGTTGATGATGGCCTGGATGACCGAAGCCACGTTGCGCCAAACCCTGGAAACGGGCCGGGCCACGTTCTGGAGTCGCTCCCGCCAGGAGGTATGGATCAAGGGGGAGACATCGGGTGACCGCCAATGGGTGCGGGAGGCGTATTACGACTGCGACGGTGACGCCCTGCTCCTCGTGATCGACCAGGAGGGCAAGGGGGCCTGTCACACCGGCGCTCGCTCGTGTTTCTACCGTCGATTCGGCACCGGCGAGACGGCTGAGTACGGCACCCGTGCTGCGGCCGAATAGGGACGAGTTCCGGGCGCTGGCCCGGCACCACAGCGTCGTCCCGGTGTGGCGTGAGATCTTGGCCGACCTGGTCACCCCGGTGGCGGCGTTCGCTCGGGTCGTGGGTGACGAACCGGGCTTCTTGTTCGAGTCGGTGGAGCACGGCGAGCGGTGGGGACGCTGGTCGTTCATGGGCCGACGCCCGAAGGTCACCTTCGTGGCTCGGGGACTTCACGTCGAGGTCGAGGACGGGACGCTCGATCCCGGGATCCGCCTCGACCAGGGCATCCTCGCCACCTTGACCGATGTCCTGGCCCGGTACCGCTCGCCCGAGCTCGACGGGCTCCCACCTCTCCACGGGGGTCTGGTCGGCTACCTGGGCTACGACGTGGTCCGCGAGGTCGAGTACCTGCCCGACGTCCCGACCGACGACCTCGGCTTGCCCGATGCCGTCGTGTCGATCGTCGGAGACCTGGTCGCCTTCGACCATTGGCGCCAGCGGGTGGTGTTGGTGGTCAATGCCTTCGTCGATCCTGGCCTCGGCGATGCCGCCATCGACGACATCTACGACGATGCCGTCGCTCGGGTCGAACAGCTGGCGCTCGACGGCACCCGGTCGCTGGCCGAGCCGGTCTTCGACCCGCCTGATCCCGACGACGAACTGCCGGCGGTGGTCTCGACCATGGGCGACGGCGCTTTCCAGGCCGCGGTGGTCGCAGCCAAGGAGCACATCGTGGCCGGCGACATCTTCCAGGTGGTGCTGGCTCAGCGATTCGCCCTGACCCTCGACGCCGACCCGTTCGACGTCTACCGGGTGCTGCGCCAGGTCAACCCCAGCCCCTACATGTACTTCGTGCGCCACCCGCAGCTGACCTTGGTGGGCAGCTCGCCCGAGCCCATGGTGCAACTGCTCGGGGGCCGGGTGATCTCTCGGCCGATCGCCGGTACCCGGCGTCGGGGCCGTACCCCCGAGGACGATCGACGCCTGGCCAGCGAGCTCATCGAGCACCCCAAGGAGCGGGCCGAGCACGTGATGTTGGTCGACCTGGCCCGCAACGACGTTGGTCGAGTGGCCCGGTTCGGCTCCGAGCAGGTCGACGAGCTCATGGTCCTCGAGCGCTACAGCCACGTCATGCACTTGACCTCGCAGGTGTCGGGCGAGCTGGCTGAAGGAGCCGGGCCGATCGACGTGTTGCGGGCCACCCTGCCGGCCGGGACGGTGTCAGGCGCGCCCAAGGTCCGGGCCATGGAGCTCATCGACGAGTTCGAGCCGGTCAAGCGGGGTCCCTATGCCGGGGTGGTCGGCTATCTCGACTTCTCGGGGAACCTCGATACGGCGATCGCCATCCGCACGATGGTGATCCGGGGGAACCAGGCGTGGGTGCAGGCCGGCGCCGGAGTCGTGGCCGACTCTGATCCCGATGCCGAGGACCTCGAGACCCGCAACAAGGCGGCGGCTCTTCTCGCCGCCATTCCCGCGGCCCGCCGCATGACGGCTCGCCGGCAGGCGCAATGAGCACCGCATGACGGCTCGCCGCCGGCAGGATGGTGGGTCATGACCGTGTTCCGTCTCGATCGCGATGTCGTGATGGCCGAGGGGCCCGACGCCATCTCGTTTCTCCAGGGCCAGCTCAGCGCCGACGTCACCCGTCTGGCCGTGGGCGACTCGGCGTTCTCCTTCGTGCTCCAACCCACCGGGAAGGTGGTGGCGCTGGTGCGCTGCACCCGAATCGGGGGGAATGCGGTGGCCATAGACGTCGACGCTGGGTGGGGTCCGGTAGTCATCGAGCGGCTCGAGCGGTTCAAGCTTCGTACTCGCTGCGAGCTGACTCAGGTCCCCTGGGGCGTGGTCCACGTGTCCGGCGAGGAGGCCCGGGGGCCGTGGCTGGTTGCGTCCGAGACCGGTTCGGGAGTCGAGGTGTTGGGGCCGGTCGATGAGCTGCCGAGGGCCGACGGTGACGCCATGGCCTACGAGGCGGCCCGCATCGCCGCTGGCGTGCCCCGCATGGGCTCCGAGTTGACCGAAGACACGATCCCGGCCGAGGCCGGACCGGCCATCCTCGGTCGCAGCGTGAGTTTCACCAAGGGCTGCTACACCGGCCAGGAGCTGGTCGCCCGAATCGACAGCCGGGGTGGCAACGTGCCCCGCCAGATTCGCGTCGTCCACATGGAGGGACCCGACCTACCTCCGGTCGGGGCCGTCGTGAGCCGAGACGAAGGGGACGTCGGTCGGTTGACCAGCGTGGCCCTGACCCGTTCAGATGGCCCATTCGCAGTGGCCCTGGCGTCGATCCAACGAGGCACCCAGGCCCCTGCCGAGGTCGTGGTCCGCTGGGCCGACGGCGAGGCCCGGGGCTTCCTGCCCGGCGAGGGGGCGTCGGATACCTGACGCGGCGGGCGTCAGTTGCCCGCCGGAGCCACCTCGACGTCATCGACCTTGGGGGCCGGGTCTCCTTCGAACTCGTCGGCGGCTGCCGCCGCGGCGGTGAGCGGCGTGGGGTTGGGCAGCAGGCGCCAGGTGATGATCGCGGCGCTGAGCACCACTGCGGCACCGATGGTGAGGGCGAGATTCAAACCGTCGACGTAGGCCGTCTTGGCCGCCAAGGCCAACGCCTCGCCGTCGGCGCCGAGGCGGGCTGCCACCGACAGAGCGCCGCTGAGCGAGCTCTCGGCGCTGGCTCGGGCCGCGGCCGGCAATGCGTCGAGTGCGGGGCGGAGGGCCGTGTCGTAGCGGGAGGCCACCAAGCTGCCGATGACTGCGACGCCAAGCGCCCCGCCCAGCTCACGAGAGGTGTCGTTGAGGGCCGATCCCACGCCGGCCTTGCCGTCGGGGACCCCTGACAGGATCGACGAAGTCAGGGGCGAGATGGTCAGGGCGATGCCCGTGGCCATGATCACCATCGACGCCAGAAGGTACGGGTAGGGCCAGTCGACTTGCACCTGGGCGAACAACAGGATTCCTACGGCGGCGATCATCAGACCGCCGGCGACGACATTGTTGCGGCCGTATCGGGCAGCCAGCTTGGGGGTGTTGGGGGCGATGGCCATCAGGACCACTGCCATCGGCGCTTGGCGGATACCGGCCTCCAGCGCGTCGTAACCGAACACGAGCTGCATGAGCTGGCTGAAGAGGAAGAACATGCCGAACATGGCGAAGTACACCAACGCCATCCCGCCGGTGGCCACGCTGAGGCGCCGGTCGCGGAAGAACCGGAGGTCGAGCATGGGCTCGACCCGGCGCAGCTCCCAGGCGCCGAACAGGGCGAGTACGACGACGGCACCCACGAACGCGGCCAATGTTTCGGGGGAGGTCCACCCGCGGCTCGGGGCCTCGATGATCCCGTAGACTAGGGCGACGATGCCGACGATCGACAGCCCGGCCCCGACCGGATCGAGCCGGGGCTTGGCCGGGTCGGTCGAGGTCGGCAGGAGCAACCGGCCGGCGACCAGGGCGAAGACCAAGAAGGGTACGTTGACCAGGAAGACCGAGGCCCACCCGAAGTGGTTCAGCAGCAAGCCGCTGGCGACCGGACCGATGGCCGCGCCACCACCGGAGATACCCGCCCAGATGGCGATGGCTTTGGCCCGCTCGTGGGGAGCGAACACGCTGGTGAGGATGGACAGCGTCGACGGCATGATGAATGCGGCGGCCAGGCCCATGGTGGCCCGGCAAGCGATCAGCCAGGTGGCCGAGTCGGCGAACGAGGCGGCTACTACGGCCGCGAGGAACAGCGCCAGGCCGAACTGGAGTGCTCCCTTACGGCCAAAGCGGTCACCGAGAGCACCGGCGGTCAACAAGATCCCGGCGAACACCAGCGAGTAGGCGTCGACGATCCACTGCAGCTCGCTGGTATCGGCCCCGAGCGATCCCGAGAGGATGGGGAGGGCCACGTTGAGTGACGAGTTGCCGACGATGACGATCATGAGGCTGGTGCACAGCACCACGAGCATCCACCAGCGGAGTCGATGAATGCGCTCGTTCTCGTAGAGCCGCGCCGGATCGACGGTGGTACTGGTCATGGCGCGACACGCTCCATCTTCTGGTCTGTTCACAGCCATAGCGCTGCGAGAGCCATATCGCTACGAGGTCGAAGCGCTATGGCCCAACTCTGCCAAGGAAGCACGGGCATCACAAACCCGGATCGCTACGATGTGTCCCGTCGAGGAGTGACTGTGCCACGAGTGAGAAGCGAAGAGGCCCGCCGCGAGGTGCTGGCCGCAACGGTCGAGCTGATGGCCGAGCAGGGCTTCGACGCGGTGTCGTTCGAGGCCGTAGCCGGGCGGTCCTGTGTGGCCAAGACCACCATCTACCGGCACTGGTCATCGAAGGGGGCCCTGGTCATCGATGCCGTCACCTCCATCCTCACGCCCTTGCCCACGCCCAACACCGGCGACCTGAGGGCCGACCTCGAGGCCTGCTTCGGGTCGTTCGTCGATCAGTCGCCCCAGTCGCCCGTCAACCGGGTCATGGCGTCGCTGGTCGACGCGTCGCGCCGCGACCCCGACCTTCAGCGATTCTCGGCCCAGCTGATCGAGGCGCGGCGGACCCCGTTGCGCACCGTCCTCCAACTGGCGCAGCTCCGCGGTGAGGTCGGCGCCGACCTCGACATCGACGCCGCCGTCGAGTTGTTGTTCGGGGCCTTCGTCGTCCGCCGGCTAATCCTCGACTTACCCGTCACCGATGCCTCTCGGGACGCGGTGCTCGACACCGCCCTCGGTGGGCTACTCACGAAGGTGCCGGCGCCGCAGGGAGGTTGACGCTGAGGCGGGCCCCGCCCGATGGCGACGGCCCGGCGTCGACTCGACCACCCATGGCGATGGTCAGCTCCCGCCCGATGGCCAAGCCCAGGCCCGATCCGACACCAGGGCGGTTCTGGCGGCGATCGGAGGTCCACAACCGGTCGAACACCCGGTCGATGTCGTCGGGATCGATGCCGGCTCCGTCGTCATCGACGTGGATCGCTATCCAGTCCGGCGCCGCCTCGACCCGCACGGTCACCGTTGATCGAGCGTGTTTGACCGCGTTGTCGGCCAGGTTGGCGACGACCTGGCCGAGCCGCTGCGGGTCGGCGAGAGCCCAGGCCGGGCTCGGCGCGTCGGTGACGAGGCGAAGGCCGGCGTCGACCAACCTCGGTTCGATCGCGGCAGCCACCTGGAGCACCACCGGCGCCACGTCGACCACCTGGGTCGTGACCGAGAACGACCGGGCGTCGAGCCGGGCCAGGTCGAGCAGGTCGCTGACCAGCCGTTCGAGACGGGCCGCTTCGGTGCCGATGACCTGACCGGCCGGGACGGGATCGGTCAGGGTGCCGTCGGCCAGCGCCTCGGCGTAGCCCCGAATGGACGTCAGCGGTGTCCGCAGGTCGTGGGAGACCGACAAGAGGAACTGGCGTTCACTGGCCTTCGCCGCATCGAGGTGCTCGGCCATGGCGTTGACCGATCGGGCCAGCGATGCCAGCTCGTCGTTCCCCGGGGGGACTGCGACCCGGGCGCTCAGGTCGTCGGCGGCCAACCGGCGGGTCGTCGCCTCGGTGGCTACCAGCGGGGCGGTGAGGCGGCGGGCCAGTCGGCGCCCGGCCAGCGCCGCCAGCACCAAGACCACGGCCGAGGACAACAGGAACCAACGGACACTGCGGCCGAGGAAGAGGTCGAGCGAATCACTGACGCCGATGAGCGCCGTGCACTGGGTGCTCTCGCCCTCGGCGGCTCCCGCTGTGGCCCGGGCGGATCGACCGCAGTCGAAGGTGATGGCGGTGGCGGCCCAGCCCTGGCGACCCGTCCAGCCCGACTCGACAGCGCCGGCCGCCATCGACTCGAGGTCGAGCTGCTCGACGGGAATGGCGCCGGGCACGCTGCCCGCGATGGATCGCCCGCCCCGGCCCTGGATCTCGACCCCGAGCGATTCGAGGTCGAGGAGGCGCCGGAGGCGCTCGACGCGGGTCTCGGTCACGTCGCCGTCGGTCTCGACGATCGCCTCGACTTCGTCGCGGACTTCGGTGACCTGGGCCCGGAGATTGGACTCGGTGGCGCTGCGGGCTCCCACTCGAGACAGGATCAGCGTTCCCAGTCCGGCGAACACCAAGGCCATGGCGGCGACGCCGACGAGGGCGATGGTGAGGCGGCGGGTCATGGGCAGATCTCAGTCGAATCGGTAGCCGACGCCCCACACCGTCGTGAGGGGCAGGTCGTCGCCAAGCTTCTTGCGCAGCTGGCGCACATGGACGTCGACGGTGCGCTCGTCGCCGACCCAGTCGTCGCCCCACACGCCGTCGAGCAGCTGTCGGCGTGAAAGGACCAGGCCTTGGTTCTCGAGAAGATGGGCGAGGAGGTCGAACTCGCGAGCGGTGAGCGTGATCGGCACACCGTCGAGGCGCACTTCCCGGCGTCCC
Source organism: Actinomycetes bacterium (assembly GCA_031399525.1). Lineage (GTDB taxonomy): Bacteria > Actinomycetota > Acidimicrobiia > Acidimicrobiales > CADCSY01 > JANNNX01. The sequence continues at coordinate 236,693 of JANNOZ010000010.1, read as the reverse complement.
TCGTCGAGCTCGAGGGATCCAGAGGTGTGCACCGATCGGGGCGGTGCCGGCGGGCCGTCGACCCGGCGGAGGATGGCCTTGACCCGGGCCACCATCTCCCGGGGGGAGAACGGCTTGGTCAGGTAGTCGTCGGCGCCCAGCTCCAGCCCGAGGACCCGGTCGACCTCGTCGGCCCGGGCGGTCAGCAGCATCACGGGGAGCCCCGCTGTTCGGGCGCCGGCGCGCAGTTTGCGGCACACGTCGAGACCGTCGAGTTGGCCAGGGAGCCCGACGTCGACGATGACCAGGCGGGGGAGCTCGGCGGAGACCAGTTCGAGAGCTCGCTCGCCGGTCGGCGCCTGGAGCACCCGGTAGCCAGCCTGACGGAGGTAGAGCTCGACCAGATCGGCGATGGCCGGGTCGTCCTCGACGACCACGATCGACGCTGTCGGCGGCACCAGACCATGGTGGCACCACGCCTCCTGGGGTCGGCGGAGGGTCGACTCGTAGGCTTCGACCCGATGACGCACTACGACGTGCTGGAGGTGGCGCCCACGGCGTCTGCTCGTGAGGTCCGCCAGGCGTACTTGGCCCAAGCTCGTCGTCACCACCCCGACCGGGCCGGAGTCGACGACCCCGGTGCGCTGGCCGCCCACGACGACGCCATGCGGGCCGTGAACGAGGCGTGGCGGGTGTTGGGTGACCCCGAACGTCGTCGGGCCTACGACCGCGACGTCCTGGATGAGGTGGCACCCCGGCCCTTCGTGGCCTTCGACGACAGCCCCGACGAGGTCGATCCTCGAGACCTCGTGCCCGACGAGCCTTATCGACCGCGTACGGCCCGCCAGCAGGCCCGCTTCCGGTTCGGGGCCCTCATTCCCGTCGCGCTCGCCTCGGCGGCCGTCGTGCTGTGGATGCTGGGCGTCGTGTTCTCGTCGAGCGCCCTGATGTCAATCGCCTTCTTGGTGTTCGTGCTGGCCGGGATGGGTGTGGCCGCGGTGGCGCTGGTGGCCCTGGCCCAGGCGAGGAGCGACGAAGGGCCAGTGACCCACCGGTAGCATCCGCCCGATGGCGACCTACCTCGACGGCATCGTCGTCGCCCATCGAGAGCGAGCCGCACAGGACTCCCGCCACCTCGGCGAACTGCTCGCCCAGGCTCGTTCGCTTCCCGAGCCCCGCCCGTTCCGTCGGGCCCTGCTCGATGGGGCCGACGAGGGCATTGCTGTCATCGCCGAGATCAAGCGGCGTTCGCCCTCCAAGGGTGCGCTCAATGCGTCCCTCGACCCCGCGACCATGGCCCGCTCGTACCAGGCCGGTGGAGCGTCGTGCCTGTCGGTACTCACCGACGTCGAGCACTTCGGTGGCTCACCGGACGACCTTCGAGCCGCCCGCGCCGCCTGTCGTCTTCCCGTGCTGCGCAAGGACTTCACCGTCGATCCCCGAGACGTGGTCGACGCCCGGCTCATGGGAGCCGATGCGGTCTTGCTGATCGTGGCCGCCCTCGACGATCACGAGCTGGTCGAGTTCGCCGCCGTCGCCGACGACCTCGGAATGGCCGCGCTGGTGGAGGTCCACGATCGAGCCGAACTCGAGCGGACCCTCGCTCTGGGCGTGGGGTCCAGTGCCGAGACGGGGATCATCGGGGTGAACCAGCGCGACTTGAGCACCTTCGAGATCGACCGGCATCGAGCGCTGGTGTTGGCGGCCCACCTGCCCGCCCAGATCGTCCGGGTGGCCGAGTCCGGCATCCGCGACGCCCACGACACCGAGCAACTGGTGCAGGCCGGCTATCACGCGGTGCTCGTCGGCGAGTCGCTGGTGACGAGCAGCGACCCGTCCGGTGCCGTGGGTGATCTCCGAGCCGGGCTCGACTGACATGTTCGTCAAGATCTGCGGGATCACATCGGAAGAAGACGCGTTGTTGGCGGTGGCGTTGGGCGCCGATGCCGTGGGCTTCATGTTTGCCCCTTCGACTCGCCAGGTGGCGCCCCTGCTGGTGCGCGAGATCGTTCGGCAACTGCCACCCGAGGTGCTCACCGTCGGCGTCTTCCGAGACGAGACGCCCGAGCGAGTCGTCGAGGTGACCACCCAAGCCGGCTTGCGGGGGGCCCAGCTCCATGGACGAGAGCGACCCGAGGAGACCTGGTTCGTGCGCGAGCACGTGGGCGTGGTGTTCAAGGGTTTTGCCGCCGGTGACCCTGCGGTCGCTCATGCGGCGGAGCACAAGGCCGACGCCATCTTGCTCGACAACAAGACACCAGGCTCGGGCAAGGTGTTCGACTGGTCATTGGCCGAGGATGTGCCCTTGGGTCTGCATCTGATGCTGGCCGGGGGCCTCACGGCCGACAACGTGGCCGACGCCATCGCCGCGGTGCACCCGTGGGGTGTCGACGTGTCCACCGGGGTCGAGGCGTCGCCCGGCCACAAGGACCCGAGGAAGCTGCAGGCGTTCATCACCGCGGTCCGTCGCACCGAGAAGTGACGTTGGCCGAGCCCGACCGGCGGCAGGTGGTCAGGGCTGTCGTGGTGTGTTGGGCGCTGGTCCACATTCTCTTCGTGCTCTCGCCCTATGACGTGTTGCACCCGGTCGACCCGTGGGTCATCGGCCGGCACCTGTGGGCCGGCGATGTGCCCTACCGAGACGTCGCCATCGAGTACCCGCCCGGGGCACTGCTTGCCTTCTTGCTCCCGGGGGCCGGGCCCCATGGCTGGGCGTCGAGTGTGCTGGCCCTCCAGGCCGTGGCCTTGGAAGGCAGCGTCTTGTGGCTGTTCCGTCGTCGGGGTGACGTGGTCGTGCGTTTCCTCGTGCTCATGATCGTGCTGTTCCCGCTGTTGTCCGGCGGGTTCGACGCCCTGGCCATGGCGTCGGTGGCGTGGTCAACCGCGCTGCTGGCCGAGGGACGAGCGCTGGGCTGGTGGGTCGCCGCAGCCGGCACGATGGTCAAACTGGTGCCCGGGGTGGCCTGGGGATGGGCCACCGGCAACCGTCGAAGCCAGGTGATCTCGCTGGCTCTCACCGTCGCCGTCCTTCTTTCCCCGCTGGCGGTGGCCCCGGCCTCGTCCTCGTGGGTCGGCTACCAGCGCGATCGGGGAGTGCAGCAGGAGTCGGTGGCCGCCTCGTTGGCGTGGGTCGGTAACGGGCTGCGAGGTGTTCCCAGCGAGTTCGTCAACCGCTTCCGGTCGGTGGAGTTGGTGGGTGCGGGCCCGTTGGCGATCGTCACCACGGTGGTATTCGGGGCGCTGGTGGTGGCCGTCGCCTGGCGAGCTCGGCGGGGAGCGGGGATGCGGATGCCCTGGCTGGCCGCGTACACCCTGGTGTTGTTGGTGCTGTGCGCCTCCAAGGTGCTCAGCCCTCAGTTCTTCGTGTTCGGGGCACCCCTGGCCGCTTGGCTCGGCGGACGATGGTTCGCGGCCCACCTCGCCCTGTCGGTCCTGACCATGGGCGCGTTCCTCGGCCCCGACGATCTGGGCGTCTTCATGTCGCTGATGGTGGTGCGCAACTGCCTGCTGGTGGCGACCGCCCTTCTAGGGTGCTGGGCTGTGCTGCAGACCGCGACCCACCCCACCCGGACGTGATCGAGCCGGACGCCAGCGGGCGATTCGGCCAGTTCGGCGGACGTTACGTCCCCGAATCGCTGATCCCTGCGTGCCTCGAGCTCGAAGCCGCGTTCCGTGAGGCGTGGGCCGACCCGGAGTTCCACGTCGAGCTCGACGACCTCCTACGCGACTACGGGGGGCGACCGTCGACGCTGTATGAGGCCATCAACCTGTCCGAGCGGATGGGCGTGCGCGTCCTGCTCAAGCGAGAAGACCTGAACCACACTGGGAGCCACAAGATCAACAACGTGCTCGGCCAAGCGCTGCTGGCCCGGCGTATGGGCAAGCACCGGATGATCGCCGAGACCGGTGCCGGTCAACACGGTGTGGCCACGGCCACGGCGGCCGCGTACTTCGGGATCGAGTGCGTCGTCTACATGGGCTCGGTCGATGTCGAGCGCCAGGCCCTCAACGTGTTCCGCATGGAGCTCCTGGGCGCTGAGGTTCGGGCCGTCGACTCGGGGAGCGCCACCCTCAAGGACGCCATCAACGAAGCCCTGCGCGATTGGGTGGCCAGTGTCGAGACCACCCACTACTGCATCGGGTCGGTCATGGGACCCCACCCGTTCCCGTGGATGGTGCGCGAGTTCCAAGCGGTGATCGGCACCGAGGCCCGGGCTCAGTCACTCGACGCCCTCGACGGCGTTCTCCCGGACTACGTGGTGGCCTGCGTGGGTGGCGGATCGAACGCCATGGGCATCTTCTCGGGTTTCGTCGACGACCCCGATGTCCGTCTGATCGGCGTCCAGCCCGACGGCGGTGCGGCCATCGGACGGGGGCTGCCTGGTGTGGTCCACGGCCACAAGAGCTTCCTCATGCAGGACGAGCACGGCCAGATCCTCGAAGCCCACTCGATCTCGGCCGGGCTCGACTATCCGGGGGTCGGGCCCGAACACTCGCACCTGGCCGAGATCGGGCGGGCCGAGTACCCCACCGTGACCGACGCCGAGGTGCTCGAGGCCTTCGACCTCCTGGCTCGCACCGAAGGGATCATTCCGGCCCTCGAGCCGGCCCACGCCATCGCCTGGCTGGCCCGCGAGGCCGGCCGTTCGGTCCCACTCGGCGCAACGGTGGTGGTCAATCTCTCGGGTCGGGGCGACAAGGACGTGGCCCAGGTCCAGGCCATGCGCTCATGACCGAGCCGACGGTGGGTGCGCTCGAAGCTCGACTCCGGGCTCGACGAGACGCGGGCGCCAAGCTCCTCGTCCCCTACGTCACCGGCGGGTTCGCCGAGGACTGGGTCGACGTCGTGCGGGCCGTGGCCCACGCCGGGGCCGACGCCATCGAGATCGGTATCCCGTTCTCCGATCCGGTCATGGACGGCCCCACCATCCAGGAGGCCTCGGCTCAGGCGCTGGGGCGAGGGGTGACCCCGGTGTCGATCCTGGGCGAGATCGCCGACGTCGACATCGACGTCCCGCTGGTGGTGATGACCTACTACAACCTGGTCTTTCGGGCCGGCGAGCTGCGCTTCGCCCGTTCGCTGGCCGAGGCCGGCATCGCCGGGGCCATCCTGCCCGACCTTCCTCTCGAAGAGTCCGAGACCTGGGAGACCGAAGCAGCCAGCGCCGGCATCGAGACGATCCTGCTGGCCGCGCCGGTGACCCCCGACGATCGGCTGGCCCGAATCGTCGAGCGGTCCCACGGTTTCGTCTACGGGGTGTCGCTGATGGGGACAACGGGGGAGCGGACGGCCATGGCCACGACGGCGACGGCGATGGCTCGACGGCTCAAGGCGGTCACCGACAAGCCGGTGCTCATGGGCATCGGTATCTCCACGCCCGACCAGGCCGCCGCTGCTGCCGCCGATGCCGATGGAGTCATCGTGGGTTCTGCTCTGGTTCGTCGCCTGCTCGATGGTGCCGGCCCGGCCGGGGCCGCCCGTTTCGTGGGCCAGCTACGAGCAGCCTTGGACGCCTAGGTCGGTTCAGCCGGCGACGATGAGCGTCACGCCGACCAGAGCTATGGCCATCCCGGCCACCCGTACGCGGTGGAGTTGCTCGTGCAGCACGACCGACGCCAGCACCACGGTGGCGGCCGGATACAGCGAGCCGAGCGTGGCCACGACGGCAACCGGTCCGAGTCGGGCTCCTGTCGCGTAGAGGCACAGGGCGAGCGCGTCGAGCCCGCCGTTGCCGACGATCAGCGGCCCGCTGCCCGGGGCGGCCCGAAAGCGCTCTCGGACGCCGCCGAGGCCGCCGACAGCCAAGGCGACGACGGCCAGGGTGACGACCGAGATGATCCGAGCCAGACCCACCGGCCAGACGCCGGTCTCGGTGGCGGTCTGGCTGAAGAGGATGAAGCCGGCGCCGAACCCGAACCCGGCCAGCAGCCCGGTGACGGCCTGGCGCAGATCGAACTCGGAGCGGCGTACACCGCCGCCGCCCGGCTCGGCGGCGATCAGGGCGATGGCGACCAGGGCCAGACCCATTCCGGTGAGCGTCAGTGGGCTGGGACGCTCGCCGGTGGCGATGCCATACCCGACGGGGAGCACCGCGGCGCCGACCGCACTGAGGGGGGCGACCACGCCCATCGAACCCGAGGCCAGCCCCGAGAACAGCAACATGACGGCGACCATGGCGGCCAGACCGGCGCCCGCCGATCTCAGGACGTCACTGGAGCCCGGGAAGGCCGAGCCTGAGAGCACGGCGACGGCTGGGACGAGGGTGGCGCCGACGCACTGGGCCAGGGCGACCGTGGTGGCCGCCGGGTTGCGCTTGGTGGCCAGCCCTCCGAGGAAGTCGGCGGTCCCGTAGACCAGGGCGACACAGAGACCGAGCACAACCGCCACAGGGCGCCGAACACTACGGTCCTGGCCCCGCCGAGCCGCACTCGGATGGCCTCAGTGTTGGGGCGCGAGTAGCTCGAGGGTCGGGAAATAGGTGCGGTATCGGCTCGTGTCTCGGGTGAGCAGCGTGAGGTCGTCGACTGCGGCGTGGGCGCCGATAAAGAAGTCGGGCAGGGGAGTGGCCACCGGGCCTCGGTTGCGGCGGTACGCCATGAACGCCTTGCCGGCGAGGAACGCTGCGGCCCACGGGATCGGCGACCGGCGGAACTCGGTCGAGGGAAGGGCGTACTCGAGGTCTTCGACTCGGGAGAAGCGGACCGACACCTCGGCGTAGATCACGGGATTGATGACGAGCGGGCCCGACTCAGCGGCGGTGGCCAGGGCGTCGATCGACCAGTCGAGCCACCTCGGGTCCTCGGTGAAGATGTCCAGCAGGACGTTGGCATCGACCAGGGTTCCGTTGGTCACTCGTCGGCTCGGGTCAGCGCCATGATCTGGTCGGTGGTCATTTCCACGTCGCCGAGGCCCCGCAGGCGCTGGGCCAGCCGGGTGCCGCGGTCGGGTCCAGACCTCGACTTGCGAACGACGATGGTGTCCTTGCGTCGTTCGAATTCGACCTCGGTCCCGGCGCCGATCCCGAGGGCGTCACGGATCCCCTTGGGAATGGTGACTTGGCCCTTCTCGGTGACTCGCATGTAGGAATCATACTGGTATGACTCCTACATGGAGGGCGTCACCCGATCCGCTCGGCGATCTACGCTCGGCGCCATGTCGCTCGTCGGCGAGGGTGAGCTCACCGATTCCTGGGTGGAATGGGCACGAACGCTCTCCTGCGCTACCGACGCGCACGCCCAGTGCTGTGTGGAGGAACAGGATCCGCTCCGGAAACTCGATGAGCAGCGGTGGATGAAGATCGTCCAGCCGGGGCTTCGCTGGCCCGGCTATCTCGGCACGGCGTACGAACCTGGCGGAATCCTGAGCATCGGCATCGTGCACACGGACTTTGCGACTGCTGGCCTACGAGACTCCCACGAGGTGCCTAAGGCAGTCCAAGGGCACCAGGCTTGGAGCGAAGGCGCCGTCGACAACGCGCCCTGGCTGCGTGGGCTGACATCCATGTACCGCCAAGGGCTTAGCTGGCCCGGTGGATGGAGCGTCGCCAAGCATCACAGCTACTACTGGAAAGAGCTCGGCGAGTCGGTCGACTCGATTGCCTACGTAAACGCCATGCGGTGTCAGTGGCCGGGCAGTAAGCCAAGCGACTCCGTCGTGCGCCGGTGCATCTCTGCGCTTCCACTCGATCGAGTCGTCGCGCTGCTCAGGCCTCGGCTGGTGATCGCCAACGCCAAGCCTGCCTTTGACCAGCTTCAGGGAACGACTGCTGTGTTGTACGTCCATCAGCTGAACGGTCGCAACCTTGAACGAGTAGCCGTGGGTGGCCCGACCGGCTCTGTGACTGTCGGCCTCGGCAACCGGGAGGAAACCGTGGAGTGCCTCCGAGCGGCGGGCCTGGCCCGGCATCAGCCGCCTCGATCCGCACCGGCGTAATCTCGGATCATGCCACTCAAGCCAGGTGACAAGGCCCCCGACTTCACCCTGCTCGACCAGAACGGCGAGCCCTTCTCGCTCGAGGAGTCGCTGAAGGAACGCAAGGGACGGCACTTGATCTACTTCTACCCGAAGGCGGATACGCCCGGCTGCACGACCCAGGCGTGCGGGCTACGTGACGCCAAAGCCGACATCGGTGACACCGTGGTGCTGGGCATCAGTCCCGACCAGCCCGAAAAGCAGGCCAAGTTCGACGCCAAGTACGGCCTGGGCTTCCCGCTCCTGTCCGACCCCGATCACGCGGTGGCCGAAGCGTTCGGGGTGTGGGGCGAGCGCTCGATGTACGGCCGCACCTACATGGGCATCATCCGCTCGGCGTTCCTGATCGACGGGTCCGGCGCCATCGAGCAGGCCTGGTACAAGATCTCGCCCAAGGACACCCCCGTGAAGCTGCGCCAGGCGATCGGAGCCTGAGCCGGTGCCCGATCTTCCAGCGCCGGCCGACCTCATCCCTCACCGCCACCCGTTCCTCTTCGTCGACGAGTTGATCGCCCTCGAACCCGGTGTGTCCGCAGTGGGTCGTTGGCACCTGACCGGCAACGAAGCGTTCTTCGCCGGTCACTTCCCAGGTCGGCCCACGCTTCCTGGGGTGATGATGGTCGAAGCCCTGGCCCAGGTCGGGGCCTGCGTGTTGCTGGCCACCCCGGCGTTGGCCGGCAAGCTCCCCCTCTTCGGAGGTATCGACAGCGTCCGCTTCCGCCAACAGGTGGTGCCCGGCGACACCCTCGAACTCGCCGTCGAGCTGGGTCACGTCTCGGCCCGAGCCGGAAAAGGCAGCGGCCGAGCAACCGTCAACGGCGGCCTGGCCTGCCAAGGCGACCTCCTCTTCATCCTCGCCGACGCATAACCGTCCGGGGGTGAGTGGGGGGAGAGTGGGGGCTGCTCCGGCCGCTTCTGTGCGGCCTCCGCAGCCCCCCACTCTCCCGCTAAACCGACTCCGCGCGACCCCTCTCCCTCTCAACAAGTCTCGGCCGCCGAGCGAGGGCGGAGGGGAGAACCAAAGGTGGTGAGGTGCGTCGCGGAGGCCGCATCGAAGCGGCCGGAGTGACGCGCCTCACCACCGGACAACGCCGAGAACTTCAGCCCGCGGAAGGCGGACCGACGACGACCGATCCGTTGTGCCCTCCGAAACCGAACGAGTTGGAGATCGAGGGGCCCGGGGTCCACGGTCGGGGTTGGTCGCGGACGATGTCGAGGGTGATGGCGGGGTCGAGGTCGACCAGGCCAGCCGTGGGGGGGATCAGCTCGTGGGCCATGGCCAGCAACACCGCCACCACTTCGATGGCGCCGGTGGCGCCGAGCACGTGGCCGGTGACGCCCTTGGTCGAGGTCACCGGCGGGGCATGTGGGCCGAAGACTTTGGTCACCGCTTCGGCTTCGGCCCGGTCGTTGAGGGGTGTCGAGGTGCCGTGGGCGTTGATGTGGGCGATGTCGGCCGGCGCCAACCCGGCGTCGGCCAAGGCGACCTCCATGCACCGCACGGCGCCTTCGCCCGAGGGTTCGGGAGCGGTGATGTGGTGGGCGTCGGCCGTGTTGGCCGCGCCGAGGATCTCGCCGTAGATGCGGGCCCCGCGGGCCACGGCGGCGTCGTACTCCTCGAGCACGATCACCGCTGAGCCTTCGGCGATGACGAAGCCGTCGCGGGCCACATCGAAGGGACGCGAGATCCCCACGCTGGACAGAGCGGTCATGTTGGCGAAACCGGCCACGCCGGTGGGGGTGATGGCGGCCTCGGAGCCGCCGGTGAGCACGGCATCGCACTGACCGCTGGCGATGAGGCGGGCGGCGTTGCCGATGGCGTGGGTGCTGGCGGCGCAGGCCGTAACCGTCGTCTCGCACGGCCCCTGCCAGCCGTATCGCATCGAGACGTTCACGGCCGCCGCGTTGCACATCATCATCGGGACGAGGAAGGGCGAAACCCGTCGCTCGCCCTTCTCGTGGCGGGTGATGATCTGATCTTCGAGGGTGTGGAGGCCGCCGACCCCGGTGGCGATGAGTACGCCGGAGCGGGCTGGATCGGCGGTGATCGGGCCGGCGTCGTCGAGGGCCATGCCGGCAGCCGCCACCGCGAACTGGGTGAACCGGTCGACCCGGCGCACCTCCTTGGGCCCGAACCAGTCGTTCGGGTCGAAGTCGGTGACCTCGCGGGGGCCGACCGGCGCCGGGCTCAACAGGCCCTTCCAGAACGCCTCGGGGCCGGTGCCGGCGGTGGCGATGACGCCGATGCCGGTGACGGCCACCCTCCGGCCGATCATGACAGCTTGGACTTCACGAGCTCGTAGGCATCGTTGACGGTGACGACGCCGTCGAGGTCCTGTTCGGGCACCTCGATGCTGAACGTCTCCTCGAGGGCCATGACCAGCTCGACCAGGTCGAGGCTGTCAGCGTCGAGGTCGTCGCCGAACTTGGCTTCGGGGGTGACCTTGGCCGCGTCGACCTGCAGGACGTCGACGGCGCACTGGCGGAGCTTGTCGAAGACTTCGTCGTCAGCCATGTGATGTCTCTCCTGAATGTTGAGGTGAAGGGGATCGGTAGTTTTAGTGGCCCATGCCCATGCCGCCGTCGACCGGCAGTACGGCACCGGTGATGTAGGCGGCGTCGGGGGAGGCCAGGAAGGTCACTGCGGCGGCCACTTCGTCGGCCGTTCCGAAGCGTCCGAGGGGGGCGGCTGCGGTCATGGCCGCCTGCTGGTCGGGGGTCAGGGCGTCGGTCATGTCGCTGGCGATCGGACCGGGAGCGACGATGTTGCAGGTGATGCCCCGCGACGCCAGCTCACGGGCGACCGAGCGGCCGAAGCCAACCAGCCCGGCTTTGGACGCCGCGTAGTTGGCCTGCCCGGCGTTGCCCGACAGTCCCACCACCGACGACATGAGCACGATGCGGCCCCGGCGGGCCCGCAGCATCGGGCCCGTGGCCCGGCGCACCACCCGGAATGCCCCGGTGAGGTTGGCGTCGATTACCTCGGCGAACGCGTCGTCGCCCATCCGGGCCAGGAGGCCGTCGTGGGTCATACCGGCGTTGGCCACCAGCACCTCCACCGGCCCGAGTTCGGCCTCGACTCGGGTGAAGGCCGCATCCACCGACTCGGTCGACGTCACATCACAGGGCACCGACAGCAGGGCCTCGTCGCTCGGTGGCGCCGACCGGAACGTCACCGCCACCCGATCGCCCATCGACGCGAACGCTCGGGCGCAGGCCAGACCGATGCCTCGGTTGCCGCCGGTCACCAGCACCACGCGCGGCTCAGGCACCGGGCCACTCCAGCACGGCGCTGGCCCAGGCCATACCGGCCCCGAAGCCCACGCTGAGCACGGTGTCGCCGGGGGAGAGGCGACCGTGTTCGATGGCGTCGACCACGGCCAGCGGGATGGACGCAGCCGAGGTGTTGCCGTAGCGGTCGAGAACGACCGCGGTGCGTTCGAGGGGGATGCCCAGGCGGGATCCGGCCGCTTCGATGATGCGCAGGTTGGCCTGATGGGGGACGAAGAGGTCGACGTCGCCCGCCGTGAGCCCGGCCCGGGCCAGGGCCCGCTGGGCTGAGTCGACCACGGCCCGAACTGCCTTGCGGAACACCTCGCGGCCGTCCTGGAACAAGACCCCGCCGTGGTCGCAGTAGAGGATGCTGCGGGCGTCGCCGTCGGAGCCCAGATCCCACCCGAGCAAGGCCCCCCGGCCCGGCACGGTCTCGATGATCACCGCGCCGGCGCCGTCGCCGAAGAGGATGGCGATGGCCCGGTCGTCCTGGTCGACGATCGACGACATGACGTCGGCGCCGATCAGCAAGATGCGCTGGGCGCCGATGGCGCCGAGTCCTGCGGCCGTGACCAGGCCGTAGACGAAACCCGAACACGCGGCGGTGACGTCGAACGCGCCACCGGTGAGGCCGAGTTGTTGTTGGACGTAGGAGGCGGTGGCCGGGATGAGCTGGTCGGGGGTCGTCGTCGCCAGCACAACGACGTCGATGGTCGACGGATCGATGCCGGCGTGGGCGATGGCCGCCCGCCCGGCCTCGACCGCCAGGCCGCCAGAGGTGCCCCCGACACGGCGTTCGCGGATGCCGGTGCGCTCGGTGATCCACTCGTCAGAGGTGTCCAGACGGGCTTCGAGGTCGGCGTTGGTTACCACTTTGTCGGGCAGCGCCGCGCCCCACCCGAGGAACGTGATGCCCCGACCTGGGCTGCTCACTTCGTTCTCAACGATGTCCTCGGGGCTGCTCACTTCGTTCGCAGCCAGGCAATCGGCTGGCTCTGGGTGACCCGCTCGCCGTCGACGGCGATGAACCCCATCAAGCTGCCGCCGAACAGCGATCGGACTTCGACCTCACCGACCCGGCCGATCACCTCGCCCACCTCGACGTTTCCCGTGCCCTCCCGCCAACGGGGGTCGAGAACGAACACGCCGGCGCCGGGGCTCACGACCAAGCGCTCGACCATGTGCAGGTGCTCGCCATCGGGCTGGCCTGGATGGTGGGGCGGCTCGCCCGAAAGGGTCTCGAGCAACGAATCGAGATCGTCGGGCGTCGAGACCGAGCTGGCTTGGGCGTCGGGCACGATGCGCTTGGCCAAGCCGCTCAGGGTCGACCCATGGCCGAGCTCGAGGAAGGTCACGATGCCGTCGGCGGCCAGGCGTTGGATCGACTGGCGCCAGCGCACCGGACTCGAGAGCTGGGCCGACAGGAGGTTGGTCCACTCTTCGGCCTCGTCGTGCGGCCGGGCATCGATGTTGGCCACGACCGGGATCTCGGGATCGCGCAAGCGCGCTTCCTCGACGGCCTTCCGGAGCTTGTCGCGGGCCGGGACCATGAACGGGGTGTGGAAGGCGCCACTCACCTCGAGCGGCACCACCCGCTTGGCGCCAAGGCCCCGGGCCGCCTCTCCGGCGTCGGCCACGGCGGTGGGAGATCCGGCGATCACAACCTGGCCGGGAGCGTTGAAGTTGGCCACCCACACGTCACCTTCGGCGATGCGACAGGCGGCGTCCACATCGTCGTCGGACAGGCCGAGGATGGCAGCCATCGTGCCTTCGTGGGCGTCGGCTGCTTCCTGCATGGCCTCACCGCGGGCCGCCACCAGGCGGACCCCGTCGGCGAAGGACAACGCTCCGGTCGCCGTCAGCGCGCTGTACTCGCCCAGGCTGTGGCCGGCGACCGCCGCCGGCGCCACCCCCACCCGCTCGACCGCGTCGAGGATGACGAGGCTGTTCACGAACGTGGCCAACTGGGCGTTGCGGGTCGGGCGCAGCTCGTCGGCATCGGCGTGGAGCAAGAGGTGGGCGACGTCGCGTCCGAGTACATCGGAGGCCTCGGCGACCAGCTCCCACGAGGGGTGCTCAGCCCAGGCCGCGCCCATGGCGGGCCGCTGGGAACCTTGTCCGGGGAACGTGAACGCCAACATGTGTGGATCTCGACAGAGGGTCTCTCGCGGGAATGGCGCCCGTTGGCGCCGTTCGCAGGCTAGCCGGAGGGCCCTCGATCGCCGTCGCTCGCCGAACTCGGATCAATAGCGTTCGGGATCCGATCGGCGGTGATCCGAGTTCGAGTTTCGACAGCTATTGATCCGAGTTCCGGGTGGTGGTGGGCGCGGAGGGACTCGAACCCTCATGCCTTTCGGCGGCGGATTTTGAGTCCGCTGCGTCTGCCGATTCCGCCACGCGCCCGCGCTGGCGCCCAGACGCTACTGGCCGGCGTGGCCCTGGCGGGTGGCCATGGCGGCGGTCACGTGGCCGGCCACCGTGTGCTCGGGCAGGTCGTCGACCTCGACGGGCAGGGCGACGGACCAGTTGGGCCACTGGGTCGTGGTCCCGGGCACGTTGACCCGCTGGACCAGTCCGAGGATGTCGGCCAGGGACGCCAGTACGACGCTCGAGCCGGCGTCGGCCAGGCGGCGGTGGGCGGCTGCGGACACCTCATCGACGGTGGCATCGTCGGACAGACCCGTGAGGCGACGGAGACGTTCGCCGACCCGACCCTCGCTCTCGTCGTCGAGCGGGAGGTCGAGGGCCTTGCGGTTGGCCACATCGGACCCGGTCCACACCCCGGCGACGGTAGCGAGGTCGTGGGTGCCCAGTGAGCCGACTGACTGCGCCGGCCACGACTCGGGCGCAGCATCTTCGAACCAGGCCAGCCGAGTCGAGAGCACGCCGCGTCGGCCCAACTCGTCGCGCACCTCGTCCTGGACCAACCCCAGGTCTTCGCCGACCACGAACGCGCCGGCCCGATGGGCCTCGACGGCAAGGATGTCGAGCAGATCACCAGCTGGGTACTGCACGTAGCCACCCGTCGCGGGGCTCGACGCGCCGGGGGCGACCCACCAGAGCCGGAACAGGCCCATGACGTGGTCGACCCGCAGACCTCCGGCATGGGCCAGGACCTCTCGCAGGGTGGAGATGAACGGTTCGTAACGGGCCGCCCGCAACTGGTGGGGTACGAACGGAGGAAGTCCCCAGTCCTGCCCGGCGACGTTGAACTCGTCGGGGGGCGCGCCGATGCGGGCGTCGACGGCGATCAGGTCCTGCCAGGCCCATGCGTCGGCGCCACCGGGGTCGAAGCCCACGGCGAGGTCGGCCAGTAGCGGCGCCGAATGGGACGCGGCGGCGAGCTGGCGGTCGAGCTGGTGCTGGAGCCAGGCGTGGAACGCGACCAGGCCCGGGTTGCGGGTGACGAACTCGGCGACGGCGTCAGCGGCAGGGTGGCGCAACGCGGCGGGCCAGTGACGCCAGTCGTCGCCATGACGGTCGGCGATGGCACAGAACGTGGCGAAGGACTCGAGGGCTGCTCCTTCCTCGGCCCGCCACCTGGAGAACACCCGGTACCCGACCGGGTCGAGGCTGGCCTCGGAGAAGCACCGCTCGAGGACGGCTCGCTTGATCCGCCACACCTCGTCGCGATCGATGGTGCGTCGCTCGACCAGAACCCGGCCTGCGGCCGCGCCCCGGGCCACGGTTTCGAGCAGCGCCGGGGCGCTGGCGCCGTCGACCTCCTCGACGCGTAGATAGAGCGGATCGAGGAAGCGCCGGGAGCTCGGGAAGTACGGACTGGCCTGCTGGGGATGGCCGGGGCCGTGGGCGTGCAGGGGGTTGAGGGCCACCACTCCCGCGCCAGCGTCGGTGGCCCACCTGATCACGCTGCGCAGGTCTCCGAAATCGCCGATGCCCCAACTCGCTCTCGACCGAGTGGCGTAGAGCTGGATGGCCGGACCCCATAGGCGACCAGGGGGCTGCGGGCACACACCCGGGGTGACCACCAACCGAGTCGAAGGCCCGCCGTCGTCGGGGTGCACGTCGTGGTAGCCGACTGGGAGGTCGAGGGGCAGTTCGGCGACGGCGCCGAGGTCGGTGCCATCTTCCAGTACGACCGTCGCCGGCCCGAGCACCCGCCCCCCGGTGCCCGACCTCACGAACCACATGGGGGCCGGCTCGGGTGGGCCGGCCCCGTCGAGCGGTGCCCCCATCGCGGTGAGCAATCTGTCGACCACTTCGGCGTCGGGTTCATGCCATTGCCCGGCCAGGTCGACGTAGCCAGGGGCCACCCCCCAGGCGGCGGGGTCACGAACCATGGTGCTCAGTGGTTGGCCGACACCACGGCGACGTGAGCGTCGATGAACGCTTGGAGGGTGGCGACGTCGACCGAATCGCACGACTGCTTCCACGTCCACGCCGTCGCCACCACCGGGCTGGCCAGGTCGGGGTTGGGGGCCACGACGACCCCGGTGTCGGTGGCCAGGGCGTCGACGAGTTGGCGGTCGGCGGGGTCGAGCGACCGGTACTGGATGAGTACCGCACCACCCTCGAGGACGTTGACCTGAGCGGGACGCGACAGCGGCTCCGACAGCAGCCCGGTCGGGCGGGGGGCGCTGAGGTGAGGGCCCGACGTCGGCGGATCGGTGAGGTAGGTCGGCTCGGCCGCGTTCGGGAGCAGGTGCACCCCCGAAGCGGCGTCGAGTCGCTCGCGCACCGCGGGCTGGCATCGACCGGCTGTCGAATCCGCGGCCGAGGAGTCGCCACACGCGGTGAGTCCGGTGAGGGCCAGGGCGACCATGGCCAGCGCAGGAGCCGCGCCGGAGATCGGTCCCGGCCGGCGCCGCACCAGGGCTGCGACCTGGGTCGGGCCGATCTGGTTGACCAGGGTCACCGCCAGCAGGATCAGTGCTCCGCCGATCAGTAGCTGGGCCCGGAACGGTTCGCCCAGGACGACGACGCCGGCGGTGACGCCGACCAAAGGGATCAGGTAGCCGACCAGCGATGCCCGGGTAGCGCCCAGATCGGCGACGACCCGGAAGTTGAGCGACCACGCCCACCCGGTGTTGACGATGCCCAGCACGACCAGGCTGATCAGCCGCCAGGGCGTGAGGTGGACGCCATCGATGGCGGTGGAGACCGCAGCAAAGGGGACGAGGATCGCGCCGGCCAACGCCAGTTGGAGGCCCGCGGCCATGTCGGCGGAGATCCCGCCGAGTCGCCGGCCCATGGTGATGAAGCTTCCGGCGTAGCAGAGCCCGGCCAGACAGACGGCCAGGCCGCCGGTCAGTGACGCCCCGGCCAGGTCGTCGGCGCCCACGCCCACCGCGACCGACACCCCGACGATGCCGATGGCCAGCCCCACGAGCTGGCCCGGAGCGAGGCGTTCTCGGAGGAACACGGCGGCCAGCACGGCGGTGAACAACGGTGTGGAGGTGTTGAGCACGGCGATCAACGCCGAGGTGATGCGCTCGGAGCTCCAGGAGAGCAGGGTCAATGGCACGGCCGCGCCGATGACCGACACGATGGCCAGGGCCCGCCAGGTGTCGCGGTCGCGGGGTAGGGCCACACCCCGGGCTCGGACCACCGCAAAGAGCACCGCGGCGCCGAGCAGGGTGCGCACCGCAGCCACCGTCACCGGTGTCAATGCCCGAGTGGCCACCGTGATGAGGAGGAACGACCAGCCCCACAGGAAGCCGAGCAGGACGAGTCGGCGCATCGGCGCCAGTCTGACAGCAACGTCGCTGGCCTCCGGTCTCGCCAGGCCGTCGACCTACACTCTTAGGTCCTATGTCGCGGACCTCGGTGGAACGTCGCCTGATGCAGGTGTCCGGACGGATGGCCAGCCTGCGCGATGAGCTCGCGGTGGCCGACGAGCAGCTGGCCGTGCTCGAACAGGCCGCCGACGAGCTGCGCATACGCGCTCTCGTCTCCGAGACACCGATCGCCGAACGAGAGCACTACGAAGCCCGCCGCCACGCCGACGCCATGGCTCGTCACCGGGCCGACGTCCAAGGCGAGTTGGCCGAGCTCGAGACGCTCCAGGACGAGTTGCTCGACCGCTTCGTCACCCAGACCCGCTGACCGCCCAGGAGCATCGCCGTGGGAGCCCGAGTCGTGATCGCCGAGGACGAAGCCATCGTTCGCCTCGACCTGCGCGAGACCCTCGAATCCGAGGGCTACGAGGTCGTGGGGGAGACCGGCCGGGGCGACGAGGCCGTCGAGCTGGTTCGCACGTTGCGGCCAGACGTGGCCATCCTCGACATCAAGATGCCCGGCCTCGACGGCCTGTCGGTGGCTCGCGAGATCGCCACCGAACGCCAGGCTGCAGTGCTCGTGCTCACGGCGTTCTCGCAGCGTGACCTGATCGAACGGGCCCGAGACACCGGGGTGCTGGCCTACCTGATCAAGCCGTTTCAGCGCTCCGATCTGATCCCCGCGATCGAGCTGGCCCTCGGGCGTTTCCGGGAGGTCAAGGCCCTGGAAGACGAGGTGCGGGGCCTCGAAGACCGACTCGACGCCCGTCGAGCCATCGACCGGGCCAAGGGGGTGCTGATGGACGAGCATTCGTTGAGCGAGCAGGACGCCTTCTCGTTCATCCAGCGCACGGCCATGAACCGCCGCTCGACCATGAAGAACGTCGCTGACGAAGTGATCGAGGGCCGACTGACCCCGTGATCGGTGCCCGGCCGGGCTCGGCTCGGCTCGGCTCGCCCTACGATGCGGCGCCGTGGCGTCGCTCCTCTTGCTCGATGGGAACTCGCTGACCTATCGGGCGTTCTTCGCCCTCCCGACCGACATGGCGACCGCGTCCGGCCAGGTGACGAACGCGGTGTTCGGCTTCACCTCAATGCTGGTCAACCTGTTGCGCGACCATCAGCCCGACCACGTGGTGGTGGCTTTCGATCGACCCGAGCCCACGTTCCGCCACGAGCAGGTGCCCGACTACAAGGCCCAGCGCGAAGCGGCCCCGGACATCTTGCGTCAACAGATGGGCCTGGTCCGCCAGGTCCTCGATGCCCTGGCCATCCCGATCGTCGAGCTTCCCGGGTTCGAGGCCGACGACCTCATCGCCACCATCGCCACTGCGGCCCGCGACCGAGGCGACGACGTCTTGATCGTGACCGGCGACCGAGACACCTACCAATTGGTCGAGGATCCCCATATCCGCGTGCTCTACAACCGGCGGGGTGTGAGCGACTACGCCCTCTACGACGAAGCTGGCATCGTCGAACGCACCGGCGTCACCTCGGTCCAGTATCCGCAGTACGCCGCCCTGCGGGGCGATCCGTCGGACAACCTGGCCGGGGTCCCGGGCGTGGGGGAGAAGACGGCGGCCAAGCTCATCACCACCTACGGCGGCCTCGACGGCATCTTCGAGCACCTCGACGAGCTGACCCCCAAGCTGCGGGCCAACCTGGTCGAGCACGAGGCGGTGGCCCGGCGCAACGCCGAGGTGATGGTCCTGCGCCGAGACGCCCCGGTACCGGTGGACGCCGAGTCGATGGCGCGGGGAGAGGTCGACCTGGCCGAGGTCCAGGATCTGTTCAACTTTCTCGAGTTCCGCACGCTGTACGACCGGCTGCTCGACGCGTTGGGCGCGGCCGAGCCGAGCGACTCGACGCCGGCGTCGGGTCGCATCCTGGCTGCCACGGCCGAGGTCATCACGGACTTGACAGCCGCCCTATCTGTGCTCGACGGCCAGGCGGGCGGCGCGGCTGATGGGCCGGCGTTGGCTCTGGCGGCTACCTGGCAGGGTGTCGCGGGCCGAACCCCGATGACCGGCCTGGCCATCACCGAGGTGGCCGCAGTCGACGAAGCGACACGCGATGGGGGCGGCACCGATGCGCTGGCGCCGATCCCGTTCCTGGCCGGGGGCCTGCTGGACGAGCCCGATGTCCGGGCCGGGCTGAACCGCCTGCTCGGCCCCGGCGGGCGCCCGTTCGTCACCCACCAGGCCAAGGCCCTGTTGCGTTCGCTGGCCACCATCGGTGTCGATGCCCACACGCTCGAACTCGACACCGAGGTCGCCGCCTATCTGATCGACCCGGCCCAAGCCAGCTACGACCTCGCCGGGTTGCTCGACCGTTACGGCGACCTCCGTCTCGTGGTGGGTGAACCGTCGGAGGCCCCGGTGAACGAGGTGCCGGCCGCGACCTCGGGCCAGCTGGACTTCGGCGACCCGACCCCGTCAGGGGCCAGCGATGCCGCCGCGTCGGGCATGGTCGGCGCCGCTCGCGCCGCCGCGACCGCTCGGTTGGCGCCGCTGCTCGGGGCTGCCCTGGATGCCCACGGGTTGGGGGGTTTGTACCGCGACGTCGAGAACCCATTGGTGCGGGTCCTGGCTCGCATGGAAGCACTGGGCATCGGGGTCGACGTCGAGGTATTGCGCGACCTGCAACGGCGGCTGTCGGCCGAAGCGATCGAGCTCGAGGCCGCCATCCAAGCGGCGGCCGGGACGCCCTTCAAGGTCAACTCGACGCCGCAGCTGCGGACGATCCTCTTCGACCAACTCGGCCTCACCCCACAGAAGAAAACCAAAACCGGGTACTCCACAGACGCCGCGTCGCTCGAGAAGCTCAAGGGCCAGCACCCGATCATCGACTTGCTGCTGCGCTACCGGGAGGTCGAGAAGCTGCGCTCGACCTACGGCGAGAGCCTGCTCGCCGAAGTGGCTGCCGACGGCCGCATCCATGCCACCTTCAACCAGACCGTGGCCCGCACCGGCCGACTCAGTTCGGATGCACCCAATCTTCACAACATCCCGGTCCGCACCGAGGAGGGCCGACAGTTCCGAGCGGCATTCGTCGCCGCGCCCGGCTTCGAGCTGTTGGTGGCCGACTACAACCAGATCGAGCTCCGGGTCATTGCCCACTTGGCCCGAGATCCCGGGCTGATCGCCGCGTTCACTGCTGGAGAGGACATCCACACCTCGACCGCCGCTCGGGTGTTCGGCGTCATGCCCGAAGCGGTGAGCTCCGAGCAGCGAGCCAAGGCCAAGATGGTGTCCTACGGCTTGGCCTACGGGATGGAGGCCTACGGACTGGCCCAGCGCCTCAGCATGGGGGTGCCCGAGGCCCAGGCCATCCTCGACGCCTACTTCGAGGCCTTCCCGAACGTGAAGGCCTACATGGAGCGCACGGTGGAGGAGGCCAGGCAACGGGGCTACACCGAAACGTTGATGGGACGACGCCGGCCCATCCCCGAGCTGTCGTCGTCCAACCACCGGATCCGCCAGGCCGGCGAGCGCCAAGCCATGAACGCCGGCATCCAGGGCCTGGCCGCGGACATCTTCAAGGTCGCACTGGTCGACATCGATGCCGCCCTCGAGGGGGCCGGCGTTCGCAGCCGCCTCGTGCTTCAGGTCCACGACGAGGTGCTCCTGGAGGTGCCGCCCGACGAGCACGACGAGATGGCCGAACGGATCCCGGCGCTCATGGCCGGAGCGTGCGACCTGTTGGTGCCGCTCGAGGTCCACTACGCCTTCGGTCCCAGTTGGGCCGCCGCGAAGTCCTGACGGTCGCAGCGACCTGGCGCCGCCCTGGGAGTCGAGGGCTAGCATTGTTCGCTCAGTGCGCCGCCCGGCGACTGATCCCGCCCCGTTCCCCACCCCGACAGGCCGTTCCCTCCATGTCCGAATCCCTCGACCCCGCTGCCCCCACCTCCGAGACCGACGCCGACGGCGCCGATCCGGCGGCGGCAGCGGCCCCTGCGTCGGTCCTCACCGAGGCCCCGCCGGCCCCCACATCCCGCTTCCTCGACGCCAACGGCGAGTACGTCGCCCGATCGATCGTCGAAGACGATCTCGGCGGCCTGTCACTCGACGAAGCCATGGCCGCCACGATCGTGGCCTTCGAAGACGGCGACATCGTCGCCGGCACGGTCGTGCGGGTGGACAAGGACGAGGTCCTGCTCGACATCGGATACAAGTCCGAAGGCCACATCCCGGCCAAGGAGCTGTCGATCCGCAACGACGTCGACCCGAGCGAGATCGTGTCGCTGGGCGACGAGATCGAGGCGCTGGTCCTCACCAAGGAGGACAAGGAAGGCCAGCTGGTTCTGTCCAAGAAGCGGGCCCAGTACGAGCGGGCGTGGGGCACCATCGAGCAGATCAAGGCCAGCGATGGTGTCGTCAAGGGTACGGTCATCGAGGTCGTCAAGGGCGGTCTCATCCTCGACATCGGGCTGCGCGGCTTCCTGCCGGCCTCGCTGGTCGAGCTGCGCCGGGTCCGCGACCTCCAGCCCTACGTGGGCAAGGCCATCGAGGCCAAGATCATCGAGCTCGACAAGAACCGCAACAACGTGGTGCTGTCCCGCCGGGCGTGGTTGGAGGAGACCCAGAAGGAGCAGCGCGAGGAGTTCCTGGCCAACCTCAAGCCGGGCGAGGCCCGCAAGGGTGTCGTGTCCTCGGTGGTCAACTTCGGTGCCTTCGTCGACCTGGGTGGCATGGACGGCCTGGTGCACGTGTCCGAGTTGTCCTGGAAGCACGTCGACCACCCGAGCTCGGTGGTGCAGGTGGGCGACGAGATCGACGTGCTGGTGCTCGACGTCGACCTCGACAAGGAGCGCATCAGCTTGTCGCTCAAGGCCACCCAGCAGGATCCGTGGCAGGAGTTCGCCAACACCCACCGGGTGGGCGAGCTGGTGTACGGCCGGGTGGCCAAGCTCGTTCCCTTCGGCTCGTTCGTCCAGGTGGGCGACGGCATCGAGGGCCTGGTCCACATCTCGGAGATGAGCCACCAGCACGTCGAGCTGCCCGAGCAGGTGGTCACCGTGGGCGAGGAGCTTTGGGTCAAGATCATCGACCTCGACCTGGCCCGTCGGCGCATCAGCCTGTCGATCAAGCAGGCCGCCGAAGGTGGCGTGGTGGCGGCCGAGTACCAGGAGCATTTCGGCGAGCACGCCTATGACGCCGAGGGCAACTACATCGGCTCGGGTGTGTCCGAGGCCGAGCAGGCCTGGGCCGAGTACTACGAGCAGTACGGCGACGGCACGGCCGAGAGCCCCGAGCAAGCAGCGGCTCTGGCCGCTCTTGGGGGAGCCGAGGCCGCGCCGAACGCAGCCGAGGCCACCGAGGCAAATGAGGTCGCCGAGGTTGACGAGCCGGCTGAGGTCGCCGAGGCCGCCGAGGTCGCCGAACCCGATGAGGTCGATGGGGCCGAGGCGGCGGCCACCGAGAGCTGAGCCGGGTCGGCTCTAGCGAACCAGTCGGACCGGGGCGCCCTTGATCTGGGCCGTCCAGGTGGTCGTGTCCTGCAGGTACGAACCGCTGCCGTTGGGTTTGTAGGTCATCGTCGTCCAACAGTCAGTCGGGTCGGACACGTTGCACGAATAGTCCGGGGGCAGCGGGATGTTCACGGTGGTCCACTTGTTGGTGCCGCTGAACGTGATCGAGCACGGCGACGCGGTAGAGGTCGAACCCGAGTCGCCCGGACGGTAGGTGCAGCTCGACCACGGAGTCCCGTTGGGCTGGCGGAAGGTGAGGGTGACGTTGGAGCAGTTGGTGCAGTCTCCGATGTCGAAGAGCTGAATCTCGAGGGTTTGGCCGCTGCCGCCGGTGAGCACCCGGGCCATGTAGAAGTTCGGTGAGGTGTTCTGGGCTGCGTTGGCATAGAGGCCCATGTAGCCGGTGCCCGAGATGGTGATGCCATTGGCACCGCCCGACACGAGGGTCGGCGGCGACGAATAAGAGCCCGGGGTGAAGGAGTAACCCGACGACACCCATCCGGCGCGGATCGAGAAGCGGTTCGAGCCGCCGTCGGTGCTCGACCCGTAGGTCGTCCTGATCTGGAGGAGATAGTCGCCGGCGGGCACGGTGGACGGATCGAAGACGCACACCGGAACCCACTGGCGGAACACGCTGGCGATGTTGGCGTTGTAGCCCGGGCTGCCCTCGTTGAGGAGGTCGCTCTGGGTGCTCCAGTTCGGTCGGGCGCCGGTGAGGCTCAAGTTGTTGCAGTTGCCAGAGGCGGCGACCGGCGGCGAGCTGGCCGGATCGTTCGGGTTGACGTCCTGCAGCACCCGATAGGTGGTGACCGGTGCGACCGATCCCGCGTCGGGGTTGTCGCCCGTGCAGAACTCGCCGTTGTTGGACGCAGCCGCGTTGTTGGAGACGTCGCCCCACATGTAGCGCTCGTCGGCGTCGGTCGTCGCCGTTCCGTTCTTGGTGGTCCACGGGTTGGACGAAGCCCTCAACGCCGTCTGAGCCGTCCCGTTGTTGAAGCCGTTCTTCTCGCAGTGGTCGCCCACGGCGATGGCGGCCGGGTCGAAGACCTCGATGGCCACGTAGTTGCCCCCCGTCGGCTTCTGGGACGCGTCCACGTGGATCTTGTAGAAGTAGCCGTTGGTCGAGTAATCGGAGTTCGTGGCGCCCGAGCTCCCGCATCGATCCACGACGCTCGAGCACTGGCCGCCCTGGATGGCGTCGCCCGATCCCTTCCCCGACTGAAAGCCCATGATGTTGCCCCACATGTTGGGGGCGAAGGTCGACACGTTGGACCACGAGCCACCAACGTCGTTGGCCGCCAGCGGCTCGTTGCCGTAGACGTTGGCCGGGCTGCCCATGTCGATGGGCACCTCGTACTCGGCCACGGCGGTGCGGGTGATGCGGAGGTTCGTGAAGCCGAACACCCCAGCCAGGATCGACGGGATGTCCTTGGCCACGGTGACCTGGAGCTGGGTCGGCTTGCCGGTCACGGGCGCCGAGCTCACGGCCACGTTTCCGGTCGAGCCGGTCGTGTAGCCGTTGGTGGTGGCCACGGCGACGGCTGTGTTCTTGGCCGTCGGGATGTTGGACGGGAGGTACACGACGCCGGAGAGCGCCGCGGCGTCAGCCGCCTTTTGCTGACGGTTGGCGTGGACGTACCAGTTGCCCACGTCCACGGCGAGGGCGCCGATGCCGACCAATCCGATGAGGGTGAGGGCGAACCAGATGAGCACGACGCCCTGCTCGTCGTCGGCCCGACGACGGAGGTAGCGACCGAGAACAGCGGCGATGGCGAGCGCGGCCATGTCGACTCCTATCCGGTGCAACTCGTCGCCGGGCGGGGCTCGAGCTTGATGACCGTCTTGTCGGTGAGTGTCTTGGTGGTCCCGAACATCCCCGAGATCATCGGGTGGTTGACCTTCACGTAGACGCCGAGGCTGTCGGGTCCGCTGGCGCAGGCGTACTGCGAGTTGGCTCCGGTAGCCGGCCAGTCCGAGCCGGTCTGCTTGACCCACGTCCCGGAGCTGTTGTCCCACAGGTAGCGCACGCACTTGCCGCTACAGGTGGTGAAGTTTCCCGAGGGCGGCATGCCGGCGCTGTCGGCCTTGTAGATCCACAGCTCTCTCCAGTTGCTCTTCGGTATGGCGGCCAGAGAGGTGGAGACGGCGTTGACCGTGCTGGTCTGGTAGTTGGTGTTGCGGGCCTCGGCCGAGGCGATGCGGGCACCGGATCGGGTAGCCGAGTAGGTGGTCTGGAGGTCCTTGAACACCAGGCTGAACTCGAAGATCCCGAGCATGATCGTGATCATCACGGGCAGGACGAAGGCGGCCTCGACCAGTACGGCCCCTCGCTCGGAGTCGGCCCGGCGCCGGCGCAGGGTGCGGCGGAGGTAATTCACGCCGTGATGATCGGCAGGCGTCGGACGACCTTTAGGGCCTGTCGTGGGCCGGCGCAGGTACAGCACAAAGAGAAGTAGTACCACCACGGAGCGTGGTGGTCATGGGCAGGATGACTCATTCGGCCACGCCAGCCGGGGGAAAGCGCGCCAGATCCCTCAACCCACCAGAACCGCGCGTCGATAGAGCGTGCACGGCAGATCCCGAAGTCGATCGAGATCCCGGAGAAAGCACTGAAATGCATGCAGAGGACGCAACACGCGCTCCGTCCCGACCTGGAGTGAGGAACCCGTGAACTCACGTCGCACCATGACCGTTGTGGCCGCCGTCGTCATCGGCGCTTTCGCCGCGTTGGCCCTGTTCCAGTACGTGCGCAGCGCCGACAACCGAGCCTATGACAACGCCAAGCTGGTGAAGGCCTACGTGGTGAAGGAAGACATCACCAAGGGCCTCCCCGGCGACCAGGCCGTCGAGAGCTTCATCGAATCGTCCGACGTGCCGGCCAAGTACCGGCCGGCGACGGCGCTGACCGACATCAACATCATCAAGGGCAAGGTGGCGATCAGCAACCTGGCCAAGGGACAAGTGATCGTCGACGGCATGTTCGTCGACGCCCGCGAGGCCCAGGTCACCTTCTCCCAGAACATCGGCGCCGGTCGGGTGGCTATCACCATCTCGGTCGATGACGTTCACGGTGTCGCCAAGCTGCTCGTTCCCGGCGACAAGGTGAACATGCTGATCCCGTCGCCCCAGGACGACACGGCGATGAGCGTCCTGTACCAGAACGTCGACGTCCTCGCCGTCGGTGACCAACAGGCTCCCCAGCCGGGTGAGACCTCGGCGGTCACCCCGTCGACCAGCGGGCTCATCACCTTCTCGGTGCCGGCCGAAGCGGCCTCTCGCATCGCTCGGGCGTCGAGCGCCGGGAACATCTACCTGACCCTGGTGCCGCCCGACAACACGCCGGTGGAGGTGCCCGATATCAACAGCGGGAACCAGATCCCGCCGACGCTGACCCCCTACGGCTGATCCCCGACGAGATACGAGAGGAGCTGAGGACCGTGGGCGTTGACACCGTGGCCAACTTCGTCGCCACCGTCGACGACGACCTCAATGTCCGTACCCGCCTCGCCATGCAGGTGGGGGATCGACCGGACGCCGCCGCCTTCCCCACCGTGGAGGCGCTGGAATCCGTGCTGGTTCCCGGCACGCCCGCGGTGGTGGTGTTCGGACCGTCCTTCGGCGACGAGTGGGGTTTGGCTCGCATCGAGGGCGTCACCCTCGGTCGGCCCGACCTGGGTGCCATCCTCGTCGTCGAGGCGCTCACCACCTCGCTTCTCCAGCAAGCCCTGCGCATGGGCGTCCGTGACGTCCTCACCTCGCCGGTCGAGGGCGACCAGTTGGCCGAGGCCGTCGCCCGCATCTCGGCCACCCTGGTGTCCTCGGCGCCGGCGCTGCCGGTGTCCGCCCCCGCCGAACCATCGGGTCCCCGGGGTCGTCTCATCACCGTGTTCTCACCCAAGGGCGGCACGGGCAAGACCGTTCTGGCCACCAACCTGGCGGTGTCCCTGGCCCGCAAGGGCGCCACCGTGGCCTTGGTCGACGCCGACCTCCAGTTCGGCGACGTCGCGGTGATGCTCAAGCTGACCCCTCAGCACACGATCGTCGATGCCGTCACCGCCATCGAGCGGCTCGACGCCCAGTACCTCCAGCAGCTGCTGATCCGCCACGAACCGTCGGGAGTGATGGTGCTCCCGGCGCCGATCGAACCGGCCTTCGCCGACCAGGTCAGCGCCTCGGACATGATCCGCATCGTCAGCACCCTGCGCACGATGGCTACCCACGTGATCGTCGACACACCGAGCTACTTCAACGAAGTCGTGCTCTCGCTGCTCGAGGAGAGCGACGACATCCTGCTGGTTGCGGGCATGGACGTACCCAACATCAAGAACGTCAAGATCGGCCTCCAGACCCTGCGATTGCTGAATACGCCGGTCGCCAAGCTCAAGCTCGTCCTCAACCGGGCCAACTCGCGGGTCAAGCTCGACGTGGCCGAGGTCGAAAAGACATTGCAGATCAAGGCGGACAGCCTCGTCCCCAGCGACGTGGTCGTCCCTCAGTCGGTCAACAAAGGGATCCCAGTCGTCATCGACTCCCCGAAGTCCGGTGTGGCCAAGAGCATCGACCAGCTGGCCAACCTCTTCGTGGACGTCGAGGTCGGCCGGCGGTAACGGGAAGCGAGCACAGCGATGTCCTTGTACAAGCGGCTTCAGGAGGTCTCACCCGAGACCGCCCACCTCGGCAACGGCAGCCGCCGTGACCCGGTGCTCGACGAGCTCCGAGAGAAGATCCACAACCACCTGATCGACGAGCTCGGCCCGGTGCTCTACGACCGCCGCCTGTCCGAGGAGGAGATGCGGCGCAAGGTTCAAGAGCACCTTCAGTCGGCCCTGGCCATGGAGCGGGCGCCGCTGTCGGCAGCCGACAAGGCCCAGCTCATCCAGGACGTTTCCGACGACATCTTGGGCTACGGCCCGATCGACCGGTTCCTCGGCGAAGAAGCGGTGTCCGAGGTCATGGTCAACGGTCCGAACAACGTGTTCGTCGAACGCAACGGGCGACTCGAGAAGACCGGCGCCAGCTTCGTGGACGAGACCCACCTCCGGCGGATCATCGACAAGATCGTGGGCCAGGTCGGCCGGCGCATCGACGAGTCCTCACCGTTGTGCGACGCCCGGCTGCCCGACGGCTCCCGCGTCAACGCGGTGATCCACCCGCTCGCTATCGGCGGACCCTTCCTGACCATCCGGAAGTTCTCGACCGATCCGCTCCAGATCGACGACCTCATCCGCTTCGGGACGCTCGACCCGAAGTCGGCCCGGTTCCTCGAGGCGTGCGTGCGGGGCCGGCTCAACATCATCGTCTCGGGCGGAACCGGCACCGGTAAGACGACCACCCTCAATGTGCTCTCGGGCTTCATTCCGTCTGACGAGCGCATTGTCACCATCGAGGACGCCAAAGAACTCCAGCTTCACCAAGAGCATGTCCTGGCCCTCGAGGCTCGCCCGCCCAACATCGAGGGCACCGGGCAGATCACCATCCGTGACCTGGTCCGAAACGCGCTGCGCATGCGGCCCGACCGGATCGTGGTCGGGGAGTGCCGGGCCGGCGAGGCGCTCGACATGCTCCAGGCCATGAACACGGGCCACGACGGGTCCATCACCACCGTCCACTCCAACGGCCCCCGAGACACCCTCTCTCGTATCGAGACGATGACCCTCATGGCTGGTTTCGACCTGCCGGTTCGGGCCATCCGCGAGCAGATGGCTTCGGCCCTCGACTGCATCGTGCATCTGAGCCGCCTCCGGGACGGCACCCGGCGCATCACCCACATCACCGAGGTCGACGGCATGGAGGGCGACGTCATCACCCTCCAGGACGTGTACTTGTTCGATTACGGCATGGGCGTCGACGAGAACGGCACCTTCCAGGGCCACCTCAAGGCCACCGGTGTCCGTCCCCGTTTCGCCGAGCAGCTGGCCGACTACGGCATCCGGCTCCCGGCTGATCTGTTCGCCCCCGAGACCTTCGCCGGACGGGCGGTCGGCGGGCGGTGACCCCGATGAAGCGCATCGGGCGCCGACTCGGCGCATGTCTGGGCATTCTTCTTGCCACCGTCGCCCTGGTGGGCGGCGGGGGACCCGTCGCCGGAGCCGAGTCGGGGAGCCTCTCGATCCGAGCCGTCGACACCACCGCGTTCCCCGACGTGCGCATCACCGCGCTCAGCGGCGGAGAAGCACCGAGCTACGGCGACTTCACCTTGCGGGAGAACGGCACGTTCGTCGAGGACTTCGACCTGGTGCCGGTGTCGGACACCGACACCCAGCTCAGCACCGTGCTCGTCTTGGACGTGTCGGGATCGATGGCGAACGGCGATGCCATCACCCAGGCCAAGGCAGCGGCGGTCGACTTCGTCAACCAGAGCGATCCCTCGATGCCGATCGCCCTGGTGACCTTCGGTGACCAGGCCCGAACCGTGTCGAGCTTCAGCACCAATCACGACTACCTGATCAGTGCCATCGACGGTCTTGGCGCGGCCGGCGAGACCGCGCTGTGGGACGGGGTGCGCACGGGCGTCGGCCTCTACACCGACCGTCCCGAGCTCCAGCCCAACCTGGTGGTGCTCAGTGACGGCGCCGACACCGTCTCGACCACCACCCAGGACCAGGCCATCGCCGCGGCCAAGGGCGCCAATGCCGCGGTGTTCACCGTCGGCATCGTCACCGCCGAGTTCGACGACGGGGCCGTGCGGACCCTGGCCGACGAGACCGGTGGCACCTATACCGGCGTCACCGACCCGAACGCCCTGGGCGACATCTACCGCGGCATCCAAGCGAGCCTGGCCAACCAGTACGAGATCCGCTACGCCTCGACCTCCCAAGACGCCACGCTCGAACTGGTACTGGCGGCCGACGGCCACCAGGCCTCGGCCACCGTCAACACCGGCACCAAGTCCGAAGGCGCATCGACCAGTCCCGAGGTGGTCGACAGCGGCGGCGGGGTCTTCAGCGGCACCTTGGGCCTGGTCCTCGGTGTAGCCGGCGGAGTCATCGCCGCCGGCCTCTTCGCCTACGGGATCCTCCTCGTGTTCCAGAAGGATGATCGTTCGCTCGAGCACCGCCTCAGCCACTACGACGAGGGGGCGTCGGCCACCGGGGACGACGATTCCGACGCCAACGCCATGTTCCAGACCCCGATGATGCAACGGGCGGTCACCTTCACCGAGGATCTGGCCCGCGACCGCGGGTTCCTGCCCAAGGTCGAGCTCATGATGGAGCAGGCCGATCTTCCCTTGCGCCCGGCCGAAGCCCTCTTGGCCTACGCCGGCATCGCCGTGGTCGTGTCCATCGCCGGCTTCTTCCTCGCCGGATCGTTCGTCGTCGCCTTGGGGGTGGCCGTGCTCGCCGTGCTCGGCCCGCCCGCGGTGGCCCGCTATCTGGGTGCCCGGCGGCGCAAGAAGTTCGTGGCCGTCCTGCCCGACACGTTGGAGCTGCTGGCCAGCTCGCTGCGGGCCGGCTACTCCCTCATGCAGGGCGTCGAGGCCGTATCCCAAGAAGCGCAGGAGCCGATGGGCAAGGAGCTGCGGCGGGTCGTGGCCGAGGCCCGTCTCGGTCGCAACCTGGAGGAATCGCTCGACGACACGGCCGAGCGCATGGGCAGTCCCGACTTCTCCTGGGCGGTCATGGCCATCCGCATCCAGCGCGAGGTGGGCGGAAACCTGTCCGAGCTCCTCCAAACCGTGGGCCAGACGATGCTGGCCCGAGAACGCCTCCGCCGAGAGGTATCGGCGCTCACGGCCGAGGGCCGGATGAGCGCCATCGTCCTCGGGCTCTTGCCGTTGGGGTTGGGTCTGGCCATCAAGGTCATGAACCCCGAGTACCTCGAGCCGTTGTTCCACGGCACCGGGGCGATCATCCTCCTGGCCGCATGCGGGTGGGCGTTGATCGGCTTCTGGTGGATGTGGCGAATGATCCAGATCGACGTGTGAGGAAGAGGTCGACATGCTGATCCTTGGCGCTTTGGGCGTGTTCGCGGCGGTTGCCGTCGTCGTCTATGTCCTGCTCGACCAGGCCAACGAGCGCAACACCGTGCGGGCATCGCTGCGCCAGCTCGATCGGTACGAGGTCATCGACAACGTCCGCGACCAACAGTTGCTCAATCCACTGCGCGACCGGGTGGTCGGTCCCACGTCGGACTTCTTGGTTCAGCTGGCCCGTCGCTTCACGCCAGTGGGCTACATCGACGGCATCCGTCGCAAGCTCATCTCGGCGGGACGACCCGACCCGAGCACGCTCGACCGGTTCCTCGCCCTCCGGGTGGCCTCGCTCACCCTGGTGCCGTTGGTCTGGTATCTCGTCTACCAGGTTCTGCAGCTGGGTGGCACGAAGGGACTGGCCGTGTTCGGACTGCTCCTGGCCGCCCTGTTCTTCGGCCCCGACGCCCAGCTCAACCGCATGGTCGCCGAGCGCCAGATCGAGATCAAGGTGAAGCTGCCGGACATCCTCGACCTGCTGACCATCAGCGTGGAGGCCGGCCTCGGGTTCGAACAAGCGCTCGACCGCACGGTGTCGGCCGTGCCCGGACCGCTCTCGGACGAGTTCGGTCGGATGCTCGGTGAGGTGCGAGCCGGAGCCAGTCGGGCCAACGCGCTACGGGCCCTCGACGAGCGGGTCGACGTGCCCGAGGTCCGCTCGTTCATCTTGGCCATCCTCCAGGCCGACACCTTCGGCGTGTCGATCTCGCGGATCCTGCGCTCGCAGGCCGACGAGGCTCGAGTCAAGCGCCGCCAGCTGGCCCAGGAGCAGGCCCAGAAGGCCCCGGTCAAGATGCTGATCCCGATGGTGTTCTGCATCTTCCCGGCGCTGTTCGTCGTCGTGATCGGACCTGCGGCGCTGAACATCGCCCAGACGTTCTGACCATGGCCGCTGTCGCGACCGTCTCCGAGCGGGAGGCGGACGCCCCATCCGGCCCGTCGAAGGGCCGCGGCGTCACCCTGGCCTCCCTGTGCACCATGGTCGCGGCTGTCACCGGCCTGGTGATCGGGCTGCGCCAACTCGGCGACAACAGCTACTTCACGCACCTGGCCACCGGCCGATTGATCCTCGAACAGGGCCGGATTCCGACGTCCGACCTGTTCTCGTTTACCGCGAATGGCCAGCCCTGGGTAGTTCAGAGCTGGTTGGCCAGCCTCCTCTTTGGCCTGGCCGACCGCACACCCGGCCACTACGGGCTGGTCCTGCTCCACGCCGGCGTGACGACTGCGTTGGCTCTCACCGTCTGGCGCCTGACCTCCCGAGCACGCACGCTCGTGCCTCGCGTCGCTCTCCTGGCTCTGTCGATCGCCGTGGGCGCCGGCACCTGGTCCGAGCGACCTCTCACCTTCGGGCTGCTCTTCCTGGCCGTCGCGCTCCTACTCGCAGACGGCGAGGGCAGGGTCTGGTTGGCGGCCCCCGTGTTCTGGCTCTGGGTCAACATGCACGGGTCGTTCCCCTTGGGCCTGGTCGCCCTGGGTCTGATCGTCATCGGTACCCGCCTCGACCGGACCACCACCGACGCCGACGACTGGCGGCGCCCGCTGGCTGTCCTCAAGTGGGCGACGCTCGGCGTGCTCGCCGGCGTCGTGAATCCACTCGGCCCCACGTTGTTGCTGTTCCCCCTCGATCTGCTGTCCAAGCAAGAGGTGCTCAAGGACGTCGTCGAGTGGGCCCCGCCCCGTTTCACATCGTGGTCCGAGCGAGCGTTCCTCGTCCTGCTCGTCGTCGCCATCCTCGGTCTGGTGCGCCGGCCCCGCTGGTCGAGTGCTCTGCCCCTGGTGGTGTTCACCGTGGCCGCGCTGCTCGCGGCCCGCAACGTGCCCGTCGCCGCGCTCATCATCCTGCCTGGCGCGGCGCGGTCGCTGGCCGGTCTCGGGACGTTGACCGGAGAGGAGCGCCGACCCCTTCACCGTCCGGCCGCCGCCCTCCTCCTCATCGTCGCCGGAATGCTCGTCCTGGCGTCGTTCACCCGTCCGGCGTTCGCTCTGCGGAGCTACCCGGTGCAGACCATGGCCACGCTCCGGGCCGACGATCCCTCCGTGCGGATCGCCGCGCCCGAGTCGGCGGGCAACTACCTCGAATTGGCCTACGGCACAGACGCCAACGTCTTCTACGACGACCGCTTCGACATGTATCCCGAACAGGTCTCGCGGGACTACGTGACCCTCGTCCGCGCCGGCAACGAGTGGGCCGAGGTGCTGGACCGTCACGGCATCGACGTCGTGGTGTGGCCGGCCGATGGGGCTCTGGTCACCGTGCTGCGGGCCTCGTCGTCCTGGTCGGTCCAGCGGGCCCAAGATCCGAACTGGGTGATCGCGATACCCATCGGCTCTTCGGCCTGACGGCCTCATCGCCTGTGTTTCGGGGGCCCCTGCCCCGAAACACCCCGGGTTCCCTTCCGACTTGGCTTCCTGGTCCCAGACTGACCGGGGTTCTTCGGGTTATTGGTGTGTTTCGTTACTTGAAGAGGGAGCTGTCGGAGAGGCTGTAGTTGCTTTCCAGGGAGCTTCCCAGGTAGCGGACCGATACCACCGCTATCAGGGCGATCAGGCCGACGAGCAGCGCGTACTCGACCAGGGACGCGCCCCGGTCAGCTGACCGAAGCCGCTGGAGCACGAGGAGAGCAAAGAGGGGCACGAGGGGCCTTTCGGATGCAGCGCAGGGATGGGGCTGGACGCGTCGAGGGGCGGACCGAATCGGCCCGCCCCTCGACGTTGCTTCGGTCGCAGCGTCGTTGCTGCGACGGCACTAGTTGACGGCGGAGCCGACCTCGCTGAACTTCGAGCTGGCGTTCTTGCCCAGGGCCGTGACGGCGACGATGCAGACGACGGCGATGAGGGCCACGAGGAGCGCGTACTCCACGAGGCTGGCGCCACGCTCGGAATCGCCGAAGCGAGCCCGGAGGTATGCAGCGAGGAAGTGGTAGTTGAGCATCATTGGGGGACTCCCTTGTGTTGATCGGTCGCCCCCTGCGGGGCACTGACTGTCACAAGATGATCGCCCTGCGTGGCTGCTTTCCCAATAGGTCTATCGACTCTACGTGGTCGTATGACCACGAACAGTCCAAAAGGACTATCCAGGCCTAGGGACGATCCAGGCCTAGGGAGCAGCGTCCAGGCGGACGATGCCCATGCGTACGGCCCGCAGCACTGCCTGGGTTCGATCGC
Source organism: Actinomycetes bacterium (assembly GCA_031399525.1). Classification (GTDB taxonomy): domain Bacteria; phylum Actinomycetota; class Acidimicrobiia; order Acidimicrobiales; family CADCSY01; genus JANNNX01. Next base: position 203,124 of record JANNOZ010000010.1, on the reverse strand, counting down.
GGGCATCGAGCTTCTGGTAGATCGATGCCAGGTGGTTCTTCACCGTCTTCTGGCTGATGTAGAGCCGTTCGGCCACCTCGGGGGTGCTGCACCCATCGGCGATGAGCTGGAGGACCTCCTCCTCGCGCTTGGTGATGGAGTCGGCGCCCGAATCAATCCCGATACGTCGGGCCTCGGCCAGCATCGAGCCGGCCAACCCCACCGACACCACGGTCTCACCGGCCACGACCTGTTCGATGGTGGCGATGATCTCGTCGGTCGAGCAGTCCTTCACCAGGTAGCCGTCAGCCCCGGCCCGAATGGCCCTGGCCACGACGTCGCTGTCGGCGTGCATGGTGAGCATCACGATGCGCACGTTTGGGAGCCGATCGCGCAGCGCCCGGGTGGCTTCGATGCCGTCGAGCACCGGCATGGTCACGTCCATCAGCACGAGGTCGGGGCGGTACTGCTCGGCCAACAGGACGGCCTGTTCGCCATCGGACGCCTCGGCCACCACATCGATCCCGTGGGCTTCGAGGGAGCGTCGAAGCCCCTCGCGCAGCATCTGGTGATCGTCGGCGAGGAGCAGCCTCATGATGGTTCGAGGATGCACCGCACCCGGGTGCCTCGCCCCGGCGCCGAATCGATGGCCAACGAGGCGCCGATCGACGCCGCTCGTTCGCGCATCCCGACAATCCCATAGGAGTCCAACCTGCCCGCCTTTCCGGTTTCGAACCCTCGGCCGTTGTCGATCACTTCGAGCACCGCTTGCTGGCCATCGGTGCGCCACGACACGCTCACGTCGGTGGCCGAGGCGTGCCGCTCGGCATTGTTGACCGCTTCCTGAGCGATCCGCCACAGCTCGCGCTCTTGAGGGAGGGGGAGCCGAGCAGTGTCCTCGTGACGGAAGGTCACCTGGGCGGCGCTGCGCTGGCGGACCCGGTCGAGGAAGGCTTCGAGCACCTCGACGAAACCGTCCGAATCGCTGACGTCGGTCCTCAGGTCGTAGAGGGTTTCCCGGATCTCGCTGACCACGGCCCGGACGTCACGGCGAAGATGGTCGAGATCGCTGCCGAGGACGGGGTCGTCGACCTTGTCGATGATGCGGTCGAGTTCGAAACCCAGGTAGGCGATCGACTGGCCGATGCGGTCGTGCAGCTCGCGGGCGATCCGGGTCCGCTCCTCGGCCGCGCCGACGGTCTGGAGTCGGGAGAACCAGCGGGCGTTGTCGATGGCGAGCGCCGCGGTCTCGGTCATCCCATCGAGGAGGGATACGTCCGCTGGTGTGAAGTGGTGGCTGGCGTCGTGCTCGATGGCGATGACGCCGATCAGCTGGTTCCTGGCCCGCAGTGGTCCGTAGAGGCCCGAACGGCTGCGCACCGAAAGGCCGGGGAATCCTTCGGCGTCCAAGGAGGGGTGCGAGATGGTGGTCTCGGCCTGGGTCGCCGCTCGGACCGCGGCAGGAAGCTCGTCGGTGGTCAGCAGGGCGGGCAGCCGGACACCCTCCTGGCGCCGTACGACCCAGAACCCGTCGGCGCTGTCGTCGGGCACGACGATGGCCAACGCGGTGATGTCGAGGAAGCTGCGCAGCCTGGCGGTGGTCGAATCGAGGACCTCGTCGAGGTCGAGCGAGGCGGGCAAGGTCTGGGCCAAGCGGTGCAACGAATACAGCAGGGTGTTGGCTTCGGAGAGGCGGCCCAGCCGGTCGAGAGCCACCGTCCGACGGGCGTCGGCCTCGCCCGAGAAGCGCCGGGCGTACTCGGCGATCATGCCGACCAAGACCAGTTGCACGCCGAACTGCGCCGACAGGTGGAGGGCGTCGGTGATCGGCAGGTCGGTGGTGAGGTGGAAGGGAAGGGCGACGGCGAGGGCCGACAGGATGCTGATGCGGAGGGCCAAGGCGAGGCCGCTGGCGAACCCAGCGATCAAGATGGCGATGGTCAACGAGAAGACGAACGGCGACTGCCAGTAGCCGGTGGCATCGACCACGGCGACGCTGACGCCGACCTCGACCAGGACTCGCAAGGTGCTGGCGACGCCGTCGCCCAGTACGAGTGGACGGGCCGTTCGGTAGGTCGCATACGCGACCAGGACGAGGAACCCGGTGACGAGGCGTCCCGAAAGGGGTTCGGCGGACGCGCCCGCCAACGCGGCACCGACCGCGACCGTGCCCCACCGGATAGCAGTGATGGGCGGCCGGAACGAGCCGGGAACGGCGGCGACCGGAGCCAACGGTGAGGTCTCGAGCACGGTAGTCATGGGCTGCCCGCTGATTATCGGCAGGTTAGGAGGCGATCTTGCGCCCCCGGTGGACCGTCACGGCTGGCCGCCAGTCCTGGCTACCGTCAGGTGCTCATGAAGGTCATCGGGTTGACGGGGGGTATCGGCGCCGGGAAGTCGGCGGTGGCCGAGCGGTTGGCCAGGCGGGGCGCCGTCGTCATCGACGCCGACCAGATCGTCCGGGAGCTCCAGGCGCCTGGCCAGCCGGTGCTAGCGGCCATCGTCGACCGATTCGGTCCCGCCGTGTTGGCCCGAGATGGCACGCTCGATCGCGGTTCGCTCGCCTCGATCGTGTTTGCCGATGGTCGGTCCCGGCGTGACCTCGAAGCCATCGTCCACCCTGCGGTTCGAGCCGAGATCGCTCGTCGGCTGGACGAGGCTCGCGACATGGACGCGGTGATCGTGCTCGACATCCCCTTGCTGGTCGAGGCTGCCGGCGCCTACCCGGTCGACGCGGTGGTGGTGGTCGACGCCCCCGAGTCGGTGGTGATGGACCGGCTGGTGGCCAGGGGCCTGTCCGAGAACGACGCACGAGCCCGCATGGAGGCGCAGCTCAGTCGGTCGGCGCGGGTCGAGGCCGCCGATCGGGTGTTGGTCAACGAGGGGTCGATGGCCGATCTCGACGCCGCCGTCGAGAGTCTGTGGCGCTGGATCGCCGCCCTCGACGTCAAGCCTCGTCGATAGCCTCGGGCGGTGCCGCCGTTCAAGGTCGTCTCGGACTTCCAACCAGCGGGCGACCAGCCCGGGGCGATCCGGGCGTTGGCCGCCGGCATCGACCGGGGTGACACCTTCCAGACGTTGTTGGGCATCACCGGGAGCGGGAAGTCGGCGACCATCGCCTGGACCATCGAGCAGGTGCAGCGGCCGACCCTGGTCATCGCCCCGAACAAGTCGTTGGCGGCCCAGCTGGCCAACGAGTTCAAGGAGTTCTTCCCCGAGAACCGGGTCGAGTACTTCGTCAGCTACTACGACTACTACCAGCCCGAGGCCTACATGCCCTCGAGCGACACCTATATCGAGAAGGACAGCTCGGTCAACGACGAGATCGACCGCCTGCGCCACTCGGCCACCGCGGCCCTGTTGACCCGGCGTGACGTGATCGTGGTGGCTTCGGTCAGCTGCATCTACGGGTTGGGCTCACCCGAGGAGTATCGGGACAATCTCCTCGTGCTCAACGTCGGCGACCAGCACGACCAGCGCTCGATCCTGCGCCGGCTGGTCGACATGCAGTACGACCGCAATGACGTCAGCGTCGTTCGGGGCAGCTTCCGGGTGCGGGGCGACACCATCGAAGTTCATCCGGCCTACGAGGAGTCGCTCGTCCGCATCGAGCTCTTCGGCGACGAGGTCGAGCGCATCACCACCGTCGACCCGGTTACCGGTGAGCGCATCAACGAGCTCGACGGACTCATGATCTACCCGGCCACCCACTACGTGACCGGCCACGAGCGCATGGAGCGGGCCATCGTGCGCATCGAGGCCGAGCTTCAGGAGCGCCTGGCCACCTTCGAGGCCGAGGGCAAGCTCCTCGAAGCCCAACGGCTGCGTATGCGCACCCAGTACGACCTCGAGATGATGCGCGAGGTCGGCTTCTGCAACGGCATCGAGAACTATTCGGCGCCGATCGACGGCCGGGCCCCGGGCCAGGCCCCGAGCACCTTGCTCGACTTCTTTCCCGACGACTACCTGCTCGTGATCGACGAGAGCCATGTGGCCATCCCCCAGCTCCACGGCCAGTACGAGGGGGACCGGTCCCGCAAGGAGACCCTGGTCGACTTCGGGTTCCGCCTGCCCTCGGCGGCCGACAACCGGCCCTTGCGCTTCGACGAGTTCCTGGGCCGGGTCAACCAAGCCGTGTTCCTCTCGGCCACGCCGAGTCGTTGGGAGATCGAGCACTCGACCCAGGTCGTCGAACAGATCGTGCGTCCGACCGGCCTCATCGATCCTGAAGTGATCGTCAAGCCCACCAAGGGCCAGATCGACGATCTCATCGAGCAGATCAACGACCGGATCGAACGGGGCGACCGGGTCTTGGTCACCACGCTGACCAAGAAGATGGCCGAAGACCTCACCGACTATCTGCTCGAACAAGGTCTGCGAGTCCGTTATCTGCACTCCAACATCGACACCATCGAGCGCATTGAGATCTTGCGCGACCTGCGCCTCGGCGAGTTCGACGTTCTGGTCGGCATCAACCTCTTGCGGGAGGGACTCGATCTTCCCGAGGTGTCGTTGGTGGCCATCCTCGACGCCGACAAAGAGGGTTTCCTGCGGTCCGAGACCTCGCTCATCCAGACCATGGGCCGGGCCGCCCGAAACGTCGACGGCCAGGTGGTCATGTACGCCGATACGGTCACCGATTCGATGCAGCGGGCCATCTCCGAAACGATGCGCCGTCGGGGGCTCCAACAGGCGTACAACGCCGAGCACGGCATCGATCCCCAGACCATCCGCAAGGCGGTCACCGACATCTTGTCGGTCCTGCGACCGAGCGAGACGGCGCCGATGCCCGGGGAGGGCCGCCGCTCGCGTGGGCGCGACCGCGACAAGGTGGCCGCCGAGATCGCCGGTCTGCCCAGCGACCAGCTCACTCGGCTCATCCAGACCCTCGAAGAGGAGATGCACGAGGCCGCCACTGAGCTGCGCTTCGAGTACGCGGCTCGACTCCGCGACGAGATCACCGAGCTCAAGCGCGAGCTGCGATCGATGGTCTGATCTCTCAAGGACCAGCGGGTAGAGGCCGACGTGGGGGAGTGACCTCCACGACAAACGCGCCGCAGGCAGTTCGCGGTGCGGGGCCCAATGGGCTCGGCGAGTGGTTGCGGATACAGCTCGGCCGACCGCTGGTCGCCTCGGTGGTGCTCCTAGCCGTGTACGTGGGGCTGTCGTCGCTGAACGATCCCGCCGGCTATCTCGGCACCGACACCGGCGGCAAGGTCGCCACGCTCGAGGTCATGAGCGAACAGGGCACCGTCGATCCCGACCTGGGTTACTGGGCCGAGCGCTGGGACCCGGACGGCAACCTGCATCCTCTCTTCTATACGAGTCAGTTCGGCGACCGGTGGGTCAACGTCACCACCCTGCCAGCCGTCCTCGTAGCCGCGCCTCTGTACGGCGTCGGCGGCTATCGGATGGCGCTGCTGGTGCCCATGGCCGGAGCGATCGCCGCCGCGTTGGCCGCCGCAGCCCTGGCCCGACGCCTCCGGCCCGACGATCCGTCCGGCCCGATGACCACCTTCTGGTTGATCGGCCTGGCCTCACCCCTGGCCGTCTACGCCCTTGACTTCTGGGAGCACACCCTCGGGGTGGCCCTCCTCGGGTGGGCCGCGGTGGCCCTGGTCGACGTGCGCACTCGACGGGGCGGGTGGCGGACCGCCCTGCTGGCCGGCGTGCTGGTCGGCATCGCCGGCACCATGCGAACCGAAGCCTTGGCCTACGGGGCGGTGGCGACGGCAGTGACGTGTGGCTTGCTGGTGTGGCCCGACCGCCGGGTGGCCACCGCCGTGCGGACCGGAGCCATGGCCCTGATCGGGCTGATCTTGCCCCTGGTGGCCAACGACCTGCTCGAGCGGGCGATCGTGGGCCAGTCGATGCGGTCGGGTCGGGCGACCGGCACGGTGGGGAACGCCGTGAGTGGGTCGACGGGAGGCCAGGCCGTGCCCAGTCGCGTCGTCGAGGCCCTCGTCACCGGCTTGGGGATCCATCCCTCGCTCGACTGGCTGGCCATCATCGGCGGCGTTGCTGGTGTCGGGCTATTGACCTGGACAGTGGTGCGGGGCCAAACCGACGCCCGAGCGGCCATCATCGGCTTGGTCGCCACGGGGCTGCTCTACCTGACGCGCTTCACCGACGGTCTCGGGTTCGTGCCCGGGTTGGTACCGGCGACGCCGTTGGCGGTGGCCGGGCTGGTGCTCGGGAGCAGGAGGGGTCCAGTCGCCCGCCAGCTGATCATCACCGCGATGGTGGCGTTGCCCGTCGTGTGGGCGACCCAGTTCCGGGGTGGCGCCGTGCCCCAATGGGCCGGTCGGTACATCCTGGTCAGCGGCTTCCTCTTGGCCGTGGTTGGGGTGTCGACGTTGAGCGCGATGCCCCGTCGTCTGGCCGGAGGGCTGGTCGTGCTGTCCGTCGCGGTGACCGCGTTCGGAGTGGCGTGGTTGTCGGTTCGGTCGGCCGAGGTCGCCGAGTCCGGGGCGGCCTTGGCGGCACGAGATGAGCCGGTGCTGGTGTCGGACGTGGCCCACCTCTTCCGAGAGACGGGCGCCTGGTACGGAGACACGCGTCAGCTGACTGCGGTGGGTCCGGGCTCGCTCGATCGAGCTGCCGATGTCGTCGAGAGGGCCGGCTTCGACGAGTTCGCGCTGGTGCAGGCTGCGGACGACGACGCGCCGGCACCGCCGCCGCAGATCGGCGAGTTCTCGGTCGTTTCGTCCGACCAGGGAAGCTTCCTGCGCGGGGTCGGACTGCGTATCACGACCTATCGGCGCTAGCTGGTTGCGGGTGCCGGGCACCCGGTCGGGCTGTCGGAGGGCGCCGGTAGGATCCGCCGATGGCCGACCGGATCGTCATCCGGGGCGCTCGCGAGCACAATCTTCGTGATCTCTCGCTCGAACTGCCCCGGGACAAGCTCATCGTCTTCACCGGGCTGTCCGGCTCGGGCAAGTCGTCGTTGGCGTTCGACACCATCTACGCCGAGGGCCAGCGCCGCTACGTCGAATCGCTCAGCTCGTATGCCCGTCAGTTCCTGGGCCAGATGGACAAGCCCGACGTCGACTTCATCGAGGGCCTGTCGCCGGCCATCTCCATCGACCAGAAGTCGGCCTCTCGCAACCCCCGATCGACCGTGGGCACGATCACCGAGGTCTACGACTACCTGCGGTTGCTCTACGCCCGCATCGGGGTGCCCCATTGCCCGGCGTGCGGGGCCGTGGTGGTGCGCCAATCGCCCCAGCAGATCGTCGACCGGATTCTCGAACTGCCCGACGGCACCCGGTTCCAGGTGTTGGCGCCGGTGGTGCGGGGTCGCAAGGGGGAGTACGACGGATTGCTGGCCGACTTGGCCACCCAGGGGTTCGCCCGGGCCCGGGTCGACGGCGAACTGGTCGATCTCGGTGGCGACGTGCACCTCGAGCGTTACGAGCAGCACCACATCGAGGTGATCGTCGACCGCCTGGTCCGCCGAGATGGCATCGAACGCCGCCTCACCGACTCGCTCGAGACCGCGCTGCGCCTGGCCGAGGGGGTGGCCGAAGTCGAGATCGTGCCGCCGAGCGGCGAAAAGCCCGCGGCGGACACCGAGATCCTGACGTTCAGCCAGCACCTGGCCTGCCCGAACGGGCACCCGACGAGATTCGAGGAGCTGGCTCCCCGCAACTTCTCGTTCAACTCGCCCTACGGGGCCTGCGCCACTTGTGACGGGTTGGGCACCCGGTTCGAGGTCGACCCCGAGTTGGTGGTGCCCAACCCCGACCTCTCGGTGGGCGCCGGCGCGCTGGCCCCTTTCGGTGGCGGCCGTTCGCGGTTCTACGAACGGGTAATCGAAGCCGTGGCCGAGACCTTGGGCTTCGCTATGTCGACGCCGTGGTCGAAGCTCAAGAAGGCCCAGCACAAGGCTCTGCTGTACGGGACGGGCACGACCAAGATCCACGTGTCCTACCGCAACCGCTATGGCCGGCAGCGCACCTACGACACGCAATGGGAGGGGGCCATTCCCTACCTGCAGCGACGGCACTCCGAGGCCGAGTCCGACTGGACCCGCGAGCAGATCGAGACCTACATGCGAGAGGTGCCGTGCGCCGCTTGTGGCGGAGCTCGGCTTCGGCCCGAGTCGCTGGCGGTCAGCATCGACGGACACAACATCTTCGACGTGTGCTCGCTGCCCATCAGCCAGGCCGCCGCAGTCATCGACGCCCTCACCCTGTCCGAGCGTGACCGGCTCATCGCCGAGCGGGTGGTCAAGGAGATCAAGGCTCGGATCGGGTTCCTGCTCGACGTCGGTCTCGGCTATCTGAACCTGCACCGCTCGGCCGGGACCCTCGCTGGCGGGGAGGCCCAGCGCATTCGCCTGGCCAGCCAGATCGGCTCGGCGCTCGTTGGGGTGCTCTACGTGCTCGACGAGCCGTCGATCGGCCTGCACCAGCGGGACAACAAGCGCCTGATCGAGACGTTGGTGCGCCTGCGCGACCTGGGCAACACCGTGCTCGTGGTCGAGCACGACGAAGAGACCATCCGGGTGGCCGACCACGTGGTCGACATCGGCCCGGGGGCGGGCGAGCACGGCGGCGAGATCGTCTACGAGGGGGGTGTCGCCGGGCTGCTCAAATCCAAGCGATCGGTGACCGGCCAGTACCTGTCGGGCCGCCGCTCGATCCCCGTGCCCGAGATGCGCCGCCGGCCGGGCGAGGGATGGCTGACCATCCGGGGGGCCCGGGAGCACAACCTCAAGAACGTCGACGTCGAGCTGCCGCTCGGCTGCTTCGTGGCCATCACCGGTGTGTCGGGTTCGGGCAAGTCGACGCTGGTCAACGAGATCCTCCTGAAGTCCCTCATGGCCAAGATCTACCGGTCCAAAGACGCGCCCGGGTTGCACAAGAGCGTCGAGGGGACGGAGCAGCTCGACAAGGTCATCGCCATCGACCAGTCGCCCATCGGGCGGACACCTAGGTCGAATCCGGCCACCTACACCGGGGTGTTCGACCACGTCCGCAAGCTGTTCAGCCAGACCCAAGAGGCCAAAGTGCGGGGCTACCAGCCGGGTCGCTTCAGCTTCAACGTCAAGGGTGGTCGGTGCGAGGCCTGCGCCGGTGACGGGACCATCAAGATCGAGATGCACTTCTTGCCCGACGTCTATGTGCCCTGCGAGGTCTGTGGCGGCGCTCGGTACAACCGCGACACGCTCGACATCACCTTCAAGGGGCGCACCATCGCCGAGGTGCTCGACATGCCCTGTGAGGAGGCGCTCGAGTTCTTCGCCAACCAGCCGCCCATCGCCCGGCACCTCCAGACGCTGGTCGACGTGGGTCTGGGGTACGTGCGCCTGGGCCAGTCGGCGCCCACCCTGTCCGGTGGAGAGGCCCAACGGGTGAAGCTGTCCAGCGAGCTGGCCAAACGCTCTACCGGTCACACCATCTATGTCCTGGACGAGCCGACCACCGGCCTGCACTTCGAGGACATTCGCAAACTGCTCACTGTGCTGTCCCGGTTAGTCGACGCCGGCAACACGGTGTTGGTCATCGAGCACAACCTCGACGTGGTCAAGACAGCCGACTGGATCGTCGATCTGGGACCCGAAGGCGGCGATGGCGGCGGCCAGGTCGTGGTCGAGGGTCCTCCCGAGCTGGTGGCCAAGACCGAGGGTTCCCACACCGGGCGTTTCCTCGCTCCATTGCTGGGGCGCTGACGCCTCGGGTTCAGGGCGTGGTCCGGATCGGCCGATACCCAACGGGTGAACGTTCGGCGGTCGTCGCGTGCGCTCGTCTACGTCGGTGTCGTCGCCGCCGTCTTCGGCATGTCGAAGGTCCACGCCGCCGTGGTGGCCGACCCGCCCTACGACTTCACCGCGTCGTTCCGCTTCTCATGGTCGTTGGCCTTCATCGCCGGGCTGTGCACGGCGGCGTATGGGCTGGGTCTGCCTGACCAGGTACGCACCCGGCGGGCCGCAGTGCGGGCGTCGGTGCTGGCCGTGCTCGTTGGCGTGGGCGCCATCTCGCTGGCTCAGTTGGCCCTGGGAGCCGCCGTGCTCCCCCGATTCGTGGTTCTCGGCGCGGCTGCGCCGCTGAGCGTCTGGTTCTTTCTGTGTGCCGAGGCCGCGCGCGACGGTCGCCAGCGGGCCGAGGACCGGGCCCTGGTGGTGGTGGTAGCCGATCCCGGCGAGGCCGAGATCCTGGCCGACGAGCTGGCGCGCAATCCCGAGGTCCATGCCCGGGTCGTCGCCACCGTTGATGCCACGACAGCCGCCGGCGACGGTCGCCGTCGACCTCTGGCCGAACTGGTGTCGGCCATGGACGCTGGCGTCGTCGTCCTCGATCGCCGCGGCCAGGACGACGAGCGGGTGCTGGCTCAGGTGGCCAGCCTGCACAGCCGGGGGGTGCGGGTCCGTACTCTCACCGGCTTCTACGAGGAGTGGCTGGGCAAGCTGCCGGTGTCCGAGCTCGAGCGAGTGTCGTTGCTCTTCGACATAGGCGAGGTTCACAATCCCCGCTACGGCCAGGTCAAGCGGCTGCTCGACGTGGCCGTGGCCTCTGTGGCCTTGGTCGCCCTGGCGGTGGCGATCCCGGCGGTCTGGGTGGGGAACCGGTTCGCCAACCGAGGCCCCCTGTTCTTCCGCCAACTCCGGGTGGGGCGCAACGGCGCCACCTTCGGGATGCTCAAGTTCCGGACCATGGCCCCGGCCAGCGCCGATGAGCCGGAGGGGGCCTGGACGGTCGAGGGCGACCCTCGGGTCACCCCGTTCGGACGGATTCTGCGTCGGAGCCACCTCGACGAGCTGCCCCAGGCCGTCAACATCCTCCGCGGCGAGCTCACGGTGGTCGGTCCCCGGCCCGAGCAGCCCCGCTACGTCGACGAACTGAGCGAGAAGCTCCCGTTCTACGACGTCCGTCACCTCGTGCGGCCCGGGCTGACCGGGTGGGCCCAGGTGAAGTACGGCTATGCCGGTAGCGAGGCTGATGCTCTGGAGAAGCTCCAGTACGAGTTCTGGTATCTGCGCCACCAGCGTCTCGGCCTCGACATGAGGATCCTGGGTCGTACCGTGCGCCACGTGCTCGGAGGCCAGGGCCGATGACGGTGGCGGACCCCGCCTCTGAGACCTCGGCTCCCTCGCGGCGGCTGTTGTGGACCTCGGCTGGCGTGGGTGTCGGCACCGCGTTCGCCCGGGCCATCTTGGCCATCGCTGCCCTGGTGGCCGCCCGCTACCTGGGTCCCACCGGGAAGGGTCAGCTGGCCTTGGCCACCTTGGCCAGTCAGGTCGGGGTGCGGGTCCTGGCCGCCGGTTTGGCCACCTGGGCGCTGACCGAAGTGGCGTCCCGGGGCGCTCCGGGACCGGCCCTCGCCGTACTCCGTCGCCACGTTCAGTGGTGGGCGCCTCGGATAGGGGTGACCGGGTTCTTGCTCGTAGTGGCCGGGTCGGTGTGGGGCATCGGGCCCGTGATCGCTTCGGTGCTCGTCGCATCGGCCACCGGGGCGGTGGCGCTCTGTGCGCTGGCTCTGCCCGCCGGTGCCGGTCGATATGGGTGGAGCGTCGGGGCCATCGTGGCCGGCTCGACCGCGTTCGCGGTGACGATGATCGGCTCGGTCGTGGCCGGGGTGGAGTCGGTGCCGACGCTCGTGTTGGCGCTCGTCGTGGGCGACTGCACCGCTATCGGAGTCATCGCGCTCGGGTCCGGTCGGCTGGGACTCGAGGTCGGACCGGCCGCGTCGCTGGCGTCGTGGCGGGCCGCGGTCAGGGTCGGGGTTCCGACCTGCGTCGCCGAGCTGACGATGCTCGGCGTGGCCCGACTCGACCTCGTCCTGGTTGCCGTCTTCCTGGGTCCAGCCGAGGTCGGGGTGTACTCCGTGGCCCTATCGATCGCCGAGTTGGTCACGGTGCTGCCCGACGCACTCGGCCAGATCGTCCAGCGCCGCTCGGCCCTCGATGACCGGACCGGGCTGGCCATGACCCTTCGGTGGTCGGTCGCCGTGGTCACCGCCGCGGCCGTGATCATGGTCGTCGGGGCGAAGCTCGTGCTCACTCCGCTTCTGGGTGCGGGCTGGGACGAGGTGGCTCCACTGCTGGTCGCACTATCGGTAGGCACGGTGGCCAATGCGGTGTGGCGACTCCTGAACGCCGATCTGGCTGGTCGCAATCGGACGCAGGTCCGGGTGCCGGTGGCGCTGGGAGCGCTGGCGGTCATGGTCGCGCTCGATCTGGTGTTGATTCCGATGGCCGGGCTGATCGGGGCAGGCATTGGGTCGTCGGTTGCACTGGTGGTGGCCGCAGCGAGCACCGCCTGGTACCGCCGCCGGGTCCGGGCCGACGACTACCCGGCGCCCAGCACCGTCTCGGCTGCCCACCCGGCCCAGACGTCAGGTCGGTAGCGCTCGTCCACCGCCGCCCGCCCGGCCCGGCCCAGCGTTTCGCCCCGAACCGGGTCGTCCAGCAGGGTGACCACGGCGTCGATCAGCTCACGGCGAGTATCGGCCACCTCCACCGGGAAGCCGGGGGCCAGGCCGGCCAACGCAGCCGAGCTGGCGATCTGGGGTCGGCCCAGCGCGGCGGCCTCCAACACCTTGTTCTGAAGTCCGCTGGCTCGGCGCAGGGGCGCCACTGACAGGCGGGTTCTCGCCGCCACCGTGGCCAGATCGGCGAACTCGACCACCAGGGTCCAGCGGTTGCGGGCGACCATGGCGGTGACCTGGCTGCTCGGGCGGCCACCCCCAGCGACCAGCAGGGTGGTGCCCGGCCGGCGACGGAGGATGTCTGACCAGACGGCGTCGAGTTCGGCCAGCGCGTCGACGTTCGGGCCGTAGGTCAGCGTGCCGACGAAGAGCAGGTCGTGGTCGGCGTCTATCGCCCGGGACGAGCGCGACTCCTCGTCGACGACGACGTTCGGCACCCATATCGCTCCGAGCGCACGCCCGTCGGACCACCCGGCGGCCGTGCGCACCACGGCCGGGTCGAGGACGGCCTGTTCGACGCGGCGGTGCGCCCCAGCCAGGAAGCGGAGGCCAACGCCGCTGGCGCCGCCGGCCAGCTCGGCCCGTTGGGCGTAGTTGGCGCTCAGCTGGTCGACGTAGTCGAGGACAACTGTCCGGCCCGGCGCGGCCAGAGCCCGATGGAAGGCCCGGGTGGTGACACAGATGACGGCCGACGGGGTGATTCGATCCAGCGTTCTGCGTAGTGAACGCAGTGACCACCTGACGGTCTCGGGAGCTGCCTGCCCCCGGAGCACCGCGGGGTCGAACCGGAGCGAGCGGTGATCGGTGAGGAGATCGATGCGTTCGGTGCGGGCTCCCGCCGCAGCCAGGATGGCGGCCCAGCTGGCGACCCGGGCTGACTCGCCTCGCGCCCGGGCCCGGCCGAGGTTGACGATGGCGACGAGCGGTTCGCTCACCGGCGCAGCCATCGACGACGGACCCGAAGGAGTTGGGTGGCCCATCTCCAACCCAGGCCTGATTCACCCTCGGCGTAGACGATGGCCGAACTGAGGCGGATGAGTTCGACCTGACGCCGGGCCTCGTGTCCGGTAGCGGAGCCACCGACGGCGTGCACCGCGGGATCGAGGGGGGCGACGTTGAGAACCGCGTCGGGGAACGTGCGAGCGAGCCGCCGACACAGGTCGACGTCTTCGAAGTACAGGAAGAACTCGTCGTCGAAACCGCCGACCTGGCGCAGCCGAGCCGTGTCGATCGACACCAGTGCCCCGGAGACCCAGGTGTCGGCCAGCGGGTGGATGCCCTCGGGTGTGGCTCGGAGTGCTTCGTGATCGGCAGTCCATCCGGTGAGTCTTGAAAGTGTGGTGCGGAGCCACGAACCCCGGCGCAACACCCGGCCAACCCGCCAACCGGTGAGGAGATGGCTCAGCGGGGTTGGGTAGCGATTGACCACCGACGTGGCGCGCCCGTCGCGATCATCGATGGGAACGGTGCGAACCTCGTGAGCTGGACCCCGAGCGAGGAAGTCCCAATGCTCGGGCCGCGGAGTGAGGTCGGGATTGCACAGCACCACTCGTCCGGTCTGCACCTCGGTCAGTCCAATGTTGACGCCCGCCCCGAATCCCACATTGGTTGCCGGAAAGCAGTCGGTGACCGGTCGCCGCTGACGGTCGATGGCTGGGGGCCCTTCGGTCCCGCCGTTGTGGACCAGGACGATTGGCACATCGTCGGATAGCCAGTCGAGGTCGAGGACCACGGGGCCATAGAGCACGAAGAGCGCTGTGGCGTCCGGCGGCATCCGGAGATCGTCGTCGGCGCCAGGCTGTGGGTGGGGGACCGTCAGGTGATGTCGAGCATGCGTTGCAGGGCGACTCGGGCCCATTGGGCCGTCCCGGCCTCGACGGTGATCCGGTTGAGGACCCGGCCCTCGACCAGGTTGTCGAGAATCCAAGCGAGGTGCTGGGGGTCGATGCGCGACATGGTCGAGCACGGGCACACGATCGGGTCGAGCGAAACCACCGTCTTATCCGGGTGCTCGGCCGCCAGCCGGGCCACGAGGTGGATCTCGGTGGCGATCCCGAACTTCGTGCCCGGAGCTCCTGCTTCCACCGCCCGGATGATGTAATCGGTTGATCCCACCTGGTCGGCCAGGTCACACACCTCGAAGGACGACTCGGGGTGGGCCACCACGATCCCACCGGGGTGTTCGGAGCGGAAGGCGGCCACGTGCTCAGGCGTGAATCGCTGGTGGACCGAGCAATGCCCTCGCCACAGCAGCACGGTGGCCTCACGGCACCGGTCAGGCGTGAGCCCGCCGAGGGTGCGTCGGGGGTCCCACAGGGCCAGGTCGTCGTGGTCGTAGCCCATGGCCAGCGCCGTGTTGCGACCGAGGTGCTGGTCGGGGAAGAACAGGACCTTGTCGCCCCGATCGAGAGCCCAGGTCATCACCGCCCGGGCGTTGGTCGAGGTGCACACCGACCCACCGTGACGGCCGACGAACGCCTTGAGGTCGGCGGATGAGTTCATGTAGGTGATGGGCACGAGGCGTTCGACGTCGATCACCTCGGCCAAGGCGTCCCAAGCTTCTTCGACCTCGTCGATGTCGGCCATGTCGGCCATCGAGCAGCCCGCGTTCAGGTCGGGAAGGATCACTTGCTGGCGGTCGGCGGTGAGAATGTCGGCCGACTCGGCCATGAAGTGGACGCCACAGAAGACGATGAACTCCGCCGTCGGGTTGTCGGCAGCCAACCGGGACAGGCGGTACGAGTCGCCCCGGGCGTCAGCCCAGCGCATGATGTCGTCGCGCTGGTAGTGGTGCCCGAGGATCGAGAGCCGGTCACCAAGGGCGGCCTTCGACTCGGCGATCGACTCGGCTAGCTCGTCGTGGGACGCGTCCCGCCATCGGGGGGGAAGAGGCACCTGGAGCCGCAACATCGAGTTCAGCCTAGGAGCAACCGGAGTGCAGCCGACCCGTCAGACTGGGCGCCATGGTGACACGACCGCCGGCGGGCACGATCCCGGACAGCCCGGGGTCGTACCAGTTCCTCGATGCCGAGGGCCGGGTCCTCTACGTGGGCAAGGCAGCGTCGTTGCGCCAGCGCCTCTCCAACTACTTCGGCGACCCTCGCACCTTGCCGCAACGCACGGCCCAGATGGTCGCGGCGGCCGATCGGGTCGAGTGGATCGAGGTCCGCAACGAGGTCGAGGCCCTGCTGCTCGAGTACAGCCTGATCAAGGCCCATCGACCCCGGTTCAACATCAGACTGAAGGACGACAAGAGCTACCCCTATCTGGCGGTCACTCTGGCCGACGAGTGGCCCCGGGCTCGAGTGATGCGGGGAGCCCGGCAGAGGGGCACCCGCTACTTCGGTCCGTACGGGCACGCGTACGCCATCCGCGAGACGCTCGATCTGTTGCTGCGGACCTTCCCGATTCGCACCTGCTCGGACGCCAAGTTGGGTCGCCACCAGCGCATGGGCCGCCCTTGTCTGCTGTTCCACATCGAGAAGTGCGCCGGACCGTGTGTCGGTGAGATCACGCCTGAGGACTACGCCCGCCTCGTCGACGAGTTGGTCAACTTCCTCGACGGTGACACCGACCCGGTCGTGTCTCGCCTCGATGCCGAGATGCGGGCCGCGTCCGACGCTCTCGATTTCGAGCGGGCCGCCCGCCTGCGAGACCGCTTGGCATCGGTCCGCAAAGCCATCGAGCGCCAACAGATGGTGGTCGAGAAGCCCGAAGATCTCGATGTCATCGGATTGGCCGAAGACGACTTGGAAGCAGCGGTGCAGGTGTTCTACGTGCGCCGCGGTCGAGTGGTGGGCCGCAAGGGCTTCGTGCTCGACAAGGTCGAGGATGTCACCCACCCCGAACTGATCACCCGCATCGTGGAAGGGCTCTACGACGAGCCCACCCTGGGCGTGCCCCGCGAGGTGCTGGTGCCCGACGAGCCGGCCGATCGGGAGGTGCTCGAGACATGGCTGCGCGCTGAACGGGGGGCCGCGGTGACGATTCGGGTTCCCCGTCGGGGCGACAAGCGGACGCTGCAAGAGACGGTGACCAAGAACGCGACCGAGGCGTTCACCCGGCACCGGATGAGTCGGGCCGCCGACCACAACAGTCGGGCCCGGGCCCTCGAAGAGCTGAGGGAGGCCCTCGACCTGCCCGAGGCACCCCTGCGCATCGAGTGTTACGACATGAGCCACATTCAGGGCACCGACTATGTGGGCTCGATGGTGGTTCTCGAGGACGGGTTGCCGAAGAAGTCGGACTACCGCCGGTTCAAAGTCCGCACCGTCGACGGCAACGACGACTACTCGGCCATGCGCGAGGTGCTCACTCGACGTCTCGAGGCCTACCTGTCCGAACGGGCCAAACCGGTGGCCGAGCGAACGGGACGCTTCTCCTATCCGCCGCAGCTCCTCCTCGTCGACGGGGGGAAGGGCCAGCTCAACGTGGCCGTCGAGGTGCTCGAAGCGCTGGGTCTGGATGACGAGATCCCCGTGGCGTCCTTGGCCAAACGCTTCGAGGAGGTGTACCTGCCCGACGAGTCCGAGCCAGTTCGCATCGCCCGCCAGTCCGAGGCGCTCTACCTGCTTCAGCGCATACGGGACGAGGCCCACCGATTCGCCATCACCTACCACCGCCAGCTTCGGGGCAAGCGCATGACGTCCAGCGCCCTCGACGGCATCGCCGGCCTCGGCCCGGTTCGCCAGAAGCGCCTACGCAAGGAGCTGGGCGGCATGGCCGGGGTCAAGGCAGCCACCGTCGAGGACCTGCTCGCCCTGACCTGGCTTCCCGACGAGGTGGCCCGAGCCGTGTACACGTCGCTTCATCGCCCCGACTTCCGGCCCGGCGCCTCCCGGATACGGTCGTCGCGGTGAGCGCCCTGTCGATGACCCTCGCTTCGGTGGCCGACCGGATCCGCTCAGGGTCAGATCTGCTGGCCGAGGCCCGTGATTTCCTCGACGCCGTCGGGCACCTGTCAGCGGAGCAGGTCTGGGCGTTGACCGTCGAGGAACCGGTGCTCATCGGCGACGACCATGCCGACGCGTTGATGGCCGGGTTGGCCGAGTTCGTGGCCGCCCGAATCGGGGCTCCGATTCCCTCATGGACGTCGAACCCCGAGCGATTCTTGGAGAGGTTCTGGTTCGTGAGTGAGGTCCCCGCCTTTCGTGCCGTGGCCATTGCCCAATCACCCATATCGATGAAGCGTCGCGGGATCTTCTGGCCGGCTCGATCGCTCGAACGGGTCTGACGTGGATCGATCCGAGAAGCTGTTCGCGCCCGGCGAGGTCGGCGAGCGGTGATGGGGGAGGAGGAGAACGTCGACCTGTGGGAGGCCAACGCCGGGTGGTGGCAGGCCGGCTTCACCGACGGCGCCGACCCTGAGTACGAGGAGCAGATCCTCCCGCTGGCCGCCGAGCACCTGGCCGGGGCCCGGGACGTGCTCGACGTGGGGGCCGGCGAGGGCCAGATCGCTCGGCTGGCCCGGGTCGGGGGAGCGACCCGGGCCATCGGTGTCGACCCGACGTGGAACCAGGTGCTCGAAGCCGACCGCCGGGGTGGTGGTGCCGCCTATGCCCGAGCCGACGCCGCCGGCTTGCCCTTCGCCGACGCCAGCTTCGACGCAGTCGTCGCCTGCCTGGTCTTCGAGCACATCCGGGCCGTCGACCAGGCCCTGGCCGAAGTCGGTCGGGTGCTGCGGCCCGGTGGGAGGTTCCTGTTCTTCCTGAACCACCCGCTGCTGCAGACCCCGAGCTCGGGTTGGATCGACGACCAGATCCTCGATCCTCCCGAGCAGTACTGGCGTATCGGGCCGTACCTGGTCGAGGACGAGAGCCTCCAGGAGGTCGAGAAGGGGATCTTCATTCCCTTCGTGCACCGGCCCCTGTCTCGCTACGTCAACGCCATGGCCGCGGCTGGTCTGGTGCTGCGACACATGGCCGAACCGGCACCACCTCCGGGATTCCTGGCTCGGGCCCACGAGTATGTCGAGGCCTCGAGCATCCCCCGGCTGCTGCTGTTGGTCGCCGAGCGGGAGCTGCCACGGCCCTGAGTGGGGGTCCCGTTAGCCTGAAGGCCTCACCGGAGAGGTCGTCATGAGCGAGTTCATCCTGATCACCGGGCTGTCGGGAGCTGGTCGTAGCGAGACGGCCAAGGTTCTCGAAGACCTGGGCTGGTTCGTCATCGACAACCTTCCGCCGGTCCTGGTCGACAAGGTGGCCGAGCTGGCCCAAGCCCCCGGGTCGACGATCGACCAGGTTGCGCTCGTCGCCGGAGTCCGGGCCGACAGTGCCGAGCTCACCACCGCCCTCGAGCAGCTGCGGGCGTCGGCCGATCGGGTCAGGCTCCTCTTCCTCGACGCCGCTGACGATGCCCTCATCCGCCGCTACGAGGACACCCGGCGCCGGCACCCACTCGCCGGTGATACCGGTGTCGCCGACGCCGTCGCTCGCGAGCGGGCCCTGCTCGAACCGGTCAAAGCCGAAGCCGACGTGGTCATCGACACCACCGACCTCAACGTCCACCAGCTCCGCGACCGGCTGGTCGACCTCTTCGGCCTCGGTGGCGACGGCGACGCCATGCAGACGACGGTGGTCTCCTTCGGCTACAAGCACGGTCTCCCCCTCGATGTCGACCTGGTCATCGACTGCCGATTCCTGCCCAATCCGCATTGGGTCGACGAGCTGCGGGCCCAGGTGGGCACCGACGCCGACGTCCGTGAGTACGTCCTCGGCTACCCCCAGACCCGAGAGTTCCTGGCCCGCCTCGAGCACCTCCTCGACCTGCTGTTGCCGGCCTACCTGCACGAAGGCAAGTCGTATCTGACCATCGCGTTCGGATGCACCGGTGGACGTCACCGTTCGGTGGTCATCGCCGAGGAGGTCGCCGCCGTCCTGGCCCTGCGGGGGTTCTCGCCTCGGGTCAGCCACCGCGACGTCCAGCGCTGACGGGCGCAAGGCCCGCGGTTTCAGGTCGTCCGGTTGGACCCGGCGCCCCTCATCCGATTCCATACACCCATCACGTCGTCGTTCAGGAGGCACCACAGATGACCGTTCGTGTCGGCATCAACGGATTCGGCCGTATCGGCCGCAACTTCTATCGAGCGGCCAAGGCCGCCGGTGCCGATATCGAGGTGGTGGCGGTCAACGATCTTGTGCCCCCGGCCACGAACGCCCACCTGCTGCGCTACGACTCCACCCACGGCAAGCTGGCTGAGTCGGTCCAGGCCGAAGGCGATGCCATCAGGGTCGGCGACCATCTGTTCAAGGTGTTCGCCGAGCGCGACCCGAAGGCCCTGCCCTGGGGTGATCTGGGCGTCGACGTCGTCATAGAGTCGACCGGCATCTTCACCGACGGTGAGAAGGCGGCGGCCCACGTCGAGGCTGGGGCCCGCAAGGTGGTCATCTCGGCGCCGGCCACCAACGTCGACGCCACCTTCGTCGTGGGGGTCAACGACGACACCTACGATCCGGCCAAGCACACCATCGTGTCCAACGCCTCGTGCACCACGAACTGCTTCGTGCCGTTGGTCAAGGTCCTCGATGACGCCTTCGGCATCGAGAAGGGTCTGATGACCACGGTCCACGCCTACACCAACGACCAGAACCTGCTCGACCTGGCCCACGGCGACCTGCGCCGGTCCCGGGCCGCAGCGGTCAACATCGTCCCGTCGTCGACTGGGGCGGCCCGGGCCACCAGCCTGGTGCTCGAATCGATGAAGGGTCGCCTCGACGGCACCGCCCTGCGGGTGCCGATCCCCGACGGGTCGATCACCGACTTCGTCGGCATCCTCAACCGAGAGGTCACCGTCGAAGAGATCAACGAGGCATTCGCCACCGCGGCCGACATCGGACCGCTGGCCAAGGTGCTCGTCTACACCGAGGATCCGATCGTGTCGTCCGACATCGTCGGTTCGTCGGCGTCTTGCACCTTCGACGCCAAGCTCACCATGGCCATGGGCAACCTGGTCAAGGTGATGGGCTGGTACGACAACGAGTGGGGCTACTCGAACCGCCTGGTCGATCTCGCACTGCTGGTTGGCGCAGCCGAGTGAGGCTGCCGCTGCTCGAAGACCTGCCTCCCCTCGCCGGGAAGCAGGTGCTCGTCCGCGTCGACTTCAACGTGCCCCTCCGTGACGGCGAGGTGGCCGACGACCTGCGCATCCGGGCCGCGTTGCCCACGCTGTCGTGGCTCCAGGCCCAGGGAGCGACGGTGACGGCCTGCACCCACCTCGGTCGGCCCAAGGGCGCCCCCGATGCCCGCTGGTCGCTCGACCCGGTCCGAGCCCGTCTCGACCAGTTGCTTCCCGGCGTCGCCCTGCTCGAGAACCTGCGGTTCGACCCGGGCGAGACGGCCGACGATCCGGCTTTCGTCGCCCGCCTAATCGCCGGCCAGGATGCCTATGTCGACGATGCGTTCGGTGCTGCCCATCGGGCCCACGCCTCGATCGTGGGCCCGCCCCGAACCCTGCCCAGCGCGGCCGGGAGACTGCTCGCCCGTGAGGTCGAGGTGCTCGGCGGGTTGCGGGACAACCCCCGGCGACCCTTCCTGGCCGTCTTGGGCGGGGCCAAGGTGAGCGACAAGCTCGGGGTCATCGAGGCCCTCCTCGACGTGGTCGACACGCTGGTCATCGGCGGCGGGATGTGCTTCACCTTCCTGGCCGCCCAGGGCCATTCGGTCGGTTCGTCGCTCCTCGAAGCCGACCAAGTCGACGCGTGCCGGGCCCTGTTGGCCGAGCACGGTGCTCGTATCCAGGTGCCCCACGACGTGGTAGCTCTCGGTCCCGGTGGTCGCATCGGTGACCCCGACGCTGGTGGCGAGGTGCGCCATGTGGGCGCCGATCTTCTCGACGGTTGGATGGGCCTCGACGTCGGGCCCGGTACCGCCGCGGCGTTCGCCGACCTGGTCGCCGAGGCGGGAACGGTGTTCTGGAACGGGCCCATGGGCGTCTTCGAGGACCCTCGGTTCGAGGCCGGCACCCGCACCGTTGCTCTGGCCGTGGCGGAATCTGACGCCTTCACGGTGGTCGGCGGGGGCGACAGCGCGGCAGCAGTAGCCCAGTTCGGCCTGGCCGACCGGGTCGACCACATCTCCACCGGGGGAGGGGCCTCGCTGGAACTGCTCGAACAGGGCGACCTCCCGGGGCTGGCTGCCCTGCGGGCAGCGTCCAACGCACCGAAGGAAGGCTGACGTCATGGCCAGCAAGGGTCGAAAGCCGCTGATCAGCGGCAACTGGAAGATGCACCACAACCACTTCGAGGCCATCCAGGTGGTCCAGAAGCTCTCGTATGCGCTGACCAAAGACGACTACGAGAGGGTCGACGTGTCGATCCACCCGCCGTTCACCGATCTGCGATCGGTCCAGACGGTGCTGGCCGCCGACGAGATCCCCATTGCCCTGGGCGCCCAGCACTGCCACTGGGAGGAGAAGGGGGCGTTCACCGGCGAGGTCAGCCCCCAGATGCTGGCCAAGCTCGAGGTGGCGTACGTCCTCGCCGGTCATTCCGAGCGGCGGTCGGTGTTCGGCGAGACCGATGACTGGGTCAACCACAAGGTGAAGGCCATCCTCGCCGCGGGGATGACGCCGATCCTGTGTGTGGGTGAGACCCTCGACCAGCGAGAAGCCGGAGAGGCCGAGACGATCGTGGCCGAACAGCTTCGGTCTGGCCTGGCCGGGGTGGCTGCCGAGGCGGTCGGCGCCCTGGTGGTGGCCTACGAACCGGTGTGGGCCATCGGCACCGGTCGCAATGCCACCCCCGACGACGCCCAGGCCATGTGCGCCCACGTGCGCTCGACGGTGGCCGCGACTGCCGGCGCCGCGGCTGGGGCCGCAGTGCGAATCCAGTACGGCGGTTCGGTGAAGGCGGCCAACGCGGCGGAACTGTTGGGCCAGGCCGATATCGACGGAGCGCTGGTCGGTGGGGCGTCTCTCGACGCCGACGAGTTCACCCGGATCGTGAAGTCCTGAACCCGGCGAGCAACGGCCTGAGGAGTTGGCTCAGGTAGGGTTTCGGCGCTGCCGATAGTCGAGGGTCATGAAAGACCCGAGAACGTCAAGAGAGTTGCTCGAAACGTGCTCACCACCGTCATTCTCGTCATCTATGTACTCGTCAGCCTGGCGCTGATCGTGCTCGTGCTCTTGCACAGCGGTCGCGGCGGTGGGCTGTCGGACATGTTCGGCGGTATGGGCTCGGCTGCGGCCGGGTCGACGGTGATGGAGCGCAACCTCGATCGACTCACCGTGGCGGTCGCCGTGGTCTTCGCCTTCACGACGGTGATCCTCTCCCTGCGCCTGCAGTAACGGTCATCGTCCTCGTTCGACGAGGAGACCTCGACATGCGAACCCCACGATCACGCTGGATAGCGCGGGCCGCGGTTGCCACCGCTGGCCTGACCATGATCGCCGCTGGTTGCGGCGTGACCACTCCAGCGGACAACGCCGGCGACTCGTCGCTGGTTGACCTCTACACCTTCGCCGCCGGCCCGCCTGATCACATCGATCCGGGTCTCACTGTTGGGCTCGAAGGCGCTCAGATCACCAACCTGCTCTTCGACGGCTTGACCAGCATCGATGCCGAGACTGGCGAGGCCGTGCCGTGGCTGGCCGACTCGATCACCCCTGATGACACCGGTGCCGAGTGGACCTTCCAGGTGCGCAGCGAGGCCACGTTCAGTGACGGTTCTCCGGTGCTGCCCAGCGACTTCGCTTATGCCTGGCAGCGGGCCAGCAGCGCCGAGCTGGCCTCGGACGTGGCCTATCTGTTCGACGTGATCGCCGACACCGACGGCGAGCTCACCGGTGTCGTGGCCGACGACGATGCCGGGACCCTCACCGTGACCCTCGAGCGTCCGTTCTTCGACTTCCCGTCGGTGGTGTCGCACACGGCCTTCTCGCCGGTGCCCAAGGATCAGGTCGAGGCCTTGGCCGATCAGTCTTCGTGGGAGCACGGCGACATGGTCGGAGACGGGCCCTACAAGCTGGCCTCGAGCTGGAAGGCGGGCGAGGGCATCACCCTCGAGCGCAACGACGATTACTGGGGCGGGCCCGATGGCTCGCATGAGGCCAGCATCGACACGATCGAGTTCCGGGCGTCTCAGGATGTCCAGTCGGCGTATACCGACTTCCAGGCCGGCACCGGTGAGGTCGCCGCCATTCCTCCCGGTCAGTTCATGAACGCGACCGACGAGTACGACAACGTCGTCCAACCCCTGCTTCAGGTCGATCTGTTCGTGTTCAACATGGACGATGCCGTGGTCGGCGGTGAGGACAATGTCGAGCTTCGGCGAGCCATTTCCTCGGCCATTGACCGCACTGCGCTCAACGACGCGGCCTACGACGGCGCTTACGCCGAAGCGACCGGGGTTACGCCTCCGGGCGTCACCGGCTACCGCGACGACGTGTGTGACACCTGCACGTTCGACCAGGCCAAGGCCGGCGATGCATTGTCGGAAGCGGGCGGCGCCCCGTCCGAGTCGATCACCCTCAGCTACCCCTCGAGCGGCTCCTACGACGACATCGTCACGGTCATGCAAGCCAACCTGGCTGACGTCGACATCGACGTGACCCTCGACCCGATCGATCCCGACGTCTACTTCGACACCCTCTTCGAGGGTTCGTTCCAGCTGGCCATCCTCCCGTGGGCCTACGACTACCCGGTCTACGACGGCGGCATCAGCTCGCTGTTCCTCACCGACGGTGAGGCCAACGTCGGGCGCTACTCGAACCCCGAGTTCGACGCCCTCGTCGAAGAGGCCCGAAGCACCGCCGATGCCGACACCCGAACCGACCTCTACCAGCAGGCCGAGCGGATCATGTTCGACGACCAGGCGGCGTTGGTCACCCTGTGGCCCACCTCCCAGATCGTGCATCGCAGCTCGGTCGACAACGTGGTCGTCTCGCCGATCGGATTCATCGAGTACGACGAGTTGACCACCAACAGCTGAACCGGTCCCTGGCCGACCCGAGCATCCCGGGTCGGCCAGGGGCAGTTCGGCACACTGGGGCGGTCCCATGGGTCGTTACGTCCTGCGCCGCGTGCTCGTCGCCATCCCGATCGCCTGGGCGGCCGTGTCGCTGCTGTTCGTCCTGTTCTTCCTTCTCCCCGGCGATCCGGCCAGCCAGATCGCCGGTTCGGGCAGCCGAGAGCTCAGCGACCGCCAACGGGCGGCCATCGAAGCCCGCTACGACCTCGACCAGCCGTGGTACGTCCAGTACGGCACCTACTGGGGCCGGCTGGTGCGAGGCGACCTGGGCGAGTCCTTCCAGAGCCGGGTCGACGTGGGTGAGGTCGTCGCCGACACGGCACCGGCCAGCTTGCGCCTGGCGTTCTGGGCCATCGTGGGCGAGGCCGTCATCGGCGTGAGCGCCGGGGTGGTGGCGGCGGTGCGACGCCGAACCTTTGTCGACGGGCTGGTGACGGTCACCACCACGGCGGCCGTGGCGGTGCCGGTCTTCCTGCTCGGCTACCTCCTTCAGTACGTGTTCGGCGTCTACCCCTACCGTCAGGGGTGGCCAGACTGGGCTCGTCTGCCGGTGCAGGGCATCGGCCCGGACAGCTGGGTCCTCGGCGTCATCCCGGTCGGCGACCAGTGGCGCTACCTGGTGCTGCCGGCGTTCACCCTGGCTGTTTCCTCGGCCGCGATCATCGCCCGGTTGACCCGGTCGTCGGTGATCGAGGCCTTGCGCTCCGACCACCTGCGCACGGCCCGGGCCATGGGCCTGGCCCCCCGGACGCTGCGCTGGCGAGCACTGCGCAGTGGGTTGGTGCCGGTGGTGACCTTCCTGGGCATCGACTTCGCCGCCCTCGTCGGCTCGGCCGTGCTCACCGAGACGGTCTTCAACTGGCCGGGTATGGGCAGCGCCCTAGCCGATGCCGTCTCCGCCCGAGACACCCCGATCGTGCTCGGTCTGACCATGGTCCTGGTGGTGATCTACGTGGTGGTCAGCCTGGTCGTCGACGTGGTCTACGGCTTCCTCGATCCGCGTATCCGCGTGGGCCGCGAGCGGGTCGCGTGATCCCGTCCGTCGCCGCCGCCGACGCCCCGGTCGCTTCTCGGCCCGGGGCCGACGCGTGGCGTCGCTTCCGGGCCAATCGTCTGGCGCTCGTCGGGCTGGCACTGGTGGCCGTGATGATCCTCGTCGCCCTGTTCGCCCCGCTCATCGCCCGCCAGGATCCGCTGGCCGTCGATGTGGCGGCCCGCCTCGAGCCACCCAGTTCGGCCCACTGGTTCGGCACCGATCCGCTCGGGCGCGACCTGTTCTCCCGGGTGGTCTGGGGGGCCCGTACATCGCTGGGCGTGGCTCTGGCCACCGTGGCCATCTCGGTGGTGGTGGGGGTGGTCGTGGGTTTGGCGGCCGGCTATAGGGGTGGTCGAACCGACGGCGTGCTCATGCGCATCGCCGACGTCTTCTTGGCCTTCCCCTATCTGATCGCGGCGATCGCCCTGCTCACCGTGTTGGGGCGCAGTACAGCCACCGTCGTCCTGGTGCTGTCGCTGTTCGGGTGGATGTCGGTGGCCCGAGTGCAGCGGGCCGCAGCCATGTCGGTTCGCCACGCCGACCACGTGTTGGCGGCCCGGGCATCGGGAGTGACCGAGCGCCGCATCGCCGTGCGCCACGTTCTGCCCAACTCCATTCAGCCGGTCATTGCCATCGTCACCACGTTCATCGCCACCGCCATCCTGGCCGAGTCGGCGTTGTCGTTCCTCGGCGTTGGCATCACCGAACCGCAGCCGGCTTGGGGGCTGATGATCTCGCGGGGCAGTTCGTTGCTGCTGAGCGCCCCCTACGTGCTCTTGTTCCCGGGCGGGGCGCTCTTCCTCACGGTCATGGGCTTCGTGCTGGTGGGCGACGGCGTTCAGGACGCGTTCGATCCGAGAGCCCGGTGAGCGACGTGGTGCTCGAGGTCGACGGCCTGACCATTCAGTTGCCCATGGCCGGTGGCGTCGAGGTCACCGTCGTCGATGATCTGTCGTTCTCGGTGGCGGCCGGAGAGACCGTGGCCCTGGTGGGGGAGTCGGGGGCCGGCAAGTCGGTGACCGGTCTGGCCCTGCTGGGTGTACTCGACGCCGGGACGGTGAGCGGATCGATCCGGCTCGGCGGCCAGGAGCTGGTCGGGATGTCCGAGGCCCAGCTCCGTGGGGTGCGGGGCCGGCAGATCGCCATGGTCTTCCAGGACCCGATGACCTCGCTCGACCCGATGCTCACCGTCGGCCGTCAGATTGCCGATGTCGTGGCGGTGCACACCGGGGTGGGCCGACGGGCTGCGGCAAGGCGAGCAGAAGAGATGCTGGCGCTGGTCGGTCTGCCCGATCCCCCGCGGCTGGCCCGAGCCCATCCCCATCAGCTCTCGGGTGGGATGCGCCAGAGGGTGATGATTGCCATGGCCGTGGCCTGTGAGCCTTCGGTGTTGGTGGCCGACGAACCGACAACCGCGCTCGACGTCACCATCCAGGCCCAGATCCTCGAGGTGTTGGCCGCGGTCCAGGAGACCACCGGTACGGCCATCCTGCTCATCACCCACGATCTGGGCGTGGTGGCCGGATCCGCCGAGCGCATGGTGGTCCTGTACGCCGGCCGCGAGGTCGAATCGGGATCGGTCGAAGGGGTCTTCGCCCACCCGAGCCATCCGTACACGATCGGCTTGCTCGGGGCCGTGGCCGGCTCGCCGGGCACCGACGGCGAGGTGGCCGAGCTCCGGCCCATCACCGGCGCCCCTCCGTCGCCGGCCGAGCTGCCGTCGGGCTGCGCCTTTCACCCCCGCTGCCCATACGCGGCGCGGCCCGATCCCTGCGCATCGGCCGTCCCCTTGGTCGAGACGGTGACCTCGCCGACTTCGTCCAGCCATCGGGTCGCCTGCCACTTCCACGCCGAGATCGCCGTCGGCTCGCGGCGCGCCATCCGATGACGACCCCGGCACTTCTCGAGGTGCGCGACCTGTTCGTGCGCTACCCCGACCGTCGGGTCCACGGTCGGGGCCGGTTCGTCGAAGCCGTGGCCGGGGTGTCCTTCGACCTGGCCGCCGGCGAAGTGCTCGGCCTGGTGGGGGAGTCAGGTTCGGGCAAGTCGAGCCTGGCCCGCTCCGTTCTCCGGCTCCAGCCGGCCTCGGACGGTTCGGTGGTCTTCGCCGGCCAGGACCTGGCCACCTTGTCGCCCCGAGCCCTACGGGCGCTACGGGCCGATCTGCAGATCGTCTTCCAGGACCCGTCGTCGTGCCTCGACCCCCGACGCCGTGTCGGTGCGTCGATCGCCGAGCCGCTCACCGCCCAGGGATGGAGCCGGCCCGATGCGGCGTCTCGCGTAGCCGAGTTGCTCGACCTGGTCGGCCTGGCGGCCAACATGGCCGCTCAGCCACCCCACGAGCTGTCCGGTGGCATGCGCCAGCGGGTGGGGATCGCCCGGGCCCTGGCCACCTCGCCCCGATTGGTGGTGCTCGACGAACCCGTGTCCGCGCTCGACGTGTCGATCCAGGCCGGGATCTTGAACCTGTTGACCGAGCTCCAGGCCAGCACCGGGGTCGCCTTCTTGCTCATATCCCACGACCTTTCGGTCGTACGCCACCTGGCCGATCGAGTGGCCGTCATGTACCTGGGAACGTTCGTCGAGGTCGGCCCGGCTTCCGAGGTGCTCGGACATCCCCGACACCCCTACACCCATGCCTTGCGGTCGGCTGTCCCGGTGCCCGATCCGGCGGTAGAACGGGCCCGACGGCGCGAAGTGTTGGAGGGTGATCCGCCCGACCCGGCGGCGCCCCCGTCAGGTTGTCGGTTCCGAACCCGTTGCCCGTTTGCCCAGGAGCGATGTGCGGCCGAGGTTCCGGCCCTGGTCGATCGAGGCCATGGCCATCCCGTGGCCTGCCATTTCCCCGAGGTGCTCGATGGCTGACTCCATTTCCTTTGGCCGGTTCCGAACGCTGGGCGTCGTGTCCGTGTTGGTCGTCGGCGCCTTAGTGGCTGCGGCTTGTTCGAGCGGGGAGTCGTCGAGCTCGGCGCCCGGTCCCGTCGATGGGGGGGTGCTGCGCCTGGGTATCGAACGGCCCCAGCAGTGGCGCCCGATCGATGCCAGCTCGGTCGTCCAGTCCGAGCTGATCGCCGCCGATCTCCTTTTCGACGGTCTCAGCGCGTGGGATGCCGAAGCCGAATTGGCGGTGCCATCGTTGGCGACGTCGTGGTCGGTGGACGACGCCCAGCAACGGTGGACCTTTCAGCTGCGGTCGGGCGCCACGTTCTCGGAGGGGCTCCCCCTGACCGCTGGCGACGTGGTTGCCACCATCGAAGCCGACAAGGTGGCCGACCCGTCATTGTTGGCAGCAGTGGCCGCGGTGTCGGCTCCGTCGCCCGACGTCGTTCAGATCGACCTGGCGATACCGATGGCCTCGCTGCCCGAGCTGCTGGCCAGCCCCCGCCTGGGCATCGTGCCGTCGGCCGCCTCGGGCACATCGGTGGCGGCCGCCGGGTCGCTTCCGTACACGTCGGGCCCGTTCCAGGTCGAGATCGGCGCTACTGATCAGTTGGTGGTTCTCTCGGCGGCTGCGGGGGCCGACCTGCACCTCGACGGCATCGAGTTACATCTCTACGACGACGAAGGCGCGGCTTATGCCGGGTTGGAAGGGGGCCAGGTCGATTGGGCCCTGGTGCCCGGTGACGTCGCCTCTGATCAGGTCGACGGGCTCGACGTGGCACCGTTTCCGGCTGAGCTCTTCTACGGGATGAACCTGGCCGATCCGGTGTTCGCCGATGCCCGCTTCCGCCAGGCCGTGGTCCGAGCCGTCGACCGCGACGCCATCGCGACTGCCGTGTACGGATCGGCCCTGGCTCCGTTGAGTGGGGTGATCGTCGACGGGGTGGCCGGGCACCGCGACGATGCCTGCGCCGGCGAGTGCTCCTATGACCCGGCCGCCTCCCGAGCGTTGGTGGCCGAGGCGTTCCCGGGGGCAACACCACCGGCTCTGTCGATCGACTTCGACGACGGCACGACTGAGCGGGCTGTGGCCCAGTCCATCGCCGACGACTTGGCCGCGGTGGGCATTACCGCCACCCTGCGACCCCATAGCCCCGAGGAGTACGCCACGTTCGTGGCGTCGGGCCAGGCTCAGCTGTTCCGATTTGGATGGGCCGGTGCCTATCCGTCGGCCGACGCCTACCTCGAAGCGCTGTTCCGTTCGACGTCGTCCGACGACGTGACCAGGCTCCAGGACCCGGCCGTCGACACGTTGCTCGACCAGGCCCGGACCACCGCTGACCCGGCGGCTCGGGGCGATGTCTTCGCAGAGGCCGATGCCGCGGTGATGGCCCAGTTCCCCCTCGTGCCCATCGGCCAGTACGAGTCGCGCTGGGTGGCGGGGCCGACGGTGAACGACCTGCGCCTCGATATCACCGGCAGCTTCAGGGTCAGCGACGTCTGGCTGGAGCAGTAGCGCGCTCGGCCAAGCGTCTAGAGTCGCCTGCCCACGTCGGAGTGGCGGAATAGGCAGACGCGCCAGCTTGAGGGGCTGGTGTCCGCAAGGACGTGGGGGTTCAAGTCCCCCCTCCGACACGCACGGTCGCACGCCTACTTCCCTCGTTCTCGGCGTGATTTCGTACGCCTGACGGACACGAATCACGCCCAGAACGGGGAATGCCGGCGGGTCAGCGCTCGCGTTCGAGGATCAGTACTACCTCGGCCTTGATGCTCTTCCAGAGGCTGGCGGCCAGGAAGCCCTCGACCAGTCGCCAACCCTCGTCGGCGTAGCTGTTCAGCGTCGCTTCGAGCGACTCCTGGTCGAACCGGCCCGAGAAGCGGCTGTCACGTTCGGTGACGATCTTGTACTCGTACATGAGCTCATGCTGGCACGTCGGTGTGGCCCCGGGTCCGGGTCGGGGCGGCCGCGCCGAGTCAGTCCCTAGAAGGCTGGCGCCATTGGTTGGCCCGCACGTTCTCGGCCGCCGCCTCGGCCGTATCGGCGATGCGCCGGGCCCGGGTCTCGGGCCGCTTGGCCGACAGGATCCACTCGAGGATCCCTCGCCGGGTCGACGGTGGGAAGGCGTCCCAGTGACGTCGGGCATCGGGCGACGAGTCGAGGGCAACGGCGAGATCGTCGGGTTCGACCAGGTTCTCGACCTCATCGAGAGCGTCCCAGGTGCCGTCAGCCTTGGCCCGGTCGATCGCAGCCTGGCCGGCCTCGGTCAACAGGTCGGCGGCGACCAGCCGATCGATCCGTTCCTTGTTGGCCCGAGACCACCGGCTCCCGACTTTGCGAGGGGTCATCAGCAGCCTGGAAGACTCGTCGTCGACGGTGCGCCGCACGCTGTCGATCCACCCGAAGCACAGTGCTTCTTCGACCAGATCCTCGTAGGCGACATACGGCTTGGCGCTGGACTTCTTGAAAGTCACGGCCCAGACGCCGGTGCTGGTGGCGTGGTGCTCGTCGAGCCACTGGCGCCACTCGGCTCGGGCCAGCACCGTGACGCGCCCGTAGCGCTCAGACATCGAGCGGGAGGGTGAGACGAGCCATGGGCGGCACGTCATGACCGTATCGCTGGGACGACCCCGGTAGGGTCCGCGCCGTGCCCGAGGACATCCCCACGCGCGTGTCCACGGGCACGCTTCCGGCCGTCGATAGGGTCCAGGCCCTGCTCGACCAGGCCTACCTCCGCTATCGGTCGATCGACGACGGAGCGGTTGCCGACTACATCCCGGCCCTGGCCAGCGCCCCGCCCGACCTGTTCGGGGCGTGCGTCGTGGGAGTCGAGGGCCACAGCGTCGAGGTCGGCGACGCATCGGCGCTGTTCTCCATCCAGAGCATCTCCAAGCCGTTCGTCTTCGCCCTGGTCTGCCAGGCCATTGGTCACGACGAGGCTCGGGTCAAGCTCGGCGTCAACAGCACCGGCTTGCCCTTCAACTCGGTCATGGCCATCGAGCTGAGCGACGACCGCACCATGAACCCCATGGTCAACGCCGGGGCCATGGCCACCACCAGCCTGGTGCCCGGGGCCGACGGCGACGCCAAGTGGCGCTTCATCCACGAGGGGCTGTCGCGCTTCGCCGGGCGCCCGCTCGACATCGATGACGACGTCTACGCGTCGGAAGCCGAGACCAATCTGCGCAACCAGGGCATCGCCCACCTGCTCGACAGCTACGAGCGGCTCTATTTCGACCCCGAGGTCGTCACCGACGTCTACACCCGACAGTGCTCCCTGCTGGTCAGCGCCCGAGACCTGGCTGTGATGGGCGCCACGTTGGCCGACGGCGGGGTCAACCCGATCACCGGCGAGCGGGTGATCGACGCCGAACACTGCAAGCGGGTGCTGGCCGTGCTGGCCACCGCCGGGCTCTATGAGCGCTCGGGCGAGTGGCTCTACGACATCGGGCTTCCGGGCAAGAGCGGAGTGAGCGGGGGCATCGTGACCGTGGCCCCCGGAAAGGGTGGGCTGGGCACCTTCTCTCCTCGTCTCGACGCGGCGGGCAACAGCGTGCGGGGCCAGCACCTCACCCGCTTCTTGTCCGAGGCCCTCGGCCTCAACCTCTTCGCCTCGGCACCTCGCCGATCGCCCTGAGCGCGTAACTCCTGGGTGCGCGAAGCTCGGGCAGCCTACCAACGCCGACCGAGGAGAACCTCATGGCCATCGACACCTTCTTCGCCTTCACCGGGGTATACGCCGATGTGAACGACGCGCTGGCCGACTACGACGCGGTCAAGGCCCTCCATACCGAAGCCGACCTCATCGACGCCTTCGACGCCGCGGTGGTCGAGCACCGGGCCGACGGCAAGGTCAAGATCGTCAAGAAGCACGAGACGCCAACCCGCGTGGGCGGCGTGCTCGGTGGCGGCATGGGCTTGGCCACCGGTCTGGTCGTAGCCCTGTTCCCGGCCGCGGCGATCGGCACCGGTCTGCTCGTGGGGACCACCACCGGGGGTGCTCTGCTTGGCGCACTGGCCGGACACGCGGCTGCAGGTATGGACCGGGGCGACCTCAAGGATCTGGGCGAGAGCCTGGACGAAGGTCAGGCCGGCCTGGTGGTGGTCGGCGTGTCGGACATGCAGTCCAAGGTCGAACGAGCGATGAACAAGGCGGCGAAGGTCGAGGCCAAGCAGCTGAAGGCCGATAACGCGGCCATCGAGGACGACGCCAACTCCGACAGCTGACTCAGCTCTCCGGTGTCGGGGTCCGCGCCCGCCACGGCGGTCGGCCTTCGATCTCGATGTCGAGGGACAAGCTCAAGAACGTGCGGATGAGCACGATGACGCCGAGCACGGCCACGTTCTCGATCGACGGGTCGACCGCCACGGTCCGGATGAGATCGGCCGCCACCAAGACTTCGAGCCCGAGCAGGATGCTGTGGCCGACCGACGCCCGGACCTGGGGGTACAGGCCGGCCCGCTCACCTCGCAAGAAGTCGCGCCCAGCCCGCCCGAAGGCGTAGGCCATGCCGATGACGAGGATGACCACGCCCAGCAGCTCGAAACACTTGGCAACGTCGCTCATTGTGGACTCGAACGAATCGAACATGGAGGTGGTGTAGCAGGTCACGGCGTCGGCACCCTCGTAGGCTCGACCACCATGTGCCGCAACATCACCACCTTGCGGGGGCTCGAACCGGCGGCGACGGCCGACGAGATCGAGGCTGCCGCCCGTCAGTACGTCCGCAAGGTGAGCGGGGTCCAAACCCCGTCGCTGCGCACCGAGGATGCCGTTGAGCGGGCCGTGCGCAAGGTTCTCGAGGCCACCACCGAGCTGTTGGCCGAGCTTCCGCCCCGCAAGCAACCGCCCCCGACTCTGCCGCCATTGCGTCGGATCAAGACGACGACGGCACCGGCGAGCTGAGCCATCGCGCCATGGGGGATGGACGGGTCGAGTCGATCAGCGCAGTCACCCTGGTCACCGCCGACATGGCCCGGGCCGCGTCGTTCTACGACGCCCTCGGTTTTCATTTGCTCTACGGGGGGCCCACTGCTCCTTTCTCCAGCTTCCGAGTGGGGTCGGGGTTCGTGAACCTTCAGTTGGTCGAAGGGGCGGGGGCCCAGGACGGTGAGTGGGGTCGGGTGATCCTTTGGGTCGACGACGTCGACGCCATGTACCACCGGGTGATCGATGCCGGCTTCTCCACGTTGAGCGTCCCGGTCGATGCCCCGTGGGGCGAGCGCTTCTTCCATTTGCGCGACCCCGACGGTCATGAGCTGAGCTTCGCCCGCCCCATCGTCGCGGGCTGACCTGGCGCCGAGCCCAAGGCCGGTCCGACGATCTAGCCGGAGGGGACGATCACCGCTCGACCGTCGAGGGTGCCATCGGCCATCGATCGATAGGCGGAGAGGGCGTCGGCCAGGTCGAACCGCGACACGTCGGCGCCGATCCGTCCCGCAGTCGCCAGTTCGATGACCTCGACCAGCTCGGGAAGGGTGCCCCAGTAGGTGGTGGCCACCGACACGCCGTAGGGGACGCTGAAGAAGCTCACCGGGAGGCTCCCGCCGGCGATGCCGACGATCGTCAGGTGGCCCAGCTGGCGTACGACGCCCGCACCGAGCGCCAACGTGTCGTCGGAGCCGACGATGTCCAACACGACGTCGACGCCTCGGCCGTGGGTGATCTCCCGGATCTCATCGGCTGTCGTTGCTCCGGCCACGATGCCGTGATCGGCCCCGACATCGATGGCCCGGTCGACGGCGTCGGAACGACGGTCGACGGCGATGACGGTTGCGGGGGACAGGGTGCGCAGGAGCTGCACGGCGAAGTGGCCGAGCCCGCCGGCGCCGATAACGAGCGCCGACGTCCCCGGTACCAGGAGTGGGAGCGAGCGCTTCACTGCGTGGTAGGGAGTGAGGGCGGCGTCGCTCAGGGGCGCGGCGTCGACCGGATCGAGATCGCCGAGGGGCACCAACCAGCGGGCCCTGGGTACCAGCATAAAGGGGGCCATGCCTCCGTCGGCGCCCAGCCCTCCGCCGGCTACCCCCAGCGTTGCCTGGCGCTCGCAGTAGTTCTCCATCCCCAACCGACACCGACGGCAGCGGCCACAACCCCAGGGGCCGTACACGGCGACCGGTTCGCCCACCGCCACCTCGTCGACGCCGACACCGCGAGCTGAGACCCAACCAGCGTTCTCGTGGCCGAGGGTGAACGGCGGGTTCCAGGGGACGACGCCGGCCTCGAACTCTCGCATGAGGTGCAGGTCGGAATGGCACGCACCTGCCCCGGCGATCCTCACCACCACCTGGCCTGGGCCGGGGACGGGTTCAGGCAGCTCCCGGAGCTCGGGGTCGTGCTTCCACGCGGTGAGCTGGAGTGCCTGCACCTCGTCACCTCCGGTGTCGCGTTGGGACCACCATGGTGGCGACGTCTGGATGTAGAAGGCAGGGGCCAACGTCCCGGCGAAGCGGGACATTGCGTCAGCGCCGCTCGATCTGGCGCAGACCTCCTCGGGGGCTCCAGGTGGTGATGATCAGCCGATCGTTGTCGGGATGCAATGCGGTCAGGACGACCTCGGAGACCAGCAGTTCGAAGACGTGGAAGGGCTCGGGGGGCGTGACCTCTTCGGTGTAGAGGGCGAGGACGTCGGGGTCGACGACCTCGCTCGCCGTGCCGGCGACCTTGGCGTCACCTCCCCGCATCGTCCCGTCGCCGGGGTTGGCATGTAGGCCATAGCGACCTTCACGAAGGAGGTCGGTGGCCTTGCGCGACTCGTGCATCATCCCGACGAACAGCGACCCGGCTTTGAACTGGACCTCGGTTCCACTCACGCGTGGCGAACCGTCGCGACGAAGCGTGGCCAAGACGTGGTGGCGGAACTCGACGAACCTCTCCTGCACGGCCTGAGCCAGCGCTGGTTCCTGGGCGGCGAACGTCGGCCACGGCACCGACTGTGGGTGGGCGGTCATGTCGATGACAGTACGTATATGGCGAACCGCGGTGAAGTCCTCCAGACCGGCCGATCCGTACAGTGGCCCGGTGGGCACCCCGCTGCGATTGAAGTTCATGCTCTCGGCCGATTCGGTTGCCCGCCTACCCGCGAGCCGCGCCGAGGTGGCCGTCGTGGGCCGGTCGAACGTCGGTAAGTCGTCGCTGGTGAATGCCCTGGGCGGGAGCGCCAACTTGGCCAAAGTGTCCAAGACGCCAGGCCGGACCCGGCTCTTGAACTGCTTCTCGACCGGTGACGGCACGACGCTCGTCGACTGTCCGGGCTACGGCTACGCCTCGGCTTCGGCCAGCCTGCGGGAGTCCTGGCAGCACATGGCGGAGGAGTATCTCCTCGAACGAGAACCGCTCACGATGGTGGCCGTGCTGGTCGACGGTGAGATCGGGCCCACGCCGCTCGACACCCAGATGCTCGAGTGGCTCCGAGCCAACGCGCTGCCGCACTCGGTCGTCGCCACCAAGCAGGACAAGGTCCGCTCGTCCAAGCGGGCACCCCGTTTGGCTCAGCTGGCCGCGGCCTGCCAGCTGGAGTCGGCGGATATCGTGTGGGTCAGCGCGGCCAAAGGAGTCGGGATCGATCGGCTCCGCCAGCTCATACGCCTGTGGCTCACCGTTCGCTGAGTCGACTCGGCGAGGCCCTCACCAACTGACCAAACGCACGACGGCCCGCTCGGGGCCAAAGGAGCGAACGTCAGTGAGAGAGAGCCGGAGGTCCTCAGCGACCAGCTCTGCTTCGATCCGCGCGCATTGCGAGAGGCCGCGCGCGGTGCAGACCATCGTTCCCCCGGCCACGAGGTGATCGCTGGCCACTCGCAGGCACAGCCGGACGAGGTCGAGCCCGTCGGTGCCGCCATCGACCGCCAGCACCGGGTCGGTGCCGGGCCGAACCGCGTCGCTGGTGGGCAGGTAAGGCGGGTCGGCCGCGATCAGGGCAAACCGCTCGGCCGGCCTCATCGCATTCTCGACGGAGGTGCACCGAACGTCGACCCGGTCGCCGACGCCCGCTGCGAGGGCGTTGTGGGTGGCGTATTCACAGCACACCGGGTCGACGTCGACCAGTACCAGCGCACGACCCGTCAGGGTGGCGGCCAACAAGCCGATGCCGCCGACGCCGGCGCACAGGTCGAGCACCGGGCCCGGCGGGGTGACCAGGTCGAGCTCTGCGCACCACTGTGCAGCTTCCACGGTCCACGATCGGGGGGCGATCACCCGGTCGTCGTGTTCGAGTTGCAGTGGTCCGAACGCAGTGACGGTCACGTTTGCCAGCCTCGCGCTCCACGACGTTGGTCCGAGATCTACGGTCTTGGCGGTTCACGATGGGGGGTGGCGATGGCCGACAATGACGCCGAGCGCAGACGATGGAGCGACGATCGGTGGGAGCAGGTCTGGCCCAAGCGCGAGCAGCTCACCGACGCGGTGAGCGACCGACTGCTCCGGGCCCTCGACGTGCAGTCCGGCGAACGGGTGCTCGACATCGGCTGCGGAGGTGGTCGTCTCTCGCTCCGGCTGGCCGAGCAGGCTGGGCCCTCGGGTTCGGTGGTCGGCGCCGACATCTCGCCGTCGATGGTCCGGCTGGCGAGTCGCCGGGCCACGGCAGCGGGGCTGGCCCCGAATCGGGTGCGCTTCGGTGTGCTCGACGTCCAGCACGCCGACATCGACGGCGCACCATTCGACGTGGCCGCGAGCCAGTTCGGCGTGATGTTCTTCGACCGTCCCGAAGCCGCGTTCGCCAACATCGGTCGCCAGTTGCGCCGCGGTGGCCGGCTGGCCTTCGCCTGTTGGCAGGCAGCTGAACGCAACCCGTGGTACTTCGCCCCCCAGGTAGCCGACCTGGTTCCTACCCCTCCACCCCGGGCTCCGGGACGGTCGCCCACTGGTCCGTTCTCCCTGGCCGATCCCGGTTGGGTGTGGGAGCTGTTGGCGGGAGCGGGGTTTGACGCCATCGACCGGGACGCCTTCGATCTCGAGGTCGATGCTCCCGCCGACGCAGTGGTGGACGCCTCCCAGATCGCCTTTCTCGGGGTTCGGGCCGAGGATCAGGCCGAGGCCGAGGCTCGAGCGGTGGCCCATCTCGAACAGTTCCGGCTCCCGAGCGGCGATCTGCGCTACCCCTTGGCCGTCCAGGTATTCCGAGCTCGCTGGCCGTGAGCATCACGAGCCGACAAGGGCCTTTGGCGTGATCAGTCCTGGCTGCCGTCGTCGGCCGCAGCGGCTGCGGCTCGGCGAGCCATCTCCTCGGCTGTGATGTCCTCGACGTGGGTGGCCACGTTCCAGATGTGCCCGAACGGGTCCTCGATCTGGCCGCTGCGGTCGCCGTAGAACTGGTCCTCGACCGGGCGCCGCAGTGCCGAGCCGGCGGCCAGGGCCCGGGCGACGGTCTCGTCGGCATCGTCGACGTAGAGGACCAGCGACATGGGGGTTCCCCCCACGCTGCGGGGCGACCGAGCGTCCATGTCGGGGAACTCGTCGGCCAACATGATCACCGAATCGCCTATTTCGAGTTCGGCGTGGCTCACGGTGCCGTCAGGGCTGTTCAGGCGCATTCGCTCAGTCGCGCCGAACGCGTCGATGTAGAAGTCGATGGCCGCGGCGCCGTCATCGACGTACAGGTACACGTTGATCGATCGGTAGCCAGGGGGTGGGTTGGGCAGCGAAGTGGGCATGGGACGCTCCAGTGGTCGGCGGGGCTGCTCCACCTTTGTCGTCGGGCGGCTCGGCTGCCACCGCAAGCAGGGAGGGACCATCAGTACGCTGAAGCCACCACGGCCCGACCCCCGACGAGGAGCGCCCCATGGCTTCGGTGACCGATACCCGCAGCGATGTCGACGAGACCGCACTGAACCAGATCGAGTATCTGAGTGGCTTCGGCAACGAGCACGCCACCGAGGCCGTCCCAGGTGCGCTGCCGATCGGCCGGAACTCGCCTCAGCGAGCTCCCCATGGGCTCTACGCCGAGCAGATCAGCGGCACCGCCTTCACCGTGCCCCGCCGGTGGAACCGGCGCAGCTGGGTGTACCGCATCCGCCCCTCCGCGGCCCATGGCTCCTTTCATCGCATCGACAACGGGTTCCTGCGCAGCGCGCCGTTCGACGACATCGAACCCGATCCCAACCGGCTCCGGTGGGGTCCGTTGCCCCTCCCGGCCGAAGGTCAGGCCCTCGATTTCGTCGATGGTCTCTACACGATGGGCGGCAACGGCGACACCCGCGCCCAGGCCGGCATCGGCATCCACGTCTATCGGGCCAACCGCTCCATGGTCGACCGCTGCTTCGTCGACGCCGATGGCGAGCTGTTGTTGGTTCCCGAGCTCGGTCGGCTGTTGGTCCACACCGAGTTCGGCACTCTCGGGGTGACGCCGGGCGAGATCGTCGTGGTTCCCCGAGGCGTGCGCTTCCGCGTCGAGCTGGTCGACGGGGTGGCCCGGGGTTACATCTGCGAAAACTACGGGGCGCTGTTCGCCCTGCCCGATCTCGGACCTATCGGCTCGAATGGTCTGGCCAACGCCCGTGACTTCCTCAGCCCGGTCGCGGCCTACGAGGAGCGCGACCAGCCCATGGAGGTGGTGAACAAGTTCGGCGGCAACCTGTGGGCCGCCGAGTACGACCACTCGCCGCTCGACGTGGTGGCGTGGCATGGCAACTACGCCCCGTACAAGTACGACCTGACTCGGTTCATGACCATCAATACGGTGAGCTACGACCACCCCGACCCGTCGATCTTCACGGTGCTGACATCGGGGACCACCACGCCGGGTCTGGCCAATGCCGACTTCGTCATCTTCCCGCCTCGCTGGTTGGTGGGAGAGGACACGTTCCGCCCGCCGTGGTTCCACCGAAACGTGATGAGCGAGTTCATGGGGCTGGTCCACGGGGAGTACGACGCCAAGGCCGAGGGCTTCCTCCCAGGAGGCGCCAGCCTCCACAACTGCTTCTCGTCCCACGGACCCGATGTCGAGACCTTCGAGAAGGCCAGCGCGGCGAACCTCGTGCCCCAGAAGGTCGACGACACCATGGCGTTCATGTTCGAGACGTGTTGGCCCGTCGTACCCACCCGCTTCGCCATGGAGGCCGGCCACCGACAGGGCGACTACGACGCGGTGTGGGACGGATTCGGGGCCCAGTTCCCCACCAGCTGAGTCCACACCCGTCCAGCACGACGGGTGTTGGAACAGATCGTTCGAGACCAGCTACGGTTCCCCTAGGTCGTTGATGTCAAAACGGGGGGGACTCGATGGGCATGGTCAGAACTTCGCGGCGCGGGCGTCTGGCAGTGGGGGTGGCGGCCCTGGTTGTCGCGCTGATCGCGGCGGCGTGCGGCAGCGATGGTGACAGTGACGCCGACGGTGGCGACTCGTCGACGACCAAGGGAGAGAAGTTGCGCGTCGGGGTGGGCCAGGCCTGGGCCTCGTTCAACCCTCACGACCCCAACACCACCGGAGCGGGCAGTGGTGACACCACCTACCTCCGACCGGTCTACGACACGCTCGTCGACACGTCGGCGTTCGACGGGACCATCGAGCCGGCGCTGGCCACCAGCTGGAAGCTCGAGGGTCTGGTCCTGACCTTCGAGCTTCGTGACAACGTCAAGTTCACCGACGGGTCGACGTTCGACGCCGAGGTGGCCAAGGCGAATCTCGACGCTGGGGCCGCGGTGCGGCTGGCCCAACTCCGTGCCGGTGACGCCCCGCCGCCCACCGCGACGGTGGTCGACGCCAACACGGTGACCCTGACCTTCGCAGAGGCGATCGCCAACCCGGTCCCGCAGTACGGCGGCAAGGGCGGAATGATGGTGGCGATTTCCGGACTCGATGACCCGGATGCGCTGGCCCGCAATCCGGTCGGCAGCGGCCAGTACATCTACGACCAGTCCGCGTCGTCGGATCAGGCTCGCTACGTGTACAGGTCCAATCCGGACTACTGGAACCCCGATGCTCAGCACTTCGAGAACATGGAGCTGTTCCAGTTCACCGACACCAGCGCCCAGCAGAACGCCCTGCGCAGCGGTGAGGTCAACGTGGCCACCCTCGACCCGTCCTTCGCAATATCCGCTGAAGGGGCCGGCTACGCGTTGGTGACGGCATCGAAGAGCGCGTGGTTCCTCGACATCCAGGACCTGAACGGGACGTTGGTTCCGGCGTTCGCCAACGTCAAAGCCAGGCAGGCCATCGCCTACGCCATCGACCGCGAGGGGTTCGTCGACGCCATCACCCAGGGCTTCGGGGAACCTTCGAGCCAGCCCTACACCACCGAGAGCGAGTGGTACGTCCCCGCGCTGGCCGACGTCTTCGAGTTCGACCAGGCCAAGGCCAAGTCCCTCCTGAGCGACGCCGGCTATCCCAACGGGTTCTCGTTCGAGGCTCCCGCCGACAGCGCGACGTCGACCGCACTCACGGCCATCCAGGGGATGCTCGGCGACGTCGGGATCACCATGGAGCTGAAGCTGCTGGACACGGCGTCGTTCAACCCCACCTCGGGCAAGTACCCCGTGTTCATGGCGCCGTTCCCGGCAACCGGGAGCCCGGCGGCCACGTTCGGCATCTTCCTGGGGTCGTCGCCGCTCAACGCGTTCGACGTCTCCCAGCCCGAACTCGAGGACCTGATCACCGAGATCAACGCCACCAGTGACAAGGCCAAGAACAAAGAGCTCAACGACCAGTTGCTCGAAGAGCTCATCAACTCAGCCCAGTTCGTCGTGGCATCGACGGTCCAGGCCATCGCGGCCCACGACGACACGGTGACCAACGTGACGTGGAGCACCGGGGATCCCAACCCCAACATCCTCTCGATCACCCCGGTGTTGAACTGATCACCCAGGGCCGGGCCGGCGCGTCCGCTCCGGTCCTGGGTGGCGGTCTCGGCTCGTAGGCTGCTTCCGATGTGGCTGAAGTGGCAGGCGGCCGTCGCCATCGCCGCCGGATTGGTCGTGGTGGCCGGAGCGACCCGAGATCGGACCGATCGGCGGGCGGTGGTGGCCCATGCGTTCGCCGGTGAGGGCGCGCTGGTCCTCGGTCTCTACACGGTGTGGCAAATCGCCGGGCGGCTGTCGCTCATGCAGGTCGACGGCGCCCTCGACCGTGGGCGCTGGATCTGGCGTGTCGAGCAGGCCCTGCACCTGCCCAGTGAGCTCGGCATCCAACGGTGGACCCTGGAGCACCCCCTCCTCATCCAGGCCGCCAATCGGTTCTACGCCGTCGTGCACGTGCCGGCGATGGTGATATTTCTCCTGTGGCTGTTCGCCCGCTACCGCCACCGCTTTCCCGAGCTTCGCAACACCTTGGCCATCACCACCGGGGCCTGCCTGGTCATCCAACTCCTCCCGGTGGCACCGCCGAGGATGTTCGGCGACCTGGGGTTCGTCGACGCGGCCTTGGCCTACAACCAGTCGGTGTACGGACGCTTCGGCACGGGGGTGGCCGCCCAGCTGTCGGCCATGCCATCGGTGCACGTGGCTTGGGCGGTGATCATCGGTGTCACCACCATCCGGGTCGGCGTCAGTCCTTGGCGGTGGCTGATCCTGGCCCACCCGGTGCTGACCGTGCTGGTGGTGGTGGTGACCGCCAACCACTGGTGGCTCGACGGCATCGTCGCCGTGGCGCTCATGGTCGGTGCCATGGCCCTCCAGTGGGCCGCTCGCCGGGTCTTGGATCGGTCTCCGGTCGACGGTGGGAGGCGCTCAGGGTTGGAGGTTGCTCACCGAGAACAGCTGGGCCAGCACGTCAGCTCGTTCAGTCGGCCCCAGGAGCACCACTCGAGCCTGATCGACGATTCCCGCCGTCTTGATGTCGACGCCCAGGTATCGCCCGTCGTAGAACGCGTGTCGGTCGACGGTCGGGAGCTTGGCCATGGCGTCGATCTGGGCCGGCGGCGGGCGCCAGGACGTGAACTCCTCGTACTCGATGGTGGCGATGACGAGCCACCCCTCGGCCCGCTGGGTGGCGATGGAATTCTCGATCAGGTCGAGGGCCCCGGGGAGGGTGCCGCACCGAGCCGAACCGGCCTAGCTGGCGGCGGCAAAGCCGCCCTCGGGCCCGAACCAGTTGCACCCGACGAACGCAATGCGGTTGCTGCTCGATGGATGACCACGTGCGCACAGCGCCCGTCCTCATCACGCTTCGTACGGCCCATCCCCCGGGGTGACGAGTCAGAGAGTGGCCACCCGGAGCAGCAGGCTGACGACCGCCATCAGTCCCAGGGCGGCCGGCGGAGCGATGGTCGAGTCACCGGCCCGGATATGGGTGGCGACGGCCCCGGCGAAGTAGATGGTCACGCCCGCCGCGGCGGCAATGCCGATCGCGGGCAGAGCGAGCCCGACCAGCAGGCCGGCTCCGCCGGCGGCCTCCGCAGCGCCCAAGAGAGGGAACCAGCTGATAGGCACGCCGAGGCCCGTGAGTTGGGTGACCACGCGTTGGCTGCGGGTGAACTTGGCGACGGCCGAGCCGAGGAGGGCCACGGCCAGCAAGATGGTGACGACAACGTACACAGCGAACATGGGACCAGTAGCTTATGGAAAAGAAGCGACATCGGCACGCGCGCTCCTCGGGCCGGTCCCAGACCGGCGAGGGCGACGTCAGCTGCGAGGCTCTCACCCTGGTCTTCGGGCTCCTCGGCAAGCGCTGGACCGGGGTCCTGGTGGGAGTGCTGCTCCGGGGACCGGCCCGGTTCTCGGCACTGGCTCGAGAGGTAACCGGGGTGAGCGAGCGGATGCTGTCCGAGCGCCTCACCGAGCTCGGCGAGGCGGGTCTCGTCGAACGCCAGGTCGATCATGGGCCGCCGGTCAGCGTCCGCTACCAGCTGACCGCCACCGGGGAAGCGTTGCGCCCGGCGATCCAGGAGCTGCAGGACTGGGCCGCCGAGCACCTCGGGGGTGACACGGCGCCGACGTCAACGGCTCGCAGGAAAGAGTCAGAGGTCGCACCGGCGGCCGAGGACGTCGCCGCGCCCCGGCTCTGAGCGTTTCCCCGCGGCCATCGACGCGGACGCCATTCCTCGTTGGCGCTGGTGTCCTCCGAACGGACACAACAAGCCCGACGACGAGGTGGGCACCGATCCATCGGCCTTGGTACCGCGAGCTGTCCTGCCG
The DNA here is from genome assembly GCA_031399525.1 of Actinomycetes bacterium. GTDB lineage: Bacteria > Actinomycetota > Acidimicrobiia > Acidimicrobiales > CADCSY01 > JANNNX01. Next base: position 159,768 of record JANNOZ010000010.1, on the reverse strand, counting down.
CGCCAACCGCCAGGTGGGAGCCGTTCAGCACGAGAACGGCTATGCCGCCAGCCACCGGCCCGTCATCACGAGAGCGGCCCGCCCGAGGCATTGTGTTGGCGCGACTCGACGGAACGGGCGCTGGGCAGCCTCGCCACAGGAGAGGGCGGGTGACGAGAATCGAACTTGTGTTGTCCGCGCTTGAGAAGAAGTTCCTGCATAGTTCAACTGTGAGGTCGTCGACCCTGGGAGGCGCTCAGGGTTGGAGGTTGCTCACCGAGAACAGCTGGGCCAGCACGTCAGCTCGTTCAGTCGGCCCCAGGGGCACCACTCGAGCCTGATCGACGATTCCCGCCGTCTTGATGTCCACGCCCACGTATCGCCCGTCGTAGAACACGTGTCGGTCGACGGTCGGGAGTTTGGCGTTGGCGTCGTTCTGGTCGAGGAAGAAGAGGTTGCCCAGACCCCAGTGCACCAGGCCGGTGGCATCGACGTCGTAGCCCTGAAGGTTGTGGCCCTGGCTCCCGCTCACCACCACGGCACCGGCTGAGCGCAGCCTGGCCATGGCGTCGATCTGGTCCTGCGGCGGGCGCCAGGAGGTGAACTCCTCGTACTGGATGGTGGCGATGACGAGCCATCCCTCGGCCCGCAGGGCGGCGATGGAACTCTCGATCAGGTCGAGGGCCCCGGGGACAGTGCCGCACCGGGCCGAGCCGGCCTGGCTGGCGGTGGCAAAGTCGCCCTCTGGCCCGAACCAGTTGCACCCGACGAACGCGATGCGATTGCCCTTGATCTCCATCCGAAGCGGTGTGGACGCCTCGATCTCGTCGCGGCCGCCGCCGTAGTGGGCGAGGCCAGCGCCGGTGTAGGCATCGATGGTGCCGACCAGGGCATCGGGGCCGAAATCGTTGAGATGGTTGCCGGTCAGCTCGACCACGTCGGTGCCGACGTCGGTGAGCAGCGCCAGATACCTCGGATCGCTGCAGAACAGCTGCCCCGATCGAGGGGGGCCACAGCCGTCCCAGAACGAGGCTTCGTTGCTGATGTGGGCTACATCGGCCGACCTCAACCAGTCGGCGATGGCCGTGCCCGGACTGGTGATGCCATTGGCTTCCATGGCCCGGGCGGTTCCTCGGGCCATGGCCGTGGTCCCGGTGAGGGCCACCACCGCCAGCCGGGCCGGATCTCGATTGGTGGTGGCCGGCCAGGCGGCCACGATCGCCTCGGCCACCTCGTCGTCACCGGAGACGGTGATCTGCAGGGAGAACGGATAGGACTCGATCGGGGCGCTGGCGTCGAGGAGGGAGGTGCCGTCGACCTGGAGCAGCTTCCAGCGCTGGTCGACCTGTTCGAAGGGCATGAGGGCCACCGATGGCCCGGCCCAGGCGGCGGCACCAGCGGCCAGTTGGCCATCAGCCACCACCCGCACGGATTCGGCGGGCGGTGTGCCCACGATGGCTGACAACGAGTCGACGTCGGCCGCCGCCACCGACAGGAGCGCCGGTTCGCCGCGCCCGAAGGCGTTGGCCAGGGCGCTGACATCGCCCTGCCACAGGCGAGTCACGGCGTCGGCGTCAACGGCGTCGGCCACGGTGGCGAAGGGGGCGACCACGGCGAAGACCCGATCGACGAGGACCTGCCCCGGGCCTCCGACGCCGACGAGTGCGGTACCGGTGCCCGCGCTGGTCCCGCGCCGGACCGTGAGGTCGGGCAACTCGGCGTGGAGCAGGGACCGGAGCTCGGTCTGCACGTCCTCGGGTACCCGAGGGTCGATGGCGGCCGTCGGCTCGGGGTCGCTCCACCAGCCACAGGCCGAGGCGGCGAGCGATACAAGCAGCCCGATCGCCACCAGCGTCATGCGGGCTCGAAGCCGACGCATCAGAGCCGGTTGAGCACGATCACGACCAGGACGACCAGGCCGATGAGTCGCCGGAACCCGTTGACACCTTGGAAGAGTTCGAGCCACGCCCAGGTGAACAGGGCACCGAAGGCGACCAGGGTTGCAGAGTCGGCGCCTCGGCCATCAGGCAGGACCCAGGCCAGGCCGGTGGCCGCGAGCCAGACCACGAGCGGTGCGTTGGGGGTTTGACCCAACACGACCTGACCGTTGGGGTCACGCCAGCACCAGTCCCAGAGGCTTCGGCGCTCAGCCACCAGCGCCCCGTGGGGTGTCGGAGGAGACGGTGACGACGAGGCGGTCACTCACGTCGGCAGCCAACATGGACGCTTTACCGTACGGGAACAGGGTTCGTTGGCGACCGGGGGAGACCACGGTTGGTCCGGTGGACCGGTCGGCCACCTCGAAGCACACCTCGTCCCGGGCGCTGGCTGCACCATCTGGTGTCCGTTGCAGCAGGCCGATGCAGAGCACGCCGGACACCGTGGTGTCGAGGTCGTTGGCGAAGGGTTCACCCGGACTGCCATCGATGAGGACCGCGCCCGCGGAGACGGTCACCGTGTGGCCTGCGCCCGCGGCCGGTACCCCCACGACGTCGTTGGCGCTGCGCACATAGAGAAGTGAGTCGGCGTCGAGGTCGGCGGTCAGTGCCACGTCCAGGTCGATCGTCGGCGCCGAAACTCTCGTCAGCACCAATCCGACATCGTCTCGATCGAAGCCGTAGCCGTCGGTCCACTCGATCTCTCCGGGGCGACCCGGCAGCACGTAGCGCCGCTCGGCGATCACCGCGCCGCGTTCGGGGAATCGTTCCAACAGCTCGACCAGGCGACCTTCGACGTCGCGGGCGCCAACGACTGGGCCGTCGAGATCCACCTGGTTGTACAGGGGCCACTCGATCAGCAGCGGGTCGGTGCCGGCGATGACCAGCGCGCCGCCCCCCGGCGTAGGCGCTGCGTCCTGCCCTTGCTGGCCCAGGCGATCTACGAACGCCACGGTGCGACCGAAGTCCGTTCGATAGTCGACCAGACGATCGACGGTGGGGACCAGCACGAGCGAAGCGATGGCCACTCCGACCACGGCGCCCACCGCGATCGTGCGCCGGGCCCGGAGGCCCAGCAGACGATCGAGGGCCACGCCACCGGCCACCGCCACGGGGATGACCACCGCTAGGTGGTACATCGGCCCGACCATGGCGATGGTGTTGAAACGCACGTACCCGCTGTAGGCACCCCAGTAGAACAAGTAGCCGACCAGCGGCGCGGCGACCAGCAGGGCCAACAAACCCCCACCCCGGCGGCGAAGCAGCCAGATGCCGGCCACGAGCAGGACGATCGACACCGGCCCGAGGGGCAACCACGTCAGCAGTCCGACGGCGCCGCGCTGGAGGACCTCGAAGCCCTTGGCCGGGGTGAAGTCGATCGGTGGCGTGCCGAGGGTGTCGATGCGCAGGCCATAGCCGGGGATGTTGCGGGGTCCGACGGTCGTGTACGGCAGCCGCCGGGGCGATCCAGTGATGCGGAGGTTGGTCCAGGCGTAGATGCCGAGTGGTAGCAGCGCACCGGCCCCCATGCCGGCGATCGGCGGCGCCAGCTGCCGCCAGCGATGCCGGACCTGCCAGCCGCACCACAACACTGCCGGGGTCAGGACGATCACCGCGTCGTAGGGTCGGTGGTAGAAAGCCCACCCGCCGAAGAAGCCGGCTCCGACGGCTGCGGGAATGGTCAACGACCGCTGAGTCCGCACCAGGTACACCAGGGCCCAGGCCAGCAAGGCGGTGCCCATTGCGTAGGCCAGTCGGGCCGCGGCGAGGACCTCGAAGAGTGGGCAGACCACCATGAGCGCGCTGGCCAGCAGGGCGATCCGTCGGCGTCGGGTCAACTCGTAGGCGAAAACCCCGACCCCGATGGTGCCGGCCAGGGCGACCAGGGGGACCGCGGTGCGCGCCGTGCCGGTGAGGATGGACGAGAGAGCCAAGACCGCGGGCCAGGAGTGTGGGTAGACGAATATCAGCCGGCCGTCAGGGCGAGGGCCGGTGAAGAACGGGTCGTGGAAGGTGCCGAACGAAACGGGCAGGGTCAGTTCGCCCTCAACCAGAGCGCTGGCCTGTTGCCGGTACACCCGCTCGTCGAAGATGGGGCTCGAATGGGGGAAGAGCCACAGCGACAACAGCAGTGACACTGCGGCCGCGAGCATCCCGAAGCCCACCAGGCCGAGCCACGGACATGCGTCGTCGACGGGCTCGGGCGCGGTCACGAGCCCCGGACCCTACCGGGGCGTCCTCGCAGTACTGGTGCGCCGAGGGACGTCGGTCCGAGGATGGATCCGGTCGTCGAGGAGCATCCACAGCAGCTTGGACCATGGATAGAACCCGATCGAGACCACGAGTGCAGTGGTGACGGCTACCCCGGTGACGATCAGGAGTTGGTCCACGGCGAACTCGGGGGCCGCGAGGAGGAGCCCGCCGATGATCACCAGGCCGACCGCGCCTTCGGTGACGGCAAAGTTGAGGATGAGGGCCGAGAGCCAGTAGCCCTCCTCTCGCGAGTAGGTGACCCCGCACGTCGGGCACCGCTCGACGAGCGTCAACCATCTCGGGAACAGCCCACCACCTCCGCACCAGGGACAGCGGCGACCGAGGACCCAGCGGAGCTGTCGCCGATCGGGATTGGGCACGGTGGAGTGGTGTCAGTTCGTTCGTCGAGTTGCCACGGACTCGGCGTCGTAGGAGGCGACGTGTCGGTATTGGTCGAGGAGGGCGGCCAACTCGCCGGGGGCGACGACCTGGCTCAGATCGTCGAACGGTTGGCCCTGGGTGCGCTCGTCGACCACGTCGATGATGTCGTCGGGCACGGCGACTCGGTTGGTGAGCACGATCGAGGTAGTCGGTGGCCGACGCTCGTGCTCGTAGCGGGCGAGAGCGATTCGCCGGTCCGGCTCGTCGGCCAGGGCAATGGCCAGCGCTCGGGCGTCGAGCAGCGCCTGAGCCGCGCCGTTGGCCCCTCTCGGGTACATGGGGTGGGCGGCATCGCCGAGAAGGGTGACTCGGCCGGCGGTCCACCACGAGAGAGGCTCCCGGTCGACCATTGGGTACTCGAGGATCTGGTCGGCGCCGGAGAGCAGGTCGGGAACGTCGAGCCACTCGAAACGCCAGTCCTCGAAGAAGCTGATGAAGTCGTCGAGCTGGCCTGCCCGTCGCCAATCGCCTGGGTTGGCTCGGTGGCCTCGATGCTCGACCACCCAATTGACCAGCTGATTTCCGGACTCGTCGACCCGGTCTCGGATCGGGTAGACGATCAGTCGGCCGCGGTCGATGGTTCCGACCTTGACGTGACTGCCGCCGGTGAGGAACGGCGGGTGGACGGTGACTCCCCGCCACATGTCGATACCGCCGTAGCTCAGCTCGCCATCGTTGGGGTGAAGTGCCGCTCTCACGGCGGAGTGGATGCCGTCGCAGCCGACAACGACTTCGGCTCGAACCCGCCCGAGTGGTTCGTGGGTGGCCGGTTCGACGAAGTCGACCCGGGCGCCGGAGTCGTCCTGGTCCACACCCTGGGCCCGATGTCCGGTGACGACGGCATCGGGACCGAGGCGATCACGCACCGCATCGAGCAGGAGCATCAGCAGGTCGCCCCGGTGGATCATGAACTGGTCGAGGCCCTCCACTGTCGTGTCGCGGTGCACGAGTTGGCCGTGTCGGGTGAAGAACACCGATTCGACCAACGGGACGGCGACTCGGGTGAGCGCCTCGCGTAGCCCGAGCGCGGTCAGCTCGGCGGTCGCGTGGGGGAGCATGGTGATGCCCACGCCGAGCGGCTCGAGGACGGGTGCAGACTCGTACACCCGGCACTCGATGCCCCGCTCGGCCAACTGGAGGGCGGCGGCCAATCCGCCGATCCCACCGCCGATGAGGGCGACTGTCACCTGATCGTCGGTCACCGGGGCCTCCTGGTCGCTCGGGCTGCGGAACGCAAGACGAATACGGGGCCCCGAACCGCGATGGTGCCAGCGGTGACGATGAGCCAACCGTCGATGACCGTGAGGCCCACTCGTTGGAACAGCCCGTTCACCGGGTCGACGGTACTGAGGGCGAGGCTGGTCGCACCCGCAGCCGCGATGATCCATGCCGTCCAGGCCCGTCTCAGGTGGCCTTCGGCGCGCCACCTGAGGCCGGCCAAGGTTGGTATACCCACCAACCCGAGGTAGGCGATCGTCGCGGCCACCCCGTGGGCCTGGTCGCCGACTGGTCCTCCGAGAGGAAGCGCGGCCACCGCGAGGGTGGCTCCACCGCAGACGAGCACGCTGAGCCAAGTCGGCCCGGGGATCGCCTCCCGGAGGGGCGCCGCAGCCACGATCAAGCCGAGACCGAGGACCAGGAAGCCCAAAGTCATGGCCAACCGGGTGCTGGCCCCGACCGCGGCCAATTGGCTGATGGCGTCGTCGACGGGTTCGTACCCCGGGGTGCGTTGGCCGGCGATCACCCAGGTGACGATGAACACCGTGGGCCCGATGACCGCGCCAAGCGCCGCGACTCGGTGGGTTCGCCCCATCGCGGGCGGCCAGCGGGACACACCGCTCATCGGGCTGTAATCGCTCTAGGCCATCCCGATGAGCTCGAGCCACGAGTCATCGAAGTGGTCGAGCTGGCCCTCGGGCATGAGCAGGACACGATCGGGCCCGAGGTCCTGGACGAACTCGGTGTCGTGGCTGACCAGCACGATTGCCCCAGGCCAGGACATGAGTGCTTCGGCGACCGTCTCGCGACTGGGTGGGTCGAGGTTGTTGGTCGGCTCGTCGAGGAAGAGCAAGTTGTGGCGTCCGACCATGAGCTGAGCCAGGGCCAGCTTGGTGCGTTCGCCGCCGGACAACGTCCCTGCATGCTGGAACACCTTGTCCCCGGTGAGCCCGAACGTGCCCAACACGGTGCGCAGCTGGGTATCGGTCACGCCCGGGGCGGCCTCGGATCGGACGTGCTCATAGAGATTCCGATCGTCGACCAGGTTGTCGTGCTCCTGAGCGAAGTAGCCGGCCGAGACCTGGTAGCCGAGCCGGACGGTTCCCGCGTCGGGCCGGGTTTCGTCGGCCAGGATGCGCAGGAGGCTCGTCTTGCCGGCCCCGTTCAACCCCAGAACCAAGAGACGCTCACCCCGACCGACGTCGAAGCTCACGTCGGCGAACACGGGTGGGCCGCCGTATCCCTTGGTCAACCCGCTGACCTCCAGGGCCGTGGCACCGCACCGCGGTGGGGTGGGGAAACGGATGGTGGCCCGCTTGGTGGTGACCGTGGCCTCGACCCTGGTCGATTCAATACGGGCGATGCGCTTCTCGACGCTGTGGGCCATCGTCGCTTTGGAGGCCTTGGCCCCGAAGCGGTCGACGAGGCGCTGCAAGCGGTCGATCTCCTTGGTCGTGGCCGCCGCCACCTTGGCGGCCCGCTCTTCGTCGCGTACCCGAGATCGCTGGTACTGGCTGTAGGTGCCTCGGTACTCGACGAGGCGCCCGGTGTCGTCCTCGCCCACCCGGTCGAGGTGCAGGACCCGGGTGATGGCTTCGTCGAGCAGCTCCAGGTCGTGGCTGATGACCAGGAGCGCGCCTCGATACCCGCGAAGGAAGGTCATGAGCCACTGCTTGGCGTCGGCGTCGAGGTGGTTGGTGGGCTCGTCGAGCAGGAGGACATCGCTTCCCGCGAAGAGGATGCGGGACAGTTCCACCCGACGACGTTCGCCGCCTGAGAGCACGCCGAGGGGCAGATCGAGGCGGTCGTCGGAGAGTCCGAGCCCGGCGGCGATACGCCTCGACTCGGACTCGGCGCTGTACCCGCCGGCCGAGCGGAAGTCGTCCTCGGCTCGGCTGTATCGGGAGATGGCCCGCTCGGTGGGGTCTTCCTCCATGGCCAGGCGGAGCTTCTCGAGTCGCACCAGGCTCTCGTCGAACCCACGTCCGGACAGCACGTGGGTGACTGCGCTACGCCCGTCGGCGGTGGCGCCGATGCGAGGGTCCTGGGGCAAGTAGCCCAACTGGCCGGTGACCCGGACCGTGCCCGAAGCGGGTGGGTTGTCGCCACCGAGGACGCGTACGAGGCTGGTCTTGCCGGCGCCGTTACGTCCCACCAACCCGACTTTGTCGCGCTGGTGAATGGTGAAGGACGCGTCGGTCACGACGTTGCGACCGCCTACCTCGACTGCCAGCCCTCGTACGTCGAGCACGTCACACGCTCGCAGAATTCAACGGCGCAGCCGGTGGATCGCTCTCGGCGGCGGCCTCGGCTGCCAGCCCGGCCAGCATCCCTGGGAAGACGACGCGGTGGAACGGCGAGACTGCGTACCAGTAGGCCCGACCCAGCAGACCGCGTGGCCGGAACTCGGCTACCTGCTCGACGACAGATTCGGTGCCGTCGTCGGACGGCTCGATGGTCCATTCGAGCCACGCCTCGCCCGGAAGGCGCATCTCGGCTCGCAACCGCAATCGGTGGTCCACCTCGATGCGCTGCACCCGCCAGAAGTCGAGCGCATCGCCCACCCGTAGGTTGTCGGGATGTCGGCGCCCGCGACGCATGCCGGGACCTCCAGCCAGCTTGTCCACCAGACCACGAAGGGTCCACAGGAACTCGCTCCGATACCAGCCATGGTTCCCGCCGATGCGGCAAAGGGTGGCGAAGGTCTGCTTCGGGGTGGCCGCAACCCGGTGGCGACGCCGGTCGACCAGGACGGTGCCTCCTGACCAACTGGGGTCGGTGGGTGCAGTTGCCTCCGGACCCCGGGGGAGTTCGGCGCCGGCCCAGGTGGTGGCCACGTCGAGAGAGCGCACCCGTCCGATGGCCAAGCGGACAGCATCGCGGTAGCTGAGAAGGGGTCCGGGCAGCAGCGTTGTGATGGCTGGGTCGCGCACGATGACTTCGTTCACGAGGCTGTCGACCAGCGGACGGGCCAATGAGCGGGGCAGTGGGGTGACCAGGCCAACCCAGAGCGACGAGAGACGAGGGGTGAGCACGGGCACCGAGACGATCAGGCGGCGGGCCAGCCCCGCCTCTTCGGCGTAGATGGCCATCATCGACCGGTACGACAACACGTCGGGCCCGCCGATCTCGAGGATTCTCCCCGCCGTCTCGGGTGTCCCGACGGCCTCGACCAGGTAGCGCAGGACGTCCCGGATCGCGATGGGCTGACAGTTGGTGTCCACCCACTTCGGCGTCACCATGGCGGGCAGGACCTCGACCAGGTAACGCAGCATCTCGAACGAGGCGCTTCCCGAGCCGATGACGACGGCCGCTCGAAGTTCGGTCACCGGCACGGACCCGGCGGCCAGCGCCCGGCCGACCTCGTGCCGGCTGGCCAGGTGGGCGGATAGGGGCCGGCCGCCCGCCGGGTGCCCCAAGCCCCCGAGGTAGACGATCCGTCGGGTCCCGGCGAGTTGGGCTGCGTGAGTGAAGCGGGCGGCCCGGTCGCGGTCCTGGGCGATCCAATTGGATGTCGCGCCGATGGCATGCACGAGGTAGTACGCGGCGGCGACACCATCGAACGCGTCGCTCAGGTCGCCATCGAGATCACCCTCGACCACCTCGACGTGGGAGCGCCACGGTGCTCCCAGGACCTTGTCGGGAGTGCGAACGAGGCAGCGCACTCGGTAGCCGCGCTCCAGTAGCTCGCTCACCAGCCGTCCACCGACGTACCCCGAGGCGCCGGTGACGAGCACCAACTCGCCCGGGGCGACCTTCGCGGTGGCATCGGTCATGGCTTCGAGGATGGCGGTTCGTCTGTCATGGCGCACCGCCGGCGCTCCTGGCCGGGTCGGGTTCAGCGGGCCCGGGTGGGTCGGCGACCCTGGCGCCGGGCCGACGGCGACGACCCCGGGCGACTTGCGCCGGCGTTGTTGGGGCGGGCCTGGTGGCGGCGTCCCTGCGGCTGGCGGTTCGTGGGGTCAGCGGCGACGACTGGCGGTGCGACCCGACCAATGGCCGACCCGGATGCCCGCAGCGCCTCGATGGCTGGAGCGTCGAGCCCGGTGGGCAGCTCGAGGCGGCGTTGCAGGGTGCGCACGTGGTCGGCCAGCTGAGGGTCGACCAGTGAGACGACGACTCCGACCTGGCCGGCCCGTCCGGTGCGGCCCGAACGATGGACGTAGTCCTTCTCGTCAGCCGGTGGATCGAAATGGACGACCGACGCCACTCCATCGACGTGGATGCCCCGCGCCGCGATGTCGGTGGCCACCAGGGCCTGCACCTTGCCGGCACTGAACGCGGCCAAGGCCCGCTCACGCTGGGCCTGCGAGCGGTCTCCGTGGATGGCGACGGCGGACACGCCCGCCTTGGCCAGCTGCCCGGCAACCCGGTCGGCACCCCGCTTGGTCCGGCAGAACACGACCGATGGCCATTCGGCGTTGATCACGTCGACCGCCAATCCGAGGCGGTCACCCCGATCGGTCCTCCAGAAGAGGTGACGGTTCTGCGGAGCGTCATCGTCGACGGGGAGCTCGTGGCGTACCGGCTGGCGTTGGTAGCGCTTGATCAGTACGTCGACGTCACCGTCGAGGGTGGCCGAGAAGAGCAGTGTCTGGCGGTCGGGGCGGGCCCGGTCGAGCAGCCGCCGAACCTCGGGCAGGAAGCCCATGTCGGCCATGCGATCGGCTTCGTCCACCACGACCAGGTCGACCTCGTCGAGACGAATCTCGTCGCGCTCGACCAGGTCGGCCAGGCGACCCGGGCAGGCCACCACGATGTCGGCGCCGCTGCGCAGGGCCTGGATTTGCTTGCCGAAGGCCACGCCGCCGTAGATGGCCGTCACCGAACGTCCCCGAGGTCCGGCGATGAGCGCCAGTTCGTCACGGACCTGGGCGGCCAACTCGCGGGTGGGGACCAGCACCAGGCCACGCGGCCGGCGGGCTCGGGCCTTGCCGACCCGGGTCACCAGTGGGATGCCGAAGGCCAGGGTCTTTCCCGAGCCGGTCGGTGCCCGGCCGCAGACGTCCTTGCCGGCCAAGGCGTCGGCCAGGGTGGCGGTCTGGATGGGGAAGGGATCGGTAATGCCTCGCTGTACGAGGCGATCGGCCACGTCGGCGGGCACGCCGAGGTCGCGGAAGGTGGTGGTCACGGTGAAAGAACTCCAGGGGGGAAGCCCGCGCACGCGGGCAGTGGCGGGGGCGAGGACCCATGGGCACCCCTTTCCCGCACGCCGGAGTGGCCGGGTGCCACCTCGCCGGTGGCTGGGAAGGGTTGTCGTGCCCCGGATGCAACTCGGAGACGACCCCGCCGGACGTGGCCGGCGGACACCCGTAGGGACGGGTGCGTGGGGTCATGGTAGTGGTTCGGTGCCGGGAAGCCGAGCATCGGGACGTCAGTCCCCTAAGCTGGCCCCACGAAGAGGCCATCCGGGTCTGTTCGCGATGAAGAGTGAGAGATTCGAATGGCTACTGGTACTGTCAAGTTTTTCAACTCCGAGAAGGGCTACGGCTTCATCTCACGGGAGCAGGGCGACGACGTGTTCGTCCACTACTCCAACATCCAGGGCAGCGGCTACCGCTCCCTCGAAGAAGGTCAGCACGTCGAGTTCGACGTGGCTCCTGGACGCAAGGGCGAAGAAGCCCAGAACGTCCGCGTGGTCTGAGGTCACCCACAGAGGGTCGCCGCTCTCGGGCGTGCGGCTCCGAGATCTCGATGATGACGTCCGGCCCCGGCACGTGTGCCGGGGCCGGGTCATCGGTGGGTTCCAGTGGGTGCGTGATTGGGAGAGGAGTGCCATATGGGCGCACAACGAACGAGCTTCGGTAAGCGAGAGCGTGACCGGACCAAGAAGGCCAAGGCCGCGGCCAAACGCGAGCGGCGACAGGACAAGACGGTCGAGACCGACGGCGAGCTGGACGAGACCCAGGCGCCGGTCGTGTACCCCGATGGCGAGCTGTCGGCAGCTGAGCTGCTCGACCGCATCGAGGCTGTCCACCGCCGCTTCGACGCCGGCACGATCAGCCTCGAGGACTTCGAAGAGGAGAAGGCCGAGTTGTTCGCCCGTCTGCCGCTCGACTGAGCGGCGGCGGGTCACGCCTGGGTGAGGACCTCGGCGCCCTGAGCGGTGACCACCAGCGTGTGCTCGAACTGGGCCGACCGGAGACCGTCGGTGGTGACCGCAGTCCAGCCGTCGTCCCAGAGTCGGGTCGGCCAGTTGCCCTGGTTGATCATCGGCTCGATGGTGAACGTCATGCCCTCTTCCATGGGGAGGGTGAAGGCCGGGTCGTAGTAGTGCAGGACGTGGGGCGGGCCGTGGAACACCTGGCCGATGCCGTGGCCCACGAACTCTCGGACGACTGAAAAGCCGTTGGCTTCGGCGTGGGCGTCGATGGCTGCACCGATGGCGTTGAAGGGGGCGCCCGGTCGGACCACAGCGATGGCCGCCTCGAGGCATTCCAGGGTCGCCGTGACCAGCCGCGCCGAACCCGGATCGACGCGGCCCACGAGGAACGTGGCGTTGGTGTCGCCGTGCACACCCTCGCGGAACAGGGTGACGTCGATGTTGACGATGTCGCCGTCGGCCAGCGCTCGGTCGTCGGGGATGCCGTGGCACACGACCTCGTTGACCGAGGTGCACACCGACTTGGGGAACCCTCGGTAGTTCAGCGGGCTCGGATACCCCCCCAGTTCGATGCTGAGGTCGTGCACTAGCTGGTCGAGCTCGTCGGTGGTCACCCCGGGGCCAACCGCGGCGCCGGCGGCGGCCAGGATCTGGGCCGCGGCCGCCCCGGTGCGTCGCATCCGATCGATGACCTCGACCGGCCGCACCATTGGCTCGTCCACCCCTGAGGGTTCGCCGGTGTGGGCGTAGGGAGGCAGCTCGATGTGGTCGGGCACGATTCGGCGAGCCGACTGGCGTCCGGGACGGATCGGGTCGACCTTGTGGCAGCGCTTGAACTTGCGACCTGAACCGCACCAGCAGGGATCGTTCGACTTGGGTGCCACCGTGTGCATCGACTGGACCATCGCCGGCGAGTGTACGGCTGGGCCGCTCAGCTGGCGTCGGTGACCACAGGGTGTCCCAGGTCGGCCAGCCAACCCTTGAGGACTCGGTGGACCGCGGCGGCAGTGAACAGATCGACCGTCGGCGTTGACCAGTCGCTCGGGGCCAGGAGGAATGGCCGGGACTGGCCACCACCCATGCCTCCGTGAGAGCCGACGAGTTCCTCGAAGGCCGCCACTTCGCCGGTCATCGGGTCGAGCGTGCTGTTGAGCATCAGATCCGCGACATGGGGATAGGCGTCGGCCTTGCGGACCTTGGCGACCGCGAACCGACCGAACTGGGCCAGGGGATCGATGCCGTCGATCTCGCCCGAGTCGAGGTAGTGGATCCCTTGGGGCCCGAGGACCACGGACCCATGGGCGTCGGAACGGACCAGGACGAACCCTACGCCCGGGTGGTTGCGAAGGGTCTCGATCAGGTCGGGGTAACGATCGTCGATCTCTTCCCGGGTGAGGCGCCGCCGCGGTCCCGGTAGGTACACCAGCCCGAGGTTGCCCGACGCCAACACGGTGAGGTCGCTGCCGGTGCTGGCATCCCACCCTCGTCGGTTGTCGCCGGGACCGACCTGGATGTCTCCTTCGGTCCGTCGAGGCTTGGTCATCAGCCCGACGACTTTGGCGCCGGGGCTCTCCCCACCGCTCGCCTCACTGAGGGCGCCGCCGAGGTTGGCCCAGGCCTCGGACAGGTCGGCCTCGGTCCGGGGTTCGTCGGTGCGGCCCAACGTGGGGGTGGGGCCTGGCGAGCTGGAGTCCATCGCCTCCCGAACGACCTGTTCGAGGGTGGTGTCGTACCGATCGAGGAACGTCGCGCCCTGGCTCTGTCCGTGATCGGACAGGACGACGATCCGGTAGGGGCGAGGTGCCCTTCGGGTGGCTCGGTGCAATCGGCCGATCTGGCGGTCGATGTCGCGCAAGACCGCCATCGTCTCGTAGCGCTCGACGCCGGAGTGGTGGGCCACCTCGTCGTAGCCCAGCAGGTCGGCGTAGACGACCGAACGGCCGACGGCGATCTCGCCGATGATTCCCTGCACCGTCACGTCTCGGATCACCACGGTGGTGAAGGGGCGCAAGAGGGTGTACTCGAGCGTGCGCTCGACCCGCGGAAAGACGTCGCGGCGACGTTGCAACAACGCGGCCCGCCGTTCTCGGACCATGTCGATCACGTACGAGCCGATGGTGCGCAGCACGTTGTAGGGGTGGGAGAAGTACGCGTCGTAACCACTCCCGACCCGACCTTTGCGCTGGCCTGCCACACTCATGGTCAAGACGGCCCGCTCGGCGTCGCCGGTGTAGAGGTTGGCCAAACTGGTGCCATCTACGGCGAGCAGGCCCTTGCCGTCGGAGTGTCGGCGCTGGATCTCGCGGGCCGATGACGGTCGGTTGGAGACGAGCAGGGTTCCGGTGTCCTTCTCCAGCCACCGGAACGCCGGCATGTCGTCGGTCGAGCCGTGCAGCAGCCCGCACTGGCTCACTCCGGTCTGCGATGACCACTCGGTTTCCCAGGCCAGCAGCTGGTGGGTTCCGGTGCGAATCCAGCGGGCCAGGTTGGGAACGTCGCCGTTGGTGATCGCCCGCCTGAGCACCTCGTGGCCCAGCCCGTCGATCTGGAGGAACAGGACTCCGGGGATCTCGGTGGTGGCGGTGGGGCTTCGGCGGCGGAGCTGGCGAGCGATCTGACGGTCGAAGACGTCATCGTCGTCCAGGGCGAACAGCCACGAGAGGAGCGACGTCACCAAGGCCAGCCCGAGGGCAACCACGAGCGCGGTACCGAAGTCCTGGACCGAGATTCCTGGGGAGAGCTCGAGGATGACCAGCACGAGGAGGGCATCGACGACGATGGCGCCGAGCCCCAGAGTGAGCACGGTGAAGGCCAGCAGGTAGCGCTGGAGCATCGGCCACACGAGGGCGTTCGCTGCAGCCAAGAGCAACGACGCCAACCCGATGGCGCCGACGCTGTCGGCCGAGAAGCCTTCGAGGAGCCCCGCCAGGACGGCGACGGCGACCGATGTGGTGGCCCAGACCGAGAGCAATCGGCCGAGATGGGAGGCGAGCCCGGTGTCGCTGACAGGAGCCTCGGGGTCCGGCGTCGCCACCGCGGCAGCGTATCGAGCGGTGATCCAGCGGTGCCTGAGCCGCCGGGCTCGAGAAGTCGTCAGATGCCGGGCGACACCGTCGGTGCCCCGACAGCCAACTCCAGCGACCTCACCGCTCTGGCCGGTTCACCATGACGGGCGGCGAACCGCCAGGCCACGGCACTGGCGCCAAGCGCGACGATGCCACCGACGGCGATGGCGACCCGGGGCGAGGTCTGGTTGGCGATCCATCCCATCAGCGGTCCTCCGATCGGCGTGCTGCCGATGAGGACGAGGCTGTAGAAGGAGATGACCCGTCCCCTCAGCTGGGGGTCGACGGCGACTTGGATGCTGGTGTTGGTGCTGGTCAAGAACGTCATCGTGCACGCCCCGAGGACGACCAGGCAGGGGAGGGCGCTGACCAGGTTCGGAGCGACGGCGACGGCGACCGATGCGGCCCCGAAGGCCACACCGGCGCCAATGCGCAGGCGAGGAGTGACCTGGCGACGGCCCGCGGCAACCAGTGCTCCGGCGAGGGATCCGATGCTCATGGTCGAGCTGAGGACGCTGTAGGTGACTACGCCCCCAGAGAGGCTGTCGGTGGCCAGCAACGGCAGCAGCACGATGAAGTTGATTCCGAACGTGGAGACGACGGCCATGAGCAGGATGGGGTCACGCACGGCCGGGGTGCGGCGCACGTAGGCCAGGGCGTCGCGGACCTGGCCGGGCCGACGTTCGACCGGTGCTCGGCGCTGGAGTTCGGCGGGCCGCATGGCCAGGAGGGCGCCGACCACGGCCAGGTACGACACGGCGTTGACGAAGAAGGTCGGGCCGTACCCGATGGTCACGATGAGCAACGACCCGACCGCTGGTCCGATGATCTTCGACAGGTTGAAGGTGGCGCTGGTCAGGCCCACTGCCGCGCTGACCTGCTCGGTGCCCACCATCTCGGCCGAGAACGACTGACGAGTGGGGGCATCGACGGCAAAGGCGCAGCCGTAGACCAGGGCCAGCAGGTAGACGGCGCCGAGGGTGACCGTGCCGGTCGAGACCAAGATGCCGAGCACCATTGCCGTCGCCCCGAGCGCCGTCTGCGAGCCCAGCAGCACTTTGCGCTTGTCGAAGCGGTCGGCGACGAGTCCACCCCACGCGCCGAAGAGCAGCATCGGGAGGTACTGGGCGGCGACAACCGTGCCCATGGCGACGCCGGAGCCGTTCGACAGGCGCAGGACCACGAAGTCCTGGGCCACCTGCTGGGTCCAGGTGCCGATGTTGGAGACGACCATGCCCGACAGGAACAGCCGATAGTTGCGGACCTTCAGCGCCCGGAAGGGGTTGTCGCTCCCGCCGAGCACTCGGATCACGAAGCGTCCTCGACGAGCTTCTCGAGCACTGGGATGGCGTCAGCCAGAGCGGCTCGGTCGCGATCGGGCAGGGCGGCGATACGGGCCGCGAGGAAGGCCGACCATTGGCTGCGGCCCCGATCGAGATCGCGCCGCCCCTTGGCCGTGATGCTGACCAACGACACCCGACGATCGTTGGCGTCGACCTCCCGTCGGACCAGCTGTGCGCCCTCGAGCGCGTTCACGATCCTGGTGATCGAAGGAGGTTGCACTCGCTCGATGCCGGCCAGCTCACCCAAGGTCAGCGGTCCGTGGTGGTCGATCGAGGTGAGCGCCGAGAGCTGGCTCGGCGTGTAGCGGTCGTCGGCCTCCTGGCGCAGCCGCCGCTGCAGTCGACCGGCGGCGAGTCGTACCCGTACCGCCAGTTCTGCCGAGCGCTCGCGGTCGTCCGAGTCAGGAGCGGCAGTGGTTGGCGTCACTCGTGGTCCCGACACGGTGCTTAGCGTAGCGAAGCAATCTGTGACCCTCTCCACCCGGCATCGACCCTCCGTGGCCTGCGTTACCCTTCGGCCGACATGGCGTGCGTAGCGTCGATCGCCGACTGGAGGGGCTGAGACCGTGGCTGGTGCAGGACTGACACTCGAGCTGGCTCGGGCGTATCTCGACAAGGCGATAGAGGTGGCCGAGGGCCAGCGGGTGCGCGTCGCGGTCGCGATCGTCGATCGGGAGGGCCTGCTCATCGCCGGGGCCCGAATGGACGGTGTGCCCCATCTCAACCTCGAGGTGGCCCGGCGCAAGGCCAACGCCGCGCAGCTCCTGTCCAACACGACCCAGCACCTGATCGACTCGACCGCCGTCTCCGACGATGCTGTCCTGCGCGCCGGGCTCGCGGCCATGGGCGACCAGATCATCCTGCTGCCCGGGGGTTTCCCGATCATGCCGTCGTTCGCCGTGGTCGGCGGGTTGGGAATCGCCGGTGGCCATTACAGTCAGGACCACCACATCGGCGAGAAGACCGTCGCCGCCCTCGTCGGCCACTGATCGGGCCCGGCGTCAAGTCCGTTCGTCCACGTTCGACCACCCCGGGAGGCCCCCATGATCGACGACGCATTCGTGATCGATTCGACGGTCCACGCGTTCAACTTCCTGCCCGACAACTACCTCGCCGAGTTCCTCCCCGACGTGATGCAGCAGCTGTACTTCGGTGCCCACGTCGGGTTCCACCCCAAAGATGACCGCAAGTGGGACTTGACCTGGGAGCAGTTCATCCACCAGTTCGAGTACCAGCCCGAGTTGGTGATCGAGTCGTTGTTCGCAGAGAGCGCCACTGACGTCTTCGTGTACCACGGTGTCCCGCTCGAGGGCCTCTACCGCGATGGCAGCTCGCCCATGTGGGTGGCCTACGAGGCCATGAAGCGCCATCCCAACCGGGTGTGGGGCTACATCCCGGTGTACCCGTGGGCGCCCGATGCGTTGGACAAGATCGACGAGGCCGCCGAGAACGACCACATCCTCGGCGTGAAGTTCTATCCCCTCGACCTGTTCGAAGGTGAGCTCAAGCCGTCGCTGATGAACACCGACGCCACCTTCGCGGTCTTGGAGCGATGCCAGGAGCGGGGCATCAAGATGATCGGTGTCCACAAGGCCGTGCCGCTCGGCCCGATGCCATTCGATCCCTATTTCGGCGTGGCCGACACGGTCAGCGCCATCGAGGCGTTCCCCGACCTCACCTTCGAGATCGTGCACGGCGGTGTGGCGTACCTCGACGAGACCGCCCACATCTTGGCCAACCATGCCAACGTGACCATCAATCTCGAAGGCACGGTTGGCTTCATGCACGCCGACCCCGAGGAGTGGGACCGCATCCTCGGGACGTTCCTCCAGGTGGATGACGGGGCCAAGCGGCTGTTCTGGTCGGTGGGTGCCACCGGCATGCACGCCCAACCCTTGATCGAAACGTTCTGGGGGTGGGAAACCTCAGAGAAGTGGCCCGAACTGACCACCGAGATCAAGAAAGACGTGCTGGCCGGAAACTACGCCCGCTACGTCGGATGGGACCTCGACGCCATGAAGGCGTCGTGCGCGGCTGACCAGTTCGGCGTCGACCGGCCGCTGGCCGAACCGTGGCACCTCATCCGCGACACGTGGGCGGACCGGACCACCAGCTGATGGGCGCCCCGCCTTCGGTCACCGAGGAGACGGTGCGTGAGGTGCTCAACACCATCCTCGACCCGTGCAGCGTGAACGCTGGCGCCCCCGGCGGGTTGGTCGACATGGGCCTGGTCCGATCGGCCTCGGTCGACGTCGGCCCCGATGGCCTCACCGTGCATGCCCGGCTCTGCGTCACCGAACCGAGCTGCGTCATGGGCCACCTGTTCGTCAAGGAGGCGCGCCAACGCCTTGGCGCCTTGGCCGGTGTCGACCACCTCGACATCGCCATGGACCCCTCGCTCGGTTGGCGGGAGTCGTCGATGGCTCCGGATCTGCGAGACCGTCTCGAGGTCGCCCGAGCCGAGTCCCGCCGCCGCCTCGCTGCTCCCACCCGCCGCCCGGGCTGACCCGTCGGCGGGTCAGTGGACCCGCACGAGGCGCAGGACGTCGGTCGCGGCCTCAGGGCCATAGGGCGATCCGGCGAGCACCGCGACCACGTCGCCCGGTTTGGTGATGCCGGCGTTCACCGCCGCTTCGACGGCGAACCAGATGATCTCGTCGGCCGAGGTGTGTTCACCGGTGACGACGGGCTCGACCCCCCACATGAGGCCCATCTGGCGGGCGGTCTGGGTCGACGGGGTGATGCCGACGATGGGGGAGACGGGTCGGAATCGAGCGATCGAGCGGGCGGTCGCCCCGGTGCGGGTGCAACAGAGGATGGCCGACACGTCGGCCTCGATCGCCGCTCGCCAGGCCGCGGCCGAGATGGCGGCGTGCATGCGGGTCGACGTCTCGTCCTCGGCGCCGGCGGCTTGCTCGCGACCGAGCCGTGCACCCCACCCGAGGTGATCGAAATCCTTCTCGGCCCGTACGGCGATGCGGGCCATGGTGGCCACAGCGGCCACTGGATGGGCGCCGATGGCCGTCTCGCCCGAGAGCATGAGCGCCGAGGTGCCATCGAAGACGGCATTGGCCACATCGGTGACCTCGGCCCGGGTGGGTTGAGGTGCGTGAACCATCGACTCGAGCATTTGGGTCGCAGTGATGACCGGCCGCCCGTAGCTCACACCAGAGCGGATGATGTGCTTCTGGATATGGGGGACGTCTTCGAGAGCGCACCGAACACCGAGGTCGCCTCGGGCCACCATGACCGCGTCGGACGCGGCGATGACCGCGTCGATGGAGTTGACCGCGGCGCGGGTCTCGATCTTGGCCACGAGTAGCGGACCCTCGGTGCCGACGACGCTGCGAGTGCGCTCGACGTCGGCCGGGGACCGGACGAAGGAGATGGCCACGGCATCGACGCCCACCTCGAGTACGGCGTCGAGCAGGCGAAAGTCGTTGGGGGTGGGGGTGGAGAGCTTGAGGTTCTCCGTGGCCAGGGTCACGCCGGGACGGCCCTTTAGCAAGCCGCCGCTGACCACCACGGCGACCGCCCGATCGCTGCTCACGTCATCGATGATGAGTTCGACTCCTCCGTCGCCCAGTGGCACCCGGTCTCCGGGGGTGACGTCATCGAGCAGGTCGGCGTAGGTCACCGAGATGTGGGTGGCGTCGCTGGTGGCCCCAGGGCGTTCGTCGGGAATGAGCTCGACCAGGTTGCCCTCCACGAGGGTCACGCCGGCCTCGGGAAAGGTCCCGGCTCGCACCTTGGGTCCGGGTAAGTCGACCATGATCCCGACATGTCGTCGGGCCTCGGAGGCAGCAGTCCGGATCCGGGCGATCCGCTCGATGGTCTCCTCGATGGGCCCATGGGCCAGTCCCAGTCGGGCCATGTCCATGCCCGCTCCGATGAGCGACCCGATGATCGTGGGGTCATCAGAGGCCGGGCCGATGGTGGCCACGATCTTCGTTCTGCGCTGCTCCATGACCACACGCTCGCACGTTCGTGCGTCGGCCCGGTGACGAGAAGCTCAACGGCTGCTTTCAGGTGCCGGGTGTGTCCAGCAACGGGGACGTTCGGCCCTCCCCCCGCAGCCAGCCCGTTGGCACCCTTTCCGAGACGAAGGAGGCGACATGTACGACACGGTGACGGTGGCCTTGGATGGCACTGACTACGCCGAGCGGGCATTGCCAGTCGCGGCGCGGGTGGCCGAGCAGTTCGCTGCTCGCCTGGTGGTGACGTCGGTCGTGCTGCACGAAGCGTCCGACGAGCGACGAGCGGTGCTCGAATCGGCGGTAGCCAGGCACGGCATCGATGCCCAGATCGAGTTGGTGGACGGGATCGGGCTCCCTGCTCTGCGATTGGCTCAGCTGATCGAGCGCCGACCTGGAGACACGTTGGTATGCATGGCGTCGCACTCCCGAGGGAGGATCAGCCAGGTCGCGCTCGGCAGCATGACCATCGACCTGATTCACGAGCTCAATGGACCTGTGCTGCTCGTGGGGCCGGCTTCGGAGGAGGGTGACCTGGCCGGCGGCGCCGACATCGCCAGCCTGATCGTCCCGGTCGACGGCTCGGCGCTTTCGGCCAGCATCGTCCCGACGGCGATTGCTTGGGCGCGAACGCTGTCGGTGCCGGTGCACCTGGTGTCGGTGGTCGTTCCCATGCCCATCGAATATGGCGAGCCGGACACCGACGGGGACGGCTCCTTCTACCGGACCACGATGGGTGGCATCGCGGACTCGCTGCTCGCTCAGGGAATCGAGGCCACCTGGGGGATCGTCTACGACTTCGATCCGGCGGCGGCGATCGTCGCGGTGGCGGCCGACCGACCTCATTCGATCGTGGTGATGAGCACTCACGGTCGTGGCGGCCTGGCGAGCGCCGTTTTGGGTAGCACGATGCGAGAGGTGGTCCACGCCGCGCCCTGCCCGGTCCTGGTGCTGCACCCGGTGGACCCCGATCAGGCCCAATGACGATCGATCGTCTCGTCAGGGATGCTCAGCGGGCATCGTCCAGGTAGGGGACCCGCCACTCGACCATGGTTCCCGCCGGTGAACGGCGGGTGATGCTGCACGATCCGTCCCAGAGCGCGGCTCGAGCAGCGATGTTCATCAGCCCGTGGCCGTCCGACGAGACGTTGGGGGGGACACCGATCCCGTCGTCAGCGACGTAGAGGGTGAGGATCCCGTCGTGGGCGGCGAGGCGAACCTCCACAGCCGTAGCCCGGGCGTGGCGGCTGACGTTGGACAGCGCCTCGCGCAGTGTGGCCAGAAGGTGTGGGCTGAGCTCGATGGGCAGGGCACTGTCGATCGGGCCTTCGAGGACCAGGGTGGGCTCGAACCCGAGGCTGGCCGCGGCATCGTCGAGCACTTGGAGAATCTCGCTGCGCAGGCTGAGGCCCCGCTCGGTGTCCTCGAGTCCGAAGATCGTGGTCCGGATCTGGCGGATGGTCTGGTCGAGGTCGTCCACAGCGTCGTCGATCCGCCGAACCACCGTGGGCTGTTCGATCATGCGGGCCGTGGCCTGGAGTGAGAGTCCCGTGGCGAACAGGCGCTGGATGACCGTGTCGTGCAGGTCGCGGGCGATGCGTTGCCGGTCGGCGAGGACGGCCAGGTCGCGAACCTGGTGGAGCAGGCGGGCGTTGTCGATGGCGATGCCCGCGGCGGCGGCCAAGGCCACCGTCACCTCTTCGTCCTCGGCGGTGAACTCCTGGGCGCCGGTCTTGTCGGTCAGGTAGAGGTTGCCGAAGAGTGTGCCCCGAACGACAATGGGGACGCCGAGGAACGAGTGCATGACCGGATGGGCGGGAGGGAACCCGAACGACTCGGAATGAGCCCCAACGTCGGCGATCCGGACCGGACGAGGGTTGGCGATGAGCAGACCGAGGACCCCCTGGCCGGTGGGATGCCGACCGATCTCCTGAACGGTGTCGTCGTCGATCCCGGAGGTGATGAACTCTTCGAGGTGATCGGCGTTCGGGTCGAGGATGCCGAGGGCTCCGTAGCGGGCGCCGACGACCTCCTTGGCCGCCTCGACGATGCGGCCGAGGAGCTGTTCGAGCTCGAGGTCGGACTCCATCAACACCACGGCGTCGAGGACTCGACGCAGTCGCTCGGCGTCGGAGATCGACCGTTCCGTCACCGCCGCGGACGATAACAGGACAGACTGTCGCTCATGTCCGAGCCGATCCGTGTGTTCTTGGTCGACGACCACGAGATCGTTCGTCGTGGCCTTCGCGATCTCCTGGAGAGCGAGGACGACATCGCTGTCGTGGGGGAGGCGACCGACGCGGTCGAGGCCATGGCCCGGTTGGCGTCGACCCAACCCCACGTGGCCGTGCTCGACGTACGACTCGGGATCGGTGCCACTGACGGCGTCGAGCTGTGTCGAGACATCCGTTCCTCCCGTCCAGAGGTGCAATGCCTGATCCTCACGTCGTTTGCCGACGACGACGCCCTCTTCGGGGCGATCATGGCCGGGGCCAGTGGCTACGTGCTCAAGGAGGTACGGAGCGCCGACCTGGTCGACGCGGTGAGGCGCGTCGCCCGGGGCGAATCATTGCTCGATCCGAGCGTGACCCGACGGGTGCTCGACCGACTCCGGGACGGGCCCGAGGAGGACGAGGCTTTGGCTCGGCTCACCGACCAGGAGCGTCGGATCCTCGAGCTCATCGCCGACGGGCGCACCAACCGGCAGATCGCCGACGCAGTGTTCCTGGCCGAGAAGACAGTGAAGAACTACGTCTCGAGCATCTTGGCCAAGCTGGGTATGCAACGGCGTACCGAGGCCGCCGTGTACGCGGCTCGCCTGGCCGAACGCACGCGACGACCGTCGACGTCCTGAATGCCAGCGGGCCCAATGGCCCGGTGGTGGTGACCTTGTGACCCTCCTCGGTGGAGATCCAACCCGGCAGGCTCGGTCCGCGCCGGACCGACTGGTGCATCCAGGAGGTATGGCGCATGCAGACGGTGTTGGTGCCGGTCGACGGGTCGCCCGGGAGCGGTCGAGCTCTGCCGACCGCTGTGTGGCTGGCTCGGCTCACCGGGACAACACTCGTGCTGTGCACGGTGACCGAAGCGGGCACCGATCCCGCGGCGATTCTCCAGGCTGCCGCCAGCGGAGGTGACGGTATCGGCGACCACGTCGAAGTCATCCTCACCGACGTGGCCCCGGCCCCCGGGATCGTCGATGAGGGCGAGCGCCGGCCCGAGTGTGTGGTGGTCATGGCGACTCGCGGCGAGCAGTCGCCCGACCGATCGCTGCTGGGCAGCGTCGCTGAACTCGTCGTCGCCGGGACATCTCGTCCCGTCGTTCTGGTGGGACCAGCATGCCTGGCGTCCGCCGAGGCGACCGCAGCCCCGGTGCTGGTGGCCGACGACGGGTCCGAGCCGGCTCGTCACGCCGCTCGCCGTTCGGCCGGCCTGGTCGCCGCGCTGGGCCACCCGGTCGTCGTGGCGCAGGTCGCCGCCGGTGACCGGGTCGGGCTCGCGTCGTCGCACACCGTTGACGCGCTGTCAGCCGAAGGGATCTCCGCCAGCCAGCGTGTCGTCACCGGCGACGATCCGGTCGCGGGTCTGCTCTCGCTGGCTGAGGAGATCGGCGCGGCGCTGATTGTCGTCGGCAGCCACGGATCGAGTGGTTCTGGGGTGCGGGTCCTGGGAACGACTGCGGCCGGTGTGGTGCACGCAGCCCATTGTCCGGTCGTCGTCGTCCGACCGCCGATGCTCTTCGGCTGACCGGCGCCAGGGTCCCTGGCCGAGAGGCGTACCTATACTCCCGCTCCCACACAACAGGGAGGGGGCCGTCCGTGGCCATCGACAAGTTTGAGTACGTAACCGTTGTGGTCGCCGACCAGAACGCCGCCTACGACTTCTATGTCAACAAGATCGGTCTCGACGTCGGGATCGACCACGACATGGGAGCCTTCCGGTTCCTCACCGTGAGCGTCCCCGGGGCGGGAGTGCAGTTGGTGCTCGCTGCCGCCGGCTCCGATGCCACCGCCGGGCTCGAGGCCGGCGGGTTCTCGGGTGTCGTGTTCGGTTCGAAGGAGATCGTCGCGACCTACGAAGAGCTCTTGGCCAAGGGTGTGTCGTTCCCCGTCCCGCCCGAGGCCCGGATGCCTGGCGGACCCATGGAGGCCCGCTTCGCCGATCCGGACGGCAACGAGTTCGTGCTGCACGAGATGCGCGAGATGCCGGCCGGGATGCCGCCGCCGGCCTAGGCGGTAGAGGGCCGAGGTCGGATCAGAATGCGCTGGGGTCGCCAGCCCACGGGTTGGCGACCCCATTGGCTCCGGAGTCGGCGACGACCGGCGTCTCGACCAGCGCCCTGTCGGCAACGAGTGCGTCGCGTCGAGTTGCCATCTCTCGACGAAGGGCATCGACCGCATCGGCCAGGTTGTGAACCATGGTGTTCATGGAGTTGATCGTCTCGTCGATGGCACCGATCTCCGAAGCCAGCGTCGACCGCATCCCGGCGGTCTCGGCCTCGGTTTCGCGTCGCCGAGCCTCGGCCTGGTCGATGATCCGGGCGGCCGCGGCCTGAGCGTCATCGGTGACCCGACGTGCTTCCTCTTCGACCTGGCGCATATGGGTGGCCACGAACTCCGATGCCTGGGTCTGCATCGCCGCCAGCAGCGACTCGGTTTGAGCGTGGAGTTCGGACACCTCGGTGCGGGCCTGCTCGACGGCAGCGAACTGGACGGACATTGCTTCCTCCTCAGAGAGATTCGTGTGGGGGGCCGCGGAAATCGGCTCGAGCGCGGTGTCGCGGGGGAGCATCGGGTTGGGAAGGGCGACGGCCGGTTCGGCGGTGTCGGTGGCCGATGGCTCGGTGACGGTGTCCTCGGTGACAGTGTCCTCGGTGACGGTGTCCTCGGTGACGGTGTCCTCGGTGATGGGATCGGCGGCGGCGTCATTGGCGCCGCCCCAAGTCGGCCAGATGGCCAGTGCGGGAGGTGTCGTCGGCGGGGCCTCGGTGTCGGCGCGGTCGACGATGGCGAAGGGGTCCTCGCCCGGCGCCGGCGACGGCAAACCGAAGAGGTAGTCGGAGTAACTGTCGAATCCAAAGGTGCCCAGGCATTCGACCTCGGCCTGGCGGGCCCGCTCCAAGCGCTGACGGGCAGCAGGACCGGCGAACCGGCGGCCCATCGAGCTCTCGGCCTCCTCGACCTCGGCGTGGGCCCGTTCGATCGAGGCGATCGCCTCGGGCCCCAGATCGGGACGGCCGGCCCCGAGGAAAGGTAGGGCGTCACTGCTGCGGGTGAACGTCCCGCGCACCTGAGTTGCTTCGGTTCCGTGCTCTTGGTTCATGGGCTGCTCCGTGCGCGAGTCCTTCGATGCTGCGCTGAGTATCGGAGCTCTACGGAGGACCCTTGAGCGGTGGTTTGCCGGTTCAGTCGAGCGGGTGGGCACCGCCGTCGACCAGGACGAAGAGGCGATCGTCCGAGGTCAGGAACTCGACGCCGTCCTCGTGGATCACGATGCCGTCCTCGGTGTGCAGATTGCCCACGGTCGGACCGTGCAGGGGCAAGTCGACGGTGATCACGACACCGGGTTCGAGCAGGAACGGTTCGTAGACCGAGTCCGGCGTGGGATGCTCGAAGTGGTCGAGGCCGATGCAGTGCGGCGACGTCACCAGGTAACCGGGCCAACCGGCATCGCGAACGCTCCGTATGGCCAGGGCACCGAGTTGGCGAGAATCCATGCCCACCTTCAGTTCGTCGACGATCCGGCGCCAGCCATCGCGCAGCGCCCGGTGGCCCCGGAGCTGGTCGTCGGTGGGTTGGCCGACAATCGCCGAACGCCCGATGTCGCCCCGGTAGTGGCGGTAGCCACCGAACGCGTCGAACCAGTAGGAATCGCCGTCCTCACGGTGGCGGGCATCGGGGTCGATGTCGGGGGAGTCCGACCCGCGCTCCGGGCGGCCACCGAAGCCGACCATGTAGTCGCCCTGGCCTCCCATGTGGGTGATCGTGGCGAAGTAGACCCGCTGGCACTCGGCGAAGGTGGCGCCGGCAGCCACGGCCTCGATGGCGGCCAGGGTGGCCAGCTCGTTCTTGCGGGCCGACACCCGCATGATGGCGAGTTCGTCTGGGGTCTTGACCATGCGCACCCAGCGCAAAGGCTGCTCGGCCGGGATGCTGGAGATGGTCGGCAGCTCCTCGCTGACCCGTCGACCCAACCACTCGTCGTCGAAGCCGATCCGACCCCGATCGAGCCCGATCTCGACCAGGTAGGCGGCGACGGCGCCGGCCTGGTGTCTGGGTCCGACGATGTCGAGATCGGCATCGTCGACGACGACGCCGGCCTCGAAGGCCGCGATGTGGCGCTGGTTGAGGGTTTCGCTGGCCGCGTAGGTCCGACGTTCGGTCACCCAGCCGTCGTGGCCCGGCTCGGCCTGGTCCATGTCGGCGGTGATGATCGCCGGCGGTCGCTGCTCGTCGCTGGGATACACAGCCATCGAGATGCGGGGGAAGGACCACATGCCCAACGAGTCGTACTCGGTGAGATAGAAGACGTTCTTGGGCAGGATGGCGACCACGGCATCGAAGTCGTGTTCGGCCATCATCCGGGCCAGGCGCTCGCGATGGACCAACATCGAGGCGGACCCCTACGCGGTCTGGGGGGTGCCGCGGTCCGAACGCTTGAGCTCGGCGAAGCCCGGCACGTGAACCAGGGTCGACACGGCGTCGAACACCTCGATGGCTTCGTTGCCCCGCGGGATCCGGTTGAGCACGGGGCCGAAGTAGGACGGGCCGTCCGGCGGTTCGAAGGTGAGGATCGGTGTCCCCACGTCGCGGCCGGTACGGCTGAGGCCAAGTTCGGTCGAGGTCCGGATGACTGCTTCCCAGCGTTCGTCGTGGGCCTCGGCGGCCAGCGACCGGGAGATCCCGATGGACTCGAGGAGCGTGCCGTAGTCGTCGTCGGTCATGGCCTTCTCGGGCGCGTGATCGACGTGGATCAAGGTTCCCACCGCGGTGTAGAGATCGCCCGCCTTCGACGGATCGCCTTCTTGGCGGAGCGCAGCGGCGACTCGCAAGGTCCGCTGGGCCAACTCCATACGTTCGAAGAATCCGGGCGGTGGCGTGAACCCCTCGGGCGGCTCCGGCCTCGGCCCGTTGCCCTCGTTGAGTATCCGCAACGAGATGAGCGGCCAGTCGACCTCGAGGCCCCGCTGGTCGATGACCTCGTGGAGCCACCGAGAGGTGATCCACGCCCACGGACATCCTGGGTCCCAGAAGAACTCGATATCGGCCACGGGGTTGCCTCCTGGGTTGACGAGGCCGGGACTCTACGTGGCGGCAGGCACCCGTGCCTTCGAGCCGGCGCCGCCCGGCCCAACTGTGACGTGGGTCACGTGATGAGGCAGAATGGTCGGCCGTGTTCGCGCTGTCACCTCCCCCTTCATGAGCGATCGATTGGTCCATCGACCGGCGATCGACGGCCTGCGCGGACTCGCCGTGGTGGGCGTGCTGGCGCTGCATGGCGACCTGCAGTTCGCCCAAGGGGGCTTCCTCGGCGTTTCGACGTTCTTCACCCTTTCGGGCTACCTCATCACCAGCCTGCTGTTGCTCGAACGCGAGCGGAGTGGGCGGGTCGACCTGCGGCGCTTCTATGCCCGACGCATCAGGCGACTGCTCCCCGCTTCGCTGTTGGCGGTGGCCGGAGTGGTCGTCTTCGGGCTGTATGCCGCCGATGCCGGTCAGCTCCGCCACTTGCGATCCGACGTCCTGTCCTCGTTGGCCAACGGGGCCAACTGGCTCTTCGTCTTCGGACGACGCTCATACGGCGACCTGGCTTCGTCGCCGTCGCCCGTCCAGCACTTCTGGTCCCTGGCCATCGAGGAGCAGTTCTACCTCGTGTTCCCCCTGGTCCTCGTCGGGACCTTGTTCGTGGCCCGAGGCAGCCGACGAGCGCTCGCCGGGCTGCTCGTGGCCATGATCGCGGCGTCGATCCTGCTCATGGTCGTGCTCCACCGCCCCGGATCGGACCCTCTGCGGGTGTACTACGGCACCGACACCCGAGCTGCCGAACTCCTGATCGGGTGCCTACTCGCCGTTGTGCTGGCCGGACGGGACGAGATCAGACATCGCGGGCTGCGCATCGCCGCAGCCGCCACCGGCGCCGTCGCGCTCGTGGCCACCCTCGCCCTGTGGGTCGTCACCGATCAAGGCGAGCAGTGGATGTACCGCGGTGGGTTCGCGGGCTATGCGGTCCTCACGGCCATGGTCATCGTGGCCTGCACCCAGCCCGGTCCGGTCCGATCGGCGCTGTCGTGGCGGCCCCTGCGCTTCGTCGGAGCGATCTCGTACGGGCTCTACCTGTTCCACTGGCCGCTGTTCCTCTGGCTCGACCAGACCCGGACCGGCCTCGAGGGATGGCCGCTGCTCGGGGTACGACTGGCCCTCACGTTCGGAGTGGCCATCCTCTCCTACGAGCTTCTCGAACAGCCGATCCGGACCGGCCGACGCGTCGTGGGCCGGGTCCGCTGGGTCGCGCCGCCGGCCGCGGTCGGCGTGATCGCCCTGGCGGCCGTGTTGGTCGTGGTTTGGCGCCCGACGCCGGTCATCGACTACTCGTCGGTACTCGCCGCGCCAGTCGCCCACCGGGGCCAGAGCGCCGATGCCGATCCGGTGAATCGGGTGCTGTTCATCGGCTCGTCGCTGATGACCGACGAGTTCCCGTTCCTCGACGCTCGGTTACGCCGACTCGGTATCGAGTCTCGATCCGTGAGTCGCCCGGCGACAGGGTTGTTCACCGACGGCGGGTTCATACTCGATGGCATCAGCGATCAGGTCGCCACCTTCGACCCCGACGTCGTGGTCATCGAGATGTGTTGCACGGTCGACCAGAAATCGGCCCGAGGCGACGTGACGCTGCTCGACGGGCGGATCGTTCCGGCCGACAGCCCGGAGATGGACGCGGCGTGGGCGGCCGCGGCCGAGGAGGCGTACCGACGGGCCACGGCTCGTGGTGCGCGGGCATTCTGGGTGTTGACCCCACCGGCGGACAGCGGCGGCATTTACGGGCCCATCGAAACCCGAATCCCTCGCTTCAACGCCATCTACCGCCAACTGGCAACGACCCACCCGCGTCTGGGCCTCATCGACTGGAGCAGCGTGGCCGCTCCGGACGGGCACTTCACCAAGACGTTGACCGCGCCCAACGGCGCCGTCGTCACCATCCGGACCGAGGACGGCCTGCATTTCACGCCACCGGGCCGGGCGCTACTTGCCGACACCACCCTGCTGGCCGTTATCCCCAACTACCAGGTACCGGTCGACTTGCCTCGGCCCACCACGACGACGACGGCCAACCCCGCAGCGGATTGACCATGGCGCCCGGCCGGCGCCCTGCCAACATGAGTCCATGGCCACGATGGGACGCCGGGGGTTGGGTCGCGGCCTGTCCTCGATCATCCCGGACACCGCGGCCGGTCCGGCCCGGGGGTCGGCCGGCGATGGCGAGACGGCCGAGGCGGTCGACGAGTTGGTCCGTCTCGGGTTCGATCTGCTCGAGGCGACCATCCCCGTCGACGTGTGCGGCTACCTGCATCTGGTTCGGGGCGCCGGCCCCAGACTCGTCGCCCGGGGCGCCGTCGATGCCGACGCACTCTTCGAGATGGGCCACACGCTGGGCCTGGCCATCGAAGAACCTGGGGCCCGGTCGGTGCTGACCGTGGCCGGCCGCCAAGCCCTGGCGGTGCGCACCGAGGGGCCCCAGTCGACGGGCCTCCACGTCGTCGCTCCGGTCGGGGGGTGGTTCGAAGATCCTCACCTCGCCCTGGTGGAGCGAGTGTGCGTTGCCGTTGGCTCTGCTTGTCACCTGCTCGAACGCCGAGCGGCCGCGACGGAGTCCTGATCGACCGAATCGGTCATCGAGTGACCGACGACAGCGACAGCGCGAAGTCGCCGGCCGGATCGGTCCACCAGTTGTCGAGGGTGAAGCCGGTCGACGCCAGCTCGGCCTCGAGGCCCGCGCGCCGGAACTTGGCGCTGACTTCGGTGCGTACTTCCTCGCCGTGGGTGAACTCGAGGTCGAGGTCGAGCGCGTCGATCCGGACCGACTGGGCGCGGTCGGCTCGGAGTCGCATCTCGATCCACTCGTGTTCGGCATCCCAGCGGGCGATGTGGGTGAACTGTTCGGGCGCGAACGTTGCTCCGAGCCGGCGATTCAGGACGTGCAGCACGTTGCGATCGAACTCAGCGGTCACTCCGGCGGCGTCGTCATAGGCCGCGACCAGGCGGTCGACATCCTTCACCAGGTCGGTCCCGAGCAAGAGCGCATCACCGGGGACGAGGGTCTCCCGTAGGTCGGTGAGGAAGCGATGCCGCTCGGCCGGGACCAGGTTGCCGATCGTCCCCCCGAGGAAGGCGACCAGCCGTCGGCCACGACGGGGCAGGTGGTGCAAGTGACGCTCGAAGTCGCCGACGACGGCATCAACTGCGAGTCCCGGGTAGGCGGTCGCCACGGTGTCGGCGGCGGCCCGCAACGTCGCCTCGCTGACATCGAACGGCACGAACGCCTCGAACCGGTCCTGGGCGACGAAGGCGTCGAGGAGGAGCCGGGTCTTGGTCGACGTTCCCGATCCCAGCTCGACCAGCACCGTCGCCCCTGAAGCGATGGCGATGTCCTTGCTGTGGGTCTCGAGGATCGTTTTCTCGCACCGGGTGGGGTAGTACTCCGGGAGCCGGGTGATCTCGTCGAACAGCGCCGATCCCCGGTCGTCGTACAGCCACTTCGGTGGCAGGGTGCGGGGGCGGGTACTCAACCCGGCGACGACGTCGGCCCGAAGCGAACGATCGAGGTCGTCGGGAGTGAGGTACACGGTGACAGAGACACGGGGACTGGTTGTCACCGGAAGGTCGCTCCTCGGGTCGGGATGGGGGAGAGGGTCAGCTGGGCCGGGGTGGCGACGACCAAGTGGTCGTCGGGGACCTCGCTCCAGGCCGGGTCATCGTCGCTGGGTTCGGACGCGACGATCACGCCACCGGCGGCCAGCCCGGCGTTGTGCAAGGTCCACAGCCCATTGCCCCGGGTGGCTGCGTAGAGGGCCGAGCCGTCGGTCAGGACGCACGTGAGGCGGCCCCGGGTCACCGTCTCGATCGTGTCGATGGCGCCAACCAGCGCGTCAGCAGGGTCCTGACCGGCATCGATGGCGTCGAGAACGAGCGCCCAGAACACTTCGGAGTCGGTGTCTCCCTCGATGGCCGCGGCCCGGGCTACCGACACCTTGGCCCGAAGGGGCAGGCCGACGCCCTCGGTGAACCCCTCGATGCTGCCGTTGTGAGCGAACAGCCACGGCCCGGCTCGAAAGGGAGCCGAGTTGACCTCGGCCACCGGCAGTGGGGGAGTGGCGTTGCGGATGGCGGCGAGCATCGCCGGCGCGACCGTCGACTCGGCCAGACGATCGAAGTCGGCGTCGAGGTCGAGGGCTCGATCCCGCCGGAGTCGGCGTGCAGGATCGCCGGGGCGGTCGTACCAGCCCACGCCGAAGCCGTCGGGGTTGTCGTGTCCGACCGCCTGACGGCGGGGCCGGCGTACCTGCGATCGAAGGCCGTGGGCCGGATCGACGAGCAGAGCACCGAGCGATCGGGGAGGTCCGAGGTAGCTGAACAATCGGCACATGGAACGGGTGCGCGGGGTCGGAGGGTCAGGCGTCGCGGGCGCAGCGGAACCCGGCGAAGATCTGGCGACGAACCGGGAGGTCCCAGTTACGGAAGCTGGAGCGGGCCACGGTCGGATCGGTGGCCCACGATCCACCACGGAGCACCTTGTAGCCCTGGTCGAAGAAGACCTCGGAGTACTCGCGGTAGGGGAAGGACCGGTACCCGGGATGGCCTGCGAAGGTGCTCGACGTCCATTCCCAGACGTCGCCGACCAGCTGCTCGATCCCCAGGGCGCTGGCCCCGTCTGGCAGCGCCCCGACGGCGACCGGCCCGAGCCGAACCTGGCCGAGGTTGGCCCGCGTCGCGTCGGGGCCCGAGTCGCCCCATGGGAAGCGGCGGCGACGACTCGTGACGGGATCCCAGGCCGCAGCCTTTTCCCATTCGGTCTCGGTCGGGAGGCGCTTGCCCAACCAGCGGGCGCAGGCGTCGGCCTCGTACCAGCACACATGCTGCACCGGCTCGTCGAGGGCGATCGGCACCAGACACCCGAATCGCCACACCGACCATTGGCCTCTGTCCTGGCTCCAGAACTCGGGAGCGCTCAGGTTCGCTTCGTGGCGCCACTGCCAACCCTGCGGCGACCACCAGCGGGCGTCGTCGTAGCCTCCGGCAGAGACGAAGGCCAGGTAGGTCCGGTTGTCGACCGGGGTGGCGTCGATCCAGAAGGGGGCGACGTCGATCTCGCGGGATGGCCGTTCGTTGTCGAGCGCCCAAGGGTCGTCGTCGACGCCCATGACGAAGACACCACCCTCTACGAGGACCTCGCGTCCGCCGATCCCGGACTCTCCCGGCGCGATGCCGTCCAGCGGGGCGGGCGGGCGGACGCCGAGCCGGGCGCCTGTCGCTGGGTCGATCAGTTGGATGGTCGCCAGCATCGTTTCGGCGTGCTGGTGCTCGTGCTCGATGACCATCCGATGGACGAAGTGGTCGCGGGTGAGGGGGTCGGCGTCCGGCTCGCCGAGATCGCCCAGCCGGTCCAGAGCCTGCGCTCGGACCTCGGCCAGGTATCGCCGGGTCGGCGCGGGCCTGAGGAGCTCGAGTGCTCGACGGGAGGCTCTGGGATGGCGGAACGCGTCGTAGAGGTCATCGATGTCGGGTCGAACGCCAGGTCCTCCGAGGGCACGGACGAGCCAGAGATCCTCATAGTTGCCGACGTGGGCCAGATCCCACACGAGAGGGGACATGAGGGGGGAGTGTTGGGTGCCCAGGAGGTCGTCGTCGTAGGGCTCGAGCAACGTCAGGGTGCGGTGCCGGGCTCGCTCCAACTCGGCGACGATGAGTTCGGTGCTCACCGGACGCCGACCTGGCGGCGCATCGGGGCGGCCAGTTCGCCGGTGCGGTGGTAGGCGTCGAGCAGGTCGTCGGCGGGGCAGCGGCCTCGTTCGACGAATCGCTCCCTGAACCGATCGGTGGCGGCGGCAATCTCGTCGTCGACGGACAGCCGTCCGAATGCGTCGACCGCGGCGTCGAAACACCGGCGGACCGCCTCACCGATCACCGGATGAGCCGGTCCAAGGACCGCGGCCTCGTGGTCGAGACCGACGGTGGGAATGGCAGCTTCTTCGGCGATGCACGCCGCTTGTTGGTCGTCGACCAGGGCGGTGGTGACCGCGACGGCCACGGGCCACCACGGTTCGTCGAGCGCGTCGATCATCCGCAACTCGAGCCATGCCCGGGGCCTGACGGGCGGAAACAACGTGGTGAGGTGGAAGTCGAGGTCATCGAGGGTCGGGTACCCCAGCTCGTGGCCATGCTCGATCCACTCGGCGAAGGTGAGGGGCCGACAGGTCGGCACCACGTGGTCGGCCCGGTCGGGGGAGCGGACCAGCATCACCCGGGCCTGGAGGACGTAGTCGGCCCAGGCCTCGGCCGGGTTGTCGGAGCCGGTCGACACCGGCCTGGTACGGGACCTGTCCATGCCCGCCCACACCAGGCTGCGGCCCGAACGGGCACCGTTGGGCCGTCCCGCGCTGAAGGGGGAGTTGGCGAACATGGCGGTGAGGACGGAGACGAGCTGGTTGGCTCGGCGCCACCGCGTGGCCTGTTCGGCGCCGACCCCAGCGTCGAGGTTGATCTGGAGGGCGGCCGTGCTGCGCATCATCGTTCGACCCTCCGGGCCACAGCTGTCGAAGTAGGCCTCCATGGCGCGGTAGCGGGCCGATTCCACCACCCGAGCGCCGATCCGGGTCGGGTCGATCCCCTGGGCGACGAGCTCGATGTCATGGTCTTCCAGTGCCCCGTGCACGACATGGAGGTCTCGACTCAGTGCCTGGCACGCTTCGGTGATTCCATCGGCCGGGAGGGTGCTCAACTCGAGCTGACCCCCGGGCTCGAAGGTGATCCTGCTGGCCGAGGGCAGAGGCAACGGGTCGGCGAGGACCTGGCGAACGGCGGCGTGGTCGACACTCGCAGCCGGTAGCCCACAATGGCTCGGGAAGGCCTCGAGCTCGATCCCGACTCGTCCCGAGGACGAATCGACGAAACAGCCTTCGGCCAGGTGCGAGACAACCTCGTCGCTGGTGAGCTGGCGAATCGGGGACGGCAAGGGCTCGACCTTTCTTACGTTGCTCTGGACACCGTATCGGGGGCAGTCGCGCATCCGGGCCGCAAGCCCGGTCAGTCCGGCCAGACCTCGAGCAGGTGCGCTCTCGGATGTGTTCCCGTGCCGATGTCGGACCCCAAGACCGCGGTCGACAGATCCGCCGGGCCGTAGGGCGGCCACGGGCTGACCCCGCCGGGGGTGTCGGGCGTGCCGGTCGCCGCGAACGCCACCCACGACTTCTGTATGGCGTCGGACAGGGCGTGCATCTCGGCGTCGGC
Source organism: Actinomycetes bacterium (assembly GCA_031399525.1). Classification (GTDB taxonomy): domain Bacteria; phylum Actinomycetota; class Acidimicrobiia; order Acidimicrobiales; family CADCSY01; genus JANNNX01. Next base: position 124,954 of record JANNOZ010000010.1, on the reverse strand, counting down.
CGGCCCGAGGAAGAGGGCGGGGCCGGCTCGGTCGAGTGTGCCGAAGACAAAGGGAACGTCTACGACGTGGCATGCGCCCAATATCCCGCCGAAGGACGGGGTGGCCCATTCGAACCAGTACTGGTGCACTGTGCGTCCACCGCCGGCGCCGAGGTGGGCGAGGGCGAGGCGATGGGCGGGAAGGGTGAAGCCGCCGTCGCCGATCACGGCGGCCCACAATTCGAGGTCAGAGGCGCTGGCCATCACCGCTCGGTAGGTGTCGAGGAGGGGCCGGCCCCGTTGGCCCAGGGTGGCGATGACCAGGGCGTCGAGGGCCTCGGCGGAGGTGTCGAGGGTCGGGTCGATGAGGGAGAAGAGACGCATCTCCTCGGCGTTGACGCCGATGAGGACGTCGCTCGTGGCGACCGTGCCGGCGGCGATCCCGGCTAGGGGGTCCATGGGTACGAACGATCCGTCGACGACCGGCTGGAAAGCCAGATCCAGCCACCCAGCCTGGCGGGCGATGGTGCGCTGGGCCGCCAGGATGGCATCGGCTGGAGCCGTGATGACGTCGAGGGCAGTGTTCACCGACCGGCCCGCAGACTCGAGTGTGGCGGTGAACTGGCCGGTCACCCGCTCGGCCCGACCACGATCGATGACGTTGCTGGCCGCGCCGCTCTGGAGGATCGCTCGCCCGAAGAGGCCGTTGGCATCGGGTGTGGCCAGCAACGTCCCGATGCTCATGGCGCCAGCCGACTCGCCGAAGACGGTGACGTTGTCAGGATCGCCCCCGAACGCGGCGATCTCGGCCCTCACCCAGCGCAGGGCCGCTACTTGGTCTCGGAGCCCGAGGTTGCTGGTGGGGGCCAGCTCGTCGGCTCCCGGAAGGCTCGTGAGGTCGAGGAACCCAAAGGCCCCCAGGCGATAGTTGGGGCACACCAGGACGACGCCGCGTTGGGACAGAGCATGTCCGTCGTACCAGCTCGACGAGCTGGTCCCGGTCAAGAACGTGCCCCCGTGGATCCACACCATCACCGGGCGCCGCTCGTCGGAGGGGCCCGAAGTCCAGACATCGAGGGTCAAACAGTCTTCGGACATCTCGGGCCGGGTCGTGCCCAGGAGCTGTTGGAACGACGACTCGTTTTGCATGGCCATGGGGCCAGGCGTACTGGCGTCGCGCACGCCGGCCCAGGACTCGGGGGGTTCGGGCGGGCAGAACCTTCGGGCCCCGATCGGCGCTGCCGCATAGGGGAGGGCTCGGAACACCTCGACGGCCCCGATGCGCACGCCTCGCACTCGTCCGGTCGAGAGTTCGACGACCGGACGGGCAGGAGCGGTCATCGCGGGGCGGCGCGCCGCCGTCGGCGAGCCGGTCGACCATCGGTGCCGCCACGTCGATTCCAACCGGGCACGACGAGCGAGCCTACCGAGACCTCAGCCGACCTCTCGCCACGCCTGGTGCCAGAGCCGGTCGTAGCCCACCGCAGCCAGCGTGGCCGCCAGCGTGTCGGCGGGCGATGGTTGGTCGTTGCCAACCCCTGGGTCGTCGGCGTGGCCGGGGGCCTCGGCCAGGAGGAGCCCAGCGATGCGGTCCGCTATTGGGTAACCCGACGTGGCTGGGTTGTCCTGGTCGAGGATGGTGGAGAGCCGGGCGACGGCCCGGGGGTCATTCGAGTCATAGGGCGACACGTTGGCTGCGGCGTAGCGCACCACTGCGACTGCGATGGCTCGGGCCGAGAAGCGGCGGTCGAGCACGACGACCGCACTTTCGGGCGGCGCGCCGCTGGGTCCTCGCACCTCCCAGTTGACGACTTCGGCCACGACGTCGGCGACTCGTGCGCTGGCCGGACCGTCGGTCCAACGCAGGACCACCCGGGTCGGGGCGTCGACCACCACGTCGATGTCGCTGGCGCCCGTCCGTGTGGCCAATAGCTCGGCGAGCCGGGTTTGCAACTCTCCCGCGTCGATGCGGGTCGGTCGCCGACGAAAGAAGACGTTGGCCACGGGCCGTCCGATGAGGTCAGACCGAGGTGCCGACCGCCGCGGCCGCTGGAGCCTCGTCACCCATGGCGCCCGTCGAGCGCTTGGAGTAGCCGATGGCCACGAGCAGGACGACCAGTGAGGCACCAGCGATGGCGTAGCGGGCCGGGTCGTTGTCCTGCAGGTTGATGACCGCGGGCAGGATCAGCAGGGACACCAGGTTCATGACCTTGATCAGCGGGTTGAGGGCCGGGCCGGCGGTGTCCTTGAACGGGTCTCCGACAGTGTCGCCGATGACCGCGGCCTTGTGGGCCTCCGAGCCCTTGCCGCCTTCGTGGCCGTCCTCGATGTACTTCTTGGCGTTGTCCCAGGCCCCACCGGAGTTGGACAGGAAGTTGGCCATGAGCTGGCCGGTGAGGATGACCGCGGCCAGGAAGGCGCCGAGGGCGTACCAGTTGATCCCGAAGCCGATGATGACCGGTGTGAGCACCGCGAGCAGCGCCGGCGTAGCCAACTCGCGCAGGGAGGCGGCGGTGCAGATGTCGATGACCGGGCCGTAGTCAGGACGCTTGGTGCCGGCCATGATCCCGCCATCGGCGAACTGACGCCGGACCTCTTGGACGACGACCGCCGCGGTCCGGCTCACCGCCCGGATGGCCAGCGAGCTGAACATGAAGGCGATCGAACCACCGATGAGCAGGCCGATGAAGGTCTTGGGATCGGCCACGTTGATCGGGAAGCGGTCGAAGACGGTCTGACCGGCTCGCTCGAGCTCCTCGAGTTGTTCCCGCGACAGCAGCTCGGCGGCACCGGTCTCGATGTAGCTGGCGAACAAGGCGACGGCGGCGATAACGGCCGATCCGATGGCGAAGCCCTTGGTGACCGCCTTGGTGGTGTTGCCCACCGCATCGAGGCTGACCATGATCCGCTCGGGTTCACCGCTGAACTCGCCTGACATCTCGGCGATGCCGGCTGCGTTGTCGGCCACCGGGCCGAACGTGTCCTCCGAGACAACGACCCCAGTGGTCGAGAGCATGCCCATGCCGCACAGGGCGACCAGGTAGAAGCTGAACTGGATGTTGCCGTCTCCAAGGCCAACCGCCACGGCGATGGCGCCGGCGATGGCGACGATGGCCCACACGGTGGACTCGAGACCCGAGCTGATGCCGGAGAGCACGGTCGTAGCCGGACCGGTGCGGGCCGCCTCGGCGATCTCACGGACCGGCCGACGCTCGGTCGAGGTGTAGTACTCGGTGAGCCGGCTGACCACTTGGGCCAGGACCAAGCCGACCACGACGGCAGCGAACATGCGCCAGCCGGCGTTGTTGTTGTTGTCGTTGCCGACGTAGAGCAGGGCGACCGCACCCGTGCCGACGATGGTGAGCAGGCCGGCGGTGAGGAAGCCCCGGTTGATCGGGGCCATGGCCGACTTGTCCTTGTCGGTGGCCCGCACCGCGTAGATGCCGACGATCGAGGCCAGCACGCCGATGGCCCGGGCCGCAACCGGGAAGATGAGACCAGCAACGGGATTCTCGACCCCGAGGGAACTGAACGCCGCGACGCCAAGGATGATCGAGGCGACCAGAGTGACCTCGTAGCTCTCGAACAAGTCGGCGGCCATGCCGGCGCAGTCGCCCACGTTGTCGCCCACGTTGTCAGCGATGGTGGCCGGATTGCGGGGGTCGTCCTCGGGGATCCCCGCCTCGACCTTGCCCACCAGGTCGGCGCCAACGTCGGCCGCCTTGGTGAAGATGCCGCCGCCGACCCGCAAGAAGAGCGCCAGCAGCGAACCGCCGAATCCGAAGCCGACCAGGATGGCCGAGCTGGTGTTCTGGAAGATGATGATGATGACGGTGGCGCCGAGCAGGCCGAGGCCCACGGTGAACATGCCGGCCACACCACCCGTTCGGAAGGCCACCTTGAGCGCCGCGGGCAGCGAGCCCGATCGAGCGGCGGCGGCGGTGCGCCCGTTGCCCCGCACCGCCACGCTCATGCCGATTTAGCCGGTGAGTCCCGACAGGAAGCACCCGGCGACGAAGGCCAAGGTTCGGTACAGACCTGATTGGGCGAAGGTGAGCGCCGTCGAACCGTCCGGCCGCAGGACCTCGGTGGAGGTCAGGAACACGATGATGGCGAGTGGCACCAGGATGACGGCGATGGTCTTGAACTGGCGCTTCAGGTACGCCAGGGCGCCTTCCTGGATGGCGGCGGCGATCTCGATCATCTTGGGCGTGCCCTGGTCGGCGGCCAGCACCCCCTTCATGAGGAGAAAGCCCACGCCGATGGCGAGCAGGGCCGTGGCGACCGAGAAGATGAGCCAGAACCAGTCGGCGCTGTTGAGCGTGAAGGCCTGGTAACCGCCCTCGGCGGCAAGCAACCCGTGCATGAACGTGCACTCCTTGGGAGCGTCGGAAAGAGGGTCAGCGAAAGATACTTTTCGCACGTCCAAAATAGCACACGAGGGCGCCATGAAGCCCAACCGCGAGGACGGTCGACCGAGAATCGGCGTCAGAACCGACGGATGTCGCCCGGCGCCATGCGAGGTCCCCAGCGGGGCGCCTGGACACCACCGGATGCCAGCAGCAACAGCACCCGCCCTCGCTGGCCGGCGTAGGGCTCGAGGAGCTCGAGCATCCGCTCGTCGGTGCCCCGAGGCTCACCGGCGAGGGCCCAGCTCACTGTGTTCGGGAGGTGGAAGTCACCGAGCGGCACGGCATCGGGGTCGCCGAGCGCTCGGGACGCGACCTCCGCCGCGGTCCACGAACCGATCCCGGGGAAGGACCGGAGCACGCGTTGGGCCTCGGTGCTGGGTAGGTCCAGACACTCGGCCAGGCGGGCTGGGTGATCCATCGCCGCGCTGATGGTGGTAGCCCGACGCCGTTCGAGTCCGGCCCGGTGGAAGGACCATGACGGTGCCGCGGCCAGTACCTCGGGCGCCGGGGGCACCATGAGGGGGACCGGCCCGGGAGCGACTTGACCGAACTGGCGCACCAGGCGGGCGTACACCCGAGCGGCCTCGACGCCGGTCACCTTCTGCTCGCACACCGCTGGTAGCAGAGCCTCGGCGACATTGCCCGTACGGCCGATATGCACGCCCTCGAAGCGCCGGGACAGGGCTCGCACCACCTCGTGGGGTCCGTCGAGACGCCGGGAGCGATCGTGGAGCCCGAGCAGCGCGGGTGCCGAAGCCACCGCCCGGCTGGCCCCAGGCCCCCACGCCTCCAGGTCCACGTGGCCGGCGCTGTGATGGAGGCGCAGGGTGGCCGGACCGTCGTTGGTCAGAGTGGCCCGCCACACGGAGTCGGCGGACAGGGCGAGTGTCGGGTCATGGATCCCGTGGCGGAACCGCCCCAGGGTCCGATGGAGGTCGAAGGGCCCCTCGACGCCGATCCGGCACCGAGCGTCGGGGTCCATCCGCGGATCGTAGGACTCTCGCTGGCGCCCGTCTGGAACGTACTCTTCGGCTGATGGGGGAACGTAACTACCGTGGGAATCAGCACGCATCGGGCGACCGACCGAGCCGTCTGGCGCACCTTCCCGCGCTCGATGGGCTTCGAGGCCTCGCGGTCATCGCCGTGGTCCTGTTCCATTCGGGCGCCGGACCGTTCCAACGCGGTGGTTTCCTCGGCGTCGATCTCTTCTTCGTCATCTCCGGATTCCTGATCACGTCGCTCCTGCTCGTCGAGCACCGAGCCACCGGCCGGGTCGACCTGTGGGCGTTCTGGGGCCGCCGGATCCGGCGTCTGGCTCCGGCCTTGCTGCTCGTCTTGTGCGCCGTCGCGCTCTACGGGCGGCTCGAGCTCTCCGCTGATGCGCTGGACCGGCTTCGAGGCGATCTCCTGGCGGCCACGGGATACGTCGCCAACTGGCGCTTCGTGGCGGACAACGCCGGGTACTTCGAGGCTCTTCGCGCCCCGTCGCCGGTCCAGCACACATGGTCGCTGGCCATCGAGGAGCAGTTCTACCTGTTGTGGCCACTCATGGTGGTGGGCCTCTTGACCCTCGGGCGGGGCCGCCACCGGTGGCTGCTCGGCGCGACCGTGGCCGGCGTGATGGCCTCGGCCATCGCCTCGGCCTGGCTGCATACATCCGGTGACGACCCGGCCCGGGTGTACTTCGGCACCGACACCCGAGCCCATGCGCTCCTGATCGGCGCAGCGCTCGGCATTGCGCTGACCGGTCGACCAGCGCGGGCTGATCGCTGGCGTCGAGTCATCGACGTCGGCGGCATCGTGGCCGCCGGTGGTCTCGCGTGGGCTTGGATGACGGTTCGGGGGTCCGACGACTGGCTCTTCGAGTGGGGGTTCGTTGCGGTCGCCGTCGCCAGTGCCGTCCTCGTGCTGGCGGTGGTGCACTCGCCTCGTTCGCTGCTTGCCCGCGGTCTCTCGTGGCGTCCGTTGGCGGCCATCGGTGTCGTGTCCTACGGCATCTACCTGTGGCACTGGCCGGTCATCATCGCCCTGACCAACGCCCGCACCGGCCTGGCCGGGGCCTGGCTCCTCGGCGCTCGCCTCGTCCTGACCGCGACCTTGGCGGTGGTCTCGTACTTCGTGATCGAACGGCCGATCCGCCACGGTTGGCGACCTGCACTGGCGGCTCGCACTCGCCTGGTGCGAGCCGGGTGGGGCCCCGTGGCGGTGGCCGCAGTGATCCTGGCGGCGGTCTGGTCCACCTCCGGTGCCGGGGATGAAGGAGACGGATCTCATCTTGTTTCGAGCACGGGGATCGAGGCCCGCCCGGCATCGAGCGAGGCGCCGGCCGCGTCGACCGACGTCCTCCTGCTCGGCGACTCGGTGAGCTTTGCCCTTGGCGCGGGTTGGGGCACCGAACAGAAGGAGACGGGAGCGCATCTCGCGCTCGGCGCGGTGATCGGATGTGGTGTCGTATCGGGCTCACCGGTGCGTGAGCACGGCGTCGCCACCCAGGAGTCCGACCAGTGTCCGCGGTGGGAGGAGCTGTGGCAGCACGCCGTCGCCACGGCCGACCCAGATGTCGTGGTCCTCCTGGTCGGGCGGTGGGAGGTCCGCGATCGTCACCACGACGGCGAGTGGATGCATGTGGGCCAGCCGGCCTACGACGCCTACCTCCGGGAGGCGCTCGGTCGGGGCCTCGACATCGCCGCATCGCCTGGTGCGCCGGTGGTCGTGTTGACAACGCCCTACTACGGCGGACTCGAGGCTCCCGACGGGAGTCGGTTTGCCGAGGACGATCCCGGACGGGTCGATGTCTTCAACGAAATCCTGCGCCAGTCGGTGGGGGCTGCCCAGCAATCCCACCTCGCACCCCTCTCGCTGCTCGATCTCAACGAGGTGCTGGCCCCCCATGGGCACTTCGTCGACCACCTCGACGGGATCGAGCTGTACAACGAAGACCGGGTGCACCTGAGTGTCCCCGGCGCCGCCTGGGTGTGGGAGCAGATCCTGCCCCCGATCCTCGCCGCGGCAGCCCACTTTGGCGACCGATGAACGCCGACGACGCAGCCCAGCGGGGCGTCGAGCAGCGGGTCACGACCCTCCTCGTCGGTGACTCCATTGCCTTCACCATCGCCCGGGCCATGCCCGAGGTGGCCCACCGGCACCCGGTCGTGGCCCATCACGGGACGATGATCGGCTGTGGGATCGCCCGCGGTGGTCCGCTACGCGACGCCGGCCTGGTGATCAACGTGCCCGCAGAGTGCAGTGGGTGGCCCGAGGTGTGGGGGCGGTGCGTGGATGAGTTCCGGCCCGACATCACCGCCGTCCTCGTCGGTCGGTGGGAGGTGGTCGACCGCATCCACGACGGCCGTTGGATGCACGTCGGGCAGCCCGACTACGACGCCTATCTGCGTTCGGAGCTGCAGCGCGGTGTCGATGTCCTCACCAGTGGGGGCGGCCGGGTGGCTCTGTTGAGCGCGCCGTACTCGCGCCAGAGGGCGCCTGGCGGCGGCGACTGGCCCCAGAACGATCCAGCCCGGACCGACCGTTTCAACCAGCTCCTCGGCGAGGTGGCCCAGGATGCTCCGTCGGTAGTGACGATCGACGCGGCCGAGTGGATCTGTCCCGGAGGCGAGTACGCGGCCGAGGTCGACGGCTTGGCCATGCGCCGGGAGGACGGCATCCATCTCACACCGGAAGGAAGTGCTTGGGTCGCGGACCGCCTTCTCGGGGAACTGGTGCGCGTGGTCAGGAGTCCGGACGGGTGACGAGTCGATGACTCCCGGCGACGGGGCGACCCGGGTCCGACGCATCGACCATCACCCAGCGCTCGACGGCATCCGGGGCGCGTCGGTGGCGGCGGTCGTCACCTTTCACACCGGCGTGGGCCTGGTGACCAGCGGCGGGTTCCTGGGTGTCGACGTCTTCTTCGTCGTCTCGGGCTACCTCATCACGGCCTTGCTCGTCGCCGAGTGGCAGCAGGAGGGAAAGGTGTCGCTCGGTCGGTTCTGGGCCCGGCGGGCTCGGCGCCTGGCGCCGGCGTTGGTCTTGGTCCTGGTAGCGGTGGCGGCGTACGGGCGCTGGATGGCGCCGGTGACCCAGCGGGACGAGCTCCGAACCGACATCTGGGCGTCGCTGCTCTACGTGGCCAATTGGCGATTCATCGTTCAGGACACGACGTACTTCGGCGCCCTCGCCGCCCCGTCGCCACTGCGCCACGTCTGGTCGCTGGCCATCGAGGAGCAGTTCTACCTGGTGTGGCCGCTGGTCCTACTGGTTGTGCTCCACCTCGGCCGACGGTGGGCCCTCCGAACCGCGCTGACGCTGACCGTGGTGCTGGCTGCGCTGTCGGCGGCGTTAGCTGTCGTTCTCTACGACCCGGTGGGTGAACCCATCCGGGTGTACGACGGCACCGACACCCGGGCCCAAGCCCTGTTGATCGGCGCCGCGTTGGCTCTGGTGTTGGCGTCGAGATCTACCGGAAGCACCTGGACCGGCCGGGGCCGGGTCGTCGCGGGCGTCCTGGCGATGGGGGGTGCGGTGGGCACGCTCGTCGCCTGGCGGGTGGTCCGTGCGGGGTCCCCCTCCCTCTACCGAGGTGGATTCACTGTGGTGGCGCTGCTTGCCGCCGCGCTGGTCGCCGGCGTCGTGGTCGACCCGAGGTCGCTGGTGGCTCGGGCGCTCTCGTGGCGCCCGTTGTGTTGGGTCGGAGAACGTTCCTACGGCATCTATCTGTGGCACTGGCCAGTGATCGTGGTGCTGACCGCCCCTCGAACCGGCCTCGGGCGATGGTCGCTCTATGCCACGCGGATCGGGGCGACTCTGGCCTTGGCCGTGCTCTCCCATTGGCTGGTCGAGGCGCCGATCCGTCGAGGGGCCCTACGAGGCCGATCCCTTCGAGTTGCCGTTCCCGCCGCGCTGGCAGCCGTCGTCCTGGCCGCGATCTCCCTTGGCCCTGGGCCGACGCCCACCACCACGGTCGTCGCCGCGACCCGCCCGTCAGCTCCTCCGGGGACGGGTGGGGACGGACTCGTTCCTAACGACGAGGTCAAGGCGCTTCTCGTCGGCGATTCGGTGCCCTTCAGCCTCGGCTGGGGCATGGAGCTGGTCGAAGGCAGCTACAACGTCGAGGTCGACAACCGAGGGGCGCCCCTGTGTGGGCTCGCGCTCGGGAGTCCACTGGTCGTCCAGGGCGGCACTGTCCCGGAGGCCGTCTTCTGCCCCCAGTGGCCCGAGCGCTGGGAGGAATGGGTCGACCAGGGCCAACCGGATGTGGCCGCGCTCCTGGTCGGACGCTGGGAGTTGGTCGATCGGGTACACGAGGGACGCTGGACCCACATTGGCGAGTCCACCTACGACCGATACCTCCGGTCCCAGATCGATCGTGCGGTCGACATCCTTGGCCAGGGCGGACGTCCGGTGGTGCTGGTCACCATGCCACCCATCGACCCGCCTCGCCGACCCGATGGCACCCGATACCCCGAAGACGATCCTGGGCGAGTCGAGCGGTTCAACGAGATGCTGGGGCAGGTGGCTGCAGCCCGTGGTCCTCAGGTGACGATCTTCGACCTGTTCGGCCTGACGGCCGTCGACGGTGAGTACGCCCGCACGATCGACGGCGTCGACGTCAGAGACGACGACGGCATCCACTTCACCGTCGACGGTGGCGCCTGGGTGGCCCAGCGGCTCCTCCCGGCGCTGCGGTCGGCAGCCTCGACCGACGATCCAGGGTCGGATCAGTAGGGCCAGGGTCCGTCGTGGTGGCCGAGCAGACGGGCGACCGCAGGGAGGTGGGCCACCGTGGCCACCTTGATCGTCACGTTCTTGGCGAACCAGGGCAGCTGAGCCAGCTGACGAGCGGCGTTGCCGACCCGATCGCCCAACGCCAGTGGCTCTCGGCGGTACTCGGTCATGGAGCGTGATCGCCCCACATAGCGAAAGCCCGAGCCGAACGTGAGCGTTCGCAGTATGGCCAAGGTCACGCCCACCGAGCTGAACGAATCGTGGATCAGCATGGTGCCTCCCGGACGGACCCGGGCTCCCCACCGCACGATGTCGGCCAGCGCCGGTCGATAGCCATGGGCCCCGTCGACGTAGAGGAGGTCGACCTCGTCGGTCACGTCTCCGAAGGCGTCCTGGGAGAACTTGCGCACGTGGCGGACCCGATCGGCCACCCCCATGTGGTGGAGGTTGGAGAGGAAGGCGTCGTTGTCGGCCTGGCCCTGGTCGGGGGTGCCCTCGATCTGACGCGGTCCGCGGTCGTTGCCGGCATGGGGGTCGATGGCGACGACCTCTACCCCTGGATCGCTGGCCCGGGCCAGGACCGAGGCCGAGCGGCCGCGGTAGGAACCGATCTCGACGATGGTGGCCGGGGGCTCGAGCTCGCCGGCGCGGTCCCACAGGCGCTGGGCCTGATCGTCCGATAGCCAGCCCTCCACCTCGGTCAGGTCGGCCAGTGTCTCGGCGAAGGTGGGCGACGTCATGGAACCTCCTGTTGGGTCCGGTCGGGATCCGGAGCGGCATCATCGGTGGGTGGCGGGATCGGCGCCACGTCGTCGGAGCGCACGAGGCTGACGACGACGTGGGCGACGAAGAGCAGGACCGCCAACCAGGCCAGGTAGTGCGCGGCCTCGAAGAACGCCGGCCATGCCGCCTGGGCGGGATAGCCGTTGCGCTGCTGCTTGACCGCCACGTATGCCCCGGTCAGCGCCATGGCCAGGACGGCCGCGGCGCCCAGCAGGCTCGGGCCGAAGGGCACGACCAGGGCGCCCGCGGTCAACGCGGCGACCAGCGCACCGATGGCCGGATGAGAGAGCATGCCCGCGACGACACCGATTCCGAGCGACACGATCACGACGGTCTTCGTGTCGGGTCGGGGCCGGCCATCGACCATCGATCCGACCAGCCACGGTGACCTCGGCCACTTGGCCAGTTCGGCCCCCCAGCGCTGGCGCCGCCGGGTGGCGACCAGAAGCGCCAGACACGCAATGGTCGCCATGGCAGACCCGAACAGACCCACGTTGACCCAACGTTGAGGTTGCCAATGCATCGACACCGTCAACGTGGTGGCGTCGCCGGGATCGATGTACCACCCACTGGCAAAGCCGTCGGTCAGGCTCGACGGACCGAGGTCACCGATGCCGGCGGCTGTGGCGCTCCAGCCGGCGTTCTGGGTCTGGCCCGATACGAGCCAGAACGGACCGTCGACATTGGTGACGGTCACCTCGGTGTGGTTGCGTCCGTCACCGGTCACGGTGACGACTGGGTCGGCGGCGCCGTCGCGGGTTGGTCCGGCGCCGGCGCCGCCGCCCGGTCGGGATCGCAGCTGGACGGTGTCGAGGTCGATGCCGATCACGTCGCCTGGGGCGCTTGACAGTTCATGGCTTCCGGTGGCCAGCGTCAGGGCCGGCCCGCACGCTTCCAGGGCGAGAGCCTCGCCGGCGTTGGCCGCGGCGGTGGTGCCCACCAGGCGGACCTCGACGGGGTCAGCGTCGACGGTGACCAGGTCGCCTCGGCAGATCGACGGGAACTGGGCGGGGGTCGTCGTTCGCAGATCGCCGATACTCAGCTCGGCGATGGCCACCGGCATGTCGATCGGTTGGCGGCTGTAGTAGTCGATGGTGGTGGTGGCGACGACGTCGGTGACGACCAGGCGGAAGGTCGTGCCGGTGACGGATCGTCCGAGGTCGAGCCGAACCGACACCGTCGCACCTTCGGTATTCGAAGCGGTCAGTGCATCGACGTCGAGCGAGGCCGTCTCGGTGCCGTCGACGACGAGGGTGACGCGGCTCGGCACCGAGTGACGGCCATCGGCAACGACCTCGAGCATCAGGTGATCGGTGGTCACCGGAGTGACCGACGAAACCTCGATCCAGGCGCCACGCTGCTCGCCGAAGTGGTTCGACCAGGAGGTCGATCGATCGCCGTCGAACGCCGAGGAGGCCCGGGCCGCCACGTTGCCGGGTAAGCGTCCCGACGAGTTGGTTCGGGGGCCGGTTGTGCCCAGCAACTCGTCGATCCGAGGGTCGGACACGTCGGCGGAGATACGGGCCTGACCAGTCAGTGAGAACGACCGTTCGGTCGGAATCGAGAACAGCCGATCGATGGTCCGTTCCTCGTCGGAGCGGACCACGTTGTGGGGGTCGGTGCGGAGGCGCTCGAAGGCAAACGCCAGATCGTGATCGAGCGACGCAGTTCCCATGCGGTCGAGAAGGCCAGTGGGGACGCGGACCACCTCGCGCACCGTGACGTCGGCTACGTCGACCTCGGCAAAGCCCACACCGGACAGCCCGTCGTAGCTGGCCTGGAGTCCCTCGCTATCGGCCTCGATGACCAGGTCGAGCTGAGAGAAGGTGATGTCCCCGACATCGACCGTCTGGCCCTCTGGCGTCAGTGAGGCATCGGTCAACTCGACGCTGGCGACGTGGGTGCCGTCCAACCAGATGCCCACCCGGGTGATGGAGCGGTTCTGAAGGAAGGAAAGGGACTGCACGAGTCGAACCGTCGACGGGGTCACCGGTTCGTCGAAGGTGATGCGCAGGTACTCGCCCGCCACGTCGGAGAACGCTCCGACGGTCCATGCCGTGTCGAGGTTGCCGTCGACCGCGTTCACCGCCCGATTCTCTGGTGTGTAGGTCACCGGGTTTCCGTAGTTGCTCGCCGCCGCCGTGGCGCCACCCCGCTGCACGGTCACTGTGCGCTCGTCGTCTGCGGCGTCGGGGAACGGATCGAGACGGGTGTCAGCGGTGTCGCGGACCAAAGGCGACTCGCCGGCTCGTTCGGTGTAGCCGCTGGTTCCCCGGTTCGTGCGCCACCGCATGGCCCGGCGCCGGTTGCTGTCGGTGATCACCAGCGTCGCATCGGGATCGATCGCCTGGTCGGCCAGTGTGGCATCGGCATCCAACGAGGCGGCATAGAAGAGTGGTTCGGTGCCATCGATCAGCCCGGCGGACGCTGCGGTCACCACTCCTTCGCCGTCGCCAGCGAGGACCACCGATCGCTGGTTGGCGTGGGCCCGGACGATGCCTTGGGCGTCCTGGACGGTGTAGATCTCGACCTGGCGGGGCCAGGGCGTGCCGTTGGGGGTGGACAGCTCTTGTTCGTCGAGCAGCGGGAGGTCGGCGTCGGCCCGGTTGGGCTCGGTCGAGCCAAAGCCGACCGGGTCATCGAGGCCTTCGGGCGTCGGGGTGAGCAAGGTCGACACGGTCCGGGGGCGGGCCGTCTGGTAGCGCTCGTAGGCCAGGTCGTTGCGGATGACGATGTCACCGACGCCGAGGAGCCGAGCCACGGGGGCGATGGCGTCGGGGTCGAGGACGCCCTCCTGGAGTCGCCGATCTAAGGCGAGCACCGTCGACGCCCCCGCCGTTCCGCCGAAGGGGATGAGTTCGCGGTAGGTGGTGGGGCGGTCCATCAGCCCGGGAGTGATCGGATCGACGGTGTCGCCCCATCGGTAGGACGCGAAGTCGATCCCAGGCAGTTCGAGCACTCTGGTGTTCGAGCCGCTGGCGTCGAGATGCGATGTCGCGTCCACCCAGTAGGTCGGGATGTCTTCGTCGCGTTCGAGGTTGGCGTCGACGTAGTCGCCGGTGAAGATCACCGGGAGGTTGGCGATGGCCAGGAGGATCACGAACCCGCTGGCTCCGAATGATGCCCTCGGCCAGCGCCGAGCCATCCCCGACAGGCCGGCCCCGGTGAACACCGCCAGAGAGAGCACGACGAGAGGGACGGCCCGAGCGGTCGAGCGCAGCGCCAGCCCGGCGGTGGAAGAGAAGGTGAACCACTTCAGCAGGGCGCCGAACGGCGAGGGGCTGTCGAACGGGTAGGTACCCACGGCGATGGTCAGGCCGACGAGGAGCAACACGGTGAACCCGATGCGATAACGCCACCGGATGGTGACCCCCGCCACCATGGCGACGAGCGGTACGGCGAAGCCGATTCCGATCAGCCACACCAGTTCGGTGTAGTCCCGCCCAGGGGCGATCCACTGGCCCTTGTCGTCGCCCCCGTAGAACAACCAGTAGCCCAGACCGCGGAGCACCTCGGAGGCCTGTGAGGTCGCGGCCACCGCGTCGATGGTCTCGGTGAAGCGGAGGATGTCGATCCCGTAGCGGCCCTGGATCACGAGGGCGACCAGCCACCACAGCGACACCCCGATCGAGAGGACTCCTATGCGCCACGCGGCGGCCCACAGCTGGGTCCATGACGCCTTCCGGTGGGCGACGACCTCCAGGATCAGCCAGAGCACGGGTCCGACCCCGGCCAGGAGCAGCGCGGTTGCGTTGCTCCCGTTGGCGCTGAGCACGACCAACGCGAAGATCGCCGGATCTCGCCATCCCCCGCGGTGCAGGGCTCGGTGGGCTAAGGCGATCAGCCAGGGCAGGGCCGCCCAGGGAGTGAGCAACACCGAGATGCGGGCCGAGTAGTCGAGGAGATACGGGCTGAGCATGTAGAGGCAGGCGGCGGCCAACATGCCGGTCGTGCCCAGGCGAAGCCGCCGGCCCTCCGACCGAGCATCGGGCGGGTCGCGGTCGCTGCCGAGTGTTCGCAGGAGGAACACCACGCCCGCACCGGCGAGGAACACGATCGATGCCAGCCACACGCGCTGGGCCACCCAGTCGGGGACACCCGCCCGCTCCATCAACCAGTAGTAGGGACCCATGGGCCACAGGTAGATGATGTTCTGATGGGTGACGGTGCCCAGGGCCACATTCGGATCCCACAGCGACCAGGCCCGCGAGAGGAGACGGGCTGGATCGAGGTACAGGTAGGCCTTGGTGTCGGCCGCCACTTTGCCCGGGTGGGCCAGGAGGATGGGGAGGTAGGCCAAGCAGGCCAGGATGAGCAGGCGCGGCCAGTGGCGACGGTCGGATTCCCGACCGTCGCCGACCGGCGATGTCACCGCCTGTCGGCGCCGGAGCGGCGCGAGCGGTGGGCCTCGGCGGCCAGAGCCTCGAGGACGCCGAGTGCGGTGTTGTCCCAGGTGAACTGAGCCGAATGGGCCAAGGCCCCGGCGCCCAGGCGATCGCGCAGGGCCCGATCGGTCAGGACCTGGGCCAGGCCATCGCTGACCCCTTCGTGGCCGTCGCAGAGAAGACCGGTCTCGCCGTGCACCACCGAGTCGAGATGTCCGCTGATGCGGGTGACCACCGACGGCGTGCCGCAGGCGGCCGCTTCGGTGACGGTCAGCCCCCAACCCTCGCGGATCGACGTGCTCGTGACAGCCCACGCCCGCTGGTACAGCTCGACTAACTGGGCCTGGCTGACCCGGCCGGGCAACGACAGCCACCCGTCGGCTTGATGGCGCTGGATCTGGCGCTCGAGGGCCAGGTGTTCGTAACCCGTCCCGACGATCACTGCTTCGAGGTCGGGGATCCGGCTCTTGAGCCGGACGAGCACGTCGATGAGAAGGTGGTAGCGCTTGACCGGCACGAGGCGTCCGACGGCCACCACCAGGGGGCGGGGCGACTTCTCTCCGCCCGGGCGGAAGACATCGTCGACCCCGTTGGGAACCACCGTGATCTTGTCGGCCCGGAACCCGAGGTCGTCGACCAACTCGCGCTTGGTCGATTCGGCTGGTGTGACAACTCGGGTGCGCCGGTAGATGACCGGGGCGACACGACGTTCGATGAGGTCGCCCATGGCGGCCAGATTCGGAGGGAGCACCATGCGCCACATCTCCCGGTGCACGTGATGGAGGAAGGTGATGCGCGGACCACGGGCCCAGAGCGGCGAGAAGAAGGGCATGCCGTTCCAGATCTCGACCAAGCCGTCATACGGGCCGGACAGCCGGAGCATTTCTCGGACCGCGGCCCGGGGGAACACCTGGTAGCGCCCACCCTTACGCCGAACCTGGTAGCCGTCGCGGTCGATGGTCGGGGGCTGTCCCTGGGCATAGGACGTGCGCAAGAACACCTCGACTCCGGCCTCGGCCCAGAGTCGGGCGATCGTCGCCGCGTGGACCTCTGACCCTCCGGCCTCGACGTCCTCGAGGTCGCGCCACGCAATCATGTGGACCCGACGAAGCCCCGCCGCGGCGGCCACGTCGCCCAACTTCGCCACTGTCGCTTCGTGCGCCTGGGGACTGTCGGCGGACGCCGACGGATCAGCGCCGGATGGCACGGACGTAGGGAACCCCTCCCGATCATCGGGAGCGTTTGCTCGGCCCCCGTTGGCGACTGGATCGTAGTGGGCGGTCATCGACCTACTGGGCCCAACGTCAGGGCTCGCCGGGCCCCCCGCCAGAGGCTGACGCCGCCCAGCGCAGCCAGCACGGCATAGGCCGGCTCGGCCCCCGCCCGCCAGCGCTGATTGCCGTAGGAGAGCGCCGAGGTGATCGAAACCATCGTCCCGGTGGCGACGAGCGGGGCGATCGGAACTCCCTGTCGGCGGGCCGCCCGAACGCCCAGTGCGGCGAGGGGGAGCATGGCCAGGTGCAACCGGTGGCCCACGGTCTGCCACCTGAGGGTGCGACCTTCGAGGCACTCGGCGTTGATCTGGCCTGGTGGATCCCACAGGCCCCAGGTCCGCAGGACCCGAATGGCCATCACCCGCGGGAGTCGCTGCCAGTGCTCGGCGGCATACTGCAGCCCTTCCCTCAGGTACTGGCGGGAGAGTTCGGTCTCGTCGAGGTCGCCCGAGTCGTAGCCGAAGAATCGGGTATAGAGCCAGAGCCCTTCGAAGCGCCCGAAGAACACCGGGTCGAAGTTGGACCCGAAGACCAGGCCGCCACTGTTGTTGGTGAGCGGTACGAAGTGGCCGAGGCGAACCCAGTTGCGCAGCGTCCACGCTCCGACGACGGCGCCCGTGGTCATTGCGGCCACCAGTGCGCCAGTGCGGTCGCCGCGCCCGATCGCTAGCGGGGCGACGAGAAGCGGCTGGAGCAGCACTGCCTCGGATCGGCTCATGGTGGCCGCGCCGATTGCCAGCCCCAACAGTCCAAAGCCGAGAGGCCCGGGCCGTCGAGCCACCCCCATGGCGGCGAGCACCGTGAGGGCACTGGTCGCTGCGTAGGCGGTCTCGGCCATGAGCGCACCGTCGGGTTGGAAGAGCATGGGATGGACGGCGGCGATACCGGCAGCGCCAAGTCCGACCACGTCGCCTCCGGCGAGGCGCCCGATCAGTCCGATGACGGCGACGGTGCCACTCCCCACGCCGCACATGACCAGCTTCTGGGTCAGCAGGTCGCGACCGCCGAGGCGATTGACACCGGCGAGGAGCACCGGGAACAGAGGCGGGTAGTCCGCCGTAGGGACGATCGCTCCGGACTGTTCATAGCGCTCGGGCCGGATGTAGCCCAGGCCGTCGGCCAGGTTCTGACCCAACCCGTAGTACGTGCGGGCATCACCGATCATCTCGATGCGGCGGCCCACGAGCAGGGTGTAGGCGATGCGGACGGCTAGCGCAGCGGCGGCGGTGGTGGCCAGGGCGCGCTCGAAGGCGGCGGGTCGACGGACGGGCATTCGCACTCAGGCCGAAGGGGCCGTGTCGCCCGCCTTCACCTCGTGGTACTCCTCTTCCACGTTGACCGCCCAGATGTCGTGGCCGGCCCCAGCCACGATGTTCTCGACCGTCAGCATGGCCGTGAGCATCGAGTGGTCCTGGTTGTTGTAGCGGTGCATCCCGTTGCGACCGACCGGATGGACATTGGCGGCGTGGGTGGCCAGCCAGTCCTTGAGGACCTCGACGTTCGCCTTGTAGGTCTCGTCGTACATCGGATAGGCCTTGGGCATGCGCACGACGTAGCCGGCCTCGACGTCGCCGGGCTCTATCAGCCCCAGCACGCCGAGTTCTTTGGTGCCCAGGGCGACCAGGTCGTCGTCGGCTGCGGACCAGAGGTCGTCACCTTCGAAGACGAAGTACTCGAGGCCCAGGCACGTTCGACCCTCCTTGACCAGGTACGGAGACCACGAGCCGAAGTTCTGGATCCGGCCGAGTCGGACGTCGGGGGAGTGCACGTAGATCCAGTTGTCCGGGAAACCGACTTCCTCGGGGACCACCAGCGCCACGGTGAGGAAGTCGCGGAAGCGCAGGCCGTCGGCCGCGGCCCGGACCGCCTCCGGCACCGGCGGGTCCATGGCCCGCAGCAGGTGGGGGATCGGCATCGACGAGATGATCTCGGTGGCCGGCAGTTCGCGAACGGTCTCACCAGATCGGGCCAGCACCGCGGTGGCCCGTCCGCCCTCGTGTCGGATGCCTTCGACGGTGGTCAGCATCGACACTTCGCCACCACCCTCGACGACGAGGTCTCGGCAGCGCTCCCACATCATCCCGGGACCCAGTTTTGGGTACTGGAACGCTTCGATCAGCGAGGTGATCTCGGTCTGGTTCCGCTTGGGTAGCAGGGCGTTGCGCACGGCCGAGCCGAGCGAGAGGTTCTTGATGCGCTGGGCGGCCCAATCGGCCTGGATCTCCGATGCCGGCACGCCCCACAGCTTCTCGTTGTAGGTCTTGAAGAAGATCGAGTAGAGGCGGTGGCCGAACCGAGCCGAGATCCAGCCTTCGAGGTTGGTCTGGTCCTTAGGCGGGCGAATTCGGGCGGCGAGGTAGGACGCCACACACCGCATCGACTCGAGCGGGCCGAGGTTGCGCAGGGCGTTCGACGCCTTGAGCGGGTAGTCGTAGAACTTGCGGTCGTAGAAGATTCGGCTCATTCGGGGCCGGAGCAAGAAGTCCTCGTCGGGGAGGATCTCGTGCCACAACGCCTCGACCTCTTTCACCTTGGTGAAGAAGCGGTGGCCACCGATGTCGAATCGCCACCCGTCGCGCTCGGCGGTGCGGGAGATGCCCCCGACGATGTCGTCGGCCTCGAGCACCTGAGGGTGCCGGCCAGCCTTGGTCAGCTGATACGCCGCGGTCAGACCGGCGGGACCGGCGCCGATGATCACCACAGGGGCGTCGGAAGCGGTCGTATCAGCTGCAGCAGTTTCGTGCATTCAAGGTCCTCAGGCCGTCGTGAGCGGCCCGAGATGCTAGTCCGCTGCGTCCTGCAGGCCGTGTCGGACCAGCGGCTACCGTCCCTGGCCATGCCACCGAGCGTGTCGAGCCCGACCCGGTCGTCGCCTTCGCCAGTCGAACCTGACGACGCCTCGACGAACCGGCGGGGCACGGCTCAGGTGCCTGGGCTGGTTTGGTGTGGTGCCGGTGTCATCGTCCTGGCGGCAGTTGCGCTGCGGTTCTGGACCCGCTCTCCGCTCTGGCTCGACGAGGCCCTCACCGTCGAGATCGCCCGTCTCCCCGTGGACCAGCTCCTCGACGCCCTTCGCAACGATGGGCATCCTCCGCTCTACTACCTCCTCCTCCACGGCTGGATCGAGCTGTTCGGGTCCGGCGACGTGGCGGTGCGGGCGTTCTCGGGGATCTGGAGCATCGCCGCGCTCGGCGTCATGGGCACGGTCGCCCGGCGGAGGTTCGGCCCGAGGGTCGCGCTCGTGGCGGTCGTGCTGTTGGCCACGTCGCCCTACGCCCTGCGCTACGCCACCGAGGCCCGCATGTACTCGATGGTCGTGGTCCTCGTGCTGCTGGGTTGGTGGGCCGGTACCGCGGCCCTCGAACGCCCCAGCCGGTGGCGGCTGGCCGGCGTCGCTGCCGCCACCGCTGCGCTCTTGCTGACGCACTACTGGAGCTTCTACCTCCTCGTGACGGTCGGGGTGCTGCTCATCGGGGCGGCGTGGCGTCGGCCCTCGCGCTCTCCCGTGTTGGTCCTGGGGGCCATGGCGGTCGGTGGCCTGGCTTTCCTTCCCTGGCTGCCGTCCTTCCTCTATCAGGCCGCGCACACGGGTACGCCGTGGGGTCGTCCCGAACGTCCCGCGGGTGTGCTCGTGACCGGTCTGACCGACTTCGGTGGCGGTCCCTACGGCGAGGCCCAGCTGCTCGGCTTCACCCTCATGGCGTTGGCGCTCCTGGCGCTCGGGGGTCGCACCATCGACCGTCATCGCATCGAGCTCGACCTGCGAACCCGGCCCGTGGTGCGGCGCGAGGCGTTGGTAATTGCAGGAACCCTCGCCGTATCGGTCGCCGCCGGGTACGCCGCCAACAGCGCTTTTGCCAGCCGATACCTGGCCGTCGTCTTCCCACTGTTCGTGCTCATGGCTGCGGTCGGCACGCTGGTGATCGGGCGGTCTCAGACCCAGGTCGCGCTCGTGCTGGTACTCGCCCTGCTCGGCCTGGGCTGTGGCGTCAAGGCCCTCGCCACCGAACGAACTCAGGCCGGTCAGATCACCGACGTCGTCAATGCTGCCGTCCAGCCCGGCGATGTGGTCGCGTTCTGCCCCGATCAGCTCGGGCCGAGCACCCTGCGCTTGTTGCCCGAGGGCACCGCGACGATGACCTATCCCGATGGAGAGCCGGCGGGCTTGGTGAACTGGGTCGACTACGCCGACCGCATGGCCGACGGCGATCCGGCGGTGTTTGCCGCGTCCGTCGACGCGGCCGCCGAGGGCCACGCCGTCTGGTTGGTCTGGTCCGGCGGGTACGGCGGGCTGGCGACGGCCTGCGAAACGGTGGCCACCGAACTGCAGGCCCTGCGGCCGGCGGTATCGAGTCCGGTCGAATCCGGAGGCGAGTTCGAACACGCCTGGCTCTATCGTTTCGAAGCTTCCTGAGCCGTCTCGTGTCTCGCTCGAAACAGTTCGCACGTGACCTGTGGGTGGCGCTTCCTGCGTGGGCTCTGGCTCGGGTCCTCGTCGGGGCCGGGTTCGTTGTCGCAGTCATCGTGTCGGACGAACTCCGTCCCGGCGCCATCCCGTTCCAGATCGAGCAAGGGATCTTCGCCTGGGACGGCGCCTTCTACCGAGACCTGGGTGACTACGGCTACGGCGGCTTGGCCCGTGAGGCCTATCGCTTCTTTCCGTTGTTCCCAGCCCTCGGCCGGCTCGTCGCCCTGCCGCTTTTCGGCCAGGTCGGACTGGCCCTGGTGCTGGTGACCCAGGTGGGTGCCCTTTTCGCGGGAGGGCTCATCCGGCGCCTGGTGCTCCTCGAGACGGGCGACGCCGCCGCCGCCGATCGGGCACCTTGGCTCCTCGCCTTGCTTCCACCCGCGGTCGTGTTGGTGTTGACCTACGCCGAACCGCTGTTCTTGGTGTTGGCCATGGCCGACTTCCTTGCCCTGCGCCAGCGTCGCTGGGCCTGGGCTGCAGGAGCGGGAGTGCTCGCCGGTCTGACCCGTCCGACTGGTCTCGTGCTGATGGTGCCGGCGGCCATCGAGGCGATGCGCAACGTGCGGACTGTCGGCCTACCGGAGCTGCTGGCCCGATTGGCCGCGGTCGGGGCTCCGCTGGTGGGAACCGCCGGGTACCTGGTCTGGGTCCAGCGCCAGACGGGCGACTGGCTCCTGCCTGTTCGCTTGCAAAACGTCGAGGGCCTGCGCGGCGGCTGGGAGAACCCAGCCTTTCGTTTCGTCGATTCGGCACGCGGCCTGCTGGGGGGCGAGCGGCTCGGCGATGGCTTGCATGCACCTTGGGTGGTGTTCTTCGTCGTCCTGGTCGTGATCGCGTTCCGTCGCTTGCCGGCGTCCTACGGGGCGTACTCGTTGGCCATGATCGTGCTGGCCCTGGCGGGGCGAGGGCTGGGGTCCTTCGAGCGCTATGGCCTGGCCGCGTTCCCGTTGGTGATGGCGTTGGCTTTGGTGGTGCGTCGGCCCGAGTGGGAGCGCATAGTGCTGACGGCGTGCGGTGCCGGCCTGGTGGCCTTCACCACGTTGATCTTCGTCGGCGCATTCGTCCCCTGAGCCGAGGCGGGCCCCAAGTTGGCGATCCCTGGCTCCCTACCGACTGGTCGGTAGGATGCGAACATGGATCAGGTCACCGTCCTTCGCGAGCTGGGCCCGACCGCTGCTCGCCTCTTCGACCGCCACCTTGCCAACGCCAAGGAGTGGTTTCCCCACGACTTCGTGCCGTGGAGTCGGGGTCGTGATTTCGAGGAGGGCTATGAGTGGGACCCCTCCGAATCCGAAGTGTCGGCTCCGGTGCGTAGCGCCCTGTTCGTCAACCTGCTTACCGAGGACAATCTCCCGTACTACTTCCGGACGATCGACGGCCGACTCGGCGCTGATCACCCGTGGCACGAGTGGAGCCGCCGGTGGACCGCCGAGGAAGCTCGTCATGGAATCGTTTTGCGTGACTACCTGACGGTGACCCGGGCCATCGACCCGACCGCCCTCGAGCGGGCTCGGATGGCCCAGATGTCTCTGGCCGAGGTGCCCGAGCCCGAGACCGTCGCCGACCTCGTCGTCTACGTCAGCCTCCAAGAGTTGGCCACCCGCATCTCGCATCGCAACACCGGCCGCCTCCTCGAGGACAAGCGGGGTTACGAGGTCATGGCCCGCGTCGCCGGTGACGAGAACCTCCACCACGTCTTCTACCGCGACGTCACGAGCGCCTACCTCGAGCTCGACCCGTCGACGGTAGTCATGGCCATCGAGCGCCAGGTGCGCAACTTCGCCATGCCCGGCACCGGGATTCCTGGGTTCACCGAGCACGCTCGGGCCATCGCATCAGCCGGGATCTACGACCTGGCCATCCACCATGATCATGTCCTCGCGCCCACGGTCATCGGACAGTGGCATCTCGACAGCATCGAGGGTCTCAGCGGCGAGGCTGAGCAGGCTCGAGAGCGCACCATCAGTCACATGGCGCGAGTCGCTCGGGCCGGCCGGCACCTGGCTGAACGCCGCCAAGGCGATGCCGGGGCGACCGAAGACGAGCCCTCGATCCTGGCCGAGGCCACCTGAGGTCGCGGACCGCTCCATTGGCTGCGCTTCGCCGCCAACTCCAAGCCCTGGTGGGCGACGATCACGTGATCGTCGCGGCCGAGGCCAAACGACGATTCGAGATCGACTGGAGTGGCCGCTTCGTCGGGTCGACGCCGTTCGTCGTGTGCCCGGCGTCGACCGAGGAGGTTGCCGCCGTCGTCGCGGCCTGCGCTGACGCCGGAATCGCTCTCGTTCCCCAGGGGGGCAACACCGGCCTCGTCGGCGGATCGGTGCCCCTCGACGACGAGGTCGTGCTCTCCCTGACCCGCCTCGGCACCTTGGGTCCGGTCGAACCGATCTCCGCCCAGGTGACCGCGGGTGCTGGAGTCACCCTCGAGGCCCTCAAGGCCCACGCCGACGCCCACGGATTGGGGTTCGGCGTCGACATCGGGCCCCGCAGCCGAGCCACCGTCGGCGGCATGATCGCCACGAACGCCGGCGGGCTGCGCTTCGTACGTCATGGAGGCATGCGCCAGCAGGTCCTGGGCATCGAGGCCGTGCTCGCCGATGGGTCGGTGCTGTCGCATCTGAACGGGTTGGAGAAGGACAACACCGGCTATGACCTGGCCGGCCTCCTGTGTGGGAGCGAAGGCACTCTCGCCGTGGTCACCGCAGCCCGGCTACGTCTGGTCGTCCCGCCGCGCTCGCCGCTGGTGGCGCTGATCGGGTTCGACACGGTCGCCTCGGCGGTGGAGGCGTTGTCGTCCGTGCGTCGCATCGGCTCCCTGGAAGCGGCTGAACTGCTTCTGGCCAACGGTCTCGAGCTGGCGGCGCGGTACCTCGGAGTCGATGTGCCGCTGCGAGGCGACCACGGTGCTGCGCTCCTGGTCGAGTGGGACCAAGGAGAGGGCGACGTCAGCGACCGAGATGTGGCTTTCGAGCGCCTGGGCGGCGTGACCGAGGTGGTTACGGGCCAAGACCTGGCCGCCCGACGCCGCCTCTGGGAGCTACGGGAACGGCAAGCCGACGCTGTGGCCGGTTTGGGGCCCCCACCCCACAAGCTCGACGTAACGCTGCCGGCGCCGCGCCTGGCTGAGTTCGTGGCCGACATCGGCCCCGAGTTGCTGGCCCGGACCGAGGTCACCCACGTGGTCATCTGGGGTCACGTAGCCGATGGCAACGTGCACGTGAATGTGGTCGGGCCCGATCCCGACGACGATCGGGTCGACGACGTCGTGTTCCGGCGGGTGGCCGATTTGGGGGGCAGCATCAGCGCCGAACATGGCATCGGCACGGCCAAGCGCCGCTGGCTGGGTCTCGCCAGGACGCCGGTCGAACGTCGGATGTTCGCCGCGGTCAAGTCGGCGTTCGACCCCAAGGGGATCCTCAATCCCCACGTGCTGGTGGGTTCGGAGCCGCGCTGAGCCGACCGGCTCAGGTCCATTGGCCCCGTTCGACGAGGACCTGCTTGAGGATCGTCGGATGGTCGGTCATCACGCCCCAGACACCGAGATCGAGTACCCGGTTGAGTTCGGCGGGCTCGTCGACGGTCCACACGTGCACCGGCAACCCACGGCGGCTGGCTTCGGCGATGGTTCGGGCGTCGAGAACCGTCACCGGACCCCACCGAATCGGCACCTGCAGGACCTGGCCCGTTGGGGCCCAGCCCGGAATTCGGTAGAGGCCAAGGCGGAGCCGGCCGATCGCGGCTGGGCCGAGGGCGGTGCACAGGCTGGGGCCCAGCCGGCGCCGAGCAGCCCGAATCCGACGTTCGGAGAACGACGCAACGCAGACCCGGTCCAATGCCCCGGCCCGGGCGATGGCTTCACAGAGCGGACCCACTGCCGCATCCATCTTCGGGTCGACATTGATGCGCCGATCGGCCCAGGCGCCCAGGAGTTCCTCGAAGCGCAGCAGGCTGGCTCGTTCGCCGATAACTGCTCCGGCCAGGTCGGCCCAGGTGTGGTCCTCGATGCGGCCGGTCCGGTCGGACATCCGCTCGAGTCGCTCGTCGTGGAAGGCCACTAGGACGCCGTCGGCCGTGATCCGTACGTCGGTCTCGAGGTAGTAGTAGCCCATTGAGACGACGGCCTCGAATGCCTCCATGGTGTTCTCGGGGTGCTCGCCGGCCCCGCCGCGGTGGGCGAAGGGGATCGGCCCGGGCCATTCCAGGTACGGGTGGAGGCGGGCCGTCATCGGCGCCGACCCTAGGCTGCCCGTCCCGATCCCTTCGGCCGGACGGTCGGCGCCCAGGAGGCCTTGCCATGCAGTTCGATCCCCGCACCATGCACGGCATTCCAACCGGGCTGTTGGTCGGGGGCGAGTGGCGGGCCGGCACCTCGGGCCAGGCCATTGCTGTAGCTGACCCGGCCACTGGCGACACCATGGTCGAAGTGGAATCGGCGTCGGTCGACGACATGCTCGGGGCCGTCGCGGTGGCCCACGACGCCCTGGGCAGTTGGGCCGGCACCGCGCCCCGCCAGCGGGCCGAGATCCTCCGGCGAGCGTTCGAGCTGATGATCGAACAACGAGAGAACCTGGCCGAGCTCATCACCCGTGAGAACGGCAAGGCCATCGCCGACGCCCGAGGCGAGGTGACCTACGCCGCCGAGTTCTTCCGCTGGTACGCCGAGGAGGCTGTCCGCTCCCTGGGCACGATCTCCTCGGCGCCCTCCGGGACCAACCAAATCCTGGTCATGCGCCAACCAGTCGGTGTTTCGTTGCTGGTGACGCCCTGGAACTTCCCGGCGGCCATGGCTACCCGCAAGATCGGTCCGGCCCTGGCCGCGGGCTGTTCGGTGGTCCTGAAACCGGCGTCGGCCACGCCCCTCACCGCACTGGTCATCGCCGCCATCTTGGGCGAGGCGGGCGTCCCCCCCGGTGTGGTCAACGTCGTCCCGTCGAGCTCGTCCGGCCAGGTCGTGCGGGCCGCCCTTCACGATCCCCGGGTCCGCAAGTTGTCCTTCACCGGCTCGACCGAGGTTGGTCGGGTCCTCCTGCACGAAGCCGCCGACCAGGTGGTCAATTGCTCGATGGAGTTGGGCGGCAACGCCCCGTTCGTCGTGTTCGACGATGCCGACATCGACGCCGCCGTCGAAGGGGCCATGTTGGCCAAGATGCGCAACGGAGGCGAGGCCTGCACCGCGGCCAATCGGTTCTACGTCCAAGAGGACGTGGCCGACGAGTTCACGGGCCGCCTCACCAGGGCCATGGCCGCCCTCAAGATGGGCAACGGGCTCGACCCAAGTGTCCAGCTCGGCCCACTCGTCGATGCCGCCACCCGAGACAAGGTCGCAACCCTGGTCGAGAACACGGTGTCGTCCGGGGCCGGGGTGCGCACCGGCGGTACCCGGCCGGGCGGGCCCGGGTTCTTCTACCCGGCGACGGTGCTCGACGACGTCGATCCCGATGCCGCCATCCTCGACGAAGAGATCTTCGGGCCGGTGGCGCCCATCGTCCGCTTCGCCACCGAGGACGAGGCGGTGGCGATGGCCAACGACACCGAGTTCGGGTTGGTGGCCTACGTCTACACCCGCGACCTGGCCCGTGGGCTGCGGGTGTCCGAGGCCATCGAGTCAGGGATGATCGGGCTCAACCGAGGCCTCGTCTCCGATCCTGCCGCACCGTTCGGCGGGGTGAAGCAGAGCGGCATCGGGCGAGAGGGCGGACACGAGGGGATGCTCGACTATCTGGAGAGCAAGTACATCGCCACCGACTGGTCCTGACGCCGAGGGTCCCATGATCGACCGTGAAATCAAGCGCAGCCTGGGGCAGATGGTCAAAGGGGTCCAGGTTGTCGGCGCGGCCCATGATCACGTCGCTCGGGCGTACACCTCTCATTGGGTTTGCCAGGTCAGCTTCGAGGAACCGGTGCTGATGGCGTCGGTGTCGCCCAAGCACGACACGCACCCTTTGATCGTCGCCTCGGGCCGGTTCTCGGTCTCGATCCTCGCCGCCGACCAGGTCGCCCAGGGTCAGTACTTCTCCTATCCCGGCCGTAGGTTTCGACACATTGCCGACGAGTTCGTCGAGGAGTGGGAGGGACTCCCGGTCGTTCCCGATGCTGTCGCCGTTCTGGCCTGTGAGGTGTTCGAGCGGGTGACCATGGTTGACCACGACCTGTTCTTCGCTCGAGTGGTCGCCGTCCGGGAGGGTCGGTTGGAGGAGCCGCCACTCGTGTACTCCTCTCGCCACGGGTGGCGGAGCACCGGTGGCCCAGCCCGAGAGCCCGGGATCTCGATTCGTGACGCGCTGTTGGCGCGGCTGGGAGCGGGGAGCGACCCTCCCGACGCGGGCCCGACCTGATTCGGCCCGATGTCGACCTAACGTGCCCGTCATGTCCGACAGCAACCCGGTACACCTCAGCCCGAGCGGTCCACCCGTAACGGTCCTCGACGCCGAGCCGGCCGAGGCATTGGTCGCCCTCGAGATGGCGTGGTCGGCTCAGTTGGCCGAACGTCGGGATGCGGTGGCCTCGGTGGTGGCCCGGTACCCTGCCTTTCTCGATGCCTGGGCCGCCTTGGGTGACCTGGCCCGGGATCCGGTGGAGGCGTATGCCTGCTTCCGGGTGGGGTATCACCGGGGGCTCGATCGCCTCCGGCGATCCGGCTGGAAGGGAACCGGCTACGTCCGCTGGAGCGAACCAGCCAATCGGGGCTTTCTGCGCTGCGTGGCCGGCCTCGGCCGCCAGGCGGACGAGATCGGTGAATCCGACGAGGCCGACCGCTGCGCCCAGTTCCTCGCCCAACTCGACCCGACTGGCGTCCCGATACCTCGCTGAGGGCCCGACCGGGTCGAGGTGAGGTCAGGGCGCCGGCCTCCGCCAGACTGTGCAGATGCCTGACGACGCCATCCCTCAGATCGACGTGACCGCATTGGCCCCCTTGGTGGGCGTCGGGGCGTACGTCCTCGACGTGCGCACCCGTGACGAGTACGTCGCCGCTCATGTCCCCGGAGCCGTGCACCTGCCACTCGATCAGCTCGAGGCCCGTGTCGGTGAGGTACCCGCTGATCGGCCCGTCTACGTGATTTGCCACAGCGGTGGCCGCAGCGCGGTGGCCACCGGACTGCTGCGACCGACGGGCGTCGACGCCACGAACATCGCCGGCGGCACGTCCGGGTGGATAGCTGCCGGTCACGACGTCGTCACCGGCGACCAGGCCGGCTGAGCAGCCGTGGCCTTCGAGTACGAGTGGGTGGAGACCGACGCCCGCCTCGAATCGCTGGTGCGCCAGTTGCTCGATGAGCCCCGCTACGCCCTCGACACCGAGTTCCACCGAGAGGGCAGCTACTACCCCCAACCGGCGTTGGTGCAGTTGGCATGGCGAGATGGCTTCGCCCTGATCGACCCGCTCCGGGTCGATCTCCGCAACCTGGCTTCGCTGATCGAGGGACCTGGTCTCGCCGTGCTCCACGCCGCGGGCCAAGACCTCGAGTTGCTTCGTCATTCGTGTGGGGCGCTGCCGACGACACTGTTCGACACCCAGATAGCGGCCAGCTTCGTCGGCTTCTCCACGCCCTCCCTGGAAACACTGGTACGCCGGGTGCTCGGGGTGGAGATCCCCAAGGCCAGCCGTCTGACCGATTGGCTGGTGCGTCCGCTGCGCCCCGAGCAGCGTGAGTACGCCGTGGCCGATGTGGCCTACCTGTTCGAGCTCACCGACACGTTGAGCGCCGTCATCGACAAAGTCGGCCGGACGGCATGGGTGCGCAACGAATGCACAGTCGCGCTGAGCCGGGCGTTGCAGCCCCCGGACCCCGACGATGCCTGGTTGAGAATCAAAGAGTGCCGAACGCTACGGGGCGCACCCAACCGGGGTGTGGCCAAAGCGGTCGCCGCGTGGCGCGAACGGCGGGCCCGCTCCCAGGACCTTCCCGTGCGCAGCGTGCTGGCCGACCTGGCGGTGATCGCGATCGCCAATCGCCCACCCAGCACCCGAGACGAGCTCCTCGCCTTGCGGGGTGTCGACGGTCGGGTGGCCCGGGGCTCGATGGCCGATGAGATCCTGGCCGCGGTGGCCACCGGAGGTGCCCTCCCGCCCGAGTCGGTGGTCGCGCCCACCAGCGACGACCTGCCGCGTCATCTGAGGCCGGCGGCCACGTTGGCCGGGGCGTGGATCGCCCAGCTCGGACACCACCTCGGCATCGACCCGGTCCTTCTGGCCACCCGCAGTGACGTCGCGGCCTACCTGAGCGGTGCTCCTGACGCCCGCCTCCGGCACGGCTGGCGGGCTTCAGTCCTCTCCGAACCCCTCACGCAGCTGGCCGCCGGAGACGTGGCCCTGGCTCTGGACGCCGAGGGCGGGTTGGTGCTCGAACGGCGTTCACACGAGCCGGCCGGGCCGGCAGTCGATGCTGCGTTCGAACCGCCCTGGTAGACGCCCTTCGTCATCGGACCGGGCACGAAGCAGTACACTCGTGAGCCCACCACTCGTTCGCGAGCCGAGAGCAGGCCGCCGTGAAAAAGGGTCGACATCGCCGATTCGAAGAAGCGCGTGCGTTCAAACGCAGCGCGACTGATATCGATCTCGGCGACCTTGGGTTCGTCGCAGCCGCCCAGCCGTGCCCCGAGTGCGGCAGCGCTCCAGGCGCAGTACACGCCACATGGTGTCTGGCCGAGGACAGCGTAGAAGCCGTCGCCGACGACGAGTGAGTTCAGCTCAGCCCGAAGTGTCGCGACGACGCATGGTGGGGTGGGGTAGGGGAGTGATCGTCGAGGTCCGGTCGGCCAGGGCAGCCACCAGCCGGTCGTAGATCGGCGCCCCAACCATCTCGACCAGTTCTTCGGCCATCGACGCCAGCACCGTCACTGATCCCACGAAGGCCTCGGGTGCCTCCGTGCACCACCAGTGGAACTCCTGGCCGCCGGCGCCCCAATCCCGACGTTTCCACTCCCGGACTGTCGAGGTGACGTGACCGACCTCGTCGGTGCTGTCGACCCGACGGAGGGGGAGTTGCCAGCACACCTCGGGCTTTCGGTCGAAGTAGCGCTCGTTGGCGGCCAACGCGGCTTGGTGCAGTGAGCAGCCGACGCCACCCGAGAACCCTGGGCGATTCAACATGATGCAGGCACCGTCGTGGACCCGGGTGCGCCAACTACCCGAGCGCTCCTGAGTGGTGATGCCCTTGCGCCGACCGACGGTATGAAACTGCCACTCGTCGGGCCCGAGGGCTGACGCAAAGGCCTCGATCCGGGCCCGGTCGTCGTCGTCGACGAAGTGGGCGCCGTACGAGCAGCAGCCGTGCCCCAGCTCGGGCGCCGCTTCGGTCAGTACACCTTGGCAGCCGGCGCCGTAGATGCACGACCATCGCGACAGCAGGAAGGTGACGTCGAAGATCCAGGTGCGATCTTCGTCCGGATCGTCGAACGACAGCCATTCGTGGAGCTCTACCGGTTCGGGTGATGCCGTCAGCCGGATCTTCTCGGTGGCCCGGGCGCCTCGCGTCGTCGTCACCGTCGCAGATTAGGAGGCCGCTAGCCTGCGCCGGTGCCATCTGACGTCGACGCCCTGCGCGAGCGGCTCGAGCAGATGGCCGAAGAGCTGGCCGACCTGGCGCTGGATCGGCTGCGGGCCGCGCTCGACGCTGGCGAAACGTCCCGTCCGGCTGACGAGAAATGCCTGACTCAGGCGCGACGAGCGGTCGAGAAGGCGGCCCATCTGCTCGAGCAGGTCGGTCAGGTCCGATAGCGGTCGATCGAAGCCTCTTCGTCAGCCACCGTGGGGGGCGGCAGGACTTCGGTCGGGGCGCTGGCCAGTTGGTTCAGGGCACCGATCAGTTCGTAGAGACGCCCATAACTGCGGCGGTCGAAGGCCAGCACCACACGGGGCAGTTCGAGGTGGTCGCCGGTGGTGATCTCGGCCGGCAACGGACCGGAGCGCTCGATGTTGCCTTCGACGACGATGTCCCCGAACTCGTCGTCGAGGGCTCGAAGCTCGTCGTCGGTCGGGGAGTGGTGGAGCCGCAGCACGGTCCGCTTTCCCACGTATCGCAGTGAGTGGTAGTTGCGGTAGAAGCCGACGACGGCGTCGACTGCGGCCTCGACGTCGTCGGTGACGAGCGCCAGCTCGACGTCGGCCGCCGACACGTAGCCACCGGCGAGGAGCGAGTCGCGCACGAACACTCGCCAGTCGTGCCAGTACCGGCCTCCGGGCACGTCGAGCAGGACGATCGGGACGGGCAGGCTCTTGCCGGTCTGGACGAGGGTCAATAGTTCCATCACCTCGTCGAGGGTGCCGAAGCCGCCCGGGAGCGAGACGAAGGCCGCCGACTCCTTGACCAACATGAGCTTGCGGGTGAAGAAGTACTTCATCTCGACCAGCTTCTCGTCGCCGGCAATGATCTCGTTGGCGCCGGCCTCGAACGGCAGCTGGATGCGCACACCGAACGCCCGCTCCCGCCCGGCACCCTCCATGCCGGCCGCCATGATCCCGGGTCCAGCCCCGGTGACCACCATCCACCCGCGAGCGGCCAGGGCCCGGGCCAGCACCACGGCGTGGTGGTACAGGGGGTCCTCGGGACGGACCCGTGCCGACCCGAAGATCGTGACCTTCGGATGTCCGGCGTAGGGCTGGAACATGGCGAAGGCATCTCGCATCTCGGCCAAGGCGGCGTTGGCGATCTTCAGATCGAGCCGGGAGGCGCCGTCGCGAGCCAGCTCAACTGCGGACACGAGGATGGCGAGCAGCTGGTCGCGGTCGTGGCGAGCTCCGGCCTGGTCGAGCAGGTCGACCAGCCGTCGATCGAGGGCCGCGTCACCAGTGGTGGGTGGCATGCGACGGTCGGCCACGCCGACTCAGACCGGTTGGGTCACCCGGCCGTAGAGCGTCGTGCGCTGCTCGAGGCGGCGTCCGAGTGGCTCGAGCAGGGTGGCGAAGTCTGCCCCCGTCATGTGTTGACCATGGGCGGCGCCCGCGGCCCGAGAGATGTTCTCGTCCATCAGCGTCCCCCCCAGGTCGTTGGCGCCGGCCCGCAGCGCCTGGCGGACACCGGCCTCGCCCATCTTGACCCACGACGTCTGGATGTTGTCGACGTGCCCTCGGTAGGCGATGCGAGCGACCGAGTGCATGAGCATCGCCTCTCGGAAGGTGGGACCGCGACGAGCCCGCTTCTGGAGGTAGAGCGGCGCCGCCATGTGGACGAACGGCAGGGGCACGAACTCGGTGAATCCGCCGGTCTCCTTCTGCAGCGCCCGGGTGCGGAGCAGATGCCGAGCCCAATGAACGGGTTGCTCGACCGATCCGAACATGATCGTGATGTTCGACTGCAGTCCCACCTGGTGGGCGGTGCGATGGGCGTCGAGCCACTCCTCGGTGTCGATCTTGTCCGGGCACAGCACGGCGCGGATCTCGTCGTCGAGAATCTCCGCCGCCGTGCCGGGCAGCGTGCGTAGACCGGCATCCATCAGCCGTCGCAGATAGTCGGCGAGGGGCTCGCCGAGCCGCTTGGCGCCTTCGGTGACTTCGAGAGCAGTGAAGCCGTGCACGTGGATGTCCGGCGCTGCCTCCTTCACCGCTCGGGTGACGTCGATGTAGTAGTCACCGTCGAAGTCAGGATGGATGCCGCCCTGCAGGCACACCTCCGTCGCTCCGTGGGCCACGCCGTCTCGGACCCGTTCCTGGATGTCTTCGAGGGTCAGCAGATACGGGGCACCCCGCAGGTTGAGCGACAGTGGCCCCTTCGAGAAGGCGCAGAACTTGCACTTGAAGGTGCAGACGTTGGTGTAGTTGATGTTGCGGTTTGCTACCCAGGTGACGACGTCGCCCACGGCCTCGTGGCGAAGCTGGTCGGCCAGCTCGGCCACCGCGGCCACCTCGGCTCCCCGAGCACCGAACAGGCGAACGATCTCTTCCTCGCCTGGCTCCTGGCCCTGGGCGACACCACTGATCACCTCGGCCACCGCCCCACCTGCTCGGGGTGTCCCGGGCAACAGGGCGGGCGGCGCCGCGTCGTCACCTGGCGACCAGGCGTGGTCCCGGCCGAGGTGCTCGGCGTCGGAGCGGTCCAGAACGGCGAAGCGAAGCGCCGGGTCGAGCCAGCGCTCTGGGTCGGCCGCGAACTCCGGGTAGATGGTCAGGCGAGGGGCCAGCACGTGGCCGGCGGCCTCGGTGACCTCCGACAGCCGCTCGATCTCGGGCCACGGGCGTTCGGGGTTGACGTGATCGATGGTCACCGGGGAGACACCACCCCAGTCGTCGATGCCGACTGCCAACAGATCACCGAAGGCGTCGGAGAGATTCGGAGGCGCCTGGAGGTGGACGTCGTCGGGAAGGATCAGCCGGGCGACGGCCACACTCCACAGGTACTCGTCAGTCGGGCACGGTTCGGCCCCATGCATCGCCGTGCCTTCCTTGGGCAGGAAGTTCTGAACGATCACCTCTTGGATATGCCCATGACGGCGGTGCGAATCGGCGATGGCCTCGAGAGCCTCGACCCGATCGGCTCTCGTTTCGCCGAAACCGACCAGGATGCCTGTGGTGAACGGTATGCCCAGCTCTCCGGCCGCCTCGAGCGTGGCCAAGCGGCGCTGCGGGTCCTTGTCGGGTGAACCGCGGTGGGCGTCGAGGTCGGGGTTGAGCGACTCGACCATCATTCCCTGGGAGGCACTTACCGCCCGTAGGGCCCGCAACTCGTCGCTGTGCAGTGCCCCGGCATTGGCGTGGGGCAGCAGGCCGGTCTCGGCGAGGACCAGGCCGGCCATGGCGACGAGATAGTCGACGGTCGAGTCGTAGCCATGGCGAACCAGCCAGTCGCGCGCGGCGGGGTAGCGCAGCTCCGGCCGCTCGCCCAGCGTGAACAGCGCTTCGTGACAGCCGTTGTCGGCCCCCTTGGTGGCAATGGCCAGCACTTCTTCGGGAGCCAGGTACGGCGCCATGACCCGAGCGGGTGGTTGGGCGAAGGTGCAGTAAGCGCACCGGTCTCGGCACAGATGGGTCAGCGGGATGAAGACCTTGGGGGAGTAGGTGATCCTCGTGCCGAACCGGGAATCGCGCCGAGTTGCCGCCTCGCTGCGCAGCTCGTCGAACGATGCCGCGAGTAGGGGGTGCTCGTACATCGTGGGGACCTTACCCGGCGCCTCAGCCTCCGAGGGCGGTCGCCTTGGCGGCGAGTCCGGCGAGCAGCTCGACGTGGGCAACGGAGAACAGCTCGACCCCATCCCTCTCGAGTACCTGGGCCACGTCGGCCAGATCGACGCCCACGTCGGCGATCGACTCCAGTGTCCGGCGGGCCCCATCGGGGTCGACGTCGACCGTACGGGCCAGGGTCCCACCGACCTCGAAGGCTTCGAGGGTCGCTTCGGGCATGGTGTTGACCGTGTCGGGCCCGATGAGGGTGTCCACGTAGAGCGTCGATGAGTACGTCGGGTTCTTGGTGGAGGTGGACGCCCAGAGGGGCCTCTGGACCGTGGCCCCCCGGGCCGCCAGCGCGGCCCAGCGGGGTCCGCCAAAGGTGCTCTGGAAGTTGGCGTAGGCCACCTGGGCGTTGGCCACCGCGGCCTGGCCTCGCAGGGCGAGAGCACGGTCGGTGCCGATGTCGGTGAGGCGACGATCGACCTCGTTGTCGACTCGACTGACGAAGAAGCTGGCCACTCCGTGGACTGAGGACAGGTCGGCATCGGCGTCATCGGCCGCCAACTCTTCAAGTCCGGCGAGGTAGGCCTCCATCACCTGGGCGTAGCGATCGAGGCCGAAGATGAGGGTGACGTTGACCGAGGTGCCGGCGGCCACGAGACGGCGCACCGCGGCGACACCTTCGACGGTTCCGGGAACCTTGACCATGAGATTGCTGCGATCGATCTCGCGACGCAGGTCGAGTGCAGCGGTCACGCTGCGGTCGGTTTCGGCGGCCAGATCGGGAGCCAGCTCCAGGGACACGAAGCCGTCGGCGCCTCCGCTGGCGCGGTGGACCGGCGCCAGCAGATCGAGGGCTTCGGCGATGTCGGCCCGCGCCATGGCCCAGTACGACTCTTCCACCGTGTGACCTTCGGCCAGGAGGGAGCGGAACTGATCGTCGTACGCATCGCTGCCGGCCAGGGCCTTTTGGAAGATCGACGGATTCGAGGTCACCCCGCGCACTCCTCGGCCGATCCAGTCGGCCAGTTGGCCGTCGCGGAGCCAGTCCCGACGAAGGTTGTCGAGCCAAGGGCTCTGTCCGAAGCGGTCGTGGAGTTCGTGAAGCGCTGTCATCGCAGTACCTCCGCAGTAAGTAGGGCATGCGCTCGGTCGGCGACATGGGTGGGTGCGAACCCGAGTTCGGCGAGGACCTCCGGGCCGGGTGCGGACGCCCCGAAGCGGTCGATCGACACTGTGGCGTCGGCATATCGATCCCATCCGAACGAGGAAGCGGCCTCGACGGCCAGGGCCGGAATGCCCGGGGGGAGCACCGACAGCCGGTAGTCGGCGGGCTGGGCCTCGAACAGGTCCCACGACGGCATCGACACGACCCGCGCGTCGACACCCCGGGTGGCCAGGAGGGCGGCGGCTTCGACACACAGGTGAACCTCGCTGCCGGTGCCGATCAGCACGACGTCGGGTTCGCCACCATCAGCTGGGTCGACCAGCACGTAGGCCCCCCGCAGCACCCCTTCGTTGCCGGCCGTGCCGGCGAGCACCGGAAGGTCTTGGCGGGAGAGCACGAGGGCCACCGGACCGCGAGCGGTGAGGGCGTGGCGCCACGCGGTGGCCGTCTCGTTGGCGTCGGCCGGCCTGAGCAACGAGAAACCGGGCATGGCCCGCAGTGAAGCCAGGTGCTCGATCGGTTGATGGGTGGGTCCGTCCTGGCCGAGACCGACCGAATCGTGGGTCCACGAGTAGACGACATGGAGGCCGGAGAGGGCGGCCAGGCGCGCCGGTGGGCGCATGTAGTCGCTGAAGACGAAGAAGGTGCCGCCGACTGGGATCAACCCACCGTGGGCCGCCATCCCGTTCATCACCGCGCCCATGGCGTGCTCGCGAACCCCGAAGTGGAGCTGGCGGCCGCCGGGCTCGGTCGCCGACAGGAGACCGCGGCCGGCCAGCACAGTCCCCGTGTTCCCGGTCAGATCGGCCCCCCCGGCCACCAGGCTGGGCACCAGGTCGGCCACTGCTTCGAGAACAGCGCCGCTGGCCTTGCGGGTGGCGACCAAGGCGCCCACCTCCCAGGTCGGCAAGTGCGCTTCCCATCCGGGCAGTGGTAGCCCGTCCAAGACGGTGCTCAGCAGAGCTCGGTCGCCTCGATAGCCGGCCACGCGTTCGTCCCAGCGCTGCCGGGTGGCGCGACGCTCGGGGATCGTCGACTGGTAGAGGTCGACGACCTCGTCGGGGATCCAGAAGGTCTCGTCGACCGGCAGGCCCAGCAACTCCTTGGTCCGAGCGATCTCCTCGGCGCCGAGCGGTTCGCCGTGGGCCGAGGCGGTATCGGTCTTGTTGGGCGACGGCCAGCCGATATGACTCCGCAGGATGAGCAGCGATGGCGCGTCCTCGACCGCGGCTGCGTGTTCGAGGGCCTGCTCGAGGACGTCGAGATCGTTGGCCACTTCACCGAGCTCCTCGACGTGCCAGCCGTAGGCCCGGAAGCGCATGGCCGCGTCGTCCGACAGCGCCAGCTCGGTGGGGCCGTCGATGGAGATGTGATTGTCGTCATAGACGTAGACGAGTCGGCCGAGACCCAGGTGGCCGGCGAGCGAGGCAGCCTCGTGGCTCACGCCTTCGGACAGGTCACCGTCGCTGCAGATCACGAAAGTGCGATGGTCGACGACCTCAGGCCCGAATCGAGCCCGCAACCAACGTTCGGCGACCCCGAGACCGACGGCGTTGGCGAATCCCTGGCCGAGTGGGCCGGTGGTCACCTCGACCCCGACGGTATGGCCCCGCTCGGGATGGCCAGGCGTTCGGGAGCCCCAGCGTCGGAACGACCGGAGATCGTCGATGCTCACGCCGTACCCGCTCAGGTGGAGCATCGAGTAGAGGAGGATCGACGCGTGCCCAGCCGAGAGGACGAAACGGTCCCGATCCGGCCAGTCCGGTGCCGTCGGGTCATAACGCATGACTCGGTGCCACAACGTGTGGGCCAGGGGAGCGAGCGCCATCGCCGTTCCCGGATGCCCGTTGGCCGCTTCCTGAGGGCCATCCATGGCCAAACCGCGGATGACGTTGACGGCAAGCTGTTCGAGGTCGTCGGCCACGGGCGGACCCTACCCGGAGGTCGTCACCGCCAACCCCAGCGGGGAATCAGTCGACCGGGGGGAGAAGGGTGAGGGGCACAACCGTCTGGGGTCCGTCGTCGATACGGCATCGGGCCTCGATCGTCGAGTACGTCGGGAAGGTGAGCTCGGCCCGCACCAAGCGATACCCAAACTTGCCGGGTTCGATGGCCACCATCTGCACATTGCGCACGAGACGCTCCTCGCCCAGGAAGAACTCGCACTCCAAGGTGGCGGTCGGCGGATCAACCGAGGGGCACCGCATGATCACCACGAGATGAGGCTCGATGGAAACAGGTAGTGGTGCCGGCGCGGGTATGGAGAAATAGACACCGCCGAGGTCGAGACGGGTCGAGGGGCCGGGCACCGAGCGGACGTCGAACTGCTCGGTGAAGAGGGCGGAGACGATCTGCACGGACCAGACGGTACCGGTCAGGGGCCAGGCCCCTCTCCAGTAGCCTTCGCGGATGGCGACGGCCGAGATCACGCCTTCGACCAGGGAGGCAATCGTCCTTGCCGCCACCCGAGCGTTCGCGGAGCACGGCTACGACGGCACGTCGCTGACCGACATCGCCGAGGTGGTCGGAATCCGTCGACCCAGCCTCCTGCACCACTTCGCGTCCAAGGACGCTCTCTATCAAGAGGTGTTCAATCGAGCCCTGGCTGATTGGGCGGTCCGGGTCGAAGAGGCGGTCGACAGTCCCCGGGAGGGTTGGCAGCAGGTCGACCATGTCCTCGATGCCGGCTTCTCGTTCTTCATGGAGAACCCCGAGTTCGTCCGCCTGGTGCGACGAGAAGCGATCGAGGGCGGCGGCCACCTCAGCGTCGACCTGGGTACCGCTCTTCGGCCCCACTTCTTGCGGGCCGTGGGCTTCCTCGGCCGCGAGATGGACGCGGGGCGGTTTCGCCGCCACGACCCCGAACAACTCCTCCTCACCGGATACGGCGCCCTGCTCAGCTACTTCAGCGACCTGCCGTTCCTGGCTGGTCTCCTCGACGAAGATCCGCTGACCACCGACGCCCTGCAGCGCCGCAAGGCCCATGTGGTGGCATTCTTCCGCGCCGCGCTCACTCCCTGACGGCGCCCCCGGCGTCTTACCTCCTACCGTCCCACTCGTGCGTCGCGCCCCGGTCTTGCTGGCAGTGCTGTCAGTCGTGTGCATAGGAACCGCCGCGCTGCTCGCTCCGACGGTGGCCGATGCCGGGCCCACCTCGGGCGGGGTGGGCACACCGCTGGCCAGTGCCCGCCGGATCCCGGAAGTGTTGGCCGAGCACGTCGGCCGGGCCGAGGTGGCATCGGTCGTCTCGGAGGTCGCGGCCGCGTCACCCGAGCGTTCATGCCTGGTGGTCGGACGGGGGACGACCTCCCTGGCCGGGGCCGGCACCACCGATGCCCTGGCTCCGGCTTCGGGGATGAAGCTGCTGACCGCGACCGCGGTGCTCGACCAGCTCGATCCGGCCAGCCGGTTGCGGACCACCGTGGTGGCAGCGCTGGCACCCGCTGGTGGCGTGGTCGAGGGCGACTTGTTCCTCGTCGGCGGCGGCGACCCGTTGCTCGGCACCGCTGACTGGGCCGGCCACTTCGAGCGCCAACC
The DNA here is from genome assembly GCA_031399525.1 of Actinomycetes bacterium. Taxonomy (GTDB): domain Bacteria; phylum Actinomycetota; class Acidimicrobiia; order Acidimicrobiales; family CADCSY01; genus JANNNX01. The sequence continues at coordinate 86,122 of JANNOZ010000010.1, read as the reverse complement.
TGTCGCATATACGTCATTGGAAGGCCTGGCTGATCAAGTGGTCGCCGCCGGAGTGCAGGTGATCCGGGGCGGGGTGTTCGGTGATGGTGACCGCTACGACGATCGCCAGGACGTGGCGACCTGGCCGGAGCGCTACCGGGACTCGGGGGCAGTGGGTTCGCTGAGCGCGCTCATGGTCAACGACGGGATGGCGTCGTGGGGCCCGGTTCCCCAACCTGCCGCCGACGCGACGGTCGCAGGGGCCAGCCGCTTCGCCGAGCTGCTCCGGGACCGAGGCGTCCAGGTCATGGGGGGGACCGGGAGAGGGTCTGCTCCCGAGGCCGGGGTCGAGATCACCTATGTCGACTCGCTGACGATCGGCGACCTCGTGGCCCAGACCTTGCGCGAGAGCGACAATGAAACGGCTGAACTGTTGACCAAGGAGCTCGGCCTCCAGGTAGGCGGCACCGGAACGACCGCGGCGGGGACGGTGGCCATCGCCTCTGCGCTCGTCGCCCGAGGGTTGCCGACCGATGGACTGGTGGTGGCCGACGGCTCTGGCCTCGACCCTGGCGCCCGCGCTACCTGTGCCCTGCTGGCGTCGGTCCTGTACGCCGACGGACCCGACGGGCCGATCGCCCAGGGACTCGCGGTTGCCGGCATCAGCGGCACCCTGATCGACCGCCTCCAAGGCACCGCCGCCTACGGCCGGGTCCGGGCCAAGACCGGGACGCTCAACGAAGTGTCCACCCTGGCCGGCTGGGTCGACACCGATGGCGGCGACCTCTGGTTCGCCTACATCCAGGACGGCATCAGGGGGATCGAACCGAGTCGGCAACGGTGGGACCAGCTCGCCGTCGGCCTCGTGAGCTATCCCGGCGTCGACGTCGCTGGGCTCGGACCCTCGACGGGCATGTTCGATGGCCGATGACGCCACGGCCATGTTTCCTCTCGGCACCGTGCTCCTGCCCGACATGGTTCTGCCCCTCCAGGTGTTCGAGCCCCGCTACCAGGTCCTGGTCGAACATTGCCTGACCGGCGATCTCGAGTTCGGTGTCGTGCTCATCGAGCGGGGGAGCGAAGTCGGCGGAGGGGACCAGCGCTTCGGCGTTGGCTGTCTGGCTCGCCTTCTCGATACCAGGCTCCTCGATGACGGTCGCTGGGCCGTGGTGGCGGTCGGCACCAGGCGCATCCGGGTCGAACGCTGGCTGGTCGACGACCCGTATCCCCGGGCGGTCGTCACGCCCTGGCCAGACCCGGTTCCCACCCACGACCTGACGGCCGAGTACGACGGCGTGATCGGTCGACTCCGGGCGGTTCTCGGTCTCACTGCCGCCGTGGTCGGCGCCGACGTCCCCAGCCCGATCGAGCTCACCGCCGATCCGGTCACCGGATCGCTCCATGCGGGCATCCTGGCTCCGCTCGGGCCCCTCGATAGGCTCGGTGTCCTGGCCGCCGAGTCGGTTGGTCAGCGCCTCGACCTCCTCAATGCTCTGCTCGACGATCAGGCTGCGCTCCTTCGAGCCCAGCTCGACGGCGATGTGGGCTGAGGTCCGGTGTCCATGACAGGCAGGCCCCGACGACGAGGAGCGACGTGATCGGCAGGTTCCGACAAGCCCCTTCGTTCGGCGAGCAGGCGCAAGCGGTCCGAGAGCTCTTCGTTCGCTACCTCAACGAGCAACTCGTCGTCCCGCTCCAAGGCGCCGGTCGTCAACTCGGCTTCGGCGTCGTCGGCGGGATCCTCATCGGTATCGGCGGCGTTCTGCTCACCCTGGCCATGCTCAGAGCACTGCAGACCGAGACGGGCACGGCGCTCGCCGGCAACTGGTCCTTCGTTCCGTACCTGGCCACGATCGTGGTCGTCACTGTCGTGTGCGTGGCCACCGTGGCCATTCTCCAACGGAAGGACGCCAGCTGATGGCCGAACCGAGCAAGAACTCCGACCCCGTCACCACCGAAGACCTGGCCGAGGCCCTGCGGTCACTCACCGGACCAGTCGCCGGGGCACGAGCCCAGATCCGCCAGGTCGGCCTGGTGTCGGCGGCCGTCAGCGCGACCGCGATCCTCGGCTCGGTTTTCCTCCTCGGGCGTAGGCGGGGTCGGCGTCAGCACACCGTGGTCGAGGTCCGGAGGGTCTGATGCTGCGCCAGCTCTACCGATTCGCCCAGGATCGTGGTCCCTGGGGCGGCTCGCGGGTGTGGACGGTGATGTGGGGCGCCTTGCTGGCGGTCCGGGTGCTGCGGTGGTTGGCCCGGGAGAACACCCGGGTACTGCGTCACGACCTCGAACCCGGCGACGCGCTGCTCGTGCGTCACCTCCTCCCGGGGGAGTCGACCAACGGCTCCTGACGTCGACCCGGCCGGGGCGTTCCACGTCGGGGAACGGGTACTGCTGGTCGACAGCAAGGGACGTCAGCACCTGGTGGTGCTGGTGGGCGATGGGCTGTTCCACACCCATACCGGCATCGTCGAGCACGCCGACATCCTCGGCCAGGAAGAGGGAATCACAGTCCGCTCCAGCACCGGAGCCCGGTACAGCGCGCTTCGCCCGCAGTTACGGGACACCGTGTTGCGGATGCCGCGCGGCGCGCAGGTCATCTATCCCAAAGACATCGGCGCCATCCTCGTGTCCGCCGATGTCCACCCCGGGGTCAGGGTGGTCGAGGCTGGCGTGGGGTCTGGTGCGTTGTCGATGGCGCTGGTCCGCGCCGGCGCCGACGTGGTCGGCTACGAGCTGCGGGACGAGTTCGCAGCCCGGGCCATCGACAACGTGACCGCCTTTGTCGGCGAGGCGACGGCCACGGCGCGCTACCGCGTAGAACTGCGCGACATCTACGAGGGCATCGACGAAACCGATCTCGACGCAGTTTTGCTCGATCTCCCCGAACCCTGGAGGGTCATCGACCACGCCGAGAAGGCACTCCGGCGAGGGGGGAGCTTGTTGTCCTACACACCCTCGATCACCCAGGTCTCCGTTCTCCGCGATCGGCTGGCCGAGTCGCCCTTCGAGCTGGTCGAGACCTACGAGGTTCTCCACCGCACCTGGCACGTCGAGGGTCAGGCCGTTCGGCCCGACCACCGCATGGTCGCCCACACTGCGTTTTTGACCGTGGGCCGGCTACTCGGTCCGATCCCGGGCGGCCTACGCCCACCCCGTCTGGGGCAATGAACATCCTCGACGGCGCCGTCGTCGCCCTGGCCATAGCGGGGGCGATCGGCGGCTACCGGTCGGGCGCACTCACCCGGATCCTCTCCTGGATGGGGTGGTTCGTTGCCCTCGCCGTCGTCGCCTGGCTGGCGCCGGTGGTCAGCGCCAACTTGGGCCCCGTCGCACCGTTCGGCGCGGTCATGGTCCTCAGCTTCGTCATCGTGAGTGCCGGGGTCATCGGCCAGATCGTCGGCAATGCCATCGGCGGTCGGCTCCGGGCCGGGCTCCCCCCTCCGACTCGATCACTCGACCGGATCGGGGGCGCAGTGGTGAGCGTGATGGCCGTCTTCGTCTTGGTCTGGGCCCTCCTCCCGGCCATGGCCGACACTCCGGGCACGCCCGCGCGGCTGGCCCGAGAGTCGACGGTCGCCGAGTTGGTGCAGTCGTGGGGACCCGATGCTCCGGCCGCGCTGCGTCGACTCGACCGGCTCGTCGAGGACACCGGCTTCCCCCACGTGCTCGACGGACTCGAGCCGGCACCGAACACAGGCTCGCCGCCCGAGGACATAGACGTTCCCGACGACGCCCTTCGCGCCGCCGAGGCGTCCACCGTCCGGATCGAAGGTCGGGCCTGCGGTGCCCTGCAGGATGGATCCGGCTTCGTGGTGGAACCGGGCGTCGTGGCCACCAACGCCCATGTCGTTGCTGGTGCCCGTGGGGTCACGGTGAAGACCTCGGGGGGAGTCGAGCTCGACGGGCAGGTCGTGACCTACGACCCGTTCCGCGATCTGGCGCTCATCACGGTCGAGGGCCTCGATCTCTCGCCGCTCGCTCTACGCGACACGACCGTGGGGAGCACCGGAGGTGTGGTCGGGTATCCCGGCGGCGGTCCACTGGCCGTGTCGGCGTTCGAAGTCAGCGACCGGATCGTGGCCACCGGCCGAGATCTCTATGACGAACGCGACACGACGCGCGAGATCTTGGTGCTGGCCAGCGAGCTGTCGCCGGGCGACTCGGGTGGGCCGCTCATCGACAACAGCGGTGCGGTGGTGGGGGTGGCCTTCGCCATCGCCCCGGACCGGTCAGGAACGGCGTACGCCCTGAGCATCGACGAGCTTCGTGCGGCGCTGGCCGCGCCGCGCACGGCCGACGGCAACGCCGGGCGGTGCATCACCTGACGCCCTGACCAGACCGGTTCGGCCTTACTCGACCTCTATGAAGATGCACTCACCCGGACATTCCTCGGCCGATTCGATGACCGCGTCCTCCATGCCCGCAGGAACGGCGGCCAGTCCTTCGGCGCCGCCAGGGTCGGAGAAGACCTTGGTGCCCTCCTTGACGTAGGCCAGCCCGTCGTCGAGCAACGTGAAGACGTCGGGCGCGATCTCCTCGCAGAGTCCGTCGCCAGTGCAGAGATCCTGGTCAATCCAGACCTTCATGGGGGGCGTGCTCCTGTGTCGGGATGCAAACGGCGCTGCCAATGTACCCGGGTCTCGGCCTCGACCCGGTACCAGCCCCGCGCCGGGCCCGCATCCAAGAGGGACCTGTGTATCGTCGCCCTAGGCCGAGGAGGTGCGAACCGATGCCCGACGACAGCGAGCAGGAACTCGACGAGCTGCGTCGCCATGCGCTCGAGCTCGAGGACGAGTTGACCAGCCTGCGTCGGCGCCTGCACGACGCGCCCAAGCGGGTGCGGACCTTGGAGGAGCGCCTGCTCGAGACCAAGGGACAACTCGCTCAGGCTGTCTCCCAGAACGAGAAGCTGACCTACACGTTGCGAGAGGCCCGGGAGCACATCGCGGTACTGCGCGAAGAGGTCGAGAAGCTGACCCAACCGCCGTCGGCGTACGGAACCGTCATCGGCGCCAACGACGACGGCACCATCGACGTCTTCTCCGGTGGTCGCAAGCTGCGCGTCGCCGTGTCACCCGAACTCGACGAGACCACCCTCACAAGAGGCATCGAGGTGGTCCTGAACGAGGCGCTCTCGGTGGTGCTGGCCGGGGGCCAGGAAGCGTCGGGTGACGTCGTCACCATCAAAGAGGTGCTCGAAGACCGCCGCCGGGCCATCGTCGTGGGGCGCACCGACGACGAGCGGGTCGCCGAGCTGGCCGACGGGCTCCTCGGTCAGCCCCTCCGGGCCGGAGACAGCGTCCTCATGGACGCCCGGTCGGGCCTGCTGCTCGAACGCCTCCCTCGACCCGAGGTCGAAGAGCTGGTCCTCGAAGAGGTCCCCGACGTCACCTATGCCGACGTGGGCGGACTCGATTCGCAGATCGAACAGATCACCGACGCGGTCGAGCTGCCGTTCCTTCATCGCGACCTGTACGAGGAGTACGTCCTTCCAGCGCCGAAGGGCATCTTGCTCTATGGCCCTCCGGGCTGCGGCAAGACCCTGATCGCCAAGGCCGTGGCCAACTCGTTGTCGAAGAAGGTGAGTCAGGTCACCGGCAGGCCGGCGGCCCGCAGCTACTTCCTCAACATCAAGGGTCCCGAGCTGTTGAACAAGTACGTCGGTGAGACCGAGCGCCAGATTCGGCTGGTGTTCCAGCGGGCCCGGGAGAAGTCCGAGGAAGGTGTGCCCGTGATCGTCTTCTTCGACGAGATGGACAGCCTGTTCCGTACCCGGGGCACCGGGATCAGCTCGGATATGGAATCGACGATCGTGCCTCAGCTCCTCGCCGAGATCGACGGCGTCGAGGCGCTCAAGAACGTGATCGTCATCGGTGCATCCAACCGTGAGGACCTGATCGACCCGGCCATCCTGCGACCCGGTCGGCTCGACGTGAAGATCAAGATCGAGCGACCCAACGAAGAGGCCGCGGCTGCCATCTTCGCCCGATACTTGGTGCCTTCGCTGCCGATGGACCCGGCCGAGGTGGCCGACCTCGGTGGTGGCGACCGCGAGAAGGCCATTCGGGTCATGATCGAGCGGACCGTCGAGGTCATGTACCGCACCGACGAAGCCAACCGCTTCCTCGAGGTCACGTACGCCAACGACGAGCGCGAGATCATGTACTTCAAGGACTTCGCCTCGGGGGCGATGATCGAGAACATCGTGCGTCGAGCCAAGAAACTGGCCATCAAGCGCCAGATCGCCGATGGTGCCCGGGGGCTCCGTACCGACGACCTCATCGAGTCGATTGCCCAGGAGTACAAAGAGCACGAGGATCTCCCCAATACGACCAATCCGGACGACTGGGCCAAGATCTCGGGCAAGAAGGGGGAGCGGATCGTCTATGTCCGCACCCTGGTCCATCACGGTGTAGGCGAAACCCCGGCCGGTGGCCGTTCGATCGAGCGGGTGGCCACCGGGCAGTACCTGTAAGCGTCGGGCCGGGCCGGAGGTACCACGCCGGTAGCCTCCCTCCGTGGCCATCCGCAAGGTCGTGGGTATCGAGACCGAGTACGGGATCACCCACCGCGGCATGCCCGATGCCAACCCGGTGAGTTCGTCTTCGACGCTCGTCAACGCCTACGTCGCTGCCCTCCGGGGCCGAGTGGGCTGGGACTTCGAGGACGAGACGCCGGGCAACGACGCCCGGGGCTTCGCCATCGAGGGCTCGCTTCCTCCCGAGATCGAGTCGCACCTCGTCAACGCGGTTCTGACCAACGGCGCCCGCTACTACGTCGATCACGCTCACCCCGAGGTCTCGGTGCCCGAGTGCGCCGATGCCCGGGAGGTGGTGGTGTGGGATCGGGCCGGCGAGGAGATCGTTCGGGCGTCGATGCGGGCCGCGGCAGCGTTCCTGCCAGAGGGCCAAGAGCTCGTGGCATACAAGAACAACAGCGATGGCAAGGGCAACAGCTATGGCTGCCACGAGAACTACCTACTCGATCGCTCGGTGCCCTTCGCTCGGATCGTCGAGGGCGTCACGCCCTTCTTCGCCAGTCGCCAGATCTTCTGTGGCGCGGGCAAGGTCGGCGTCGAGATTCCTGGCTATTCGGCCACCGACGTGCCGTTCCAGCTCTCGCAGCGGGCCGACTTCATCGAAGAGTCGGTCGGGCTCGAGACCACCCTCAAGCGCCCGATCGTGAACACTCGCGACGAGCCCCACGCCGACCACGAGAAGTACCGCCGGCTCCACGTCATCATCGGCGACGCCAACCTGTCCGAGATCGCGACCTACCTCAAGGTCGGGACGACTTCGATCGTGCTGGCCATGATCGAAGACGACGAGGTTCCCGAGGGCGTGGCCCTGGCCACTCCGGTGAGCGCGGTGCGGGCCATCTCGCACGACCCCTCCCTGGCCACCACGGTCGAGCGTTTCGGTGGCGGGCGGATCAGCGCTCTCGATCTTCAGTGGGCCTACCTGACGGCCGCCAACAAGTACGCCGAGACCCATGGACTCGAGTCGGTCGGTGACGAGGTCGGGCGCGACGTACTGCGGCGCTGGGAAGCCGTGCTCACCGGACTCGAGTCCGACCCGCAGACGCTGGCCGACCAGCTCGACTGGGTGGCCAAGCTCCAGGTCCTCGACGGGTTCCGAGCCCGGGACGGACTCGGATGGGGTAGCGCTCGGCTGCGCGCCGTCGACCTGCAGTACCACGACCTGCGTCCGGAACGGTCGCTGTTCACCCGTCTCCCGATGCAGCGGTTGACCTCCGATGCCGAGGTCATGGCCGCCATGACCGAACCACCCCGCAGCACCCGGGCATACTTCCGGGGCCAGTGCCTGGCCCGTTGGCCCGATCAGATTGTGGCTGCCAACTGGGACTCGCTGGTCTTCGACGTGGGTGGCGAACCCCTCCTGCGGGTGCCCATGATGGAACCGCTGCGGGGCAGCGCCGAACATGTGGAGGCGTTGCTGGCAGCATGTGCAACCCCAGCCGAGCTGCTCGAACGGCTCGGCGCTCGATCCGACAAAGGAGGAGACACCGATGGCTGAACAGGAACAGCGACGGCGTCCGGCGCCCAAGCGGGACGCCGAGACCGTCGAGGAGACGCCGGCGCCCTCCGAACGGGGCGAGAAGATCAAGGCCGAACTCGACGACCTCCTCGACGAGATCGACGAGGTGCTCGAGGAGAACGCCGAGGAGTTCGTCCGTTCCTATGTCCAGAAGGGCGGCGAGTGAACCTCCCTTCCTTCGCCCCCGGGGACGATCCGGGTGCCGACTTCGCTGCGTTGCTTCGCCGGAGCGGCGTCGCCCCGGAGGTACTCACCTCGACCGTCTCCAACGTTCCCCACGGCACCACCGTGGTGGCCGTGCGCTACGCCGACGGCGTGGTCATGGCCGGTGACCGGCGGGCCACCTCCGGGAACTTGATCAGCCACCGAACGATGAACAAGGTCTTCCCGGCCGATCGCCACTCCGGTGTCGCCATCGCCGGCGCAGCCGGGCCGGCCATCGAGATGGTCCGACTCTTTCAGCTTCAGCTCGAGCACTACGAGAAGGTGGAGGGAAGCTCGATCTCCCTCGAGGGCAAGGCCAACCAACTCGGCCTTCTCGTGCGTAACCACCTGCCCAGCGCCATGCAGGGCCTCGCCGTCGTTCCGCTCTTCGCCGGCTACGACGTCCGTCGCCAACGAGGCCGGCTCTTCGAGTACGACGTGACCGGGGGCCGCTACGAAGAGGCCGACTTCGCCTCGACCGGATCCGGGAGCCTCCACGCCGGCACGGTCGTCAAGCTCGGATACCGCGAGGGCATGGACCGAGAAACCACCCTCGATCTGGCCATCCAGGCGCTCTTCCAGGCCGCCGACGAGGATTCGGCCACCGGCGGGCCCGACCTGGTGCGGGGGATCTACCCGACGATGGCCACCATCACCGGGGCCGGCTTCGATGCGGTGCCCGAGGCCGAGATCGCCGAACGCTTCCGTGAACTGGTGGGTCGGCTCACCGGGTCGCCTGAGAGCACCACGTCGATGGGGAGCTCCCCGAGCATGCACTCGAGTGCGGAGGCACGCCCATGACCATGCCGTCGTACTACGTCTCACCCGAGCAGGTGATGAAGGATCGGGCCGACTATGCCCGTAAGGGCATCGCCCGAGGTCGCAGCCTCGCCGCATCCAGCTACGACGCCGGGATCCTGCTCTGTGCCGAGAACCCTTCGGCGACCTTGCGCAAGGTCAGCGAGATCTACGACCGCATCGCCTTCGCCGGAGCCGGCAAGTACAACGACCTCAACCAGCTCCGTATCGCCGGCGTTCGGGCCGCTGACCTCAAGGGTTACGCGTACTCCCGGGAAGACGTCGACGCTCGGGGCCTGGCCAACGACTATGCCCAAAGCCTCGACCGGACCTTCACCCACGAGATGAAGCCGCTCGAGGTCGAGATCCTGGTGGCCGAGGTCGGAGCCACGCCCAGCGACGATCAGCTGTTCCGAATCCTCTTCGACGGCACGGTCATGGACGAGAGCCGACACACCGTCCTCGGCGGCGATGCCGAGTCGGTCGGCGCGCGGCTCCAAGAAGCCCTGCCCGATGGCGTACCCGACCTGTCCGGTGCCCTGCAGGCTTGCATCGGCGCACTGGCCGGTCCCGAGCGTGAGCTGGGCCCGAACGATCTCGAAGTCGCCGTCTTGGCCAGAGCGGCGCCCGGGCGGGCGTTCCACCGACTCGAGGGTGATGAGCTGGTCGCGCTGCTCACCTGAGCGTCGCCCCCACCCGGTACGGTGGCCACGATGGAGCGCCGGATCTTCGGTCTGGAGAACGAGTACGGCGTCACCTGCACCTTGCGAGGCCAGCGGCGCCTGAGTCCGGACGAGGTCGCCCGTTACCTGTTTCGGCGGGTCGTGTCCTGGGGCCGTTCGAGCAACGTGTTTCTCGAGAACGGCGCTCGGCTCTACCTCGACGTCGGCAGCCACCCCGAGTACGCCACTCCCGAGTGCGATTCCATCCTCGACCTGGTCACCCACGACAAGGCCGGCGAGCGAATCCTCGAGCAGCTGCTGGGTTTCGCCGAGGCTCGTATGCGCGAGGAGGGGATCCGGGGCACGGTCTACCTGTTCAAGAACAACACCGATTCAGCCGGAAACTCTTACGGGTGCCACGAGAACTACCTCACCAGTCGGCGCGATGACATGAGCCACTTCGCCGAGGTGCTCATCCCGTTCCTGGTCACCCGGCAGATCTACGCGGGCGCCGGCAAGGTGCTCCAGACGGCAAGGGGGGCCATGTTCTGCCTCTCCCAGCGGGCCGAGCACATCTGGGAAGGGGTGTCGTCGGCGACGACGCGGAGTCGACCGATCATCAACACCCGTGACGAACCCCACGCCGATGCCGAGCGCTACCGGCGCCTCCACGTCATCGTGGGCGATTCGAACATGAGCGAGTACGCCACGTTCCTCAAGGTGGGCACAGCCTCCATCATGCTGCGGATGCTCGAGGACCCATCGGTGGTCTTGCGCGACCTGACGCTCGAGAACCCGATCCGGGCCATCCGGGAGATCAGCCACGACGTGACGTGCACCCGCACGGTCCGCTTGGCCAATGGGCGGGAGCTCTCGGCGCTCGACATCCAATCCGAGTACCTCGAACGGGCGATCCGCTACGCCGACGCCAAGGGGCTGTCACCGCTCGAGGAGCAGGCGCTGGCCATGTGGCAGCACTGCGTCACCGGCATCGAAAAGGACCCGCTCTCGCTCGATCGGGAATGCGACTGGGTCATCAAGCACCAGCTGATCGAGGCCTATCGGTCCCGACACGATCTCACCCTGGCCGATCCGAAGGTCGCGCTCATCGACCTCCAGTACCACGACGTCAACCGAGACCGGGGTCTGTACTACCGCATGGAGGCCAAGGGCCTGGTCGAGCGGATGTGCGACGAGGCCGACATCGCCCGGGCCGGACCCGACGGGATGGAACCACCCCAGACCACTCGGGCCCGGCTGCGGGGCGAGTTCATTCGCAGGGCCAAGGAGCGTCGGAGGGACTACACCGTGGACTGGGTGCATCTGAAGCTGAACGACCAGGCCCAGCGCACGGTGCTGTGCAAGGACCCGTTCAAGGCCCACGACGAACGGGTCGAACGCCTGATCGCGTCGCTCTGAGCGCACTCAGTGCCGTCATTTCACTCCGCACTCGTCACGGGTGTGCTCACCGAGAGGCCCGGCCTGCAGCGTGTGTCGGTCCGTCTCGACGGGGCCGATGCCGATGAGCGGGCGTACGTGTTGGCCGATCTCGTTGGGCCGGTCGCGGTCGGTGATCGCGTGGTGCTGAACACGACGGCGGTCGACCTCGAACTCGGCACTGGCGGCTGGCATGTCGTGCACTGGAACCTGGCCCGCCACCGATGGTCCGCGCCCGGGCCCGGCCACATCATGAAGCTGCGCTACACCAGCCTGCAGGCCGATACCGGCGCGGCTGAAGAGCTCCATGCCGACCGTCTGGCCGATGCCGATCACCTGCAGCGGGCGCTGCCGATCGTGGCCTGCGGCCTGCACAGCCAGCTGCCCTGTGTCGCGGCCGTGGTGCGTGACCTTCGCCCCGACTGGCAAATCTCCTACGTGATGAGCGACAGCGCGTCGCTACCCATCGCGTTGTCCGATCTCGTACCGAGGCTCCTCGATGCTGGCTTGATCGACACCACCATCACGGCCGGGCACGCCTTTGGCGGGACTCTCGAAGCGGTCAATGTGACCTCCGCTCTCCTCGTCGCCGAACGCATCGCCGACGCCGACGTGGTCATCGTGGCGCCTGGTCCCGGCGTGGTGGGCACAGCCAGTCGCCTGGGCTTCTCGTCGCTGGATCTTGGCGCCAACCTCGACGCCGGAGCGCAGCTCGGTGGACGTCCGGTCGCCGCCCTCCGGTTCTCGTTGGCCGATCCCCGGCCCCGCCATCAGGGGGTGAGCCACCATGTGCGTACCGCGCTGGCCCGAGGGACGAGCGTCCGGGCCCTCATCGGCGTCCCGCACGGACGCTTCGCTGGTCGGGTGCATGCCGACCTGGCCGAGTCGGGTCTCGACACCATCCACGATGTCGTGGAGGTGCCGGTTCCTGACGTGGCCGAATTGTTGGCCAGTCACGGTGTCCGGGTGACGAGCATGGGGCGCGGACCTGAGGAGGATCCGGGCTTCTTCGAGGTGGCGGGGGCGGCGGGAGTGGTCGCGGTGGGGCATCGGATCTGAACGTCGGGGTCCGCGGCGTCGATACCATCCCGACGATGTCCCGTCTCGAGCGTTTGCTCAACCTCACCGCGGCGTTGCTGTCGACGTCTCGCCCGCTGAGCGCCTACGACATCCATGAACGGGTACCGGGCTATCCCGAGGGCACTGGGCCCACCTTTCGTCGGGCGTTCGAACGCGACAAGGACGCGTTGCGGGAGATGGGCGTCCCCATCCGCACCGAACCCATCGAGGGCACCGATCCTCCGACGGAGGGCTACCGGATCCGTCGCGAGGAGTACGAGCTACGCGATCCCGGTCTCGAACCTGACGAGCTGGCGGCGCTCCGCCTGGCCACACTCTTGGTCCAAGTCGACGGCCTCTCGGGACGCCCTGCGCTGTGGAAGCTCGGCGGCGTCGCCGAACCAGACGACGGTTCGACGCTGGCGGTGGTCCCCACCCAACCCCAACTCGTGCCGTTGTGGCGGGCCGTGTCCGAACGCCGGGTCGCCACTTTCACGTATCGGGACGAGACCCGAACGCTCGAACCGTGGCGCCTGTCCTACGCCCGAGGCCATTGGTATGTCGAGGGCCACGACGCCGGAAGGGGTGAGACCCGACGCTTCCGGGTGGATCGCATGGGTGATGCCGTCGAGTTGGGCCCACCAGCGGCGTTCGATCGGCCGCGCGATCAGGCCGCCCCCGATCCCCATCCGTGGGAGCTCGGAGGCACGGCTCCCATCGACGCAGTGATCCTGGTCGACCCCGATCAGGCCAGCTGGGCTGTCGGCCAGGTCGGCGAAGACGCAGTCGTCCGGACCCACGCCGATGGATCTGTGGAGCTGCGGCTCGCCGTGACCAATCCGGAGGGCTTCCGGTCCTTCGTGCTGGGATTTCTCGATCACGCCGTCATCCTCGAACCCCAGGTCCTGCGCGATGACCTGGTCGGGTGGCTCGAGGCCATGACGGTTGGCGTGTCGTGAGTCGCACCGGAGCAGGCGAGCGTCTCCAGCGCCTCCTGGCCATCGTCCCGTGGATCGTGCAGCAGGACGGCCCGACGCTGGCCGAAGTATGCGCCCGATTCGACTGCACCGAGGAATCACTCATCGCCGACCTCGATCTGGTGTTCCTCTGTGGCGTTCACCCGTTCACGCCGGACACGCTCATGGACGTCCTCATCGAGGACGGGCGGGTCTGGATCCGTCTGGCCGACCACTTCGCCCGGCCCCTGCGACTCACCCCAGAAGAGGCGCTGGGACTGCTCGCCGCCGGCTCGGCGGCCCGATCCGTGCCGGGCGCCGATCCCAGCGGACCCCTCGCCCGAGGCCTGGCCAAGCTGGCCGGGGTCCTGGGTATCGATGCCGGTGACACGCTCGATATCGCGCTCGGTTCGGCCCCGGACGGGGTCCTCGAGGCGTTGCGATCTGCGGTCGACAGCCAGCACCAGGTGGAGATCGATTACTACGCATTCGGACGAGACCAACTGACCCGCCGGGTGGTCGACCCCTACGCGCTCTACGCCGTGGAGGGTCAGTGGTACCTGTCGGGATGGTGTCACCTGGCCCAGGACGAACGCCGATTCCGAGCCGATCGAGTCCGTAGCGTCGTCCTGCTCGACCGGACCTTCACGCCACCCCGTACTGCCCCCGAGCCCACGAACTTCGAGGCCGGACGAGGGGGAGAATCGGTGACCCTCGACCTGGCCCCCCGGGCCCGCTGGGTGGCCGAGCAGTATCCGCTCGAACGTCATCGGGAATTGGGCGACGGGTATGTCCGGGTGACCCTCTCGATCACTGGGCGGGCCTGGCTCGAACGGCTCTTGCTGCGCCTGGGCCCCGACGCCACGGTCGTATCCGGTGACCCGTCGGTTACTGCCGAGGCCGCCAAGCGGGTGCTGAGCAGGTACAACGCGACGATCTGACCCTTACTGACTACCCTCTCAGCGGTGACTGCCGTCCCCCCGCCGACGGGACCCGAGGACGACGGTGAGCTCTCGCCCGCGCCGCCAGGGGCGACGACGTCGGCCCGGCGCTCGAGCCGACGCAACCTGATCGAGTGGGGCCTCGTCGTCGGCGGGTCAGTGTTGGTGGCGCTGATCGTGCGGGGCTTGCTGCTCCAGGCGTTCTACATCCCGTCGGAGTCAATGGTGCCCACCCTGCGGGTCCGGGACCGTGTGCTGGTCAACAAGCTCAGCTATCGGTTCGACGAAGTCGAACGGGGTGACATCGTCGTGTTCGAACGTCCTCCCAACGAGACCGCCGACATCAAGGATCTGATCAAGCGGGTCGTCGGCCTACCCGGCGAGACCGTCGAAGGTCGCGACGGCACGGTCTTCATCGATGGCGCACCTCTCGACGAGTCCTACCTACCTGAGGGGACCGTGACCTCGGAGTTCGGCCCGGTGCTTGTGGGTGCCGACGAGGTGTGGGTGATGGGGGACAACCGTTCGAACTCATCGGACAGCCGGGTGTTCGGTCCGATCTCCGAGGACCTCATCGTCGGACGGGCGTTCTTGCGTATCTGGCCGTTGAGCCGGATCGGTCTGCTCTGAGGGTCGCGGCCAGCCACCTCAGCTGCGGCCGGGAAAGCGGGCCGCCAACCCCGCGACGTTGATCGAACTGACACCGTCGACCCCCGCCCGAGCCACCGCATCCAACTCCCGGTCGAAACGGGCGCCCCAGGCCAGTCCGAGACGGCCGAACCGGTGGAAGAGGGTGGTCATGCCTCCACTCCAGTCGGTGTGATGCAGGCTGATGCCATCTACCCCCCGGTTGGCCAGCTCGGCCGCCCGCCGCTCAGGACCCTCGCGGATCGATCGCAGCCTCGTCGTGTGGACCATGCGCCCCACCGAGGTGGCCTGCCGCCAGGCCGTGACCGCTTCGAGGTCCTCGCCAGCCATCCAGAGTCGATCGGCAATGCCCAGCTCGTCGGCGACCCGGGCCAGCGGACCGACCGCGTGGCCGCTCCCGACGTCGACGAGCAGTTCGACTCGCGAACCGGAGGCAGCAACCACTAGCCAGAACGGAGGTACGGCCGAAGGGAGCTCGTCGGAGGCCACCTCGTGGACGGGGCGACGCCGACGCCCGGAGCGAACCCGCCCTGAGTCGCTGACCACCGGAACCCCGTCGCTGGTGAGCCAGACCCGGAGGGCCAAGCCCGCCGCACCCGCGGCCACTGCGGCGGCCATGGCCGCCAGGGGCTCGTCGGCGTCGAGGGCGGGAATGGCGAACCCCACGGGAGGATCGAGCAGGGCGGGCGCCGACATGGCGCGATCCTGCCTCAGCGAGGGATGGTGAACGCGAAGCGGCTTCCTTGGCCCAGTCGGCTTTCGCACCAGATGTGGCCTCCGTGGGCCTCGACGATGCGCCGGGCGATGTACAGGCCGATGCCCGTGCCGCCCGCGGCCCGGGTGGCGGAGGCGTCGAGCTGACGGAAGCGCTGAAAGAGCAGGGGGATGTCACCCGAGTAGATCCCGATTCCTCGGTCCGACACGCTTATCTCGACGTCGTCGTCTCTTTCGACCACGTCGACGACGACCGAACCGTCGCTGTACTTGAGAGCGTTGTCGACCAGGTGGTAGAGGGCGTGGGCCACCTTGGTCCGATCGATGGAGGCCACCACCTCGCGACGGGGTCGCTGGACGGTGATGCGCTCGCCCTCCAGAAGGCTCACGAGTTCACCGACGTCTTCCTGGGCCAGATGAAGTGAGGCTCGGCCCCGTTCGACGGCGGACATGAAGAGCAGGTCTTCGACCAAACGCTCGAGCCGGTCCACATTGCGCGAGAGCGCGCCGAGAGTTCGCTCGAAGGCCGCCGGATCAATAGTCGTGCCCCGGCGGGCCAGGGTCCGCACCGCTCCCTTGGCCACGGTCAGCGGCGTCCGCAACTCGTGGCCGATCACGCCGAGGAAATCGGCCTTGACCTGTTCGAGTTCGGCGGTGGCGGTGAGGTCTTCGAGCAGGACCACCCGGGCCAAGCGCCGGCCCCCCTCGCCGACCGCGGTACGAGCCGAGACCCGAAAGGCCCGATCCACCCCACTGGGGTTGGTGAGGCTGATCTCGGCGGTGCCTTCCCGGGCGCCGGTGAGGAGGTCTTCGAGCACCGGGTGCTGGAGACGTCCGACGATCGACCGGCCGACGTCGAGGGATTCGGAGAGCGAGAGGAGGTTGGCGGCCGCCCCGTTGAGGTGGAGCAGACGTCCTTCGGCGTCGGTCACCAGCACCGGCCCGGGAACGCCACCGATCACTGTGGCCAGCACGTCCTCCCGATCGCGCAGCCGAACCCTGAGCCCAGCTGCAGTGAGCGCGGTTCCGGCGGCCCGTCCGAACGCGGCGAGCAGAGACCGCCGTGTCGCATCAGGGGGATCGGCCAGGAGCAGCACCAGCTTGCCGCCGTCACCGCCGACGTGACGCAAGGGGACCGAGACCACACAGTGGAGGCCGTCCGAGAGCAGGGCCGCCACCCGGGAGGTGGCCCCCTCGACCCGCAGGCCGGGGCTGGCCAGCGTCTCGGCGAACGCTCCATCACGGGCGGCGACGGGGAGTCGACCGTGATCGATCCCCCGGGTGGCGACGATCCGGACGATCGTGCGCCCTCGGTTGGATCCAGCACTAGATTCGACCTCACGGCCACTCAGGCCGCCAGCAGCACCGAACAGTCGCTCGGCCAGGTCGAGCAGCTGCTCGTGCACTGCGAGTTCGTCTCGTTCGAGCGCTGCTCGGGCGATGCCATCGAGCAGTTCGATGGCCAGGGGAGAGGGGGCGGGACGAGACGAGAGCACGACCGCGGCCAGGTCGATCAACACTCCCAGCGCTTCGGAATCGAGGCGTTCCTCTGGCCCGGACAAACCCAGGCCACCTACCACCCGGGCCCCGGCCCGGATGGGCAACGCCAGAAGGGGGGGACCGTCTCCGTCGACGCCTCCGCCGCGCCGGGCCGGGCGTCCGCTGCTGAGCACCTCCTCGACCGCCACAGCCAGGCGGGGCGAGGCCACGCCCACTCGGGCGCCGACGGTGGGACCGGTTTCGGACCGGGCCAGGATCAGCCCGGTCTTGGCGCCGCAACCCTCGACGGCATCTCGGAGGAGTTCGTCGAGGAGATCGGCCGTGGCCACGCCGGAGGTGAGTCCGCGCAGCACTGTCCTCGTGCTGCGCCCAGGTCCAGTTACCCGGGGCTTCGCGCCGCTCTCGTTGACCACGGAGAGTGGCATCGGCATGTGGAGGGGGAAAGGTGAGTCGGAAGTGGGTACGGCTTCCCTCAAGCAGCTCCGACCGGCTGCCGATCAGATCAGCAACACGTTCGGAGAAGGAGCAACACGATGGCGATCATTCGCGCCAGCTGCCCTGATTGCGGGGACATCGAGCTGACGGTGCACGACATGGTCGTGCGGGTGTGTGACGACGACGAGCGGGGGGCCTACGTTTTCCGCTGCCCTGAGTGCCACATGGCCGTGACCAAGCACGCCGAGACCCGGATCGTCGATCTCCTGGTGACCGCTGGGGTCGCCCTCCAGCGTTGGCACCTCCCGGCCGAGTTGATCGAGCGCCGGCCGTCTGAGCCTTTGACCCACGACCACCTCCTCGAGTTCCATGCCCTCCTCGAAGACGACGATTGGTTGGCCCGATTGGCAGCTAGCGAAGGGCTCTGACCACCTCGGGGCGGGAAGGAGCCGGGAGAGGGCACCGCTACACTCCGCAAGGTGCTGAACCTCGGCGCCGGCGAGGCATTCGTGATCCTCGTCGTCGCCCTTCTCGTCCTCGGCCCTGACAAGCTCCCATCCACGGCTCGTCAGGTCGGCCGGTTCGTCGGCGAGATGCGCCGAATGAGTTCGGCTTTCCAAGCCGAGATGCGCGATGCCATCCAAGAGCCGGTCGATGGCACCCCAGGGGCCAACGGAACCACACCGGCGCAGCAGCCGTCTGACGAGGCGACGATCGACCCCATGGACGGCCCGACGGGCACCCGCTGATGGCACTACGGCTGCCATCGCGTCGACGGGGGCGCGACGAGTCCGTCCCACCCGGGACGATGTCGCTGACCGAACACCTCGGGGAGCTACGCAGTCGGTTGATGATCGCCGTCGTCGCGGTGACAGCCGGCGCGGTGGTCGGCTTCTTCCTCTACCACCCAGTGCTGCGACTGTTGGTCGACCCGTACTGCCAACTCAAAGCGCAGAACGACCTGCCCGGAACCTGCCAGTTGGTCGTGACCGACCCTCTCGAGTCGATGTCCATCCGGATCAAGGTGTCCGTCTACCTCGGTTTCCTGATGGCGTCGCCGGTCGTGCTCTTCCAGCTGTGGCGATTCATCACGCCCGGCCTCTACCCCCGTGAGCGCCGCTATGCGGTGCCGTTCGTGGCCAGCTCAGTTCTCCTGTTCCTCCTCGGGGCGGCGCTGGCCCTCGTCACCTTCCCCAAGGCCCTCGAGTTCTTCGCCGCCTTCGGTGGCGAAGAGCTCCAGCTCCTCTACAGCCCGAGTAAGTACCTCGGGCTCCTCGTCCTGACCATGGTCATCTTCGGGTTGGCCTTCGAGTTCCCCATCGTGTTGGTGTTCCTCCAGGTGGCCGGTGTCGTCACGTGGCAGCGGCTGCAGTCGTGGACCCGCCAGGCAATCGTGATCATCTTCGTCGTCGATGCGGTGATCACCCCGAGCGGCGACCCGGTGACGCTCATGGCCATGGCGATCCCGATGGTCCTGTTCTACGTGGCCGCCATCATGGTCGGCCGGTTCGTACTGCGTCGGTCGTGACCGACGCGCCGGCGGTGCCGGGCGCGGCCAGTGCCTGGAGTTTCGACCTGGATCGCTTTCAGCGCGAGGCCATCGACCGATTCGACGACGGCGACTCTGTGCTGGTCGCCGCGCCCACCGGTTCGGGCAAGACCGTGGTGGCTGAGCACGCCATCGCCGTGGCGCTGAGCCGGGGCGGCAAGGCCTTCTACACCACGCCCCTCAAGGCTCTCTCCAACCAGAAGTACACCGACCTGGTGCGCCGCCACGGCGCTCCCAACGTCGGCTTGCTCACCGGTGACGTGAGCAACAACGGCGAGGCGCCGGTGGTCGTGATGACCACCGAGGTTCTACGCAACATGATTCATGCCGCATCACCAACGCTCGAGGGTGTCCAGGTGGTGGTCCTCGACGAGATCCATTTCCTCCAGGACGCGTACCGGGGCCCGGTCTGGGAGGAGGTGATCATTCACCTCGATCACGAGGTGCGCCTGGTGTGCCTGTCAGCCACCGTGGCCAATGCCGCCGACCTCGCCGAGTGGATTTCCACCGTGCGGGGGCCGACCGATGTGGTGATCGAAGATCGGCGCCCCGTCGAGCTCCGAAATCTCTACCTGGCCGCCGAACGGGGTGTCGAGCGCCTGCACCTGTTGCCCACGTTGCGCGGCGGCCGAGCCAATCCCGGTGCGGCACGTATCGACGCCGAGGCGGTGCGTGGACCTCGGCACCACCGCGGGCGCGACGAAGGCCGCCGCCTGGCCACCCCGGGCCGGGTCGACGTGATCGATCGCCTCGAGGAAGAGGCGATGCTTCCTGCCATCGTGTTCGTGTTCAGCCGAGCGGGCTGCGACGACGCGGTGCGCCAGTGTCTCGATGCGGGGGTTCGCTTGACGACTCCCGACGAGCGCCTGCAGATCCGACAGCTGTGCGAGGCCCGGGTCGAGGGGCTGACCGACGAAGACCTCGAGGTGCTCGGGTGGCCTCGTTGGATCGCCGGGATGGAGGCCGGACTGGCCTCGCATCACGCGGGCATGGTTCCGGCGTTCAAAGAGGCTGTCGAAGACTGCTTCTCGGCCGGATTGGTGAAGGTGGTGTACGCCACTGAGACCCTCGCCGTCGGCATCAACATGCCGGCCCGGACCGTGGTCATCGAGCAGCTCACCAAGTTCCGAGGCGATCGTCACCAGTTCCTCACGCCCACCGAGTACACCCAGTTGACGGGTCGAGCGGGTCGGCGGGGGATCGACGATCGAGGCCATGCCGTGGTGCTGTGGTCGCCGTGGGTGACCTTCGAGCAGGTCGCCGAGTTGGCTCGGGCCAGCCCGGGGTCGATCAGTTCGGCGTTCAGGCCGACCTACAACATGACCGCCAACCTCGTCGATCGCCACGACCGGGACACCGCTCGCCACCTCCTCAACTTGTCCTTCGGCCAGTTCCAGGCCGACCGGGAGATCGTCCGGGCCGAGGCCCGCATCGACCGAGCTCGCCAACGGGCTGGCGCCGCCAGGGCCGCGCTGCAATGCGAACGGGGAGACGTCGAGTCGTTGTTGTCGCTCGAGCGGCGCCTCGGCGAGCAACGCAACCTCGGCAGCGCTCGCCGAGCCGTCGAATCAGCCATGGCCGGCTTGCGGCCTGGAGATGTCATCCGGCTGCCCGGCGGGACTCGTACCGCAGCCGTGCTCACCTCGGCTCGACGGAGAGGCTCGGTCCAACTCCGGGTGGTCACCGTCGAACGCCAACGCCTCGCCCTCGGACCCGCCGACTTCGACGACCCCCCTGTCGTGGTGGCCACCGTCGACCTGCCGACTCCGTACGAACCCAACCGACCCTCCTTTCAACGCACCGTGGCCAAGGACCTTGGTCGGCTCCGCGTGCGCGGCGACCAGGGCCGCCGACCACCTCCACGCCAGGGTCCGACTGTCGACCCCGGGATCGCGACCCTCCAGCAGGCGGTGGCCGATCATCCAGTCTCGTCGTGTCCAGACCTGGCGGCCCATCGTCGAGCCTGGACCCAGGTGGTGCGAGCCGAACGCGAGGTGCACCACCTCGAACAACAGGTCCATGGCCGTTCGGCGGCCCTCTCGTTGCAGTTCGATGCGGTGCTGTCGGTGCTCGAGGCCTGGGAGTACGTGCAGGGGTGGACCGTCACCCCAAAGGGGCGAGTCCTTACTCGCGTGTACCACGAGACCGACCTCTTGGTGGCCGAGTGCGTGGCTCGCGGGTGGTTCGATGAGCTGGCCCCGCCGGCGGTGGCCGGACTCGCAGCCGCGTTCGTCTACACCCGCCGAGGTCCCGGCGACGACCCCGAACCGTGGTTCCCCGATCGCCAGTTGCGGACCCGATGGACGGCCGTCGAGGAGATTCACCGCGAGCTGAACGCACTCGAAGCCGAGGCCGGGGTGCCCCTCACCCGCGAACTCGACCCCGGGTTCGTCGGCTTGGCCTTCGAGTGGGCATCGGGCCTCGATCTGGCGGCCGTGCTCGAGGACGAGGACATTTCCGGAGGTGACTTCGTGCGCACCGTCAAGCAGGTGGCCGATCTGTTGCGTCAGATTGCCGAGGTAGCGCAGCGGCCGGATACTCGCGCCGCAGCGCGCCAGGCCGCCGGGGCGATCGAGCGGGGCGTGGTCGCGGCCGCGTCTTCGGTGGGCGCCGGATGACCATCCGCAAGGGATCGACCTGGGGCGATCCCGGCGCTCTACCGATCGGTGGTCTGGTGGCGGCGAGCGACGCCGATGCGGCGGCCGCTCTGGGCTCGACCGATCGAGCCGAGTTCGGCCCGGCCCCGATGGTGGGACTGCTCGGCGGCGATCTGTGCCGAACCGTCGGCGGACCCGGTGATCGCGCGCGCCTACACGGCCCAGCGGCCATGACCTTTCCCTGCGACGCGGCCCAGGTTCGGGTCGATGGGGGACCACCGGTCTGGTTCGTCGCCCACGTCGTGGCCCGGACCCGCTGGGGGAGGGGCCGGTGGTGGGCGGCGATGAACGCAGCGTGGCTCGGCCCGTGGAACGCGGCGACCCGAGCCCATCCCAACGATGGCCTCCTCGACTTCGTCGACGTGAGAATCCCACTCGGCCAACGTCGAGCGGTGCGCCGCCGGTTGCCGCTCGGCGCCCACGCGCCTCATCCGCGGATCACCGAACGACGAGGGGTGGCGGCCGACGTCGACCTCGGGGCCACCATGGCGATCGCGATCGATGGGCGTTCGGTCGGTCGGGGCCGACACCTGTCGGTCGAGGTGTTTCCCGATGCGCTGCAGATCGTGATCTGAGACCGACCTACGCTTCGCCTGTGGACTCTGCCCAGGCCAAGGCCGCCGTCGTCGAACGGGTCGATGCCCTCAGCGACCTCCTGATCGAGACCTCGCATGAGATCCATGGCCATCCGGAACTCTGCTTCGAGGAGAGACAGGCCCACGATCTGTTGGTCGGGATCCTTGACCAGGCTGGTCTCGACGTGACCCCTCGTGCCTACGGTGTCGACACCGCCTTCGAGGCGCGGGCCGGAACATCGGGTCCCACAGTCGTCGTGTGCTGTGAGTACGACGCCCTTCCCGGGGTCGGCCACGCCTGTGGCCACAACGTGATCGCGGCAGCGGGCTTGGGCGCCGGTTTGGCGGTGGCCTCCCTGGCCGACCAACTGGGGGGTCGGGTGCGGGTGCTGGGCACACCGGCCGAGGAGGGCGGCGGCGGTAAGATCCTCATGGCCGAGGCCGGGGCGTTCGCGGGCGTGGACGCCGCCATGATGGTTCACCCGGCCGATGCCGATCTGGCCTCGATGACTGCGGTCACGACCGCCTTCTTGACCGTGGAGTACCACGGCCAGGCGGCTCATGCCGCCGCCTATCCCGAGCTCGGACGCAACGCCCTCGACGCTGCCGTCCTGGGCTACCTCAACGTGGCTGCCCTGCGCCAGCACATCACGGCCACTGATCGGGTCCACGGGATCTTCACCAAAGCCGGCGACGCCCGCAACGTCGTACCTGAACACGCGGTGTCGGAGTGGATGATCCGAACCGCCCGTTTCGACCAGCTCGACGCCCTTAAGGCCCGAGTCCTGGCCGCCCTCGAGGCGGGTGCAGCCGCCACCGGCTGCACGGTCGAGCACTCCTGGACCGGGCGCGACTACGCCGACCTGGTGGTCAACCGGCCGCTTCTCGAGCTCTATCGCCGCAACTCGGCGGCCCTCGGCCGGCCCCTGGCGCCCCTTGAGTCCACCGAACGCGCCGTGGTGGGCAGCACCGACATGGGCAACGTCAGCCACCTCGTTCCGACGATCCATCCGATGGTCCAGGTGGCCCCGGCCGGGGTGCCGATCCATTCCCATGACTTCACCGACCACGCGGCCTCGGCCGCGGGTGACAGGGCGGTGCTCGACGGGGCCAAGGCCATGGCCTGCACGATCGTCGATCTGTGGACTGATCCCGACGCGTTGGCACAGGTCCGCCAGGGGTTCCCGAGAGCCTCCTAGGCTGGCTGGCCGTGTCGGTCTACATCTCCGAGTCCTGGACGCCTGAAGAGGCCGACATCCTGCGGCGCTACGTCACCAACCTCGACGGGCCCGTCTTTGCGCTGGTCAACCTGCCCGAGGTGGTCAAGGGCGCTCTGTTCGCCCGCTACAGCCGCACCCACAAGAGCCTGCGTCGGCTCTTCCTCGATGAGTTCGTCGGAGAGCTGGAGATCGACGGCGACCGGTCGATCGACGCCACGGTCGGCCTGGCCCGGGCCGAGCAGCTCTACGAGACAGTCTTCGTCGAGTACGGCGACGACTCGGTGGCCCAGCTCGGCGGTGTCCACCTGGCCTGTGAACAGTCGTCGAACCTGCTGACCAAGGTGCTCGAACGTGGTCGGCTCATGTCGTATCTCGAGCAGTCCACCCGGTACATCGCCTACGACGAGCGCCTCGGCGGTCGGTACCGATATCACCGCGATCCAGCAGTGTTGGCCTCACCGCTCGGGACCCGATACGTGGGAGAGATGGACCGGCTGTTCGACTTGTATGCCGAGTTGTTCGCCGAGGTCTTCGAATGGGCCAAACGCCGGTATCCCAAGGAACCGGCCGACTCCGATTTTGCCCATCGCCAGGCCGTCCGAGCCAAGGCCCTCGACGCGGTCCGGGGAGTCCTGCCGGCCGCGTCGCTGTCCAACGTCGGCATCTACGGCACCGGACAGGCCTACGAAGCCCTCTTGCTGCGGATGCGGGCCCACCCGCTACCCGAAGCCCGGTCCTACGCCGAGTTGATGCTCACCGAGCTGCGCAAGGTCATCCCCAGCTTCTTGCGCCGAGTGGACATGCCCGCTCGGGGAGGGGCCTGGTCCGCCTACCTCGAATCCACCCGCGCCGGGGTCGCCGACGTCGCCGGTCGCCTCTTTCCCGACGCAGTGGCCGAGCCGAGCCCCGAGGTCACGCTCGTCGACTACGACCCCGCGGGTGAGGACAAGGTCATCACCGCCATCCTCTACCCGCACCTCGCGCTTCCCGAAGACCAGGTCGCCCAGCGGGTCGCTCAGCTCTCCGACGCCGAGCGGGCCGAGGTCCTCGACGCCGCCGTGGGGGAGCGGGGCAATCGCCGGCACCGCCCGGGGCGGGCCTTCGAGCGCACCGCCTATCGCTTCGACGTGTGTTCGGACTATGGGGCCTTTCGCGACTTGCAACGGCATCGCATGTTGACCATCGACTGGCAAGACCTGACGCCGTATCAGGGCTACGTTCTGCCCGAAGCCGTGGTCGAAGCCGGGGCAGCCGAACGTTTCGAGGAAGCCATGGAACGTTCGGCGACGCTCTACGAGGTTCTCCGGCCGTCCTTTCCCCACCAGGCCGCCTACTCGGTCAGCCTGGCCTACCGCATCCGCTACTCGATGCAGTGCAATGCCCGCGAGGCGATGCACATGCTCGAGTTGCGCACCACCCCCCAGGGGCATCCCTCTTACCGACGGGTGTGCCAAGAGATGCATCGCCTCATCGCCGAAGGCGCCGGCCACCGGGCGTTGGCCGCCTCGATGCGCTATGTGGATCACTCCGAACCCGAGCTGGAGCGCCTGGACGCAGAACGCCGGGCCGAAGCCCGGCGTTCTGGTTCCTGATCGTCGGCCCGTCGCCTGACGGGCCGGGCTCACACGGTGGTATCCACCCCACTCGGTGCGGGTGACGACGAGGTGTCGGCGTCGAGGCGCATCGACGGAGCGGCGACAGCCACCGAGCCATCCCCGAACAGATGGCAGGCGACCTGGCCACCACCGGGTGCGTCGGTCATGCCCGGCATGACTTCCTTGCACACGTCCATGACGTGAGGACACCGGGTATGGAACGGACAGCCGCTGGGGGGGTTGAGCGGGCTGGGCAGGTCGATGTCGACCGCAGCCGCCAAACGGGCCTCCCGCTTGGATGCCTGTGCCGTCGGATTGGCGAAGGGCACCGAGTCCAGCAGCATCTGGGTGTACGGATGGGCCGGTGCGCCCCAGATCCGGTCGGACGGGCCGATCTCGACGATGCGGCCGAGGTACATGACCGCGATGCGGTGACTGACGTGGTGCACGACCGAAAGGTCGTGGGCCACGAACAGATAGGCCACGCCCAGCTCGGCCTGGAGATCTTCGAGCAGGTTGACGACCTGGCTCTGGGTCGAGACATCCAACGAGCTGACCGGCTCGTCGAGCACGATCATCTGGGGCTGGACCGCGAGTGCCCGGGCGATGGCGATGCGCTGACGCTGGCCACCGGAGAACTCGTGGGGGTACCGCTCCATGTAGTGGCGGGCCAGTCCGACCGACTCGAGCAGCGAGAGCACCCGCTCGTCGCGCGCAGCGCCCTTGAGCCCGAAGTGGACTTCGAGGCCCTCGCCCACCAGGTCGGCGACCACCATCGACGGGTTCAGCGACGAGTAGGGATCCTGGAAAACGACCTGGATGCCCTTTCGCACCTCAAGGGGAACCCTCTTGGCCATCGCCGTGAGGTCTTGTCCATCGAAGCGGATGGTGCCGCTCTTGACCGGCGTCAGCTTCAGGATGGCTCGGCCCGTGGTCGACTTGCCCGACCCCGACTCACCGACGAGTCCGAGGGTCTCGCCCTGATGGATGTCGAATGAAACGTCGGTTACTGCGTGGATGACGTTGCGACCCCGGTCAAAAACCGTCTCGCCCCGCTTCTGGGTGAACTCGACGGTGAGATGTTCGACATCGAGAAGTACGTCGCCGACCGGCGGGCGAGCCGGTTCGGGCTGGTCGAGGCTCGAGATGCTCATTGGGCCGCCTCCAGTTGCAGCTCCTCGGCCCGCCGGCACCGGACGATGTGGGCGGGGATGAGCTGTTGCATGTCGATTGAATCGCTGGTGCAGGCATCCTGGGCGTACGGGCACCGAGGGTGATACCGACACCCGGTGGGCCAGGCCCATGGCTCGGGCACCTGGCCCGGGATCGTCCGAAGGCGTTCGCCCATGAGCGTGTTCTGCGGCATGGCTCGCAGCAAGCCCTCGGTGTAGGGGTGCTGCGGGTTGGTGAAGAGCTCGTTGACGGTGGCCTGCTCGACCACCTGACCTGCGTACATGACCGCAGCCCGGTCGCAGATCTCGGCTACCACGCCCAGGTCGTGGGTGATGAAGAGGATCGACATGCCGAGCTCGTCCTTCAGGCGACGGAGGAGATCGAGCACCTGGCCCTGGATGGTCACGTCGAGGGCGGTCGTGGGCTCGTCGGCAATGAGGAGCTTGGGCTCGCAGGCCAACGCCATGGCGATCATGCAGCGCTGGGCCATACCGCCGGACATCTCATGGGGATAGGCCCGCACCCGGCGACTCGGGTCGGGGACCCCGACCAGGTCGAGCAGATCGGTCGCCCGTTCGCGGGCCGCCTTCTTCGAGTAGCCCTTGTGGATCCGGAGCGCTTCGCCGATCTGGTCCCCGACGGTCATGCTCGGGTTCATGCTGCTCATCGGGTCCTGGAAGATCATCCCGATCTCAGTGCCTCGAGTCTTGCGCAGATCGTTGTCGCTGAGTTCGGTGAGCTCGATCCCGTTGAGCTTGACCGACCCGGCGACGACCTGACCGGGAGACGGAATCAAGCCCATGACCGCCAACGCGGTCATCGACTTACCCGATCCGGATTCACCCACCAAGCCGAGGGTCTCACCGGGCATGACGTGGAAGGTCGATCCCTGCAAGATGGTGAGCACGCCACCTTGCGGGGTGGGGAAGCTGACCGACAGGCCGTCAACCGCCAGCAGCGCAGTGTCGGGTGCTCGCTCGAAGCGGGCGCTGCCGAACGCCGACAGCTCCTTCGCCGCCTCGGCCAGGATGGCCTCGGCGTCGACCTCGGGCACAGCCTGACGACGACGACGGCGGGGTGGAGCGGGGGGCATGCCCCGCCCGACCGAGTCCCGCACCGCGTCGCCCACCAGGTTCACGGCCATGATCGTGATGACGATGATGATGCCCGGAGGCACGGCCAGGAACGGTTGGCGGCCGATGTAGGTGAGCGACTCCTGCAGCATGGCGCCCCAGCTGGCCTGGGGCGGCTGGGCCCCGAGCCCGAGGAACGAGAGCCCGGCCTCGGCCAGGAGCACCGCACCGACCAGCAGGGTCATGGTGACCAGCAAGGTAGGCAGCACGTTGGGCAGGACGTGCTTGAACATGATCTTGCGGGTCGGACTGCCGATGACTCGCGCCGAGTCGACGTAGAGGTCTTCTCGGGCGGCCAGCACCTCGCCTCGTAGGAGACGTATGTAGGCGGTGGACATGAACAAGCCCAGCGCGATCATGGCGTTTCGCAAGCCCGGGCCCATGATCCCGATGATGGCGATGAGCACCACCAGCTGGGGCAGGGCGTAGAGCACCTCGAGGATCCGCATGACGATGCGGTCGAGCCATCCGCCGATGAACCCGATGGCGATGCCGATCGGCACCCCGATCACCGCCGAGATGACGGTGGCGATCATCATCGATTGGATGGCGACCCGGCCTCCGTAGATGATCCGGGAGAGCACGTCACGGCCCAGTTGGTCAGTACCGAGCCAGTATTGGCTCGAGGGTCCCTGGAGGTTGTCCCGCAGGTTCTGGTCGTAGGGATCCTTGGGGGCGACCTGGGGAGCGAAGATGGCAACCAATACCAGGAAGACCAAGAACGCGGCCGCGGTCATCGCCTCGGGGCGAGACCGCAGGCGACGCCAGAACCGCTGGCGCCCACTCAGAGTCTGATACGGCGTCCCACCGCCGGACGCGACCAGGTCGGCAGGGGCGATACCGCCCATGCCCGGAGGCATGCCTCCGGGACCGCCGGGCATCCCGCCGGGCATGCCGCCAGGGGGGGGACCGCCGGGCGGGGGACCTCCGCTCGGACCAGATCCACCATCGGGGAGGGTGAAGCTCATGAGGGGCGCACCTTGGGGTTGACGAAGCCGTACACGATGTCGATGGCCGTGTTCACCAACACGATGATCACGGCGGTGAAGAGCACGAAGCCCTGGATGACGGGAATGTCACGCTGTTGAACTGCGGTGAGAGCCAAGCTCCCGAGACCGGGGATGGCGAACACCCGCTCGACGAGAAGCGCTCCGCCGAGCAGTCCGGCGATCTGGAGGCCGACGACGGTCACGATGGGGATGAGCGCGTTGCGCAATGCGTGGCGAATCATGACCCGGCGTCGGGGGAGGCCCTTGGCGTTGGCCGTGCGGATGTAGTCCTGGCCCATCGTTCGGGCCAGAGACGCCCGGGTCTGGCGGGAAAGTCCGGCCGCCGGAGCGATCGACAGGGCGATCACCGGGAGCACGAGGTGCCGGAACCACTCGTAGGGCGATTCGGTGAAGGGCACGTACCCAGTGGCGGGGAACAGGTTCCAGATGATGGCGAAGAGCAACACGAGGTAGATGGCAATCAGGAATCCGGGTGCGGCCTGACTCAGCGAGGCGATGAAGGTCACCGTGCGGTCGACCAGAGAGTTCGGGCGCATGGCCGAGACGATTCCCATACCGACCCCGAGGACGGTGCCCACGATGGTCGCCAGGATCGTGATCGAAAGCGTGGCACCGAAGCGAGACACGATGCTGTCGGTGACCCCCTGGCTGGAGAAGTACGACTCGCCGAGGTCGCCTTGCAGGGCGTTGCCCAGCCAGGTCACGTACTGACCGATGAGCGGCTTGTCCAGGCCGAACTCGGCCCGCTTGGCGTCGAGCTGCTCCTGGGTGCAATCGGTACCGCAGGCCGTCGACGCCGGGTCGCCAGGGGTGACCGAGAGCAAGAAGAAGGTCAAGAAGGTGACCAGGAAGAGCAGCGGAATCAACCCGAGGAGTCGGGTGACGATCAGCTTGAGCACAGTTCCCTCCAGCACCTTTCGACGGCGCGTCCTGAATGCACGCGGTCGTACGTGACGCCGGTCACTTTGGCCGATCAGGCCCCGCGGGTCAAGCCACGGGCCTTCGATCGGCGCAGGACTGAAGGTGTGGAATAGATAGAGTCCGCCCGCGGTTGACACCGACCCGTTTCCACCCGCCCGCAACACCGACTGGATGCGCATGGCCGAAGATCTCGACGCTGCTCTCGATGAGGAGGCTTTCGAGCCCGACGATGGCGAACTCGAGGACGACGAGCTGCTCGAAGTCGAGAGCTTCGACGGCGACGACGACTTCGTCGCCCCTGAGGTCGATGTAGACGACGAGCTCGATCCGGTCGACGGAGAGATCGACCCGATCGAACCGATCGATCCGGCGATCATCCCGGCCAAGAGCGGAGAGGAAGCGGACGACGAGGACGACGACGAGGACGACGTCAACCCCGACGACGTCGAGGCCGATCTCGACGCCATCCTCAAGGACCGCCTCGTCGTGCAGGACGACGAAGAGGAGGATGAAGAGGAGGAGGAGACCGTCGACACCGAGGAACGGGGCGACGGTCGAGTCCGGCCTCGGGCCCCCGAGGAGTTCGTGTGCCAGTCCTGCTTCCTGGTCAAGCACCCGAGCCAGCTGGCCGACCCCAAGCGCCAGCTCTGCCGAGACTGCGTGTGAGCTGACCATGCCCGAGCCGTCCGACCCAATCGACCGGCTCCTGGACCTCTTCGTCTATGCCCCGATCGGGTTCGTCCTCTCGGCCCGAACTGTCGTGCCCGAATTCGTGGCCCGAGGTCGCAGCGAGCTCGAAGCTCCGGTAACGACGTTGCGGCTGCTCGGGGCAGTCGCGGCCCGCCAGGGCCGAGTCGAACTGGAACGACTCTGCCAAGAGATCCGAACCCAACCGGTCAGGCCGACCCCGGCCGACGGCGCAACCGAGGCCACGCCCGCCTTCCCGATCGACGACTACGACACCATGACCGCCGCCCAGGTGTTGGCCGTCCTCGGGGATCTGTCGACCGAGCAGCTGGCCGAGGTCCGCCGGCACGAGGCCGCTGGTCGGGGGCGGCGCACCGTGCTCACGCGGATCGACCACCTGACCTCCCGCTGATGGAGGCGGCCCGACCGGCCGTGGCCGATGACCTGGCGACGCTGCTCAGCATGCACCGGAGAGCGATCGCCGAACAGGTCGGCGGACGAGGTGGGCGTATCTGGGCGGGCAAGAACGTCATGGCCCGACCCGAGGCCGAACTCATCGACGCCATCGCCGATGCGGACCAGCTCGTGTTGGTCGGCACGATCGACACCGTCCCCGTCGGCTACGCCCTGTGCCGGATCGATTCACTCCACGACGGCACACCGCTCGGGGTGCTCGCCGAGCTCTACGTCGATGCCGAGGGCCGAGGCGTGGGCGTGGGGGAGTGCCTCGTCGATGAAGTGCTGGCCTGGTGCCGAACGAAAAGTTGTGTCGGCGTCGACGCCTTGGCCCTGCCCGGCAACCGCGATACCAAGAACTTCTTCGAGACCTTCGGGTTCGCGGCCAGGGCCTTGGTCGTGCACCGGTCGTTGGTGGAAGAAGCGTGAGCGAACGTCGCCCCCAGCTGTGCGTGGGCGCCATCGCCGTGTTCGCCGAACGACTCCTGCTCATCCGTCGCGGTCGGCCACCTGACGTCGGACGCTGGTCGATCCCCGGGGGTCGGGTCGAGTCCGGGGAAACGGTCATCGAAGCCGTCGTGCGCGAGCTGGCCGAAGAGACCGGCCTGGAGGGAGTGTGCGGTCCACTCGTGGGCTGGACCGAGCAGGTCGGCGACGCCGGACACTTCGTGATCTTGGACTTCGCGGTCCATGTCCTGGATGACCAGGACCCGGTAGCCGGCGACGATGCGCTCGAGGCCACCTGGGTCGAGCTGAGCGAGGTGGGCGAGTTCGACCTCGTTCCTGGACTCCTCGAGTTCCTCGCCGATCATGGCGTGGTCGAAGTCATCGCCTGACGACGGCGGCCCCACGCGGCACCGCCGCAACCTGCTGATGCGGGCTGCGGCGGTGCCGAGGATACGGATCTCGGCGAGCGACCTGCGCCCACCGAGGTCGGGCCTCTAGGAGGAGACCCTGGCCTTCAGGAAGTTCGGGTAGGGGCTGTAGGTGCCCCACTCCACATTGGAGACATTGGAGGTGTGGGCCGCGATGGAGTCAGACGTTGCCGCCACCACGATGATCCCTTGCCGGATGATCCCGCTCTGGTACTCGGTCAGGTACTTGTTGTACTCGTCCGGGTCGGACTGCTCGTTGGCCTTGGCCAGCAGTGCATCGAGTTCGGGGCTCTCCACCTTGTAGGGGTTCAACCGCCCATCGGGGCTCACGACGAGGTCGCCGATCTGGGCCACGTTGTTGGGGAAGTTGGCCAGGAACACCGGGTAGCCGGTCGAGGTGGGGACGCTGCCGAACGAACCCGGGTCGAGCAGCTTGACGTTCATGGTGATGCCGACGTCCTCCAAGAACCCGGAGATGGCCTCGACAAAGGTCTGGTTGCTCGCCTGGGCTGGCGCATCGAAGCTGAACCCGTCGGCGTAGCCAGCGCTCTCCAGTAGGTCCTTGGCCTTCTCGGGGTCGTACTCGAACTCCGCGTCGAGTTCGGCGTTGTAGCCCGGGTTGCCCTCGGTGACCATCTGGGCCGACGCTTGACCGAACTCGCCTACCACGGCGGACACGAAGTCCTCGCGCTGGATGGCATAGGCGATGGCCTGGCGAACCTTCTCCTCGGCGAATGCCGGCACGACCTCGCCGTTACGGTCACGGATGATCATCCCGTAGAACTGGCGAGGCGTGGTCACCAGCTCGACGCCCACGCCGGAGGGAACGTTGCCGGCGGCGATGACGTCAAGGGTGGTCAGATCGACCTCGCCAGTCGACACTGCGTTGAGGCGGGCGCTGACATCGGTCTGCACGACCATCTCGAGCGTCTCGACGTTCTGACGGGCTGGCTCCCAGTAGCCATCCCGAAGCGTGTAGACGTACTTGATCCCAGGG
The DNA here is from genome assembly GCA_031399525.1 of Actinomycetes bacterium. Taxonomy (GTDB): domain Bacteria; phylum Actinomycetota; class Acidimicrobiia; order Acidimicrobiales; family CADCSY01; genus JANNNX01. Next base: position 53,884 of record JANNOZ010000010.1, on the reverse strand, counting down.
CTGGTGGCCGCGCTGTCGAGCACAAACGGACCGCTCCCATCAGGGGTGGTGGCCAAGGTGTCCGAGCCGAGTGACTTGGGGTTGACGACCATGCCGATCTTGCCCCCGAGGTCGTTGACGAACTGGGCGTCGGCTTTGGGCAGGGTGACCACAACGGTGGTGGCGTCTGGAGCGGTCACGCTGGCGATCCGCTGCGTGCCGGTGTTCGCAGCAATGTTGTCGCGGACGTACTCGAGATTGGTCTTGACCACCTCGGCGTCGATCTCGGTGCCATCGGTGAAGGTGACCCCGGTACGAATGGTGAGGGTCACGTCGAGGCCATCGATACTCCAGTCGGTGGCCAGGGAGCCCACCAGCTCGCCGGCGTTGGAGTTGTCGATGAGCGTGTCGTAGACGGGATACACGAAGTTGATGTCGGTCAACCCGCCGGTGCCGGTGGAGGAATCGTGGGGGTCGAGGGTGACCGGCGAAGAGGAGCTGCCGAAGGTCAACGTGCCCGAGGGCCCACTGGGCTCACTCGACGGATCCCCGTTGTCGTCGCTCGATCCACACGCACCGGCCACGAGGGCCAGCGCCATGAGGACGGCGAGCACGCCGAGGAGTCGGGTGGTGACGTGGCTACGCATACAAGGTCACTCCTGTTCACAATCGTTCGCCGTGTTATGCCCCAGGAACGTTCCCCCCGGGTCCATAACGGCGATATGGACAACGTCGGGACGATACATCACGCCGGCCGGACACGCCTACCGGCGCGTCAGTCGTTGGCGATGCTCTCTGGTTCGACGGCCCCAACCTCGATGTCAGAGGCGGCGACGGGGGAGGGGGCCTCAGCGTTCAGCTCGACCGATTCGGGCTCGACTGCCTCGGTCGAGCTGGGGGCGGAATCGGCTTCGGCCAGATCGCGGGTGCCGACCTGGGGTGGCGGCGGCGGGATCTTGGCCGCTCGCCGGGACCCGGTCGGGGCGCCGCTCGACGGAGGAGACTCGCCGAACAGGCCGGCGATGGCGGGCACTCGGCGAGCGTGCTTGCGCACGGTCGCGATCAGCGCAGCGTCAGGATCGGCGGGGATGCCGACCGGCACCACGGCGCGGCGAACGGGGGAGAAGGCCAATGCGTCGACCAAGGTGGCGTAGCGGTCCGATGCCACGTCCGGCGTCATCGCCGCCGCGGCGGCGGCCACCAGGCGATCGTGGAGCTCGGCGGGCAAGTTGGTTGACGCATCGGGAGCCTGGCTCGATAGGCGCAGCGCCCGGACGACCCGACCGCCATCGAGGCACAGGGCCACATCGGCGTACCACTGCGCTGCCTCGGCTTCGGTTCGCCGCTCGAGCACGCCCTTGAGGGTGGCCTCGAGCTCTCGAACCCGGTCGTCGCGAACCAGCTCCTCGCCGCTGGTGACCACCGAATGCAGATCGCGCAGCGACACCTCCTCGGCGATGGCCTCGGCCGCCTCGGCCCGATCGAGCCACTCGGCCACCCGGACCCGGACCAGCAGCGACTCGGCGATCGTGAGCACCGCGTTGACCGGAACCGCCGGCCGGTTGTCGGCCTTGGCCGCTCGGTTCTGTTCGGCCAGGGCCACCCGCACCGCCGGGAGACCCCCGTCGAGCAGTTGTTCGGCGATCGCCCGCTGCTCGGGCGGCACCTCGGCCAGGAGGGCGTTGCGATGGACCCGCCCGGGTCGGAGCCGCTTGGCCTTGGGTCGGGGTTCGGGGGCAGGCGCAGAGGGGCGAGGGGGACGGGCCGGGCGATCCTGGCGCGCTGGCTCAACACTCTCGCCCCGGGGCCGGTCGGCGCTGGGGCGGCCGTCACGGCTCCGCCGAGGCGGCCGCCGATCACCATCGCGTGGTCGGTCGCCGCGGGGCGGTCGCTCGCGCCGGGGGCGGTCGTCGCTGCGGCTCCCCCGCACGAGCGTCGAGGTCACCGGCTCGAATGGACGTTGGGAGCCGAGGATCTCGAGTCGCTCCGGCTCCCGACGGGCCGTCGGAGCACCCTGAACGTGGAGGACGCGGAATCCTTCGAGATCACGTTCGACCTCGGCCCGAACGACCGCGCCCACGCCAGTGCCCCCAGGGAGCAGCCCGGCGTCGACGACGCCCTTTGGCTGGCGGGCACCGGCGGCTCGCCACGTCCAGGTCCCATCGCCACGGTCGCTGGTCAGCTCGAGCTCCATGCGGATCGACACGGGGCCAGACGGTACCTGCACCAACCCGAGACGGGGAAGAGGAAGCCCCAACCCCAGCGACGCCGATAATCCTCGTTACGTCAAGTTGAGCGAATCGAGGCCTGACCCCAGCCGTCACGGCCCACTCCCCTGGTGGCATCCCTGCCTGTGACCTGGGTGAATCGCTAGGGTGCGGCCAACACGTCGGGGGACGGTGACCGTCCTCCCACTCACTGGAGGTCCGCTGTGACCGATGTACCGCCCCAGCCGCCGACCGATCCGGAACAGCCGGGCACACCGCCCCCGCCCCCGCCGTCGTATCAGGCCCCTCCACCGCCGAGCTACCAACCGCCGCCCCCCGGCTATCCGCAGTCACCGACGGGTCCCGCATCGGGCCCCGGGGGTGCCGTGCTGGCCGATTGGCCCAAGCGGGCCCTGGCCCTGCTCATCGAGTGGGGCGTGTCCCTGGCCATTTACTTCATCGGGTTCATCCTCGCGGCCATCATGGGTGCCATCGCCGACGGCCTCCAGGCGTTGATGCTCCTGATTACCTATGCCGCCGCGCTGGGCTGGTGGATCTACAACGGCTACCTCAACGGCGAGACCGGCCAGAGCTTCGGCAAGCAGTACCTCAAAATCAAGGTGGTCAGCGAGGTTGACGGCTCGCTCATCGGTGGAGGCATGGGGGTCGTCCGGGCGTTCGCCCACATCCTCGACAGCCTGGCGTGCTACGTCGGCTGGTTCTGGCCCCTCTGGGACACCAAGCGTCAGACCTTTGCCGACAAGGTCATGAAGACCTCGGTGATCGTGGTCGACTGACTCTCCCACGCCGTTCGCAGTCGTTCGAGGCCCGCTCTTCGGAGCGGGCCTCGAACCGTCAGCGAGCGTCCCAGGTGGCGATCAGGTGGCGGGCCGCCCGAGCCTCGTCCACCCGCCCCACCGGAGTCAGCCGAGGTGCATCGTGGTCAGCCGCCGATGCGCCCTCGGCGATGGCGATCAGCGCATCGGCCAACGCCCCGAGTGTCTGGAGGCTCTCGGTCTCGGTCGGCTCGATCATCAGCGCCTCGTCGACGATGAGCGGGAAGTAGACGGTGGGCGCATGGAAGCCCTCCTCGAGCAGCCGCTTGGCCACGTCGGCGGCCCGCACGCCGTGCTCCTTGCGCAAGGTGCTGGCCGAGACCACGCACTCATGCATGTTCGGGCGATCGAAGGGGATGTCGTAGCTCCCCCGCAGGCGGGTGCGGATCCAGTTGGCGTTGAGCACCGCAGCCTCAGCCACGTGGCGCAGACCATCGCTGCCGTTGGCCAACAGGTAGGCGTAGGCCCGCACCAGGGCCAAGGCGTTGCCGTGCCATCCGTGCATCCGCCCGATCGACGCTGGCGGCGTCGCCCACCCGAAGGTGTCGTCGTCGATTCGCACAGGGAGCGGACCCGGTAGGTAGTCAGCCAACCGCTCGCTGACCGCCACCGGACCGGCCCCGGGCCCTCCCCCGCCGTGGGGAACGGCGAAGGTCTTGTGGAGGTTCATGTGGACGATGTCGAAGCCCATGTCGCCGGGGCGGGTGACCCCCAAGATGGCGTTGAGGTTGGCCCCGTCGTAGTAGAGGAGGCCACCGACTTCGTGGACCATGGCTGCGATCTCGGCGATGTCCTCCTCGAAGAGGCCCAACGTGTTCGGGTTGGTGAGCATGATCCCGGCGACGTCGGTGTCGAGCACGGTCCGGAGGGCGTCGAGGTCGACCAGGCCCCGTTCGTCACTTGGCACCGTGACCGTTTCGTAGCCGCCCAGGGTGACCGACGCCGGGTTCGTGCCGTGGGCCGAGTCGGGGATGATGACCTTGCGTCGGGCATCGCCGTTGGCCTCGTGGAAGGCCCGCATCAACAGCAAGCCGGTGAGCTCGCCTGCGGCCCCGGCCGGTGGCTGCAATGTCACCGCGTGCATGCCGGTCACCTCGCACAGCGCATCACCCAAAGCGACCAACAGCTCGATCCAGCCCTGGGTCATCGAGGCCGGAGCGGTGGGGTGCACGTTGGTGAAGCCCGCCAGCGACGCCGCGTCGTCACACAGCTTCGGGTTGTACTTCATGGTGCAGGACCCGAGTGGGTATGCCCCCAGGTCGACCGAGTACTGGCGATGGCTCAGCCGGGTGTAGTGCGCCACCAGGTCTCGTTCGGACACTTCGGGCAGGGCCACGGGGGCTTCGGCCAGATGCTCGGCCGGCACCAGATCTTCGGCCGACCATTCCGGCAGGCCCTGGTCCCGGAAGGTCCAGGCCGTGCGGTCGGGCACCGACAGCTCGAAGATCGTCGGTTCGGCGTCGCGGCCCATGATCGGCGCGCTCGAAGCCTTGCCGCCCGCGGCGGGTGTGGTCGTGGTCATCGGATCACCTTCTCCAGAGCACTGGCGTAGCCGTCGATCTGGGCGGCCGTGCGGCGTTCAGTGGCGGCGATCAACAGCCCAGGTCCGTACTCGCCGGCCAAGGGCGCGCCGGCGAGGTATCCGTGTTCGGCCATGCGTTCGACCACCGTCTCGGCCGGTAACGGGAGGCGCACGGCGAACTCTCTGAACGTCGGGGCGTTGGCCACCGGGTCGATCCCGTCGATGGCGAGCACGGCTTCTCGGGTCGCTCGGGTGGCCCGGGCACTGCGCAGGGCGACCTGGCGTAGGCCGCTGGTGCCCAGCCAGGACAGCTGGATCGCGCAACATACTGCGATCAGGGTCTGGTTGGTGCAGATGTTCGACGACGCCTTCTCCCGGCGGATGTCCTGTTCTCGGGTGCGCAAGGTCGTCACATATGCCCGGCGACCTTCGACGTCGAGGGTCTCTCCCACCAACCGGCCCGGGATACGGCGCACGTGCTCCTGGCGGACGGCCAGCAGCCCGAGGTAGGGCCCGCCGAACGAGAGCGGGGTGCCGAAGGGCTGCCCCTCCCCCACGACCACGTCGGCACCCAGCGAACCCGGTGTCCGCAGCATCCCGGCCGCGACCGGATCGAACGCGACGACCAGGAGCGCACCGTGGAGGTCGGCCGTCCGCCGGGCTTCGGCCACGTCTTCGATGCAGCCGAGGAAGTTGGGGTACTGCAGGACCACCGCTCCCGGTGCCTCCACTTCCCCAGCGTCGGTGGGCCACTGCGTCACCCCGTCGAGAAGCGGTTGCTCGACCAGGTGATGACCGGTGCCTCGGGCGTAGGTCGCCATGGTGGCCCGCCAGTTCGGATGCACGCCTTGAGACACCCACACCGTCGAACGTCCAGTTGCGGCGACGGCCAGATTGACGGCCTCGACACATGCGGTGGCTCCGTCGTACAGCGAGGCATTGGCGACGTCGAGGCCGGTCAGGCGAGCGATGAGCGTTTGATACTCGAAGAGCACCTGGAGAACGCCTTGAGCAACCTCGGGCTGGTACGGCGTGTAGGCGGTAACGAACTCGGACCGGAACGCGGTTCGCTGCACGGCCGAAGGCAGCTCGTGGTCATAGGCGCCAGCTCCGGCAAAGCACACCAGGTCGGGACCACAGGCGTCGTTGACCGCCGCGAGGCGAGCCATTTCGTCGAGCACGTCGAACTCGGATGCCCCCTGGGCGATGTCGAGGCCCCCAGCCAGCCGCAGCGCCTCGGGAACGACCGCGAATAGCTCGTCGAGCGAAGCGAGCCCCAGGAAGCGAAGCATCTCGTCGATCTCGGCGTCGGTATGGGGGACGTAATGGCCCATCAGTCAGACTGCTCCTCTTCGGATTGACGGCTTAGGGCGGTGGCCGGGGCGGCCGGGGTGGCCGTGACGAACGGGGACTTGACGATGCGGCCGGGGACGCTCGACCCTCGCACGTCGATTTCCACCGGATCGCCGACCTGCAGGTGGGGCGCGACGAACCCCAGCGCGATGCCCCGCTCGAGCACCGGTGAGAAGTTGCCACTGCTGACGGTCCCGACCACCTCACCGCCAGCGAGGATGGACTGCCCGTCGCGAGGAGGTCGGCGACCGTCGAGCAGGATGGCTCGTAGCCGGCGAGCGATTCCCCGTTCCTGTTCGGCCAACAGCGGTTCGCGTCCGACGAACTCGCCTTTGTCCCACGCCACCACCCACCCCAGGCCGGCCTGGAGCGGGGTGATCCCGGGGCCCAGCTCGTGACCGTGCAGCGCCAGCCCAGCCTCGAGGCGCAAGGTGTCACGAGCACCCAGACCAGCCGGCGTCACCCCGGCGGCGAGGAGTGCGTCCCACACCCTCGTGGCGGCCTCGACGGGCACGGCTAGCTCGATGCCGTCCTCTCCGGTGTAGCCGGTGCCGGCCACCACACAGCTGGCGCCCAGCACCTCGACCGTAGCGACGCGGAATCGGCCTACGGTTGCCGCCTCCGGCGCCAGGGTGGCCAGGCGGGCCCGGGCCTGAGGGCCCTGAACGGCGAGCACGGCCCGATCGCTGGTCACGTCCTGGGGCTCGGCGCCGGACAGGGCGTCGAGCACTCGCTCGGTGTTCGAGGCGTTGGGCATGACGTCGAACCGCTCGTCATCGACCCACCACACGATGAGGTCGTCGAGGACCGATGCTTCCTCGGGATCGAGCAGATGGGTGTACTGGGCGCCGCCGGGCCCGATACGCCCGAGATCGTTGGTCAGCGCGGCTTGCAGCGCAGCGAAGGCATGGGCGCCCGCCACCCGCACGGTGCCGAGATGGCTGACGTCGAACACCACAGCTCCCTGCCGGCAGGCCAGGTGCTCGGCGATCGTCCCGGCCGGATACGAAAGCGGCATTTCCCAACCACCGAAAGGCACCAACTTGGCCCCGAGGCCCCGATGAGATTGCTCGAGGGGCGAACTTCGGGTCGGCATCGGCGCACCCTAGCGCCGCCGACGAGCGGGCCTTCAGGAGCCAGGACCGACCGCCCCGGCGAACTGCTGGGGTACCTCCAGGCCGTACTTGGCCAGTAGGTGGAGGTAGTCACGTTGGTACAAGATGCGCACCTGGATCTCGGGGTGAAGCTCTCGAAGTCGGCGCACCTTGGCGTTCTTCCGGGTCACCAACCGCTGGTCGAGGGTGGTGAGCTCGAGGTAGAGATCGAAGGCCGGGAGGTGGAAGTCAGGGGTGAAAGCCCGCGTCGGCCGACCGTCGTCGGCGCGGTCGAGTACGAACGTCGTCGGTTCGTACTGCCAGGCGACGCCGTAGAAATCGAGGAGGGCGGCGAACTCCCGCTCGGTGTTGTGGGCAAATGTGACCAGCTCGTGGGGCAGGGGCGCCAGCAGACCGTCGGTGGTCGCCATCGCCATCGCTCGGGCTGGGCTCAGTGCCCCACTGCGCTGCGGCCCGGCCCCTCGTCGGACTTGCCGACCTCGGGTTCGGCCGAAGTCGGGTGGAGTTGGAGTATGCCGGCATCGACCTCGTCGACCACCCCGGCGAGGGGGACGATGTTGAGCACACCCTGGCCGTGGCGAAGCAGGTCGATGATCTCCTCGCCCGTGTACGCCAGGACTGACGTCGAGCCGTTGATTACCAGGTTGGCGGTCCCGACGTCCTCACCCAGGTTGGCTCGCAGATACTCGATGGCCCGCCGAGCTGATTGCAGCGAAACGCCCGAATCGAGCAAGCTCTTGATCACCTTCAGCTCGACCATGTCGAGGTAGGAGTAGCGCCGCCGGGAACCACTGCCCCGGGCATCGACCACCGATGGTCGGATCAGGTCGGTGCGAGCCCAGTAATCGAGCTGGCGGTAGCTGATGCCTACGACGGCACACACTTGGCGTCCGGGATACCCCATCTCGCCGGCGTCGCCAGACATGCTCGTGCCCCTCTCTTGACGACACGGCAGACCCGGTCGACACGCTCGAAATTACGTCGCTGTGATGGTAGAGATCGGATTGCCGCCGAGCAATGACCGATGACCCCGAGCCCGACGCTTGCTCAGCCGCCGAAGTCCTCCGGGCTCACGTCGTCGATGAAGGCGCGGAACTGGTCGACCAGCTCATCGGCCTCCTCGGGCGCGTCCTCGTTCAGTGGCGCCCCGGCGCGATCGAGCACCGAGTCGTCCACGAAAATGGCGGCGCTGGTCCGCACAGCCAGGGCCACGGCGTCAGAGGGCCGGGCCGAGACTCGGGTCGGTGTTCCCGCCTTGACCAGTTCGAGCTCGGCGATGAACGTCGCCTCTCGAAGCTCGGTGACGATCACCTTGCTCAGCGTGGTTCCCAATGCCAGCAGGACGTCGCGGAACAGGTCGTGGGTCAGTGGCCTCGGCGTGTCGACGCCTTCGAGAGCCAAGGCGATGGCTCGAGCCTCCTCGGCCCCGATGTAGATGGGCAGCACCCGGCGATCACCCGCCTGCTCGCGCAGGAGCAGAACCGGCGTGTTGGCGGGAATCTCCAGGCGCACGCCCAGCAACTCCATCTCGACCATGAAACTCACCCTATCGGCCGGCCTAGGCCCGGCGTCCGGCGTACAGGGCCTCGACGTACCTGTCGAGCGCGGCGTCGACGGGTGCCTCCTCGATGGCGACGACCCGGTCGAGGTTGGCGTAACGGCCGCGGTGCCCAAGGCCATATCCGACGAGGAATCGCCCATCTACCTCGACGCCGGTAAACCGCACCGGAGTTGGGATGAACCTGTGGCTGGGTCGGTCGAACAACGCGCACACCTCAACTGACGCCGCCCCCCGACGAGACAGGACGTCGGCCAGGAACGCCACAGTGAGTCCGGTATCGACGATGTCCTCCACCACCACAACGGACCGGCCGGTCACCGCGTGATCGAGGTCCTTGAGGATCCGTACTCTCCCCCCTCCACTCTCGAAGGCCGACACCGCTAGGAAGTCGACGTCGATCTCGACATCGACACACCGCAGCAGATCGGCGACCAGGAAGAGGCACCCCGGGAGTACGCCGACCAGAAGGACACCCTCGGGATGGGCCCGGGCAATCTCTCCGCCCAGCCGGGAGACAACGGCCGCCAGTTCGTCGGCGTCGAGCACGACATCGACCTCGCTGGGCACCGGCGTCCTCAGCGAGGATCGGTGAACGAACGCAGCGCTTGGCGTAGGAGGACCTCGCGCATCTCGCCTCCGAGGCGAGTGAGCTCGGCGATCAGCGCGCCGGCCTGGGTAGTCGCGTCGACATCGCGCTGACGTACGTAAGGCAAGACGACCTGCTCGTAGAGGCCGGCCTCCCGCTCGACGGACACCTTGAAGCCCCGAAGGTGACGAGCTTCGATGCCATGAGTAGCCAAGGCCACGGCCAACCGCACGGTCTCGGTCGCGTCACCGTCGAAGTAGGTCTGACCGCCCACCTCACGGCCCGCGACCAGGGCGAAGCGCACCAGGTCGTTGAGCAGGACGACATCGGCCCCGGTTGCCGCCGCCATCTCCTCCAACGTGAGTTCGCCAGCCGAGCCCAAGGCATCAGCCCTTCGGACCGGTCGCTTCGCCCGGCGGCGGGCCTTGGCCGGTGGAGCCGACGGAGGCGAATGACCAGCTGTCGAGCCGCTCACCCCACCCGGACCGGCAGGTGCCGGCTCGTGGTGATCGACGGGCGGGGCGTCGGGATCGGCCGGGAAGTGGTCGGCCACCGCGGCCGCCTCTGCCGCGATGCTGCCCGGGAAGGAGTCTCTCTCGAGCGTGGGCAGCGTCGGTTGGGCGTCGATCGGCTGGGTGGCGATGGTCAGCGACTCGGTCGCGTCGTCGCCCGACTCGAGGCGACCCTTGATGACCTTGAGCGGGAGGAAATGGTCCTTCTGTTGGGTGAGGATCCATCGCAGCCGGGCGACGTCTTCCTCGTAGAACTTGCGGTAGCCCGAGGGGGTCCGCTCAGGATCGAGCAGACCCCGGCTCTCGAGGAAGCGGATCTTCGAGATGGTGATGTCGGGGAAGTCGTCCTTCAACAGGTCGAGCACCTCGCCAATGGAGAGGTAGCTGCGTTCGGCGTGGATATCGGTCACTCAGCACCACCGACCGGGTCTCGAATGAGAAACACCAGCTTGAACCGGCCGATCTGAAGCTCGTCACCGGCGGTCAAGAGAACGTCGTCGGTACGGGTTCGGTTGAGGTAGGTGCCGTTGAGCGATCCCAGATCCCTCAGGTGATAGCCCTCCTCGTCACGGCGGATCTCGGCATGGTGACGCGAGACGGTGACGTCATCGAGGAAGAGGTCGCATTCCGGGTGGCGCCCGGCCGACACCAGGTCGGAGTCGAGCACGAAGCGTGATCCTTCGCCGGGGCCGTGGGTGACGATGACCAATCCGACGCCATCAGGGACGTCGTCAAGGGCGAAAGCCAGGTCGTGGCCACCATCGAGCTCGGCCTCGACGGGAGCGATGCTCACGGTGTGCTCACCGGCCACGCCCACCTCGAGTGGCGTACCGCACAGCGAGCAGAAGTTGGCCCCGTAGGGGTTGCGATGCCCGCAGCTCGAGCAGATGACGTCGGCCACGTGGCCTGTCGCTCCTACTCGTCGACGAGGGCCCGATAGGCCGACGGATCGAGAAGGCTTGCGAGCTCGGCCGCATCGGCCGGTTCGATGGTGCAGATCCAGCCGGAACCGTACGGGTCGCGGTTGATCTGCTCGGGGGCATCGGCCAGCGTCATGTTGACCTCGACGATTGTTCCGGAGATCGGGGCGTAGATGTCCGACACCGACTTGGTCGATTCGACCTCGCTGACCGATTCACCAGCCGCCAGCACTGCACCCACTGCGGGGAGCTCGACGTACACCACGTCGCCCAAAGCGTCCTGGGCGAAATCGGTGATCCCCAGGCGAATCACGCCCTCCTCGACCCGCACCCACTCGTGATCGCTCGAGTACCGGAGGTCGTCGGGTACGCGCACGCCTGGACGTTACTGGATGACTTCAGGTCGTCGCCCACGACGGTCGCGACCTGCCCGCACCGCCTCGCGCGCCACCGGCACGTACCCGGCGGCCGAGATGTAGCTGCAGACCAGTCCCGGGATGACCGTGACCCAGGCGACGACACCGGCGATGGGTGCCCAACCTACGTCGGCGTGAGACATGAGGAATCCCGGATAGGCGATCAGCAACAAGGCGGTCGCCGTCTTGCCGATGAAGGTGACGTCGATCCGGCGAGCCCCCAATGACGCCAACAGAAGAGCCACCAGCGCGACCACGGCCTCCCGCACCAGGGTCAGGGCAGCGATCCATATCGGTACTGAGCCATCGAGGGCGATGGCCAGGACGCCCACCAAGAACACGAGGCGATCGGCCGTCGGATCGAGGATCTTGCCCACGGTCGATACCTGGTCGTAGCGGCGGGCGATGTAGCCGTCGATCCAGTCGGTGATGCCGAGCACGGCCAGTAGGTACGCCGCCGCCGCCCGGTCGTCTTTCCCGAAGAGCAGCCATACGAACACGGGGATGAGGGCGATCCGGATCAACGAGATGACGTTGGGAACGGTGACGACCCGGTCGAGTGCGGTGCCCGGTGCGCTCACGACGGGCTCGGGTCGGGCAGTTCGATCGGTTCGATCAGCTCTGGACCATCGTTGGCCACCGCGTTGACCAATGGCCGGACCGGCACTAGGTCGAGAAGTTCCTCGGGCGCCGGCGCCAAGTAGGCAGCGAGAAACTCCGGGTCGACCGAAGCCGCGGTGTCGTCGAGCCAGGCGTCCCAGGCCGATGGGGCCAGGATGGCGGGCATTCGATCGTGGATGGGCGCCATGCGAGCGTTGGCTGGCGTCGTGATGATCGTGCAGGAGACCACCGCCGGTGTGCCCTCGGGTCCATCGGGTGGGTGCCAGCGGCTCCAGAGCCCGGCGAATGCCAGTAGATCCCCGTCCCTTCGGTGCACGTACCACGGCTGACGGGGAGTCCGCCGAGCACTGCGACTCGGTCCCGTTGCGGCCGTCGGGGCCGATCCGTACCACTCGTAGAATCCGTCGGCCGGCACGATGCAGCGCCTCCGGGCAACGGCCTGGGCGAAGGCCGGCTTGTCGAGCAGAGTCTCGGCTCGCGCGTTGATGAAGCGGGCACCCTCACGATCGGTGCTGGCCCAGAACGGGATCATGCCCCAGCGCATGGTGCCCACTCGGCGCCCTTCGCCCCGTCGAGCCACGACGTGGACCTGGTCGGTCGGCGCCACGTTGAAGCGAGGCCCTAGCGCCTCGGTGACGACCGACTCGGCTCCGAAGAAGTCGGCAATTTCGTCTGCGGTTGTCGTGGAGGTGAAGCGCCCGCACATCAGCACCGACGCTACCCACCAGCGAATCTCCGGCTCGATAGCCCCACTTTGCGTGCTCGTCTTCAGACGAAGGGTGGCGACGTCTACCCTCTGGCCTTGAAAGGAGCGGCCGGCGAGTTGGAAGCGAAACCCCACGACGACGGCCGTCCCTGATGTGACCGGCCACGCGACCACGATCACCTTGAGCGCCGAAGGCGCCATCAGGGCCATCACCGGACCCACCGACCCGCAGGTCGGACAGCTCCTCGTTCCCGGTCGACCCTTCGCCGACGTGGCCGGTGTGTTCGCGCCGGCCGAGCGGGCCCGGTTCGGGGCCCTCGTCGATCTCCTCGCCGGCCACCCTGGTCTGGGGGGTGCTCTACGGCTCTTGTTGGACCGGCCCGGCCAACCTGGGGTCGAACTCGAGATCGAACCCGAGGATCTGGTCGAGTCGAGCCGAACGATCCGCTGGACGTCCATCAACGGCGATGCGGCCATGTTGCCGGTTGCCGCCACCTGGCCACCGTTGGTTCGAGCCTTGCCGGTGCCCGCCGCGCTGGCTGGCGCCGGCGGCGCCATCCGAGCGGTCAACGACGCCCTTTGCGAGTTGCTGGGCCGTGACGACGATGCTTTGGTCGGAATGCGCTGGGCTGGTCTCGCCGTCCCCCCCGATGACGAACTGGCGGCCGCGGCCCACGACGCCCTCGTCGATGGCCTCCTCGACGAAGCCAGTGCTCACCTGCGCCTCTTCCACCCCGGCCTCGGAGTAATCGAAGTCATCGATCGCCAGATCGCGGTGCCGGCGGGCGTCTTGAGCCTGGTCAGCGCCCTTCCAGCCCACTCGGGGCCCGGGGGGCTTTTGGCCGGCTCGGTCAGCGCTCTTACCGGCGGTGACGCCATGCCGACGGGATCGCCTGGCTTCTCCCCCGAGCTGACCTTCCGCGCCTTCCACGACCCGCTGACCGGGTTGCCCCACCGACTCCTGCTCCTCGACCGTCTCGAACACGCCCTGCAGCGACGGGGGCGACGAGCCGACGAGATCGCCGTGCTCTTCTGCGACCTCGATGGGTTCAAGGAGGTCAACGACACGCTTGGCCACGATGCCGGTGATCGCCTGCTCGTGACCGTCGGCGATCGTCTCCGGTCGGTGCTACGGCCGTCGGACACCGTGGCCCGGTACGGCGGCGACGAGTTCGTCCTGGTCTGCGAAGACCTCCACGAAGGACCGTCGGTGGCTGACATCGCCCGCCGGGTCGCCGCCTCCATCGAGCGGCCGATCGAGCTCGACGGCCACGTCACCACCGTTCGGGTCAGCATCGGCACGGCCCTGGCCCCGGAGGGGCTCCACGACCCGGGCACCCTCATCCGCCTGGCCGACGAGGACATGTACCGGGTCAAGGATGCCCGCAAGACGGGCCGGCCCACGCTGGTTGGCGGCGGCGTCACCGCGGCCCCGGGGACCCGGACCGACGCAGTCGACGAGACCGAGCTGGCCCAGGCCATCGACCAAGGACAGCTCTTCGCTCTCTACCTACCCCAGATCGACCTCACCAATGGTCGACTCACGGCCCTCGAAGCTCTGGTCCGCTGGGCCCACCCCCGTAGAGGAACGCTCGGACCCGACAGGTTTCTGGCCATGGCCGAACGCAGTGGTCAGATCACCGACATCGGTCGAGTGATCCTGACCGCGGCCTGCGCGGCCGGGGCCCGATGGCTCGACATCGCCCGCGAGGCCGGCGGTGTGCCCCCCATGATCTCGGTCAATGTCTCCCGCTCCGAGCTGGCCAATACGGCCCTCGTCGACGTCATCCGCGACGCGCTGCGATCGAGTGGACTCACCGCGTCACTGCTTCGCCTCGACGTGTCCGCAGCCACCGTGCAAGCAGATCCGGTCATCGCCGAGCGGGTGTTCGCCGACCTTCGAGCCCTCGGCGTGAGCGTGGCCGTCGACGATGTCGGCGCCGAACTCGCCGATCTCGACGCCCTCGGCGAGCTCCTGCCCGCCGAAGTCAAGCTCGATCGCCCCTGGGTCCAGGCTCTCGGGCAGGGTCGGACCGAAGGTCGGTCGACCGGATCGGCGGTGGCCGGATTTGCCCGCCTGCACCGCATCGCCGCCGCCGCCGAGGGTGTCGAGACCGAAGAAGAGGCCCGCCAACTGGGTCAACAGGGCTTCGTGTCAGCCCAGGGGTTCTGGTTCGCGCCACCCCAGACCGAGGCTTCCATCACCTTGATGATCGCCAGCGACCTGCGGTGGCGCATCGCCGGCGATCTCCGCCCGGCCTGAGCCTGCGGCCACCGGGTCGAGCCACTCGGCCACAGTTCGCAGCGAGAAGGCCGTCATGGCGATACAGAAGACGGGCGCCAGCGCCGCGGTGATCTGGTTGGCAAACAACATCTGCCGCTCGATGATCAACGTGCCCCACTCGAATTCCCCTCGGATCCCGAGGAAGCCGAGCGAGGCCAGCACGACCACGCCGAACGCGCTGGCGCGGCACCACCAGGCGAGCGCCGCGGTCAGCGTCGGGGCGCGGCGTTGGCCTTCGAACCGAGACCGTAGTCCGATCGAAGTCGGTGCCACGAGTGTGGCCGCCACCGCCGCCATGAGGATCCACACTCCGGTACCCCAGTCGCGACGGAATATGAGGGCACCCGCGACGAGCAATGCGAGCGCAGTGAAAGGAAGTACAGCAACGCCATTCAGGACCGTTCGGATCACGAGGTCGGGCCCTCGATGCCGCAGGCGTAGGAGGGACGCCGCTCCCACGGCCACCACGGCGGCGATCAGCCCAGCGGGAACGACAACCCGCAGCACCCAGTCGGCACCATGCACAAGCCGGTTCAGCTCAGTCCAAGAGATGGCGTCGACCGTCAAGGCCCGCATCACCTCATCAGGGGTGGCATCGGTCGAAAGAACCGGTGGATCCACGAAGCGAGCGGCAACTCCGGCCAGCGCGATTGCACCGAGCCAAACCAAGCTGACCACGGTGGACCCTCGGAGTCTCGAACCCCGCTTCGATGCCAGAACCTCGATCGGGTCGACCGGCTCTATTGGCTCGATCGGGATCGGCGACGCGGCCAACCCTCTAACGATTGCGGCGACAAAGCCAACGCCGACTACCACGACGACGAGCGCCACCGAAAGGCCAAGGAGCACTGGCTCGTCGCGCTGCTGGAAGGCAGCGAGCACGGCCGAGCCGATCCCTGGGAGCGCGAACACTCGTTCGAGGACCATCTGCGCCCCGATGGCCCAGGCCAGGACGACGGCGGCATAGATCGACACCACCTCCACGAAGCGACGGAGGCTCTGCGGCCTAAACCGGAGGATCATCCAGGCCCAGAATCCGACCGACGGGATGGTCAGAGCCACGAGCGGCAAGGCGACGTGTCGAAGGTGCTCCCCCGGATCGTCGCCCCACGCCACCCAGCCCGTCGCTGGAAGCAGGTGCCAGCGGATGCCGAACGTGTGGATGAGGAGGATGGCCAACCCAAAGCTGGGAAGCGACCACAGAGCGATCGCCGCCGTCGTGGACCATTGGCGACCCCGTTCACCCAGTCGCCGGCGCCGGGCGAAGGTCCATCCGGCGGCTACCAGGCCGATGGCGAGGATCTGGGCCAGGACCGGCACCTCCAACGTCAGCGCCCAGCGAGCGGAGATCGAGTCGCTCACAGGTAACGCACTGAACCACGAGGTGCCGAGATCGCCTTGGACCGCCTCGCCGAGCCAGTTGAAGTACCGCATTGGAAACGAGCTGTGGTCGATTCCGAGTCGTTGCTCGACTTGGTCGAGCTGGGCGGCCGTGCAGTCCGTGCCACACACGACCTCGGCCGGCGATCCATCTCTGCTGGCACTGACGAGGGCGAACACCACGAACGTGGCCACCAGGAACGTGGCCACGGCCTGGGCCAATGCCCGGCCGACCACCCGAACAACCTGACGACTGGTCACGAATCCCCCCATTGCCGGCGAACTGCCATTCCCTCGTGGCGACACCGAGAGTATCTCAGTCAGAATGCGCCCGACCTCGATCGTTGTCGTCTGGTGCACGCTGTGCGTGCATCAATCGACAACGGCGCCGACAGGCTCGCTGTCAGCAGTTGGCCTTCCCCGGTCGAAGGCGAACTCAGCAAGGATCCTGAACGCCGCCACGGTCAGGCCCATGGCCATCGCGGCGGCGTAGATCGCAATCGGCCGGTCCAAGGCGTAGCCGAAATGCTCGCGCACGGTCGTTCCCCACCCCGCCTCCGGGGGCTGGGCGCCGAGCCCGACGTAATCGACGGCAAAGACGAGGAACGCGCCAACTGCGGCCGACGTGGCGGCGGCGCCCGCCGCGGTCCACATCCACCGAACCGCCGGACGGGCGCCCTGGCCAGCGGGGACCACGCGGAGCACGACGGGGAGGCTGACCAACAAGATGGCGACGGGTAACTCCCATCCGAGTGGGGGTTGCTCCCCCACACCCAGCGCGCCGAACAGCACGATCGCGGGGAGGACCGCTGCCGCGTCCCGAATGAACCGGAGGGCGCCGTCGGCGTGGCGCCCAAGTCGGTTGGCGAGCATTCGTAGTCCGACCACCACGGCCGCGGTAGCCAGAGCCGGCGGTCCCACCGTCGTCACGAGGTGCCCGGCCCCATGCAACAAGCGAGCGAAGTTGTCCCGACCGAGAAAGTCGGTACCCACGGGGTGGGCAAACGAAGGCCCTTCGAACATGGACCGGAGGGATTGGTCGTAGGGATCTGCGCTGAATGCGGAGGCCCCCAACCCGCCCACCACGATCAATGCCAGCCACGCCCCAGCCAGCAGGGCAGCGACGCGGCGGGCCCTATCCCTCGGGACTACCTGGCCCTCGTGCTCGGTTGGATCATCCGGTACGACGATGTCGATCGGCGTCACCGCACGATCGCTGGCCACCTCGGACACCACACCGCACACTCCGGCCACCAACGTCCCCAGCAGTGCGGTCACAAAGACGACGCCGAGCACGGCGACCAGGTCGGCGCTGTAGAGCGAACTGATCAACACGGAACCGAGTCCGTACGGGCCCACCACGATTTCGAGGAGCATCTCGGCCGACAACAGCACTGGCACGGCCCACGGTGCGTTCCGGAGGCAGAGGCGGACCCGATCGCCAATGGTGGCAGCGTCGGCCCGACGTGATGCCAGGTACACGCCCGAACCGGCGACCCAACCGAACGCCACGACGGTTACCCACGCGGTCGGACCGTTGGTGGTGACTTGGCTGATCCCGTCCAGTTGACCGAAAGGGAGCCACCCGAAGGTCCAGGTCCAGTCGGACGGCGTCGCATCGATCGACCACACGAGCACGAGGACACCGACTACGAACACCGGAACCGACGACGCCAGGAGGGCGGCGCCGGCCATAGCTCGTGAGCGGCGCAGACGTGTCCACCAGCTGAGGCCGAACCCAACCACGAGGGCGGCCGACACTCCGAGGGCCAGGCGCTCGAGGGACGCTTCGCCATGCTCCCGCAGCACCGTTCCCAGAGAGGCCGTGCGGTTGCCGCCGCTCGCTGGTTCGGCTTCGGCCCACTCAAAGAGACCGAAGTCGCCTTGGAACGCTCCGGCGAGCCAGTGCGCATAGCCGCCGACGACCGACCGATCGAGCCCAGCTCGCTCGTATCCCGCCGCCCGCTCCGGGTAGGAACTTGGCGACGCCTGGGCGTGCACCGCCAGGTAGGCGACGAAGGTGACGACGACGAAGAGCAGGACAGCTCGTCCGACCTGGAGCAAGAGACGTCCCCCGGTCACAATCGCTCCCCCTCCGATGTTGCAGAGGCGGCACCGGATCGCTCCGATGCCGCCTCTGACCTGCTCTTACGTGGTCGGGCTGCGGGGATTTGAACCCCGGACCTCTTGACCCCCAGTCAAGCGCGCTAACCAAGCTGCGCCACAGCCCGTGGGGTTGATCACCGTACACGGACCGGCCTGACGGCCTCGAACCCCTACTCGTCAGATGCGCTCCAGCAGCCAGGCCGCGATCTGGACCAGGCGCCAGACCAGGTACAGGGCCAACGCCCCGACCAAGAGCTTGAAGTGCCACGGCGCGCCCCGACGGGCCCCGGAGTCTTGGGCGCCCTCGAGCTGAGCCCCACACGTCGGACAGGCGCCCTCCTCCCCCAGCGCCTCGGGCCGCCAGTAGCGGTTGCAGGCTCGGCACTCGACGACGCTGGTCGCCATCAGTTCGACCGCTTGCGCACCCGCAACTTGAGCGGGGTGTTCCCGAATCCGAAGTGCTCCCGCAGCTTGCGCTCCAGGTAGCGCAGATACGACGGCGGTAGATCTCGGTTGGCGAACAAGGTGAAGGTCGGTGGGTCGGTGGCCACCTGCGATGCATAGAGCACTCGACCGGCCGGCGAGGGCTGCGCGGCCTGAGCGATACGGATCACCTCGTTGACCTCGCGAGTGGGCACCCGGCGTCGGTACGCCTCGACGGCTTGCCACAGCGAGGGCACGAGTCGGTGGATCCCCTTGCCGGTCAGGGCCGAACCCTTCAGGACCGGCGAACTGGCGATGAAGTGCAGTCGGTCGGCGACGTCGCGGGTGGCATCAGCTCGCTGGTCGGCGTCGAGCTCTTCCCACTTGTTGAGGAGGATCACGATTGGGCACCCGGCGCCGTCGACCCGCTCGGCCAGACGCTGGTCCTGGTGGGTGACCCCCTCGGTGGCGTCGATGACCAAGATGGCCACATCGGCCTTGTCGATGCTGGACAGGGCCCGGACCATCGAATAGTGCTCGGTCGCCTCGTCGATGCGACTGCGCCGACGCATCCCAGCCGTGTCCACGAAACGGATGGCGCCGTCCTCGGTCTCGACCACGGTGTCCACCGAGTCGCGCGTGGTCCCGGGCATGTCGTGGACCACCGACCGCTCGGCGCCGATGAGGCGGTTGAACAGGGTCGACTTCCCGACGTTGGGTCGCCCGACGATGGCCACCGCCGGCACCCCACGTTCGTCGGCGTCGATGTCGACCATGGCATCGCCATCGACCGGGAGGTCGTCGAGCGGGAAGGCCTCGACCAAGGCATCGAGCAGATCACCGGTCCCGCGACCGTGCAGCGCGCTCACCGGCCATGGGTCACCCAAGCCGAGACGCACCAGATCCCAGGCGTCGCCCTCCCGATTGGCGTCGTCGACCTTGTTGGCCACCACGAACACCGGACGGTTCCCAGCGCTGCGGCGGACTACCTCGGCCACCCGACGGTCTTCGGCGGTGACCCCCGTGGTGACGTCGAGCACCAAGAGCACGGCGTCGGCCTCGGCCCACGCCTGCTCGGCCTGACGGCTGACCTTGTCATCGAGGGCACCGCCGCCGGCCAGCCATCCCCCAGTGTCGACCAGGCGGAACGATCGACCGGCCCACTCGGCCTCGAGCTCCTTGCGGTCTCGGGTCACGCCCGGCTGCTCCTGCACGATCGCCTCACGCCGACCCAGGATCCGGTTGAACAGCGTGGACTTGCCCACGTTGGGCCGGCCCACGACGGCCACCAGCGGAAGACGGCCGGTCACGGCGTGGCCTCCAGGGCGTGGCGCAGTGCGTGGCCGGTGGTCGCCACGATCTCGACCGGACGAGGTAGTGATGCCGGATCGGTGCCATCGAGGAAGCGTCCGTTGGACAAGCACACGTCGGGCAAGAGGTAGCGATGCCCCACTGGTTGGTCGGCGAGGACCCGAGCCACGTCGGCACCCACCATGAGACCGGTGACGGCGATGTTGCCGCCGAAGAACTGGTTGGGCACCGGGACCACGCGGACGTCGTCTCGGCCGAGCGACGCCACGAGCGGGTCGAGCACCCGGGCGCCGTACTCACCGCTCAACACGGCGACCGGCGCGTGACGCCTCGGGACCAAGGTGACCGAACCGTTCGGACGCGGTGCTCGCTCGGCCCGATAGCCGGTGGCCGGGGCCCCCTCGACCCATGCGAAGAATCCGGCCTTGGTGCCGCCCGCGCCCTGGCTCGTCGGGTCATGGAACCCCTGCTCGAAGGCCCGCACCATGCCGATGCCGTCTTCGTGCATGGGGAACTCGCCGTAGGTCTCGGCCGCAGGAAAGGGCCGGCCGGCCAGGAGGTAGTACTCGTCGGCCGCGAACACCATCCGATGACCGAGGTGGCGCAGGTAGCGGTCCTGCCAGGCGTCGACCAGATCGATCACCGCGGCCGCCCCCGAGGGCGTGTGCGGGGCCAGTTCGACCTCGGTGTTGAACCGACTGATCCCGAGCGGCACGACGGCCAGCGACGTCAGCTCGGGATAGTGGTCGAGCACTCCCCGCAGGGTCTCCTCGAGCACCAGGCCGTCGTTGACACCGGGGCAGACCACGACTTGGCCGTGGATCTCGACGCCGTGGTCGAGCAGGGCCCTCAGCCAGCGCAGGCTGGTGGCGCCTCGGCGGTTGCGCAGCATGCCCGCCCGGACCTCGGGGTCGGTGGCGTGGATGCTCACGTAGAGCGGCGATAGGCCGTCGTCGAGCACCCGCTCGAGGTCGGACTCGGTGAATCGGGTCAGGGTCGTGAAGTTGCCGTAGAGGAACGACAGGCGATAGTCGTCGTCCTTGAGGTACAGCGATCGGCGCATTCCCGGCGGGAGCTGGTGAATGAAACAGAAGCTGCAGTGGTTGTCACAGGTCCGGACCTGGTCGAACACGGCCGACTGCATTTCGGCGCCCAGCGGCTCGCCTTCGGCTTTGGCCACCGCGACCACCGTCTCCAGACCACCTCGGCGAACCTCGAGCTCGATCGAGGACTCGTCGACGAGGAGTTGCCACTCGATGACGTCACGAGGGACCAATCCGTCGATCGAGACGATCTCGTCGCCGGGCCGCAATCCAGCCCGGTCAGCCGGTGATCCGGGCGCGACGGCCAGGACCAGCGGTTGGGGCATCGGCCCAGGATAGGGCCGGTAGCCTCAGAGCCCGCATGGCCGTCGACAAGGTGTACCTGGCTGCGCCCCGAGGATTCTGTGCCGGGGTCGAGATGGCCATCAAGGCCCTTGCCTGGATGGTTCGGGCCTTCGAGCCCCCCGTCTACTGCTTCCACGAGATCGTCCACAACCGTCTGGTGGTCGATCGCTTCCGTGCTCTCGGCGTGGTTTTCGTCGACGACATAGCCGATGTGCCCCCCGGTCGGCCCCTGATGTTGTCGGCCCATGGGTCGGCACCCGAGGTGGTGGCTGCGGCCCAAGCCAACGGCGGATTCGTCGTCGACGCCGTCTGCCCGCTGGTGACCAAGGTCCACCACGAGGTCAAGACCCGGGCGGGCAAGGGCTACACGATCGTCTACGTGGGTCACGCCGGTCACGACGAAGCCGTCGGAACCATGGCCGTGGCCCCCGACGCCATCCACCTGGTCGAGACCCCCGACGACGTCGATGCTCTGCCCGGCGTGGGTGGTCCGGTCGCCTTGCTAGCCCAGACCACCCTGTCCCATCACGATTGGGCCGACGTGCTCGATCGCACACGAGACCGGTTCCCGGAGTTGTGGATGCCGGGGCGCTCCGATCTGTGTTTTGCCACGACGAACCGCCAGTCGGCCCTTCTCGAGATCGCACCCCGCTGCGATGTGATGGTGGTCATCGGATCGGCCAACTCGTCGAACACCAAAGCCCTCGAGAAGGTCGCCCTCGCCGCCGGTTGTGCCCGGGTGCTGCGGGTCAACGGCCCCGACGAATTGCCCGACAACCTCAACGGCGTGGTCGGGGTGACCGCCGGGGCCTCGGCCCCTGAAGACTTGGTCCGGGCCGTGATCGACCGTCTCGCCCCCCGTGACGGGTTCGAGGAGGTGGTCATCACCGACGAATCCGAGTATTTCCCACCTCCCCGTGAACTACGTGAAGTGCTCACCGCCATCGACACGGTGGCCACCTTCGCCCTCGGCGGGTCAGCCGGTTCGGCCCCGGCACCGGACCGTTCGGTCTCGGCCAGCGACGTGCTCTCCGGCCTCAGCGGCTGACCGCTCAGCGCACCCGAGCCTGCGCTTGGTCATAGAGCGCCTGCAGCGACATGGCCAACCGATCGTTGAGCCGATGGGCAGCCTTGCGGGACCGACCGGCGTCGGGTTCGGGCCACACCGGTTCGCCGACCACCATCGAGATCCGCACCGGCCACACCATGCGCCGCCCCGGGCGCTGGGCTCGGTCCGAGCCGCCGATGCCAACGGGCACGATCGGGGCGCCCGTCCGGTTGGCCACGAACGCCGCCCCCGCCGCCAGTTCGTCGACCCTCGGCCCAGCACGGCGGGTTCCCTCTGGGAACACCACGAGCGGCTCCCCGTTGCGAAGCACCGCTTCGCAACGAGCCAACGCCTCGCGGTCGGCACTGCCCCGCTCGACCGGAAACCCACCCAGGGTGGTGAAGAACCACGCCGACCAGCGATAGCGCCAGAGCTCGGCCTTGCCCATGTAGCGCAATCGCCGCGTCGTGAGCGCGCTGACGATCGGCGTGTCGACGTTGGACCGGTGAACGGGCGCCAGAACGTATGCGCCGGACGCCGGCAGGTGTTCGAGGCCCTGCAGGTCGAGTCTGAAGTAGCACCGGCAGAACCCGGCGATGACGCTGCGGGCCACCCGATAGGCCACCAGTTGGAAGCGCGTGGCCTCGGTGATCGAGTGGGCCTCGCCTTCAGCCATCGGCCACGGAGGCCAGGAGTCGCATGATCTCGTCCACCACACCGTCGACGTCGCTGCTGCTGGTGTCGACGACATGGGCACCTATGGCCGGACGTAGCGGCGACACGGCTCGCTCGGAGTCGATGGCATCGCGCGTGGCCATGTCGGCAGCCACCGTCTCGTAGTCGAGGTCGGAAAGCTCGCGGTGACGGCGTTGGGCCCGCACCTCGGCGCTGGCAGTGAGGAAGATCTTCAGCGCCGCATCCGGGAACACGACGGTGCCAATGTCGCGTCCCTCGACCACCGCGCCACCCCGTAGGGCCACCCACTCGCGCTGGCGGCTGACCAGCTCGGTGCGAACTGCCGGATTGGCGGCCACGGCGCTCACCGCCCGACTCACCTCTGGCCCCCGGATCTCGATCGACGCATCGACCCCGTCGACCACCACCTGGTCGGGCCCGAGGGTCAGCTCCATGTCGGAGGCCACCCGGGCCACGGGATCGGGCTCGTTGGGATCGACACCTCGCCGCAACGCCGCGAACGCCACTGCCCGGTACATGGCGCCGCTGTCGAGGTGGGCCAAAGCGAGACGGTTGGCGACAGCTCGGGCCACAGTGGACTTCCCCGACCCGGCCGGGCCATCTATGGCAATCACCCGCATCGGGCCAGGTCCTCCTCGAACTGTGGGTAGCTGATGGACGCGGCGTCCCAGTCGACGATGGTGGAGGGACCATCGAGCGCCAGCGCGGCAACCGCACCGGCCAGCGCGATGCGATGATCGCCGGCGCTCCTGACCGTACCCGGGTGCAGAGGGGCACCGCCGTGGATCACCATGCCGTCGTCGGTCTCGTGCACGTCGGCCCCGAATGCCCGCAGCATGGCAACGGTGGTGGTGATCCGGTCGCTCTCCTTGACCCGCAGCTCGCCGGCGTCGCGAATGGTCGTGGTACCGGTTGCGAACGCAGCCGCGACCGCCAGAACTGGCAGCTCGTCCTCTCGACCGAACACCTCGGCGCCGGCCAAATCGACACCGACCAGGTCGGCCGAGCGCACCACCAGGTCGGCGGTGCGCTCACCTGTGATTCGCCGCTCGATCGACGCGCCCATGCGGTCGAGCACGTCGAGGTACCCGGACCGGGTCGGGCCGACATAGACCTGCTCGAGGAGTAGCTCCGAACCTGGACACAGCGACGCGGCAACAGCCCAGAAGGCCGCGGTCGACGGATCGGCCGGCACATCGATGACAAACGGCGACAGCTCCGATGGCTGTAACCGAATGACCCCTGGTTCGACCTCGATGTCGGCACCGGCCAACGTGAGCAGCTCCTCGGTGTGAGCCCGGCTGGGTACCGGTTCGTACACGACGGTGGGCCCCTCGGCGTGCAGCCCGGCGAGCAGGACCGCCGACTTCACCTGAGCGCTGGCCATCGGCATCGTGTACTCGATCCCCCGGAGGTGGCCGCCGCGTACCTCTAGGGGTGCCCGGGACCCGCTCCGTCCGAGACCGACAATCGAGGCTCCCATCATCGACAACGGCTCGATAACCCGATCCATGGGTCGACT
Organism: Actinomycetes bacterium; assembly: GCA_031399525.1. Lineage (GTDB taxonomy): Bacteria > Actinomycetota > Acidimicrobiia > Acidimicrobiales > CADCSY01 > JANNNX01. The sequence continues at coordinate 29,392 of JANNOZ010000010.1, read as the reverse complement.
CGACAACGATTGGTCGCCTACCAGCTCGACGATCCAGGGCATGCCTGCGCACAGCCCGGCCAGCAACCGCATGGTGGTCCCAGAGTTGCCGCAATCGATGGGACCGCGGGGGGGTTCGAGAACCCCCCCGTCGATCCGTTCGCCGTCGAGTACCACGCCGAACGCACCGACTGCCTCCGCGGTGCGAGCGACATCGTCACCGGTCGCCAACCCACGCACCACCGAAGTTCCCTCGGCGATGGCGCCGAGCAGCAGGGCCCGGTGGCTGATCCCTTTGTCGCCGGGTAGCCGAAGGGTGCCGATCAGCGATCGGGGCCCACCGACGACCAGCTCAGTCATCGACCAGATCTCGACGCAACGCTCGGGCGCCTTCGAGGAACACGTGACGGACCGGGCCGTCTATGGCATCGCCATCCACGTGCACCAACGCCCGGATGCAGTGACCCAGGGCGCCGTCGACGTCGAGCTCCCTGGCGCTGATGCTGGCCACGTCGCCCAGTCCTGCAGCCGCCAACGCGTCGGCTGGGTCGGCTGCGGTCAGGTCGATCGTGGAGGTGAGAACGATGCTGATGACTGACGACGGACCGATCTGATTGCGATCGAGGATCGTCACCAGCAACGTCTCGGTGGCGGCGCAAATGGCGTGAGCACTATCGGACTCGACCGTGGTCGCGCCCCGAAGCGCTCGTAGGACCGTGGACACCGCGAGATGCTAGCGCTGCGCCCGTCCGCCCCCAGTTGACGGACCGCCAGCGGCTGCCCGTTCGAGGGCCCGCACCTCGGCCACCGTGAGTGGCCGCCATTCGCCAGGAGCCAGGCCGGATAGGCGCAACGGACCGATCCGGGTCCGCACCAAGCGCCGCACCGGATGCCCGACCGCGGCGCACATCCGCCGGACCTGGCGGTTGCGCCCTTCGTGGATCACGAGTCGCAGCACCCCTGGCGAAGAGGACGACACTCGCGCCGGCGCAGTGACGCCATCGTCGAGCTCGACACCCTCCCGGAGGGCTCGCAGTGCGCCCCTCGTCGGTGCGCCCTCAACCTCGGCGACGTACTCCTTTTCGACTCCGAACGACGGGTGGGTCAACCGCTGGGTGAGGTCGCCGTCGTTGGTCAACACCAACAATCCCTCGGTGTCGACATCGAGGCGACCGACCGGGAACACCCGAGGCTCGGCGGGCACTGCCTCGACAACGGTTGGTCGACCCTGAGGGTCAGAGGCCGTGGTCACGACGCCGGCCGGTTTGTGCAGCAGGTAGTAGACGAGCCCGGGACGCACCCCAATCGGCACGTCGTCGACGGTGACCACGTCGTGGTCGACATCGACTCGGCGTCCGGGTCTCGCCACCTCACCGTTGACCCGGACCCGGCCCGCGGCAACCAGGGCATCACCGACTCGACGGCTCCCGACACCCGCTTGGGCCAACACTTTCTGGATCCGCTCTCCATCGGATGCGCCCGGCGGAGGATCGGGCGCCACGATCACTCGTCCTGCGAGCTGGCCACCGGCGTCGGGTCGACCAGATCGCTAGACCCGGGCCGAAGGCTCGCTTCGAGCGCTTCGACGACCTCGACGTCGGGCACGAACTCGCCCAACGGCGGCAACTGGTCGAGACGGTCAAGGCCGAGGCGTTCGAGGAAGGCGCGTGAGGTGCCGTAGAGGATGGCCTGTCCGGGCCCAGGATCTCGACCGACCTCATCGATGTACCCACGGCGTTGGAGTGTGCGCATGACGCCATCGACGTCGACCCCGCGAACGGCGGCGATCTGAGCCCGAGAGATGGGCTGCTTGTAGGCCACGATGGCCAAGGTTTCGAGGGCGGCCGCCGAGAGTCGGGACGGCTGGCCATCGAGCACGAACCGCTCGACATACGGTGCCAGGTCGGGTGCGGTCTCGAGGCGGTAGCCACCGGCCACCCGGGCCAGGACGAACCCCCGGTTGGTGACCTCGTATTCGACAGCCAGGGCGGCGCACCGCTCCTCCACCTCACCAGGAGTGACCTCGAGAATCTGGGCGAGCAGCCGCGGCGTGAGGGGTTCCTCGCCTACCAGCAGCAACGCCTCGAGGGCCCGGGTCACCTCGTCCGGGCCGGGTTCGTGCTCGACCGCTCCGGGCCGAGGACCATCCGGATCAGCCGTCATAGACGTCGATGCCGGCCAAGGCGTATTCGGTATCGGGCTCGTCGAGGTCGCCGATCCAGCGCACGACGATGTCGCCGAACCGCTCGGGCTGGTCGAGCACGACCATGCCCTGCTTGCACAGCTCGAGGATGGCCAGGAAGCGCACCACGATCTCGAGGCGCTCGTGATGGTGCCGGGTCAACTCGCGGAACGACACCACCCGCCGCAGGGGCAAGGTGCCCAACAGCTCGGCGACGGCCTCGGTCACGCTGGCCCTCACGATGGTGAGGTGCCTCAGGTCGACGGTAGGAACGGGCGCCGGAGCCACCGCCCGCAGGAAGGCGGCTCGCAAGTCATCGGGGGTGACGCCGGCCAAGAGATCGGGGGCGACCTCGATGAAGCGGTCCTCGGGGCCGACGCGACGAGGAACCGACCGACCGGCGTGATCAGCCAGAACCTGCAGAGCCCGAGCTGCGTCCTTGAAGGTCTTGGATGCAATGAGGCGCGCCAGCAGCAAGTCGCGCTCCTCCCACAGGACCAGGTCGTCGTCGAGATCGAGGTCGTCGCTTCCGGGAAGCAGGCGCTTGGTCTTCAGCTCGACCAGGGTGGCCGCGACCAGTAGGAAGTCGGTCGCCACCTCGAGGTCGAAGCCGGCAGATGCTTCCTCCATCCGGGCCAACTCAGCCAGGTAGGCATCGACAATCGTGGCCAGCGAAATCTCGTAGAGATCGACCTGTTCGCGCATGATCAGGTGCAACAGCAAGTCGATTGGGCCCTCGAAGACCGGCGTCGAGACCTCGTAGGGCATGACGAGAGTGTAATTCGCGGTCGGGTCGACTTTCGGTACCCCTACGATGCCCGCCGTGCCCCGCGTCCTCTCCGGCATCCAGCCGTCCGGCGACCTCCAACTCGGCAACTACTTGGGGGCTCTCCGACGCTTCGTCGGGTTCCAAGACACCCACGACGCCTTCTATTGCATCGTCGACCTGCACGCCATCACCGTCCCCCAGGACCCGGGCGAGCTCCGGGCCCGCACGTTGGAAATGGCCAACCTCTATCTGGCTGCCGGGCTCGACCCCAACCGCTGCACCCTCTTCGTGCAAAGCCATGTCGCCGCCCACACCGAGCTGAGCTGGGTGCTCGAGTGCACGGTGAGCGTCGGCGAACTGCGGCGGATGACCCAGTTCAAGGACAAGGCCGAGGGCCGGGAGATGGTCTCGGCCGGCCTGTTCACCTACCCGGCGCTGATGGCCGCCGACATCCTGCTCTACGACACCGACGAAGTGCCCGTCGGTGACGACCAGCGCCAGCACGTCGAACTCACCCGCGACGTGGCCGAGCGCTTCAACCACCGACATGGCGAAGTCTTCGTCGTCCCCCGAGCCGTCTTCTCTTCGGTGGCGGCCAGAGTCATGGACCTCCAGGACCCCACCAAGAAGATGTCCAAGTCCTCGACGTCCCCCCAAGGTGTCATCCGGCTGCTCGAACCGGCGGCGTCGATTGACAAGAAGATCCGTCGAGCAGTGACCGACGCCGACGGCGAGGTCCGCTACGACCCGGCCACCAAACCAGGGGTGTCCAACCTCCTCGACATCCTGGCCGCGTGCACCGAAGGCGACCCCAAGGAACTGGCCGAGCACTACGCCCAATACGGTCCGCTCAAAGCTGATGTCGCCGAAGCGGTCATCGAGCTCCTTCGGCCGTTGCAGGCTCGTTACACCGAATTGGCGACCGACGGGGCCGAGACCGAGCGGCTGCTGGCCACCGGCGCCGAGCGGGCTCGCGAGGTCGCCGACACCACCCTCGCCCGAGTCCGTGACGCCCTGGGCCTACTCCCCCGCCGCTGAACCAGACCGGACCGGGAGCTTTCGATCAGTCGTCGTCGGCGTCCTTGAGGGCAACGGCGATCGTGTGGTCGACGGTCCAGGCCTGGCTCGGGCGATGGTGCTCACGGGTCCAGGCGACGGTGAGCGGGTCGCTGCCAGCCAGAGCCAATCGATCGGCGCCGATCTCCGGGTGCTGGAGGTAGAGGCCGACCCGGCGGGTGAAGCCTCGCCGTTGGGCCCACAGCACTGCTGTGTCGTGCCCAGCGACCCCCCCGGAGAGCGTGGCGACCACTCGCCCGAAGGTCCCCAAGTGGGCGTCGAGCTTGCCGACGTCGTGCAGTAGGGCGGCGGCTAGCACCGGACGGGTCGCGTCGGGGCCAAGCGCTGCTGCCGCGCGCCGAGCCACCCCCACGGCGTGGCGACGGTCGGGACCCGACAGCTGGCGCCACAGGACCACCTCACCGTCGAGAAGCTGCGCCTCGGCCCACCTTTGGTCGTCCGACCTCGGCCCACCCGGCCAGAGCGATGTCACGAACCGCCAAGCGAGATGGCGGCCTCGGGCCAGCACCGGAGACGAAGGTCAGACGAGAGCGGCGCAGTCGATGCACCACCGCGTCGCCGGCATGGCGTCGAGGCGGGCATCGCTGATCGTGGCGCCGCACCGCTCGCACGTGCCGTAGGTGCCGGCATCGAACTTGGTCAACGCTCGATCGACATCTTCGAGCGCCTCAGTGAGCTGGTTGAGCATGGTCCGGTTCTCGCCCTGCTCAGCAGCCACCTGGGCCGAATCGGCGAAGTTCTCGTCGTATTCGACGCCGCCGAACTCGGAGAGCTGGGCCAGTAGCTGTTGGCGCTCGACCTCGAGCGATGTGCGGAACCCGGAGACCTGCTCGGCGCTCGACATCTGTGCAGCGTACCTGGGGGGCTCCAGCCGCGCCCTAGATGTCGGTTGGCCACGGTCGGCCCCGAGCCCGCGGATGGCTGGCTTCGTACACCTGACGCAGGCGTTCGCCCGACACCAACGTGTAGAGCTGGGTGGTCGAGATGGACGCATGACCGAGGAGCTCTTGGACCACCCTGATGTCGGCGCCGTGGTCGAGCATGTGGGTGGCACATGAGTGACGCAGCACGTGAGGCGTGAGTCGCTCCCCCAGGCCGACCCGATCGCCGTACCCACGAACGATTCCCCATGCCCCCTGACGGGAAAGGCGCCGTCCGCGTTGGTTGACGAACACCGCGTCGGCGTCCCGCCGTCCGACCCGGGCTCCCTCGACCAAGGCCGACCGGCCGGCCGGAGCCAGCCACGCATCGAGGGCGTAGCTGGCCGCCCCGAACAGGGGGACCACCCGCTCCTTGGCCCCCTTCCCGAAGGCCCTGAGCGTTCCCCCGTCGAGATCGATGTGGCTCAGATCGAGCCCGACCAACTCAGAGATGCGCAGTCCAGTGCCGTAGAGCACCTCGAGCATGGCCCGATCCCGCAGCGACGGCGGGTCGGAGCCCACGACCGCACCGAGCAGTCGCTCGATCTCGAGTTCGGACAGCGCCTTGGGTAGGCCTCGCGGCACCCGGGGCATCTCCACGTCGGCGGTCGGGTCGGCCGTCGACGATCCCTCGTCCAACGCGAACCGGTGCGCGCCCCGAACGGCTACCAACGATCGGGCCACCGTCGAGCTGGCCTTGCCCTGACCCCGGAGCTGATGGACGTACCGCTCGATGTCGGACGGGGTGACGGTGTCATAGGCCAGACCCTGATCGGCCAACCAGTCGATGTAGGCCCGCAGATCGCGTCGATAGGCCCGCAGGGTGGCCACCGAACGGCCCCGCTCGACCGCCAACCACGACAAGTACTCCTCGACGTCGAGCGGAAACGGCACGATCGGCGTCTCGTCGACCACCGACGGACCGTACCGCTTGGGTCAGGCGACGCCGAGGTGGGCTCGGGCTAGGAGCAACCCGAGAATGGTCTTGGCGTCGCATATCGCGCCGGTGGCCACGAGCCCAGCGGTCGCCGCCAACGACACGTGCTCGACCGAAAGATGCTGCTCCTCGATGCCATGGGCGGCTGCCACCCCAGGGACCAGATCGAGGGCGAGATACGTGCGGGAGTGCTCGTCGGAGAAGCCCGGGGTGTTGTAGTAGGCCCCCAGCTCGATCAATCGCCCGGCCGTATGGCCGATCTCCTCCTCCAGTTCGCGGGCCGCGGCCGCCTCGGGGGCTTCGCCGGGCACGTCGAGCTTGCCGGCCGGGATTTCGAGGAGCGCCCTACCGATCGCCGAGCGGTACTGGCGCACGAGGATCACCGTGTCACCGTCGGGCAGGATCGGAACGACCGAGACCGAGCCGGGATGCCGAACGATCTCCCGATCGAACCGGACGCCACCGGGGTCTTCGAAGGTACCGATCCTCACGCTGATGACCTTCCCGTCGAAAACGGGCCTTTCGTCGATCTGGCGGAACCCGTCCACGTCAGGGCGCAGTCGAGGGCACACCCTCGTCGAGTTGGATCAGGCGAGGCGCTCGGCCCTCGGCTCGGTCGAGGGCCGCACCGACGAGGGCCCGGAAGAGCGGTGCCGCCCGGTCCGGCCTGCTCTTGAACTCGGGATGAGCCTGGGTACCCACCCAGAAGGGATGCTCGGGAAGCTCGACGAACTCGACGAGGCGGCCGTCGGGCGAGAGACCCGAGCAGGAGAAGCCCGCGTCTTCGAAACGCTGGCGGTAGCGGGGGTTGAACTCGTAGCGGTGCCGATGCCGCTCGTAGACCAACTCTGTCCCGTACAGCTCGGCCACCCGGGATCCGGGACGCAAGCTCGCCGGGTAGACACCGAGGCGCATGGTCCCGCCCATGTCGACGATGTCCCGTTGGTTCTCCATCAAATCGATGACCGGATACGGGGTCGAGGCGTCGAACTCGCTGGAGTGGGCCGCGTCCAGTCCGAGGACGTTCCGGGCGAAATCGATGGTCATCACCTGCATTCCCAAGCACAGGCCGAGACAGGGAACTCCCTGCTCTCTGGCGTACCTCGACGTGGCGATCTTGCCCTCGATCCCCCGCTCACCGAATCCCCCGGGAATGACGATCCCGTCGAGGTCCTTCATCCGTCCGTCGGCCAGCAGCCCTTCGACCTCCTCGGCCTGGATCCAGACGATCTCGGGCCGAGCGCCGTGGTGGAAGCCGCCGTGGCGGATCGCTTCGACCACCGACAGGTACGCGTCCGGCAACCGGACGTACTTCCCGACGATCCCGAGACGAACCGGGCGGACTGCGGCGTCGACCCGCCGGACGAGCGCCGACCACTCCGACACATCGAGGGCGCCATCGAGGTCGAGGATGCGGCACACCTCGTCGTCGAAACCCTCCTCGTGCAGGTTCAACGGGATCTCGTAGAGGTTGCCGGCGTCGATGGCGTTGACCACCCCGGCCACGGCGACGTCACACAGGTTGGAGATTTTGGCCTTGAGCGACGAGCCGATGGGGTCCTCGCTGCGGCACACGATGATGTCGGGCTGGATACCCCGACTGCGCAGCTCGGTCACCGAGTGCTGGGTCGGCTTGGTCTTCTGCTCGCGCGATGGACCGATGGCCGGCACCAAGGTGACGTGGACGTAGCACACGTTGGCCCGGCCCTTGTCCTTGCGGAACTGCCGGATCGACTCGAGGAACGGAAGGATCTCGATGTCGCCGACCGTGCCACCGACCTCGGTGATGACCACGTCGACGTCCTCGGTGGCCAAGCGCCTGATCCGGGACTTGATCTCGTCGGTGATGTGGGGGATGACCTGAACCGTGCGCCCGAGGTAATCACCACGCCGCTCGGCGGCCAGCACGGCCTGGTAGATCGAGCCGGTGGTGGCGTTGGAATCGCGGGAGAGGTTCTCGTCGATGAAACGCTCGTAGTGCCCGAGATCGAGGTCGGTCTCGCCGCCGTCGTCGGTGACGAAGACCTCACCGTGCTCGAAGGGGTTCATCGTCCCCGGATCGACGTTGATGTAGGGGTCGAGCTTCTGCATGGTGACGCGAAGTCCGCGCAGCTTTAGCAAGCGACCGAGCGAGCTGGCGGTGAGCCCCTTGCCCAGCGAGCTGGCCACGCCACCGGTGACGAAGATGTGCTTGGTCGGGCGGCGGGGGCCGTCGGTTCGGCGCTGGTCTTCGTGGGGGTCCTGCGCCGTCGCGGCCTGGGTCACCGTGCCTCCCGAGGGTGCGGTGCCGGTCGCACCGCTCGGGAGCGCAGGGTACCCGAGTGACTGGCGTGAGCCCGAGGACCGCTGGTCATGGGCCAAGCTGGCGACCGTGTCTGCCCTGCTCCGTACCCCGCGATGGGTGCTCGCCGTCACCGTGGCGGTACGCCTCCCGTCGGTGTTCGCCAGCCGGCACCTGACCTTCGACGACGGTGTCTACGGGGCATCGGCGATGGCCATGCGCCACGGCGCCCTGCCCTTCCGCGACGTCTTCTCCAGCCAGGGCCCCCTGTTCCTGCCCCTCGTGGGGCTGGCCGATCTGATCGGTCTGCGCACGCTCGACGGCCCGAGGTTGCTTGGCGTGGTGTCCGCCCTGGTGCTCGTGTTCGCCACCTACCGCATCGCCCTCCGCTGGACCGATAGATGGGGTGCCGGACTGGGCGCCCTGCTCGTCGGAGTGTCGGGCAGCGTGTTGATCGTCTCGGGGCCCTTGGCGTCGGGGGGGCCGGCGCTGGCGTTGTCGGTCGCCGCTGTGGCCGTAGCCGTGGGACTGACCGACTCACCTACCGTGCGCCGAGCGATTGCGGTGGGCATCCTTCTCGGCGCGGCTCTGTCGGTGAAGAACCTGCTCGTGGCGCCAACTGCGGTCCCGGTGGCCATGCTCCTGCTGTCGACTCGACGCCCCCGCCTCGTGGTGGTCGCAGCGATCTCGGCCGTCGCCGTCGGCCTGGCTACCGCGCTGCCCTGGGGCCTGGCCCGCGTTTGGGACCAGTCGGTCACGTACCACCTCGAGGTCCACACCCAACAGACCCCCCTGGCCAACGTGGGCAAGGTGCTGGCCACGTTGGCCGACCGCGACCCGAGCGTCTTGGTCCTCTCGGTGCTGGCCGGAGTCACGCTCGTAGGCCTATCGCAACCTCGCATCACCCGACCCTGGTCGCCCGGCCCCGATGCCCTCCTGGCCGCCTGGCTGGTCGCCACCGGGGTGGTCCTTCTCGCCAGCGCCCCGCTGTGGCGCCCGCACATGGCCCACCTCATCGTCCCCCTTGCCTTGTTCGCCGTTCGGCGTCGCCCGGGTCGGACGGTCGTTCTCGTGGCCTTGGCGGTGACCTTGCCGCTGCAGGCGATCCACCTCCGGCCCTACTTGTTTCCATCCGACCGCCAAGGCGACGACGCTCGGGTCCACGCTGCGCTCAGCGCCCTCCCGACCGACGCCCTGGCCATCAGCGATGACCCAGGGATCGTCTGGCGAGCGGGCCTACGTACGCCAGATGACCTGGTCGACACCTCCCAGCTCCGTGTCGACACCGGGCGCATCACCACGGCTTCGCTGGTGGAGGCGGCGGCCGCGCCCGACGTGTGCGCCGTGGTCGTCTGGTCCGACCGTTTCGGCGAACTGCCCGGGCTGGCCGCCGGTCTGGCCGAGGTGGGGTTCGTCCGGGATGCGTCTTTTGACGACGATCGGGCCCTTTACCTCAATCCGCAGTGTGAGCCACTGGCTCGGTGAGAACGAAGTAGGCCAACGCAGCGTTGACCACGCCGAGCATGATGCCCGGCACCGCGATCCCCGAGTCGTTGAGGGCGAATCCGAGCACCGCGGCCAGGGCTAGACCGGGGAGGACCTCGGCCAGATCGAACCGGACCCGACGTAGGAAATCGGGGCCCCGCCAGATCAACCAGGCGAGGAATCCGAAGGCCACCGGCAACATGAGGGTCCAGATCGAGCCGGTCAACACCGAGAGGTTGGCTCCCAACTTCCGGCCGACCACGGTGGTGAAGGCGCCAATGCCCTCGTCGCCGATTCGGGCGACCAGGCGCCCGAGGTGGGTTCGATCACTGGCTGGGCGCGAGAGGTCGATGATCGCGAAGACGGCCAGCACCGCCACCGAAGTCGCCCCCCAGGCCACGAGGGTGCGACCCCGAACCCTTTTGCCCAACACCAACATGGTCGTGACGCCGACGACGACCACCATGGTCAGCGCGCCTCCCACATCCGCGCCCCAGAACGGCAGACCGACGACAAGGAGAACCAGGAACAGAACCGCCAGCGCCCCGAGCCGACCCCGGGGACCCTCGAACCGGCGCAGCAGCAATCCCGCCAGCAGGATTCCCGCCCCAGCCAGCTGGCCGAACGCCAAGTTGCCCAGACCGGCGAACCGCCCCCCGACGATGGGCGAGTAGCCGAACACGGTGTTCAGCTGGAGCCGGGCCCCGGTCACCACGTCGACGATGAGCACGACCACGATCAGTCCCAGGGCGCCGATCAGCGGATCGAGCCGGTCCCGGCGACCGACGAGGAGCTCGGCGGTGGCCAACGCGGCGGCGACCGAGGCGATGAAGGCCCAGTACCACCAGACCCCATATGCATGGAACGCGAACGGACCGGCCAGGTAGGTGGCTGGGAACACGCCGAGCACCCACAGCGCTCCCCATGTCGCGACACGACGGAGCCGAGTCCGTCCTCGCCACCGGCCGATCGCCAGCGCGGCGACCACCCAGACCGCCAGGCTGATCAGCACCACCACCTCACTCACCGGCGCCACCACCCGGTCCCGGAATCGGGCCGCCTGGTCGGTCGCCACGAGCGATGCCCTCCTCGATGCACTGTCCCCCCCAGCCACTGCCTCGAACGGCGTCCCCTCCATCGAGGTGGGTACATCGAGCCCGGCGAGATCGACGATCGTCGGCCCGATGTCGGCCAGGGTCACGATGCCGGCCCGCCGGGTCGTGGCCGATTCGAGGAGGCCTCCCTCGCGGCCCGGAGTTCGCAGGGCGGCGATAGTGAGCTGCGGTTGACCAACCGGGTGATTCGGCCCGACGATCAACACCGCGTCGCGCTCGAGATCGACGAGATCGAGCAGTCGACCGACCAGCGCGTCGGTGGCCCGGTAGGCGGCGTCGGTACGGGCATCGGCGTCGGCGCCGTTCGCTGCTCGATAGGCGTCGGCGCGAGCCAAGTCCGATGCCTCGACGAGGACCACCGCGTTGTCCCGCCACGAGCGCTCGGCGGCGGCCACCACCCGGTCGACGTCGAGGCGGACCCCGAATGCCGCGAGGGAGTCGTCGACCAGAAGATCGGAATCGACCTCGCCTTCGGGTACGACGCCGCCACTGTCGGCCAGTGCCAACGTCGCCGTTCGGACCCTGACGGCTTGGCCGGTGCTGCCGACGCCGTCGGCGTTGGCCACGACAGCCCGACTCCAGCCGCCGTCGGCCAGCGTCTCGCCCACCGAACCGAGCTCGGCGTCATAGGGCAGGGCCTCGTTGAGCCGAATGAGGTCGGGCATGGCCAGGTTGACCAACCCCTCGAAAGGAGGGATGTCACCGCGGTCCGAGACGATCCCACCCGCGGTGGTCGTGCCCACGGGCTCGTCGACGTCGAAGGCTTGGCCCTCTTCGACGGCCAACCCTCGGGCTCGGGTACCAGCGCCCATGGTGAGGTAGCCGTCGCCAGCGGTAGTCCTACGGCCCACACCACGCACCGAGACGCTCCCGAGGGCAGCGTCTTCGAAGAAGCGATCGAGATTGGGGAGGTCTCGACCGGCGAGTGACTCCCACGATGCCGTGGGCAGCGAGATCACCAACACCCGCCGAGCCGGCGAGCCGGGCGCAGCGGCCGAATCGGTGGCCGTGATCTCGATCGCCGTCGCCATCAGGACAGCGACGAGCCCGACCCGAATCGCCCATCCGGACAGTCGCCATGCGGAGCCCGCCAGCAGGCTCACGTCGTCCGTTCGATCGTCACCCGGGGGGCGACCGGATGGGCCAACCAGATGATGGCGGTGTACAGCGCCCCGGCGCCGGCGATGACGACCGCCAAGAGCCCCGCGGTACCCAGCCGGCCGCTGGGGTCAGCCACGTGGACCGCCCAACCGGCGGCCAGGGCGAGTGGAACAGCGGCCAGGACGCTCACCGGCAACGCTCGGGGCCAGACCGAATGCCCGGTTCGTCGACTGAAGAGCACACCGAGGACGACGGCCGAGAGGTCGAATGCCAGGCTCGTTCCCAACCCGAGGCCGACGAGGCGGGCACTGCCACTCGCCGGTGCGGCCAGGACCGTCATGGCAACCACCCCGACCGCGACACAGATCACTGTCACCAGTGCTGGGGTACGGCTATCGCCGACGGTGTACCAGACCCGGGCGAGCATCATCGAGGCGCCGTAGCCGAACAGACCGAGGCCGAGTGCGGCCAGGGCCGCTCCCATCAACGCCACCCCATCACCTTCGGTGGCTCGCCCGAAGGCCACGACCTGCATGGCGGGCACAGCCAAGGTGACGCACACTGCGGCCACCGGAATCACCAGCACGGCCATCACGTCGAGCGCCCACCGGACAGAGGAGGCCAACGAGGCGCCGGCGTCGTCTCGGGCCGCCTCTTCCACCAGGTCGGGGGCGATCGCAGTGTGGATGGGTTGAGCGACCACGGCGTAGGGCGCCAGGAACACCATCCAGGCGACTTGGTAGGCCACGACCCCGCCCGCCACAGCCCCACCGAGGACGATGGCGAGACCCAGCAACACGCTGGGAGCTCCCTGTTGGAGCACAGCCCACGCCGACATTCGCAGCAGGCCCATGGTCCGGTGGTCTCGCCACACCCACCGACGATCACCATCTGCGCCGCCACGAAAGCTGGGCCACAGCCAGAACCCCTGCCGCCACAGAGCGACGGTCGGGATCCCGACGAAGGCCACGACCCCCAATGTGCCGCCCAAACCCAGCACCCAGCGTTCCGCGGTGGTGAGCACGAGCCCGGGATTGGGTCCGGCCATGGCCTGAAATACGAGTAGGAACCCAATCAACACGACCGTGTTGCCGATTGGTGCAGCCGCCGGGAGGCTGAAGGATCGCTTGGCGTTGAGAACCGCGATGGCGATGGCGCCGAACGCGTAGAGCGGGATCTGGGGGGCGAACACCCGCAACAGGAAGGTGGCGAGCTCGTTCTGCTGGGCGGCCACGGTGGGGTCCGACACGGCGCTGGTCAAGACCGCTGCCACCTGTGGTGCCGCGACGAACATGGCCACGCTGAGCAGGCCGAGCGGCACCAGAGCCAGGCCCAACAGGCCAGCCGCCAGGCGCTGGGTGTCGGCCTGGGCGCCTCGGGCGAGGTAGGTAACGAATGTGGGTACCAGCACGGCGGATAGTGCTCCGGCCGCCAACACCTCGAACACGATCGTCGGAGCCGCGTTGGTCGCCTGGAAGGTGTTGCCCAGGTAGGTCGTCCCCAGCACCGCGGCGATGACCAACACCCGAACAGCCCCAGCGGCCCGAGAGCCCGCGGTGACTGCTCCCATGCCCACCGCCGAGCGGGTCAGCCTGGTTGGCGCCCTCACGAGGGCTGGGGCGGCGGCAGCACCGAGGTCGCGCCGTCAGCAAAGCCGTAGTGGCCGACCGTGCCCTGCCCCAACCCAGCGACAGCCAACACCGCGGCCACCCGGCCCGACGCGAGTTCGAGGTCGTCGACGGTCGACACCTGCGAGGTCAGATCGTCGTCGTTGCGGATCGGTCCGACCACCACACCACGCTCGCCATCGGTCGGGGTCACCTCGGCGACCACCACGGGCACGCCCGAGCCGGTCAACGAGCGAGCGAGCTGGATCGTTACCGAGGGTCCCAGGGGACTCTCCGAACCAGCCACGACCAGGACCCGCATCGACGGATCGGCGACCTCGGCCAGCGACTGGCCCTCCTCGCTGGGTTCCCAGGACACGACCCCGGAATCGAGCAGCGCCGTCAGCACCTGGCCGATCGCACCCGTCGCGGTGGTGGTCGACTCGGGAGCAAGCGTCGTCGGGGTGCCGTCGCTGCTGAGCGACACCTCATCCCCGTTGGTCAGGCTTCGGCCGATTGCCCGGAAGGTCGACGCCTGCAGCTCACCAGGATCGTCGCTGGTCGAGCCGAGGGCGTCGGCAACTTCCTCACGAAGCGCCGGATCCTCGAATAGCACGCCCTCCTCGATCCACAACACACCGCCGACAGAAGCACCGGCGGCCTCGGCCAGCTCGACCGTCGAATCGACGGTGGCCGACTCGACTCCTCGCTCGGCCACGACGATCACCGGGACCCCGACCAGGACGTCGGTGACCAGCTGATTGGACGCCTCCGCCGTGAAGGCGTCGGACTCTTCGATCCGAGCTTCGAGGCGGCGCTGTTCCTCCTCCCGCTCGATCAGGTTCTTCTCCACTCGGTCGATGCTCTGGTTGAGGGCATCGACGGTGAGCTGGTCGATGAAGGTGGCGCCGGCGACGACGCCGATACCCAAGGCCAAGAAGATGGCCACGATCGAGATGAGATAGGCCCGAACGGTGATCACGGCCCGGACACCGCGTCACGTACCGAGATCCACAGATCTCGCAGGTTGAGCCACACGCCGCTCCACAAGACGTGAACCGGTTCGGACACCACCGAGATGGCGACCATCGGGACCAGCGCAGCGGCCAAGAGGAGGACGACGTCTCGACGTCGGATTCGTCCGGCGTAGAGCTGGCTCACCCCTTTGGCGTCGACCAGGACGATCGATAGCCGCAGCCGGGTGAGGAACGTCGAAGACATGCCGGCCCGGCCCTTGTCGAGGAACTCGACCATGGTCGAATGCGTGCCGACCGCCACGATGAGTGACGCACCGGCGTCGTTGGCCAACAGCATGGCTGCGTCTTCGCTGGTGCCCTCGACGACGAGCTCGTGGTAAGGGCGGCCCCAAGCCTGGAGATTCTCCCGCCCAGGAGCCCGACCGTCGGGGTGGACGTGATGGACCAGTTCGGCTCCGGAGCCGAGGGCCCGGTCGGAGACCGAATCGAAGTCGCCGATGATCACATCGGGCCGCAAACCGAGTTCGAGCATGGCGTCGGCGCCGCCATCGACGCCGATCAGCACCGGTCGGTACTCGCGGATGTAGGGCCGCAAGGCGCGCAGGTCGGTGCGGTAGTCGATGCCCCTCACCACCACCACGGCGTGACGACCCTTGAACGGGGTCCGCAACGGTGGGAGCTCGAGCGGCTCGAACATGACCCGAGCCTCGTGCTGGACGTACTCGAGCGTGTTGGCTGCGAAGTTGGCCAGCTCGGTGCCGATGGCCCCTCGGGCCGCTTCCATGCGCTCTTCGATGGACGACGAGACGAGGAGCTCACCTGCGGCGATCTCGAGGCCGTCGACCAGGACCCGGCCTCCCTCGATCGTGATAACCGTGCCGTCGGCGATCTCGAGGACAGCTGGCCCGGCTTGGTCGATGAGAGGAATCCCGGCGGCGGCAATGCGAATGGGTCCGCCGTTGGGATATCGGCCGGTGATCGACGGGGCGGCGTTGACGACGGCGGCGACACCCGACTCGGCCAGTCCGTCACCGGCGACCCGGTCGAGGTCGGCGTGGTCGATGACGGCGATGTCTCCCGCCTCGAGGAGCTTGATCAGGTCCTTGGTCCGACGTCCGACTCGGGCTCGGCCCGAGATGGCCATCGGAGAGCTTGCCGGCGCCCGATGACCGAGTACTCGTTCCCGGAGGTGGCCGAGCACGGTCACCTAACTGCGCCCGTCAGTCGGCGGGAAGGGGACGGGAGACGCCAGCGAGGAACCATACGACCAGGTGGTTCTACAGGCTGTGGCGGGTACCACGAGGGCCTGCGGAACGAGCGATGGTATCGCTCCCGGGTCGCCCAACGGGGTCGTTCGGCTCAGCTCGGGCGCGTTCCGAGCCGATCGACCCAGCGCAGGGGACGCACCCGGTCGATGACCGCGCTGAACGACACGACCTCGCTCAAGCCATTGAGAACCACGAGCACGACCAAGGCCACCGTGCGACCGGTCGGATCGAGCGTGAGGAGCAGGCCGACTCCCACTGCACCTCCGATGGCGTTGGCCCCCACGTCTCCCAGCATGAGTGACTCGGTCAGCTCAGGCACGAGCAGGCCCCACGCGGCTCCGATGACGATCACCACGCCGAGAAGCTCGTGTGGGCTGGCCGACACCAGCACCAGTCCGACCACCACCACGGTCGCCACCTTGGTCGTACGCCCGGGCGCCCGGTCGAGCAGGTTGGCCAGGTTGGCCGCCAGGGCCACGAGGGCAGCGTCAACCAGGAGTCGACCGACACCACGATCGGCCGAGATCGGGGCGGCGACGATGACACCGACGGCGCCGCCGCCGAACAGCTTCACCGCACCGGTCGTGACTCGACCGCGTCCCAGCTCGCTCAGGTGGCGTCGGAACCCTCCGCTCTGACCGACGCCGCCGAGGTCGTCGAGGAGGCCCAGCAGCCCGAAGGCAACCACGGCCACGACGACGAGCTCCAGTCCGGCACTGGTCGCCGGCAGTATGTCGACTCCTGCTGCTCGGGCAACCATGACCACCGCGCCGCCGCCGACGACGACCAGAACGACGACCAGACCCGCGGCCGTGGGGAGGCGACGGTTGTGCCGGTTGAGTCGAGCGAACGTCTCGGCGCTGAAGACCGGGCTGAGCAACCGCCACGCGACGGCCGCCGCCACCATCGCAGCGATGAACCCGACGCCGAGGAGCACCGCTAGCGCTCGGGGAGGCCGAACTTGGCCTTGACCAACTGGAGGAACCCTCGGGGCTCGAACCGGACGAATCGGGCCGGTAGGGCGGCGCGGGTGCACTCGATGGCGTCCCCGTCGTTCAGGACCCCGACGTTGCGCCCATCGACGGCCAGCGCCGCTGGACGGCCCTCGACCTCCAGACGCACCACCGACGCCGGCGGCAGGACCAGCGATCGGTCGAAGAGCAGGTGCGGAGCCACTGGGGTCAACAGCAGGGCTTCGTGATCAGGGGCGACGATGGGCCCCCCGGCTGACCAGGCATAGGCCGTCGAGCCAGTCGGGGTGGCCACGATGACGCCGTCGGCCGCGTAGGTCGTGAACCCGACACCGTCGACCGACACCCGAACCCGGGCTATCTGCCCGTTGGACACCTTGTTGAGTACCGCTTCGTTGAGCGCCCGGTAGGTCGAGGCCGTGGGTGCGTCGGTTCGGCCGGGCCCGGTGTCGAACACGGTGACACCGAGGCGCATGCGCTCCTCGATCTCGTAGGCGTCGGTGACGAAGCGCTCGAGGGCCCGGTCCAGATGCGTGGGCTCGACTTCGGTCAGGTAGCCGAGCTGGCCGAGATTGACGCCGATCACCGGCACCCCGGCATCGGCCACGAGGTCGACGGCGTGCAGCATGGTGCCGTCGCCTCCGAGGCTCACGGCCACGTCTAACCCAGGAACCTCGCCGACCGTCGGAATGTCGGACAAGCGGTCATCGGCGTCGAGCAGGCAAGCCTGGTGACCATGGGTGTCCAGCCACGACTTGGCCTGGCGGGCCAGGACGGCCGCTGACTCCCGGGCCGGATGGACGACCAAACCGACGACCGCCATCAGTGGTTCCGGGCCTCGGCCTCGGCGACCGCACCAGCGAGCATCTCTGAGGTCGAACTGCCACCGTCGACCCCGATCGCCTCATCGGGCACCACCACGTGCAGAAGGAACTCGACGTTGCCGTCGGCACCGGTGATGGGGGAAGGCATGCACCCCATGATGGTCGCTCCGGTGGCCCGCACCGCGGTGCCCACCTCGTCGAGGACCCGGCTCCAGACCGCGGGGTCGCGCACCACCCCCCGGCCCCGGGACACCTCGGCTCGGCCGGCTTCGAACTGCGGCTTGACGAGGATCACCAGCGTCCCACCCGGACGCGTCACCCCGACCAGAGCCGGCAGGACCGTCCGCAACGAGATGAACGAGAGGTCGGCGACTACCGCATCGACCCACCCCCCGATGTCGTCTACGACGAGTGCTCGCACGTTGCTGCGTTCGCGAACGACCACCTGGGGATGGCGGCGGAGGCGATCGGACAACTGCCCGTGACCGACATCGACAGCCAGGACCTGGGCCGCCCCCCGTTGGAGTAGGCAATCGGTGAAGCCGCCGGTCGACGCACCAGCGTCGAGGACCCTCCACCCGGTGACATCGAGCTCGAAACGGGTCAACGCGGCATCCAGCTTCTCGCCGCCTCGACTGACGAACCGGGGAGGGGGACCGACGACGGCGACTGGTTCGTCCGGAGCGACCATCCGGGCCGCCTTGTCGGCGACCGCTCCCCTGACCAGCACCCGGCCCGACTCGATCTCGGCCTGGGCCTGCTCACGGCTCACCACCAGCCCGCGACGGACCAGCTCGGTGTCGAGTCGGCGGCGCACCATCGGGACGCTAACCACTCGGGGTCGCGGCCATCCGCGGCAGTCAGCCGCGCCACCTCCTCACCGGGGGCCCAGCAGCTCGACAACTGACGCCAGGTCGTCGGCGACCAGGTGGACAGTCGAGTCGCCAGATAGCCGCTCGTCGACACCCGACCGCACCTGAGCAAACCGGGCACCGAGCGCCTTGGCGAAGCGGCCGTCGGTCGAAGGTCGGTCGCCGACGACCGTGTGGCGACCTGGACCGACCTGGTCGAGCACCAGCGCGGCCATGGGGCCGAAGGGCTTGCCGGCAATGGTGGCCGACACCTCGGTGGCAGCGGCCACGGCAGCGACCAGAGCGCCACCGCCCGGAATAGGTCCGGCGGGTGTCGGGTAGGTCACGTCGTCGTTGGTGCCGATCAACTGCGCCCCGTGAAGCACCAAGGAGGCGGCCACCCGTAGGCGCTCGTAGTCGAACGCCCGAGTGAACCCAACAACGACGGCATCTACCCGACCTTTACCGTCGGCTACGGCGTCGTCGTCGGCCACCACCACCCCCCGCTCCACCAGCGCCTCTTCGATTCCGGGGCCGCCCAGGACGTGGGCGAGCTGGCCCGGCACGAGCAGGCTGGCCGCCGCCTGGGCCGACGTGATGACGTCCCCCACGGCGACGATGCCAATCGCCGCGAGGGAAGCCTCGACATCTGCAATCGGCGCGCTCGAGTTGTTGGTGACGAACACCACCCCCTCGCCGGCAGATCGCAACTGGTCGACCGCCTGGGCCGAACCGGCGATCGGTTCGTGGGCCAGCCAGATCACGCCGTCGAGATCGAGGATCCACGCCACTGGCTCGACGGTACCGGCCAACGAGCGGACCACCGGGGCCGACCTGCTAGGCAGGGGTGGTGCCTCGCTTCGAACCCTTCCGCGGCCTCCGCTACCACGCCGACATCGACCTCAACGCCGTAACCGCACCGCCCTACGACGTGATCGCCGACACCGAACGGGCGGAGCTGGCCGGACGCACCGGCTACAACGTGGTCCACGTCGACTTGCCAGTCGACGCCGGCGACGGCCTCGACCCCTACGCGGTGGCGGCTCAGACGCTCGATGACTGGCAAGAGCTCGGCGTGCTGACAACCGACGACGAGCCGTCCTTCTATCTCTACGGGATGGGCTACCACGACGAGAGCGGACGGCCCCGGCACACCATCGGGGTGATCGGCGCCCTCGAACTAGAACGCCCCGGCGACGGCGACATCCTCCCCCACGAACACACGACGCCCAAGGCCAAGAGCGACCGCCTCCACCTGCTGAGATCCACCGCCCACAACCTGTCGCCCATCTGGGGCCTCACGTTGGGCCGAGGCCTGTCCGACCTGATTGCCGACGCCCAGTCCCCCGTCGGACGCTGCACCGACGAGCTCGGCGTGCACCACCGTCTCTGGAAGGTCGACGCCGGAGCCATGGCCGACACGATCTCGCAGATCGTGGCGTCGGCGCCGTTGGTCATCGCCGATGGCCACCACCGCTACGAGACGTCCTTGGCCTACCGAGACGAGCGTCGGGAGGCCGCAGGCGGTGCGTCCGGCGACTACGACCTGACCATGGCCTACGTGGTCGAGCTCACCGAGTCACAGCTCGCGGTGCGGGCTATTCACCGCCTGGTCGCAGGTCTGCCCGCCGACTTCGATCTCCTCGGCGCGCTCGAGGCGTTCTTCGACCCGTACCCCACGACCGCAGGCGACGACCAGATCCTCGACGCCATGCAGGATGCCGAGGCATTGGCCCTTGTCCTGCCAGACCGCTCCCGCACCTTGCTGGTCCCCCGGGCCGACGCCTTCGCCGCCACTGCACCCGACCTGGACAGCAGCCGCATCGCCACCGCGTTGGCCACCCTGCCCGACCACGAGCTGACCTACCAGCACGGGGTCGAGCTGATCGCCGAGCGGGTGGCATCGGGGACCGTCAACGCCGGCGTCCTGCTCCGTCCGGCCACGGTGGGCCAGATCGCTCAGGTGGCCCATGCCCGCGACCGTATGCCGCCCAAGACCACCTACTTCTACCCGAAACCCCGAACCGGCTTCGTGTTCCGCTCGCTGGGCTGACCGACCAGCTTCTGGTCAGACCGTCCAGGTCGAACCGGAGCGCAACAGGGCCCCGAGATCGCCTCGGCCCTTGGATTCGACGGCCTGGTCGACCTGAGCGGTCACGCTCTCGGTGTACTCAGGACGCTCGACGGCCCGGAACACTCCCACGGGCGTTGGCATGGTCGGCCCCGTGGCGATGCGGCTCAAGGCGAAGGCCAGCCCGGGGTCGTCGCGGGTCTCGTCGTGCACCAGCAACGCGTCCTCCCCGACCTCAGCCACCTCGACGATGCGAAGCTGTCCCTGGGCGTCGGACACGACACCCAGCTCGTTGTCGTCACCGAAACGAATGGGCTGCCCGTGGGTCAGCGGGATGAGCATCGAGCCCCGATTGGACTTCGTGGTGATCGCCTCGAACGCTCCGTCGTTGAAGACGTTGCAGTTCTGGTAGATCTCGACGAACGCCGCGCCCTTGTGCTCGTGCGCCCGACGGAAGGTCTCCATCATGTGAGCTCGGTCGAGGTCGTGGGTACGGGCTACGAACGTGGCCTCGGCTCCGATGGCCACCGAGATCGGGTTGAACGGATGGTCGAGCGACCCGTAGGGAGTCGACTTGGTCACCTTGCCCACTTCGGACGTGGGCGAGAACTGGCCCTTGGTCAACCCGTAGATCTGGTTGTTGAACAACAGGATCTTGAGGTTGACGTTGCGGCGCAGGGCATGGATCAGGTGGTTGCCCCCGATCGACAGGCCGTCGCCGTCGCCGGTGATCACCCAGACGTCGAGGTCGGGCCGGGCCGTGGCCAAGCCGGTAGCGATCGCCGGTGCCCGACCATGGATCGAGTGCAAGCCATAGGTGTTCATGTAGTACGGGAAGCGGCTCGAACAGCCGATGCCCGACACGAAGACGGTGTTCTCGGGCCGGACTCCCAGCTCAGGCATGAGCAGCTGGACCGCGGCGAGGATCGAGTAGTCGCCGCAACCGGGGCACCACCGGACCTCTTGGTCGCTCATCCAGTCCTTGCGACTGGTGGCCGGCATGTCGCCCGCCGCGGGAAGCGTGTCGGTCATCGGGAGGCCTCCGTTTCGGTGACGGCCAGCAAGATGCGGTCTTCGAGCTCGCCGCTGGTGAACGGCTGGCCCTGCACCTTGCTCACCACCTCGGCGGGCACGAGGAACTCGGCCCGAATCATCTTGGTCAGCTGCCCCAGGTTCATCTCGGGCACGAGAATCCTCGGGTAGCGAGCCAGCACCTCGCCCAAGTTGGCGGGGAAAGGGTTGAGATGCATGAGGTGCACCTGGGCGACCTTCTCACCCCGGGCCCGAACGTTGGCCACCGCGGACGTGATCGCTCCCCACGTCGATCCCCAGCCCAGGACCAGCAGCTCGGCGTCCTCGTCGCCGAGGACCTCGACGGGCGGGATCGTCTTGGCGATTCCGGCGATCTTGGCTGCCCGGATCTGGACCATGCGTTCATGGTTCTCGGGGTCATAGGAGATGTTCCCCGACCCGTCTTCCTTCTCGATGCCCCCGATGCGGTGCTGGAGTCCGGCGGTGCCGGGAATGGCCCAGGCCCGAGCCAAGGTCTCCGGGTCGCGCTGGTAGGGCCAGAAGTGGGCGTTGCCGTCCTCGTCGAAGTGGTTGGCCTCGGTCGTGAAGCCCGGATCGATGGCCGGGTAGTCGGCCAGATCCGGCAGCAACCACGGCTCGGAGCCGTTGGCCAGGTACCCGTCGGACAACAAGATCACCGGCGTGCGATAGGTGAAGGCGATGCGGACTGCTTCGATGACCGCATCGAAGCAGTGGGCCGGACTGAAGGCGGCGATCACGGGCAGGGGCGACTCGCCGTGGCGGCCGTAGACAGCCAGGAGCAGGTCGGCGGCCTCGGTCTTGGTCGGCAGGCCGGTGGACGGTCCGCCGCGTTGGATGTCGACGATCAGCAGCGGCAACTCGAGGGATACGGCCAGGCCGATCGTCTCAGACTTGAGGGCCACCCCCGGCCCCGACGTCGTGGTGAGGGCCAGGCTGCCCCCGAAGGCTGCCCCCAGAGCCGAGCCGATACCCGCGATCTCATCTTCGGCCTGGAAGGTCTTGACCCCGAAGTTCTTGTGCTTGGACAGCTCGTGGAGGATGTCGGACGCCGGCGTGATCGGGTAGGAGCCCAAGAACACGTCCCGGCCGGTGAGCTGGCCGGCGGCGATGACCCCGTAGGCCAGCGCGATGTTGCCGGTGATGTTGGTGTAGAGGCCCGGGGTGAGTTGGGCAGGGCGGATCTCGTAGGTGTGGTCGAACAGCTCGGCGGTCTCGCCGAACGCGTGCCCGGCCTTGAACGCCAACGTGTTGGCCTCGAGCACCTGGACGTTGCGAGCGAAGCGCTTGTTGATCCACTCGAGGGTGGGTTCGATCGGGCGCGTGTAGATCCACGAGATCAGTCCGAGGGCGAAGAAGTTCTTCGACCGCTCGGCGTCACGAGGCTTGACGCCCAGCTCCTTGACCGCCTCGAGGGTCAGGCTGGTCATCGGGACCTCGAACAGCTTGAACTCCGAGAGGCTGCCGTCACCCAGGGGGTTGGTGGTGTACCCGGCCTTGGTCAGGTTGCGCTCGTCGAACGTGTCCTGGTTGACGATGATGGTCCCGCCCTTGCGCAGCCGACGCAGTTCGTTGCGCAGCGCCGCCGGGTTCATGGCCACCAGCACGTCGGGCGAATCGCCCGGCGTGGTGATGTCGCTGGCCGAGATCTGCACCTGGAAGGCCGAGACTCCGGCCAGGGTTCCGGCTGGGGCCCGGATCTCGGCCGGGAAGTCGGGCAGTGTGGAGAGGTCGTTACCGACCAGGGCGCTCACATTGGTGAAGCGGTCGCCGGTCAGCTGCATGCCGTCGCCGGAGTCGCCGGCGAAGCGCACGACGACGCGGTCGACCGAGACTGGCGACGATGCCGTATCGGTCACGTCTGCTCTTCCTTCGAGGTCTGGGACGGGGGCTGCTCAGCGTACCGCTGCGGGCAGATCGGCCGCGAACACCTGGATCAGGCGATGGTGATGGATTCGGTGAGGTAGACGTCCTGGATGGCGTGGAGCAGCTCGACGCCTTCGGCCATCGGGCGCTGGAAGGCCTTGCGGCCCGAGATCAGACCGGTGCCTCCAGCTCGCTTGTTGATCACCGCGGTGCGCACGGCCTCGGCCAGATCTGATGCGCCAGAGCTGGCCCCGCCGCTGTTGATGAGCCCGGCTCGGCCCATGTAGCAGTTGGCCACCTGCCAACGGGTGAGGTCGATCGGGTGGTCGGTGGTCAGGGTGTCGTACACCAGCGGGCTGGTCTTGCCGTAGCCCTTGAACGCGTTGAACCCGCCGTTGTTCTCGGGAAGCTTCTGCTTGATGATGTCGGCACCGATGGTCACGCCGAGGTGGTTGGCCTGGCCGGTCAGGTCGGCGGCCACGTGGTAGTCGGTGTCGCCAACCTTGAACTCACTGTTGCGCAGGTAGCACCACAACACGGTGAAGAGACCGAGGTCGTGGGCTTCGGCGAACGCCTCGCTGACCTCCTGGAGCTGGCGCGTGCTCTCCTCCGAGCCGAAGTAGATCGTCGCTCCCACGCCCACCGCACCGAGCTCGTAGGCCTGGGCCACCGAGCCGAACATCACCTGGTCGAACTTGTTGGGGTAGGTCAGCAGCTCGTTGTGGTTGAGCTTGACGATGAACGGGATGCGGTGGGCGTAGCGACGCGACACCGACCCGAGCACGCCGAAGGTGCTCGCCACCGCGTTGCAGCCACCCTCAATGGCCAACTCGACGATGTTGGCCGGATCGAAGTAGGCCGGGTTGGGAGCGAAGCTGGCCGCGGCTGAGTGCTCGATGCCCTGGTCGACGGGGAGGATCGACACGTAGCCGGTCCCGCCGAGGCGCCCGTGGCTGAAGAGCGACTGGAGGTTGCGCAGCACCGGCACCGACCGGTCGGTCTGGGACACGACTCGGTCGACGAAGTCGGGACCAGGAAGGCTGAGTTCCTCCTTGGGAATGCCCTTGGAGACGTGGGTGAGCAGCGAGTCGGCGTCGTCGCCGAGCAGGGCCTGGATGTCCATAGTCACCTCATGGTCGCGAACTCGGGGCGAGACGCCAGCCGACCTGTCGAGACTACCGAAGGGGTTCGCCAGCGCCGCCAGTCGCCTCCTGGCAGGCGGCCGCCAGTGCCTTGGCCACCGATGCGGTGGACCGGGCCGAGAGCACTCGGCGAGCCACCACCTCGGTGCGGCTCTGGGTGCCGCCGGGTCCGGTGAAGAATCGGCGCCGGACCCGCCCGATGACGACGACATCGTCGCCGGTGTCGCGTTCGGCGGCCGAGGCCGGCGCTCCGAGCCAGACCACCGGCACTGTCTCGGCCCGGTTGTTCTCGGTACGAATGGTCAGCTCGTAGGCCACCAGTCGATCGCCGCTGGCCAACACCCGGACCGTGGCGGGACGAGAAAGCTCGCCTCGGATCATCACGATGTTCATGGAAACCCCTCACGCTGCGGGACACCGTGGGGGAGGTTGGTGCTGACCCTACCGAGGGGGCGTGACAACCAAGCCGAGGTCGCTCAGCTCAGCGACGAGAGCCGCTCGGCAGCGTCGGCGAACGACGGGTCCGACACGACGACATCGCGAAAGAGGGTCCGGGCTCGGGGCAGATCGCCGGCCCGCTCGTAGAGGGCGCCCAGGGCGTACCACAGCCGCAGGTTGTGCTCCTGGGCTCGCCTCACCGGCTTGACCCCGGCCTCCAACAAGGCGATGGCCTCCCGAAGGTCGCCGCGATCGGCGCGGGACCCTGCGGTCACGATCCGACCCTCGGTCAAGACCTCGACGGCCACGCCCTCTTGGCGCAAGCCGTCCCACAGGTCCTCGACCGCCCGGTGCTGACCCAGTGCCCGATGGCAGTCGGCTCGGACCGGGAACTGATCGACCGACCCACGCCGCTGATCGGCGGCCTCCAGCTCGCCCAGCGCGGCCCGCCACCGACCCTGGCGATAGAGCGTCAGCCCGTAGAGCTCCCTGATCGGCGCTGCATCTGGGTTCTGCTGGGCCAAGGGGCGCAGGACTCGAGCGGCGTCGGCATAGCGCTCCTCGCCGAAGGCGTTGGCCGCCAACACCAACGAGTCGATGACCTTCTGGCGATGACGGGGCTCGACCCACCGGTCGATCTCGGCCAACGCCGCGTCGTCGAGACCCACTGTGCGCCGCCGGCGCCGAACCTTGGTGGGCGGTGGCGTCGGGGCATCGTCGGCCACCCAGGGCGCTTGCGGACTCGGGCGCCCGGTGGAACGGGGCGGCTCGACCTCGTTGACGTCTCGGGATGTCTGGATCGGACCCTTGACGACCCGGGCGCCACGTCGAGCAACTCCACCCCACTGCGGGCGCTCGGTGGTCGACGCCGTCCGACGACTCGGCCGGGCACCAGGGCGACCCGGTCCGCCCGACGACTTTCCAGGTCGGCCGCTTCCCGTCTTGCGATCGGGCGGACCGGAGCGACCACGAACGGGGGCGCCAGCTCGAGGACCAGACTTCCGGCCCTTGCCGGCACCCGAACTCGGAGCGCGACGAGGCGAACGATCGGGACCAGCCATCGTCCGAGCATAGGGCCGGTCATCTCTGGCGACGTTGGCCGAGCCGACCAGCCGACCCGTCGAGGACGAGTTGAACAAGGATGTGGCGTGGCGGTGGGCCTCGACGCTTCAGGTGCCCGTCCGGCGTAGGGCGGCGACGAGGGACCTGGTACAACCAGCGGCTCGCAGCACGGCCTGGGCCTGGTCCAGATGAGCAGCGGTCGGAGCCAGTCGCCAGAAGCCGACGGCAGTCATCGCGGCGCCGGCGAAGTACATCCATTCCTGACCCGTGAGGAAGAACGCCACGAAACCAAGCAACGCAGCGCTCTCGGCGAATGCCAGTCCGATCAGGAACCGGGCCCGAAACGATTCGACCAAGCTGGCGTCATCGCCACAGTCGAGCGACGGACCGGCGCGGGTGCATGCGGTGACGGAGGCCGCCCCGATCACGAGAAGGAGGACGCCGAACGTCCATTGGGGTTGGGTCGGCCCCGGCCCCTGGGCCAGAACGACGACGACCACGCTGGTCGCAGCGACCCCGACCGAGAAGGCGGCGAACAACTGGCGGAGTGCCACCAACCCGTCAACTCCCGCTCGTCGTGACCGAATCAGAAACACGCCGGGAACCAACGTCAGCCAGTCGATCGGCCAACCGGGATCGCGCTCCCAACCCTCCGTCACGACGCCGCCTCCAGCTCGTAGGCGGCCTGGACGCCGACCCTGACCTCGACTTCGGCCGGGTCGTCGAACGCAACCAGGCTGCTGTCAATGCCATAGAGATAGCTCGTCGGGGGTTCGTCGTCGCAGGGTGGGGTGTCGCCGGATGGGTTCGCCGTGACGGCGACCGTCGTCGCCTGGACGAGGGCCCCACGATGCCCGCCGGCTGCGTTGGCCAAACCCGCGGCCCGGTCCTCGGCATCGCCCAGCGCCGCCTTGGCTGCGAGGTCGACCGCAACCGAGCACGCCGTGGTGAGATAGCGAACCCCCGACTCCGTGGCGTCGCCGAGGAGGTCTTCGACGGCGGTGAGAATCCTTTTGCCCTCGACCGCCACCTCATCGACCGGGACCCGCACTCGAATCCGAGTGGTCGGCGAGCCGTAGCTCGAGGTGACGTTATCGAGCTGGACGTCGGCGCCATCGAAACCCCGACTGGCCAACTCGTCGCGCACCCGGCGCCGGTCGGCAGAGCCAAGGGCCTGACTGTCCCCGTACTCGCTCGAGGTCCCCACCGTCACCGTCACCCAGGCCTCGTCAGCGGCCACCGTGACCGAGGCCGTGCCGGTGGCGACCACGGTGGGGGCCTCGTCCTCGCCGGACGAACCTTCGACGGCCCGGCTCACCGATGCGTAGGCGGTCATGGTCACGACCGGCTCGGCGTCCGCCGCCACCAGCGTGGGAGTGATCGAGCCGTAGAGCGACAGTGGTGTGGGCTCACACGGCAACCCACCGGAAGCGCCGGGCTGGACGGAGGCCATGACCGCCCCGACAGCGCCCAGTTCCAGACCGCCCGCCTCGGCCACTGCCTCGGTTCTCGCCGTGGCATCGGCGACGGCCTCGTTGGAAGCCGAATCGATGGCCGCCCCGCAATCGGCGACCACCAGCTCCACCCCGGTGGTCGCCTGGCCAAAGGCGTCATTGGCCACCTCCTCGAAGCGGTCGAACGCCGTTTGGATGTCGGCGACATCGACTTCTACCCGGACCACGGGTTGACCGCTGCCGAACGGGTCCGAGCTGCCTCCATCCACCTCGATCTTCGAGTCCTCGAAGCCGGCATCCACCAATGCCGCCCCAAGACCCTCCACCCGCACCGGGGCAAGGCCCCCCGTGGAGCCGAGAGCCACGAGGAAGGCCGAGCCGGCGGGGGCCTTGATGCTGCCGTACCCGTAGCTGGTGAACTCGCCGGGCTCGTCGGCCATCACCCCGAACGTCACCTGCACCGCGACCGAGACCTCGACCTCTGCCGCGCTACCCAGTGCCACCGGGATGCCCGAACCTGCCGAGCTCAACGGGCAGGTCTCCTCGTCGGTCGCGACGAGGAGACCTGTGCTGTAGGCGTAATACCCATCTGAACTCGAGGCCGTCGGGTCGGAGCTGACGGCCACCGGGTCGCCGACCTCGAGGCCGGTGCCGCTGGCCAGAGCCCGGGCCCGATCCTTGGCGTCGCTGACGGCTTCGATACCCATGGCGCCAGCCAGCTCATCGCACGATCGGAGGCTGAACAGGACGGTGCTGCTGGGGTCGACCAACACCGAGCCAACCGCGTCGGCCACCGCCTGTTGGCCGGCGCGGTCTGTCGAGACCGGCACGTCAACCGACACGGTCAACTGGTAGTCGGAGAAGTCCGAGAAGGCGACAGCCGCCTCGTCGATGCCGAGGGGCTCCAATGCAGCCACGACCGCCACCCGCGTCTGGTCATCGAACCCCGAACCGCCAGGAAACCCCGCCGACTCGCTCAGCGACGTCACCTGGACCTGGGCGCGGTCCGCTGGCACCCGTCGCGACGCCCTTCCGGAGGCGGTCACTCCGGGGTACTCCTGCGCACCGCTGGAAAGGTCGGTCGTGCTGTAGCCCAGGCCGACGCCGGTCCGAGTCGCCAGCACGTCGACGCCTGCTGATCCATCGCCATCGCCACTGCACGACGAGCCCGCAAGGGCAACGACGAGGACGATGGCGGGCGCGACCCGTCGAAGCGTGCGGTCAAACATCGGGCATCCCCTCAGACGGTGGCCTCACGGCGGACGAGCCGTGACGAACGTAGCGGACCCGTCACTCTCCGGGCCAGCGAACCCCCATCGACGAGCAGCCAAACGGCAGAAAGGGAGCCCCGAAGGGCTCCCTTTCCACTGCGAAATCCGGCGGCGTCCTACTCTCCCAGGGGGAATCCCCCCAAGTACCATCGGCGCTGGCGGGCTTAACTGCCGTGTTCGGAATGGGAACGGGTGTGACCCCGCCGCCATGGCCGCCGAAACCTGTTGTCAAAGAGGGCCGACGACGGCAACCTCTTGAGCGTTCGATAGCGAGCACAAACAACTGTAAATCCAAGCCCTCGGCCGATTAGTACCGGTCGGCTGAACACGTCACCGTGCTTACACCTCCGGCCTATCAACGTGGTGGTCTAACCACGGGCCTTACCAGGTTAACCCTGTGGGAGATCTCATCTTGGAACGAGTTTCGCACTTATATGCTTTCAGCGCTTATCTCTTCCGTAGGTCGCAAATCAGCGATGCCCCGGGCGGGACAACTGACACACGAGAGCTACGTCCGTCCCGGTCCTCTCGTACTAGGGACAGCCTTCCTCAAATCTCCTACGGCTACGGCGGATAGGGACCGAACTGTCTCACGACGTTCTAAACCCAGCTCGCGTACCGCTTTAATGGGCGAACAGCCCAACCCTTGGGACCTGCTTCAGCCCCAGGATGCGACGAGCCGACATCGAGGTGC